>CAVZIL010000008.1:0-734044 GCA_963775505.1 uncultured Actinomycetes bacterium
GATCCGGTAGAAGCCGGTGATGCCTTCGGCCACGAGGGTGTCGATCCCCACCGAGTCCTTCAGCTCTCGGAAGAGCGCCTCGTTCGAGCGACGTTGCGTCACGAGCACGACCGCGTCGGCGGCGAACTCGAGCTCGCGGCCCTCCTCGTCGTAGACGTGGCTGGCGAGCACGCGACCCTCCTCGAACTTGGTGGGCATGTGGTAGGTGACGATCTCGACGCCGAGCTTGTGCAGGATCCGGTGCTGGTTCGGCGCCTCGAGCGTGAAGTGCAGGTACGGCCCGATGTTGCCCAGGTGCGTCATCGAGCGTGACCTTCTTGCCGTCGCGCGCGAGCTTCTCCGCGAGGGAGACGCCCATGTAGTAGCCGTCGTTGTCGAGGATCAGGACACGCTCGCCCGGTACCTCCTTGCCCTCGAACATGATCTGCTCGGGCGTGAGCTGCCAGGGCAGGCTCGCGTCGGCGCCGGGGATGGTGTCGTGCGTGCAGCCGTTCAGCCCGTCCGTGGCCCAGTAGGCGCCGGTGGCGATGACGACGATCTCGGCGCCGTACTCCTTGACGCCGTTCGCGTCGAGCGTCGTGTTCGGGACGAACTCGACGTTCTTGAGCTTGTCGATCTGGATCTTGCGGTAGTTGACGACGCGGGCCCACTCGCCCAGGCCGGGCAGCTGCGGGATCCAGCGCATCCCGCCGCCCATGTCGTCGCCCGCCTCGACCAGGTGGACGCGGCGCATGCCGCGCTTGCCGAGCACCATGGCGCACTCCATGCCCGCCGGCCCGGCGCCGACGACGAGGACGTCGTTGTCGGCGTTCCGCGCCGGCTCGAACTTCTCGGGGTGCCAGCCGCGCCGGTACTCCTCGCCGGCGGTCGCGTTCTGCGTGCAGATGAGCGGCGGGCCGCCGATCTCCCAGCGCGAGATGCAGATGTTGCAGCCGATGCACTCGCGGATGTCGTCCAGGCGGCCCTCGTCGATCTTGCGCGGGAGCCAGGGGTCGGAGATGGACGGGCGGCAGGTGGCGATGATGTCGAGCGACCCGGACTCGATCGCCTCGACCATCAGGTCGGGGTTCGTGAAGCGGCCGACGCCGAGCACGGGCTTCTTCGCCACGCCCTTGACCGCCTTCTGCCAGGGGAGCATGCGGCCCGACTCGTAGAAGCGGGACGGCGTCGCGTCCTCGCCCCACTCGGCGATGCCGGAGACGTTGATGTCCCAGACGTCGACGATCTCGTCGCACATCTCGACGAAGGGCAGGCAGTCGCGCTCGAGCTGCGTGCCGGCCTCGCCCATGAACATGTCGGTGGACATGCGGACGGCGATCGCGCAGTCGGCGCCGACGGCCTCCCGCACCTGCTCGATCGTCTCGCGCCAGAAGCGCGCCCGGTTCTCGAAGGAGCCGCCGTACTCGTCCGTGCGCCGGTTGTAGTAGGGCGTCAGGAACTGCTGCGGCAGGTAGGAGTGCGAGCCGTAGACGTAGACGATGTCGAAGCCGGCCTCGCGCGCGCGCTTCGCGGCCTCGACGTAGAAGCCCTGCACCGTCCGGATGTCGTCCTTGTCCATCTCCTTCGGGTACGTGAGGTGCTCGAAGTCGCTGGGGATCTGCGAGGGCGCGCGCGGGACGCAGCGCGACTCCATGCAGGGGGCGTGCGGGCCGCCGTACCAGAGCTCGGCGGCGGCGAGCGCCCCGTGCTCGTGGAGCATGTCGCACATGAACCCGAGGTTCTTGATGTCGTCGTCGTCCCAGAGGCGCGCGGACACGCGGTGCGTGTCGTCGGACTCGGGATGGATCGAGCAGTACTCGGTGCAGACCGCCGCGTAGCCGCCCTCGGCCTTCATCGCGCGGAAGTGCGCCTGGCTCATGGGCTTCTCGGAGCCGAAGCCGTTGCAGTGGGGGATCTGGTAGAAGCGGTTCTTCATCGTCTTCGGGCCGATCTGGATCGGCTCGAAGAGGATGTCGTGTCTGGGGTCGCGCGCCATCTCGCGATGCCTCCTTTGCTGCAGAACCGGGAACCGGCATTCTCCCAGTGGTCGCGGCGGCGCGTGCAAGCCGCACCCGTTACGAGTGCTAGTCGTCGCCACCCAGACGAGACAGGGCGCGTCCGCGCGGATGCGCTTGATCGCCTTGCGGAAGTAGCGCTTGCCCAGCTCCCTTGCGGTTCGCCCCGAAGACTAGGAGGCCGATCTGCTCGTCGCGCGCCACCTCCAGCGCGATCTTCACGGGCCGCGGACTGTGGAAGGCGAGCTGGGTGGTCGTGACTCCGCGCTCGCGGGCACGCCTGGCGACCGCGTCGAGATGCTTGCGGATCATCTGCTCGGCGTACTGGCGCGCCACGTGGCCGACGTAGTTGCGGTACTCGAGCGGGATGGCGTCGCAGATGTAGAGCTGGGCGCCGGTCTGCGCCGCCGAGTCGATCGCGAAGGCGATCGCCGGCTCCTCGAGCTCGACGTTCAGGGTGAGCAGCATCACCGGGCGGACGCTCTGCGCGACCGGAGCCGCCGCGTGGCGGCGCCGGGCGGTCGAGCGTCTCCCCGTCATTCGCGGGTCGCCTCGAGCTCGAGCGTCGGCAGCTCGCCGGGGAGGGCACGAACCTCCGCATGAACCAGCGCCTGATGTACCAGAACCAGAGCATGCCGGCGATGGGCACGGTGACCGCCGCGCCCCAGAGGCCCCAGAGGAAGAACGAGACGACTCCGATCACGATGAGGAAGATCGCCCCCACGCGCACGTAGAGCCTCGCCTTGGACTGGTGCTCCCGCACCTGGGGGAAGTTGCTCTCGGAGATCTGCGACGTCTCGTAGCTGGCGGCCGCACGAGCACTCGACGGCGTCCCCGAGCTTCACCGAGTGTTTCTCGCCGCACTCGCACTTGACGGTGATTGGAATCGCCACGGGCCTCTCCGGCGATTCTAGACCCCGGACGCGGAGAGGGCGGGTTTCCCCGCCCTCTCCCGGTCGATTGGCGTTTCGGCTAGCGGGCGCGGGCGGCGAGGGCGGCTGCGCCGTCGATCGCCTCCTGCGTCGGCTGCTCGTCGCTCGGATCCTTCCAGCGCACCGGCTTGCCCCACTGCTTCTGGGCGATGATGTAGCCGAGGACGCCGCAGACGAGGACGAGGACGCCGACGATGATGATCCAGGGCACGCGCTCCGTCGGGCTGGCCGTGCCCGCGGCGTATTCCTGGCTCAGGTAGTCGAAGCCGTAGCCCGTGTACTTGAGCCCGTACACCCCGAAGATGATGAAGATCGCGTTCAGGGCGCAGAAGAGCCCTGCCAGCCACATCCAGACCTTCCCCAACTTGATCGGACGCGGCCAGTTGGGGCGGTCCCTTCGCAAGAGCAGGATCCCGGACAGGGCGATCACGTGCGAGAGCATGTACCCGAGATTGCCCGCCGCGAGGATGAAGTAGATGTTCTGGAACATGAGAAGCAGGAAGATGTTCAGCAGCATGTCGACGGTCATCGCCCGGCCGGGCACGTTGTGCTTGTTGAGGGTGCCAAGCTGCTTGATCGTCATCTTCTCCTCGGAGAGCGCGTAGAGCGCCCGCGAGCCGTCCATCGTGGCCGTGTTCATCGAGAGCAGCAGGCCGGCGCAGAGACAGACGACGAGGAACTTCCCGAAGCCCTCGCCGGCGATCGAGTTGACGACGTCGGTGAGCCAGACCACGCCGGTCGTGTCGGCGAAGAGGGCGTCGTAGCCGATCGTCCCGAGCACGACGATCGGGAGCAGGATCGACAGGAAGACGTTGAGCGCTCCCACGGAGGCGAGCGCCTTCCGGGTGTCGTTCGCCGTGTCCTTGTACTCGGGCGCGAACGTCGCTCCGGCCTCTGGCCCGTAGGTCGACCAGCCGAGGATGTACATCCAGACCATGACCATCACGAACTGGTTGAAGAACGTCGGTGAGTCGCCGTAGAACTCGACGTTCGCCGCGATGAAGTTCGAGTTGATCTCGTGGTTCTGGAAGTCGCCGGTGACGAAGCCGCCGATGGCGATCACGAGGATCGGGATGATCATCAGGGCCCCGACGACGTAGCTGAGCCCGACGGCCGGTCGCATGCCGCGGATGTTGAAGATCCAGCAGAGGACGATGGCCATTACGCCGATCAGCTGCGGCCAGCCGAGCGGGGAGTAGATGATCGGCGGGTCCCAGGTCGTGGTCGCGAAGTAGCTGTCGGCGCCGAACTCGGCGATCAGCAGGTACCCGATCAGGCTGCCGTAGATCGCGAGCACGCTCGACCAGGCGAACCAGTAGCCGAAAACGGCGATCGGGCCCGCGAACGAGAAGTGCTTGCGCCAGCCCTCCCGCGCGTAGACCGACAGGCCTCCCGGCTTGTCCGGGAACATGGCGGCGGGCTCGCAGTAGATGTAGGCCTGGAGCGCGCCGATGAGGGCCGAGATGATCCAGAGGATGATCGCGGGCGTGCCTCCGAGCGCGAGGATCGAGCCCCAGAGGCCGATGAGCAGGAAGCCCGGATTGGCGAGACCGATGACGAAGCCGTCCCACCAGCGGATCGTCTTCAGGAGACGTCGTTCGTCTACTGCAACTTCAGCCATGCACCCTCCTCTGGATTCGAGAGACGCCCTAGCCGGTCCGGGACTGTAGACGGCAGGTCGGACTGCCCGTCGGCATGCGCTGCTCGCCGTAGTCGGCATGTCGGCGGCATCGGGATGCGCGACGGTACCACTCGGCGGGTGCGACTTTCAATAGGCCAAGCGGGCATGCGACACTGACACCGACGGCGACGGAAGGAGAGGACATGGCGATAGCGACCCGGCAGGACGCCTACATCGGCGGCGAGTGGATCCCCGGCGACGGGGAGGAGATCGAGGTCCGGAGCCCGGCCACCGGCGAGCTGCTGGGGACGGTCGCGGCCTCCTCGCCGGCCCAGGTCGACGCGGCCGTGCAGGCCGCCGCCGAGGCCTTCCCGGCGTGGCGCAAGGTCTCGCTGCTCGAGCGGGTCGAGCTCTGCCGCGCGGCGTTCGCCATCTGCATGGAGCGCGCCGACGAGATCGCCGAGATGATCACCCGCGAGGTCGGCAAGACCATCCGCGAGTCGCGCGAGGAGATGGTCGAGTACACGGCCGACCACTTCCGGCGCGCGTCCGAGGACGTCCTCCGCCACGCCGGCCAGGTGCTCCCCTCCACGCAGGAGCGCTCGAACGCCAAGCGGATCATCGTCACGCAGGAGCCCGTCGGCGTCGTCGCGGCGGTGACGCCGTGGAACTTCCCCGTCGACATCGCCGGGATCCCGATCGTCTACGGCCTCGCGGTCGGCTGCACCTCGGTGTGGAAGCCGTCCGAGCACGCGCCGCTCTGCGCGAACATGTTCGCCGAGGTCATCCACGACGCCGGCTTCCCCGCCGGGACGCTCAACGTCGTGCACGGCCGCGGCGAGGTCGGCGTCGCAGCTCGTGCGCCACCCGGACGTCGGCGCCGTCGTCTTCACCGGCTCGACGCGCACCGGCGAGCAGGTCGCCCGCGACGCCGCGCTCAAGAACCGCGTGCTCGAGCTGGGCGGGAACGGGCCGCAGATCGTCCTCGCCGACGCGAACATCGAGAAGGCCGCCGACGCCGCCATCGTCGGCTGCTTCTACCTCGCCGGCCAGTGCTGCACGGCCGCCGAGCGCATCCTCGTGCACGAGTCCGTGAAGGACGCGTTCGTCGAGGCGCTGGCCGAGCGGACGAAGGCGCTCCGCGTCGGCGACCCGCTCGACGAGGAGACCGACATGGGCCCGATGTGCACGCCCGAGGTGCTCGCGCGCACGCAGGAGCACCTCGACGACGCGACGGCCAAGGGCGCGACGATCGTCCTCGGCGGCGGCCACGAGGGCCAGTTCCACGAGCCGACGATCGTCGACGGCGTCACGAGCGACATGCGGATCGCGCAGGAGGAGACGTTCGGGCCGGTCGCGCCGATCATGACCTTCTCCACGCTCGACGAGGCGCTCGAGATCGCCAACGAGACGGAGTACGGCCTCACCGCGTCCGTCTTCACGCGCTCGCTCCACGACGCCTGGCGCGCGCCGAGGAGCTCCACCACGGCACGTCCACATCAACGAGACGACGAACTACTGGGACCAGCTCGCCCCGTTCGGCGGCGCGAAGTCCTCGGCGCCGGCCGCGAGCTGGCCGGCTGGATCATCGACGCCCTCACGGAGACGAAGCAGATCACGTTCGACCTGGCCGACTAGTGCCGGCTCCTCGTGGCTCAGTGGTCGGGCGGCGACGAGACGGTTCCGGTCCGGGAGCTCACGGCGTCTCAGCCTCGCGACGACGGCCGGGGAGCTGGCGCGCGGCCGTTCGGAGCGGCATCCCCTGGGGCGCCGAGATCGCCGCACGTCGGCGACGACCGCGTCTCGGCGGCTCCGAACGGCGGCGGCTCCGGCCGGCCGGGCCCGGACGGGCTCGTGCAGTCCGTCACCTCGGACGGGACCTCGTCGTCATGGCGACTCGGTGGAGTCCGTCGACCTGGTCGTCGCCGGCGTGCGCACGCGGCCGTCATGGGCGAGAACGGTTCGGGCTCCGGCTCGAGACACCACGAGCCGACCAGGACGATCGTGCTCCACCGCCGCGACGGCACGACGAACGAGATCGGCTGCGCCGGAGGACTAGGCGGGCGTCGGCTGCAGGCGGGCGCGCTCGATCAGGCGCTCGGTGCAGCGCAGGGAGTTCGCGCAGATCGTCGACGTCGGCGCCATCGGGCCCGAGGTGGGGAAGACGGCGCCGTCGAGCACGTAGAGGTTGGGGACGTCGTGGGCCGCGCACCAGCGGTCGACGACCGACGTGGCCGGGTCGTCGCCCATCCGCGTCGTCCCGAGCAGGTGCCAGCCCCACTGCGACCAGTCGGCGACGATCGTCTTCACGGCGCCGGCGGCCTCGTGCGCCTCCTTCGCCCGCGCGAGCTGGAACTCGAGGTTGGCGCGCATCTCGTCGTCGATCGTGAACGTGATCTTCGGCGCCGGGATGCCGTCCGCGTCGGTCAGCTCCGGGTCGAGCGTGACCGTGTTCGACTCGTGCGGGAGGTCCTCGATCCCGACGCCCCAGTCGAAGGCGTGGCCGAGCGTCGACTCGGTCAGGTCGTGGACGGCCGCGCCCCAGCGCTCGTCGAAGGGCAGCTCGTCGTAGCGGAAGAGGCTGAAGAGCGGCCCGCCGAGCGGCATCACGTCCCACTGCGCGCCGAGCGGGAAGCCGCGCGACTCGTCGTGGTCGGCGAACTCGAGCGAGAGGAGCTGCGTCCCCCACGGCCCGAGCCAGCCCTCGAGGTCGTCCTCGTAGATCCCGAGCACGCTCATGTACGGGTGGAGCATCAGCCGCTTGCCGACGAGCCCCGAGGAGTTGGCGAGGCCGTCGGGGCCGCCCGAGAGGAGGAGCAGGCGGGCGGTGCCGACGCCGTTCCCGGCGACGATCACGACGTCGGCCTCCTGGCGCTGCTCGTTCCCGTCGCGGTCGACGTAGATCGCGCCGGTGGCGAGGCCGTTCCCGTTCGTCGTGATCTCGCGCACGCGCGCTCCGGTGACGAGCTTCGCGCCGTGCGCGAGCGCCTGCGGCCACATGGTCGTGTCGGTGGAGCTCTTGGCGCCCTTCGGGCAGCCCCACATGCAGGTGCCCGTGCGCTCGCAGCCGGCGAGGTTGCCGACGTCCTCGGAGCGGATCGCGTGCGCGGCCGGCCACCAGTGCCAGTTGAGCTCGTTCATCCCCTCGGCCGCCCGCCGCCCGATCGGGCCGATCGGGAGCGGCGGCAGGAGCGGCGGCGGCCCGGGCGGGTAGTTGGGGTCGCCGGCCATGCCGGAGATCTGCATCTCCTGGTCGATCCGCTCGTAGTACGGCTTCATCTCCTCGTAGGAGACGGGCCAGTCGTCGGCGATCCCGTGCAGCGTGCGGAGCTTGTAGTCCTGCGGCCGCAGCCGCACCCACTGCGCGCAGAAGTGGATCGTGCTGCCGCCGACCGCGTTGTACATCACCGGCGTGATCGGCGAGCCCGAGACCTCGAGCGGGTAGTCGGCCGGGTGCTGCCGCGTGTTCGGGTTCGGGCTCCACTGCGCGTCGGCGACGAGCTCCCACTCGAGCTTGTCGCCCGGGAAGTCGGAGGCGTTCTCCCAGCCGCCCTGCTCCAGGCAGACGACCTTGAAGCCGGCCTCCGCCAGGTGGCGCGCGGCCACCGAGCCGCCCGCGCCCGCGCCGATGATGAGGACGTCGGCCTTCTCGCCGTTGCCCGAGATCGAGAAGGAGAGCGGCGCCGCCGGCTCGATCGTCTCCGGCGGCGGCGGCGGCGTCGTGTTGATCGGCCCGCGCGCGTAGACCGGGTCGAGCAGGCCGTCGCGCAGGTCGTACTCGGCCTCGTCGGAGAAGGGGGGCCGCTTGCCCTGGCCCGGGTAGCCGATCCGCTTCCGGACCTTGAGGTTCATGTAGTAGCCGCCCGAGGCGATCTGCGCGAGCGCGGAGAAGCCGTCGGGGTCCTCGGCGTGCAGCCGCCGCGCCTCGGCCTCGGCGTCGCGCCCGGCCGCGGCGTCGAGCACGGCCGTGAGCGGCTCGACGAGGTCGGGCCGGGCCGCGAGCGCCCGGTCGAGCCACTTCTCCGCCGAGCCGGCCTCGCTGGCCGCGGGCATCGCGTCCGTGGCCGGGATGAGGACGTCGGCGAGCGCCCAGAACGTCGCCCGCTGCTCCTGGGTCAGTGTCAGCACGCTCGTGACGGCCATGGCTCCTCCTAGCTCGGGACCGCCCGGTGTGAACGCCGGCATGACCTCTTCGGCGATGAGCCGGAGCTGGCCGTTGACGTCCGGGACGTCCACGTCCCTCTGCGCGAACAGCTTCAGGATGTAGGGGTCGGTGATGCAGAGGATCATGTGGTTGACGCCCGCCGACTCCATCTCCTTGATCTGGGCCACGCACTCCTCGGGCGTGCCGGCGATCGAGAGCTTGTCGGCGATCTCGGGCGTCGTCATCTCGTACGCCTTCTCGAGGTCGCCGGTGCCGAGGACCTCGACGATCGCCTTCGTCTCGGCCGGGTCGATGCCGTGCGCCTCGAACTGCTCGTCCGGCTGGGAGGAGAGGTAGAAGGTGACGATGGCCCGCGCCGCGGTCTTCGCCTTCTCCGAGTCGGGCCCGCAGGTGACGACGCACCAGGCGCCGATGTCGAGCGTCTTCCAGTCGCGGCCGGCGCTCTCGGCGCCGATCTTCACGTTCTCGACGACGTAGTCGTACCACGCCTTGTTGTAGCCCAGCGCGCTGTGGACGCCGTCGGAGACCTCGCCGGCGAGCTGCATCGACTTGGGGCCGCGCATGGCGCCGATGTAGAGGGGCAGGCGCTCCTGCACGGGCCGCGCGAAGGTGAAGAGGCCGGCGTACTGTGTGGAACTGGCCCTCGTACGTGATCGCCCCGTTGTCGAGGAAGGTGCGCATGACCTCGTGCGCCTCCTTGACCCGGGAGAACGGCTTGATCGCCTTCCAGTCGACGCCGTACTGCGAGAGCATGCCGAAGTTGCCGCAGGAGATGACGCCCTCCGCGCGGCCGCCGGTGAGCTCGTCGAGGGTGGCGAGCGCCTGGCAGATGAGCGTCGGCTCGCGCAGGTAGACGCTGGAGAGGTTGGGCCCGAAGCGGACGTTCTTCGTCTTGTCGGCCGCCGCCGCGTACAGCAGCCAGAGATCCTTGTGCCAGGTCTCGTCGGCCGCGTAGCACGCGTAGTAGCCGAGCTCGTCGGCCGTCTTGATGTGCTCCAGCGAGTCGGCGAGCGGGTAGTCGAGCAGCGTCGTGTAGCTGAACTTCATGGCTGTGCGCCCTCCTCGGCCTCGATTTCCTTGAGCAGCTCCTCCCCCGACACGACGCTGTCCGCGAAGTGGTCGTGCATCCACGCCAGGTGCTCCCACCGGCTCTCGACGATCCGCAGCGTGTCCCAGGCCGGGATGTCCTGCTGCGGCGTGTGCTCGGTCATGAGCGCCGGGTCGACCTCGTAGATGTGGTCGAAGCGCATGACCACGTCGTCCTTGATGCGCTGCGCCTCCGGCGGCTTCTGCGCCGAGAGCCTGAAGCCGATCACGACTCCACCTCCTCGTAGGCCTCGTCGAGCAGGTACTTGCCCGGGTTCATGATGTTGTTCGGGTCGAGCGTGCGCTTGATCTGCTTCATCACCTCGAAGCCGCCGCCGAGCTCGTCGGGGACGAGGTCGACCTCGCCCTCGCGGCAGGAGCCGTGGCACGCCGAGATGGAGCCGCCGTGCTCGATGGCGATGCGGGCGATCTCCCGCTTCGCGTCCACCCAGGCGGCCCAGCTCTCGTCGTCCCACTTCATCTCCCAGATGCCGATGTCGATCTCGGTGAGGTAGTCGCCCCACGACTTGAAGGCCCCGTTCGTGTACGCGAACATGCCCCAGTCGTCGAACATGTCGAAGCGCTCGCGCAGGCCGGCCGCGACGGCATGCCACTTCTCGCGCACGGCGGGGAGCTGCGAGTAGAGGATCGCCGCGTCCTCGCAGTGCCAGCTCATGAGCGCGACCTGGCCGTCCCGGGTGCGCCCGTGCTGCGGCGTGGCGTAGCGGTCGTGCCGCGAGGCCCAGTCGCCCTGGGAGATCTCGTCGCCCAGGTACTCGCCGCCGGAGGCCTTGCCGATCTTCAGCATCCGCTTCGCCGAGGCGCGTACCTCGTCGTCGTTCCCGTACATGGCGACCGCGACGACGGCCTGAACCCAGTCGGGCTGCGGGATGTACGCCTCGTCGTCGCGGCGGAGGTACTTCACCTTCCACTCGTCGAAGAGGACGACGCCGGCGAGGGTCGCCGCGCCCGAGCGCGCGAACTCGCCCGTCGCCCGCCAGGCGTCCTCGTAGGAGCGGTAGGCGTAGAAGGCCGAGAACTCCGCCTCCGGGCGCTTGACCAGCTCGAGCGTCGCCTCGGTGACGATGCCGAGCGTCCCCTGGTGGCCCATGAAGAGGTGCTTGAGCTGGAAGCCCGACGACGACTTGCGCGTCTTCTTGCCGCCGCCGTCGCCGACGCGGATGATCTCGCCGGTCGGGAGCACGATCTCGAAGCTGATCACGAGGTCGCGCGTGTGGCCGAAGCGGCCGCCGATCAGCGACCAGCCGCTCGTGCCGATGCGCCCGCCGACGAGCGAGCACGGATACGACGCCGGGTTGTCCGGATAGATGAAGCCGAGCGGCTGCAGCTCCTGGGAGAGCTTCAGCATGTTGATCCCCGGCTGGACGGTGACCGTGCGGTCCTCGACGTCGATCTCGAGGATCTTGTTCATGAGCTTGACGTCGACGAGGATCCCGTGCTTGAGCGGCACCGCGCCGTCGGTGAGCCCGGTGGCGCCGGCGCGCGGCACGACCGGGACCCGCTCGCGGTTCGCCAGCTTGACCACCTCGGAGATCTGCTCCGCCGACGTCGGCAGCACGACCGCCTGCGGGATGAACTCCTCCCACCTGTGCTTCGGGAACGGCGAGGGGACGCGCGCGCGGTTGAAGAGCGCCGAGCGGCCGGTGAAGACGTGGTCCTCGCCGCAGATGGCGACGAGCTCGTCGATCAGGGTGTCGGGAAGGGCTGCGACTGCCATCTCACACCTCGAATCCGGCCGCCTCGGCGACCAGCTCGAAGATGTCGAACACCTCGATGCCCTGCGCCTTCCCCTGCTCGGTGAGCGGCCGCTCCGACCAGGGGCAGGCGGAGACGAGCGTGTCGACGCCGGGGAGCGCCGCCGCCTTCTCGATCCGCCGGCGGCTGATCTCCGCCGTCAGCTCCGGCTTCTCGGTGGCGAGGTTCGAGCCGGCGCCGGAGCAGTACGACCACTGCGTGACGTGGTCGACGTCGACGAACGTGAGCCCCGGGATCGCCCGCAGGATCTCGCGCGGAGACTGCCACTTGCCGAGGCGCTTGTTCAGCCGGCACGGGTCGTGGTACGTCACCGTGCGCTCGATCGGCGTCGTCAGCTCGATCTTGCCCTCGCGGATCAGCTCGGCGACGAGGTCGACGCCGAGCACGATCTCGAACTCGTCGAAGTTCTCGTCGAGCGTCGGGTAGTGCTCGATGATCGTGATGTAGTCGTGCGGGTCGAGGCAGATGACCCGCTTCGTGCCCGTCTTGCGCCAGTCGATCATGTTGTGCTCGGCCATCTTGTGGGCGATCTCCACGTACCCGGTCTCCCACATGGGCCCGCCGCAGCACCACTGCTGGCTCATGAGGCCGAACTCGACGCCGGCGGCTCCGAGGAGGAGCGCCACGGCGCGAGGCACCGACGGCCGGTAGAAGGCGGCCTCGCAGTCGGCGAACAGCACCGTCTCGCCGCCGGTCGGGAGGTCGAGGCCCGCCGCCCAGGCGCGAACCTTGTTCGCCGAGGTCTCCGTGCGCCAGCCGAGCACCGGCTCGTTGCCCCAGCGGTCGGTGAGCTCGGCCCAGCGCTTCCAGTTCTCCTGGTGGATGCCCTCCTCGACCGCGAGCGTCCGCATCGCCCTGCACGACGTCGATCGTGCGCTGGCGGAAGCGGTAGAAGTCGCCGGTGAAGAGCGTGTTCGGGCAGCGGAGCTCGCAGGCGCCGCACATCGTGCAGTGCACGTAGTCCTCGGCGACGTCCTCGATCGTGAGGTGGCCTTCGTCCATCGCGACGACGTTCGCGTGGAACGCCGTCGGCGTGTGCCGCTCGTCGCGCGTGACCTGCATCACCGGGCAGACCTCGCGGCAGAACTTGTGGCCCGAGCTGAAGCAGTTGTAGGCGGCGTTCCGCCACTCCTCGACGACCTCGGCGGCGCGCCCGTTGGCTCCCCCGGCGTCGGTGGTCTTGTCGGTCGCCATTGGCCTCCTTCGCTGGGTTGCGCCGACTCTAGGACGAGTGCGATAGAAATGTCCAGTGATGTCGGAGCGCAAACCCGTCATCGGGCTCTCGCTGGGCCTGCACGACTTCGGCGACTACGCCGGCGTCGGCTTCCAGCGGCCGCTCGCGCTCGCCGGCGGCGTCGGCCTCGCGCTTCCGCGGGTCAACGGCTACCTGGAGGACGCGCTCGACGTCTGCGACGGGATCCTCCTCGGCGGCGGCCGCGACATCGACCCGGGCCGCTACGGCCAGGAGCCCTCCGAGCACCTCGCCCCGACCGAGCCGATGCGCGACGCCTTCGAGCTCGAGCTGACCGAGCGCTCGCTCGACCGCGGGCTCCCCGATCCTCGGCATGTGCCGCGGCATCCAGATCCTGAACGTCGCGCTCGGCGGCACGCTCGTGCAGGACGTCTCCGTCAAGCCCGAGTGGGCCGAGCATCCGTCCGACCGCGGCTGGAGGGCCTGGAAGGAGGTCGAGCGCATCTCGCTCGAGGGCTCCGACGAGGTGCCGCCGCATCCCGCGGCATCCGATCACGATCGAGCCGGGGAGCCGGCTGCACGCGGCGCTCGGCGTCGAGGAGATCGAGGTGGACAGCTTCCACCACCAGGCGCTCGACGAGGTCGCCTCCGACCTGACCGTCGTCGCCCGCGCGCCCGACGGCGTCGTCGAGGCGGTCGAGCTCGACGGCGACTCCTACGTCCTCGCCGTCCAGTGGGAGCTCCAGGAGGAGTGGCGGGTCGACCGCCGCTTCCTCGAGCCGTTCGCCCAGTTCGTCGAGGCGGCCTCCCGGCCCCGCTAGATGGGGATCCTGCTCGGCCTCACGGCCGCGTTGTCGTGGGGCCTGGCGGACTACTTCGCGGCGATCACGTCACGGCAGACCGGCTCGTTCCGGGTCGTGCTCGGCTTCCACCTCGTGGCGATGGTGCTGCTCGCCGGGCTGCTCGTGGTCACGGGGGAGGGTATCTCCGACGTCTCGGGCGGCGACCTGGCCTGGCTCGCGTTCGTCGGCCTCCTCGGCGGGCTCTCCTACCTGGCCTTCTACCAGGCGCTCGCCATCGGCCCGATCTCGATCGTGAGCCCGATCGTCTCCGCCTACGCGGCGGTCACCGTCGTCTGCGCCGTGCTCATCGGGGGCGAGCGCCTCGGCGGCGGCGAGACGGTCGCCATCGTCGTCGTCATGCTCGGCGTCGTGCTCGCGTCGTCGGACCTGGCGCAGATGCGCGCGCTCGAGCGGGTCGCGCTGCTCGGGATCCTGCTCGCACTCGCCACGGCGGTCGTGATCGGCGCCTTCGTCTACGGCGTCGCGTACTTCAGCGCGGACTACGGCTGGCTCGTGCCGATCTTCCTCGCGCGCGGCTTCTCGACGCTCTTCCTCGTCGCGGTCTCGCTGCGCGGCGGCGAGTGGCGCTTCCCGGACCGCTCGCCGCGGCTGCTCGCGATGATCGCGCTGATCGCCGTGGTCGACACGCTCGGCTACGTCGCCTTCAACTTCGGCGTCCGCCACGCGGACACGTCCGTCGTGGCCACCGCCGCGGCGCCCTATGCGGTCGTCCCGATCGTCGCCGGCGTCGTCCTCCTCCACGAGCGCCCGCGGGCGACCCAGTGGGCCGGGATCGGCCTCGTCATCGCCGGGCTGGTCCTGCTCGGCCTGGTTTCCTGACCGCCCCGGCGGGTACTCCGTTGATGCGAACCCGTCCGAGAGGAGGAACGGCGTGCTGACCGAAACGGAGCTCCGCGAACTGTTGGGCCGAGACGTCCTCGACCGCGAGGGGAAGTCGCTCGGCAACCTGGAGACGTTCTTCAAGGACCGGGGGACCGGGCAGCCCGAGTGGCTCGGCGTCTTCTCCGGCCTCGTCCGCTCGCACCACCGCGTCATCCCCGTCCGCGGTGCCGAGCGCGACGGAACGGCGATTCGCGTCCGCTGGACGAAGGACGAGGTCGCGCGCGCGCCGGAGTACGAGGACCCGGACGGCCCGATCTCCGAAGAGCTGGAGGACCGGGCCTACCGGCATTACGGGGTCGAGCGAGTCGGCGTCTGACCCCGCGCTAGCTGCGCGGCCTGGTCTTCTCCGGGTCGTAGATCGGGAAGTCGTCGACCGTGGCCGAAACCGTGCCGTCGCCGAGGGCGACGTCCACCGTCTCGCCCTTCGTCGCGACGCGCGCCTCGAGGACGGCCATGCCGATCACCTTCCCGAGCGTGGGGCTCTCCGCCGGGCTCGTGAGCGTGCCCGCCGGCTCGCCGTCCTTGGTGACGGTGGCGCCGTACTCCGGCACGTCGGATCCCTCGACGGAGAGGGTCACCATTCGTCGCGGCGGGCTCTTCGCCGTCTCCTCGAGCGCGGCCTTGCCGTGGAAGTCGCCGGTGTCGAGGCGGATCACTTTGTCCAGCGACATGTCGAACGGATCGGTCTCGTGCTGGAAGTAGTCGTAGCCGATGAAGATGAGCCCGGACTCGATCCTGAGGGTCTCCACGGCGGAGAGGCCGTACGGCCTGGCGCCGGCCTCGGTGAGGACGCCCCATAGCTCGGCGGCGTAGTCCGGCCCGGTGAAGAGCTCGTAGCCGCGCTCGCCGGAGTAGCCGGTGCGGGAGACCCAGACGGGCACGCGGCCGACGTGCACCTGGTGCGGGAGGAAGCGGAAGTACGGGAGGCTCTCGACCTCCTCGTCGACGAGGCCGGCGAGCACCTCACGCGAGCGCGGGCCCTGCAGCTGGACGTGCGGCAGCTTCTCCGTGAGCGGCTCGATGGAGACGTTCAGCCCGGAGACGACCTCGCGCATGTGGTCGAGGTCGGAGTCGAGCGCGGTGATGACCCAGGCGCTCGAGTCCGTGAACTTGAAGACCGTGCCGTCGCCGACCATCCTGCCGTTCTCGTCGCAGAACGGCGCGTAGCGCACCTGGCCGATCTCGAGCCCGAGCATGTCGTTCGTGAAGATCCGGTCGGCGGCGGCAATGGCGTCGGGCCCGGAGAAGTCCCACTTGCGCAGGGGAGACTCGTCCCAGACGCCGACATCCTGTCTGACCGCGTTGTGCTCGCCGACCGGGTCGCCGAAGTCGGTCGTCCAGTTCCAGCCTTCCCACTCCATGAACTCGGCGCCGAGCTCCTGCTGGACGCCGTCGAAGGCCGTCCGGATGATCTCTGTGCTCACGCTTCCTCCTTCGCCGTTGGGCGCCAGCCTAAAGCGTCGGAGACCGCGGCTGCACGGGCGAGGAGCGGCTCGACGGCCTGCGCCATCGCCTCCTCGCCGAAGCGCGAGGCCGGTCCCTGGATCCCGAGCACCGCCGCGAGCTCGCCCCGGCTTCCGCGCACCGGCGCGGCGACCGCGTTGAGATCGTCCTCGCGCTCGCCGACCGCCCGCGCGAAGCCCTGCGCTCGGACACGGTCGACCTCGCTCGCGAGCGCCGCGCGGTCGACGATCGTCCGTTCCGTGAACCGGCCGAGCCGTCCCGGCGGGAGGTCGACGTCACCGAAGGCCAGGGCGACCTTGCCGGTGGCCGTCGCGTGGGCGATGCTCGGCCGCCCGACGCGCGCGACGCTCTGCACCGAGGCGGCGCTCTGGACGAAGTCGACTGTGATCGCGTCGGGATCCCCCGGCGCGGAGAGCGTGGCCGTCTCGCCGGTCTCGTCCACGAGCGCGCGCAGGTGCGGGCGGGCGACCTCGCGCAGGTCGAGGCGCGCGAGCACTGCGTTCCCGAGCTCGACCAGGCGGAGCCCCAGCCGGTAGCGGCCGGTCTCCGCGACGTGCTCCGCCAGGCCGGCGTCGACGAGCGTGGCGAGCAGGCGGGAAACCGAGCTGGGGTGGAGCCCGGTCCGACGCGCCAGCTCGTTCGTGCCCAACTCGGCCTCCTCGGCGAGCTCGTCGAGGACGGCTGCGGCCCGCTCCACCGCGGCCACGCGTCGCGTCGCTGGCGTTCCGGTCCGCGCCATGGTACGGTCAGTATGTCAGTTTGAAACGCTATTGCCCAGGAGGCAACACCGCGATGCCCGACCTGCCCGCCTCGCAGCGCTTCGTGATCGTCGGAGCCGGAATCCACGGCCTCTCCACCGCCTACCACCTCGCGAAGGAGCTGCGCGCCCGGGGCGCGGGCTCCGGCGCCGATGTTGTCGTGCTCGAGAAGTCGGAGCCCGGCGCGGGCGCCTCCGGCATCGCCTGCGGCGTCGTCCGCAACAACTACTTCCAGCCGGCCATGAGCGAGCTCATGCAGGCGTGCGTCGAGGTCTGGGAGTCGGATCCGGCCGCCTACGCGTACAACCCGGTCGGCTACATGGCGCTCGGTCCTGCCGTCCAGGAATCCGACCTCGCGGCCACCTTCGAGCGGCAGGAGAAGATCGGCTACCGGTCGACGTTCGTCACCGGCGAGGCGGAGGTCCACGCGTACATGAAGGAGCTCTTCCCGGACTGGCGCGCGCAGGGCGTGACGGCGCTCCTGCACGAGCGCCAGGGCGGGTTCGCGTTCAACCGCGAGTCGGTGCTCGGGCTCGCGGGCAAGTGCGCCGAAGAGGGGGTGGAGATCCTGACCGGCGTCGAGGTGCGGGCGATCGAGCTCGGAGACGACGGCAGCGCGAAGGCCCTGGAGACGAGCCGCGGCCGCGTCGAGGTGGGCGAGCAGCTCGTGATCGCACCGGGCCCGTGGGCGAAGCGCTTCTGGTCGATGCTCGAGCTGCCGGCGACGATCGACGTGCGAACGCCCTCCGGCGAGGTCGTCCCCGACCGGCCGATGTGGACGTACTGGAACCTCCAGGAGGGGGAGATCGAGGTCGACCCGTTCGTGTTCGCCACGGCGGACGGCGGCGCGCCGCCCGTCATCCACCTCGACACGGACGCGCCGCTCTACACCGACGACGGCGACCTGGTCACCGACGAGCTCTGGGGCATCTACTACAAGCGCGACCGCCACGGCGTGCAGGGCGGCGCCTCGCCGCTCGTCGTCGAGGAGGAGGTCGAGCTCGACCCGTATCCGTCCACGACGGACGTCGACCCCGACTTCCCCGACATGTGGTGCGCCGCGCTCTCGCACGCCATGAGCCGGTTCGAGGGCTGCCGCCCGCGTTACAAGACGGCGAGGTCGGGCGGCGTCGGCGCCTTCACCGCCGACAACTTCCCGGTCTTCGACTACATGCGCCCGAACACCTACGCCGTTCTCGATTCGAACCACGGCTACAAGATGATCGGCGTCGGCCGCGAGGTGGCGAAGGTGCTCCTCGGCGACCACTCGAGCCTGCTCTACCCGTTCCGCTTCGAGCGCTTCGCGACGGGCGACCTCCACCCGGTCTCGAGCTCGCCCTATCCCTGGTCGTAGAGCTCGAGCCGGCGGGCGAGCCACGCCTTCGTCGTCGACTGCAGGAGCAGCGTGACGACGATGGCGAGCGCGACCACGGTCGCCAGCTCGGCCTCGTACGGCACGCCCTCGGCGACGAGGACCCCGACCAAGGCCGCGGGGACGACGCCGGTCTCCCGTGTCCAGGAGAGGAAGACGAGCTCCTCGCGCCGCCACCGGCCGTGCCGGTCGGGAAGCAGGCAGGCGAGGACGGTCAGCGGACGTGCGACGAGGATGAGCGCGGCGAGGGTGACGAGCGCCGGGAGAGCCTCGTCGGCGATCGTGTCGAAGGGGAGGTTCGCGCCGAGGGTCAGGAACACGAAGATGACGACGATGTCCGTCGCCGCCTGCGTAAACACGCGCATCTCCGTCTCACGGTGGCTGTGCATCCCCAGGCCCAGCTCGTCCATGTTCGAGACGATCAGCCCGGCGAGGAACGCTCCGAGGTAGCCGCTCCCGCCGGCGTAGTCGATCGTGAAATAGCCTGCGGCTACGACGAGCAGCACGGCGATGGTGGGGGACTCGCGCCAGATCCCGATCCGTCGCGTCGAGATCGCCAGAGCGAGTGCGACGCCGAAGACCGTGCCGAGCGCGGCCGAGACGAGGAGGTCGAGCAGGAACTCCTCGAGGGGCCCGGTGAGCGATCCGCTCCCCTCGATCACGAACGCCGCGAGGGAGAGCGCCAGCACCGCTCCCGTCACGTCGTTGAGAGCCGACTCCGCGACGATCGTCTGCGCGACCTTGGCACGGATCCGCAGCCGCTCGAAGAGCGGAATGAGGATCGCCGGGTCGGTGGGGGAGAGCACCGCGCCCACGAGTAGTCCCGCCTCGATCGGCACGTCGAACGCGAGCGCGGCCACGGACCCCGTGACCAGCGCCGTGAGCAGGACGCCGGGCACGGCGAGGAGCCCCAGGCCGACCGCCACCGGCCGAAGCACGCTGAACCTGAGGTTCAGGCCGCCGTAGAACAGGATCAGCGAGACGCCGAGCGTGAGCAGGATCTGGATCGCCACCGAGTCGAGCGGGAGCTCCACCCACCCGGCGACCTCCGGCCCCAACACTGCGCCCGCTCCGACGAGCACGACCATTCGCGGGACGCGGAGGATCCCGGCCACGATCTCGGAGACCAGCCCGGCCGCGAGCAGGATCGCCAGTGTCTCGATGACGTCGCGCGCGGACACCGCGTGGATTCTGCTCCCCGCCGATGACGGTTGCGCCGGGAAGCGGTCTGGTAAACGATCTGCAGATGCTTCTCGTCGTCTTCGCGCCCGCCGGTTTCCCTCAGGTCATGTTCTTCGTGACGCTCGCGATCGCGCTCTACCTGACTGTGATCGAGCTACGGGAATTCGATCCCCGTCCGCACTTCACGTACTGGGCGTGGTGGCTGTCGCTCGTGTTCCTGACCCACTTCGTGGGCTACCTCATCCTCCGTGGATACGCCGCCTACCGACGCCGGCACCGAGCCCGAGCCTAAGCGGGACTTCAGAGATCGCCCGCTCGGGCGGATCGCACTGCTGCTCGGGGTGTTACTCCTCGCCGTCATCGCGCTGCAGACCTGTGCGTCGCGCGGGGACGAAATCTCCTTCGAAGAGGCCGAGGTGATCGCGAGGGCCCAGGTCGACTTCGTGCCCGAGAAGGTCCTCGTCCGCGGCATCCAGCGCGGATTGGACGCACAGCTGTACTGGGCCGTTTCCCTCTCGACGACGAATGCCGCCGGTCTCAGGGAAGAGTGCGCCACGGTTCTCGTCAACGCTGAGACGGGAGCGGCGGAGACGGAACCATGCTAGCCCGCTCCTATGTGGCCACCCGACACTCATCGCCTGGAAAAGGTGGACTTCCTAAACCTGGGCTGCGTCCGAGCCGTTTCGTACGGTAGTTCGCGGATTGGTGTGCCGCAGCGCTCTGGCGTGCGTCCCTAGGAGGGCTTGATGACCTCGTCGCTTGCGTCCGTGCTGTCCGCGCTTCTCGCTCAGGCGCCGACGCCTGAGGAGCTCCAGGAGCAGATCAACCTCGACAGCCTGGTCCTGCTCGAGGTCTTCTACTTCTTCACGGTCGTGATCATGTGGCTGATCCACGTCGGCTTCATGGCGTACGAGGCGGGCGTCGCGCGGCGCAAGAACATCATGTCGACGGCGATGAAGAACATCCTCACCATCGCCGTCGTCACGCCGAGCTTCTACTACTTCGGCTGGTACATCTACGGCTGCTTCGAGCACGGCGGTCCGGCCGAGGGCCATGCCGGCCCAGCCGAGTTCCCGGGGTTCTGCGGCCTCACCGCGCCGTGGAGCGCAGGGCATGGCCGGGAACCTCGAGTCGAGCCTCACCGGCCATCTGAGCCTCGTCTTCTTCCTCGCCTTCCTGCTCTTCTCCTGGACCACCGCCTCGATCATGTCGGGCGCGCTCATCGAGCGCGTGCGCCTGTCCGCCTACCTCATCCTCGCGGTCGTCCTCGGCTCGGGGGTCTGGATCATGGACGCGGCCTGGGGCTGGAGCGCGGGCGGCTGGCTCACCACGAACTACGGCTTCCACGACTCGATCGCGTCCCTCGTCGTGCACGGCGTCGCCGGCGCCTTCACGCTTGGCGTGCTTCTGAACCTGGGGCCACGCATAGGGAAGTACGACATCCAGGGGAGGGCGAGAGCGTTCAGACCCCACAACACGCATCTGACCCTCATGGGGCTGATGCTGATCTTCACCGGCTTCTACGGCTTCTACGCCGCCTGTCTCTTCATCCAGTCGACGGTCTTCCCAGGGTGGCTGAACATCTATCTGTCGCCCACGACGCTGGGCACGATCGCGATGGTGATCACGTTCGGCTTCGCCGGCGGCTTCACCGGCGGCTGGATCGCCAGCAAGGGCGATCCCTTCTGGACGCTGTCCGGCGGCCTCGCGGGGGTGATCTCGGTTTCGGCAGGCGCCGACGTCTACCACCCCTCGCTCGCCTACCTACTGGCCGCGTCGGGCGGCCTGCTCGTCGTCTGGGTCGGGGGCTACATCGAGAAGAAGCTGCGGGTCGACGACGCGGTCGGGGCGGTGGCGGTCCACGGCTTCTGCGGGTTCTACGGCGTCTTCCTCGTCGGCATCTTTGCGGGCGGCTTCCCGACCGGGGTGAACAACGTCCCCAGCTCGTTCGGCGGGCAGCTCATTGGCATGCTCGCGTTCTTCCCGCTGGCGTTCCTGCCGGGCTACATCGTCAGCTGGGTGCTGAAGAAGGCGAACCTGCTGCGCGTCCCGCCGGAGGTCGAGCTGGAAGGCCTCGACATGGCGGAGTTCCAGCAGGACTTCTTCCCCGAGTTCGAGCGGGTGCCCGAGACGGTCGTCCTGCCCGACGGCCAGGAGGTCGAAGCCGGGCCGATCCTGCTCGAGGGGTACGCACAGGTAAACGGAGACCGAGCCGGTGAGCCGGCGGGGAGGAGGTAGGCCGTGATCGACAGCTTCCCCTACGACAGCTGGGACGAGGTCACGACGACGTTCTGGACGTTCGGCCCGGAGAACTCCACGGGCACGTACGTCCTCACCGTCCTCGGGATCGCCCTCATGGTGCTGGCACTGGTCTACTGGGTCTGGCTCGAGAACAAGAAGCTCAATGCCCAGGCAGAGCTCCTGCGCGGCGCCGGGGCCTTGTTGCCGCCCGCGAGCCCGACAGCTCCGGGCCCGGGCTTCAAGGAGCCTCCGCTCGCCGGCCCCTCGACCGATCCCGGACCCTAGGAGGGCATGATGGCTCGTCAGAAACAGATCGAGTTCCCATCCCAGCAGTCGCCCGTACGCTGGCTGACGCCGGCCATGCTCCTGCTCTCGGTGGCTTGCATCGTCATCGTCATCGTCATCCTGCTTGCCCACCCGAGCGGGGAGTTCATCGGGCCCTGGTGAGCGCGGAAGCTCGGGCGGTGCTATAAGAGGAACATGTCGCGGCTCTACCTCATTTGCGGCCTCTGCGGGCGACAGCAGGCTGACGGTCTCCTGTCGCGCGGGTATTGGGGGCACCTCGACGCCGGCAACGGGCATGCGCTCCGCGCATGCCCGACCTGCAAGGAGCAGCACTCGGACTGGGAGACGCGCCTGCGCGCGAACGCTGGCCCGGGCACGCTCGACGCCTCCACCTTCCCGCAGCTAGACGGCTCCACGGCCTGACTTCTAGCCCTGCAGCGACGCGGCCTCGGCGGTGTTGCGGAGGAGCCAGACGTCCGTGATCGGCCCGACCCCGCCGGGGACCGGCGTGATCGCCTCGGCCCGCTCGGCCACGCTCTCGAAGTCGAGATCGCCGACGAGCCGCACCTTGCCGGTCTCCTCGTCGCGCACGGGGTTGATGCCGACGTCGACCGCGATCACGCCCTCCTTGACCATGTCGCCGGTGACGAAGCGGGGGACGCCCGCGGCGACCACGAGGATGTCGGCCCGCGACGTGTGCTCCTCGAGGCGGCCCGCCTGCGCCGTGAAGCGGTGACAGGAGACGACGGTCGCGCCGCGGGAGAGCCCGAGCCAGAGCGCCGGCTTCCCGACGTTGTTCGAGCGGCCGACGAGCACGAGGTCGAGGCCGTTGTAGAAGGTCGCCGGGTCGCGGCCGCTCTCCTCGACGTAGCGGTCGAGGAGCCAGAAGACGCTGGCGGGCGTCGAGGGCGTGTAGCGCGGCTCGCCGAGCGCGAGCAGGCCCGCGTTCTCCGGGTGCACAGCCTCGACGTCCTTCAGCGGATGGAGCTGCTCGTAGAGGTGCTCCTCCGGAACCTGCGGCGGCAGCGGCCGGAGAATGAGGATGCCGGAGACGCGCGGGTCGGCGTTCAGCATGCCGACGAGCGCGAGCGCGTCCGCCTCCTCGACGTCGGCCGGGAGCTGCTCGCAGACGTAGCGGCACCCGAGCTCCTCCGCGATCCGGCGCACGCGGTGTTCGTAGGCCTGCGCGGCGTAGTCCTCGCCGACGAGGACGGTGGCGAGGCCAGGGGTAATGCCCGCGGCGCCGAGCTCGGCAACGGCGCGCTCGACGTCGCCGCGAAGCTCGTCGGCGAGGCGCCCGCCGTCGATGACGACGGCGCTCACTCCGAGCCGACCGCTCGCGCGGCGGCCTGGTCCGCGCTCCTGACGGTCGCCCGCGCCCGCTCCACGCGCTCGTCGCCCTCCACCGTGGCCAGGTTGATCTCGACGAGGTTGGCGGCGACTCGCGCCGCTGCCGAGGCGAGGATCGCGGCGGCGGACGCGTCGCCGCGCAGGTTCGGGTTGCCGCAGACGGCGATCTCCGCGGCCAGCTCGGACACGGAGGCCGCGCACTCGGCGATCTGGAGGGGGACGTCCGCCGCCCGCGAGAGCGTCTCCCCGATCAGCATGTTGCGCACCTCGGGCTCCAGCTCCCTGGGCATCCGCAAGGCAGTGAGGACGTTCTCGTAGGCGACCGCGTCTTCGTCCGCGAGCGGCGCGGCGCGGTGGCGCAGGGTCTCCGCCTGCGCGACGGCCCCCGCGGCGCCGTCCCAGTCGTGCGCGAAGCGCGCCGCCATCGCCGCGAGCGACGCGGCCATCTCGGTCACGAAGGCGGCGACGGATCCACCGCCCGGCGCCGGGGTCTCCGCCGCGATCGTGTCGAGCAGCTCCTCGAAGGCGACCTCGGTGTAGGGCACGGCGCGATTCTCACCGCGACCGCTTCTCAGAACAAGCCTACGGTTCTCCCGCTCTCGTCGATGTCGACGTCGAAGGCCGCCGGCTTCACGCCCAGGCCCGGCATCGTCTGCATGTCCCCGAGGAGCGGGACGAGCCAGCCGGAGCCCGTGTATGCGCGAATGTCCCGCACGGTCACGGTGAAGCCCGTCGGGGCGTTCAGGAGCGTCGGGTCGTGGGAGAGCGAGAGGTGCGTCTTCGCCATGCAGACCGGCAGCGTGTCGTAGCCCTGCTCCGTGAACGTCCTCAGCTTCTCCTGGGCCGCCGGCAGGAAGGCAACGCCGTCGGCGCCGTACACGCGTTTGCAGACCGCCTCGATCTTCTCGGCGATCGACGCGTCAGCCGGGTAGATGAAGTCGAACTCGTTCGGCTGCTCGGCCGCGTCGACGATCGCCTCGGCGAGGCCCTCGGCCCCCTCGCCGCCGCGCTCGAAGGCCTCGTTCAGCTCCGCGGCGTGCGCGCCGTAGTCGAGCGCGAGCTTGCGCACCGCGTCGAGCTCGTCGTCGGGGTCGGTGGGGAAGCGGTTGACCGCCACGACCGCCTTGAGCCCGAACTCGCGCACGATCCCGAGATGGCGCCGGAGGTTCTCCGCGCCGCGCTCGACGGCCTCGAGCCCGCCGTCCGGGTCGCCGCCGTGGTGCTTCAGGGCGCGCACGGTCGTGACGAGGCAGATCGCGTTCGGCCGGAGGCCGCCGATCCGGCAGACGATGTCGAGAAACTTCTCCATGCCCATGTCCGAGCCGAAGCCGCTCTCCGTGACGACGTAGTCGCCCAGCTTGAGCGCGACGAGGTCGGCGACCAGCGAGTTGTTGCCGTGCGCGATGTTCGCGAACGGCCCGCAGTGGACGAACGCCGCCTGGCCCTCCAGCGTCTGCACGAGGTTCGGCTTGATCGCATCCTTGAGGAGGACCGTCATCGCCCCGGCCGCCTGGAGCTGCTCGGCGACGACGGGCTCGCCCTCCCACGTGTAGCCGACAGTGATCGCGCCGAGACGCTTGCGCAGGTCGTGCAGGTCGCGCGCGACGGCCAGGATGGCCATGACCTCGGAGGCCGCGGTGATGTCGTAGCCGGTCTCGCGCGGGTAGCCGTTCGGGCGCCCGCCGAGCCCGAGCACGATCTGCCGGAGCGCACGGTCGTTGATGTCGACGCAGCGCCGCCAGCTCACGGTCAGCGGGTCGATCCCGAGCTTGTTCCCGTGCAGGAGGTGCGCCTCGAGCATGGCGGCGAGCAGGTTGTTCGCGGCGCCGATCGCGTGGATGTCGCCGGTGAAGTGGAGGTTCAGATCCTCCATCGGGACGACCTGCGCATAGCCGCCGCCCGCGGCGCCACCCTTGATCCCGAAGACCGGGCCGAGCGATGCCTCGCGCAGGCAGAGCGCAACCTTCCGGCCGATGTGCCCGAGCCCCTGCGTCAGCGAGACCGACGTCGTCGTCTTTCCCTCGCCCGCCTTCGTCGGCGTGATCGCGGTCACGCAGACGAGCTTCCCGTCGGGCCGGTCGGCGAGGCGCTCCACGACCGACAGGTCGACCTTGGCCTTGTACTTCCCGTAGAGGTCGTACTCGTCGGGCTCGAGCCCGAGCTCCTCCGCGATCTCCGCGACCGGGCGGAGGGTGGCCTCCTGTGCGATCTCGAGGCTGCTCGGCATGTGCGTGGCCATGTCGCTCCTTTCGACGGTCAGTGAGAGACCGCAGCCGCGGCCAGCTCGGACACGAGGGTGTCGGTCTGGAAGCGCTCGAGCGCGAACGGCTCGATCAGCCTCGGCGTCTCGCCGGTGGCGACGAGCTCCGCGAGGGTGGTGCCGACGATCGGCGCCGCCTTGAAGCCGTAGGTGCCCCAGCCGGTGGAGACGAGGAAGCCGTCGAGCTCGGTCTTCCCGAGGATCGGGCTGTAGTCGGGCGAGAGGTCGCAGAGGCCCGTCCAGGCGCGCAGCACGCGGATCCGCTCGAGCTGCGGGAAGAGCTCGAGGACGTGGCGCGCCGAGTACTCGAGGAACGAGAACGTCCCCTTGCCGCAGTAGGTCGTGTACGGCTCGATCTCGGCGCCGATCAGGAACTCGCCCCGGTCGGTCTGCGAGACGTAGACGTGCATCTGCGAGGAGACGACCACCACGTCCAGGAACGGCTTCACCGGCTCCGTCACGAACGCCTGGAGGATGTGGGTGGTGATCGGCAGCTGCACGCCGGCGAGGTCGGCGACGAGCGTCGACCAGCCGGCCGTGGCGCTCACGACCGTGTCGGTCTTCACGTGCCCGCGGGTCGTCTCGACGCCGGTGACGCGGCCGTTGGAGCGCTCGATTCCCGTCACCTCCGTGTACGGGTGGATCTCGACCCCCTGCCGGTCGGCGCCGCGGGCGAGACCCCAGACGACCGCGTCGTGGCGGATGATCCCGCCGGGTGGGTGGTAGAGGGCGGCCTGCACCGGCCAGGTGACGTTCTCGGACAGGTCCATCTCGGGGCAGAGCTTCGCGATCTCGTCCGGATAGATCACGCGCGAGTCGATGCCGAGGAGCTGGTTGACCTCGGCGCGCTCGTTTGCGGTGATGATCCCGCGGTCGGAGTGCGCGAGCGTGAGGTGGCCCTGCTGCGAGAAGAGCAGGTTGAAGTCGAGGTCGGCGCCGAGCCCCTCGTAGAGCCTGACGCTCTCCTTGTAGAACTCGGCGCCCTCCGGCGTGCGGTAGTTCGCGCGGACGATCGTCGTGTTGCGCCCCGCCGCGCCGGAGCCGATGTAGCTCTTCTCCAGGATCGCCACGTCCGTGATGCCGTGGTTCTTGGCGAGGTAGTACGCGGTCGCGAGGCCGTGGGAGCCGCCGCCGACGATGACGACGTCGTAGCGATCCTTCAGCTCCGACCGCGGCCGCCACATGCGCCGGACCCGGAAGACGTCCTTCATGCGACGAGCCCTCTCGCGGCGTCGATGAGCACCTCGGCGACGTAGTCCGCGTACTCCTGGGGGAAGTACAGGCGGAACGTCTCGTTGTCGGGCCGGAGGAGGATCGTCCTCACGTGGGCGACGGAGCCCACGGCGGGGAGCCGCCCGGGGTCGGCGTCCGTGACCCGCCTGAACAGGGTCTCGTCGCCCGGGATGCCGAGCCCGGCCCACGCTGCCGAGACGTCGACGACGAGGCGCCCCTCGCCTGCGAGGCGCCGGCGAAGCTCGCCGACCTCGTCGAACGGGCACAGGACCAGCGCTCGCTCCGGGGTCATCTGCACAAGATCGGCGCCGCCGGAGCCGAGCCCGTTCAGCTCGCCGCGGACGTCGAGCATTCCGGTGCGCGAGAGGTCCTCGAACCCGGCGGGCGCGTCCGCGAGCGCTCGTTCCAGAGGCGAGCGCCATTCCGCGTCCGGGGTCGCGAGGTCGGGACTGAGGAAGTCGAGGTGGCTCACGAACGCAGCTTCTCCCCGTCCGGATCGAAGAACGGCCTCAGGCGGACGCGCGCCTTCTCGAACGAGCCGTTGACCTTGATGGTCAGCTCGGCGTCCTCTTCGGCAAGGTCAGGCGGTACCCAGGCCATGCCGATCGCGTGGCCGAGCTGATCGCTCCAGCGCGCGCTTGTGACGCGCCCGCCGGGGCGGCCGTCCACCACGATCTGGCCGCCTTCGAGCGGAACGACGCCGTTCTCCATCTCGAAGCCGACGAGCTGCTCGCGGAAGCCGCGCTCGAGCACGTGCTCGAGCGACCACTTGCCGACGAAGTCCTCCTTGTCGAGCTTCGCGATCCATGGCATCGACGCCTCGAGGACGTTCGACTCGGAGTCGGTGTCCTGCCCGATGAGGATGTGCATCTTCTCCAGGCGCAGGATCCGCTGTGGCTCGAGCCCGAACGGCTTCGCGCCGAGGTCGGCCCCGCGCTCGAGGATCGTGTCCCAGACGTGCTCGCCGTACGGGCTCGCGAAGTGGAGCTCGTAGCCGAGCTCGCCGACGAAGCCGATGCGAAGCAGGAGCGTGGGCACGCCCGCGACGTGCGCGTGCTTGGCGTCCAGGTACGTGAAGCCCTCGCTCGAGACGTCCAGGTCGGTGAGCCGCGTCATCAGCTCGCGCGCGTTCGGCCCGGCGACGTTGACCGCGGCGAGCGCGCCGGTGACGTTGACGATCTCGACGTCGAGACGCCAGATCGCATTCCACCACTCGAACCACTCGACGACCGCGCCGGCGCCCGTCGAAGTCGTCGTCACGTAGAAGTCCTCCTTCGACAGGCGGGCGATCGTGCCGTCGTCCATGATCCGCCCCGCGTCCGAGTTGAGGACGCCGTAGCGGATCCGGCCGGGCTTCATGTCGCCGAAGCGGTTCGGGTAGAGGCGCTCGAGGAACTCCGCGGCGTCCGGGCCGGTGACGAGCAGCTTGCCCAGCGTCGAGACGTCGATGACGCCGAGGGAATCGT
Source organism: uncultured Actinomycetes bacterium (assembly GCA_963775505.1). Taxonomy (GTDB): domain Bacteria; phylum Actinomycetota; class Thermoleophilia; order Gaiellales; family Gaiellaceae; genus JAIBJN01. The sequence continues at coordinate 28,123 of CAVZIL010000008.1, forward strand.
GGACGTTCTTCGCCTCGGCGGCGGGGTCGCCGTAGGAGTGGGGGCGGCGCCAGGTGCCCGTCCACATCATCTTCGCGCCGAGCTCCTTGTGCCGGTGGTGGATCGACGTCCGCTGCGCCGGCTCGTGCGGCCGGCCGGCCAGGAGGCCGAGCTCGACCGGCTGCCACGGCGGGCGTGCCGTCGTCGTCCCGATCGTCGCCTCGTCGGTCTCGTTCTCGCGCGCGTAGAGGCGGATGGAGGGGACGTGGCAGAGCTTTCCCTGGCACGGCCCCATAGTCACGGTCGTGTAGCGCTTCGCCAGCTCGATCGAGTCGAAGCCCTCGGCGATCGCGCGCTTGACGTCCTTGTCGGTCACGTCCTCGCAGATGCAGACGAAGCACTTGCCCTTCTTGGCGGCGCCGTTGAAGGTCGCCGCGGGAACGGCGGCGTCGCCGACCTCGCCTGCCGCGGCGCCGACGGCTTCGATGCCCTCGGGGAGGTCGGCCGGGACGAAGATCCCGCGGTCGTGGTCGTACTCGACCTTGGCCCCTGCGTGGGCGAGGAGCGCGTAGGCGGGCTGGCGCCCGCCGGACATGACGAGCAGGTCGCAGCGGACCTTGCGGCCGTCGAGCTCGACGGCCTCGAGGCGCCCAGCCCTCCCCTTGCCCGCGATCTGGCGCACGCGCTGCTCGCGGAGGTCGACGACTTCGGCCACCTGCGTCTCCGCCTGCTCCAGGAGCCCGACGGCGTCGAGGGCGACCTCGTCCGTGGCGATCACGACCGCGCGGCTGCCGGGCTTGAGCGACCAGCGCCCCACGAGCCGGCGAACGGCCTCGGGCAGCATCACGCCGACGAGGTCGTTGCCGGGGAAGATCAGCGGCTGCTCGACGGCGCCGGCTGCGACCACGATGTGGCCCGCGCGGTAGCGGAGCAGCAGCGCGCCTGCGTCGACCGGGACGAGCCCGCCCTCGAAGACGCCGAGTCGCCGTCCCGTTGACCACCTCGAAGCCCGTCGCCGGCGTCGAGGCGCGGCGGGGTCGGCCTCGACGACGACAACCTGGCGGCCCTCCGCGGCATGCCGCCGGGCGGCTTCGCGGCCGGCCGCGCCGGCGCCGATCACGAGCACCTCGGCGCGGCGGTGCTCCACGTCGTAGCGCTGCTCGCGGCCGCGGTGCTCGTCGATCTTTCCGAGCCCGGCGACGCTGCGCAGGAACCTCTCGTAGAGCGGCCAGGCCCGGCGCGGGCGGATCATCGTGCGGTAGTAGAAGCCGACGGGGGTGAACGGCCCGCCGATCTTGTCGGTGATCGCCAGCAGGTCGTGGTCGAGCGATCCACGGACGTTCTGCGCCCTCACCCGCATGCCCTCGGCGATCGGCGTCACGCACGCGCGCACGTTCGGCGTCCCGTCGACGGTGAGCATGCAGTTGGGACAGGTGCCCTGGCAGCAGAGCAAGCCGCGCGGGCGGTGGTACTTGAAGCTGCGGGAGAAGATGCGCTGGCCCTCGCCGAAGAGGGCCGAGGCGATCGTGTCTCCCTCGAACCCGCGGACGCGGGCGTCGTGGAAGGTGAACTCGACCTCCCGCTCGCGGTCGAGACGCTCGCCTGGCTGCGGCGGGAGCCTCATCGCTCGGCGGGAACCTCGACGGAGAGGACCTCGTTCGTGCGCGTGTCCCGGTCGGCCGTGAACCAGGCCTCGCACCCGAGCCGGTGGCACCACCACTCGCGCTGGACGCCCGCGGCGTTGCGCCTGAAGTAGAGGTAGTCGGTCAGCTCGCGGAACGTCGGCGAGCCCTTGGGGCGGATCGTGACCTCGCCGGTGCAGCTGAACTCATCGACCGGTCGCGGTCCGCAGTTGGGGCAGGGCAGCAGGAACGACATCAGGCGGTCTTGGCCCTGGCATTGTCGAGCATGCGCTGAAGCTCCGCCAGCACCCACTGGAGCGCGTCGCGGGTCGCCGCCTCGGCCGCCTCGCCGTCCCGCGCGCGGCAGGCCTCGAGCAGCGTGTCGGGGCCGCGCCGCAGGTCGGCGAAGGCCTCGGGGTCGCGGCAGAGCGTCAGGACGTAGCGCTCGACCCGCACGCGCTGGTCCTGCAGTGTCCGCTCGAGTCTCGGCCGGTTCGCGCAGCGATAGCACGCGTCGCGGAGCGACCAGAACGAGGCGAGGTACGCGTCGAGGTCGCCGGCGCGGAAGGCCCGCTCCATCTCGCTCCGGGCCGAGGTCATACCGGCGAGCGCCTCGTCCGTGACCGCCTCGGCGCCGAGCCGGGCCAGGAAGGTCTCGAGCCCGAGCCGAAGCGCCTGGATCTCCTCCAGCTCCTCGACGGAGAGCGGCGCGACGCGCGATCCCCGCCGCGGGAGGCTGACGACGAGTCCCTCGCTCTCGAGCCGCCGGAGCGCCTGCCGCACGGGCGTGAGGCTCACCCCGAACCGTCCGGCGAGCTCCTCGAGCGGCAGCCGCTGCCCGGGCGCGAGCTCGAGCCGCCCGATCTCTGAGCGAATCGCGTGGTAGACGCGTTCCTCGACGGACGAGATCTCGAGCGGTGTGGGATAGACGGCAGCGTTCGACATTTGATCTTTGATCAAAGATTCTTAGTGACTCGTGATCCCCGTGTCAAGGGAGCCGATAGAGGCGGCGCGGGCCGGCGAGGCCCTTGAGCTCATGCTCGCCCGCGTCTTCGAGCCGGAGGTCCGATCCCTCGAGCAGACTTGCTGCGGGGGCGGAGACGAGCACCTCGTCCGGCTGCGCCAGGGACGCGATTCGTGTGACGGCATGCACCGCGACGCCTCGGACGTTGTCGGTCTCGCGCTCGACCTCGCCCGAGTGGACCCCGGCGCGGATCCTGAGGCCGTCGTCGACGGCCCCGTCGCGGATCGCCGCGGCGCAGCGGACGGCCCGCGCGGCTCCGTCGAACATCGCGAGGAAGCCGTCGCCCGTGGTCGTCACCTCGATACCCCGGAACCGGTCGAGCTCGACCCGCACGCGGTCGCCGTGCCGCCCGAGGAGCTCCTTCCAGGCTGCGTCGCCGAGCCGTGCCGCGAGAGCGGTCGAGTCGACGATGTCGGTGACGACGAGCGTCGCCACAACCCGCTCACCTGTCTCCGCCGGCTTGCCGAAGCCGCGCACACCGCGGAACTCGATCATCACCGCCGGCTCGTCGCCGAGCACCCAGCCGTCGTGTCCCGGCGGCACGTCATACGCCTCCCCCGGACCGATGCGGCGCCTCGAGCCCGCGTCAGTCTCGACCTCAATCCAGCCGGACAGGAGCACGCCCTGATGGTGGTGCTGGCAGCTCGGAGTCCCGACGACCGGCTTGACGTGCTCGGACCAACTCCAGCCCGGCTCGGCGACGATCCGGGCGACGTAGACCTCCCCCAGGAGCACGACCTCCTCCCTGAGGAATGGAAGCGTGACGAGCTCGTCCGGCTCGTCGAATCGCTTCGCCTCGAGGCCTCCCATCGAGGCCCAGGATACGACGAGTGGGCGGCCTACGCGCCGATCGTCACATGCCCCGGCTGCGCGGCGACCCGCTCCAGCCAGGCGCGGATCGCGGGGTAGCCGCCCAGGTCGAAGCCGCCCTCGTGGGCGACGTGCGTGTAGGCGTAGAGCGCGATGTCGGCGATCGAGTAGCGCTCTCCGACGAGGTACTCGTGGTCGGCTAGGTGGCCCTCCATCGCCTCGAGGGCGAGGTAGCCAACCCGCTGGCGCTCCGCCAGGTCCTCGGCCGGCACCTCGATGTTCTTCGTGAGCCAGAAGCGCGCGACCGCGACGTAGGGCTCGTGCGAGTACTGCTCGAAGAACATCCACTGCAGGACCTTGGCCCGGTCGAAAGGATCGGCGGGCACGTACTCGGTGCCGTCCCCGAGGTACCACATGATCGCGGCCGACTCGCCCAGAGCCCTCCCGTCGTCCAGGACGAGCGTCGGCACGCGGAGGCCCGGGTTCAGGCCACCGAGCACCTCCTGCCGGTTCGAGCGGTCGACGACGTCGAGCTCGTGGCGCTCGTACTCCAGCCCGAGGTGGGCCAGGAGGAGGCGAACCTTGTAGCAGTTGCCCGAGACCCCGGAGTCGTAGAGCAGCATCAGGCCTCCTTCAGCCCGGGAACCCAGTCGGTCCCGGCCAGCGGAACGCGCGCCATCGCGGCCGCCTCCACGGTCAGCGCGACGAGGTCCTCCGGCTCGAGGTTGTGGACATGCGACTTCCCGCAGGCGCGCGCGAGGGTCTGCGTCTCGAGGGTGAGCACGCGGAGGTAATTGGCAATCCGCCGGCCGCCGAGCTCGGGATCGAACCGGGCGGCGAGCACGTCCTCCTGCGTCGAGATCCCGACCGGGTCACGCCCCGCCTGCCAGTCGTCGTAGAAGCCGGCCGCGCTCCCGATTTCCCGGTACGCCTCGTCGTGCTCCGGCGCGTTGTCGCCCATCGCCACCAGCGCGGCGGTCCCGATCGAGACCGCGTCGGCGCCGAGCGCGAGCGCCTTCGCCACGTCCGCGCCGGTGCGGATCCCGCCGGAGACGATCAGCTGCACGTGCCGGTGCATCCCCAGCTCCTGGAGTGCGTCCACCGCCAGCCGCACGGCCGGCAACGTCGGGATGCCGACGTGCTCGATGAAGACGTCCTGCGTGGCCGCGGTCCCGCCCTGCATCCCGTCGACGACGATCACGTCGGCCCCGGCCTTCACCGCGAGCTGGACGTCGTAGTACGTCCGGGTCGCGCCGACCTTGACGAAGATCGGCTTCTCCCAGTCGGTGATCTCCCGCAGCTCGCCGATCTTGATCTCGAGGTCGTCCGGCCCCGTCCAGTCGGGGTGCCGGGACGCGCTTCGCTGGTCGATCCCCTTCGGGAGGTCGCGCATCTCGGCGACGCGGTCGGAGATCTTGTGCCCGAGGAGCATGCCGCCGCCGCCCGGCTTCGCGCCCTGGCCGACGACGACCTCGACCGCGTCCGCGCGGCGCAGGTCGTCGGGGTTCATGCCGTAGCGCGAGGGGAGGAGCTGGTAGACGAGGACCTTCGAGTGCTCACGCTCCTCCGGCGTCATCCCCCCGTCGCCGGTCGTCGTCGACGTGCCCACCTCCGTCGCGCCGCGCCCGAGCGCCTCCTTCGCGGGCGCCGAGAGCGCTCCGAAGCTCATCCCGGCGATCGTGATCGGGATCCGGAGCTCCAGCGGCTTCCCGGCGAAGCGCGTTCCCAGCGTGACGTCCGAGTCGCAGCGCTCGCGGTAGCCCTCGAGCGGGTAGCGCGAGATGCTGGCGCCGAGCAAGAGCAGGTCGTCGAAGTGGGGCAGGCGCCGCTTGGCCCCGAAGCCGCGGATGTCGTAGATGCCCTCTCGCGCCGCGCGTTGGATCTCGGCGATGACGGGCTTGTCGAAGAGGTACGACTCGCGGAGGTTCCAGGGGCGCTCGCCGTTCCCCGCCATCAGTAGGCGCTCGCGTTGTCGACCTTGAAGGTATAGAGCTGCCGCGCGGAGCCGAAGCGCCGAAACTCGCCGGGGTCGACGGCGTCGATGCCTGCCCGGCCGAGGAGCTCGGCCAGCTCCGCCCGGTGCTCATCGCGCAGCTCCTTCTCCACGCAGTCGGCCCCGAGCCCGGCAACCGCGCCGCGCACGTACAGCCGGGCCTCGTAGATCGAGTCGCCGAGCGCCTCGCCCGCGTCGCCGCAGACCACGAGCCGGCCCGTTTGCGCCATGAAGCCGCTCAGGTGCCCGACCGAGCCTCGCACGACGATGTCGATGCCCTTCATGGAGATGCCGCAGCGCGCGGAAGCGTCCCCGTGGACGACGAGCAGGCCGCCGTGACCCGTGGCTCCGGCGGACTGACTCACGTTCCCCTCGATCACGACCGTGCCGGACATCATGTTCTCGGCGAGACCGGTGCTCGCGTTCCCGTGCACGCGCACGGTCGCGCGCTTGTTCATCCCGGCGCAGTAGTAGCCGACGTGCCCGTCGATCTCCACCTCGACGTCCGCGTCGAGGCCGCACGCGACGGCGTGCGCGCCGTTGGGGTTGCGCACGCGCCAGTGCCGCGGTCCCGGCGTCGTCCCGAGATCGTGCAGGCGCTGGTTCAGCTCGCGGAGGGGCGTCTCGGCGAGGTCGACGACCTCGACCGCCGCCTCGACCTCGGCCGCCTCCATCAGACGCGCGCCCGCTCCCAGGCGTAGACGACGCCGGGCACCGGCTCCCAGGACCGGGCCTCCGCCGCGCCTGGGAGCGTCGCGATGGAGCGCCACTCCGAGGCCATCGCCACCCACTCGTCCGTCTCGGCGAGCACCGCCGGCTTGCACGCGATCGGGTCGCGCAGCACGGCGAAGCCGTCCTCCGTCCCGACGAGGAAGGTGTAGAACCCGTCGAGGTCCTCGAGGCAGCCCTCGAGCGCCTCCTCCAGCGAGGCGCCCTCGCGCAGCCGCCAGGCGAGGTAGCCGGCGGCGACCTCGGTGTCGTTCTCGGTCTGGAACTGGATGCCCTCCCGGCGGAGGTTCTCGCGCAGGCGGTTGTGGTTGGAGAGCGAGCCGTTGTGGACGAGGCACAGGTCGTGGCCCGTCGAGAAGGGGTGGGAGCCCTCGGTCGTGACGCGGCTCTCGGTCGCCATCCGGGTGTGCCCCAGCGCGTGCGTGCCCTGGAAGTCCTCGAGGGCGAAGGCTCGGACGAACTCCTCCGGACGACCGACCTCCTTGTAGATCTCGATCGTCCGCCCCGCACTCATGACGCGCAGCTCCGGGTGTGCGCTCCGCACCCACGCCTCGGCATCGGGCGCCTCCGCCTCGACGACGAACACGGCATGACTGGCGCGCACGTCGGGCGTCGGAGAGCCTCCGAAGGCGTTCCCGAGCTCCATGGCGAGCGCGTCCCAGTCCTCGAGCGCGTCGGCGGAGAAGAGCGTCAGCTTGCTCGACCCGCTCGGCGCCGGATCGCGGTAGACGGCGACACCTGCGCTGTCGGGCCCGCGGTCGCTCATCTGCCCGAGCATGGCCGCCAGGTACGAGCCCAGCGCCTGTTCGATCTCAGGGGACTTCGAGAAGAGGCCGACGATGCCGCACATATGTCCGAAATCTACATGTGGAAAGATCGGTAAATACGCACAAAACGGACGATCTTGCCGTCTGGCATGTGGAGCTTTTGTCTATAGCGCTCAGAACCGCGTCAGGTACTCGGCCACCTCCCAGGGGGTCACCTGCTCGTGATAGCGATCCCACTCCTCCCGCTTCACGCGGATGAAGTAGTCGGCGTAGTCCTCGTCCCGGCCGCGGCCCAGCGCCTTGCGGATCACCTCGTTCGTCTTCAGCTCGTGCGTCGCCTCGAGCAGGTTCGCCGGCAGCGTCTCGAGCCCGCGTGCCGTGAGCTCGTCGTAGGGGATCGTGTAGAGGTTCTCCGCGTTCGGCTCGCCGGGGTCGATCCCGTTGGCGATCCCGTCGAGGCCGGCCGCCAGGACCACCGTCGCAGCGAGGTATGGGTTGCAGGAGCCATCGATCGTCCGGTCCTCGACCCGGCCCGGCCCCGGGATCCTCAGCATCTGGGTGCGGTTGTTGTAGCCGTAGCTGATCCAGACCGGCGACCACGTCGCGCCGCTCGCCGTCGTCCCGACCTTCAGCCGCTTGTAGGAGTTCACCGTCGGGGCGGTCACGGCGCTGTAGGCGCGCGCGTGTCTCTTCAGGCCTCCGATGAAGTGGTAGGCCGTCTCCGAGAGCCCGAGCCCCCGCGGGTCGTTCTCGTCCAGGAAGAGGTTCGTCTCGCCGTCCCAGAGGGACATGTGGAAGTGGCAGCCGTTGCCGGTCAGGTTGGAGAACGGCTTCGGCATGAACGTGGCGAGGATCCGCCGCCCCTCGTCGCGGCCCTTGCGCTCCGCCAGCTGGTGGACCATGTAGCGGAAGAAGATCGCCCGGTCGCAGCTCGTGAGCGCGTCGTCGTAGGTGAAGTTCTGCTCGAACTGGCCGTTCGCGTCCTCGTGGTCGTTCGCGTAGTTCCCCCAGCCGAGCTCGTTTACGTAGCGCGAGATCGTCGTCAGGAAGTCGTAGTGCCGCGAGAGCCCGTTGAGGTCGTAGCAGGGCTTCTCTAGCGTGTCGAGCGCGTCGGCGAGCCGGATGGAGCCGTCGTCGAGGAGCTCGACGAGGAAGTACTCCAGCTCGAGGCCCATCTTGAGCTCGAACCCCTGCTCCCGCGCCGCGGCGAGCTGGCGCCTGAGGATGGTGCGCGGGTCGTAGGGCCACTCCTCGCCGTCAACGGTGATGTCGCAGGCGAAGCGGGCGACCGTCGGCTCCCACGGCACCGGCGTGAAGCTGGCGAGGTCGGGGATGGCCGCGATGTCGGGGTCGCTCGGCACCTGGCCGATCTCGCCGGCGGCGAACCCGGCGAAGCCGGCACCGTCGGTGACCAGGTCGTCGAGGTTCTGGGCGGGGACGAGCTTCGCGCTCGGCCGCGCGTACATGTCGACGAACTGGGCAAAGTAGAAATCGATGCCGCGCTTCTCCGACTCCTTGCGGATGTCCTCGACGGTGGGCGCGGCGGCGCTCGCGGTGGCCATGCAACTCCTCCTTTGGGGACGCCCCGGACGATAACCGGCGCTAGCCCATCCGCCGATGGCGCCTTTCTACAACCGGTCGGGCCGCTGTGTGTGGACTTGCGCCGTCCCCTGCGCCTCCTGCAGGCGCACCATCTTCACCGCGATCTCGACCATGAGCCAGTCGTCCTTGCGCAGGTCGAGGCCGGAGAGCTCGCCGATCCGTCGCAGGCGCTGGCGCAGCGTGTTCGGGTGGACGTAGAGCGCCTCGGCGGTGGCGCTGATCGAGCCGCGTCGGCGCAGGAACTCCTCCAGCGTCCGCAGGAGCGCTGTCGAGCGCTGCCGGTCGTACTCCGCGATCCGGGCGACGGCGTCGCGGTGGGCGTCGCGCACGCCACCGTCGAACGGCATGCGCAGCAGGTACTTGTAGGGGCCGAGCTCCTCGTAGGCCATCACGCCTGGGGTCCCCTGCAAGACGGTCGTGCCCAGAAGCGCGTGCCGTGCCTCCTCGAAGCCGGCCGCGAACGAGGCGGCGCCGCGGCAGACGTTCGAGAGCCCGATCGAGACATCTTCCTGCAGCTCCTCCTGGAGCTCGCGAACGACCGCGACGAGGCGTTCCTCGCCGTCGGACGGAACGCGAAGGAGCGCGCGCGTAGAGTCGTCGCGGCGGTCCACAAGCGAGCCCGGCACCGCCGCCGCGAGCGCGCGCTCGAGCTCGTCCGACGGCGGAGAGGCTGCGAGCACGACGTAGCGTTGGTCGAGGTCGCAGCCGAGGCGCGCGGCGCGGCCTTCGAGCCCGGGCAGCGACTCGCCGCGCGCGAGCTGCTCGAAGAAGTCCTTGATCAGGTTCTTCTCGGTCAGCCGGTCGATCAGCTCGATCTTCTTCAGCGCCACCGCGGTCTGGTTTGCGACCGCCCGGGCGAGGTCGACCTCGGTGGTGCCGCTGGCGGCGAGCAGGCCGAGGAGCTCGTCGTTGGCGACGAGCGGCACGGCCACCGACGCCGAGCGGCCGCTCCGGGCGAGCTCGGGGCCGAGCTCGGAGAGGCCGATCTCGCGCGGCGCCTCCGCGCGCTCGGGCGCAGATGCGCGCACGTGCAGCACCTCGGAGGCGGGATCGAGCAGGTACAGGTGGCAGGACTCCGCCCGCAGGAGCTGTCGCGCGCGGGACACGACGGCCGGGAGCACGGTGTCGAGCGTCCTCGCCCCCGCGAGGATCTCGCCCAACTCGGTCAGGTGCTCGAGCTCGTCGACTCGTCGGCGCATCTCCTCGTAGAGGCGCGCGTTCTCGATCGCACCCGCGACGAGCGACGCGCTCGAGACCAGCACCTCCACCTCGGCCTCGCTGAACTCGCGCGGTGCCTCGGTGTGGCTGGAGATGACGCCGATGACGTCCCCGTCCTTGCCGAGGATCGGGACCGAGACCAGCGACTGGAATCGGTCCTCGTCCAGCTCGGGGACGTACTTCACCCGCGGATCGTCGAGCAGCCCCTCCCGGATCCAGGCCGGCTCCTTGCGCTCGGCAGCCCACCACGCGAGCCCCTCGCCCCGCTCGAGCGCGATCTCGCCGACCAGGTGCGCGTACGGGTCGGGCGCGGCCGCCAGGACGAGGCGGTCCTCCTCGACGAGGTACACGAAGCACGCATGTACCGAGCACGCGTCGGTGAGGAGTTGGACGACGGCACCCAGCACCTCTTCCAGGTCCAGGGAAGAGCCGATCGTCGAGATGATCGCGTACAGGAACCGGTTCTCACCGGTATGGGTTCCAGGCGCGCCTATGGGCGCATGGTAAGCCGAATTCCAGTCCGGGTCACGCGACATGCGGCGAGGGATGGGCCCCGAAGGCGCCCGTGCCCTCGCGCTACCGCGCGGCCGGCCTGAGCGAGCCGCCGAGCGGCTCGACGCGCACGGCGCTCGTCTTGTACTCCGGCGTGCCGATGAGCGGGTCTCCCACGTCGTGCGTGAGCCAGTTCACCTTCGCCTCCGCGAAGTGGAGCGCCATCCAGACGAGGCCGGGGTAGACGCGGTCTCCGAGCTGCGCGCGCGCCTCGAGCTCGCCGCGGCGCGACACGAGCCGCACCCAGTCGCCGTCGGCGACGCCGAGCGCCGTCGCGTCCTCCGGATGCATCTCGACGAACGGCTCCTCCTGCTTCTGCGTGACTCCCTCCTCGCGCATCGTCATGGTCGCCGAGTTGTAGTGGTAGAGCGTGCGCCCGGTGGAGAGGACGAACGGGTACTCGGAGTCGGGCTGCTCGATCGGCGGCTGGTACTCGACCGGGAAGAACTTGCCTTTCCCGTTCGGGCGCGACGGGCTCGGCGCATGCAGGTACGCCGAGCCGGGATCGTCGCGATTGGTGCACGGCCACTGGAGGCCGACCTCCTCGATCCGGTCATAGCGGATCCCCGCCCAGAGCGGGGCCAGGTCGGCGAACTCGTCCCAGGTGTCCTCGGGCGACGTGTACTCGGGCCAGTCGGCGCCCAGCGCCTCCGCCAACTCGACCACGATCCGGAAGTCCTCGCGCGCGTTCCCCGGGCACGGCACCGCCTTGCGGACCCTGTTCACGCGGCGCTCCGTGTTCGTGAACGTGCCGTCCTTCTCCGCGAAGCTCGAGGCCGGGAAGATGACGTCGGCGAACTTCCGGTTGGAGTCGTTCAGGAAGAGGTCCTGCGCGACCACGAAGTCGAGGTGCGACATGCCTTCCTCGACGTGGTGCGAGTTCGGCTCGGTCTGCACCGGGTTCTCGCCGACCAGGTAGAGCGCGCGGATCCGGCCGTCGTGGAGCCCGGACATGATCTGGTCGAGCCGGTAGCCCGGCGCCGTGGGAACCTCGACGCCCCAGACCTCGGCGAACTTCGCGCGGATCTCCGGGTCGTCGACCGGCTGGTAGCCGGGCAGGTAGGAGGGATTCGCGCCGGCGTCGTTCAGGCCCTGCACGTTGTTCTGTCCGCGAAGCGCGTTCAGGCCGGTCGACTCGTAGCCGAGGTGTCCCGTCATGAGCACGAGGTTCGAGAGCGACCAGATGTTGTCGACGGCACAGGCGTGCTCGGTGATCCCGAGCGTGTAGAAGATGGCCGCGTGCCGCTCGCGGGCGTACTCGCGCGCGGTGGCGACGATGTCGGCGGCCGGGACGCCCGTGACCTTCTCGGCCTCCTCGGGCGTGTAGCGGGCGACCACCTCGGCCACCGCGTCGAAGTCCTCGGTGTGCTCGGCGATGTAGGCGTCGTTCTGGAGGCCCTCCCTCAGGATTACGTGCATCATCGCGTTGACGAGCCAGACGTCCGACCCGGGCCGGAGCTGGAGGTGGCGCTTCGCCAGCTTCGTCAGCCAGATCTTCCGCGGGTCGGCGACGACGATCGTCGCGCCCTTGCGGGCTGCCTTCTTCATCCGCAGCGCAAGTACCGGGTGAGCCTCCGTCGTGTTCGAGCCGATCACGAGGATGAAGCGGGCGTTCTCGATCTCGGGGATCGAGTTGGTCGTCGCGCCTCTGCCTAACGACCTGACCAGGCCGTAGAGGGTCGGAGCGTGTCAGGTGGCTTCGCAGGAGTGGACGGAGTTCGTCCCGATCGCCGTCCGCGCGAGCTTCTGGATGAGGAAGTTCTCCTCCATGGTCAGGCGCGCGGACGAGAGGAAGCCGATCGTCTGTGCGCCGTGCTCGGCCTTCACCCGGAGGAGGCCTTCCGCGGCGACCTGGTATGCGTGCTCCCAGGTGGTCGGGTGGAGCTCGCCGTCCTCGCCGCGGACGAGCGGTTCGGTCAGCCGGTCCGGGTGGTGGACGAAGTTGAAGGCGAAGCGGCCCTTGACGCAGAGGTTGCCCTCGTTCGAGACATAGTGCGGCTCAGAGGTGACCTTGACGATTCGTTTCGTCTCCGGGTCGACGTTGAGGTCGAGCTGGCAGCCGACGCCGCAGAACGTGCAGGTCGTCTTCACCTTCTCGAGGGCGTGCTCCGGGCGCTCGGTGCCCTCCTCGAACTTCTCGTAGATGGCGCCGGTCGGGCAGACCGAGAGGCAGCCGCCGCAGAGCTCGCACTCGGTGTCGAGCCACGAGTAGCCGTGCGTCGGCACGATGCGCGCATGCGGTCCGCGGCCCTCGAGCGAGAGGGCGGAGCACTGCATGACCTCCTGCGTGTAGCGCACGCAGCGGTTGCAGAGGATGCACGCGTCCGGGTTGTAGCCCATGAACTTGTTGCGGTCGTCGTAGGGCTCGCGCCGGGCGTCCGGGAGGATGAAGGGTGCCTCCGCGTCCAGCTCCTCCGCCAGGTCGACGAGCTCGTTCGGGCGCCCACCCGGATCGGGGTTCAGGTGCTCGGTGAGCAGCATCTCGGTCAATGTCTTCCGGAACTGCGGCACCGACGAGTTCGTGGAGACGACCATCCCCTCGGTCACGCCCGTCGCGCAGGCCGGGAGCGGCCGCGGCGAGCCCTCGACGCCGACGACGCACATGCGGCAGCCGCCGTAGGGGTCGAGCTTGTCGTCGTGGCAGAGCGTGGGGATGAAGACGCCGTGCCGCGCGGCGGCGTGCACGAGCAGCTCGCCTTCGGGGGCGCTGACGGACTGCCCGTCGAGCGTAAACTCGAGCACGCTTCGATCCTACCTCCGCGGCAAGGGGCCTAGGGACCTGACGCGTAGAGTGTGAGCGTCTTCTCGGCGGAGCGGACGATCCGGTCCCGAAGCTCGCGCGGCGCGAGCACCTCGACCTCGTAGCCGTACGCCCCGAGCGTGTGGTACGCATGGTCGATCCCGTCGAACCGGGCGGTCACCGTCGTCCTCTCGCCGTCCTCGAGCACCCGCGCGTCACGGAGGTACCGGACGCTTTCTCTGGGCAGTCGCATGGTGACGGTATAGCGAGGCCTTCCCCGCTCGAACGCTTCCGAGCGCTCGGCCCACGCGGCGCCGAGGTCGAAGTCGGCCGGCCGCGCGCTCTCCTCCGGCCGCTCGTGCGCCGAGACGATGCGCGACGCGCGATAGACGCGCGCCTCGCCGCGGCGGCGCGCGAGGAGGTACCACACGCCGGCCTTGAGCACGAGTCCAAGCGGATCGAGACGGCGCGAGACAACCGACGAGCCCTCGCGGTAGCGGATGTCGAGCCGTCGGTCCCGCCAGAGGGCCCCGGCGATCGTCGGGAGGTGTGGGACGCGGTCCTCCTCCCGAAACCAACCCCGCGTGTCGACGTGGAAGAGCTGCGAGGCGCGGCTTGCGCGCTCCTGTACCTCCGCCGGCAGGGAGGCGAGGAGCTTGAGCCGGGCCGCAGCAAGCTCGCGTCCGAGGCCGAGCTCGGCCGCGGGGCTCACGAAGAGCGCCTCGGCCTCTGCCGCGGCGAGACCGGTGAGCTTCGTGCGATAGCCGCGGTCAAGCCGGTAGCCGCCGGCCGCGCCGCGCGTGGAGACGATCGGGATCCCAGCGGCCGAGAGCGCTTGGACGTCGCGCTGCACCGTTCGCTCGGAGACCTGCAGTGTCCCGGCCAGCTCGAGGGCGGTCATCTGACCACGAGTCTGGAGGACGAGCAGGAGCGAGACGAGACGGGTTGCGCGCATGCTGTGACCGTAGTTCCAGAATACGACAGAAGATGGCGGGATTGTCCTCTAGGCTGGGTGCCGATGACCGGCGAAGCGGCCATCGAGACGCGAGAGCTGCGCAAGTCGTACGGCGACGTCGTCGCGCTTGGCGGCGTCGACCTGACCGTCGAGGCCGGCATCGTCTTCGGGCTGCTCGGCCCGAACGGCGCCGGCAAGACGACCGCGGTCCGGATCCTGACCACGCTGCTCGCTCCCGACGGCGGCTCGGCCTCGGTTACCGGCCTGGACGTGGTGCGTCAAGGGGCGAAGGTTCGAGAGCGGATCGGCCTCGCCGGGCAGTACGCGGCCGTCGACGAGAACCTGACCGGCTTCGAGAACCTGGAGATGGTCGGGCGCCTCTACCACCTCGGGCGCCGACGCTCGCGCGAGCGCAGCGCCGAGCTACTGGCGAGCTTCGACCTGACCGATGCCGGCGGCCGGCTCGTCCGCACGTACTCGGGTGGAATGCGGCGCCGTCTCGACCTCGCGGCGGCGCTCGTCGCCAGGCCGCCCGTCCTCTTCCTCGACGAGCCGACTACGGGCCTCGATCTCCCGAGCCGGATCGCCCTGTGGGAGGCGATCGAGGCGCTCACGACGCAGGGGACGACCGTGCTCCTCACCACCCAGTACCTGGACGAAGCCGACCGCCTCGCCGATCGCATCGCCGTCATCGACCATGGCCTTCTGATCGCCGAGGGCTCCTCCGACGAGCTGAAGCGGCGGGTGGGCGGTGACAGGCTCGAGGTGCGCCTGGACGACTCGAGCCGGTGCGACGCGGCCGCGGCCGCACTCGCCGTTATCTCCGAAGGCGCTCCCTTCACCGAGGACGGGACGCTGCGCGTACCGCTCCGCACACGCGCGGGAGCCATCGCCGAGGCCGTCAGGCGGCTCGACCACGAGGGGATCGGGATCGACGACATCGCCCTGCGCAGCCCGACGCTGGACGATGTGTTCCTCGCCCTCACGGGTCACGTGGCGGAAGAGCCCGGCGAGGTCGAGCGGCGCGAGGGGAGGAGCGCGGCGTGAGCCCGGTCGCCGCCACCGTCTCGGACACGTTGGTGATCGCGAAGCGAAGCCTCCTCCGCATCCCGCGGCAGCCGGACCTGCTCGTCGCCTTCACGATCCAGCCGGTGATGTTCGTGCTGCTCTTCGTCTACGTCCTCGGCGGCGCAATCCAGACGCCGGGGTTCGACTACGTCGACTTCCTCATGCCCGGGATCATCGTGCAGTCGATGGTCTTCGGCGGCTTCGTCACGGCCCTCGGGCTGGCCGAGGACCTGAAGAAGGGGCTGATCGACCGGTTCCGCTCGCTACCCATGGCCAGCTCGGCGCTCCTCACCGGGCGCACGCTCGCGGATATTGCCACCAACGTCACGCAGCTCGCGATCATGATCGTGGTCGGCCTCCTGGTCGGCTTCAACTTCACGACGAGCGTTCCGGAGATCCTGGCCGGGATCGTGCTCTGTCTGCTCGTCGGCTACGTCTTCTCCTGGGTCTTCGCCTTCATCGGGCTGGTGGCATCCTCGCCCGAGGCGGCCAATGGCTACGGCTTTACAATCATCTTCCCGATCACGTTCATCTCGTCCGCGTTCGTCCCGATCGAGTCGATGCCGGGATGGTTGCAGCCGATAGCCGAAGCAAACCCGGTCACCTTTATGGTCGATGCCGTCCGGGCGCTCTTCATCGGTACCCCGGCCGGGAACTCGATCTGGGGCACGCTGGTTTGGTGCGTCGTGATCGTGGGCGTCTTCGCGCCCCTGTCCGCCTGGCGCTACCGGCGGGCCGTCACGCGCTGACCAGCTGCCTCCTCACTCAGGTCACGCGGGTGAGCGAGGGGTCGACCTCGAGGTACTCCTCGCGCTCCAGGACGCGTCGCAGACGCTCTACCGCGCCCCGGACGTCGGCAAACCGCGTGTAGAGCGGCGGGAACCCGAAACGCACCGTGTCCGGGCCGCGGTAGTCCGGGATGACGCCGGCGCGTTCGATGAGGGCGCGGCAGGTGCGCCAGGCTTCGGCGTGGCGGAAGGAGACGTGGGCGCCGCGGCGCGCCGGGTCGCGCGGGGTGCCGAGCTCGACCCCGAGAGGTGCGAGAAGCGAGTCGTGCAGTTCCACGGCGTAGGCGGTCAACGCGCCGCCCTTCGCGTCGATCGCGTCGATCCCGGCCTCGGCCACGAGCTCGGCGCCCGCTCGCACTGCGACGAGGCCGAGCACCTGAGGGCTGCCGGCGAGAAACCGGACGACGCCTTCGGCAGGCTCGTACGGCCGCTCCATGGCGAACTGGTCACGCTGTCCGAACCAGCCCTGGATTGGTGTTCGCAGCTCCTCCTGAAGCTCCGAACGGACGTAGAGAAACGCCGGCGCACCGGGGCCGGCGTTCAGATACTTGTAGGTGCACCCGACCGCGAGGTCGACGCCGTGCTCCTCGAGGTCGGCCGGGACTGCGCCCGCCGAGTGGCTCAGATCCCAGAGGACGAGCGCCCCCGCCGCATGGGCGGCCTCCGTGATCGCGTGCAGGTCTGCGCGGGCTCCGGACCGGTAGGCGACGTGCGACAGCGTGACGAGCGCGACGTCTCCTCCGGCGCAGGCCGCTTCGACATCCGCGACGGTCGGCCCTTCCACCGGATCGGCCTCGAAGAGGCGAAGCTCCGGGGCCAGGCCGGCGAGCACGTAGCGGTCGGTGGGGAAGTTGTCGACGTCGCTGACGACAACAGTCCTTCGCGGGCGCGCCGACAGCGCTGCGGCGGCAAGCTTGTAGAGGTTCACCGTGACCGAGTCGGTCACGATCACCTCGCCCGGGCGGGCCCCGAGAACGCTCTCGGCGAGCAGGTCGCCGACGTCTACCGGAAGCTGGATCCACTCGTGCCAGCCGCGCACCAGTGCCGCCGACCATTGCTCGACGAGCTCGCCCAGCGCCTCGCGCGTTCTCCTCGGGAGCCGCCCGAGGGAGTTGCCGTCGACGTAGATCGGGCCGCCTTCCTCGAAGACGAACTCGTCGCGGAAGCGGGCAAGCGGGTCGGCGAGGTCGAGCGCCTCGGCGCTCATGCGACCCGCGTCGGCTCCCCGAGCGGCGCGAACGTCTCCGGCCAGTAGCGGAACGCCGCCCGCATGGGGAAGGGGGCGCCCTGGCCGAGGCCGCAGATAGACGTCGCCGCCATCGCGTCGAGCCACTCCTCCACCTGCTCGCGGGACATGGCGACGCGCCCGTGCTCGAGCTCCTCGAGCAGATGGTGCAGGCCACGGTTCCCGATCCGGCAGGGTGTGCACTTCTGGCACGACTCCTCCGCGAAGAAGCGCATCGTCTCGGCGAGGAGCCGGAGCGGCGAGTAGCTCGTCGGGTAGACCTGGACTCCGGCCGAGCCGGCGCCGACGCCCCACTCGCGGAGCGCGTCGCGGGTGAGCGGGACGTCCAGCGCCGCCGGCGGGAGGATCCCGCTGGCGGCCCCGCCGGGCACGATCGCGCCGATCTCCTCGGTCGCGCCGCCCGCGTAGTCGTCGATCAGCTGCCTGACGGTCACGTCGATCGGCGCCTCGTAGCAGCCGGGCGCCCGCACCGCGCCGCTCACCGACCAGAGCCGCACCTTCGGCCACTTCTCGCCGCCCATCCTGAGAATCGCAGGGATGTGTGCCAGCGTCTCGACGTTGTTGATCAGCGTCGGGCGGCCGAGGTAGCCGACCTCGCTCGGGAAGGGGGGCTTGAGCCGCGGCATCCCGCGCCGGCCCTCCATCGACTCGAGCATGGCCGTCTCCTCGCCGCAGATGTAGGCGCCGGCTCCGATGACGAGCTCGATCGAGAGGCCGTCGAGAAGGCCGGCCTGGCTGAGCTCCTCGATCGCCGCCGTGAGCCGGGCCCGCGCCGTCGCGTACTCCTCGCGCAGGTAGATGAAGCCCTCCGTCGCCTCCGCGAAGCGCATCGCGATCAGCATCCCCTCGAGCATGAGGTGGGGCCGAAGCTCCATGACGTAGCGGTCCTTGATCGTTCCCGGCTCGCCCTCGTCGGCGTTGACGACGACGTAGCGCGGACCGGGCTCGCGGGCGACCGCCTCCCACTTCACCCCGGTGGGGAAGCCCGCCCCGCCGTAGCCGGTGAGTCCGCTCGCCTTCAGCTCCTCGACGATCCGCTTGCCGGGCGGAAGGTTGCGCAGGACCGAGTAGCCGCCGCGCGTTTCGTAGTCGGCCAGCGTCTCGTCGGCCGGCGCGAGAGCCGTGGAGACGCCGTCGTTCGTCCGGTGGACGACCGCCGGCTCGACGTCGTCGCCGCGCAGGAGCACCGGGCCGAGGTCGCAGTGGCCCAGGCATTCGACGCCGAGGACGGGGACGCCGTTCGCCGTCTCCTGCTCGCGCGCGAGGACGTCCTTGGCGCCGAGGCAGTCGCACACCGGTCCGATGCAGACGCGCACCGCGTTCGTGGGCACACGCAGGAAGGAGTAGAAGGAGACGACCTCGTCGACCTCGCCGCGGCGGATGTTCATGTGGTCGGCGACCGTGTCGGAGAGCTCGGGCGTGACGGGCCCAACCTCGCGCCGGACCCGGCCGAGGTTGTCCAGTAGCTTCGTCCGCTCTGGCGGCAGCTCCGGCAGGAGCTCGGTGAGCCTGAGGACGTCTATGGTTTCGATCATAGTGAACGCCCTGCCGCCGTACTCCGCGGCCCGCACCGACGTCCTGCGGCTCCCGGGCGGCGGGACGGAGCGGGACGAGCTGGCCGTCGAGGAGCCGCTCGAGATCCGGGTGAACGGCGAGCCGGTCGCCGTGACCATGCGCACCCCGGGTCACGACGAGGAGCTCGCCATCGGATTCCTTCGCTCCGAAGCGATCCCGGCCGTGGCCGCCCATCCGACCGCCGACCTTGCCTCGAACACGATCGACGTCGAGGTGGAAGGCACATTCGACCCCGAACGACTGCGCAGGAACTTCTACACGTCGTCTTCGTGCGGCGTCTGCGGCAAGGGCGCGCTCGAAGCCGTGGCCGTCGAGGCGCCGCGGGTCGAGAGCGAGCTGCGCGTGGCCTCCGCGGTGATCTCCTCGCTCCCGGACCGACTGCGCGCGGCGCAGGCGACATTCGCAGCCACGGGCGGCCTGCACGCGACGGGCCTCTTCGACGGCGAGGGCACGCTGATCTGCGCGCGCGAGGACGTCGGCCGCCACAACGCCTTCGACAAGGTCGTCGGCCGCGCCTTCCTGGACGGTCTTCTCCCGCTCGCGGACAAGCTCGTCTGCGTGAGCGGGCGCCTCTCCTTCGAGCTCGTGCAGAAGGCTGCCGTCGCCGGAGTCCCGGTGCTCGCGGCCGTGGGAGCGCCCTCCAGTCTCGCCGTCGAGCTGGGCAGCGACCGTGCGATCACGCTCTGCGGCTTCGTCCGCGACGGCCGCATGAACGTCTATACCGAGCCCTGGAGGATCGTGTGACGTTCGCGGTGCCGGCGGACGCCTACGATCGCTTCGTCGGCCGGTACAGCTACGACCTCTGCGACGCGCTGGTCGGGGCCGCCGGAATCGCCCCGCCGGCGTCCGTGCTCGACGTCGGCGCCGGGACGGGGGTGGGGACACGGCGCCTCGTCGAGCTCTACGGGCCGGAGCGGGTGGCAGCGGTCGATCCGTCGGAGCCGTTCGTCGAGGCGCTGCGCGACCGGTTTCCCGGCGCCGACCTTCGTCTGGCCTCGGCGGAGTCGCTCCCGTTCGGCGACGGCGCGTTCGACGCGACGCTCGCCCAGCTCGTCGTCAACTTCATGTCCGATCCGGAGGGCGGAGTCGCGGAGATGCGGCGCGTCACCCGCACCGGCGGCGTCGTGGCCGCCTGCGTTTGGGACTACTCGGGCGAGATGACGCTCCTGGCGACGTTCTGGGATGCGGCCGAGGCGCTCGCAGGGGACGACATTCGCGCGATCGACGAGCGCAGGGAAAAGCGCTTCCGCCGGGGCGGTGAGCTGGGAGCCCTCTGGTGGCAGGCCGGTCTCGAGCAGGTCGAGGAGGGAGAGCTCGTGGTCTCCGCGGCGTACGAGAGCTTCGCCGACCTCTGGGAGCCGTTCACGGCCGGTGTCGGGCCGGCGGGCGGCTATGCCGCCTCCCTCGACCCGGAGCGCCAGGAGGCGCTGAAGGCCGAGTACCGCCGGCGGCTGGCCGTCCCCGACGGTGCGTTCCGGCTGAGCGCGCGGGCATGGTTCGCGGTCGGCCGAGCGTAGCGGGCGCGCTCCTCGTCGGCGGGGCGAGCACGCGCTTCGGCTCCCCCAAGGCGCTTGCCCGCTACCAGGGCGAGACGCTCGCCGAGCGCGCGCACCGGGTGCTCACGGAGGCCTTCGAGCGGGTGATCGTCGTGGGCAAGGCGGGGGACGGGCTCGAGCTCCCCTTCCCGGTGCTCGACGACGGCAGCGAGACTCGAGCCGCCATCGTCGGCGTCGCTGCGGCGCTCCGTCTGGCCGGCGCGGACCGCGTCGTGGTCCTCCCGACGGACATGCCTTTCGTGACCGCCGAGCTTCTCCTCGCGCTGGCGGAAGCCTCAGAAGGCGCAAAGGCTGCCGTCCCTTACACCGGGCCGCTGCCGGGCGCGTACTGCCGTTCGGCGCTTCCGGTCTTGGAACGGCGCATCGCAGCAGGCGACCTCGCTCTCTACCGCGCGTGCGTCGAACTGGAGCCACGCGTGCTCCGGTGGGACGAGGAAGCGCTCGCGAACGTGAACGAGCCGAGCAACCTTAAGTAGGAAGGCCGGCGATACGACCCAGGGTTCCAATCCAGGGAGGCAGGCGCCGGCCACACTCAGTCTAATGGAAGGTTGAGGAGATCTTTCGAGCCTGAGGCGCCATTCTGTCGCGCGTTAAACGCCGGAGGAACCGGCCGGGTCGCCGACCGGTTCCTCCGTGAGCCCGCGAAAGGGCGTGCCTTCCGCTAGCAGTTCGTGAGGGTGTTGTTCCCACCACCCCCGTTACAGGTGTCGTTGCCGGCCCCGCCGTTCAAGAGGTCGTTGCCGGCCTGGCCGAAGAGGTCGTCGCTTCCGCCTTCGCCGAAGAGGTCGTCGTTTCCGTCTCCTCCGCGGAGGTCGTCGTTGCCCTTGCCGCCGCGGGCCGTGTCGGCGCCCGCGCCGCCTTGGGCTTCGTCGGCGCCCGCTCCGCCCAGCATGAGGTCGTTGCCGCCTTCGCCGAACAGGTTGTCGGCTCCGTCGCCTCCGTTGAGCTCGTCAGCGCCCCCGGCGCCACGCGCCGTGTCGGCGCCTCCACCGCCGATGGCCAGGTCGGCGCCGCCCCCTCCGAGGAGGAGGTCGTTGCCGCCCATCCCGCGAAGGATGTCGTTGCCCCCGAGCCCGCAGATGATGTCGTCACCTGGGGTCCCCGAGAGATCGTTGTCCAGATCGGTTCCGACGACATCATTTCGCGGATCACCCTCGAAGCCGGGGCACTCAACGACAGGTTCCTCGGTCCAGGTTTTGGTCGCAGTGTCGCTCACTTCGCCCGCATCGCAGTCGAGACCAGCGTCTGCGTCGACGCAGCCGGTGATCGTGTTCGTCACGCCGACGCTGTTCGTGAAGTTGAACGTCGCCTCGCCGTCCGCGTCGGTGGTGTCGTCGCCGGCCGCCGGGACCGGCGCCCCGCCGCCGCTAACGGCGAAGTGGACCTCCGCGCCCGGGAACGGGTCGCCGAACTGGTCAACAACCGTCGCCGTCACGATGTGGTTCGTTTCTACGGGGTTCGTGGCGGTGGCCGGCGTGAGCGTGATCTCACTCGGCGCCGGTCCCTGCACGAGGCCCGCTACCACGTCGAGGCCGAAGAAGCAGCCAGAGCACGAGTCCGCGGCGCTGATGAGCGTGTTGCTGTTCAGATCCACGAACCCGTTGTTCGCCCCGGCCGGAGGCGACGAGAACCCACACTCGTTCGCACCAGGGTTCCCGAGGATGTCGGCCCCGTCCGTAGGATCTCCGAGGCCGTCGTCCACCGTCTCCCCGATCAGGCCGAAGTGACAGTCGGCCCCGCTGATCGCCTCGTTGCCGTTCGAGTCCACCCTGCCGCCGATCGCCGACCAGGCGAAGTCGGAATCGCCGATGTCGGGGTTGTCCGGATCCCCCGCGTTGAAGACGTCAGGCAGTCGGCCGTTGGCCACCTGGAAGTCACCGCCCGAAACGACGATCGTGACGCCGTCTGCGGTCCCGTCGAAGCCGATCAGCTCGCAATCGTCGTTCGTCGCGATCGCACCGTTCCCGGCCGTGCCGTCGTTCGGATCGATCCAGGCGTCGCAGTCGAGCCTTCCGTCGATGATCGACGTGTCGCCGTAGAAGGCGTTCGAGTCATCGCGGCCGTTCACGACCCCGTCCCCGTTCAGGTCGGCCCGCTCGCCGATGATCGTCGGCGAGAAGCCTCCCGTCAGCGGGACGGCACCCGCGGGCGCCGCCAGCGCCAACTGGACGCACAACACCAGCAAGGAGAGCACCCCCACAAGCGCCGCGCGGTGTCGCGCAACTCGACCCCCGGTCGGGCCCCCGGTTGCCGATCTTGCCCCTGGCTTCGTGCCGAACCGGCTCATAGCCAGCCTCCTTTGGAGCGCGTCGGGCAAAGGCTCCGGCGCTAACGGCCGATGGCGCTGGGACCTGCGGCAGCCAGGCAAGCTGCTTCCCGACGACGTGGATTGGAACCGCCGCCGACCATAGGCTTTCGGCAGGCTAGTGTCAAGAGTCGCCAACCGGTCGGGATCCATCGCCACCTCGTGCGGGTTAGCGGCACTAATCTCGCTTCCACGGGCCCCAGATCGCGTAGGTGACCCCCGGAGCTCCGGCCGTGCCTGCGGCGCCCTGCTGGTTGACGTATAGCGTGAGGGCGTCGGATCCCTTGCGGCCCAGCGAGTGGATGGGCGTGAAACAGGCGCCGCAGAACTCCGTCAGGTTCGTGCCCGTCGAGAGCCCCCCGCGGCCGGCGCGAGCAAAGTCGTAGATGAGACCGTCCCGAGTCAGGGCGCGGATGTGCGGGATGGGATCGCCGCCGGTGTCCTCACAGATGAAGAGGTCGCGAGTCGGGGCGACGGTGAGATTGTCCGGCTGGAAGAGCGTGGAGGCATCCTCCGACTGGAAGATCAACCTCAGCTTCCTGGGCTCCGGATCGAGCTCCCAGATCTGGCCCAAGCCGGCCGGACCGCCGGTGGTGCAGTCGAAGTAGATCCTGCCGTTCGCCTCCCAGCAGCCTTCCGTCCGCTGAAAGAGCGCCGCCCCGAGCGCCTGCGCCTGGGACCTGACGCTGTTGGGCGGGTCGTTGGGATCGACCTGCGGATCGGGGTCGGGCACCGTGACCCAGCTGACCCGCAGGGGCTCGCCCAGCGGCGCCGGCCAGTCCGTGCTCGTGTTCAGATTCGGGTAGCCGTCGACGACGAGCGCGTCGAGCGGTCCGGTCGTTGCTGCGAGGTCGCCTGCCCGCTTTGGATGCGGGGTGGGGGTGTAGCGGTAGAAGCACGCGCCCCCCTCTTCGAGCCTCCGGTCTTCCGTGAGGTAGAGGCGCTTGTGATGCCAGACGACCGCCTCGTGGTCGAAGCGTCCGGCCGCCTTGATCGGGAGCGGGTCGACAGGTCCGGTGGCCAGCGCGTCGACCTCGAACACGTAGCCGTGCGGAATGGGAACACCCGCCGAACCACTGTCGATCGCCTCCTCCTCGCACGAAATCCACGACTCCCACGTTGTTGCGCCGCCGGCGCAGTTGAAGAGCGTGCCGCCGAGGAGTGCGCTGCTGCTGATGACCTCTCGGTCGCGGACGACGAGCTTCGTCACCCCGCCCTTGCAGAACTGCCGGCCGTCCTGCGGGCGAACTGCAGGATCGTATGGGTTCGGTACCACGACGGGCGTCTCCGCCCCCACGAAGTTGTCCCGCCGGCTGCGGTTCTCGTGGTTGCGGATCAGGATCGTGTCGTGCGTCAGCGGGTCACGGAACGCTGCCATCCCGTCGAACCGGCTCGGGGTGGGGAATGGGAGACCCGTGACCGGATCGATGTCGGTCATGTCATCGCCCCGGCTGGAGATGATGCGGTACTGGAATCCCTCCGGGAGCCAGAGATCGCCCATGTCGACCAGCGGGCCGTAGCCGGCGGAAGCGACGGGCTGTGCCGCCGCCACCCTCGCCCGAAATGCCTCGAGGGGGCCTGCGATCGCGAGGCCGCCTGCAACGGCTGCGCTGCGGACCAAGAACGCACGCCTATCCATGACACTCATCGGTGCCTCCTCTCCCTGCTCGTCACCGAGCGTCCCGAGGGTCTACGTGCCTACTGAGGCCTCTCGTCGCTGACTGACCGTGGCCGCGACCCGACTTAAGCACTTTGTGACTAGTGGGTCAAGCTCGGCGGTTGTACGAGATGAGCTCGAGCAGCGACCCGTCGGGGTCGCGGAAGTAGACGCTCACGCCCGAGCCGGTGGAGCCGGCCCGCTCGACAGGGCCCGCCTCGACGGCGATGCCCAGGCCGTGCAGGTGCTCGACCGCCGTCTCGATCGGTCCAGTCCACACGAAGCAGAGGTCGCTGTTTCCAGGGCGTACGGGCTCCCGGGCGACGAGGTCGCCGACGTCCGTTCCCGGGCCGTGGACATTCAGGCGCTGCGCGCCGATCGCGTAAGCGAAGCGGTTCTCCCGGAGCTCGACCACCTCGGCGCCCAGGACGTCCCGGTAGAAGGCGTTCGACCGCTCCCAGTCCGAGACCGCGATGACGACGTGGTCGAGCCCGCGGATCACACCTCGCGGTCCCAGTAGTCGACGTCGCTCTCGCGGCGGACCATCACGTCGTCGCTCTCGCCCTCCGTGAAGATGCCGATCTTGTCGCTGTCGGGATAGACGGCGACCGCGGGGTACGCCTTCGTCGAGAGGATCACGATCCGAACCGTCTCGCCGGTCCCGTTCGTGACCTTGTGGGCGCCCTCCGGCCCCTCCGGGAAGCAGACGAGGTCCCCGGGCTCGAGCTCGTCCTCGCCGCCCGGGCGCCGCAGCGTGGGCCGGCCCTCGATCACGAGGAGCCACTCCTCGCATCCGTACTCGTAGTGGTAGGGGAAGCTGCTCTGGCCGGGCGGGAGCTCGTACACGGTCGCGCCCATCTTCGCCGAGCCGATCGCGGGAGCCAGCGGCACCATGGCGAGGCGGTAGCCCTCGGGACGCCCGGCCCGATTCTCGACCTGGGCGGAGAAGAGGTTGACCTTGCGGAGGTTGCTCATCCGGCCACGCTCGCCAGGCCGCGCGGCGCGACCACGCGCTCACGCTCGGCCCCGACCGAGATGAGGCAGACCTCGACGCCCAGGCGCTCTTCGACGAAGGCGACGTAAGCCCGCGCGGCGCGAGGCAGGTCGGCGAGCGACTCGGCGTCCTCGAGAGGCTCTCGCCAGCCCGGCAGCGTCTCGTAGACGGGCTCGGCGTGGTGGAAGTCGCTCTGGTGCGCCGGGAACTCCTCGGTCTCGGAGCCGTCGGGAAGCCGGTAACGCGTGCACACCGGCAGCTCGGCGAACGCCGAGAGCACGTCGATCTTCGTCAGCGCGAGGCTCGTCATCCCGTTCACGCGGACGGCAAAGCGGAGACCGACGAGGTCGAGCCACCCGCAGCGGCGCTCCCTGCCGGTCGTCGTCCCGTATTCGGCGCCGAGCTCCCGCACGCGCTCCTGCTCCGGGCCCTCGATCTCCGTGGGGAACGGGCCCTCGCCGACGCGGGTGACGTACGCCTTGGCGACGCCGAGAACGCGGTCGATGCGCGTCGGGCCGATGCCGACTCCGGTCGCGGCCGCGCCCGCGCTCGGGCTCGACGAGGTGACGAACGGGTAGGTCCCATGGTCGAGGTCGAGCAGTGTCCCCTGCGCGCCTTCGAGCAGGACCCGCCGGCCATCCCGCAGCGCCCGGTCGACCAGGAGCGAGGTGTCCGCGACGTAGGGCCGAAGTCGCGCCGCGTAGGCCTCCATGCTCGCGGCGAGCTCCTCCAGCTCGAGCGGCGGGACCCCGTGGACGCGCTCGAGCACGATGTTCTTCTCGGCGAGCGCGGTCGCGAACTTCTGACGGAGGATCTTCGGATCGAGGACGTCCTGGACACGGATGCCGATCCGGGCGGCCTTGTCCGCGTACGCCGGCCCGATGCCGCGGCGCGTCGTACCGATCTGGAGGCGGCCGAGCCGGCGCTCGCTGGCGGAGTCGATGGCCACGTGCCACGGCATGATCAGGTGCGCGTTCCCGGAGATGCGCACGGTCCCGGTCGAGACTCCCCGTGCTTCCAGCTCGTCGAGCTCCGCGACGAGCAGCCCCGGGTCGACGACGCAGCCGGCGCCGACGACGCAGAGCTTCCCGGAGAGGATCCCCGAGGGCACGTGGTGGAGGGCGAAGGTCTCCCCGTCCCGCACGATCGTGTGCCCGGCGTTCGGCCCTCCCTGGTACCGGCAGACGACGTCCGAGTCCAGGGCGAGGAGGTCGACGATCTTGCCCTTGCCCTCGTCGCCCCACTGGGCCCCCACGATCACTGTGGCAGGCATCGAGGTGAGCTTAGTCCCAGCGGTGGGCGTAGGCGCAGCGAGAGCTACGCCGCGGCGAGGTCGGAAAACTTCGCGTAGCGCTTGAGGAACGAGAGCTTCACCGTGTCGGTCGGCCCGTTTCGGTGCTTGGCGACGATCACCTCCGCGAGGCCTTGCTGGTCCGACTCCTCGGCGTTGTAGTACTCGTCGCGGTAGATGAACATGACGATGTCGGCGTCCTGTTCGATCGAGCCGCTCTCCCGCAGGTCCGAGAGGATCGGCCGCTTGTCGTGGCGCTGCTCGACCGCCCGCGAGAGCTGGGAGAGCGCGACGATGGGCACGTCGAGGTCGCGGGCCAGCACCTTGAGCGAGCGGGAGATCTGCGAGACCTCCTGGACGCGGTTCTCGGCCGTCGTGCCGGAGGTCATGAGCTGCATGTAGTCGACGATGATGAGCCCGAGATCCGCGTGCTTGCTCTTGAGCCGGCGCGCCTTGGAGCGGATCTCCATCATCGTGATCGACCCCGTGTCGTCGACGTAGATCGGCGCTTTCGCGAGCTTGTCGCAGGCGGCGGTGAGCCGCGGCCAGTCTTCGGCCGAGAGCTTCCCGGTGCGCAGGCGCTGGGACTCGACCTTCGCCTCGCTGCACATCAGGCGCTGCGTGACCTCCGACTTCGACATCTCGAGCGTGAAGAGGGCGACGGGAACGCCCTTGCGCACGGCGAGGTTGGCGGCCACGCCGAGCCCGAGCGCCGACTTGCCCATGCTCGGGCGCGCGGCGATGACGACGAGGTTCCCCTCCTGGAAGCCGGAGGTGATCCGATCGAGGTCGCGGAAGCCGGAAGGGACGCCAGTGACGTCGGCGCCCGACTCGTAAAGCTGCGTGATGCGCTCGAAGCTCTCCTTCAGCAGCGTCTCGATGTGGCTGAACTCCGAGGTGGCCTTCTCCTGCGAGAGCTCGAAGAGGACCTGCTCCGCCCGGTCGACCAGGTCGGCCGTCTCGCCGGGCCGCTCCCAGCCGAGGCGGGCGATCTCGCCGCCGGCGCGGATGAGCCCGCGGAGCGTCGCCGTCTCCTTGACGATCTGCGCGTAGTGGCCGGCGTTGGCGCTCGCCGGCACGAGCGCCGCCAGCTCGTGGATGCGGACCTTGCCGCCGACGTCCTCGAGCTCCCCCCGCTCGTCGAGCTCGTCGACGAGCGTGATCGCGTCGACCGGCTCCCCCTTCGCGTAGAGCGCGAGCGCGGCCCGGTAGATCTTCGCGTGGCTCTCCCGGTAGTACTCGCGCCCGTCGGGGGTGAACACCTCGCTCACCGCGGCGATCGCGGCCGGTGAGAGCATCATCGCGCCGAGGACCGACTCTTCGGCATCGAGGTTCTGCGGGGGTACCTGCGGGTCCTCCCGTACTGCTACAGCTTGCATCGCGACGTATTTGTCCATGGCTCGGGCGCCCTGACCAGGTCTGAACAAGTCCGCTTTCCCCATGTCCTTGCAGGGGGCCGGCGTGGAAGGAACGGGGAGGAAGACGCGCCCTTGAGTGACTCGGGGAACATACGTTCGCTTATTATCGCGCCTTCATCGGACACAATCCACAGCCTGTCCACAGGACCACGGCCGATACTGCCGGGGAATTCCCCAGGCCTCAGTTGCTCTTTCCGGGAGATTTCTCCTACCGTCCACAGGGTTGTGGGCGAGCATGTGCACCGGCGGAGAGCGAGCGGGGCGCCGTGCCGCATTCGGCGCCCCGTCTGCGAGGAGGGCCCACGGCGTGAGCCGGGTGCCGCTGACCTCCTGACGTGGGAACCGGCGACTTTCTTCCAGGAGGGCTAGGGAATCGGCGGACGACAGCCCGCGTTGAGGTGGGCATGATCGCGCGCTGGTGGCGAGGCTGGGCGGCGACGCAGGAGAACGCCGACGCCTACGAGGAGCTCCTCAAGACGACGATCCTCCCGTGGGTAGCGGAGCACGAAGGGCACCGCGGCTCGTACCTCGTTCGCCGCGACGTCGAGGGCGAGGTCGAGTTCGCGACGCTGACGCTGTGGGACTCACTCGACTCCGTTAGGGCCTTCGCAGGTGAGGACTACGAGGTCGCGGTCGTCCCCGATGCCGCCCGCGCGGTGCTTTCGCACTGGGACGAGCGCTCGGCGCACTACGAGGTCGCCGTCAGGCCGGAGTAGGCTCGCCCTCGTCCTGGTGGGACGGGGCGTCGGCTTCCGCCTCGGTGGGCGGCTCGGTCTCGGCGGCCGGCTCCTCGACCTCGAGGACATCGGCTTCTGCCTCTGTCTCCGGCGGCTGCTCGGCCTCGAGCACCTCCTCCACGGCGGCCTCCGCCTCGGCGTGGGCCTCCGCGGCTTCGGCCTCCGCGGCTGCCGCGGCCTCGGCCTCCGCTGCCTCCATCGCCTCGAGCTCCTCCTCGGGCGGGAGCTCGCCGCCGATCGGGACGACGAGGGTCTTCACCTCGACCCGGACGTCCTCGAAGACGGCGACCGGCACCGCGTAGCGTCCGATCCGCTTGATCGGGTCGAGCTCGATCTTGCGGCGGTCGACCCTGATCTTCCGGGTGCGCCAGAGCTCGTCGACGACGTCGGTCGGCGTGACCGACCCGAAGAGCGTGCCCTGCGGGCCGGCGTTGACCTCGAACGTGAGGACCGTCTTTCGCAGCGTCTCCGCGATCGTCTCGGCCTCCTCGGCCGTCCGGGCCTCGTGACGGGCGCGCTCGGCGTCGCGCCGCTGGAGCTCGCTGACGCGCGCCTCCGTGGCAACCTCGGCAAGACGCCGCGGCTCGAGGTAGTTCCGCATGTACCCGCGCGAGACGGAGACGACCTCGCCGCGCAGGCCGACCTTGTCGACGTCCTTCAGGAGAATCACGTCCATCAGCGATTCACGCCGCTGACGTGGTGCGAGTCGACGTACGGGAGCAGCGCCACCTCGCGGGCCCGCTTCACGGCCACGGCGATCTGGCTCTGGTGCCGCCGGCACGCGCCGGTGATCCGGCGCGAGCGGATCTTCCCCTTCTCGGAGACGTAGCGCCGGAGCTGGTTGTAGTTCTTGTAGTCGACCTCGTCGATCTTCTCGCGGCAGAAGTAGCAGCTCTTCCGCCGGGTCGGCCCCGTCGAGGGGGACGTGCGGCGCTGCCGCTTCGGTTGCTCTCGTGCCATTCGCTCTGACCTCTCTAGAAGGGAATGTCGTCGTCGGTCGCGGCGGCGCCGGCCGGGGCGAAGTCGGCGCGGTCGGGCGCGACGTCGGACGACGGGATGTACTGGCTCTCGCCGCCGCCCTCGCCGCGGCTGTCGAGGAACTGCACCTGGAAGGCGACGACCTCGACCTTGGAGCGCTTCGTGCCGTCCTGGGCCTCCCAGGAGGACCAGTCGAGCCGCCCGTCGATTCCCACCCGGCGGCCCTTCGCGAGGTGCTGGGACAGCATCTCCGCCTGGTTCCCGAAGACCTTGACGTCGAAGAAGTTGGGCTTGTCGGCCCAGTTGCCCGCCTCGTCCTTCTGGCGCCCGTTGACCGCCAGCCCGAGCTGGAGGACGGGCGTGCCCGACGGAAGGTGGCGAAGCTCGGGGTCGCGGGTCAGGCGGCCGACGAGCGTGACGCGGTTGATGTCTCCAGCCATGTTCCTCAGCTCCTCAGTCGAACGTCTGTTCTATCCTACTCGGTGGCCTGGACGGGCTCGGCGGGGGCCGGGGCGGTCTCCCGCGCACGGGGTGCCGCGGAGGGCTCCCGAGCGGGCATGGTCGCTGCCGCGGGCAGCCGGCGCACGGCGAGGTGGCGCAGCACGCCGTCGGTGATCTTGAGCACGCGGGTGAGCTCGGCGAGCGTCTCCGCGTCGCAGTCGAACTGGAGCAGGTAGTAGAAGGCCTCGGGCTTCTTGTCGATCTCGTAGGCGAGCTTGCGCCGCCCCCACGCGTCGTCGCCCTGCCAGGCCCCGCCGCGCTCGGTGACGAGCTCGCGCGTGCGCGTGAGGATCTCGGTCTGGCGTTCCTCGGGCAGCTCGACGTCGAGCAGCAGCATGATCTCGTATGGGTTCACGGTTCCCGTCTCTCCTTCCCTCGGTCTAGCGGCCTCGCCTTGGGCGCGCCGCTCGGGAATCAGCGGCGCCTGACGAAGCGAGAAGCTCGTCGAGTATAGCGGCGGTCGCGGGCTTGCCCGCCGCCTCGCTGTCATGAGAGAGTGCCGGAAGTGAGACGAATCGCAAAAATCTCGCTCGTTGCGCTCGCCGTGGGGGCCGTGGGCGCCGTGCTCGCGCGCCTGCGCCGTCCCGTCGAGCCGCCGGAGCTTCCCGACGAGCGCACGGAGGAGCTGCGCCGCAAGCTCGCCGAGGCGCGGGCGGCGGCGGCAGACCAGGAGGACTTCGAGGTCGCGGGAATGGGCGCCGAGACGATCGTCGAGGAGCCGCCCCGTCCCGAGCCGGCTGAGCCCGAGACCCCGCCCGCCGAGGCCGAGGCGCCGCCCGCGGAGGCGGTCGCCGAAGCCGAGCCGGCGCCGGCTCCCGCCGAGGTCGAGCCTGCCCAGCCGGAGCCACCGGCTGCCGAGGCCGAGCCGACGCCACCCGCGGACGCGGCCTCGCCGCCGCAGGACGAGTTCGAGGCGATGCGGCGGCGCATCCACGCGGAAGGCAAGAAGGCCGCGGAGGACATGCGCCGTTCGGCAGATCCCCCGGACAAGACCTGACCCTCCACCGGAACGAGCACTCGGTCGAGATCGCCGCTCCGGCGGAGGAGGTCTTCCCCTGGCTCGCCGACTCCGAGCGCCGCTGCCGCTGGATGGGCGCCCTCGTCGAGAGCGAGCCGCTCACCGACGGCCCGCCGAAGGAGGGCAGCCGCTACCGCGACGTGTTCGAAGACCACGGCCAGCGCATCGAGCTCGAGGCCGAGCTCGTCGAGCTCGACGAGCCGCGCGGGCTCGTCGTCCATCTCACCGCGGGCGCCTTCGATTCGACCATCAGGCAAGGGCTCGAGGAGGACGAGGGGAGGACTCGCCTCACCGCGGTCATCGAGACGACGTACACGAAGCTCGCCGCCCGCCTGCTCGGCGCGGTCGTGACGCGCCATGCCCAGAAGCAGCTCGAGGCCGACCTCGCGCGCCTGAAGGAGCTCGTCGAGAGCGGCGAGCGGCCGGCCGCGTCGTAGGCGAGGCTCCCACCTGTTGTAAGGTGCCCCTGACATGACTCCGACGATGATTCGGCTCGAGGGGGTGTCCAAGCGGTTCGGCGCGGTGCGCGCCGTCTCGGAGGCAACCCTCGAGGTCGGCCGGGGCGAGTTCGTGGCCCTCCTGGGACCGAGCGGCTGCGGCAAGACGACCCTGCTGCGGCTGATCGCCGGCTTCGAGGCTCCGGACGCCGGCACCGTCACGATCGGCGAGGACGTCGTGGCCGGAGGCGCCTGGGTGCCGCCCGAGCGGCGGCACGTCGGCATGGTCTTCCAGGACTACGCGCTGTTCCCCCACCTGACGGTCGCGCGAAACGTCGGCTACGGCCTCCCGCGGCGAGGGCGGGACGAGCGCGTCGCCGAGGCGCTCCAGCTGGTGGGCCTCGGCGAGCACGGCGACCGGTACCCCCACCAGCTCTCGGGCGGCCAGCAGCAGCGGGTCGCGCTCGCGCGGGCCCTGGCGCCCGAGCCGTCCGTCGTGCTGCTCGACGAGCCCTGGAGCAACATCGACCCCGCGCTCCGGTCGTCGATGCGCGACGAGCTGGCCGCCATCCTGCGGGCGACCGGGGTGACGGTCCTGCTGGTGACGCACGAGCAGGAAGAGGCCTTCTCGCTGGCCGACCGGGTCGCGCTCATGCGCGACGGCGCCGTCGTCCAGACCGGGACGCCCGAGGAGGTCTACTACGGTCCGGCGACGCGTTGGGCCGCCGAGTTCGTCGGAGCCGCCAACGTCCTGCCGGGAACGCTGGCCGGCGGGCTCGTCGAGACGCTCGTGGGCCGGTTCCCGGCGCCCAACGGGGACGAGCCGGGCGCCGTGGAGGTGCTCGTCAGGCCCGAGCTGCTCGAGCTGGCCGTCGACCCGGCGGGCGAGGGCGAGGTCGTCTGCCGCGAGTTCCGCGGCCACGACGTCTTCTACCGCGTGCGCCTCCCCGACGGGACGACCGTCTGCTCGCAGCGGCCCTCCAACGAGTCGATCCCGCTCGGCGCCCGCGTGTCCCTGCGGC
This sequence comes from uncultured Actinomycetes bacterium, assembly GCA_963775505.1. Lineage (GTDB taxonomy): Bacteria > Actinomycetota > Thermoleophilia > Gaiellales > Gaiellaceae > JAIBJN01. The sequence continues at coordinate 60,705 of CAVZIL010000008.1, forward strand.
CGCACGCCGGCCGTGTCGCCGTCTTCCACTAGCCCCCAAGGCTCGCGTCCGCCTCTTCTCCTCGCCGCGGCCGCCGCGGCGGTGGTCGCGCTCGTCTGCCTGCCGCTCGTCTACCTCGTGATCAGGGTCGTCGACGGCGGCTCGGACGCCTGGAGCGTGCTCGGCCGCGGCCGCGTTCTCGAGCTCGTTGGGAACACGGTGCTCCTCGTCGTGCTCGTCACGGGGGCCGCGCTCGCCCTCGGCGTGCCGCTCGCATGGCTCGTCGCGCGCACCGATCTCCCCGCCCGGCGCTTCTGGGCCGTCACGGCCGCGCTGCCGCTCGTGATCCCGAGCTACGTGGCGGCGCTGGCGCTGCTCGCGACGTTCGGCCCGCGTGGCTTCCTGCAGCAGGTCCTCGAAGAGCCCTTCGGGGTCGAGCGGGTCCCCGAGATCTACGGGCTTCCGGGCGCCGTGCTCGCGCTGACGATCTCGACGTACCCGTACGTCTATCTCCTCGGTGCGGCCGCGCTGCGCGACCTCGACCCGGCGCTCGAGGAGGCCTCGCGGGGCCTGGGACGCTCGCGGTGGGAGACGTTCCGCCGGGTGACCCTTCCGGTGCTCCGGCCGTCGCTCGGCGCCGGCGCGCTCCTCGTCGCGCTGTACACCCTCTCCGACTTCGGAGCGGTGTCGCTCATGCAGTACAACTCCCTCACGCGGGCGATCTACGTCCAGTACCGCTCGCTCTTCGACCGGACCCCTGCCGCGGCCCTGGCGCTGGTCCTCGTCGCCCTGACCGCGATCGTGCTCGTCCTCGAGCACTACGCCCGCGGCCGCGTGCGCTACCACCGGCGCTCGCCGGGGACGGCGCGCCCGGCGCCGAGGATCCGCCTCGGGCGCTGGCGCTGGCCCGCGTTCGGCTTCTGCGCCGCGGTCGTCGGCTTCGCCCTCGTCCTTCCTCTCGCCGTGATGGCCTACTGGCTCGAGCGGGCGGTCTCGCTCGGACGCGAGCTCGGAGACGTCTGGGGCCCGGCTCTGAACTCCCTCCTCGCGTCGACGCTCGCCGCGGGCGTGGCCGTCGCCGCGGCCCTGCCTGTCGCGGTGCTCGCGGTGCGCTACGAGGCCCGCTGGACCCGCGCCCTCGAGCGCCTCTCGTACTCGTCGAACGCCCTGCCGGGGATCGTCATCGCCCTCTCGCTCGTCTTCTTCGGTGCGAACTACGCGGGCTTCGCCTACCAGACGCTCGGGCTGCTCGTCTTCGCCTACGTCGTCCGCTTCTTCCCGCAGGCGGTGGCGAGCTCCCATTCGGCTCTCCTTCGCGTCGACCCGAGGCTCGAGGAGGCGGCCCGCGGCCTGGGGAAGAGCCCGCGGCGCGCATTCGCGACCGTCACGGCTCCCCTCGTCGCGCCGGGCCTGCTGGCCGGCGCGGCGCTGGTCTTCCTCTCGACGATGAAGGAGCTGCCGGCGACGCTGCTGCTCGCCCCGATCGGCTTCGACACGCTCGCCACCGAGGTCTGGACGGCGACGACGGTGGCGGCCTACTCCGAGGCGGCCTTGCCGGCGCTTCTGCTCGTCGTCTTCTCGGCGCCCTTCGTCTACGGGCTGACGGTGCGGCGCGGTCCGGAGGTGGACGCGCCTGGCTAGCCGTGCACCGAGTCCGCTCCCGCGGCCGCACGCGCGTTGTCGGGGTACGGCTCGAGATCGTTCACGAAGCCCGGCGTTCCCTCGACGCGGCGCAGCCAGGCGGTGACCGCCGGGTAGGCGGCCATGTCGATGCCCGCCTCACCGGCCACGTGCGCGTAGGCGTAGAGCGAGACGTCGGCCACCGTGTAGCTGTCGCCGAGGAGGAACGCACGGTCGCGGAGGCCGTCGTCGAGCACTGCGAGCGCTGCTCGCGCGGACTCGAGCCGCGCGGCGAAGACCTCGGGCCGCTCCGCGTCGCGGCCGGTCAGGCGCCAGAAGCGCGCGGTGCCGACGTTCGGCTCGAAGAGGTTCTGCTCGAAGAAGAGCCACTGCCAGACGCGGGCTCGCTCGAGCAGGTCCTCGGGGACGAAGGGCGTGCCCTCGCCGAGGTAGAGGAGGATTGCGTTCGACTCGGCGATCGTCTGCCCGGAGTCGAGCTCGAGCACCGGCGTCCGCCCTGCCGGGTTCTTCGCCCGGTAGGCGGGCGTCGTCGACTCGCCCGCGAAGATGTCCACCGGCACGCGTTCGTAGGGAAGCCCGAGCTGGGCGAGCAGGAGGCGCGCCTTGTAGCAGTTGGCGGACGCCGCGTAGTCGTAGAGCCGCATTCGGTGCCGGTCTGGCATCTGACTCCATCCTGACAGGGTGATTGACTCTCCGTGCAGGCTGAACCAGCATGAGAGACCCAGCTTCCGAACGGGAACGGAAAGGTGCCGCAATGACAGTCCGCCGCGCGCTGGCCCTCGGGGTCGTGCTTGCGCTTGCGCTCGCCGCGCTTCCGGCCTCGGCCGAAAGGCCCGGCAAGCCGAGCGGCGCGAGCTTCGAGAATCTCTTCCTCGTGGGCGCGACCGGGGACGACCGCCCGGTCGAGACCTTCGCCGAGGCGTTCTTCACGGACGCCGCCTTCCAGGGCCACTACGCCTACCAGGGAACGTGGAACGGCGGCTTTCGCATCGTCGACATCCGGCGTCCGTGGCGGCCGAAGCCCGTCGCCGAGGTCGACTGCGGCACCTTCCAGGGCGACATCGGCGTCTACGGCGACCTCGTCTTCCGCTCGATCGACACGCCGGTCGCGGCCGCGACGCCCGAGGAGACGTGCGACGCGCCGCCTGCCGTCCCGGGCTTCGAGGGGATCCAGATCTTCGAGGTGCGGAAGCCGTGGCGCGCGGACGCCGACGACCTCGTCGCCGCCGTCGCCACCGACTGCGGCTCGCACACGCACACGGTGGTGCCCGACCCGAGGAACGACCGCGTCCTCCTCTACGTCTCGAACAGCGCGACCGCGCCCGAGTACAACAACGACGACGTCTGGAGGCACGAGTGCTCGGCCGAGCACGACAAGTTCCAGATCGTCTCGGTGCCGCTGGACGAGCCCGAGGCCGCCGAGGTGATCGCCGACGTCCCGCTCGACGGCGGCCACTCGTGCCACGACATCGGCGTCCTGCTCTCGAAGCGGACGAGGCTCGCTGCGTGCGCCGGGATGCAGGGAATCGTCTTCGACATCACGGATCCCGCCGAGCCGCAGCGCCTGAGCTCGTTCACGGACGCGCGCGTGACGAGCTGGCACTCGGCGATGCTCTCGAAGGACGGCTCCGTGACGGCGATGGGCTGGGAGCCCGGCGGGGGTCTCGCGGCCGAGTGTGAGGCCGGCGATCCCGACTTCTTCAAGAGCATCTTCTTCTACGACACGGCCTCCGGCGACCGCCTCGGCAAGTGGGTGCTGCCGCGGGCTCAGTCGGCGCAGGAGAACTGCACGATCCACAACTACAACGTCATCCCGACGAGGCACCGCGACCTGCTCGCCGTCGGCGCCTACCAGGCGGGGACGTACGTCGTCGACTTCACCGACCCGGCGAGCCCGCAGACGGTCGCCTGGTACGACCCGCCCCCGCTCGACCAGGCCGCCCTCACGCTGGGCGGCTCCTGGGGAAGCTACTGGTACAACGGCTTCATCTACGAGAGCAACATCACGAAGGGGCTCAACGTCTACTGGCTCGCCGACCGGTCGGTGAAGGCGAAGGCAGACCGGCTCCACTTCCTCAACCCGCAGACGCTGATCTGGGACCAGGGCTGGCGGAAGAAGCCGGGCTGGCGCTGGTAGGGTTTTCACACAGCCTTACACCAACTGTCAGGTAGACCTTACAATCCGTCTCCGTGGAGACGGGTGCGAGCTTCCGCGAGGTCAGGTGGGCCCGGTTCGAGCTCGAGCTCGCGGCCTGGCTCGAGACGCCCGAGGGTCGCTTCGCGCAGTTCTGCGCGCGTCGGGAGCGCGAGAACGCCGAGCGGCGCGCGCTCCTGCGCCGCGTGGCGCTCGCGTCGACCGTCCTTCCGGCCGCCTGCGTGACGTGCGCGCTTCGGCTGGCGCTCGTCACCGGCCGAAGCCCCGCTGAGCGGGTGCTCGACGAGCTGCTCACGCAGTAGCTCGCGCTCGGAACTTTCGCCGCGCTTCTCCGGTCGAACGACGAAACGAGATCGGAGGAACGAGATGAGATCCGCAGTCGCAGCCGCCGTCGTGCTCGCAGCCGCGCTTCTGGCCGCCGGGTGTGGAGGGGACGACCCCGAAGCCGACGCGACCGCCGTCGGTGCGCTCGAGGGCGCCAGCGCGGACAGGCTGTCGGCCGAGTCACTCGGCGTCGGAGGCGCTGCGGTCTCCGCGGCGGGGATCACGGTCGTGGGGACAGGATCCGTGACCACGACGCCGGACACCGCCTCGTGGTCGTTCGGCGTCCAGACGAGCGCCGACACCGCGAGCGCCGCGCTCGCCGCCAACTCGGAGGCGATGGAGCGCGTTGTCGCTGCTCTCAGGGAGGCCGGCATCTCCCGGGACGACCTGCAGACCGAGCAGGTCTCCGTCTGGCCGCGGACGAGCGACGACGGGATCTCGATCGTGGGCTACGACGCGTCGAACACCGTGCGCGCGACCATCCACGACCTCGACCGGGCCGGAGGGATCGTCGACACCGCGGTCGCGGCCGGGGCAAACCAGGTCTACGGCCCGAGCCTCACGGTCTCGGACGCCGAGGCACAGTACCGCGGGGCCGTCGACGCCGCCTTCGACGACGCTCGCGCGCGGGCCGAGGCGATCGCCGAGAAGGCCGGAGTCACCCTCGGTGGGCCGGTAGCGATCGTCGAGGGCGGTGGGGGCGTGCCGATCCCGTACTACGGCGAGGCGATGGCCGACGCGGCCGCCGCCGACGTCGCCGTCGAGCCCGGCACGCAGGACGTGGGAGCGTCGCTCACCGTGACGTTCGCGATCGGGGGGTAGCCGCACCGCGAGACGCGGGCTGGCTCGGCTGCGCCTCGGAGGCCTTCGGGCGACCATGAACCAAGTCGCACCGAGACTCAGGAGACATGCCATGAGCCCCGCAACCGCACTCGCGCTTCAGCTCCCAGCCCTGTCGGACACCGACGCCTCTCGGTTCAACGCCCATCTCCTCAACGTCACGTTCGAGGCTCCCGGCGGCGAGCGGCGGTCGGCCCTCGGCGGCGGCGAGAGCATCCCCGAGGCGCTCGCGGCGGCCCGCGCTGAGCTGCCCGCCGGCACCTGGACGCTGGCCCGCTGGAGCCCCCTCTACGGTGAGTAGGCGCGCGCGTCAGAGGAGCGTGCGCGTCTGCCCCGCGTGCCAGTCGAGGCCGAGCGCTTCGAAGCGAGCGAGCGCCTGAGCCAGGAGCTTCGGGTCCTCTCGGACGATTCCGAGCGCGCGCAGCGCGAACGGCTCGAGATAGGTGTTCGGCCGCAGGTGCGGCGCAGCCTCCTGCTCGACGACCGACCTGTCCCGGACCGCTGCGAGCCCGTCCAGCCGGGTGATGATGGTGGCGAGCGCCATCCATCCGCGGTACCAGCCGCGCTCCGGCAGCGGCGTCTCCAGCAGGCGAGCGACGGTGTCGAGGTCGCCTCGGGCGAGAGCCAGCTGCATCCGCGGAACGTCCAGCACGACCCCGTACCCTTCGATCCCGAGGTCCTCCGCCGACTGCTCGAGGCGGTTCGCGGAGGCTTCGTCACCCAGTCGCGCGCCCGCCACGGCACAGACGAGCAGCGAGCGCGCGTTCCGGACGCAAGGAGTCGCTGCGTTGTCGGCGACGGCCTCCTCGGTCCGGGGGGTCAGCGCCCGGATCCGGTCCCACGCACCGAGGAGCTCCTCGACCTCGACGAGAATGGCCGACCCGTGCAGGCGGTGGTGGGGCGTCAGTGGCGCCGTCGTCTCATCGTGGAGGTCGGCGAGACGCCGCGCCTCACTGAACTGCCCGCTCCACACACAGCCCGAGATGGGAGCGGCGTAGATGTCTGCCCGATGGTCAGGATCCGAGATCTGGTCGAGGAACTCGAAGCGCCGCTCGGCAAACGCCCGCCCGAGCTCGTAGCGTCCGGCGACGAACTCCGCGATCCCTCTCACGTCCATCGCGTGCGAGCGCAGCTCAACGTCGCCCAGGCGCTCGGCGAGGATGCTGGCCTCCCGCGCATACCCCGAGCCTTTGAACGGGTTCCAGAATCCCTTCGCGATCAGCGCCCGCGTGCGCGCTCTGCTGTCCGGCGGTGCAAGCCGGAGGGCGGTTTCGATCCACTCGTCCACCATCGGGTAGTCGGGCATCCGCCGCCACATGCCCGAACGCGTGGCGGTCTCGTGGGCGAGCTCGCTGTAGAGCTCGGCCTCCGTTTCCCGATCCGAGCAGAGCTCGATCGCGTTCTGCATCGCGTTCCACAGGCCCTCCCCGTCGTACTTGAGGGCGTTTGCGCGCCCCAGCGCCCGCCAGAGCTCGACCCTGAGCTCGACCGGAGCCGCGAGCTCGAGGGCACGCTCGTAAAGCGCGATGGCTTCGTCCAGCTCGTAGCGTGAGATTGCGAGCTCCGCCGCCCGCCGGAGCCAGGTGACCGCGCGGGCCCGCAGACGCTCGAGCTCCTCGTCGTGACCCGCCCAGGCGAGGTCGGCGTCCTCGGGCCGGACGGCCTCGGCGTAGTGGTGGGCGAGGAAGGCTGCCTGCTCGTCGCGCCCCTCCGCGACCCGGTCCAACCAGTCGGCGAAGCCGGCGTGCAGTCTCGCGCGGCGCGCTTTCGGCAGGCTCGCGTACGCGACCTCGCGCGTGAGGGCGTGCTTGAAGGCGAACTCGCGCTCCCCCGCGAGGGAGGAGCCAGACCGACGGCGGATGAAGTCGCGCGCCTCGAGCACGGCGAAGTCGGGCGACTCGCCCTCGACCAGCTCCCTGACCGGCCCGCGCCAGAAGACGCGGCCGATCACCGACGCCGCCTGCAGCGCGGCCTTGTCGATGGGCGGGAGCAGATCGATGCGCGCGGCCAGCACGGCCTGCACCGAGTCGGGGACGTCGGTCTCGAGCGGGAGCGAGTGGTCGTGCACCCCCGCGAGCAGCTCCTCGAGGAAAAACGGGTTCCCCTCGGCACGGTCGAGAGCGACGCGCCGCAGGTCCCGCGGCGCGTCATCCTCGAGCAGGGCGTCCAGCAGGAGCTCCGAGTCGTCGGGGGAAAGCGGCTCCAGCCAGATCGTGGCCGCATCCCGGCGCCGCCCCCAGGCGGGCCGCCGGGCGGCGAGCTCGGGCCTCGCCGTCCCGACCAAGAGGAACGGCCCCTTCACGTCGTCGAGCAGCCGCTCGAGCAGGTCGAGGAGCGGCTCCTGCGCCCAGTGGAGGTCCTCTACGAGCATGACGACCGCACGCTCGGCGGCGAGCTCGGTGAGCAGGGCGACCCACGCGCTCTGAAGCTCGTCGCGCGCCGCCAGCGGGTGCAGGTCGGGCGCGACGTCGAGCCCGAGCGTGAGGCCGAGGATCTCGCGGCCTGCGAGCCGGCGCCGCAGGGTCTCGCCGGCGTCGCTCTCGCGCAGGCCGAGCTGCTCCCGGAGCACGTCGGCGAGCGGCCGGTACGTGGTTCCGCGCCCGTACGGGAGGCAGCGTCCGGTGCGGCGGAGCGGCTCCGGATCCTGATCGGCGAGCCAGTCCCACAGCTCCCGTGTCAGCCGCGACTTGCCGACTCCGGCGTCCCCCGTGACGGTCACCAGCCGCGGCCGCGCCTCCTCGGCAGTGCGGCGGTAGAGGGAGCGGAGGAGGTCGAGCTCGCCGTCCCGGCCGACGAACGCGGAATGAAGTCCGCCCGCGCCTTCCGTCCGGGTCAGCGCGAGCTCCCTGACGAGCGGTCGAGCGCGGAGGCCCGCCTCGCTTGCCTCGGCTGCCGCGCCGAACTCGAACGCGCTCCCGGCCGAGGCGGCCGCGCGCTCGCCGACGAGGATCACGGCCGGCTCCGCGGACTGTGCGAGCCTGGCCGCCGTGGTCAGGGCGCCGCCCGCGAGGGTGGAGCCGCCGTCCGGCGAGCGTCCGACCACGACCTCGCCGGACTCGATGCCGATCCTGAGAGCGAGCGCCCCGCCGAAGAGCTCGTCGAGCCGGTAGCGCATCGAGAGCGCCGCGTGGAGCGCCCGCTCGGCGTGATCCTCCTGCGCGACCGGGGCGCCGAAGACGGCGGTGAGCGCGTCGCCTGCGATCGCCTCCAGGCGGCCGCCGGCCTCGTCGAGCTCGGCCTCCATGGCGACCCGGAAGCGCTCCAACAGCAGCCCGGCGCGCTCGGGGTCGTCCGTCGCCCCGAGCGGGGCGGGGCCCGCGAGGTCGGCGGCGACGACGGTGACGAGCTTGCGCTCCTCGGCCGGCTCCGCCGGCGCCGACTCGGTCTCGACGGCGACCCCGGCAGCCTTCGGGGCGTCGAGCGCGGGATCCTGGCGGAGGATCGCCGCCTCGAGCTCCGCGATCGCTCGCCCCGGCTCGATCCCCAGCTCCTCGACGAGAGCTTGCCGGGCGTCGCGGTAGGCGGCGAGGGCGTCCGCCTGCCGGCCCGAGCGGTAGAGGGCGAGCATGAGCTGGCCGCGGAGCCGTTCCCGCAGCGGCTCCGAGGACGACGAGCGCCTCGAGCTCGCCGACGAGCTCGACATGGCGCCCGAGCGCGAGGTCGGCGTCGATCCGCTCCTCGAAGGCGGCCCGGCGCAGCTCCTCGAGCCGCGCGATCTCGCTCTGCGCGAAGGTCTCGTAGGCAACGTCGGCGAGCGCGGGCCCGCGCCACAGGGCGAGCGCCTCGCGCAGGGTCATCGCGGCGAGCTCGGCCGACCCGTCGGCGAGCTGCCTCCGGCCTTCGCCGTAGAGGCGCTCGAAGAGGCGCGCGTCGATGCGGTCGGGCTCGACGTGGAGGACGTAGCCGGGCGGGCGCGTGAGGAGCGCGTCGCCTGCCTCCCCGAGCGCCTTGCGCAGCTGGGAGACGCGGACCCGCAGAGCGGCGCGTCCGCTCGTGGGCGGCTCGTCTCCCCAGAGATCCTCGAGCAGACGGTCGTCGGGCACGACCTCGTTCGCGCTCAGCAGGAGGAGGGCGAGCAGCGCTCGCTGGCGCCGTCCGCGCAGCGGAAGGAGCTGACCCCCGACTTCGACCTCGAGCGGCCCGAGAATGCGGAACTCCATCCCGCCACCTCCGTACGGCGCCACCGTACCACCCGTTCACCCTGCGTTACGAGGACGTTATGGCCCTGCTCGATCCTCGTCGCAGGACACCCGAAAGGAGCGGACATGGCACGGAACGGCTACGCGAAGCCCGTGCTCGTCTCGACGGGCTGGCTCGCCGACCACCTCGGCCGCGACGGTCTCGTCGTCGCCGAGGTCGACGAGAATCCCGAGCTCTACGAGGAGGGCCACATTCCCGGGGCGGTCGAGCTCCACTGGCGGGACGACCTGCAGGACCCCGTCGAGCGGGACCTCGTCGACCGCAGGACGTTCGAGCAGGTCCTCGGCGAGCGCGGGATCGGGAACGACACGCCGGTGATCCTCTACGGGGACCGGAACAACTGGTTCGCGGCGTACGCGTACTGGTACCTGAAGGTCTACGGCCACGCGGACGTCCGCATCCTCGACGGCGGCCGCCAGAAGTGGATCGACGAGGGGCGCGAGCTGACGAGGGAGGTCCAGGTCCCGGCACCGAGGCTGTACCTCGCTAAGGAGCGGGACGAGTCGATTCGCGCCTACCGCGACCAGGTGCGCGCGTGGCTCGGGGACCCCGGGCGCGCGCTCGTCGACGTGCGCTCGCCAGGGGAGTACTGCGGCGAGCTGATCGCGCCGCCCGGCTACGAGCAGGAGGGCGCTCAGCGCGCGGGGCACATCCCCACCGCCGCCTCGATCCCGTGGGCGTGCGCGGTGCGCGACGACGGCACCTTCAAGCCCGCCGCCGAACTGCTCGTGCTCTACCGCGATCGGGGCGTCACCGCGGAGAAGGAGGTCACCTCGTACTGCCGCATCGGGGAGCGCAGCGCCCACACGTGGTTCGTGCTGAGCGAGCTGCTCGGCTATGAGCGTGTCCGCAACTACGACGGCTCCTGGACCGAGTGGGGGAGCCTCGTCGACGCGCCGATCGAGCGCCAGCGGCGCTCCAGGCGGGGCGGCTAAGAACGAGTTCTAAGCCTCCTCGCCCGCGACCGCGGGCTTGCTGGCGGCGCGGCTGACGATGAGGCCCAGGAGCGGATAGAGGAGGACCGAGGCCATCCCGGCGCCGACGAGCGCGGCCGCGACGTCCGAGCTCATCTCGCCGCGGTCCTCGCCGACCTCGATGACGGCGACGATCAGCGGAAGGCCCGTCGCGCTGAAGAAGGCGAGCGAGGCCGTCCGGCGCGCGCCCAGCTCGCGGAGGGCGAGCAACGCGCTCGACCCACGAGTGACGAGGAGTATGGCGAGGAAGCCCGCGCAGAGCGCGAGGCCCCCGCCCGTGAGCAGCGCGTCCAGGTCGAACTCGATGCCGGTGACGACGAAGAACACCGGGATGAGGAACCCGTACCCGATCGTCGAGATGCGGGGGAGCACCTGCTCGCCGGTCTCGCCCTGCGTCACGAGGCCGATGACGAGCCCGGCCGCGAAAGCGCCGAGCACGAAGTCGAAGTCGAGCTCGTAGGCAAGGAGCACGAGGAGGGCGAGCAGGGCGACCGAAAGGCGGACGGCGAGCTGGCCGCTCTTGTTCACGGTGTCGCGGGCGATCGTGAGGAGCCGCGGCGGCTGGAAGTGGACGGCGAGTCCCGCCGCCCCCGCGACGATGAGCCCGAAGGCGAACAGGAGGACGATGTTGGCCAGCTTGGCATGCGCGCCCGTGAGGAAGAGGGAGATGACGACGATCGGCCAGAACTCGCCCGCCACGGCGGACGCGAGGGTGTGCTGGCCGAGCGGCGACCGGAGGACGCCTGCGTCGGACAGGATCGGCACGAGCGTTCCCAGGGCGGTCGTGGCGACTGCGACTGCGATCAGCCACCCGGACGCGCCGACGCCCGCCTCCTCGAGCGCGAAGCCGAAGGCCGCGCCGAGGGCGAGCGAGATCCCCCACCCGAGCGTCCCGCGCGCGAGGAGCCGGCGCGGCACGTCGCTGTGGATCACCTCGATCCCGGCCAGGAAGAAGAGAAAGACGAGCCCCAGGTCGGAGAGGAAGACGATGTAGGGGTCGACGTCGGCGATCCCCAGCACCTGTGGGCCGATGACGATTCCGAGGGCGATCTCGACGATGACGGTCGGGATGAGCAGCCGCGGGGCGAGCTGCGAGATGATCGTCGCCAGCGCCGCGGCGCAGAAGACGAGCGCGAGCGATACGGCGTCAAGCTCTGGGGCCATTCCCATCCTCGGGCGGCGTGCGCGGTACGGGCACGCTCGTATACTCGCCGGGATGAGCGAGGGCGGCCAGGCGCGTCGGCTTGCGCGCTCGACGGCGACGTTCACCCTCGCGACCGGCCTCTCCCGCGTCCTCGGCCTCGTCCGCGAGATCGTCGCCGCTTACTTCTTCGGCGTCTCGGGGAAGATCAACGCCTACACGGTCGCGTCGCAGATCCCGAGCCTCACGCGGGCGTTCGTCGGCGACGCGGCGCTCTCGGGCGCCTTCGTCCCCGTCTTCAGCGAGCTGCTGGCGAAGGAGGAGAAGGCGCGGGCGTGGCGTGTGGCGTCCACGATCTTCTGGCTCGTCCTCATCGGGGTCTCGGCGCTCACGGCGGTCCTCATCCTGATCGCGCCGCTTCTCCTCCGCCCCTTCGGCGACCCTGGCGGCGACCCCGATCTCGCCGTCCAGCTGACCAGGATCATGCTCCCGATCGTCGCGCTCTTGACCGTGTCGGGGATCATCGTCGGGATCCTCAACGCCCACGACCAGTTCACGGTCCCCGCGCTGGCGCCGGTCGCGTGGAACGTGGTCATCATCGGCGGGCTCCTCGTCTTCGTGCCGCTGGTCGAGGGGGAGTCGGCCGAGCTCGTGGTGTATGCGGTCGCCACGCTCGTGGCCTCGGCGGTTCAGCTCCTCCTGCCGTTGCCGTGGCTCCGCGGCCTCGACGGCAGGCTCCGGGCCGTCGTCGACTGGCGCGATCCGGCCGTGAAGCGCTTCTTCGTGTTGATGCTGCCCGTGACGCTGACGCTCGGGCTGATCAACATCAACATCTTCGTGAACGTGCTCTTCGCGTCGCGGCTCGTCGACCCCGAGCTCGCTCCGGCGGCGATCGAGAAGGCGTTCCGCGTCTACATGCTTCCTCAGGGGATGTTCTCGGTGGCCGTCGTCACCGTGCTCTTCCCGACGCTCTCCCGCTTCGCCGCCGTGGGGAACCTGCCGTCGTTCAGGGCGACGATCGATGCGGGCCTACGCCAGATCGCGTTCCTGCTCCTGCCCGCGGGGGCGGTGGGAGCCGTGCTCGCGCAGCCGATCGTGAGGCTCCTCTACGAGCGCGGGGCGTTCACCGCGGGCAACACCGTGGTCGTGGCCCAGTGCCTCGCCGCCTTCTCGCTCGGGCTCATGTTCAACGGCTGGCTGCTCCTGCTCTCGCGCGGCTTCTACAGCCTGCAGCGGAACTGGGTGCCGACGACCGTCGCCCTCGGCACGGTGGGGCTGAACGCGGCGCTGAACGCGATCCTCTACCGGGTCGGCGTCTGGGGAATTCCCCTGGCGACATCGCTCGTCAACATCGTCGGCGTCGGGCTCCTGCTCGCGGCCATGCGCCGCAGCCCGGGCCTCGCGGCTCCGCGCCTGGTCGTCGGCTCGTTCGTTCGCATCCTGCTCGCCTCCGGGATCGGCGCGGCCGCAGCCTTCGGCGCCTGGTGGCTCCTGGACGAGGCCCTCGGCCGGCAGCTCTGGGCGCAGATCGTCTCCCTCGGCGTCGGCCTCGTCGCCGGTGGGGCGGTCTACCTGGCCGCCGCACGGCTCCTCGGCGTACGGGAGCTCCAGGCGCTCCGGGCGCTGACGGCGCGGTAGTTCCTTAGCGGAAGCGGCCCAGGAGGCCCCGTTTTCGGCGCTCGATCTCGCGCGCCTCCGCGATGCGCTCCTGGCGCGCCCGCTCGGCGAACTGGCTCGGGAGCGGCTTCAGCTCGACGCCGAGCGCCCAGCCGAGGAGCAGGTCGGCCAGCTCGGGATTGCGCGGCAGGAGCGGCCCGTGGAGGTAGGTGCCGAGGACGTGGCCCTGGACGGCGCCGTCGGTCGGCGGCTCGCCGCCGTTGCAGACGCCGATCTCGACCTCGGCGAGCGCGCCGGCCCCGGGGCCGAGCGTGCTGCGGCCGCGGTGCCACTCGTAGCCCACGAGCGCCGGGAGCCCGAGTCTGGGAGAAGGCCTGGTCACCACCCGGTTGTCCACGTGCTCGCCGAGCGTGGTGCGCACGTCGAGAAGGCCGAGCCCGTCCGTGCGGGCGCCGTCGGGCGGGTCGAAGCTCGTCCCGAGGATCTCGTAGCCGGCGCCGATGCCGACGACGACCTTCCCGGCCGCTGCGGCGCGCGCGAGGGTTCCTTCCTCGTGGAGGCGGCGCGCGACGACAGGCTGATCCTCGTCCTCGGCGCCCTGGAGCAGGTACAGGTCGCCCTCGGGGAGCGGGTCGCCGATCGGCGCAGGGAGCGCCTCGACGTCGACCCCGCGCGCGCGGGCCCGGTGCTCGAGCGCGCGCAGGTTGCCGCCGTCCCCCTGGGGGAACATGGCGCCCGGGTAGACGTCGACGAGCCTGAGCTTCACCGTGCGCCGAGCGCGTCGAGACGCTCGCGGAGGTCGAGGAACGCCGGGTAGTTCCCGATCACGGAGACCGGGCCGGGGGGGCTGGCGAGGATCGCCTCGACCGGGTCGCGGACCCGCTTCACGTTCAGCCCGGCCACCTCGAGCCGCAGGGCCATGTCGGAGGCGCGGTGGCCGGTCGCGACCGCGTCGCGCCCGCGAGGAGCTCGAGCGGCGCGTCCCAGGCCAGGCTCGCGTCCTTCGAGTTGAAGTCGCCGCGCGCGGTGAGGTGGAAGACGAGCGCGTCGCCGGACTCGCCCGCGATGGCGATCGACTCCTGCCAGCTCGCGGGGTTCTTGGCCAGGATCAAACGCACCTGCCGCCCGTCCACGTGGCGTCGGTTGTAGCGCCCGTCGACGTTGCCCACGGCTCCCATCGCCCGCGCGGCGTCGAAGGGATCGACGCCCAGCGCCTGCGCGGCGACGAGGGCGAAGACCGCGTTGTGCTCGTTCATGTGCCCCGGGACGGCGAGTTGCAGCGGGACCGAGATCCCCGGCCCCTCGGCGACGTCGCCGACCAGCCTCCAGTCGGGCTCCGGCCGCTCCTGCCTGCAGGACTCGCACCACCAGCGCTCGCCGTCGCGCCTGAGCCTGACGATGCAGTCCCGGCAGATCGCTCCGTCCTCCGACCACCGGTCGCCGCCCGCGACCCAGACGACCTCCTTCGCGCCGCGCGCTGCCCAGGTCACGATCGGGTCGTCGGCGTTGGCGACCACCGTGAGGGGCCAGTCGACCGCCGTCAGGGTCTCGCGCCAGTGCCGCGCGAGCGGCTTGTAGCGCACGCCTCGCTCGAGGTAGTCGCGGCTCAGGTTCAGGAGCGCGATCGCGCGCGGTCGCGTCGCCTGCGTGACCGGCCCGAGGTAGGACTCGTCGGTCTCGAGCACGGCGTAGGGCGCGTTCCGGGCGGCCTCGAGGGCGACGACGAGCCCCGAAGCCATGTTCGAGCCGTTCTCGTTGTACGCCGTCGGCCCGAGCCGGCCCACCGCGGCGGCGAGCAGAGCGGCAGTCGTGCTCTTCCCGTTGCTCGCCGAGACGAGGGCCGTCGTGCGGTCGCGCGCCAGGAGCCGGAGCGCGTCGGGATCGAGCTTGAGCGCGACGGTCCCGCCGAGGACCCCGCCGTGCCCGCGCCGCGCCGCGCGCGAGGCTGCCGCGGCGACGCGGCCGGCCGCGAGCGCCCCGCGCGTGCGGAGCGGAAGGGGAGGAAAGCGGGTGGCGGGCGGCTGCGTCGTGCTCACTCGGCTCGAGCCGTGAGACTACAAGGCGCAGGAAGGGTCGTCTGAATGGCTTGTGCCTGGATTGACTTGCGTTCGCTCCACGGAGTAGCGTTGCTCCAGCTTGGGGGTGGTGAAAGACGCGGCGCTCGTCGCCGCTAACGGGACAAGCGGCTCCATAGAGGAGGTTGATTGACATGAGAAGGCTTCTATCCCGGGCCGTCGCCGCGGCGGCTGCCGGGCTCGCGCTCGCCTGCGTGGGCGGTGCGACCGCGACCCTGCCGGCAGACGTGCCCGACCGCATGCCTCGCATGGGGTCCGGGGACAGCACGATGGTCGGCGTGCACATGCAGCACGGGGAGGAGGGCGGTCACCTGCCTGGCTCGAGCGCCAACGTGGAGCTGATCGGCGAGCTCGAGCCCACGGGTCAGTTCGGGCCGATCGTGCCCGGCCAGATCGCCGACGTGGCGGTCTACAAGAACTTCGCCTACCTGAACTCCTGGTTCGAGCCGACGTGCACCAAGGGCGGCGTGTACGTGGTCGACATCCGGAACCCCCGGAAGCCCAAGGAGATCACCTTCATCCCGGCGGTGCCGGGGAACTTCCATGGCGAGGGCGCCGACGTCATCACCGTGCACAACAAGAAGTTCAGGGGTGACCTGCTCGCGGTGAACAACGAGAAGTGCATCGACACCGACGAGGGCGGCGGCTTCGACCTCTACGACGTCACGAACCCGCGCCGGCCGAAGACGCTCGTGCAGGGTGCGGGCGACCACGGCGGCGAGGGGGAGATGGAGGGCGACGAGCCGTCCAACACCTACCACAGCGTCTTCATGTGGCTCGACGACCGGAAGACCTATCTCGTCGCGACCGACAACGAGGAGTTCCACGACGTCGACATCTACGACATCACGGACCCACGGAACCCGAAGCCGGTTGCGGAGTACGACCTGTGGGAGAGCTTCCCCCAGATCGTGCAGGTGGACGAGCACCCTCGCCTCTCCGAGATCTTCAACCACGACATGGTGACGAAGGTCATCGACGGCCGTGACGTCCTGCTCGACGCCTACTGGGACGCCGGCTACGTCATGGTCGACGTCGAGGACCCGGCGAACGCCACCTACATCGGCGACTCGGACTTCGCGGACGAGGACCCGCTCGTGCCCGGGATCTCGCCGCCCGAGGGCAACGCCCACGAGGCCGAGTTCTCGCACGACAACACGTACTTCCTCGGAGCCGACGAGGACTTCGGCCCCTACCGGCCGGACAAGTTCTTCGTCGACGACCAGGAGCGGCCTTCGGTCGGCGTCGGCGGCGGCCTGGCCGCCGCGGCGCTGCCGGACCTGACGATGAGCGGCAAGGTCGTCTACGGAGGCTACGGCTGTCCGGCGGATCCGACGGTACTGCCGCTGTCGAGCGACTACACCGACGCGGAGCTCGGGCTTCAGCCGGGCGACGAGCGGATCCTTCTCATGCAGCGGGGCCCGACGGGTGACCCGAGCGCCGACTACAACGGCAACGGCGACCTGACCGACGACGCGTGCTTCCCGGGCGAAAAGGCCGCGAAGGCCTTCGACGCCGGCTGGGAAGCGGTCCTCCTGGTCAACCGCCATCTTGGGGCCGACGACTCGATGACCGAGCCGTTCTGCGGCTCGGGCGCCTTCGAGGCCGACAAGCCGATGGTGACCGTCTGCACGACGCACGCGGCCTACCACGAGCTGTTCGGGACGACACCGCAGTTCGGGCTTCCGTATCCCCCGGACGACGCGCCGCCTATTGGAACGGTCAGCGTCGGGCGGGTGGAGGCGACCTCCGTCTTCGACGGGTGGGGCTATCTGAACCTGTTCCGCCGCAGCGAGGGCAAGGTCGAGCGGATCGACTCCTACGCGATCCCCGAGGCCCTCGACCCGGCGTTCGCGTTCGGGTTCGGCGACCTCTCCATCCACGAGATCACCACCGATCCCGAGCAGAACCTCGCGTACAGCTCGTACTACGCGGGCGGCATGCGGGTGTTCAGCTTCGGCGAGTCGGGCATCGAAGAGGTCGGCCACTACATCGACGAAGAGGGCAACAACTTCTGGGGCGTCGAGACGTTCCTTCCTACCGACAAGAAGGCCGGCAACCTGAAGAAGAAGCGCCTCTTCGCGGGCTCCGACCGCGATCACGGCATCTTCATCTTCCGCTACACGGGGCGCTAGACCCGCAGCGGGAGAACGAATCGAGAGGGGCGGCTCCGGCCGCCCCTCTCGCGTCTGCGGCGGCCTAAGGCCGGCTTGAATCTTCCTCCGGGACGTGCAAGGTTGCGGCGCCGGCAGGAAAGCACGGATCGGAGGTCCAAGTGGACTACGACGCGATTGTCGTGGGAAGCGGGTTTGGCGGCACGGCGGCTGCGACGACCCTCGTCCGGGCGGGCAAGCGGGTTCTCGTCCTCGAGCGCGGCACGTGGTGGCTCTCGCCCGAGGAGCTCGGGAGTCCGCCGCCGCTCGCCGCCGGGCGGTCTCGTCTGCCCGACTGGCTGAAGGAGCGAGGGGAACCGGTGCAGTACTGGCCGCGTCCGAACCACAAGGACGGGCTGCTCTACCTCTTCGCCGCGAATCGCACCAAGCGGAACCCGGACGGGCTCTACAAGATCACGAGCTTCGACGAGGCGACGGTCGTGACGGCGAGCGCGGTCGGAGGCGGCTCGATGGTCTACTCGAACGTCAACCTCCGGGCCGATCCGGAAGTTCTGGAGGCGATCGGGCTCCCGCTCGGCGAGACCGAGTACGAGGCCGCGCGCAGCTGGATGGAGGACGTCCGCGGCCCGCTCAACCGGATCGTGACGAAGGTGCCGTTGCCCGGGCGCGACGTCTCCGATCTCGGCGACGACGAGTACCTCTACTTCGACCGCAGCCGGGTTCTCAAGCATGCCGCGGCCGACGTCGCTGCCAAGCTCGGCATCGAGCTTCCCTGGTCGCCACTCGAGCTCTCCATCCTGGAGTACGACCCCGACCGAGGCGCGGAAGGCGGGGCCGCGCGGAACCACACCTTCTGCCAGCGGCAGGGGAGATGCATCTTCGGCTGCCTGCCCGGCGCCCGCGAGACCCTCGACCGGAGCCTGTTCGACCATGCGTTGTCGAGGCCTGACGTGGAAGCGACGCTCCTGCCGCTCGCCGAGGCGACGGGGCTGCGGCACGTCGACGGCGGCTACGAGGTCACGTTCCGCGACCATCGCCACGGCGGCGAGGACAGGAAGGTCTCGTCGCCGAGCGTCTTCCTCGCGGCCGGGACCCTCGGCACGGTGGAGCTCCTTCTCCGCGCGCGGGAGGAAGGAGACCTGGCGCTGAGCGACCGGGTCGGCCGTGGGTTCGCGACGAACTGCGACTTCGGCGCCTTCATCGTCGACACCGACAAGCCTGTGAACAGCGCCGAGGGGCCGATCAACACGTGCGGGGTGCGGGCTGTCGTCGACGGGATGCACTTCACGCTCGAGGACACGGGCATCCCGAGCATGGTGGCGCCGACCATCGCCACGTCGATACGGCTCATCGACACCTTCGTCCGGCGCCGGCTGCTCCGCGGCAAGCTTCGCCTCACGTGGCTCGGCCAGTCGCTCGGCGATCTGAAGATGGTCCTGCCGAACCTGCCCGATCCGTACGACCCGCATGATGTCCGCACCGAGGGGGAGACGGTGGCGAACATCTTCCTCTTCCACGTGATGGGCCAGGACGATGCGAGCGGGCGCTTCACGCTGCGCGACGGCAAGCTCGACCTGCGCTGGGAGACGCCGGTCACCCGGCAGCCGACCTACGAGAAGGCCAAGGAGCTGTGCAAGGAGTTCGCGCTCGCCATGGGCGGTCGCTACGTCCCCATGGACGAGGCGCTACCGCAGCTGCGGAGGCTGACGATCACCCACCCGCTCGGAGGCTGCGGCATCGGCCCGACGCGGGACGCGGGAGTCGTCGACGAGCACGGCCGCGTCTACGACGCGAGCGGCGCGACGGATACAGCCGTCCACGAGGGGCTCTACGTGGTCGACGGGTCCTCGATGCCGGGTTCACTGGCCGTCAACCCGACGCTCACGATTACGGCGCAGGCCCTGAAGGCCGCGGCGGCCGCCGTGCAGCCCTCGGCGTGAAAGTGGCGAGGGGGCGGCCGCCTTGGGCCGCCCCCTCCGCCAGTTCGAGGGTTAGGGGACGAACGTGCCCTGAGAGCCGGCCGGAGCCGGAAGGTTGATCTTGGCGCCGGGAACCCTCCTACCCGGCACGCCGTTGACGGACTCCGTCGAGTACGCGTAGGTCAGCGCCGCGAACCCGATCGAGTCGGCGTTCGTGGCCAGCGCGTGGTCGTTGTTGTTGGCGAACGTGTCGCAGGCCAGGTGGTAGCACGGGTCGAACTGCGCGCCCACGGTCCCGCCCCAGATCGACTGCTGTTCGGCGGTCTTGGGAACCTCCGCGCCGGTGAAGAGGCCGCCGGCCGGGACCTCGTTGAAGATGAAGGCCTGGTAGTCGCTGCGCCCGTCGAACGCAGCGTCGTCGTACGGCTCGCCCTGCATGGTGTAGAAGGACTCGAAGAGGTCCTCGATCGCGACCGAGCCGTCCGGAACGGGGACGCCCGGAGGAGGTGTGAAGCTCGACTGGTCGGCGTCCTGCATCATGAAGATGTAATTCGGCGAGCCGACCATGTCGAAGTTCATATACAGCGCGATCCGACCAAGCTCGTCCGGGCTCAGGCCCTCGACGTAGGCCGTCGAGCCGAGGAGGCCGTCCTCCTCCGCACCCCACCAAGCGAAGCGAAGGGTGTTCTCCGGCCTGTGCCTTGAGAGCTGCTCCGCCACCTCGAGCAGGGCGGCCGATCCACTGCCGTTGTCGTTGATTCCGGGTCCGGCCTGTACCGAGTCGAGGTGCGCGCCGGCCATGACGACGTTGCCGTCGTTCGTGCCGGTCTTCTCGGCGATGACGTTGACCTGTGGCCTGCTCTCGGGCGGGTCGACGTCGATGTGCGCGGTCGAGCCGGCCTGGGACAGCGCCTCCCCGTTGGCGAACGATCCACCGACGACGGGAATGGTGACCGCAGCGCCGTCGGGCAGAAGCGTCCCGACGATCAAGCCTTCGCGCGTGGGGTCGTTCCCCTGGTTGAAGATGATCACTGCCTCGGCACCGGCGTTTTGAGCATTCAGCGCCTTGATGCCGAAGCTGCAGGTCCCTCGCTGGATCAACGCGATGTCGTTCGGGCCGCCGAAGCCCGTGAAGTCGGTCGACTCGCAGCCGCTCGTGCTGGCGCGAGGAGGCACGAGGTTTATGTCGACCGGGATCACCGACCCGGTCACGTCGCCGAACCCGCTACCCGAGAAGGCACCGGACTCATACGTCGCCGAGACCGGGGTCAGCTGCTGAAGCAGCACCGGCGGAGTGAACTCGTAGTCGAACTCGTCGAGCTCGACGTCCCAGCCTGCCGCCTCGAGCTTCTCGACGACGTAGTCGACGCTCCCCGTGTAGCCGGGCAGCCCCGCTGCGCGGGTGCCGCCGTTCGCATCGGCGATGGCCTGGAACGCGGCCTGGTGCTCCCGCACCTCGCTGAGCCGGACGCACTCGAGGATCTTCTGGTACGTGTTGTTGTTGCGCGTGTCGCACGCTTTCTGCGACGGCACGGCCATCGCCTCGCCGGCGGGCATGAGCGCCGCCACGGCGAGAGCCGCGATCGCCAAGCCCCGAGCGCGTTTGCGCCCGAGGGCCCGTACGGGTCCTAGCATTGTGAAGCCCTCCCTGGTCGTTTCTCGATAAGAGCAGCCGTCCCGCTGCTGCCGAGCCGCAGTCGCGGAGGATAGCGTCTGTGCCTCGAGCGTGTGGGCAGGACCGCCCTAGACGATCGTCCAGGTCCGGCCGATCGAGGAAACGCGACAGAGGTTGACCGGTCGGCCGGCCTCTGACAGGATCGGTTGAGGCCAAAGAGGGGGCTGGCGATTACACGACGGGGTCGTACACGAATAACGCTCGCAGCGCTTGTCGGTGCGAGCCTGCTGGTCGTCGGACTCGGCGGGGCCGGAGCCGCCGCGGCGGACGACTCTCCGTGCCCGCCGCCGTCCGGTCGGCAGCTCTGCGTGAGCGTCACGCACACGCCTCCCGAGGTTTCGGCGGCCAGCGCGGGCGCGCCCACGTTCGTCTCTTTCACGGTGACGCTGCAGAACGTGGGCAAGAGCACCCTTACGCAGACGTCGTTGACGGCGTGTCTCGTCGGCGGTTCGGACAGCAGCGCCGGGTGTGGCCCTGCCCCGGCCGGTGCCTCCTTCCATTCGGCGGTCCCGAGTATGGGCGGCTGCAAGATCGACGGCGCGAAGGCACGATGTGCGATCGGGAAGCTGCCCAGCGGCGCCGTAGCGACCGTCGACCTCGTCGCCCGTGCGCCAACCGAGGCTGGAACGTTCCGGAACGTGGTCTCGGTCTCCGTCAAGGAGCGGGGGAGCGACAATCCAGGCAACGACCCGCAGGCGGACACGATCACCGTCTCCGAGCCTGTGACGACTCTCGCCGCGGGAGGACCCCGAGCGATCTCCTTCGTGCCGGACGGAATCGCCACGGAGCTGCTCGCAGCGGACGAGGGTCAGAGCGGGCTGTCGAAGATTCCCTCCGCGCACGACGCCCTCGTTGCCGAGCTCGCCATCACGGACGACCCTCCGTTCGTGTGCCCCAAGCGCGAGATCTGCCGGACCGGCGACTGGGTCAGCGCCACGATTCCCGGCACCTTCGACGCCTTGCAGTTCGTGCTCCACTGGCCCGACAAGTTCGTCTCGCCGAAGCAGACGACGAAGAACTTCGTGCTCTTCTACCTCGCCTGCGACACCTGCGAGCTCGAGATCATCCGCGACCGGTGCAGCTCGGCGACGCCTTCCGCCGAAGAGCGGCCCTGCCTCTGGAACATCCGCGACCTGGGGAAAAAGGGGTTCGAGGCAACCCTCATCTCCTCCGTAAACGGGAAGATGCACTAGCCAGGAGGCCTTGGCGGAACGTCGCTGGTCTCCGGGGTGCGATGGTCGTTCCGAAACAAGGACGCAGGGAGCGTTCGTAGCCGGAGGCTACGGGCGCGACTGAGGACGCAGTCTTCGGGGCGAGCAGCGCGGCCCGGCGGCCGGACTACGTTTCGTCAAAGCCTCCTACTAGGCGGCGGTCACGTCCAGTGCCTGCACCGCCGCTCGAACCCGTTCGGCCGAGACGACGTTCTCCTTCCGCTCGAGCAGGTCAAGGGCCTCCTCGAGGGGTGCGCGGCCGTCATCCGTACCGTGGACCGCGAGCACCTCGGCGAGGTCCTCGAGCGCGTCGGCCCGAAGGACGAGGGCGTCGGTGCCGTGGAGGAGCTGCACGGCCTCCCGCGCGAGCTCTTCCGCCTCCACGTCGAGACCCCTTCGGGCCAGGGCCTTGGCGCGGACCGAGCGCCACAGTGCCTGGGAGGTGAGATCGTCCTCCGCCGAAAGCTCCTCGGCCGTGCGCGTGAGCTCCTCTGCTTCGGCGTAGCGGCCCTGCGCGTAGACGGCGCGGGCCAGCTCCCCTGCCGCCGTGGAGAGGAAGTACTTCTCTCCCATCTCTTCGAGCTCGGCGAAGTCGCGGCGGAGCTCCCGCTCCGCCGCCGCCGGGTCCTCGGCGAGCATCTCGACGAGGCACGACTGCTGTGAGGTGGAGGCGGCAACGACGCTGCGGCCGAGATCGGAGAGCATGAGGCGCGCGCGCGTGTAGAGGTCGCGAGCGGTGGTGAACTCGCCTCGCATCGCCATGAGCCCGCTGAGGAGGCTCATGACGAGCCCCTGCGTCCGCCTGTCCTCGGCCGCCTCGGCGACGATCGCCTCGCACCGTTCGATCGCTTCCGGGACGGGTGTCGGGCCGTAGAGCGCGGCGATCGCGTACGACGAGGCGGCATGCTGCCGTTGCCGCTCGTCGTTTCCGAGCGCCGCCTCGTTCATTGCCCGTTGCGCGGCCGCGGCCGCCTCTCCGTACCGGCACGCCGTCCCGTGCGCCCAGGCGAGCTGGCGCAGCGCTCGGGCCAGCTCGACGTGGTCGCCGGCGGCCTCGAGGAGCGGCAGGCCGCGCTCGGCCTCCGCGACGACCTGTTCTGTCCAGTCTTCGGGCTCAGCCGAATGCCCGCGGACCCGGACGCGAAGAAGACGGGCGCTCGCCGCGAGGCCGCGCTCCCCAGCAGTCTCGGCCGTCTCGACTGCCTCGTCGAGGAACGTCTCCGCCCAGGCGAACTCGCCGATCGACATCATCGCCTCCGCGAGATCGGGCAGGAGCGCCAGCCGCTCGCGGCTCTCGGCCGGCAGGAGCGCGACCGTGCGGCGAAGAAGGTTCGCAGCCGCCGGCATGTCGCCTCGGGCGAACGCCCGCTCGCCCGCCGAGGAGAGGCGTGCTGCGGCCCGGACCCCGAGCTCGCGCCCGTGCTCGTCCAGGGGCCCGAGCTCGGAGAGGCACGTGTGCGCCTGCTCGAGGTGGTAGCCGAGGATCTCCTCGTACTCGACGGCCCGGTCGCGATCCTGGTTCACGCGGTCGGCCCAGGCGACGAAGCGCTCGTGGAGGACGGCGCGAGACCGTTTGAGGAGCTCCCGGTAGGTCGCGTCGCGAATGAGGATGTGGCCGAAGCGGTAGCTGCGCTCCAGCTCGAGGCCGGTCCCCGCGGGCCTGACGAGCCGTTTCTGCACCAGCGCTCCGAGGAGCTCGGGGACGTTCTCCCGGACCGGCTCCGACACGAGCTCCTCCACGGCGCCCTCGACGAATTGCTGCCCGACGACGCTCGCCGCCCCGATGACCTCCCGCTCCTCGGGGCTCAGGCTCTCGAGACGCGCGGCGAGCAGTGCGTGAATGGTCGGCGGCATCGAGACCGTCGAGAGGTCACCCGCGGCGACCCAGGTCTCGCCGTCGCGGCGCAGGAGGCCCTCCTCGACCATCATCTCGAGCAGCTGCTCGACGAAGAGCGGGTTTCCCTCCGAGGCGGCGGCGATCCGCGCGCGCACGTCCTCGTCGACCTGGGCGTCTCCGAGCAGCTGCTCGACGACCCGGCCCACGTCGGCCTCGCCGAGCGGCTCGAGGGCGATCCGGATCCCGTCGGCGCGTTCTCCCCAGTCTTGTCTCATCTCGAGGAACTCGGGGCGCGCCAGGCAGATCAGCAGAACCGGCGCCTCGGCTTCCTGCGCGAGGTACTCGACGAACTCGAGGAAGGTCGTCTCGGCCCAGTGGACGTCCTCGAACGCGAGCACGACCGGGCGGCGGGCGCCGATCGCCTCGATCAGCCTGCGGGCGCCCCAGAAGACCTCGTGAACGGGGAACTGCGCCCCGGAGAGCCCGATGGCGGAGGCAACCCGCTCGACGGCTCCGGCCTCGGCCTCGGCGAGCGATCCGAGCTTCCCCAGCGCCGTCTCGGGCGTGTCGTCGTCCGAGATGGCGGCGGCTTGCCGCACGGCCTCGCGCAAGGGCCAGAAGGTGATTCCACGCCCGTACGGGAGGCAGCGGCCACGCAGGAGGATGTCGTCCGCTCCGAGGGACTCCTCGAGCGCGGCGAGCAGGCGCGACTTCCCCACGCCGGCGTCGCCGAGGACCGTCACCAGGCGGCAGCCCCGTTCGCTGCCGGCACGAGCGTGCTCCCGGAGGAGCGCCTGTAGCTCGGAGTCCCTGCCCACGAGCGGGGCGGTGCTTCTCCGGGCGGCTCCGTCGGACCGGGCGACGCGCAGGAGCCGGTACGCCGGAACCCGCTCGGCCTTCCCCTTCAGCTCGAGCGGCTCGACGGGCTCGACCTCGACCGACTCGCGGACGAGCCGATGGGTGAGGGGCCCGATCAGGATCTCCATCCCGCCCGCCGCCTGCTCGAGCCGAGCGGCCACGTTGACCGCGTCACCGACGACGAGATGCTCTTCGACGCTCGGATCGCCGGCCACGACCTCGCCCGTGTTCACGCCGATGCGGCTGGTCAGGCGAACGCCCCAGCCGGCCTCGAGCTCGTCGTTCAGGCGCTCGAGCGCCGTCCGCATCCCGTACGCCGCGGCCACGGCGCGAAGCGCGTCGTCCTCGCGCACGACCGGGAGCCCGAAGACCGCCATCACCGCGTCGCCGATGTACTTCTCGACGACGCCGCCGTGGGCCTCCAGCACGCGTCTCATCTCTTCGAAGTAGCGCGTCATGAGAGCGCGCAGCGACTCCGAGTCGAGCGTCTCGCCGAGGCTCGTCGACCCGGCGAGATCGCAGAAGACGACGCTGACGAGCTTCCGCATCGCCTGCGGCGCGTCGTCCTGGATCAGCTTCGCGCCGCAGTAACCGCAGAGACGGAACTTCTCGGGATTCTCCTCTCCACAGTTGGGACAGAGCCTCATTTTTCCGAGTCTACGCGGCCCGCGGGCCGACGGATCCGCGCCTTTCGGCAGGTTGACTCGGGTTGGGAGGCCTCGTAGCGTGCGCCGCGATGTTCGACTTCCCCGCGCTCGACGTCGCGATCGGGCTCGTCTTTCTCTACTTCGTCCTGGCCCTCATCTGCTCGACGGCCAACGAGGCGATCGCCTCGGCCTTCGGCATGCGGGCCCGCTTCCTCCGACTCGGGCTGCTGAATCTCCTGAGCGCGGCGCCAAAGGTCACGGACGAGGGGCAGGAGGCCTTGAGGCAGCTGTACAAGCATCCGCTCGTGCAGACGCTGGTGCGACCCACCGAGAGCCTGCCCGACGACTTCGACCCGGTGGAGCCGACGAAGTGGTGGCGCAGGCCGCCGTATCCCTCGTACCTACCCTCGCGCACCTTCGTGGCGGCGCTCACGGATCTCGCGCAGGACACGAAAGGCTGGCAGGAGAAGGCGAAACCCGAGGACGTCGAGGCGGCAAACCAACGCGTGAGCGCGGCGAGGCGAAAGCTCGAGAAAGAGATCGCAGCGATTCCGAACACGAAGCTCTCGGAGGCGCTCCTCGCCGTCTACCGGTCGGTAGAGGGCGACGCCGCCAGGTTCCAGCACGCTGCCGAGCAGTGGTTCGACGACTCGATGGAACGCGTGTCCGGTTGGTACAAGCGCCGGGTCCAGCTGATCCTCTTCGTGATCGGGGCCGTCGTCGTGCTCCTCCTCAACGCCGACTCGCTCGCGACGGGACGGGTTCTC
The DNA here is from genome assembly GCA_963775505.1 of uncultured Actinomycetes bacterium. Lineage (GTDB taxonomy): Bacteria > Actinomycetota > Thermoleophilia > Gaiellales > Gaiellaceae > JAIBJN01. The sequence continues at coordinate 86,679 of CAVZIL010000008.1, forward strand.
TGGCGGGACGACGCCGTGCGAGCGGCGGTGGTGAGCCAGGCCGAGGCGGCAACCGAGCAGGACTCCGGGGAAGTGGACATAGGAGAGACCGTCAGAGAGCTCGACGTTCCTCTGGGATGGGACTTTTCACTCGGCGACGAGCCGAACCAGGTGCCGGACGACGTGCTTTCGGTGGTGGCGAAGCTACTCGGCCTGGCCTTGACGGTCGGCGCCCTGACGCTGGGAGCGTCGTTCTGGTTCGACCTCCTGAGCAAGATCATGCGCGTGCGCTCGTCAGGCGCGCCCCCGCCGGCAACCGAGTCGATTCGGAAGGGCGAAGGCGAGCAAGCACGAGCCGGCGCGGGCGCCGACGACTAGAGGTCCCGTCGTCCGAGCGGCAACGCTGACCGGCTCGAACGGCTCGGCCGTGCGACCGAACACGAGTCCTGCTCTCGACATAGAGGAGACCGTTCGCAGGGCGGGGAGTAGGCGTTGACCTACCTTGCCTACTCCTCCTCGTCCTCGTACTCCGGGTATTCGCGGACAACCGAGCGGACGACGTCGCGGAGGCTGATGATTCCGACGGTCCGTTCACCGTCGACGATCGGCAGGTGGCGAAAGTTGTGGGTCACCATGATGCTCGCGGCCCTTCCGATCGGCGTCGCCTCGGGAACTGTGACGGGCTTTTCCGTCATCCAATCCCTGACTCGCGCCTCGCTCGCCTGGACCCTGCCCGCGACCGCCGCCAGGAGATCGCGCTCGGTCAGGATCCCGACGAGTCGGCCGAAGTCCATGACAAGAGCGGCGCCCACGCGTCTGCCGGCCATCTTCTCCGCCGCTTCGCCGAGCGTGTCCTCGGGAGCGACCGTTAGGAGATCGCGCGACATTACATCGCCAAGCAAGCCTCGCATCCGAGCGAGCATAGCTCTGGCAATCCGCGTTCTCGATGGCGCCTCCCGCAACGATGGGGGTCCGGACAACAAGCTCGGCTCACGACCTCTCCAGTTCGCGTATGACAGAACAAGGGAAGCATGCCGAACCAGCGCCTCGCTCACCCCGCTGGAGCCTGCGCTGAAGGGGCGACTAGATTGACTCTCGGAGCGCGTTCGCCGCAGCTTGCAGACGCTCGCTGACATCGGCTAGCTCTCGGGCCGCGAGGTCTATGCGCTCTTGCTGGGTGTCCGTGCGCTCCCGGTCGCTTTCAGCCCGCTCGCGAACCTCTTTGAGCTCGCCCGCCATCTCCTCCACGGTGTGAGTGAGAGTGGCCAACTGGCTAGCGACGCTCGCTATGTCCTCTTCGGCTGTCATGTGTGCCGAAATTCTACGACTAACGGGTCGGGGTGAAGCGACACGCGTTGTCAGTGGCGCGGCCGGCAACAGCTGATGATCGGCGTACCTTGTCAGCCCCGAACGCGGGACCACGCGATGAAAGGAGGGGCGATGCACGCGGAGAGATCCAAGCCCAAAGAACGCTCGAGTCCGTGCGCGGGCAGCGCCCAGCGAGGTAGGGTGGCGTCCAATGGCGTCGGAAGCGGGGCACCGTCCGTCTCCATGGATCGCCGTATTTGCCGTCCCGGTCATCGTTGCGATCGCATTGTCCACGTTCGCATGGTCAGCGGCGAACCTGGAGCCCCGCGACCTGCCGCTGGGCGTGGCTGGGCCGGCCCAGGCGATCGGGCCGGTCGAGGCGATGCTCGCCGAGCGAGAGGGCGCGTTCGACGTGCACCGCTACGCCGACGCCGCGGAGGCGACGAAGGCGATCGAAGACCGTGAGGTCTATGGGGCTGTGGTGGTCGCGCCGGACGGCCAGACTCTGCTCGTCGCCTCCGCCGCGAGCCCGACCGTGGCCGGGTTGCTGACTGAGAACCTCGCTGCCCCCCAGGCAAGGGTGATGGACGTCGTGCCAGCGGATCCGGACGATCCACGGGGCGCCGCATTCACTTCCATGATCTTGCCGCTCGTCCTCGCTGGAATCATCGGAGGCGTGATCGTCGCCCTGCTAGGGCGTCCGGGCCTCAAGCAGGTGGGCATCCTCGCGGCCACGGCCGCCGCCTCCGGGCTGGTGACGATCGTGATGGTGCAAGGCTGGCTGGGCATCATCGAAGGCCCGTGGCTGCTGAACGCCGGCGTGGTCGCCCTGGCCGTGCTCGCCATCGCCTCGGTGATCGCCGGGCTGAACGCGCTGCTCGGTCCTCCCGGGATCGCGCTCGGAGCCCTGCTGATCGTTGTCGTCGGAAACCCGTGGTCGGGCATCGCCTCCGCACCGGAGCTGCTCCCAAAGGCGGCTGGCTTCACCGGCCAGCTCCTGCCGCCGGGCGCGGGCGGCAACCTCCTGCGAAACACGGCGTTCTTCGACGGCGCCGGCGGCGGGGGCCAGCTAGCGGTGCTCCTGGTGTGGACGGCGCTGGGCCTGGGCGCGATCATGGCCGGAGCGGCGATGCAGCGGCGCAGGACGGCGGTGACCGCGTGAAGATCGAGGATAAGCGCGGAACGACCGGCGACGCCGTTCACCTAGGCGATGGGCATCGGCCTGGTGCTCGCCGCCCGCGCTCGCCGCGACCACGGCCGTGGTCGTTGCGCCGCTTCCTACCGGCCCACGAAGCCGGTCGCTCGGGGAAGCGGAAGGGGCAGAGCACGGCTATCTGCAGGTTGCGACCGCGCCGCCCGGCCGTCGAAGCAGCTTCAACCTTCTGACTCCCACTCAGGCCACGGCGACGCTTCAATGGAATCTCGGCCGGGGGAGCCGCGCGCCAGCTGCGCGCCAGCGGGCGCCAGATCCTGCGGTATCAGGCAGTCTTCGGCGGAAGGCTCCGGAGTCCGGAGACACCGAAACCTGCCCAGAGATGCGGGTTTCGGCTCACGGAGCAGCGCAGGAGTCGAACCTACCCAGCGTGGGGCTGCCACGCCTCACCGGTTTTGAAGACCGGGGCCCCGAACCCGGGAAGACGGCCGACGCGCGCGCCGTCTGGGTCCTAAAGCACAACAGCCGGCCGAGCGACGACCGGCTGTTCTCGAAGGAGGAACCATGGAGGCAGGACGCATCAGTGCACGGCGACCCCCAGCGCGCCGGTTGCTCGTTGCCGCGCTGCTCGCCCTCGGCGCACTTGCCGCAATGAGTGCGCCCGCGAGCGCGGCAACCACCGCGACGTTCTCCAACGGAGCGCTCAACGTCTTCGGTGACGGCGCCGACAACTCCATCACGATCAGCCGCAACGCGGCGGGAACGATCCTGGTGAACAACGGAGCGATTGCCGTCGTCGGCGGCACGCCGACAGTTGCCAACACCTCGCGGATCCGGGTCACGGGCGCCGCGGGCAACGACGTGATCACCCTCGACGAAGCCAACGGTGCGCTGCCCCGCGCGAACCTGTTCGGCGGGGCCGGCACCGACGCCCTGAACGGCGGATCGGGGGACGACCAGCTCTTCGGGCAGGCCGGATACGACACGCTCCTCGGCCGTGGCGGCTTCGACACCCTCACCGGCGGCGCCCAGAACGACTCGCTGACGGGGGGCGATGCCGACGACCAGGTCTTCGGCCAGGGCGGGAGCGATCGGATGATCTGGAATCCCGGCGACGACACCGACCTGAACGAAGGCGGGGGCGCCACCGACACCACGGAGGTCAACGGAGGCGGCGGCGCCGAGCAGTTCGCGGCGACGGCCAACGGCGCGCGCGTCCGGTTCGACCGTCTCGACCCGGCGCCTTTCGCCATCGACATGGGCACTACCGAGAACCTGGTCCTCAATGCCAACGGCGGCGACGACAGCTTCTCCGCCACCGGGAACCTGGCCCCGCTCATCCAGATCACGGCCGACGGCGGTGCCGGCGACGACACCATGCTCGGCAGCAACGGGGTCGATCTGCTGCTCGGCGGCGACGGCGACGACTTCGTCGACGGCCAGCAGGGCAACGACATCGCTTTCCTGGGTGGCGAGAACGATAGCTTCCAGTGGGATCCGGGTGACGGCAGCGACACGCTCGAGGGTCAGGACGGCACCGACACGATGCTGTTCAACGGCTCCGGAGGCGCCGAGCTCTTCGCGGCGTCTGCGAACGGCGGGCGCGTCCTCTTCACGCGCAACCTGGGCAATATCGTCATGGACCTCGACGATGTCGAGAGGATCGACCTCAATGCTCTGGGCGGCAACGACGTGACCACCGTCAACGACCTGTCTGGCACCGACGTCGTGGAGCTGCATGGCGACTTCGCAAGCGTCCTCGGCGGCACCGCTGGGGACGGTCAGCCCGACGTGATCATCGTCAACGGGACCAACGGCGACGACGTGAGCATCATCTCCGGCGATGCCTCCGGCGTGGCAGCGGTCGGACTGCCGGCGCAGGTGAGCATCACCGGCGCCGAGTCCGCCAACGACCGGCTGATCGTTAACGCCCAGGCCGGCGACGACGTGGTGGATGCCTCCGCCCTCGCGGTCGGCGCGATCCAGCTCACGGCCGACGGCGGCGCCGCGGACGACGTCCTCATCGGCGGCGACGGAAACGACGTCCTGTTCGGCGGCCCCGGAGACGACGTGCTCATCGGCGGTCCGGGCACCGACACTATCGACGGCGGAGAAGGCGACGACGTCGAGATCGAGAGCCTCGGGGCGGACGCCGTGACCTCCGCGACGGCCGTCGGCGAGGACTGGCTGAAGGCTCACGCCGGCATCGTCAAGGGCAAGACCGTCCTCGACGTCGGCAGCGAGAAGCGGACGCTTCCCAGGGCCGACCTGGCCCAGCTCACTCGGGACGCAGGCAGAGGCTGAGCCCGGTTAGTTCCCGAGCAAGCTGCCAGCGCCAGTGCCGCATGTCGGTCCTGGCGCTGGCTGGCTGCGATGGGCCCGCAAGGCTGATGAGCGGAGCGGCGCAGGAGTCGAACCTACCCAGCGTGGGGCTGCCACGCCTCACCGGTTTTGAAGACCGGCTGGGCCACCGGGCCCGGGCCGCTCCGAGGTCAGGGTACCCCGCTTCGCTACCCTCGCGGCGTGGCGCGCTACTTCCTCGTCGCGCGTGAGCGCGGGCCTGCCCGGGACCACGATCGACCGCGCCGCGAGCAGCAGGGCTGGGACGAGCACGCCGCGTTCATGGACGCGCTCGTCGAAGCGGGGTTCGTCGTCCTCGGCGGGCCGGTCGGGGAGGGCGACGGCGAGGAGGTGCTCCTCGTCGTCGACGCGGAGAGGGAGGCGGGCGTGAGGGCGCGCCTCTCCGACGACCCCTGGGGCGAGGACATGCTCGTCACCGAGAGCGTCCGGCCCTGGTCGGTCTGGCTCGGCGCCCCGCCCCGCTAGCGTTTCGGCGCCGACGCCTTGGCCGCTGTCCGCCTGCGTGCGCCGTTGGCGCCGTCCCCGCCTGCCTCGGAGCCGGCCGCGGGGCGCGAAGGGTCGCCCCGGACCTCGACGAGGTTGCCCTCGGCGTCGAGCTCGAGCGTCCGGAGCCTGTTGTGGCTGCCCCCGTGCCAGTGGAGGAGATTGGGCATCCATTGCTCGTCCTCGATCGCGTCGAGGATCACCTGGAGGCGGGCGAGCGGGCGACCGTTCTCGGACGGCGACTCGCCGAGGAGGAAGAGGAAGGCGTCGAGGTCCCCGGCGGTCGTCGCCTGGCCGTCCGCCTCCGTCGACGACCGCGAGACGACGGCGTCGTGCGCCGCCTTGAGATCGGTTGCCGTGTGGATCCCGTACGTCTTGAGCAGGGTGAGCCGGTCTCCCGAGTCCCCGTCCGACTCGGACGTCGCCGCGACGTGCAGGAACAGGATCGCCTGGTCGGTCCAGTGGACGAGGCGGCCCACGGGGATGCGCGTGTACATCATGAGCGCCGGAAGGTCGTGGTGGGCGAGGCCCTCGATGTTCCCCACGCCCTCGTCGAGCAGGCGCGCCCGGTCGTAGATGTCGATGCCCTCGAGATCGGTCAGCGGGTAGCGCTCGACGAGCTGCGGCAGGACGCCCACCTTCCCGACGAACTGTCGTCCGACCTCCTGCAGGCGGACGAGCAGCGTCTCGGGGAGCATGCCCACGAGGAAGGCGAGGACGAGGAGCGCGTCCTCCCCGGTCGTCGCCTGCGGCGTCGAGAAGAAGAGCGCCTCCAGCACCCACGCGAAGACCACGGCGACGATGATCCGGACGACGATGTGCGTGTAGGACTTGGGCCGGAGGTCGCTGCGCACGTAGGAGCGCAGCACCGCGTTCAGCGCGTAGACGTAGGCGCCGAGGAAGGCGAAGACGACCGGCGAGCGCTGCGGCTCGAAGAGGAGCACGATCTGCTGCGCGCTTTCGAGCGGAGCCTCGACGTCGGGGTTGAGGAGCGCGAGGATCCAGCCGATCGTGATCACGACCGTCGCCATCACCACCGGCCCGCGGCGGTCGGGGAGGACTCGCCGCTCGCCGCTCCTGGGAGCCTTATCCTGCCCGCTTCCGTCCGCGATCCCTCGCTGCGGCCCCAGTCGCTCGCGCCCGAAGACCTCGTCCATCTGCGGGCCGTAGCGCGCCCGCACGTCGGAGAGCGTCGAGACGGCCGGGTCGAACCGGAACATCCCGCGCTCGAACGTCTGGCGGAGCGTCGTCAGCTTCACGCGGTCGAAGAGGAAGAAGAGGAGGGCGGGCAGGACGGAGGCGACCACGATGAACGTCCACTGCAGTCCGCGCCCGATCAGGGTCAGGAAGGCGAGCTCGTCCCCTCCGTCGTCGACGACCAGGTCGACTGCCTCGTGGACGTCGCCGCCGAAGTACACGGCGGCCGCTGGGCCGATCACCCCGATCGTCATCACCAGGAGGAGGCTGACGATGAGCGGCAGGAGGCCGGGGTCGCCCTTCAGGGCCAGGAACCCGCCGAGCGCGATGATCGCCGCTCCCAGCAGTCCGCCGATCCAGTACCAAGGGCTCGAGAAGAAGATCCCGCCGACGAGCCAGAGGACGAGGAGCCAGAACCCGATCGCGACGAAGCCGAGCGCGGGGTTTGAACGCTCGGGCTCGTCCGGCCGGAGGCTGACGCAGCGGAGCTCCTCCAGCCGCTCGAGGCTCCGTCTGAAGCTCGCGCAGACGTCGTCCCGCAGGCGCCGACACTCGAACGGGGCGAACACGATCAAGCTTCCGCCGCTTCCGGGAACGACGAGCTTGGCGTCCGTCTCGTTCTGGACCGTGTTCCAGCCGGGCTTTCGCGCAGACTGCTGGACGTCGCGCTCGTTCACGAGAGGTGCCTTCCTGTCGGCTGGTGGTGTCGCAGCTTCGTGCGGCGTCGCACGAGAGTTGCACAGTCCCCGCGGCCTTTCAAGGCCGGGTCCGTGCTCAGCCGGCGCCCGCCTTGCGGCGGAGGATGCGCTCGTCGCCGACGCGGCGGGTGAGCCCGTCGGCGTCGAAGCGCTCGAGGAGGAGCTGCGCGGGCTTGCGGCCGGTGCCGAGCAAGTCGCGGAAGCGGGCGAGCGTGATCGAGCCTCCGGCGGTGCACTCCTCCACGAGCAGCCGCCTCGCCTCCTCGTAGGCAGCGGTGCCGACGGCGAGCCCGTCGCCGAGGCGCACGAGCCTGCCCGCCTGCTCGAGGAAGCGGGCGAGCTCGGCGTCCTCCACCCTCACTGGCGTGAAGCCGGCCGCTTCGAGCTCGTCCTCGAGCCGGTCGGCGGCCTCGGCCCGGTCGCCGAGCCCCGCGGTGGCGCCGGGCGCGTACGCCTTCGCGCCGCGGCGCTCGATGGGAAGGAGCGGGAGGAGTGCGGCGGCCCACGGCCGCTGGGGGAGGAGCTCGGCCACCGCGATCCCCGGGTCGAGCGCCGAGGACGCCGCCCGCTGGTCGAGCGCCCGGACGACTCCGTAGCGCAGCTCCTCGAGCTGCTCCTCCGTGAGGTACCACTCGCCCGCGCGCACGGCAGCAGCGAGCCCTGCGTCGAGCTCCTCGGACGCGAGCAGCGCCCGGCGCGCCAGCTCCTCGCGCCGGAGCGGCTCGCCCGCGGCCGAGAGCGAAGCCAGCACGATGGAGGCCGGATCGCCGCGCTCCAGCAGCTCGAGACGCTCGGAGGAGTGCCGCCGCGGGGGAGCGGGGTCGAGGACGACGCCGCCGCCGAGGGTCGCGCCCTCGCGCAGGACGACGCGGTCTCCGCGGGCGGCCACGGCCGGGGAGGCGAGGCGAAGCTGCGCGTGGCGCTCGTCGATGCGGACGACGCGGGCAAGGTGCTCGGCGGTCCCGTGGTGGACGTGGACGCGCGCGCCGTCGGCGATCTCGGCCAGCGGCTCCAGCGCGACGTCGAGGCGGTAGCTCAGGGGATAGGCGCCGGGCGCGATCAGCGCGTCGCCGCGCCGCAGGTCGGCCCGTTCGATCCCGGGGAGCGCGAGCGCGACGCGCTGCCCTGCCTCGGCGCGCTCGACCGGCCGGTCGTGCACCTGGACGCTCCGCACGCGCACGTCGAGCCCCGCCGGCTCGGCGCGGAGCACGTCGCCCTCGCCCACGGAGCCGGACCACAGCGTCCCCGTCACCACCGTCCCGATCCCGTGCAGGGTGAAGACGCGGTCGAGGAAGAGCCGCGTCGGCAAGGTGGCCGAGCGCGGCTCGACGCGGTCGGCCGCCTCGGCGAGCGCTGCCCGGAGGTCGTCGAGCCCCTCGCCGCTCAGGGCGCTCGTGGCGACCACGGCCGCGCCGGGGACGAGCTCCCGGGCCTCGAGGACCGCGAGCTCGCAGGTCTCCTCGTCGACGGCGTCCACCTTCGTGACGGCGACGACCCCGTCCTCGATCCCGAGCAGCTTCAGGATGGCCAGGTGCTCGTGCGTCTGCGGGCGGGCGCCCTCGCCCGCGTCGATCACGAGCAGGAAGAGGTCGATCCCGGTGGCGCCCGCGACCATCGTGCGGACGAAGCGTTCGTGGCCCGGAACGTCCACGACGGAGAGGCGCCTGCCGCCCGGCAGCTCGAGCGGCGCGTACCCGAGGTCGATGGAGATACCGCGCTCCTGCTCCTCGGGGAGGCGGTCCGTGTCCTTGCCCGTCAGGGCCGCGACGAGCCGGGTCTTGCCGTGGTCGACGTGGCCGGCCGTGCCGACGGTCAGCGGCATCGCGCCTCGATGAGCCCGTCCTCGATGCTCACCGGCTCGAAGCCGCCGGCCGCGAGGAGCGCGCGCCACTGTGCCTCGTCGCGTTCGCGCCCGGCGGCGAGCGCGAGCATGAGGAGATCGAGCCACTTCGCGCCGTCCGCCTCGTTTCCGGGCCGGACGACTGCGTCGATGACGAGCAGCCGGGCGCCGGGTGGAGCGTACGCGCGAACGGTCTCGAGTATGCGCGCCGCGGCCGCGTCGTCCCAGTCGTGCAGGATCGTCGAAAGGACGTAGACGTCACCCTCCGGGACGCGCTCGAAGAAGGTCCCGGGCACGAAGGTGCAGCGGTCGCCCAAGCTCTCCTCGTCGCGCGTCGTCTCCGGGAGGTCGAAGACGATTCCGCGGAGCCCCGGGTGCCGCAGGAGGAGCCCGACGAGCAGGGACCCGTTCCCGCCCCCGACGTCGACGACCGTCTCGTCGCCGCGCCAATCGAGCGCGGCCAGCCGCTCGACGCGCCGCTCGTTCCCTTGCTCCATCGCGTGGTCGAACGAGCGGCGCTCCACCGGGTTCGCGGCGAGCCAGGACCAGAAGTCGGTGCCGAACAGCTGCGGGAAGGACGGCTGGCCGGAGGCCTCGAGCGCGGCGGTCGCACGCATCCAGGAGCCGCCGAAGTGATGTGCAAACGCCCCCCAGCCGCTCCGAAGAAGCTCGGAGGCCTCCGTGTTTGCGAAGACGCCCGGCTCGCGCTCCGCGAAGACGCCGTCGGAGGCGAGCGCACGCAGGAGGCGGTGGAGGGTGTCCTGGTCGGCGCCGAGCTCGTCTGCGAGCGCCGCCACCGGTCGCGGGCCGTCGGCGAGGGCCTCCGCGACCCCGAGGTCGGCGGCGAGCGCGAGCGCCCGCGTGCCGAGCGCGCCGCGCAGGAGATCCCAGAGGCGATCCTCCGCCGAGGCGGCGGTCATCCCCGTGCCGTGCGGACGGCCGCGGCCACCTCGTCGGCCTCGGCGTCCGTGAGCGTCCGGCAGTCAAGCAGGAGCTTGTCGTCGCGGACGATGCCGACCACGGCCGGCTCGCCGCGCCGGAGCGGCTCAGCGAGCTCGCGCGGAAGCGCGCAGGCGTAGCTCGGGATCTCCGTCACCGGAAGGGCGCCGCCGCCGGGACGGGCGACCGACTCCACAACCGTTCCCCCGGTCAGCTCGGCAAGGAGTTCGGCGCGCGCGCGCACCGCCTCGACCGGCTCGTCGAGCAGGCGGAGAACCGGGAGCTCGCGGCTCCCGGCGCGGTAGAGCATGAGCGTGCCCTCGAGCGCGGCCAGCGTCAGCTTGTCGGCGCGCAGCGCGCGCTGGAGGGGATGACGGCGCAAGCGCTCGATCAGGTCCGCCCGTCCGACCGCGATGCCGGCCTGCGGCCCGCCGAGCAGCTTGTCGCCGGAGAAGGTGACGACGTGCGCGCCGGCCTCGACGCTGGCGGCGACCGTCGGCTCGTCTCCCGTCTCGACGAGGGCTCCCGAGCCGAGGTCGTCGACGAGCGCCAGGCCGTGCCGCTCGGCGAGGCGGGCGAGGTCGCGCGGCCGCGGCTGCTCCGTGAAGCCGACCATGCGGAAGTTCGACTGGTGGACGCGCAGGAGCGCGGCCGTGCGGCCGGTGATCGCCCGCTCGTAGTCGGCGAGCCTCGTGCGGTTCGTCGTGCCGACCTCGACGAGGCGGGCGCCGGAGCGGGCGAGGACGTCCGGGATCCTGAACCCGTCGCCGATCTCGATCAGCTCGCCGCGCGAGACGACGACCTCGCGCCCCTCGGCGAGCGCCGCCAGGGCGAGCAGCACCGCAGCAGCGTTGTTGTTGACCACGAGCGCCGCCTCGGCGCCGCTCAGCTCCCTGAGGACGGCCGCGAGGTGGTCCTGCCGCGAGCCCCGGCTCCCGGCATCCAGGTCGAACTCGAGGTTCGAGTAGCCGGCGCCGATCTCGTGCACCCGCGCGAGCGCCTGGTCCGCGAGTGGCGCTCGCCCGAGGTTCGTGTGGACGACGACGCCGGTCGCGTTCAGCACCCGCCGGAGGTTGGGGCGGAGGCGCGCGGCGACCTCGCTCGCCGTGCGCGCGACGAGATCTCCGGCCGGATAGCCGGCCTGCACGTCCTCGCGCACGCCCGCCAGAGCCGCGCGCGCCGCGGCGACAACGAGCGGCCGCCCGTGCTCCGCGACCAGGTTTTCCAGCTCCTTCCTGCCGACCAGCTCGTCGACGGAAGGCAGCTCCCGCAGCGGGTTCGAGGGGGCCACAAGCGCAAATGATAGAGACGGCGTTTCCCGCTACCCTGCGCAGTCCATGGCCGAGATCGCCGCCCCCGGGCCCAGGCGCGCGATTCGCCGCCGCCGGCGCAGCCGGGCGGGGACGATCGCGCTCGTCGCCTCGCTGCTCTTGCTCGCGGCCGGCGCCGCCCTGCTCGTGCGCGCGTACACGGTTCGCGACGCAGTGCTTCCGGGGGTCTCGGTCGCCGGGGTGGACGTCGGCGGCCTCTCCCGCGACGACGCCCGGGCGAAGCTCCAGGCGGAGCTCCTTCCGCTGCTCGCCGAGCCCGTGCGCATCTCGGTCGGCGAGGCGGAGCTCGTCGTCCGTCCGACGAAGGCCTTCGCGCTCGACCTCGCCGCCACGGAGGAACGGGCCTACCAGGCGGGCCGGGGCTCGGCCGTCTCCCGTCTCGGCGCGCTCGTGGCCCCCTTCGGGCTCTCGACCGAGGTCGAGCCCGTTCTCGACGTCCTTCCCGGCGAGCGCAGCAGGGTTCAGGCGCAGCTCCGCGCGCTGACAGCGAGGCCCGCGAACGCGCACCTGAGCATGGACGGCAAGGAGGTCGTCGTCCGGCCGGGCGAGGCCGGAACCGTGGTCGACGTCGACGCGCTGCTCGCCTCGGTCCGCGCGGCGGCGCTCGCGGGCTCGGGCGAGCTGACCGCGAACGTGGACGAGGTCGCTCCCGCCGTCACCACCGAGGAGGCCGAGGCGATCGCGGTGGACGCGCGCCGGCTCGTCTCCGCGCCGGTCGGAATCGAGCAGCGGCAGGAGCGCGTCGGCCACCTCTCGCCGGCTCGGCTCGCCGCGCTCGTGCGCTTCCGGCCGGGAGGCGGAACCTACGACCTGACGCTCGAGCCGGAAGCGCTCCGCGCCGCGCTGCTCCCGATGGTGAAGACCACGCTCCGCCAGCCCGTCGACGCGAGCTTCCGGATCGCCGGCAAGCGCGTGAAGGTCGTCGGCTCGAAGCCGGGGACGACGCTCGACGCCCGGAAGGCTCAGCAGACCATCCTCGCCGCAGGTCTCGAGCCGGGCCGCCGGACGGCGACGGTCGGGCTGACCGCGCTCGCCGCCGGCCTGACCACGAAGGAGGCGAAGGCGCTCGGGATCCGCGAGAAGGTCTCGTCCTTCACGACCGACATGGGAGCCTCGTCGGCCAACCGGATCTGGAACGTGCACCTGCTCGGCGACTACCTCGACGGCACGATCGTCCGGGCCGGCGAGACCTTTTCCTACAACGAGGAGATCGGCCCGAGAACGGTCGAGCGCGGCTTCCGCGAGGGGCAGATGATCTGGGGCGGCGTGCTCATCCCCTCGATCGGCGGCGGCGTCTGTCAGACGGCCACGACGATCTTCAACGCGGCGTTCGAGGCTGGCCTCCCGGTCCTGGAGCGCTCGAACCACGCCTTCTACATCAGCCACTATCCGACGGGCCGCGACGCGACCGTCTCCTGGGGCGGCCCCGAGTTCGTCTTCAAGAACGACCTGAAGCACGCGATCCTGATCAAGGTGGGCTACACGAGCTCGACGTTTACGGTCACGTTCTACGGGACGAAGCAGGGCCGGAAGGTCGAGTCGAGGACGACGTCGCCCACGAACTACACCCAGCCGGAGCTGCAGTACGCCGTCGACCCCGGCGCGCCCCCGAACTCGGTGCGTCGCACCGCCGCGGGAGGCCCGGGCTTCGACGTGACCGTCTACCGCAAGGTCTTCGAGCGGGGAAAGCTGCTCCGCGAGGACAGCTTCTTCACGCGCTACAAGCCGGAGAACCCGACCGCGATCTACGGCCCGGGCAGGACGCCGCCCGGAGACTACTTCTACCTCCCGTCCTCGGCCTAGTCCTCCTGGTCAGTTAGAGTCCCGCCGCGATGAACCCGCAGGCGGCGACTCTCAGGCTCGCGGTCTTTCCGCGCTCCGGGCTTCTCGTCGACGTCCTGCTCGTCGTCGCCGGGGCAGGCCTGGTCGCGCTCTGCGCGCAGATCGAGATCCCGCTCGGCTTCACGCCGGTCCCCATCTCCGGGCAGACGTTCGCCGTCCTGCTCGTCGGCGCTTCGCTGGGGCCGCTCCTCGGAGCGTCCAGCCTGCTCCTCTACTTCTGCGTCGGGCTCATCGGCGCTCCCGTCTACTCGGGTGGGGACGGCGGCTGGGAGATCGTCCACGGCGCCACAGGCGGCTATCTCGTCGGGTTCATCGCCGCCGCGGCGCTTACCGGCTGGCTCGCCCAGCGTCGGTGGGACCGCCACTTCAACTCGGCGGTGGCGGCGATGCTCTCCGGGAGCGTGGTCATCTACCTGTTCGGCCTTCCCTGGCTGGCGAAGGAGATCGGGACCGGGCTCGAGGGGACGCTCGAGGCCGGCCTCTACCCGTTCGTGATCGGCGACCTGATCAAGCTCTACCTCGCCGGCATGCTCCTCCCGGGCGCCTGGAAGCTCGTCAAACGCCTCCGGGCGTAGCCACGTTTCAGCCGCGACCTCCCGGGTAGGCGTCAAGGACGCAACCAAGGAGGAGACATGACCAGCATCACCGAGTCCGTCGACGTCCAGGTGCCCGTGCGCACGGCGTACGACCAGTGGACGCAGTTCGAGGAGTTTCCGCGGTTCATGGAGGGCGTCAGGTCCGTCGACCAGATCGACGCCGCGCACCTCCGGTGGGTCGCCGAGATCGGCGGGAAGCAGCACGCCTGGACCGCGGAGATCACCGAGCAGCGCCCCGACGAGCGGGTCGCCTGGAAGACGATCGACGGCTACGGCAACGCCGGCGTCGTGACCTTCCATCGCCTCGGCCCGGGCGAGACGCGGGTGACCGTGCAGATGGATCACGAGACTGACGGGCTCGTGGAGGACCTCGGCAGCGCCCTCGGCATGGACAGCCGGCGCGTGCAGGGCGACCTCGAGCGGTTCAAGGACCTCGTCGAGGGCCATGGCGTCCCGACCGGCGCCTGGCGCGGCGAGATCGAGGGCGGCGAGCGCGTCCGCTAGTGGGGCACTAGTCCGACGAGGCGACGCGGGCGTCGCCCTGTGCGGCGCCCGCCCGCTTCTCGTACGCGGTGACGACGAGGCGCACGGCTTCCTCCGGGTCGTCTGTGACGTGGAGGTTGTCCCAGTCCTCGGGCGAGATCATGCCCTGGGCGAGGAGGGGGTCGCGGATCCAGTCGAGGAGCCCGCGCCAGTACTCGGAGTCGAGGAGGACTACCGGGAAGTCGAGGATCTTCCCGGTCTGGATCAGCGTCATCGCTTCGAAGAGCTCGTCCAGCGTGCCGAACCCTCCCGGGAAGATGACGAAGCCCTCGGCGGCCTTCACGAACATCGTCTTCCGCACGTAGAAGTGCTCGAAGACGACCTCGACGTCGAGGTACGGGTTCGAGTGCTGCTCGTGCGGCAGGACGATGTTGAAGCCGACGGAGAGGCCGCCGCCCTCCTTGGCGCCGCGGTTCGCGCCCTCCATCACGCCGGGGCCGCCGCCGGTGACGACCGTGAAGCCGGCCTGGGCGAACCGCCGGCCCACCTCGCGGGCCTCTTCGTACGCAGAGTGCTCCTCCTGGACGCGGGCGGAGCCGAAGAGCGTCACCGCCGGCTTGGGCAGGTCGGCGACCGTATCGAATCCGAGCACGAACTCGTCGCCGATCCGGCGGGCGTGCTCGAGCTGCGCTCCCTCCGTGCTCTCGAGGATGAGCCGGTCGTCGTCTCTCTGTGCCATCAGAAGGTGCGCTCGATGTACGTCGCGCTCATGGCGAAGGCGAGCACGACTGCCAGTCCGACGTACGTGATCGCGACGACGGCGCGCTGCCAGGGATCGATCGCGTAGTACTCGGCCACGCCCGGATCGTTCCGCGTGCGCCAACGGCGCCAAACCTCCATTCCGCCGACGACGAGCACGAGGATGAGGATGAAGTTCGGGCGCAGGATCGTCAGGCCGAGCAGCAGCACGAGCCCGACCGCCCACAGGGCGGGGTGGAGCGCGGCGACCGCGCGGCCGCCGTCGAGCGGCGAGACCGGGATCAGGTTGAAGAGGTTCAGGAAGAAGCCGGTGAAGGCGAGCGCGATCAGGAGCTCCGAGTCGAGCGCCTCGCCGGCCGCCCACAGGCCGAACGCGGCCAGGCTGCCGACGACGGGCCCGGCCAGCGCCACCTGGGCCTCCTTCCAGACGTTGTGCGGCATCTGCTTCATCCCCACGACGGCGCCGAGGAACGGGATGAAGAGCGGGGCCGAGGCCGGCACTCCCTGCCGGCGCAGCTCGAGCACGTGGCCGAGCTCGTGGATCAGGAGCAGGAAGACGAAGCCGACCGCGAAGCGCCAGCCCCAGATCCAGGCGTAGGCGGCGACGGAGACGAGCGCCGTCGCCGAGGTGGCGAAGATCTTCAGCTTGAAGATCGCGAGGATCGCGGTCTTGAACTTGAAGATGAGGAAGACGACGGCGGCGAGCGGCGCCCAGAGCTTTCGCGCGAGGTCGCCGAGGCGGCCCCGAGGGTGGATCGGCTCGTAGTCGCGGTAGGCGTGCTCGCTGTCCTCGGCGGGCGGATCGAGCTCGTGGCTGCGGGTGTCGGGCTCCTGCTGCGGGGTGAGGCTGCTCACCGACTCATCGTAGCCGGGTGCCATCGGGCTACCAGCGTGCGCCGTTGACATCCGCCCGATGCGTTTTCATCCAGGCGCGAGGTCGATGCGACGGGAAGCGTTGGAGCGGCCTCCACGTCCTGTCGTTGGAGTTCAAGGCGAAAGGAGTTGCTTGCGATGCAGAAGAAGAGATGGGCAGCCGTGGCGCTGCTCGCGGCGGGGATCACGATCGGGGTGGTGATGGTCGCCACGCCCGCCGGCGCCCACGTCTCGAGCTGGGCGCACAACTGGAACAAGCACATCAAGCCGAAGGTGGACCAGCGCTACCAGAGGATCCCCACGGAGCCGCAGCACTACTCCATCCCCGGCGCGGCGCTCGTCCCGGATGACGGGACCCGCGGCGACGATTTCGTCTCCGGTGCCGGCGACCAGAACCTGGGCTGGTGCTTCACCGGGGGGAACTTCTACGCCGAGATCCACCTGCCCCAGGGGGCGAGGATCACCGGTCTCAGGGTCGACTACCAGGACGACTCCGGCTCCGCAAGCTCCAACGGCGACGTGTACGTGACCCGGATGCCGTTCAAGGGACGGGGCGGAAGCTACCAGGACATCTTCTTCGCGGACCTCGTGAACACGCCCGGGGCCGGGGAGTCGGCCTCGGCCGTCGGCTCGCTCCAGAACGCCGGCGCGCAGACGGTGGACAACTTCGAGCAGGTCTATGTCCTCATCGGCCAGGACGTTCTGGCCGGCGCCTTGATCTGCGGAGTCGACGTCAGGTACAGGGTGAACGCCCCGTTTGCCGCTGCCCGCGTCGCTCCCGCCGACGCGGGGTCGAGCAGCCGGCCCTAGCCGACGACGGCAATGAACCGGCGAGGGCGGGGTCTCGGGATCCCGCCCTCACCGACTCCGCCGCCGCACGTGTTCGGGAAGGGGGCAGAGGAACTCGCAGCGCGGAGTCGCTCGACCGATGAGATCCGCGCCTCGCTGCGGTCCTAACGGAAAGACCACCACGAGAGTAGGGACGAACCCATGAAGCTGACCACCATGACGCAGGTCACCGTCGATGGAGTGATGCAGGGAAACGGCGGCGCGACGGATGAGGATCGCAGGAACGGATTCGAGCGCGGCGGCTGGGCCATGGGGGTGGCCGACAGCGAGACCATGACGTTCATCAACCAGACCTACCAGCGCGCCGACGCGTTCCTGTTCGGCCGGCGCACCTACGAGCTCTTCGCCGGCTACTGGGGCGCGGAGGAGCGAGCTCGCGCCGCGGTGGAAGATCCGGGCAGCCACCCGATCGCCGCTGCCTTGAACACGAAGCCCAAGTACCTCGCATCGACCACGCTCACCGAACCGCGCTGGGCGAACACGACCCTCCTCTCCGGTGACCTGGCGGCTGCCATCGGCGAGCTGAAAGCCAAGCCGGCGGGTGAGCTGCAGGTGCACGGCAGCGGTGCCCTGATCCGATGGCTGCTCGAAAACGACCTCGTCGACGAGATCACCCTGCTCATCGTGCCCGTGGTCCTCGGCCAGGGCGCGCGGCTGTTCCCCGGCGCCGGCCCGGACATTGCGCTTGACCTGGTCGACTCGCGAGCGGACTCGAAGGGCGTAACGATTCAGATCTACCGCCCGGCCGGACGCCCGCGGTATGCAAGCGCCACCGCTGACTGAAGCACGAGACATGCGGGATGCTCAGGATCCCCGCACCCACCACGTCTCCCCCGTGTCGTAGACCTCCTTCTTCCAGAGGGGGACGTCCACCTTGAGGGTGTCGATGGCCTCCTTGCAGGCGGCGAGGGCGTGCTCGCGGTGCGGAGCGGAGACGGCGATGGCGACGCTCGTCTCCCCGATCCCGACGCGGCCGACGCGGTGGGTGATCGCGACCTTGCAGAGCTCGTACCGGGCCGCCAGCGCGTCGGCGATCTCGGCCATCACCTTCTCGGCCATGCCCTCGTAGGCCTCGTACTCGAGGTGGACGACCGTGCGCCCGCGCGACTCGATCCGGGTCGTCCCGAGGAAGGTGGCGATCGCGCCGGCACACTGGTCCGCGACCTCCGCGATGACCGCGTCGACGTCGATCGGATCGGCGACGAGCCTGAACGCGCCGCCCGAGACCGGCGGGACCAGCGCCACCTCGTCGCCGTCCGAGAGGCGCCGATCCGCCGGCGCGTACTCCTTGTTCACGGCGTAGAGGAGGCCCTCGGGCTCGTCCCCGAGGCCGAGCGGCGCCCAGATGTCGGCGACCCGCGCCCCCTCGGGCAGCTCGAGCTCGCGCTCGCCGGTGGCCGCCTGCTCGCGGAGGCCGGCGAAGAGCCTCACTCGGACCTGCATGGCCGTTAGCCTAGTGCCATGGCAACGACCGGCGATCGCCGCGAGACCGATTCGGGCATCGAGGTCAAGCCGGTCTACACCGAGGAGGACGCGGCGGGACTGCACCCCGGGCTCCCGGGCGAGTTCCCGTTCACACGCGGGCCCTACGAGGACATGTACCGGGGGCGGCCGTGGACGATCCGCCAGTACGCAGGCTTCGCCTCCGCGGAGGAGACCAACGAGCGCTTCCGCTACCTGCTCGAGCAGGGCCAGACCGGGCTCTCGGTGGCGTTCGACCTGCCGACGCAGCTCGGCTACGACTCGGACGACCCGCGCGCAGCCGGCGAGGTCGGCCGCACCGGCGTCGCGATCGACTCGCTCGCCGACATGGAGACCCTCTTCGAGGGCATCCCGCTCGGCGAGGTCTCCACGTCGATGACGATCAACGCCCCCGCCGCGCTGCTGCTCCTTCTCTACGAGCTCGTCGCGGAGAAGCAGGGCGTCCCGGGCGAGCGGCTGCGCGGGACGGTGCAGAACGACATCCTCAAGGAGTACGTCGCCCGCGGGAACTACATCTTCCCGCCGCGGCCGTCGATGCGCCTGACGACGGATCTCTTCGCCTACTGCCACGAGCGGCTGCCGCGCTGGAACACGATCTCGATCTCGGGCTACCACATCCGCGAGGCGGGCTCGACAGCGGTGCAGGAGCTCGCCTTCACGCTCGCGCACGGGATCGCCTACGCGGAGGCGGCCGTGGCGGCGGGGCTCTCGCCGGACGAGCTCGGCGAGCGGCTCTCGTTCTTCTTCAACGCGCACAACCACTTCTTCCAGGAGGTGGCGAAGTTTCGCGCGGCGCGCTCGCTGTGGGCGCGGATCATGCGCGACCGCTTCGGGGCCGCCAATCCGCGGGCCCAGGCCCTGCGCTTCCACGCGCAGACCGGCGGCTCGACCCTGACCGCGCAGCAGCCCGAGAACAACGTCGCGCGCGTGACCGTGCAGGCGCTCTCGGCCGTCTGCGGCGGGGCGCAGTCGATCCACACGAACGCCTACGACGAGGCGCTCGCGCTCCCGACCGAGCGAAGCGCCCGCATCGCGCTGCGGACGCAGCAGATCCTCCAGCACGAGGCGGGTGGGACGGACACGGCCGATCCCCTCGCCGGCTCCTACTTCGTCGAGACGCTGACGAGGGAGCTCGAGGAGCGCGCGTGGGAGCTGATCGAGCGGATCGACGAGCTGGGCGGCGCCGTCGCTGCCGTCGAGCGGGGCTTCCAGCAACGCGAGATCGAGGAGGCCGCCTACGCCTTCGAGCAGCAGGTCGAGGCCGGCGAGCGGGTGGTCGTCGGCGTCAACCGCTACGCCGAGGACGACGAGGAGGAGATGGAGCTCCACCGGCTCGACCCGGCCGCGGAGCAGCGCCAGGTCGAGCGGACGCAGCGGGTGCGGGCGGAGCGGGACTCGGCTGGTGTCGAGGCTGCGCTCGGCCGCGTCCGGGAGGCGGCGCGCGGTGACGGGAATCTGCTCGTCCCGATCCGCGAGGCGCTGGCCGCCCACGCCACCGTCGGCGAGGTCTGCAACGCGCTCCGCGAGGAGTTCGGGACGTACGACGCCCACCTCGCGCCGTGAGGCTCGAGGACGGGCGGATCGCCGTGTCGGCTGGCGCTTGGGTCGACGGCAACGTCCAGTTCGGCTACTGGGTGAAGCGGGAAGCGCGCGGGCGCGGGGTCGCGACCCGGGCGCTCCGCCTCCTCTCGCGCTGGGCGGTCGCGGAGCTGGGCGCAGCCCGTCTCCAGCTGGTCACCGAACCGGAGAACGATGCCTCCCAGCGCGTCGCCGAGAAGGCGGGCTTCCGCCGGGAGGCGCTTCTCCGCGCCTACGTCGACCTGCGGGGCCGGCGTCCGGACGTATACATGTACGCCCTGCTCCGCGAGGACCTCGCCGACGAAGTCGGGTAGTCAGCTCACGCGCGCACGCGCGGAGGGGCCGGCCGCGGGCCTCCCTCCGCTGCGATCGTAACGAGGAAATCCGCATCGGTGGCGCGCGGAATCGTGCCGATTCGGGGCCAACGCGAAGTAAGCTCCCGCCCATGGCGAAGGCCGAGGATCTCCAGTCCACCGAGGCGAAGCTGGCGGCGCTCGAACGACTGCGCGACGAGGCGCTCCACTCGGGCGACGAGCGGGCGGTCGCCCGCCAGCGCGAGCGCGGGAAGCTGCTCGCGCGCGAGCGCCTCGAGAAGCTCCTCGACCCCGGCAGCTTCGTCGAGCTCGACCGCTACGTCCGCCACCGCAACCCGCACTTCGGGATGATGGAGAAGCGTCCCTGGGGCGATGCAGTCGTCACCGGGTACGGCACGATCTTCGGCCGCAAGGTCTTCGTCTTCTCGCAGGACTTCACGGTCTTCGGCGGCACGCTCTCGGAGGCCTTCGCCGAGAAGATCTGCAAGGTCATGGACCTCGCGCTCAAGCTCGGCTGCCCGCTGATCGGGATCAACGACTCCGGCGGCGCGCGCATCCAGGAGGGCGTCGTCTCGCTCGGCGGCTACGCGGAGATCTTCTGGCGCAACGTCCAGGCCTCCGGCGTGATCCCGCAGATCAGCCTGGTCATGGGTCCCTGCGCGGGCGGGGCCGTCTACTCGCCGGCGATGACGGATTTCGTGCTCATGGTCAAGGAGACCTCGTACATGTTCATTACGGGGCCCGAGGTCGTGAAGACCGTGACGGGGGAAGAGGTCACCTTCGAGGAGCTCGGCGGCGCTCTCACCCACGCGACCAAGTCCGGTGTGGCCCACTTCGCCGCCGACGACGAGGAGAGCTGCCTGGAAGACGCGCGCTATCTCCTCTCGTTCCTGCCCCAGAACAACGTCGACCCGCCGCCCTACTTCGCCCCGGCCGACCCGCCCGACCGCGAGGATCTCGAGCTCGACGCCCTGATCCCCGATGAGCCGACCAGGGCCTACGACATGCGCGACGTCGTCACGCGCGTCGTCGACGACGGCGAGTTCCTCGAGGTCCACCAGCTCTGGGCCGAGAACATCGTCTGCGGCCTCGCGCGCCTCGGCGGGCATCCGGTCGGAATCATCGGCAACAACCCGAAGGCGCTCGCGGGAACGCTCGACATCGACTCCTCGGTGAAGGCCGCCCGCTTCGTCCGCACCTGCGACGCGTTCAACATCCCCCTCGTCACCTTCGTGGACGTGCCCGGGTTCCTGCCCGGGACGGCGCAGGAGTGGGGCGGGATCATCCGCCACGGCGCCAAGCTTCTCTACGCGTACTCCGAGGCGACCGTGCCGAAGATCGCGCTCATCACCCGCAAGGCCTACGGCGGCGCCTACGACGTCATGAGCTCGAAGCACATCCGCGCCGACTTCAACTTCGCGTGGCCGACCGCCGAGGTCGCCGTCATGGGCCCGGAGGGCGCGGTCAACATCGTCTTCCGGAAGGAGCTCGAGGAGGCGGACGACCCCGAGGCTCGCCGCGCGGAGCTGATCGCCGACTACAAGACGCAGTTCGCCAACCCGTACACGGCCGCCGAGCGCGGCTACGTCGACGACGTGATCGAGCCCAGGCGCACGCGCCCGGTGCTCTGCAACGCCCTGGAGACCGCGCTCACGAAGCGCGAGAAGCGACCGCCGCGGAAGCACGGCAACATTCCGCTCTGACCTGTCGATCTGCGCCCGACCCGTTCGTCGTCACAATGAACGCGGCGAATACGGCGCCGCAGCGACAACGGGAGGTTCGAGGTCATGAAGTACATGCTGGCGCTCTTCGGCGACGAGAGCCGGTGGGCCGAGCGCTCGCCGGAGCAGATCGCGGCGGCCATGAAGCAGTGGGACGCCTTCACGCAGGGGGCGATCGACGCGGGCGTGCACGTCGGCGGCGAGGGTCTCCAGCCGAGCGCGACCGCGACGACGATCCGGATCCAGGAGAGCGGCGAGCCCATCGTCTCGGACGGCCCCTTCGCCGAGACGAAGGAGCAGCTCGGCGGCTACTACCTGCTCGACTGCGAGGATCTCGACGACGCGATCGCCTGGGCGAAGAAGATCCCGATGCCCGGGGGAACCGTGGAGGTGCGGCCGGTGATGGACTACGAGGCCGCCGGCTCGGCTCTCCACGCCAACGAGTCGGAGGCCCGGAAGTAAGCGTCCCGGCAGAGGCCGTCGACCGCCTGTTCCGCGAAGAGTCGGGGCGGGCGGTCGCGGCGCTCATCCGCGTGCTCGGCGACTTCGACCTCGCCGAGGAGGCGGTGCAGGATGCGTTCCTCGTCGCGCTCGAGGTGTGGCCGGAGCGCGGGCTGCCCCGGAACCCCGGGGCCTGGATCACCACGACCGCCAGGAACAAGGCGATCGACCGCATCAGGCGCGCGCGGCGCCTGGAGGAGAAGGTCAGGGAGCTGGAGGCGCTCGGCCCCCCGGCCGGCGAGGAGGAAGAGATCGAGGACAGCTCCATCCCCGACGACCGCCTGCGGCTGATCTTCACCTGCTGCCACCCGGCCCTCGCGCCGGAGGCGCGGGTCGCGCTGACCCTGCGCACGCTCGGCGGGCTCCAGACGCCGGAGATCGCGCGCGCGTTCGTCACGACGGAACAGGCGATGCAGCAGCGGCTCGTCCGGGCGAAGCGGAAGATCCGCGACGCCCGCATCCCGTACGTCGTCCCGCCCGACCACGAGCTGCCCGACCGGCTGGGCTCGGTGCTGGCAGCCCTCTACCTCATCTTCAACGAGGGCTACGCGGCGACGTCCGACGAGGCGCTCGTGCGGCACGAGCTCTGTGCCGAGGCAATCCGGTTGACCCGCGACCTCCGCGGGCTCATGCCGGACGAGCCCGAGGTGGCGGGCCTGCTCGCGCTCAT
The DNA here is from genome assembly GCA_963775505.1 of uncultured Actinomycetes bacterium. Taxonomy (GTDB): domain Bacteria; phylum Actinomycetota; class Thermoleophilia; order Gaiellales; family Gaiellaceae; genus JAIBJN01. The sequence continues at coordinate 109,636 of CAVZIL010000008.1, forward strand.
GCTGCTCCAGAACTCCCGCCGCGATGCCCGCACCGGGCCCGACGGAGAGCTCGTGCTCCTCGGGGAGCAGGACCGCTCGCTCTGGCGCCGGGACGAGATCGCGGAGGGTATCGAGCTCGTCGCGCGCCTGCCTCCGGGAACCTACGCGCTGCAAGCGGCGATCGCAGCCGAGCACGCCCGCGCCGCCACCTCGGCGGCGACCGACTGGGAGCGGATCGCCGCCCTCTACGGGCTCCTCGCCCAGCTCACGCGGAGCCCGGTCGTGGAGCTGAACCGCGCCGTGGCGGTCGCCGAAGCCGAGGGCGAGGAGCGCGGCCTCGAGCTGATGGAGCCGCTCGACGACGAGCTCGACGGCTATCAGTTTCTCCATTCGGCGCGCGCCGACCTGCTTCGTCGCCTGGGCCGCGACGCAGAGGCCGCGGCTGCCTATGCTCGGGCTCTGGAGCTCGCCCGCCAGCCCGCCGAGCGCGCGTTTCTCGAGCGCCGGCTCGAGGAGGTCACGGGACGACCCACTCGAGGTCTTTGACCGCGAGCGGCAGCGTCACGATCTCGCCGGAGAGCGGGGCCACGATGAGGATCTCGCTCGGAGTCGCCACGGCGGCGATGAGCTCGCCGCCCGGCGCCCAAGCCACCGCCTGCCCGTTCGGGAAGGTGAGCGCGCGGCGGCCTCCGCTGTCGAAGAAGACGACGCCCCGCTCGGTGCGGGCGGCGACCATCCCGGTCGCGCTCACGCGGAGGCCTTCGATCGTCTCGGCCGTGAGCGACGGGGAGAAGACCAGCCCGTCGGTCGTCATGAGCGCGACAATCGCGCTCCCCCCGGAGCGCACGACGGCCCAGAAGCGCTCGTCGTCCACCCAGGCGACCTCCTCGAGGGTGCTCGGGCGCCCGAGCATCTTGCCGACGTTGCCGCGCGACAAGAGGCGCCGTGAACCCCTGTCCGGCCATGACGCTTGGTAGAGCGAGCCGTCGCGCACGAATGTCAGCCCTCCGTCGGGCATCCACGCCGGCGCACAGGCGCCCGGGTAGCGCGCTCTCAGGCTCGAATGGTAGAACCATTCGAGTGCACCTTGATGGCAAAGGGCCGACTCGATCCGGCCCGGTCGTGGAACGGGGCTCCCGGGCAAGACGGACCCGCTGGCGTCCAGCGCGAATCGGCACGGGTTGGGCAGGCCTGGCGGCCGCTCCGCCCACGTGAGGTCGGGGAACTGGAGCGCGCGCAGGGTGCAGCCTGTCCAGGGTCCCTGAGTGACGAAGAGCCGGCCGGTTGCGCCGGCCTCGCCGACCCATTCGCGGGCCTCGTCAGCGCTCGCGAACGCCGGCGGCCTGGCCTCGCCGCGCCAGGCGAGGTCGTGCGCGTCGAGATCGAGCTCCAGCTCCGGTGGGCCAGGAGCGCCCGGACGGTAGACGAAGACGCCTCCGTCCGCGGCGATCGCGACCCACCGCTCGTCGGGCGACCAGGCTAGCGCGCGGTAGCCGACGATCCGGGGTGTATTCACCTCGCGGCCGGACTCGATCATGACGAAGTCCGCGTCGCGGCCGCCGGTCGACCTCGCAGCGGCGTAGCGTCCGCCGGGACTGGTGCGAAGCTCCGAGAACCCACCAGGGCCGTCGAAGGTGAACGCATCCAGCTCGCGGCCGTGGTAGATCGCGAGCATGTCCATCCGGCCCTCGGGCCCGTCCGCCGAGAGAATGGCGGCGAGGCGCCGCCCGTCGAGCCAGGCGGCCTCGCGGACCCGGAAACGGTCGTATCGGGTGGCCAGCTCATCGAGCGGGAGTGTTCGCAGCGCCCGCACGAGGTCTCGCTGCGAGAGGACGACACCGCCGGAGGGCCACTCCCGCACGGCCCCGTCCGAGAAGTAGGTCAGCGTCCCGTTCGGGTGCCAGGCAGGCGCCGTGCCCGGGAACGGACTGCCCTCCGGCCCGCGGTCGGTCGACACCTGAATCGTGCCGTTCTCGGACTGGAAGAGCTTGCCGATCAGCGGGTCGGACTGGGGATCCCAGCCGGACCCCTCGCCCGAGACGCGGCGGCCGTTGGCCGAGAGGGCGAAGCGGCACTCGTCCCAGTTGGGCGCCTCGGTGGGCGTCTGCCTGGGCAGCTCGATCGCCTGCAGCTCGCAGCTCGCGTCCGTGTAGTAGAGCGTGCCGCCGAGCTCGTCTGCGAGAGGCACGTAGTTCGCCGGCCCCTCCGGCTGGGTCGTGGACACAGACGGGGGCGCGGGCTCCGGGCCCGCGCGGGGTGAGCCGTCGTCTGTGAGCGCGTCGAAGCCGGCCGCGAGTGCGATTCCCGCGACCACCACCACGACGAGCACCGTGACGCCCCGCCGCATGGAGACGAGGATACGGCCTGAGCGCTACGCGCTCTCGGAAGCGACGAGCTCGAGCCGCGGCTGGTCGAACTCCTCCTTGAACGCCGCGACGACCTCCGGGTCGAACTGCGTGCCCGAGCAGCGCTCCAGCTCGGCCATCGCGCGGTCGTGGGAGAGCCGGCCGCGGTAGACCCTGTCGGTGGTCATGGCGTCATAGGCGTCCGCCACGAAGAGGATGCGTGCCCCGAGCGGGATCTCTCCGGCCGCTCTTCGCTCCGGGTAGCCGTTCCCGTCCCAGCGCTCGTGGTGGTACAGGACCCACGTGGCGACGGGCTCGACGCCGAGCGAGTCGAGCATCCGGTAGCCGATCTGCGGATGCCGCTCGAGGACGAGGCGCTCGGCCTCGTTCAGCGGGCCGGGCTTGCGGAGGATCTCTTCCGGAATGGCGAGCTTGCCGAGGTCGTGGAGGCTGCCGGCGAGCCGCGTCAGCTCGATCGCCTCCGAGTCGAGGCCCATCCGCGTCGCAACGCGGGCCGCGAGCTCGCCGACCATGTAGGAGTGGCTGCCCGTGTAGGCGTCCCGCGCGTCGACGGCGTGCGCGAGGCTGGCAGCGGCGCGCAGGCGGGCGGCGCGGTCGGGGCCCTCCGCGAGGCGGCGCAGCTCCGCGAGCTCGACGACGTCGGGCCGGTACACGCGGACGGTGTTCTTCCCCTGCTCCTTGGCGAGGTAGAGGGCGCTGTCGGCAACGCGGACGAGCTCGCTGCGCTCGACGCCGTGCTGCGGATACGTCGCGACGCCGGCCGACATCTTCAGCACCTCGCCGAGATCGACCTCCGTCTCGGCCATCCGCTCGACGATCGAGCGGGCGATGGAGAAGCCCTCGTGCTCGTCGCGCCGTGGCAGGAGCAGCGCGAACTCGTCGCCGCCGAGACGGAAGGCCTCGCCGCCCTGGCGAAGACGGGCTGCCACCTGCGCCAGGACCCTGTCCCCGGTCGGGTGCCCGTACCGGTCGTTGATCTGCTTGAAGTTGTCGATGTCGAGGAGGACGAGAGTCAGGGGGAAGCCCTCGTCCTGCGCCTTGTCCAGGTCGTGCTGGAGCCGCTCGTGGAAGTGCCGGTGGTTGCCGAGCCCGGTCAGCGGGTCGGTGAGCGCCAGGCGCATCGCCTTCAGCGCGCTGTGCACCGAGCGCTGGTAGAGGGCGATGGCGACGAGCGGGCCGACGAGCGCCGTGGCGAGGAAGGGAGACCGCTCCCAGAGGACGGCCAGCATGAGGCTGACCGACGCCATGATCGAGAAGGGGACGACCGTCAGGAAGACGGACCGCCGGAGGAGGGGCAGGAAGTGCTCTCCCGACCAGCGGGAGATGATGCCGGCGGTGAGCAGGATGTTGACCGCGTAGAAAGCTCCGGCGGCCAGCAGGACGTGGAGGAAGAGGCCGCTGACGCCGCCGTGCGAGCCCGCGAGCACAGTGGCAATGCCTGCCGCTCCGCCCGCGAGCGCGTAGACCGCACTGTTATAGGCGAGCCGGATCGCGGGGCGCCGCTGCACGAGCTCGATCGTCGCGCAGGCTATGAACCCGATCATGACCGCCGGCGCCCAGCCGTAGACGACCGCCGCCCCGACGATGAAGACGGCCGTCAGCGAGACGCCGTCGGAGGCGATGCCCTCGATCGGAACGGGATAGGCCTCGACGAAGGTCGCCGCCAGGGCAAGAGCCAGCACGCCGCCCATGACGCCGAGCGTCGGCTGCGAGACGCCGAAGGAGACGGCGGCGGCGACGAGGGCCGCGCCGGCCGAGAGGGTGACGGGGAGCAGAAGCGGAAGAAGCCGGGCAGTCTCTCTGGAGACTCCCGGCCTCACCGCATCACCCGATGCGCTCTCGGACGAGCGAATCGGACGGAGCTTCACGAGACTGGCTTACCAGCGCCAGCCCTCGGCCTCGCCGAGGAACGATGCGAGGACGGTGGCCGCAACCAGCAGGTAGGCCAGCTTGGACTTCCAGTGCAGCATCTGATCTCTCCCGTGGTATCGGACGCCTGACGTCCCGAAGTATCCGCAGTGGCACTAAAACGCACATCCCCCGGACGAGGGATTCACCAAAACCCCTGCTCATCCCCCTTTTAGGTGAGCCCGGCCTCGCGGAGCGGCCGACGGGCCCAGGCGAACCGGTCCGCGTACCACCCGGTGAGGGTCGTCAGCGTCGTCCCCTGCGTGGAGGAGTGCACGAACCAGCCGCCGCCCGCGTAGATGCCCATGTGCGAGACGTCGGCGGGGCGTGCATCCCTGCCCCGCTCCGAGAAGAAGACGAGGTCGCCGGGCCGGAGCCTCGACCGGCGGATCCGCTCCGACGCGGGCACCTCCCCGGCCATGGCCGAGGCGGTGCGCCCCCGCAGGACGTCCTGTAGCTGCGGCGCCCCGGGGTAGCTCTCGAGCCGGTAGACGCGCCACGCGAACCCCGAGCAGTCGAAGCCGCCGCGCGAGGTGACGCCGAACAGAGTCTGCCTCCGCTCCGACGTTCCGCCCCAGACGTACGGGTACCCGACGAAGGAGACCGCTCGGGTCAGGATCCGCCGCTGCCAGGCGGTCAGCTCGGGGAGGTCGAGCGACCGGGTGCGCTCCCTCACGTCCGGAACCCGCCAGTCGTCGAGCGCGAGGAGCTCGGCGAAGGAGTAGGCGGCCTCGGCCCGCGTGGCCGGGTCGCGGGGCCTGAGCTCGAGCTCGTCCTTCTCGCTTGGATGATTGTGGCGCAGGCCTAGCAGGCGGGCGACGACCTCCGCGCCCACGCGCTTCGGCGGCTCGAGGCCGGCAGCGCGTAGCTCGGCCTGGACGTGCCGGGCGGCGCCGCTGAGGCGGGCGGCGCGGACGAGAGCCCGCTCGAGCACCCGCATGCGGACGATCCGGTCGGGACGCGCGGGCGCCTGCTCGTCGCCGGTGAGAACGGCCATCGCCCTGGCGAGCGCGCCCGCCGTGAGCGGGCCCTTCGGCCGGAAGGCGTCCACGGACGGGCCCATCAGGCCCTCGCGGACGACGACGCGGATCTGCGGCTGTGCCCACGAGGCGGCCTGGGCGGCACCCGGCCCGCTCAGAGCGAGCACAGTCAAGAGTGTCCCGAGGACGGCTCGCCTCACCTCCGCTCTATCGTCGGGAGGTCGTTCGCTCTTTAGGCTGTTCCCCCATGGAGCTGAACTGGCGGCCGGAGCCCACCCCGGAGGAGCGCGAGGCGCTCGAGCAGGCCCTCGCGCGCCTCGTCGCCGAGCGGGCCGACCCGCGCGGCGCCTGGTGGCGCGAGGGAGTCGAGGAGTCCGTCTCGCCCGACCCGGAGCCCGAGTAGATCAGTCGGGAAGGAGCGGCATCGCGACCCCCTGGTCGCGGCCGAGCAGCACCGCCCGCTTGATCGCGTCGGCGCCGAACCGCTCGCGCACCTCGTCGAGGGCGGCGTCGAGCGCGTTCCAGCCGGGATCCCAGAGCGGCAGCTCGAGCTGGCGGGAGCGCTCGTCGTCGAGGTTGGCGACCGCGATGCCGACGAGGGTCAGGCCCCGGCGGCCGATCTCAGGCGAGGCCGAGGCGAGCAGGCCGCGCAGCGTGGCGAGGATCGTCTGGCTCTCGGACGTCGCGCGCAGAAGGGTGTGAGAGCGGGTCGCCCGGGAGAAGTCGTCGTAGCGGAGCCTGAGAACGACCGTCCGGCCGACGCGCCCCGCGCGACGCATGCGGCCGGTCACGCGGTCGACGAGCCCGACGAGGACGGTGTCGAGCTCCGCGGCGGAGAGCGACCTGCGGCCGAGCGCCCGCTGCGAGCCGATCGAGCCTCGGCGCCGGCGCGTCCGGACCGGGCGGGGGTCGCGGTTGTGGGCGAGCGCGTGCAGGTGCCGCCCCGCTGCCCGCCCGAGCACGGTCACGAGGGCGGCCTCCGGGAACCGGGCGACGTCCCTGACCTTCGTGAGCCCCAGCCGGTGGAGCCGCCCGGCCGTCACCGGCCCGACGCCCCAGAGCCGCTCGACCGGCAGCGGGTGGAGGAAGGCGAGCTCGCCGTCGGGCGGGACGATGAGCAGGCCGTCGGGCTTGGCGACGGCGCTCGCCACCTTGGCGAGGAACTTCGTCCGGGCGACCCCGACGGTGATGGGGAGCCCGACGCGCTCGCCGACTTCGCGCCGCAGCCGCGCGGCGATCTCGGCCGGGCTGCCCGCGAGCCGCTCCATCCCGCGCACGTCGAGGAACGCCTCGTCGATGGACAGGCCTTCCACGAGCGGGGTCGTGTCCTCGAAGACGCGGAAGACCGCCTTGCTCGCCTCCGAGTAGGCGGCCATCCGGGGTGGCACGACGATCACCTGCGGGCAGAGCCGCCGCGCCCGCGAGCCGCTCATCGCGGTGCGCACGCCACAAGCTTTCGCCTCGTAGCTGGCGGCGAGAACGACGCCGCCGCCGACGATCACGGGCTTCCCGCGCAGCCGGGGATCGTCACGCTGCTCGACCGACGCGAAGAACGCGTCCAGGTCGGCGTGGAGGATCGTCGCCTCGCGTTGCACGAACATATGTTCGCACAGGAAGGTGCCTAGAGCCAGAGCTCGTACGACTGCAGCACGAGCCAGGGGCCGAAGCCCTGGCTCCGGAGCAGCTTGAGCGCAGGGACGTTGTCGGCCTCCACGGAGAGGCCGACGATCTCGCCCGGGTGCTCGGTCCAGTACTCCTGGAGAACTCGCGAGAGCAGGAACCTCCCGACGCCCTGCGAGCGCTCCTGTGCGACGACGCCGAGCTGGTACGCCCAGCGGTCGTTGGGGTCGATGTTGACGAACGCGAGCGGCAAGCCGCCTCGCTCGGCGAGGTATACGGACCCTTTCGCCAGGCCGTCCCGCCAGGCGTCGTCCGGGAAGACGCCCTCTGGAAATGTCGAGTGGTAGAGCTCGAGCGCCGGCTCCAGGTCGCCTGCCCCACCGCGGCGTACCTCGACGCCCTCGGGCCCCTCGGTCACCGGTCGGTGCTCCTCGGGCGTGAGCCGGAAGACCGCCTTGGCCGCGCCGCGCGGGTGGAAGCCCTTCTGCTCGAGCAGGAGCCGGCCGGAGACGTTACGGGGCCCGACCGAGCCGACGACGGACCGGCGTCCCTGCTCGACCGCGATCGCCACCGAGGCGTCGAGCAGCTCGCCCCCGAGCATCTGGCCCCGATAGCCGGGAGCGATCAGAGGGCCGAAGAGATCGGCGTGGGTGAAGGCCCGCGCCACCTCGACGCCGCCGAACCCGACGACCTGCCCGTCCTCGACGTCGACGAGGAGCGTGCTCTCGGGCGGCTCGTCCCAGTCGGACAGCTCGCTCTCGAGCTCGTCCAGCGAGGCCCACAGCGGGTTGCCGACCTGCTCCTCCGGCCGGGCGAACGCGCGCCGGGAGAGCTCAAGGATTGCCGGGATGTCCTCCCGGCGGAAGCTACGCAGGCTGTTGGCCACGAAGGAGTCGGGGTGCGCTGCGAGCGTAGTCGAGACCGGAGACCCACGTCAGGACGAGCGCCACGAGCATGGCCCACCAGGCCACCGCGTCGTCGAACGCGCCCCCTGCCGCGAGGCCGCCCAGGCCGGCCGCCACCGCCTGGGCCCAGGTCTTCAGCTTGCCGAGATCGCGCGCGCCGATCACCACGCCCCGCTCGAGCGCGGCCAGGCGGAGCCCGGTCACCAGGAACTCGCGCGCGATGACGGCGGCGACCATCCAGGCCGGCAGGACGTCGCCGACGAGCATGATCAGCGCGCTCATGACGAGGAGCTTGTCGGCGACGGGATCGAGGATGCGCCCGAGGTCCGACGTGCGGTCGTTCCGCCGGGCCCACCAGCCGTCCACCCAGTCGGTCGCCATCGCCACGGCGAAGACGGCGGTCGCCCAGTAGTCGTGGTTCGGAAAGTCCCACGCGAAGAGGGCGATCACCACCGGCACCGCGGCCGCCCTGGCGACCGTCAGGTGGTCGGCGAAGGTCATGGCGGCAGAATACGCCGACATGTCGTCGTTCCGGAAAGTGCTCGTCGCCAATCGCGGCGAGATCGCCATTCGGATCTTCCGCACGCTTCGGGAGCTCGGGATCGGCGCCGTCGGCGTCTACTCGGAGGCGGACCGCGGCTCGCTTCACGTCGCGGTGGCGGACGAGGCCTACCTGCTCGGGCAGGGCGCTCCCGCGGAGAGCTACCTCCACGGGGAGCGCGTGCTCACCGCCGCGCGCCGGGCCGGAGCCGACGCGATCCACCCCGGCTACGGCTTCCTCGCCGAGAACGCGGCGTTCGCGCGGGCCGTGGAGGAGGCCGGCCTCGTCTGGATCGGCCCGCCGCCGGCCGCCATCGAGGCGATGGGCTCGAAGGTGGAGGCGCGGCGGCTCATGCAGGCCGCCGGCGTGCCGGTCATCCCGGGGACGACCGATCCCGTGGAGTCGGTGGCGGAGATCCTCGCGCTCGGGGACACGCACGGCTGGCCGCTGGCGATCAAGGCGTCGGCCGGGGGCGGCGGCAAGGGGCTCAAGGTCGTGCGCTCCGCCGCGGAGGCCGAGCGCGCCCTCGCCTCGGCGCAGCGGGAGGGCGAGTCGTACTTCGCCGACGCAACGGTGTACGTCGAGCGCTTCCTCGAGGATCCGCGCCACGTCGAGGTGCAGGTGCTGGCGGACACGCACGGCGCCGTCGTCCACCTCGGCGAGCGCGACTGCACGATCCAGCGCCGCCACCAGAAGCTCGTCGAAGAGACGCCGTCGCCGGCGGTCGGGCCGGAGCTCCGCGAGCGAATCGGCGCGATCGCCGTGGAAGCGGCGCGGGCGGTCGGGTACCGCGGCGCGGGGACGATCGAGGGCCTGCTCGACCGGGACGGCAACTACTTCTTCCTCGAGATGAACACGCGGATCCAGGTCGAGCACACGGTCACCGAGCTCGTCACGGGCGTCGACCTCGTGCGGGAGCAGATGAGGATCGCTGCCGGCGAGCCGCTCTCCTTCCGGCAGGAGGAGATCCGCGTCTCCGGCCACGCCATCGAGTGCCGGATCAACGCCGAGGACCCTGCGGCGGGCTTCCTGCCGACGCCGGGGACGATCACGGCGTACCGCGAGCCCGCGGGGCCCGGGATCAGAGTCGACTCCGGCGTGACCGCGGGCTCGGAGGTGATCGGCCTCTACGACCCGCTCGTGGCCAAGCTCGTCGTCTGGGACGCCGACCGCGAGCGCGCCCGCCGGCGGATGCTCCGCGCGCTCGCTGAGTACGTGATCGAGGGCGTGACGACGCTGATCCCGTTCCACCGCGTGCTCCTCGCGCACCCGTGCTTCGTCGCCGGCGAGACGTGCTTCGGCCTCGTCGAGGAGATCGCGGCGGGCGTCGAGGCCGAGCCGACAGCGTCCGTCGCCCCCGCCCCGGCGCGTGTCCGCGAGGAGGTCGTCGGCGTCGAGCTGGACGGACGGCGGTTCGAGGTCACCCTGCTCCGGCCCGAGCCGCCCTTCGCCGAGCTGGCGCGGCGGCGGCGCGAGCGGAGCCGGGACGGCGGCGGTCACGCGGCCGCCCGCGAGGCCGTCGTCAGCCCGATGCAGGGCACCGTCCTCGCGGTCGAGGTCGCAGAGGGCGACACGGTGCGCGAGGGGCAGGTGATCTGCGTCGTCGAGGCGATGAAGATGGAGAACGAGATCACCGCCCACCGCCGCGGCCAGGTGACCGGCCTCTCCGTCACCGCCGGCGAGCCGGTCACGACGGGCCAGGTGATCTGCGTCGTCGCGCAGGCGGGCGAGGCGGCCTTGGACGACGAGTTGTAAGGTCGACCTTACAGATCGGCTACGCTAGGTTCGTGGCGGTGAGCGCGGAGCCCAAGCCGAGCAGTCGCAGCCGCGCTCTGTGCGCGGCCGTCTCGAGCGCGAACGCCGAACCGCTCGTAGCGACCGCGAGCAGGATCGACTCCTGGATCCTGCTCGAGTACCGGGGCATGTGGGACCGCGACGTGCTCGGCGCCAGCCTCCTGCCAGACGAGCTCAAGCGCCACATTCGTGAGCAGCTCCACGAGCTGCGCCCGTCCCGGCTGCTCTTCCTGAAGAAGCCCGAACGGCGCGCCCACGCGCGCCGTCGTGTCTGGTTCGGCACGTCCAGGCCGGGCGAGGAGCGCTTCTTCCAGCTCGAGGTCGACCACCTCGAGGACCTGCGGGAGTTCGACTTCGCCGCCGCCCTCGCGGGCGCCGGGACGCCCGGGGTGCCCCTCGACCACCCGCTGCTCGTCGTCTGCACGCACGGCAAGCGCGACCGCTGCTGCGCGAAGAGCGGCCGGCCGCTCTACGACGCCCTGGGGCGCGCGACCGAGTCCGACCGGGTCTGGCAGTCCACCCACGTCGGCGGCGACCGCTTCGCGGGGAACGTCGTCGTCTTCCCGCACGGGCTCTACTACGGGCGGGTGGGGCCGGGCGCCGTCGACGCTCTCCTCGAGGCGAACGCCGACGGCCGAGTCGACCTGGAGCACTATCGGGGCCGCGCCGCCTACACGTTCCCGGTGCAGGCGGCCGAGCACGCGATCCGCGAGGCAGAGGGCCTGCTCGGTATTCGCGACCTCGCGCTGGTCAGCTTCCGCGCGACCGCCGAGGACCGCTGGCGCGTCCGCTTCCGCGCCGAGGCCGCCGTCTACGAGGTGGGCGTCGAGGCCGTGCTCGCCGACGAGCCGGTCTACCTCACCTGCGGCGCGGCGGAGCCGACGCGGCCGCGGCGCTTCTGCGCCACTGCGATTCGCCGCGTCAGATAATCCGCAGGAAGCCCTCGCGCACGAGCCGGCGGACCAGGACGAGTCGGCCCGCGCCGTCGAGGTCGCCCGGAAGGTCGGCGGGGCTGAAGGGCTCCACCGCCTCGAAGCACGCGAGCACCTCCGGCCGTGCGTGTGCCGGAAAGCGGAGCTGCTTGCTCTCGAAGAGGAGCCCGACCCCGTCGTCGTCGTCCTCCAGGTCCGCGATCACCGTGCTGCGCCGTTCGACCGGCGTGTCGAGGTCGAGCCGCTCGAGCGCGCGCAGCTGCGAGAGCCCGTCCTCGCGGATCGGGCGGCGCGTTTCGAGGAAGCGCCGCCGGCGCCGCCGTTCGACCTCTTCGGGCTCCAGGCGCTCCCGCAGGCGCTCGGCCAGGAGATCCGCCTCGGAACCGCCCCCGTCGACCCCGCGCCGGAGGTCGGCCTCGCGCCCGAGCGGCCCGAGGGCCGACCTGGCGGCGTCGAGCCACGTGTACGCGTTGATCCCGATGGTGAGATGGAGCGAGTCGGCAGCCGACGTCTCCGCCTGGTGGAGCCACCCGCGCGGGAGGTAGAGCGTGTCTCCGGCGCGGAGGACCAGGTCGTCGGCCGGCTCGCCCTCCTCCCCGAGCGACTTCGAGTAGCGCTGGTGCTTGAGCGGCAGCTCGAGCAGCGGGTCGTACAGGAGCCAGCGCTTCTCCCCGGCGATCTGGAGGACGAGGACGTCGTGGGTGTCGTGGTGAACCGCAAAGCCCTGCGAGCCGCGCGGCGTGTAATAGGAGTTCGCCTGGACGCCAAGCCCGAACGCCTCCTCGAGCTGCCTGCAGAAGACCGCCAGCGGCTGCCAGTTGACGTGGAGGGCCTGGAGGACGATCGTTGCCCCGGCCTCCCACTCGGTCAGGACGCGCTCGACGTCCACGGTCTTCGTGAAGGCCGGCCGCCACGAGACGTCCTTCGTGTAGGCGCCGACGTCGAGCTGCGCGCCCTCGCGCACGAGCCGGAAGGCCGGGTAGCGGATGGCAGTCGAGCAGACGAGCCGCTCGACGTCGGCCTCGGAGAGGAGGTCGTCGAAGCGCCCCGGCTCGCCTCGGGAAACGACGAGCGGCCGTCGCTCCCAGTGCTCGGCGAAGAACGTGTCGGCCGAGACGGGCTCGAGGCAGCGCGCGAGCGCGGCCTCGAACCTGCTACGCGTCCGTGTCGTCAGCGTCGGCGTCGGTCGCGTCCGTGTCGGCGTCGTCGGCGTCGGTGTCCGTGGCGTCGCCGTCGGTCGTGTCGGTGTCGTCGCCGTCGGCATCCGCCTGCGGATCGAGGCGCCCGCCTTCCCTGATCGTGCGGATCTCGTCGTCGTGCAGCGTGCTCATGCGGTCCTCCTCTAAGGGGTCGGCGCGAACGCTACAGGCTCTTGCCGTTACCCGAAACGGGCCGGCCCGCAACGTCACTCGGCGGCGCAGACCGGTGCCTGCAGCCGAAGCATCGCGGCGTCGTACTGCTGACCCAGGAGCTCGACGGCCCTGGTCTTCGTCTCGAAGCCGTCCCGGTCGCCCGAGCTGCGTGCTGCGAGCGCGCCGTCGGCGAGCTCGATCATGCTCCGCTCGAGAGCGGCGGCGCGAGCGGCGTCCTCGCGGAAGAGCCGCGGAGGAGCGAGGGCCTCGAACCCCGCGGCGTAGTCGGCCTGAATCGCCCTCCACCCGCGCAGCGTGGCGACCCGGTCGGCCTCGGACACCCGCAGCGCGAGGTCGCGGAGCCGCTCGTTGCGCTTCGCGCAGAGCTCGCCGACGGCGAGGACATACCGGCGCTCGGTCGCCGTGGGCTTCTCCGCCGGGGGAGCGTGCGTGCTGCCGGCCTCGACGCGAGCCGCGAACTCTGCCGCGTCGCGAGGTGGAGGCTCGAACAGCGTGCTGCCGAGCGCCACCGCGCCGCCGAGCGTGACGGCGATGACGGCCAGGATCGAAACAGCCTTGACGAGCGTCTGCGCGAGTCTCACGGGGGGTCCCCAGCCCAGCATCGCCCGTTCGCGGGCACGGCTCATCGTCCGAACGAGGGATTGAGACTCGTTTCAGGGTGCTGCCTCGCCGCCCGGCGGCACAAGGCTTCATTTTGAGACGAGTTCTATAGACTCGCGCCCGGCCGTGGACCTCTACGAGCACCAGGGAAAGGAGCTCTTCGCACGTGCGGGAATCCCCGTGTCGGAGGGGCGCGTGGCGACGACCCCGGCCGACGCCCGCCTGGCGGCCGAGGAGCTCGGTGGCCAGGTGGTCGTCAAGGCCCAGGTGCTCGTCGGCGGCCGCGGCAAGGCCGGCGGGATCAAGCTCGCCGACTCGCCCGCCGAGGCCGAGGCCCACGCCGCCGCGATCCTCGGCATGGACATCGGCGGTCATGTCGTCCGGCGCCTCTGGGTCGAGAAGGCGTCGGACATCGCCAGGGAGTACTACCTCTCGGTCACGTTCGACCGCGGCGAGAAGAAGCCGCTCTTCATGCTCACGACCGAGGGAGGCGTCGACATCGAGGAGGTCGCGGAGCGGAGCCCCGACGCGCTCGCCCGCCTGCACGTAGATCCGCTCGTTGGCTCGCAGCCGTGGCAGGGCCGCTGGCTCGTGTTCACCGCGGGCATCGACGACCCGGCCGAGCAGAAGCAGATCACCGCGATCGTCGAGAAGCTCTACCGCGCATTCGTCGACTTCGACGCGCTGCTCTGCGAGGTGAACCCGCTGATCGTCACCCCCGAGGGCGAGGTGAAGGCCCTCGACTCGAAGTTCACCGTCGACGACAACGCGCTCTACCGGCACCCGGACGTGGCCGAGATGCGCGACGTGGAGGCCGCCGACCCTCAGGAGCAGCTCGCGCGCGAGAAGGGGGTCACGTACGTGAAGCTCGACGGCGAGATCGGGATCCTCGGCAACGGCGCCGGCCTCGTCATGGCCACGCTCGACGTGATCGACCAGGTCGGCGGGCGACCTGCGAACTTCTGCGACCTCGGCGGCGGCGGCGACGCGCAGGGCGTCGTCGACGCGCTCGAGGTGATCACGTCCGACGAGCAGGTCAAGGCGATCCTCTTCAACATCTTCGGCGGGATCACCCGCTGCGACGAGGTCGCGCGCGGCATCCTCGTCGCGCTCGGCCAGATGACGATCGAGCTTCCCATCGTCGTGAGGCTCGACGGCACGAACGCGGAGGACGGCCGCCGGATGCTGAACGAGGCGGCCCCGTCGAACCTCTACGTCGAGGACACGATGCTCTCGGCGGCCGAGCGCGTGGTGTCGCTCAGGTGAGCGCGAACGTCTGGGACGCCCGCGCGGAGGCCTATCGCCACAGCGAGGCGCACCGCGAGGGCGCCGACCTCGACCTCCTCGTCGAGTGGGCGGAGGGCGCGCGCACCGCGCTCGACGTCGGCGCGGGCGGCGGCCACGTCGCCCGCCGGCTGCGCGAGGCCGGCCTCGAGGTCGTCACCGTCGACCCAGCGGCAGGGATGCAGGCGGACGTCCAGGCCTTTGCAGAGGATCTGCCCTTCGCCGACGCGAGCTTCGACGTCGTCGCGTGCCGCGCCGCGGTGCACCACTTCGCCGACGCCGCCACGGGCATTGGGGAGATGGCGCGCGTGGCCTCCGACAAGGTGCTCGTCGTGGACAACCTCTTCATGGACGAGGCCGCCGAGGAGGCCGAGCTGCTCCGCGATCCGGCCCACGTCCGGAACTACACGGAGGCGGAGTGGCGCGGCCTGCTCCATGGAGCCGGCCTGCGAGTCGAGGAGGCGCGAACGCTCGTCCACCCGATCGACGTCGGCGCGTGGCTCGATCGAACGGGCTGCGCTGGCAAGGACGCCGAGCGCGTGCGCGAGCTTCTCGCGGGCCGGATCGACGGCGACCTCGTCCGGCTCGACCGCATCGCGCTGAGGGCGGTGAAGGGCTAGTGGCGATCGTCGTCGATCGCGACACGCGGCTCGTCGTCCAGGGGATCACCGGGCGCGAGGGCTCCTTCCACGCGACCCGGAACCTTCGCTACGGGACGAACGTCGTCGCCGGAGTCACCCCGGGGAAGGGCGGCGAGAGCGTCGAGGGCGTTCCCGTCTTCGACACCGTCCGCGACGCGGTGGCCGAGACGAGCGCGAACACGGCCATGGTCTTCGTCCCGGCACGCTTCGCGGCCGACGCGATCTACGAGGCCGTCGACGCCGGCATCGAGACGGTCATCTGCATCACCGAGGGCATCCCGGCCCACGACATGCTCCGCGTCTACAACTACGTGCGCCCGCGCGGGGTCACCCTGGTCGGCCCGAACTGCCCCGGCGTCCTCTCGCCCGGCAAGGCGAATGTGGGGATCATCCCCGCCGAGATCTTTCGCGAGGGGCCCGTCGGCCTCGTCTCCAGATCCGGCACGCTCACGTACCAGATCGGGCACGAGCTGACACAGCTCGGGATCGGCCAGTCCACGATCGTGGGTATCGGAGGGGACCCCGTCGTCGGGTCGTCGTTCATCGACGTCCTCGCGCGCTTCCAGGCCGACCCCGAGACCGAGATCGTCGTCATGGTCGGCGAGATCGGCGGCTCGGAGGAGGAGAAAGCGGCCGAGTTCATCGGCGCCGAGATGACGAAGCCGGTCGTCGCCTACATCGCGGGCTTCACGGCCCCGCCGGGCAAGACCATGGGCCACGCCGGCGCGATCATCTCCGGAAGCGCCGGCACGGCGCAGGCGAAGAAGGACGCGCTCGAGGCGCAGGGCGTGCGCGTGGGCACGAACCCGACCGAGGTCGCCCGCCTGGCCGCCGAGGTCGCCGGAACGCGCGCCTGAGGGGGCGTCGTGCCTGGCCCCCGCGGCGCGGCCGCGCGCGGGAGACCGGTGCTGCTCAAGGTGGCCCGCGTTGCGGCCGACGTCATCACCATGCCTCGCGAGGAGAACGTTCACCCCGACGTGCGCTACCGCGTCGGCTGCTGGCTGGGTGAGAAGATGCCGTCCGGCCTGTTCGCGGTCCTGCTCCTTGCCAGCGTGGGCTTTCCGCTCGCCACGTGGCTCGAATGGCTGCACGGCGGACTCGGCGAGCCGCTCGGAGTCGAGGTGGTCATGGCGGTCGCCTGGCTCGCCTCCGCCTCGCTGGCCTATGCGTGGTGGTTCTCGGCGCGGCATGACTCCGCGGAGACTCCGGAGAGCGACTCGTCCCGTCAGTAGACTCGGAGGATGACTGTCATCTCCTTCGCCCGGGGCTTCCCCGGCCCGGATCTGCTCCCGATCGACGAGTTCGGCGACTGCGCGAGGGCGGCGCTCGCCCGCGACGGCGCGACCGCGCTCAACTACGGCCCTCCGCTCGGCTACCTCCCTCTGCGGGAGTGGCTCGCCGAGCGCCACGACGTCGACGTGTCCCGCGTCATGATCACCAACGGGTCGCTGCAGGCGTTCAGCTTCATCGCCCGCCACCACGTGCAGGCCGGCGCGAAGGTCTTCGTGGAGGCGCCCTGCTACGACCGCTCGCTCCTGATCCTGCGCCGCCTCGGCGCGGAGGTCGAGACCGTGCCGCTCTCCGACGACGGCCTCGACCTGGACGTCCTCGATCGGGCGCTCGCCGAGACGGACGGGCCGAGCCTCGTCTACACGATCCCGACCTTCCAGAACCCGAGCGGCCGCACGCTCTCCGAGCCGAATCGGCGCCGACTCATCGAGGTGGCCCGCGCGCACGGAGCCGTGATCCTCGAGGACGACCCGTACGGGCTCCTGCGTTTCGGCGGCGAGCGCCTGCCGCGGCTCTTCGAGCTCGCGGGCGGCGAGGGCGCCATGCTCCTGTCCTCCTTCTCGAAGACGGTCGCGCCGGGCATCCGCGTCGGCTTCGCCATCCTCCCCGAGGAGCTGATGGGCGCGATGCAGACGCTGGTGTTCGAGAACTACGTGTCGCCGGTCATGTTCGTCGAGGCGACGCTCCACGAGTTCGTCTCGAGAGGCCGCTTCGACCCGAATGTCGAGGCGGTCCAGGAGGCTCTGCGCCTCCGCCGCGACGCGATGATCTCCGCGCTCGCGCGCGAGATGCCGGAGGGAACGCGGTGGAACGAGCCCGACGGCGGCTACTTCCTCTGGGTCGACCTTCCGGATGGGCTGAGCGCCGAGAGCCTGCTCGCCCAGGCGGACGAGGTGGGCGTCGCGTTCATCAAGGGCCCGGACTTCTTCTTCGACGGAGGCGGGGACTCGTCGCTCCGGCTCGCCTTCTCCTACGAGCGGCCGGAGGCGATCGACGAGGGCATCTCCCGGCTCGGAAAGCTCGTCCGCGAGGCCGTCGCCGTCCCCGCGTGACGCGGCCGCCTTTCGTCGCGACGCACCTGGACGAGCTCGACCGCTTCGGCGAGGAGTACGACACGATCCCGATCCGGATCCCACTCGGCATCGCGGCCTTCGGCGTCAACGCCTACGGCGCGCGTGACGTGGGCGGACGCGTGATCGAAGAGCACGACGAGCTCGGCGCCGGAGCGGGCCGCCATGAGGAGCTCTACGTCGTCCTCTCGGGCCGGGCGCGCTTCACGGTCGCCGGCGAGGAACTCGAGGCGCCGGTGGGCGCGCTCGTCTTCGTCCGCGACCCCGCCACCCGCCGTGGGGCCGTCGCGGCCGAGCCGGAGACGACCGTTCTGGTCGTCGGCGCGACCGTCGGAAAGCCCTTCGTGCCCTCGCCGTGGGAGTCGTGGCTGGGGGCGCTGCCCTCCTACACCGCGGGGGACTTCGAGTCGGCCCGGGGCGTGCTGGCCAGGGCGCTGGAGGAGCACCCCGACAACCCGAACGTCCTCTACAACCTCGCCTGCTGCGAGGCGCTCATCGGCCGCCGCGAGGACGCGCTCGGACACCTACGCCGTGCCGGCGAGCTCGATCCGCGGGTTCGCGAGTGGGCCGCGAACGACTCGGATCTCGACTCGATCAGGGACGCGCTCTAGGAGCCTCCTAGGCGGCGGCGTGCGCCCGGAGGGCCGGGCGGGCAATGAGCTTCGCCTGCTCGGGCGGCTCGAGCCTGGGGGCCTTGGCCGACCGGAATGTCGGGCACGGGCCGTCCGCCAGGGCGCAAAGCGCCTCCTGACGAAAATAGCAGTCTTTGCAGGTGATTTGCCGCCGCTTCGCCATAGATCCGGGGTCGCCCATCTTATGACTGCGCCCCGTTCGGGTTAAGCGTTGCCGCGACGAAAAACACGCAATTTCCGGAAGGTTCCGCCGCAGCGTTGACGGCGGAGAAAACTAGGAGGTCGTCAGCACGGACAACGCCTCGTCGAACGTCGAGACGGGAACGACCCGGAGATCATCGACGGCGGCCCGGGCCTCCTCGTAGTTGCCGTCGGGCACGAGGAAGATGTCCGCGCCGGCCTCACGGGCTCCGATCGCCTTCTGCTTCACGCCGCCGATGGGCAGCACAGTCCCGTCGAGCGCGAGCGCACCGGTCGCGACGACCGTCCGGCCGCGGTCGAGGTCCTCGCCCAGCTCGTCGACGATGTCGAGGGCGAACGCCAGCCCCGCCGAGGGGCCGCCGATGCCCCCGGCGTCGATCTCGACGTCGAGCGGGAACTCGAACTCCTCCGCGTTCTGCACCTCGACGCCCATCACCGCCCGGTCGGGATCGTCCTGGGCTGGCCTGGTCCCGACGGTCACCCGCCTCACGGGCTCGCCCTCGCGCCGCACCGTCAGCTCCACCTCCTCACCGGGACTTACGCCGACGAACACGTCGCGCAACTCCTCGGTCGTCTCGACCGTCTCGCCGTTCACTCCGACGATGACGTCTCCCACCTCCAGCACGCCGTCCGCCGGCGCGTCCGGGACGACCAGCGTCACCTCCGCTCCGAGCGGCGTCACCTCGACCTCCCGTCCCAGGTGGTCGAGCGCGACCGCGATCGCCACGAGCTGCGACCGCGACATGTCGTTGAGGCTCGAGGTGCGGCGCTGCTGGTCGCTGACGCCCTGGGGGTTCAGCACCTGCTCGGGGAGCAGCGACGCACCCTCGTGGATGCCCGGAAAGATCCGCTCGAGCAGGTTTGCGCGCCCGACGCGGACGTCGACCATGTAGATCCCGCTCTCGTCCTCGTCTCGGCTCTCGCCCGGGATCGCGACGAGCGGGTCCGTCGGCCGCGCCCGATCGGGGAGCACGATGTAGTGATCCGAGGGTATCCAGGTGAGCGCGAGCCCGGTCAGGACGACCAGCACGACGAGCGAGGCCAGGATGGCCAGACGGCGGCGCATCCAGCGATCGTAGCCCCGGGCTTCCGGGGTGGGCGCCGGTCGGCGGTCGCGGCTACGCCGTCAGGACGGAGACGACGTCTCGGACGGCCGCGGCGGACTCGTCCAGGGCGGCGCGCTCGCCCTCTGTGAGATCGAGCTCGACGATCTCCTCGACGCCCCCGGCGCCGAGCTTGACGGGGACGCCCATGTAGAGGTCGTCGATGCCGTACTCGCCCTGGAGGAGCGCCGTGCAGGGAAGGACGCGCTTCTGGTCGAGCATGACGGCGTCGACCATCTGCGCTACCGCCGCGCCCGGCGCGTACCAGGCCGATGTGCCGAGGAGCTCGACAACCTCGCCGCCGCCCTTGCGGGTGCGCTCGACCATCGCCTCGATGGCCTCCGCCGACGCGAGCTTCGTCAGCGGGACGCCGCCGACCGACGTCGCGGAGACGACGGGCACCATCTGGTCCCCGTGGCCGCCGAGCACCATGGCGGTGACGTCCTTCGCCGAGGCGCCCGTCTCCCAGGCGATGAACGTGCTGAAGCGGGCGGTGTCAAGGATGCCTGCCATGCCGAAGACGCGTTCGCGGGGCCAGCCGGAGACGTTCTTCGCCACGTGGCACATCGCGTCGAGGGGGTTCGAGACGACCATGAGGATCGCGTCCGGGGAGCGCTCCACGGCCTCGCGGGTCACGGAACCGACGATCTGCTCGTTCGTCGTCACGAGGTCGTCGCGGCTCATCCCCGGCTTGCGCGGGAGGCCGGCCGTGACGACGACGACGTCCGAGCCGGCGGTCTCCTCGTACCCGTTCGAGCCCGTGATCGTGGGCTCGTATCCGAGCACCGGGCCCGCTTCGTTCAGATCGAGCGACTTCCCCTGCGGGAGGCCCTCCTTGATATCGACGAGGACCACGTCCGCATAGTCGCGCCGCGCGATCTCCTGCGCCGCCGTCGCGCCGACGTTGCCGGCCCCGACCACCGTCACCTTCCGTCTCACACTCGCACCCCCATCCGGTCGATGATGGCGTCCGCGACCTCGCTCGTGCCGACCGCGGTCGGGTCGTCTCGCTGCGGCTTCATGTCGTAGGTGACCGACTTGCCCTCTGCGATCACCGCCGCGATCGCCTCCTCGACTCGCGTGGCCGCGTCGCGCTCCTCCAGATGGCGGAGCATCATCACGCCCGAGAGCATCATCGCCATCGGGTTCACCCGGTTCTGCCCCGTGTACTTCGGCGCCGAGCCGTGCGTTGGCTCGAAGACGGCGGCGCGCGTGCCGAAGTTGCCGCCGGGGGCGAGCCCGAGGCCGCCGATCAGGCCGGCGCAGAGGTCGGAGACGATGTCCCCGTAGAGGTTCGGGCAGACGAGGACGTCGTACTCCTCCGGCCGCTGGACGAGCTGCATGGAGAGGTTGTCCACGATCTTGTCCTCGAACTCGACGTCCTCGTTCTCGGCGGCGACCTCGCGCGCGACCTGCAGGTAGAGGCCGTCGGTGAACTTCATGATGTTGGCCTTGTGTACGGCCGTCACCTTGCGGCGGCCGTTCCTGCGGGCGTAGTCGAAGGCGAACTCGACGATCCGCCGCGAGCCGCTGACGGAGATCGGCTTCAGACTCAGGCCCGAATCCTGGCGGACTCGTGCCTGACCGTGGCGCTCCAGCCAGTCGATGAGCTCTCGCTGCTTCGTCGGAGCCCTCTTCGAGCTCGATTCCCGCGTAGAGGTCCTCCGTGTTCTCGCGGATCACGACGACGTCGACCGAGTCGTAGCGCGACCGGACGCCGGGGTAGCTCTTGCACGGCCGGACCTGGCCGTAGAGGTCGAGGCTCTTGCGCAGGGCGACGTTCACGGAGCGGAAGCCGGTGCCGACCGGGGTGGTGATGGGGCCCTTGATCGCCACCCCGTTCCGCCTGATCGACTCGAGCACGTGGTCGGGCAACGGGTTTCCGCCGTGCCGGTCCATGACGTCCGCGCCGGCTTCCTGCACGTCCCAGCCGAGCTCGACCCCGGTGGCATCGAGGACGCGCCTGGTCGCCTCGGCGATCTCGGGCCCCGTCCCGTCGCCGGGGATGAGCGTGACGCGATGCGGCATGGGCGGGGAGCAATTCTATGTACCGCAGCCTGCAGTCGTGAGATACCGTGCCGAGGACGGGGAAGGAGCCGATGAACGACTTCAAGCCAGGACTCGAGGGCGTCGTCGCCTTCGAGACGGAGATCGCCGAGCCGGACCGGGAGGGGGGTTCCCTCCGCTACCGCGGGGTGGACATCGAGGAGCTGGTCGGCGTGCGTCCCTACGAGCAGGTCTGGGGGCTCCTCGTCGACGACAGCTTCGAGCCTGGCATGCCTCGGTCCGAGGACGTCGCGCTCCCGACCCGCACCGGCAGCGCGATGGCCGACCTCGCGTCGGCCACCGCGGCGCTAGCGGGCGACTGGGGGCTCGGCCAAGTCATCGACATCGCGGACGAGCAGGCCCGCGACGACCTCGCCCGGCTCTCGGCGGCGATGATCTCGCTCGTCGCGCAGTCGGCGCGAGGCGACCAGCCCCGCGTCCCCGACGCCCGGGTCGCCGAGGGTGAGATCTCCGCCGAGCGCTTCCTGCTCCGCTGGCGCGGCGATGCCGACCCTCGGCACGTGCAGGCGATCGACCGGTACTGGGTCTCCGCCGCCGAGCACGGCGCCAACGCCTCGACGTTCACGGCCCGCGTCGTCTGCTCGACCGGCGCCGACTGCGGCGCCGCCATGTCGGCCGCCGTCGGCGCCCTGAGCGGGCCGTTGCACGGCGGCGCGCCGACGCGGGTTCTGAAGATGCTCGACGACGTCGCCGAGCACGGCGACGCCGCAGGCTACGTCACCGAGCTGCTCGACCGCGGCGAGCGCCTGATGGGGTTCGGCCACCGGGTGTACCGGGCCGAGGATCCGCGGGCACGCGTGCTCCGCGCGACCGCGCGCGAGCTCGAGTCGCCGCGCGTGGAGGTTGCCGAGGCGCTCGAGCAGGCGGCGCTCGCCGAGCTGGCGGAGCGCCACCCCGAGCGCGTGCTCGCCACGAACGTCGAGTTCTGGTCGGCGGTCGTGCTGGACATTGCAGAGATCCCGCCGCCCCTCTTCCCGGCGATGTTCGCGGCCGCGCGGGTCGCGGGCTGGTCGGCGCACATCGTCGAGCAGAAGCGGAGCGGCAGGCTCATTCGCCCCTCGGCCCGCTACGTCGGCCCTCCGACCCGCTCTCTCGCCTCGGTTGACTGAGCTGCCGGAGGCCGTCGCCCGTGCGGCCGAGCTGACGGACGAGCGCGCCCTCGCCGACCTGCGGCGCTCGGTCGACGACGAGCTCGAGGCCGCCGCGCGGAGCGCCGACTACCGGGAGCGCGCGCTCGCGTACCGGGCGATCGGACAGCTCCGCTTCAACCAGAAGACGGAGCTCCTCCGCCGCGGGCTCGAGGACGAGAGCCCGGCCGCGCGGGGCTCCGCCCTTCTCTCGCTCGAGCTTCTCTCCAGGGCGCACCCCGGCGTGGTGAACAAGGTGCGCGGGACGCTCCACTCGCTCGCCAACGAGGATCCGAACGCGGCCGTCCGGCGCCTTGCGGTGCTCGCGCTCAGGAACGGCTCGCCGCAGCAGGACACGCTCACGCTGCTCGCCCACCTCGCCGAGGAGGGCGACGACCGGGACCTCCAGTCGTCCGCCGCCTCGGTCCACGCGTCGCTGAAGAAGAAGGCCGCCGCCCGGGCTTGACGGCGGTCGCTTCAGTTTGTAAAGCTACTAGCTTCAAGAACTGAAGCGACCCGAAGGGAGATCCGATGGCCGAGTGCGACGTCATGCAGGTTGCGAACGAGGTCTACGCGGAGAGCTTCGACGACGGCGAGCTGCCGATGCCGCCCGGGCGGCGGCTCGCGATAGTGACGTGCATGGACGCGCGCCTCGATCCCGCAAAGTTCCTCGGGCTCGAAGTGGGCGACGCTCACGTGATCAGGAACGCGGGCGGGCTCGTGACCGACGACGCGGTGCGGTCGCTCGTCATCTCCCATTGGCTCCTCGGAACGGAGGAGGTTGCCGTTCTCGCGCACACCGACTGCGGGATGCTCACGTTCTCCAACGACGAC
Organism: uncultured Actinomycetes bacterium; assembly: GCA_963775505.1. Classification (GTDB taxonomy): domain Bacteria; phylum Actinomycetota; class Thermoleophilia; order Gaiellales; family Gaiellaceae; genus JAIBJN01. Next base: position 132,884 of record CAVZIL010000008.1, read on the forward strand.
CTGCGCTCGAAGCTCGACGAGAAGGCGGGAGCCGACGCCTCGGACGTCGACTTCAAGCCTTTCTCCGACCTGGAGGAGAGCGTGCGCGAGAGCGTGCGAGCGATCCGGGAATCGCCCCTGCTTCCGGACTTCCTCGGCGTCTCGGGCTGGGTCTACGACGTGCGGAGCGGCCGGATCACGGAGGTCGCCGAAGCGGCTTGACCCCGGTGCGCCGCGCGTGCGGGTGTGCCGCAAAGTACGCGTCCCGCCGTCGCCGATCCGAGACGTGCGTGTAGATCTCCGTCGTCCCCAGGTCGGCGTGGCCGAGCATCTCCTGCACGCTCCTGAGGTCGGCCCCGCCCTCCAGCAGGTGCGTGGCGAAGGAGTGGCGGAGGAGGTGCGGGTGGATGCGCTCCGGATCGAGGCCCGCCTTCGCTGCCAGGCGCCGGACGATCAGGAAGGCCCCGGCGCGCGTCAGCGGTCCGCCCTGCGCGTTGAGGAAGAGCTCGGGGCGGTGGCGGCGGTCGAGGTACGGTCGGCCGCGGGAGAGATAGCGGCGTAACGCCTCGACTGCCCGGCTCCCGAGCGGGACGACGCGCTCCTTGTCGCCCTTGCCGACGCACCGCACCAGGCGGGCGTCGAGGTCGACGCCGCCGCGCTCGAGGCCCACGGCCTCGCTCACCCGCAGCCCCGCGCCGTAGAGGAGCTCGATCAGCGCCTGGTCGCGGAGGCTCCGCGGAGTCGTCCCGTTCGCCGCCTCGATCAGGCGCTCGACCTCGCTCAGCGACAGTGAGCGCGGGAGTCGTTGCCGGCGACGCGGTAGGTCGACCGAGGCGGCGGGGTTGTCGGGGCGGTGGCCGAGGGCGACGAGGTGGCGGTAGAACGTGCGCGCGGCGGCGGCCCGGCGCGCCACCGAGCTTGGCGCCTGCCCGCGTCCGCGGAGATCGGCGAGCCACCCCTCGATCTCGTCGGGGCCGGCGCTGGTCGGCGTGTGGCCGAGATAGGCCGCGAGGTCGGCGAGGTCGCGGCGGTAGGCGTCGACCGTTCGCGGCGCTCGGCGGGCCGCGAGCAGGGCGAGGAAGCCCTCCACCTCCGGATCGCGGCCGTTGCGCTCAGGCTCGCGGGTGGGCACGGTCGTAGACCTTTCGGAGCCGCTTCGCGTCGACGTGGCTGTAGACCTGCGTCGTCGAGAGCGACGAGTGGCCGAGCAGCTCCTGGATCGTCCGCAGGTCGGCGCCCCCCTCGAGCAGGTGCGTGGCGAACGCGTGGCGGAGCCGGTGGGGGTTGGGCAGGAGCCGGCGCAGCGAGGACGTGTCGAGCGGGCGGCCGCGCGCGGAGAGGAAGAGCGCGTTCTCGGCGCCGCGCGCGAGCTCGGGGCGACCGCGCTCGAGGTAGAGGCGCAGCCGGTACGCCGCCTCCTCGCCGAGCGGGACGACCCGCTCCTTGCCGCCCTTCCCGCGGACGTGGACGAGCTCCTGCTCGAAGTCGACGTCCGCGAGCATGAGGTCGACGGCCTCCTGTGCGCGGAGCCCTGCCGAGTAGACGAGCTCGAGCAGGGCGCGGTTCCGGAGGCCGAGCGCGTCCTCGGACTCGACCTCTGCGAGCAAGGCGTCGGTCTCGGGCGGCCTCGGGGCATGCGGAAGCCGGCGCCGCCGCCGCCCCGAGACCGCCAGGTCGGGAACACGGCTCGGCCCCAGGGTGGCGCGGACGAGGGAGCGGACGGCGGCCAGCTTCCGCGCGACGGTCGTCTGCGCGAGCTTGCGCGGCCGACGGCCGGGCCGGTCGGCGCCGAGCTCCGCGGCGTAGGCGGCGAACGCGCCCGCGTCGAAGCGCTCCAGGGAGAGATGGTTGCGCCGGAGCCACGAGGCCAGCTCGTCCAGGTCGCGCCGGTAGGCCCGGCGGGTCGCGTCGGAGAGCGCCTGGCTCTGGAGGAAGCGGTCGATGGCGGCGCGCGTGTCCACCCCGCGCAGTTCCGCTTCGCGCCTAGGCTTCCTGCCGTGGTCCTCCGTCACCGCGTCCGCGATCTCGTTCTGGCCAACTGGGAGACGGATGCCGACCGGGTCGCTCGCGTCCTCCCGGCCGGCCTGGAGCCGGCGACGGTCGACGGCCGCCACCTCGTCACGATCGCCGCGCTCCGCTGGGATGGCGGCCGGCTCGGTGTCCTGCCCGTTCCGCGCTTCGCTCAGGTGAACGTCCGTGTCTACGCGCGTCACCGGGGCGAGACCGCCGTCGTCTTCCTCGCGCTGCGGGTCGGCCTTCTGGGAATGGGAGGCGCGCTCGTCGGCTTCCCGGTTCGTCCTACTCGCGCGCGTGTCCGCGAGGGGATCGTCGTTGCGAAAGGCTTCGGCGTGGACCTCCGCTACGACCGCCGCGGCCCGGCGGCGCCAAGCGAGCTCGGCTCCCACGATCTGGGCCTCTTCGAGGCCGCCGGGCTACGCGAGCTGCGCGTTCGCCGCGGCGAAGCGACCTGGGAGACTGCTGTCCCGCTGGGGCCCGTCCGGGCGGATCCGCTCCTGGCCCTGGGCTTCTCGCTCGCCGACCCGCCGGAGCTGCTCTACGCGCCGCGCGCCTCCTTCGAGGTCGAGCTGCCGCCGCGCCGCGTCCGCTCCACCACCTAGAGCCCGGGAGGCCGGGAGGGCGCGTCGGAGCCCGTCAGCGCCCGGAGCCAAGCCTCGACGCTCTCGTGCAGCTCGGTCGTCGTCTCCCCCTCGCTGACGCGGACCGAGTAGATGTGCCCCTCGGCGCAGCGGTAGAGCTGCTCCTCGAAGGGGCGCTTCCACCAGAGGAAGCCGACGGCGCCGACGAGCGGGGCGCCGACGGGGACGGCCGGGGGCGAGTTGCAGCCGGGACAGACGTGCCCGCTCACCCGAGCAGCTCCCGCATGCGCCCGGCCCGGTAGTCGAAGATCTCGTCGAGCCAGCCGCCGACCGCGAGGCGGCGGACGAGCGGCGCCAACGGGCCGCCGTGCAGCCGGTAGCGGACGAGGTCGTAGATCTCCGTTCCGCCCGGGGCAGCACTGAGCCGGTGCGTGTGCTCCCAGAGCGGGTAGGGGCCCGAACGCTGGAGGTCCGTGAACGAGCGCGGCGGGCGCCAGTCGACGATCTCGGTGCGCCAGCGGATCGGCACTCCGAAGAGGCGGAGCCGGTAGCGGAGGAACGAGCCGCGCTCGAGCCGCCTCGGCGCCTCGACGATGCGAAAGCGGAGCCACGGCGGCGTGATCGCCTCGAGGTTCCAGGGATCCGCGAAGAAGGCGAAGGCCTCCTCGAGGCCCGCCGCGACGACCTGGCTTCGCTCGAGGGTGAACTCCATGGGCCGAGACGCTGAACCAGGCGTACGATACGCGGCGATGGCGATCGAGGAGACAACCGGTCTGGAGGCGCAAGGGCTCAACCCGCGAGGATCGGCTTTCTGGAATCCGAGCGTCTCCATGTGCTACACGCACTCGCTCGCGCGAGAGGAGGCGCGCCTGGCTGAAGGCGGGCCGCTCGTGGTCGACACCGGCAGCCACACAGGCCGTTCGCCGAACGATCGCTTCGTCGTCCGCGAGCCGGGCTCCGAGGAGCGGATTGCCTGGGGCAGCGTCAACCAGCCCATCTCGGAAGACGGCTTCGACGGGCTGCGGGACAAGGTGGTCGCGCGACTCGAAAGCGGCGACGTCTATGTCGTCGACGCCTTCGCCGGGGCCGATCCGGCTCATCGACTTGCAGTTCGCGTCGTCACCGAGTCCCCGTGGCACGCACTCTTCGCGCGCACGCTCTTCATCAACCCGAGCGAGCGGGAGCTCGCCGATCACCGGCCGGACGCGCTGGTCCTCCATGCGCCGTCCGTTACGGCGGATCCCGACGAGGACGGAACGCGCAGCGAGACGTTCATCCTGCTGCACCCGACACGGGCCGAGGTCGTGATCGGCGGGACGCTCTATGCGGGGGAGATCAAGAAGTCGATCTTCGCGCTCATGAACGACCGGCTTCCCCTCGAGGGCGTCTTCCCCATGCACTGCTCGGCGAACGTCGACGACGAGGGCCGTGTGGCCGTCTTCTTCGGGCTCTCGGGAACGGGCAAGACGACACTCTCCGCGGATCCCGAGCGTCGCCTGATCGGGGACGACGAGCATGGCTGGGGCGAGTCCGGCGTCTTCAACCTCGAAGGCGGTTGCTACGCGAAGGTGATCCGGCTCTCGCCCAAGGCGGAGCCCGAGATCTACCGGACGACACGGGCCTTCGGCACCGTGCTCGAGAACGTGGTCGTGGACGAGCGCGGTGTCCTCGACCTCGACGACTTCTCGAAGACGGAGAACACGCGCGCCGCCTACAAGCTCGAGCAGATCCGAAACGCGCTCCCTGCGAAGCGCGCAGGCCATCCGAGCGTCGTCGTCTTCCTGACGGCGGACGCCTTCGGCATCCTGCCTCCGATCGCCCGGCTCACCCGCGACCAGGCGCTCTTCTACTTCCTCTCCGGCTTCACCGCGAAGCTCGCCGGCACGGAGATCGGAGTGCAGGAGCCGCAGCCGACCTTCTCGGCCTGCTTCGGTGCGCCGTTTCTCCCACAGGACCCGGCCGTGTACGCCCGCATGCTCGGCGAGAAGCTCGACGCCCACCCACACGTCAATGTCTGGCTCGTGAACACCGGCTGGACGGGTGGGCCGTACGGCGAGGGCGAGCGCATGCCGATCGCGGCGACACGCGGGCTCCTGCGGGCAGCGCTCGAGGATGACCTGGAGGACGTCGAGTACCGCGTCGACCCCACGTTCGGGTTCGACGTTCCGGTTCGCGTGCCCGGGGTCCAGTCGCGCCTCCTCGACCCGCGCTCGACGTGGCGCGACCCCGAGGCATACGACGCCAAGGCGCAGGAGCTTGCGACGATGTTCCGGGGGAACTTCGAGCGCTTCGCCGAGGCAGGCGAGTCGGTCCGCCGGGCAGGCCCCCGCTCTGGCGCGTAACGGCAAGCGTTTCGTATAGCTTCCCTGGAGGTGGAAGCGAAGCACGACGTCCTCATCGTCGGCGCCGGCTGCGCGGGCATGCGCGCCGCGATCGAGGCATTCGACGCCGGCGCCGACGTCGCCGTCATCTCCAAGATCCATCCCACCCGCAGCCACTCCGGAGCCGCCGAGGGAGGCATCAACGCCGCTCTCGGCAACGCGTCCGACGACGACCCGGAGAAGCATGCCTTCGACACGGTCAAGGGCTCCGACTACCTCGGCGACCAGGACGCGATCGAGGTCCTGTGCGACGAGGCCCCGGGCGACGTCTACGAGCTCGAGCACTGGGGCGCCGTCTTCTCGCGGACCGACGACGGGCGAATCGCCCAGCGCCCCTTCGGGGCCGCCGGCGAGCCGCGCACGGCGTACGCCGCCGACATCACCGGCCACGTCCTCGTCCACGTCCTCTACGAGCAGATGATGAAGCGCGACGTGGAGGTCTACGAGGAGTGGTTCGCCTGGAAGCTCGTCGAGGACGACGGGCGCTGCCAGGGCGTGATCTGCTGGGACCTCCTCGACGGCGGGCTCAAGCTCATCGGCGCCAAGACGGTGATCCTCTGCACCGGCGGCGCGGGGCGCCTTTACACGGGGACGACGAATGCGTACTCGTGCACCGGCGACGGGATGGCGCTCGCGCTCCGGATGGGCGTGCCGCTGAAGGACATGGAGATGATGCAGTTCCATCCGACGACGCTCTCGCCGTCGGGCGTGCTGATCACGGAGGGGTGCCGCGGAGAGGGCGCCCACCTGCTCAACTCGGAAGGAGAGCGCTTCCTCGTGAACTATGCGCCCAACGCGATGGAGCTGGCGAGCCGTGACGTCATCTCGCGCGCGGAGCAGATCGAGATCGACGAGGGGCGCGGCGTGAACGGCAACGTCCTCCTCGACCTGCGCCACCTCGGTGCGGATCGGATCATCGAGCGGCTCCACGGGACGCGCGAGTTGAGCATGGTCTTCGCCGGCGTCGACCCGATCTTCGAGCCGATCCCGGTGCGCCCGGGCTCCCACTACCACATGGGCGGCGTCGACACCGACGTCGACGGCAAGACGGCGCTCGAGGGTCTGTACGCCGCCGGCGAGTGCGCGTGCGTCTCCGTTCACGGCGCGAACCGCCTGGGCGGGAACGCGCTCATGGAGACGATCACCTATGGAAAGCGCGCCGGGCGCGCCGCGGCGGAGTGGGCGTTCGCCAACACGGTCGTCGCGCCGCCGGAGTCCGCCCTGGCGGACGCCGAGCAGGAGCTGCAGGAGCTGCTCGACCGCACGGAGGGCGAGCGCCCGCACGCCGTTCGCGACGAGATGGCCTCGACGATGCACGAGAACTTCGGCGTCTTCCGGCGCGAGGAGCACATGCGCCTCCAGGGCGAGATCATCGCGGGCCTGCGCGAGCGCTACGAGCGCGTCGTCGTCGAGGACAAGAGCGACGTCTTCAACAGCGACCTGACGCAGGCCCTCGAGCTCGGCTTCCTGCTCGAGCTCGCGGCCTGCATGGTCGAGGCCGGGCTGGCCCGCAAGGAGAGCCGCGGCGCCCACGCGCGTCCGTACGACTATCCCGATCGTGACGACGTGAACTTCATGAAGCACACGCTCGTCTCGTGGGTGAGCGGACGCCCGCAGCTCACGTGGGCCCCGGTTCGCGTCACGAAGTGGGAGCCAATGGAAAGGACGTACTGAGCCCGTATGGACGTCGCGCTGAAGATCTGGAGGTTCGATCCGGACACCGGCGAGCGCGCGCTCCGGGACTACGAGGTCGAGGCGCCCGAGTGGGCCTGCCTGCTCGACGTCCTCGACATCGTCAAGGACACCGTCGACGGCACGCTGGCCTACCGGAAGAGCTGCCGCATGATGATCTGCGGCTCCTGCGGCATGCGCATGGACGGGCGCGCGGTCCTCGCCTGCAAGGAGCGCATGAAGCCGATCGTCGATCGCGGCCACGTCCCGGTCATCTCGGCGATGGGGAACATGCCCGTCCTCAAGGACCTCGTCGTCGACATGAAGCCCTTCTGGACGAAGGTCAGGAACATGAAGCCGTGGGTGGAGACTGGCTATCTCGACGTTCCCGAGAAGGAGTTCCGGGTCTCGCGCGAAGAGATGGCGCCGATCCACAAGGAGGCGCTCTGCATCATGTGCGGCTGCTGCGTCTCCGAGTGCAACTCGATGGAGTCCGACCCGGAGTTCTTCGGGCCGGCCGCGCTGGCCAAGGGCTTCCGGTTCGTCGGCGACCCGCGCGACCAGATCCCGGTGGAGCGGCTCGAGCGCTACAACGACGAGCACGGGATCTGGGACTGCACCCGCTGCTACTTCTGCAACGAGCGCTGCCCGAAGGGCGTCGACCCGCGCGACGCGATCGCCAAGCTCGGCGCCGAGTCGATCAGGCTCGGGATCGACCGCGACATGGGCGCGAAGCACGCGCTCTGGTTCGTCCACTCGGCGAAGACCACCGGCTGGCTCCGCGAGACCGAGCTCGTCCCCAAGACCCAGGGCGTCCTCGGCGCGCTCAAGGAGACGAAGTTCGCGCTCGCCCTCTTCAAGCACGGGAAGGTGCCGCTCGTCCCGCACGTGGCCGAGAACGTGCAGGAGGCGCGGGCGCTCTACGAGGTGGTCAAGTCGCAGGACCGCGCCGGCGCAGCCGGGATCGTCCAGACCGAGCGCGCGCTCGCCCGGCTCGAGCAGCTCGAGGAGGAGGAGGAGGTGGAGGAGTGAAGGTCGCCTACTACAAGGGCTGCCTCGCCTCGCTCTCCGCGAAGGAGCTCGACACCTCCACCCAGGCGCTCGCACCGAAGCTCGGGATCGAGCTGGAGGAGCTGAAGGCTGTCACCTGCTGCGGCGCCGGCGACATCCACGAAGCCGAGCCGGACTACTACCTCCACCTGAACGCGCGCATCCTGGCCTACGCCGAGGCGACCGGGTGCGACACGCTGATGACGATCTGCAACGTCTGCACGCTCAACCTGAGACAGGCGAACTTCGCCCTCCAGATCGACGACGCGCTGCGGGTGCGCGTGAGCGAAAACCTCGAGAAGGTCGGCGCGCCGCCGTACTCGGGTGGTGTCGACGTGAAGCACCTCCTCTGGCTGATCGCCGAGGGCGACGGCTACGAGAAGCTGAAGACCGTCGCGCACAAGGGGCTCAAGGGCCTGAAGGTCGCGCCGTTCTACGGCTGCCAGATCCTGCGCCCGTCGAAGCTCCTCGGGGTTGGACGATCCCGACCGGCCGCACACGCTCGAGGCGATCATCGAGGCCTGCGGCGGCGAGGCGATCGACTACCCGGCGAAGATCAAGTGCTGCGGCTTCCCGATCATCCAGGCGCGCGAGGAGACTGCCCTGGGCGAGCTCATCCAGCCCATCCGCCAGTCGATCGAGGCCGGCGCCGACGCGATGGTGACGCCGTGCCCGCTCTGCCACCTCTCCCTGGACGCCTGGCAGTCGAAGCTCGAAGCGCAGACCGGCGAGCGCTTCCAGATGCCGATCCTGCACCTTTCGCAGCTCGTCGGCGTGGCGGCCGGGCTCGAGGACTCGGAGCTCATGTTCAAGCGGCACGTCGTCCCGGTCGAGCCGGTCCTGGAGAAGCTGCAGGCGCCGTAGGGGCTCTCGGACGATGATGTGGCTCCTCGTCGCGGTCGCGGTCGCCGCCGCGGCCGCACTTGCGTGGGGGCTCTTCGAAGCGCAGTGGGTGGAGCTCTCCGAGCGGGAAGCGCCCGTCCGCGGGCTGCCGGCGGAGCTCGACGGCCTGCGGGTCCTCCACCTCTCCGACTTCCACCTCGGCACGGTCTCGCTGAACGGCCACACGCTGCGGAAGGCGGTCGACTGGGCTACGGCGCGCGATCTCGACCTCGTCGCCGTCACCGGCGACCTCGTCAGCCGCCGACGGGGATCCCGCACCCTCGAGCGCGAGCTGGCCCGGCTGCGGCCCCGCCACGGCACCTATGCCGTGTTGGGGAACCATGACGTCGCCTCGACCCGCGACCCGTTCAGCCGCCCGGCCGACCTGAGCGGCGTCGAGGCCGCCCTGCTGCTGAGCACGAGTCGGTCGTCCATGACGTGCGCGGCAGGAAGGTGCAGGTGGCCGGAGGCGACCCGCGGCGGCATCGCGAGCTCCACGGCCCGCTCGCCGACCATGAGGCCGACCTGCGCATCCTGCTCGTCCACTTCCCTGACCCGGTGCAGACGCTGAGACCTGGCGAGTTCGACATCGTCCTCGCCGGCCACCTGCACGGCGGGCAGATCTGTATTCCGACCCCGCGCGGCAAGCTGCGCCTCGAGCACATGCGCGCCCGCTACTGGGAGGGCCTCTTCGAGCTCCCGCACGGGACGCTGCACGTCTCCCGCGGCCTCGGCACGAGCTTCGTCCCCTTCCGCTTCCTCGCCAGGCCCGAGGCCACGCTCCTGGTCCTGCGAGCCCGGGAGTAGACTCGGCGCGGGAATGGCCTACCGCCTCGCGCCGGTCACACGGGCGTCGCTCGCGTGACGCCCCGCCCGTCTGCGTGGACTGCGTCTTCTGGCAGTCGCGGAGCGGGAGACCAGCCGACAAGGAGCGCTGGGGCGAGCGGACGGAGGAGGAGTGGGGCGCGTGGGGCACGCTGTACCACGCCGAGGGCAACCGGCTGCTCGGCTTCGTCCAGTACGGGCCGTCGGGCCGCTTCCCGCGAGCCTCCGACCTGCCGGGGGGGCCGCCGTCGCCCGACGCCGTGCTCGTCACGTGCGCCTACCTCGTCGACGCGTCCTCGCCCTGGGTCCTGCAGAGCCTCTTCCTCGCCGCGATCGGCGAGGCGCGCGACCGGGGCGTCAAGGCGATCGAGACCTTCGGCTACCGCTATCCGGACGGGGCGACGAGCTACGAGCGCGTGCTCGTCCACAGAACCGTCTTCCCGGCGGACTTCCTCGCCGACTTCGGGTTCGTGGCCGTGCGCTGGGCAGGGGACGTCTGCCTCGCGCGGCTCGAGCTCGGCGGTTTGCAGCCGGTCGAGGAGGGCTCGACGGCGCGCGCCTGGCGCAAGGTGAAGGAGGCCTTCACCCCGGCTCCGGTGCCGCAGCGGCCGTAGCGGACACTTGCGGGAGGTGTGGAGCGTCCCATGATGGAGCCGTGGATGCGCCGCCGGTCGAGCCGGAGGATCTGAGCGCGATCATGCTGGCGCTCATGAGGATCGAGGGTAAGGTGAACTCCATCATCAGCCTGCTGGAGAGCGATGGCCAGGACGAAGATTGATCCGGAGACCCGCGCTCGCTGGGCGAAGGAAGAGCGCGAGTTTCACGCATACGTCGCCGCGCGAATGCAGAAGCTGCAGGCTCTGCGCGAGAGAGAGGCACGGCGGCGGGCGCGACTTCGTCGTTTCACTCTCGGCCTGCTCGGCCGCAGCTAGTCGCCCGAGGGAGTGAAGAGCGTGAGCTGCATGCCGTCGGGCGCTCGCACTCGCGCGTTCAGGTCGCCCCACGGCGTCTCCGTGGCCGGTGCCAGCTCAACCGCGCCGCCGGCCACGAGCTCGGCGGCGGCTCGCGCCGAGTCCTCGACCTCGAGCGCAAGCCGAACCGGCCCGGCGACTCGTCGGCCGACCTCGACCTCGTCGATCAGGTCGGCCTGCTCGGGCGAGATCACCTCGAGCGTCGCGCGGCCGGCCTCGAGGATCGCGCCGCTCCCCGTCGTCTCGTCCCAGGCCAGGCGTACCGGCAGGCCCAGGGTGTCGCGGTAGAAGGCCAGCGCCTCCGGGTAGTCGTCGACGGTGAGGGCGACACGGAGCTCGCGGACCGGCAGGGGACCGCGCGGCTCCGCGGCGGCGAAGCGCGCGAACGGCTCCTCGGCTCCCGGCGTGTCGGCGTGCTCGACGCGGAGCCGACCCGCCGAGTCCAGGAGCGCGTGCATCTCCGCGGCGGCCGGGCTCAGCTCGAAGCCGGCCTCCGCCGCGACCTTCTTCGGCGCCGCGTAGACGATGCGCGAGACGCCGACGAGCGCGGCCGCCGTCCGGCACATCGGACACGGCTCGCAGCTCGAGACGAGGGTCGCGCCTTCGAGATCGGCCGAGCCGGCGTTCCGGATCGCCTCGACTTCCGCGTGGGCGGTAGGGTCAGCGTCTCGAAGCGCCCTGTTGACGCCGGTGCTGACCACTTCGCCCTCCCGGACGATCAGAGCGCCGAACGGCTGGTCGCCGGCCTCCGCGTTCTCGCGTGCGAGCCGAACGGACTCTGCAAGCAGCTCCGGCATCGACTTCGGCACGGAGGACAAGCTACCCTAGGAGCAGGCGACCGAGGGAGGTTGGCGATGGTGCCGACGACACGGGACCGGACGGACGACGTACGAGCGTTGGAGGAGCTGTGGTCGGCTCCGGCGTACGGTGAGCGGAAGGTCGAGCAGCGGCGGCTTCCACTTGTCCCGGGCGTCCTCGTCGCCGCCGCGTGGCTGGCGTTCTTCTTCGTCATGCTTCCGTTCGAGCCGGAGCCCGAGCCCGGCATGTCCAATCCGATGTGGGGCGATGCCCTCGTCGTGAGCCTCCTGCTCGTGCTTGTCGCAGCCGGCGCCGTCGGCCCGGCCCTCTCGAAGGCTGGCTTCGGGCTCGCCGGAATCGGCGGCCTCCTGCTCGGCGTGATCGCGGTCGCCTGCCAGGCGACCGCCCACCACATGGGGAACTGGTGGCTAGCCGAGTTGGGCGCGGCGCTCGCGCTCACGGCCCTCGCCGCCGCGGGGCTCGCGCAGCGGCTACGCCGGTAGCAACCGGCGCGCCAACAGAAGCTCGGCGATCTGGACGGCGTTCAGCGCCGCGCCCTTGCGCAGGTTGTCGTTGACGACCCACAGGGCGAGGCCGTCGCCCGCCGTGTCCCGGCGGATGCGCCCCACGAGCACTCTGTCCTGGCCGGCCGCGTCCGCGGGGGTCGGGAGGTCGGCGAGCTGGATCAGCTCGGAGGACGCGAGCGCCTCCCGGGCGTCCTCCGGTGAGAGCGGTGACTCCGTCTCGACCCAGACCGCCTGCGCGTGCCCGACGAGCACCGGCACCCGCACGCAGGCCGCGTGCAGGGGCAGGTCGGGCAGCTCGAGGATCTTGCGCGTCTCGGCGCGGAGCTTCCACTCCTCGGAGAACTCCTCGCCCTCGAGCTCCCAGTCCATGCCGAGATTCCCCTCGGCCGGGCCGAGGCTGCGCAGCCGCTGGATGGCGGCGTCGCCTGCGCCCGAGGCGGACTGATACGTCGCCAGCCGCACGCGGGCGAGGCCGGCAGCCGCGTGGAGCGGCTCGAGCGCACACGTGAGCTGCATGGCCGAGCAGTTCGGGTTGGCGACGATCTCGTTTCCGTTGAGGACGCGGTCGTTGACGCCTGCGACCACGAGCGGGATCCCGTCCTGGAGGCGGTACGCGTCGGACTTGTCGATGACGACGGCCCCGCCCCGAACGGCGTGGGGGACGAGCTCGCGGCTTGCCTCCGTGCCGACCGAGAAGACGACGAGGTCGAGCCCGCCGGCGGCAAGGGCCTCCGGTGTCGCCTCCTCGACCAGCAGAGCGCGCGTGCCGTACGGGACGCTCCGGCCGGCTGAGCGCGCCGAGGCGAACGCCCGGACCTCCTCGAAGCCGCGCTCGGCCAACAGCTCGAGCGTCACCGTCCCCACGGCGCCGGTCGCGCCGACGACTCCGATCCGCACGTCAGGCACGGTGGTGCCTCTCCGCCTCCGGGGACTCGAGCTCGAAGGCCTCGTGCAGGGCGCGCACCGTTGCCTCGACCGACTCCTGCGGGACGTAGAAGGCGATCTTGATCGGAGAGGTGGCGACGAACTTGGGCGCGACCCCCAGCTCACGGAGCGTGGCGAAGGTGCGCGCGGCGACCCCTGGATGGGTCTTCATTCCGGCACCGACGACGCTTACCTTCCCGAGGCCGTCCTGCTCCGAGAAGCCGGTGCCGAGGGTCGCGAGGGCCTGCTCGGCCTGCGCTCGGTCCTCGACCGGCGCCGAGAAGACGATGCGGGAGTCCATCTGGATGACCGTGTCCACGTTCACCTCGGCCGCGGCCAGCGCCTCGAAGAGGTCGGCGGGGCGGACGTCGTCCACCTCGTACACCGCCTCCTCGAGCGTGTGGGTCACGCCCGAGATCAACGCCTTCTCCAGCATCCGCTCGTCCTCCTCCCTGATCCAGGTGCCGGGCTCGTCGGTGAACGTCGAGCGGACGTGGACCATGACGCCGTGGTTCCGCGCGAACTCGACCGAGCGTAGCGCAAGCACCTTCGCGCCCGAGGCGGCCAGCTCCAGCATCTCCTCGTAGCTCACCGCGTGGAGCTTCTGCGCTGCGGGAACGACGCGCGGGTCGGCGGTGAACACGCCGTCCACGTCCGTGTAGATCTCACACGCGTCGGCGCCGAGGGCGGCGGCGAGCGCGACTGCCGTCGTGTCGGAGCCGCCGCGGCCGAGGGTCGTGACGTCGTACTCCGTCGAGACGCCCTGGAACCCCGCCACGAGGACGATGCGGTCGTCGTCGAGCGCGCTGTGAATCCGGTGCGCCTTCACCTCGACGATCTTCGCCTTGCCGTGCGCCGTGTCGGTGACGATCCCTGCTTGGGAGCCGGTGAGGGAGACGGCGTCGGTCCCGAGGTCGGAGATGGCCATCGCCACGAGGGCACAGGAGATGCGCTCGCCGACCGAGATCAGCATGTCCAGCTCGCGGGGCTTCGGCTGCGGCGAGACCTGCCGGGCCAGATCGACCAGCTCGTCGGTGTGGTAGCCCATCGCCGAGACGACCGCGACGACCCGCGCTCCGGCGCGCTTCGTCGCGACGAGCCGCCCGGCGACGCGGCGGATCTTCTCCGGGTCGGCAACCGACGTCCCGCCGAACTTCATCACGACGATGCCGGTCCCGGCCCGCGTCTCGGAGGACTCCAGCTCGGGGAGGGTCTCGTAGGCCGTCTCGGTCATGCGCTCGATTGTACGGACGCCCTCTGCGGCACTCGCGTCTGACGCTAGTTCAGGGTGAACCCGAAAACGGTCGGAGTGACGAGAGCGAGCGAGGTCACCGCCCCGCCGAGGGCGGCCACCCGCAGCAGGCGGTCCCGTTTCCCGAGGGCGGCGAAGAGGAGCACGCCGGCACACGCCGTCATGAGGAGGATGGAGATGACGAACATCGGGCCGAGGGCCCCGCCCGGAGAGCGGTAGGCATCCCAGCGGCTGATCCCGTTCCCCCGGTAGCTGTCCTCGCCGAAGACGTAGGCGGTGACCAGGGCCGCCGTGAGGAGCGGAAGGGCTGCAAGGATCACATACCGGCGTGTAAGCAGGCGCCGGAGGCGATCGTCGAACGTGACCGCGAGGAGCGCTCCCGCGACCAGGACGATGACGAGCAGGACGAGCTCCGGGGACATGGACACATCTTCGTCCTCGGCGCGTTGTCACGCCTGACCGGCTCTAGCGAGGAAAGAGAAGTTCGCCGGTGTCGGCGTCCGCGACCTCGATCGCCCCGGTCGGGCAGTAGCTCGCGGCTCTCAGGATCAGCTCCTCCGGCGCGCCCTCCGGGTCGACCACCTCGGACTGACGGTTCTCGTTGTGCTGGAACACCTCCGGAGCCAGGCCGACGCACTGCGCGTTCCCGACGCAGAGCCCGTGGTCGACGCTGATCCGCAGCTTCCGCATCAGTCCCAGGCGACCGGCAGCGAGGTGAGCGAGCGGAACTGGATGCTCGGCTGGTAGGAGAGCTCCTCGGCCTCGAGCCTGAGCGCCGGGAGCCGCTCGGCGAGCGCCCGAAAGACCTCCTGACCCTCGACACGGGCGAGCGAAGCGCCCAGGCAGTAGTGGATCCCGGCCCCGAAGGAGACATGCGTGTTCGGCTGCCGGCCGATGTCGAAGCGGTCGGGATCCTCGAACGCGCGCGGGTCGCGGTTCGCGGCGGCCATGATCCACCGGAGCCTGTCGCCCTGACGGATCGTCTTCCCGTGCCGCTCGACGTCCTCGGCCGCGATGCGCTGGGTCGACTTGACGGGCGGGTCGTAGCGCAGGCACTCCTCGGTCGCGAGCCGTGCGGCGCCCGCGGGATCCGCCCGCAGCCGCTCCCACTGGTCGGGATGGCGGATGAAGGCGAGCGTCCCGTTGCAGATCAGGTTCATGGTCGTCTCGTGCCCGGCGAAGAGAAGGAGAGCCGTGTTCACCAGCACCTGGTGCCGGGTGAAGACGCCCGCCTTCTCCGCCTGCGCGAGCACCGAGATGAAGTCGTCGGCAGGGGCCTCCGCGCGCTCGTCGACCTTCGGCGAGACGTACTCGATCATGCCCTCGATCCCCTCCATCAGGTGCCGCATGCGGTCGGGCTCGCCGCGGTTGATGTAGAGGAGCTTGTCCGCCAGGTGGCGCAGGTGCTCGCGGTCCTCCTCGGGAACCCCCATCATCTGCGTGATCACGCGCACGGGCAGCGGCGCCGCGAGCGCTTCGAGGACGTCCATGCGCCCGTCCGGCTCCACCTCGTCGAGCAGCTCGGCCACCGCCCGGCGGACGAACGGCCGCCAGCTCTCCATCGCCTGGGGCGTGAAGTACTCGTGGACGGCGGCCCGCATTGACTGGTGCGGAGGCCGGTCGTTCTCGACGAGCTGGTCCGAGCGGAAGGCGCGAACCTGCTCGAACAGCGGCCGATCCTCGGGATCGATCGGCGGGTGCGGGGGACGCCGGTCGGTCTTGATCACCGCCGAGGAGAAGAGCTCGTGATGCCGGAGGAGCCAGACGAGGTCCTCGTACCGCGTGAGGATCCACATTTCCGCGCGCGGGTTCCAGTGGATCGGATCGGTCTCCCGGAGCCGGCCGAAGTACGCGTACGGGTCGGCGATGACCTCGGGCGCGAAGAGGTCTTCCGGGTCGGCTGCGACGGTCGCCATGGGCGAATGCTACGCGGTCGAAACCCGGCCGTTAAATGTTGAACCGGCCGACCCGAAGGCCGCCCGGTTCAACGCGAGCACTCTATACAGACCGGGCCGCCGAATGCAAGTCGCTTCTGGCTACTGGTCTCAGCGGCGGCGTCAGCCGCACAGGCTGAGACGGGGAGGGAGGATGCGGCTCGGCCGCGTCATCCCGTTCACATATCGCGGCGGCCGGCCAGGGCCCGGCCGAGCGTCACCTCGTCGGCGTACTCGAGGTCGCCGCCGACCGGCAGGCCGCTCGCCAGGCGCGTCACCCGCGTCCTCCCCCGAAGCCGGTCGGCGATGTAGGCGGCGGTCGCTTCGCCGGTCATGTTCGGGTTGGTGGCGAGGACGACCTCCTGCACGCCGTTCCGCTCCACGCGCGCGAGCAGCTCGTCGATCCGGAGGTGCTGCGGCTCGACGCCGTCGAGCGGGGAGAGCGCGCCGCCCAGCACCTGGTAGACGCCGCGGTACTCGTGCGTCCGCTCCAGGGAGAGCACGTCGGCGGGCTGCTCGACGACGCAGACCAGCGTCCGGTCGCGCCGCTCGTCGCGGCAGATGACGCAGAGCTCCTCCTCGGTCAGGTTCCCGCATTCGCGGCAGAAGCCGATGCGCTCCTTCGCCTCGCGGATCGCCTCGGCGAGTGCCAGCGCCTCCTCCTCGGGCACGCGGAGGAGGTGGAACGCAAGCCGCTGCGCCGTCCGGGTGCCGATGCCGGGCAGGCGCGAGAGCTGCGCGATCAGGTTCTCGACGACGGGGCTGAACACTCAGTGCCCCTGCAGGTGATGTTGCCTAGTTTCTGCGTCGCGAGCACCAAGCATGAGCCAGCACTCGTCCGCAGCCAAGGCTGGATGCCTTGGAAAGGGCGAGGGCGGGCTCAGGCGCCGTGTGATCGCGGGGCAGAAGCAGGCGTGTATTGCCTGGAGGGGCACTCAGCCCGTAGTTCTACAGGCCGGGGAGGCCGAGTCCCTTCAGGTCACCGGCGACGCCGCCGAGCTTGGACTGCGCCAGGTCCTGCGCGTTCCTGAGCGCCTCGTTCACCCCGGCGACCACGAGATCCTCGAGCGTCTCCGGATCGTCGGGGTCGATCGCCTCGGGTGAGATCTTGATGCCGACGACCTCGCCGGAGCCGCTGGCCGTGACAGTCACCATTCCGCCGCCGACGGAGGCCTCGACCCGCTCGCCGGCGAGCTCCTCTTGCGCCTTGAGCATGTCGGCCTGCATCTGCTGCACCTGCTGGAGCATCTTGTTCATGTCCATCGACATCTACTCGCCATCCTTCCCGAGCTTGCGGGTGTCGAAAGTCGTTTGCACGAGCGCGATAATCTCCTCCTCGGTCGCCGGCTCGTCCTCGGCCTGGGCCTCCTCGACCGGCGCTCCCTCGCCGAGCTCGAATGCGACGGTGAGCCGGCGTCCGGTCACCTCGTGGAGGACGGCGGCGAGCACGTTCGCGTTCTTCGGATCCTCGGCCAGCCCGCGGTGGAACGAGGCCGCGGGGGGAACTCGAGCACGAGCCGGTCGCCCTCGAGCGCCACGGGACGCGCTTCGGCGAGGACGGAGCCCGTCGGTATCGACTTCTCCGAGACGGTGGGGAGGATCGACTGCTTCCAGGCCGCCTGGAGCTCGTCGAGCTCGACGGGCGGCCCCTCGGCTGCGTCGGCAGCCGCCCGCGGCTCGAGGTCATCCCCCTCTGCCGCAGTTGGCGTCGGAGCAGTGGGCCGGGGAGCCTCGCCGCGCAGCCGTGTCTCGAGCTGCTCGAGCCGGTAGGCCGTCGACTCGCGGGAGAGGTCGGCCCCGGGCCGTGTCACCTTGACGAGCGCGAGCTCGAGCGGGAGCCGCGGGTCGCCTCCCTGGCGGACGTCGTCCACCGCCAGGTGGAGCAGGTCGATCAGGCGCAGCACCTCGGCCTCGGCGAGCTGGTTCGCCTGCGAGCGGAGGCGATCGCGCGTCTCCGGCGTCACCGGCAGCGAGTCGGGCACCTCGCCCATGTGCTGGACGAGGAGCAGGTGGCGCAGGTGCTCGAGCAGGTCGTTGACGAGGCGCGCGAGATCCTGCCCCTGGTCGGCCAGCTCCTCGACGAAGGCGAGGAGGCCGGCGGTGTCGCGGTCGATGATCAGGTCGCAGAGGCGGAAGAGCGCCTCCTCGTCAACGGCGCCGAGAAGCTGAAGCACGGCCTGGACGGTGACCTCGCCGTCGGTGGCCGCCGCGAGCTGGTCGAGCGTCGAGACGGCGTCGCGGAAACTTCCGCGCGCGCTCCTGGCGATCAGCGAGAGCGCTGCATCAGGGGC
The DNA here is from genome assembly GCA_963775505.1 of uncultured Actinomycetes bacterium. Taxonomy (GTDB): domain Bacteria; phylum Actinomycetota; class Thermoleophilia; order Gaiellales; family Gaiellaceae; genus JAIBJN01. The sequence goes on from CAVZIL010000008.1 coordinate 150,966, forward strand.
CTCGATCTTCTCCCCGTCGGCGACCCTACGCAGGAGCTTCGTCAGCTCGGCCAGCCGGGGCCGCGCGAACAGGAACGTCTGGCAGCGTGAGCGCACGGTGGGGAGCACCTTGTGGAGCTCGGTCGTGCAGAAGACGAAGACGAGGTGTGGCGGCGGCTCCTCGATCAGCTTCAGGAGCGCGTTCCACGCGGCGTCGGTGAGCTGGTGCGCCTCGTCGAGGATGTAGACCTTGAAGCGACCCTCGACGGGCTGCAGGACGACGTGCTCGCGGATCTCGCGAATGTCGTCGATCCCGCGCTGGCTGGCGGCGTCCATCTCGACGACGTCGAGCGAGACGCCGTTCGCGATCGTCACGCAGGAGTTGCAGGTCTTGTCGGGCGTCGCCGTCGGTCCCTGCTCGCAGTTGAGCGCCTTGGCGAGGATCCGCGCGAGCGACGTCTTCCCGGTTCCACGCGGGCCTGCGAAGAGGTAGGCCTGGCGCACCTGGTCGTGGGCGATCGCGTTGCGAAGCGTGCGCACGACCGCCTCCTGGCCGACGACCTCGTCGAAGTCCTGCGGCCTGTATTTGCGGTAGAGGGCAGTCACGAGCGCGCTGGGTGAAGCACTAACAGAAAGAGCCCGGTTGCGCACCCTCCGTTGTTGATGCTCTCGGGCCGGTGCTCACGACGCTCGCTCTGACCAGGTCAACCCACGGCACCCGGGAGAGACTGCTTAGCGCTGCTTCCTCCCGGACCTGACGCGGTTCACAGGCTCCCGGTGCGCGGAACCTGGCCGTCAACACTCGCGTGCGCGAGCCCGTGCCCCGATTGCGAACCCCTCGGGAGGGAGTTCAGCCCCGCTGGAGCGGATTGCGGGTTCAGGGAACCGCTAGCTCCCCGCCTAGCGCGACCGGGCTCGTCGATGGTAGCAAGCAGCCGACTCCGCTCCCGCCGGTGCGCTAGAGGCCGAGCGCGGCTCCGTCGAGGACCTTCGAGGGCGGCGGCACCCTCGCGTCGACCTCGGTGCCGAACTCGTAGAGACCCATCGTCATCGAGACGTCCCCGACGCCGCCGAGCTGCCCTTCCAGGGTGAGGCGACGGACGAAGTCGGCCTCGTCGATCCAGACTTCGACCCGAAGCGTGTCGTCTCCCTGCAGCATCTCGGCTCCTGCTCGAACCCTCTCCTGGACGTCCGGCGGGGCGTGATCCACTAGCTCGTCCACGTCGACCGTCGCCCGGTAGTGCGTCGTCTCGATGCCAAACAACGATTCCGCCCCGACCTCCTCGACGTCGCCGCCGAGCTCGAGGAATCCGAGGATCTGGGAGGGGTCGTCGGGGCCCAGCTCGAGAAACACATCGAGCTCGGCCTGCGAGTCGTCGCTCGGCGCGCCTGTGTCCGACCTGATCCAGGGCCGCTCGGGCGACAGCTGCGGAAGGTACATGTACGTCGTGTCGCCGTCGAAGACGGTCTTGACGGTGGACGTTCCCAGGGTGTTCGCGTACTCCGGCGGGAAACGGTAGGTGACCTTGCCGCGCCCGGTCCGAAAGTCGTAGGCACCGTCTCCCCTCACGGTCAGGGTCTCGTCGCCGAGCGGCAGCTGCACCTCGAACGTCGCCTTCGCGCTCCCGGCGTCGGCGGTCGTCCCCGCGGCCGCCGCCAGAGCATCCTCCGTACCTCCGAGAGGATGAATGATCCCGAGAGCGAGAAGCGTGCCGAGGAGGGTGGAGAGGAACCCGACGAGTCCCGCGGCGTGCTTGAGGTGGGTCACACGAGCGGGATGCGATCTCGTAGTCCGATAGACGGTGACCTCGGAGTCCATGCCCTCAGGACGGAGCACGTCGCCGGATCCTTCCCTCGGCAAGAGGGGTGCCCGGGCGTGCCGGCGCTACACTCCCGGCTCGGGGCGCATAGCTCAGCGGGAGAGCGCCCGCTTCACACGCGGGAGGTCGCTGGTTCGATCCCAGCTGCGCCCACTGGCGGCAGGCATGCTCCCGTTATGCGGACCATCGAGCAGCGCCTCGATGTCGGCGGCGAGCTGCTCGACGCCGACGTGCTCGACGACGCCTGGGTCGCTCTGACCCGCACCAGATTCGGTCGCCAGCGGCTCTTCTTCGGAGTGGACACGTCCGTGGCGGTCCCGAAGAGGCTCGCGTTTCCGCTCGTCCGCGCGGCAGGGCCGGCACAGGCACTTCTCGTCGGCGCCAGGACTCCCGGCCGATTCAACCCGGCAAAGCCGAACGGCTATCTCGTGGATAGCACCGGCCAAGTCGAGGGCGTCTTCGCCTTCGGCGACGGGATTCAGGACGTGCTCGTGTCGGCGGATGAGATCGTCGTCACGTACTTTGACGAGGGCGTCCTTGAGGCGACCGGCACCGCTAGCCCTGCCGCCGAGGCGTCGCCGTGTTCAGCTTCGACGGCGAGCTCAGGTTCGGCTACAACAGCAGCGGGCTCAATCCCGACGACTCGATTGTGGACTGCTACTGCGCGGCATGGGGGCAAGCGCGCCGACTGTTCTTCTACCCGTACCCGGACTTCCGGTTGGTCTCCATCGACCTCCAGACCATGACCCACGAGCTCTGGCCGACGCCTTCCCTGCGAGGATTCGCCGCGCTGACGGTTGGCCACTCCGTAGACGGGCGGGAGATTCTGTTCTTTCACGCGCCGTACTCCGCCGGTGGCCCTGGCTCCGGCATCTACCGATGGCGGATCGGGGATGACGCTTTCGAGCCGGTCGGGGAGTACCCAGGGCTGCTCCGCGGTCTAAGGGGCGGACGCTTTCTCGCCAGCGGACCCGAGGGCTACACGATCATCAGCCCAGGTTCGGTCGAGTAGTGGCCCTACTCGATTCGGGTCCATGCCCTAGCCGAACGTGAACGAGTACGCCTCGGCGCCGCTCTCGAGGAACGTGATCTCCAGCGTCCGCTCGCGCACAGCGTCGTGCTCGCGCACGAGCTGGTACATGCGGCCGTACTGGAGGACGCCGTTCCCGTCGTCGTCGACGTCGACGCCGTGTGACGGGCCCGGAGGCTCGCCGTCGACGAGGACGCGGAAGGGAATCGGCCCGCCCTCCCCGGGAGAGAGCACGAGATGCGCGTCGCGCGCGTCGAACCGGAAGGCGATGCTTCCGCCGGCCTCCTCGAGCACGACGTTCTCACGCCCGATCGTCCACGCGCCGGCGAGGGCCCAGTGGTTGGAGCGCAGGCGCTCGGGGAGCTCGTAGGCGCGGGCTTCGTTGGGCGCGGCCTCATCCGGGGATGCGAAGCGCTCGCTGCGTCCGTAGCCGAGGTACGTCTCGGACGTTCGCAGGTGGTCCCAGTCTGCCTCAGCTTCCACGCCGTCCCTGTGACCGGGACGAGGTCGCGCTCGACGCCGAGGAGCTGCTGGATACCCGCTCCGATTGCTCGTAGCGTCCTTCGCCGAAGTGCTGGTCGCGGATGATCCCCTCCCGATCGACGAAGTAGAGCGCCGGCCAGTAGTGGTTGTCGAAGGCGCTCCAGATCCCGTAGTCGTTGTCGACCGCGACCGGGTAGTCGATCTCTCGGTCCTTCGTCGCCTGCCGGACGAGGTCGAGCTCGTGCTCGAACGAGAACTCCGGCGTGTGGGCTCCGATCACGACCAGCCCGTCGTCTCGGTAGGCCTGCGACCACGCGCGGACAAACGGCTCCTGGCGCAGCCAGTTGATGCAGGTGAGCGTCCAGAAGTTCACGAGGACGACGCTGCCGCGCAGCCCGGCGGGGTCGAGCGGCTCGGAGTTGATCCACTCGGTCGCCCCGTCGAGCGGCGGCATGTGAACACGTACGGCGCTACTCATGACGACCTCCGATCAACGCAGTGACCTGAATGCAGCTCGCACCTCGTCGGAGAAGAGCTCCGGCTCTTCCCAGGCGGCAAAGTGCCCGCCCCTGTCGACCTCGTTGAAGTAGCTGACGTTGGGGTACGAGCTCTCGACCCAGCTGCGCGGAGTCCGCCAGATCTCGCCGGGGAACGTGGTGAACCCGACCGGGAGCGAGACGTCCGGTGGAGCCTGGCCGGCCGCGCGTGCTTGAGCCGCGGCTTGTCCGTCCTCCCAGTAGGACCGGGCCGCCGAAGCCCCGGTGCCCGTCAGCCAGTACAGCGTGATGTTGTCGACGATCTGATCGCGGGTGAGATTGCCGGCAGGCTCGCCGTCGACGAAGGCGTGGGAGATCTTGTAGTAGCTGTCCGTGTCGTGGTCGAGCAGCCAGGCGGCCAGGGCGACGGGTGAATCCAGCAGGGCGTAGCCGATCGTCTGCGGCCGCGTGGCCATCTCCAGGAAGTAGCCGAACCCGCTCGCCCTGAATGTGGCGATCGCCTGGGCCGCCGCACGTTCCTCCTCGGATTCCTCCGGCTGAGGGCCGGCCAGCACCGTCACGAGCAGGTTCGTGTGGATGCCGAGCAGCCCCTCGGGTGCCTGCCGTCCCATCGCGTCGGTGACGGCGGCGCCCACGTCGCCGCCCTGGGCGACGTAGCGGGTGTACCCGAGCCGGTTCATCAGCTCCGCCCAGGCCTGCGCGACGCGGCCGACGTTCCAGCCGAGCTCGGCCGGCTCGCCGGAGAAGCCGTAGCCGGGCAGCGACGGCAGCACGAGGTCGAACGCGTCCTCGGCGGCTCCTCCGTGCGCGGTTGGGTCCGTGAGCGGGCCGACGGTCTCGAGCAGCTCGATGACCGAGCCGGGCCAACCGTGCGTCATGACCAGCGGCAACGCGTTCTCGTGCCGCGACTTCACATGGATGAAGTGGATGTCCACCCCGTCGATCTGGGTCGTGAACTGCGGCAGCGCGTTCAGCCGCGCTTCCAGACGCCCGAAGTCGTACTCGTTCGCCCAGTAGTTCGCGAGCGCCCGGGTCGTCGCGAGCTGGACGCCCTGCGACCGATCAGGGACGAGCTCCTTGCTGGGCCAACGCGTCGCCGCGATGCGCCGGCGCAAGTCGTCCAGCTGGTCCTTCGGAATCTCGAGGCGGAACGGACGAATCTCGGTGGCGGTCTCGGTGCTACTCATGAGTACCTCCGTTCGTTCGCAGTGACCTGAACGCGGCTCGCACCTCGGCGGAGAAGAGCTCCGGCTCCTCCCACGCCGCGAAGTGGCCGCCTTTGTCGACCTCGTTGAAGTAGATGAGATTGGGGTAGGCCTGCTCGGCCCAGCTCCGCGGCGCCTGGTACTGCTCACCGGGGAAGACGGTCACGGCCACGGGGATCGAGACGCCCTTCGCGTTGAAGAAGCCGCCCTTGTACTCCCAGTAGAGGCGGGCCGCGGAGACCCCGGTGTTCGTCAGCCAGTAGAGCGTGATGTTGTCGAGGATCTCGTCGCGCGTCAGCTCACCCGTGGTGCTCGTGGCCCGGTCCAGAGCGGCGGCGACCGCCGCGGCCGGCTGGCCGTCGGCGTCGTTGTGGTCGAGAAGCCAGGCGGCCAGGCCGACGGGTGAGTCCGCGATGCCGTACAGCGTTTGCGGGCGCGCCGCCATCATCCTCGCGTACTCGACCTGGGCGTACGTCCTGATCAGCTGCTCATAGGCGCGTCGCTCCTCAGCCGAGAGACTGGAAGGGGGCGGCTCGCCCGCCAGGGATGCCTGGTCGACGTCAGCCGGAACGGTGGCGGGCATGTTGCTGTGGATGGCGAGCAGCCCCGGAGGCGCCTGCAGGCCCATCTGGTCGACGACGAACGCACCCCAGTCGCCGCCCTGGGCGACGTACCGCGTGTAGCCGAGACGCGTCATCAGCTCGGCCCAGGCTCGGCCCAGGCGCTCGGGGCCCCAGCCGGTACTCGTCGGCTTGCCCGAGAAGCCGTAGCCCGGCATCGACGGAATCACCAGATGGAAGGCGTCCGCTGCGCTCGCGCCGTGTGCCGTCGGATCGGTCAGTGGCTCGATGATCTTCAGCTGCTCGATGATCGAACCGGGCCAGCCGTGATTGACGACGAGCGGCAACGCGTCTTCATGCCGCGAACGGACGTGGATGAAGTGAATGCCTAGGCCGTCGATCTCGGTCATGAACTGCGGGAGGCCGTTCAGCTTCGCTTCGAGCCGCCCGAAGTCGTACTCGGTCTCCCAGTAGCGCGCGAGTGCCTGAATCGTCGCGAGCTGCACGCCCTGCGACTGATCGACGACGGTCTCCTTCTCGGGCCAGCGCGTCTCCGCGATGCGCCGGCGGAGGTCCTCGAGCTCCGCCTCCGGCACGTCAACGCGGAAGGGACGAATCTCGGTTGCCGTTTCGAGAGTTGGTATGTCGACCTCCGTCTCTGCCAGTTGGGTCGACCCCTCGATCGTCGAGAGCCGTCGCATGACGGCGACGTACGGATGATGGCCGTCGGATTACGAAGGCGCGGCGAACGATGCAGCCGGGACCCTCTCAGAGACCCGGCTACCGGTCAATGCGGTTCACCGGATCGTTACAGGTGCGGCTCGTTGCCCGCCGGTCCGTCCGGTCTCGTCCGTTCAGTGCTCGGGCGGACCCTCGTAGGGCCGGCGCCAGAGCTTGTAGCCGAGGACGAGCGAGATCGCGCCGAGGGCGATCGGGACGAGGAAGAACGGCACGAGGTCGCCGCCGCTCACGGACACGAGCGCGACGACCCCGAGCAGCCCGAGCACGGCGAACAGCCCGACGCCGAGCGTGGCGGCGTAGAGCAGCGAGCGGTCTTCGGGTCCTCGGTCCTCGGGCGAGACGGGACCCGGGTCGGCCTCCGGAGGGAGGTCGACGATTCGCCTGGCGCCGGCGTCCGCTCGTGTCTCCAACGAGGACGGCTCGACGGCCAGGCCAGGGTCGAGCTCCGGCGCGCGCTCGAGCTCGGAGACGGAGAGGGCAAGGCTCACTGCCAGCGCGGCGTGGTCGACGCCTGAGACCTCCGCCCACGGAACGGCGCGGCGGTCGTGGCCGAGCGGCGGGGAGCCCCGGTCGACCACCAGGTAGAGCTCGTCCTGGCGGCGGAGGAGCGAGGTCACCTTGCCCGCTGCCTTCCCCTCGGCGGTGTAGACGACGTAGTCCTCGAGGCCGGCCGCTCCCTCGCCTCCCGGAGGCTGTTCGTACGTCCACGGTGCCTTGCGCATTGCTCGGTGCCTACCCCGGCGCCCGATGCGCAAACGGCGGCGTTGGGCGCGACAATCCCTACATGAGCGGCGGTGTGACGGATCCGGAGGGTTGCGGCGTATGAGGGTCGTGAATGCGCTCGCGCCGCCGCTGCCGAGGCGGGCCCCGCTCAGGCGGAGCTTCGCCGTGGTCGCGGAGGAGCACCTGAACGACGTCCACCGCTACCTGCTCATGCTCACAGCCGACCACGCCCTCGCCGAAGACCTGACCGCGGAGACCTTCGAGAAGGCGCTCCGCTCGTGGCGGCGCTACGACCCGCGCCGGAGCTCGGAGCGCACCTGGCTCTGCCGCATCGGCAGGAACGTCGCGCTCGATCACTTCCGGAGCGAGGCGCGCCGCCGAAGGCGCGAGGATCGCTACGCGGCCGAGGAGCGCGCCGAGGAGCCGGCGCGGGAGCTCGGCTTCTCGCCCGATCTCGACGCCGCGCTCGCCTCGCTCAGCGCGGGCGAGCGGGAGGTGCTCGCCCTCAGGATCGTGCTCGACCTCGACGCAGACGCCGCTGCACGGGTGCTCGGCATCGGCCGGTCCGCCTGCTCGATGCGGCTCGCGCGGGCGCTCGCGAAGCTCGAAGAGAGGATGGCAGCCGATGCCCACGCCTGACCAGATCGCTCCGGACCGGCTGGAGGAGCTCCTGGGCGGCGCCGTTCCCGAGGGAGAGCGGGAGGCGCTCGTCCAGGGGCTTGTGAGGGAGCTGCGCGCCGGCGCCCCGGTCGCCCCCGGCCCGCTGCGCGTCCGTGTGCGCGAGCTAGCGGAGCAGCCCGTGCGCCGCCACCGGGCCCTCCCGCGGCGGCGCACGGCACTGGCGCTGGCGTTTGTGCTCGTCGCCGTCGCCGGCGTGAGCTCGGCCGTCGTCCTGAGCGGGGGCGGCGAGCTGACGGCAGACGACGTTCCAGACGCAGCGCCGGCCGAGGTCGATGTCGCTGCCGCGGAAGGAGCGGACATGGCGCCGTCGGCGCTGATGCCCGGTTCCGAAGCCGCCGAGCCGACCACCCGCGCGAAGCGCAACACGCTTTCGTCGGGACAGCTGTCGTCGGGACAGGGCGGTTTCGTTTCTGAGGACGAGGCCGAAGGGGCGCCCCTCCCTCCGCGCGCCCGCGCGACCGACCTGCGCCTGTGGATGGAGGTGCGCGTGCCCGACGCCGACGAGCTTTCGGAAGCTGCCGGCGAGGCCATGAGCATCACGCGCGAGCTGGGGGGCTGGATCGCCGCCTCCGACATCGACACCGAGGGGAACGAGGGCAGGGCCGAGCTCGCCCTGCGCGTCCCCGTCGGGCGGGTCGAGGACGCCGTCGTTCGGCTGGGCGACCTCGGCACCGTCACCGGCGAGCGGGTCGCGACGGTCGACCTCCAGACGGGCATCGACCGCCGCGTCGACCGCATCGAGCAGCTCGAGCGGGCAATCCGGCTGCTGGAGCTCCGGCTCGAGAGCGGCACGCTCACCCCGGACGAGGAGCTGCGAGTCAGGCTCCGCATCGAGCGCCACCAAAACGCGATCGAGGACCTCCAGCGCGCCAACCTCGCAGATCGACGCGAGGCCGCGACGTCGGAGCTGGCGCTCGTGCTCCACACGCGCGAGGCACCGGCGAAGGAGGATGAGGACGAGAGCGGCGCGGCCGGGGCCGCCGGTGAGGCGCTCGACTTCCTGGCCGCCGCCGGGACGATCGCGCTCTTCCTCGTCATCGTGCTGAGCCCGGTCGTCCTCCTGCTCGTGCTCCTCTGGCTCGCCTTCCGGGCCCGCTCGCGCCGGGTCGAGGCGAGGCTGCTCGACCGCCCCGACCCCGCCTCACCGCCTTCGGCCTAGCGGGTCGGATGAGGAGGCACGGCGCCCTCATCGTCGGCTTTATCCTTGCGGCGCTGGCGGGAGGGCTAATCGCCCTTTTCGCTTTGAGGGACGGTGGCGAGGAACCGAACGTCGGAACTCGTCAGGCAGACGAGCGACCCGAGACGAGCACGACTCCTCCAAGGAGCGAGAGCGCCGGTCCCATCCGCTTCGTCTTCGCCGACCGCTACCTGGTCGGCGAGACCGTCGACGTCCGGATCGAGAACGTCGGAACCAAGCCCTACGTGTTCCAGTGGCCCTACCAAGCGTGCTTCCTCACGTACGTCGACTCCTCCGGGCGGCGGTTCATCATCCCGCCCGGCACCCACTGCGACATTCTCAGCGAAGAAACGATCAGGCCCGGCGAACGCAAGAGGTTGTTCAGCTGGCGTCTCGACGAGTGCGTCAAGGACGACTGGGGCTGCGTCGAGAGCAGACCCTTGCCACCCGGGACGTACACCATCAAGGGGCGCTTCAAGACCAAGGCGGCGGGGACCCCTGCACGGGCCGAGTCGACGTTCACGATCGTCACGGCCTAGCTTCTTAAGGAAGAATCCCTCCGTGGCGGTCGAGCCGGAGCTTCGGCGCTGGGACGCGCTTTTCGCCGCGCGGACGCGCGGAGGCGCCGGTGAGGGGCTGCTCCAGATCCTCGCGCTAGCCGGCGCGGAGGACGTGATCTCGTTCGCCGGCGGCTTCCCCGACCCGGCGACGTTCCCGGGCACTACCGTGGCGGAGATCCTGCGCGAGCTGGCCGAGCGCGGAGACGCCTCGCCGTTCCAGTACGCGCCCACGAACGGGCTCGCCGGGCCGAGGGACTACATCGCCGACCGGCTCGAGCGCGAAGGCCCGCGCGCGGACGAAGACGAGCTGATGCTGACGAGCGGCGCGATCGAGGCGCTCGAGCTTCTGGGCAAGGCGCTCGTCGACAAGGGCGACCGCGTGCTCGTGGAGGCGCCCACCTACCTCGGCGCGATCATGGCGTTCCAGAGCTTTGAGGCCGAGGTCGAGGGCGTGCCCGTCGACGAGGAGGGCCTCGCCGTGGACGAGCTGGAGCGGATGCTCGCGGCCGGACGCCCGCCGAAGCTCCTCTACACGATCCCGGACTTCCAGAACCCCGCCGGCGTGACGCTCACGACCGAACGGCGGGAGGCGCTGGTCGAGCTCGCGCGCCGGCAGGGCCTGCTGCTCGTCGAGGACGTGGCGTACCGCGAGCTCCGCTACGAGGGCGAGGCCCCGCCGACGCTCCTCAGCCTCGGCCCCGACGTCGTGCTCCAGGCCGGGACGTTCTCGAAGACGTTCTTTCCCGGAGTGCGCCTCGGCTGGGCGGCCGGTCCCGCAGAGCTCGTCTCCAAGCTCGTCTGGGCGAAGCAGAACACCGATCAGTGCGCCGGCGCGCTCGGGCAGCGGCTGCTCGAGGAGTACGGGCGCCGCGGCCTCCTGGACGAGCAGATATCGCGTGCCCGGGACGTCTACCGCTCGCGGCGGGACACGGCGATGAGCGCGCTCGAGCGCCACGTCGGCGACCGGGCGACGTGGACGCGGCCCCAGGGCGGGTTCTTCACCTGGCTCGAGCTCGCCGAGGACGGCGTGGACGTCGCGAGGCGCGCGCTCGAGGCGGGCGTGGCGGTCGTCCCCGGCGCGCCCTTCTTCGGCGCCGCCGGAGGCGAGCGCAACATCCGCATCTCGTACAGCCAGGCCACCGAGGAACGTCTCGAGGAGGGCATTGCCCTCCTCGGCCCGATTCTCACGGAACGGGCCTGACGAGGATCACGGCCCGGTCGTCCCACCCCTCGAGCGCGAGCTCCCGCAGGGGAACGAAGCCGAGCGCTCCGTAGAACGCCCGCGTGTCGGCGTAGTTGTCGGTCTCCCGCTCCTCGGGCTCGGACTCGGCCATGGTCAGGACGGAGAGGAGCTCCACTCCGTCGGCCGCGAGGTCGTCGATCGCCCGCTCGATCAGCCCCCGTCCGACGCCGTGGCGGCGACGGTCGGCACGCACCGCCATCCAGGTGACCTCTGCGCTCCGCGGATCGTGGCGCTCGAGCGTGAGGAAGCCGACGATCTCTCCCTCCTCGACGGCGACGAGCCCGTCCTGGCTCCTGACCGCGCGGGCGCACTCGGCACGTCCGCCCTCGTTGCCGAAGTGGTACGGCAGCGTCAGGACGACGGCGTCGCACGCGTCGGCGTCGGCGGGGGCGAGCGGCCTGATCACAGGTCCTCGATCACCTGGAGCTCGTCAGCGCAGTCGGTGTCGGGCTCCTCGCTGCACGGAAGCGCCCGCTCGACCTCCCAGATGGCCACGAAGGCTCGATAGCCCTCCCGGCCGAGCTCGACGAGGATCCCGTCGGAGCGCGGCTCCCGGGAGACGACTTCCCAGCCCGCCGCGCGGGCCGCGTCCTCCAGAGCGTCGGCGCGTTCGTCCTCCGGCTGTGCCGAGGTGAAGAAGACCCGCGCGCACGAGGGGTTGCCCGCGATCTGCGGGCACGACCCCTCGCGGACCTCGAGGAGCTCGCTGCCTGCAGGGACGAGCTCCTCGCCGAGCTCGCCGAGCCGCTCGGATGCGGGCGGATCGGCCGCCGAGCACCCGGCGAGGAGCAGGCCCGCGGTGAGGGCGAGTGGGAGCAGTCGCGCCACGGCGACCTGAATCGTGCCTGATGGGGGCGCGTGCTACTGGACGCCGGCGGGCGTGCGGCGGGCGCGCGCGAAGCTCCCGCGCGCTGCGCCGCTGGCACGGGCGAAGCTCCACGTCGCGCGCTCGTCCACGGCGAGGACGACCGGCCCGTGCACGATCAGCGACTCCCCGGCCTGCTCCTTCAGCAGGTCGGAGTAGAACCCCTCGACGAGCCATTCACGGCCCGGAGCGACCGTCGTGCGGATCCGGATCCGCGTCAGGCTGACCGAGAGCTCGTCGACCTGCTCGATCCACGGCCTGCGGACGAAGGTCGTCGGGCCGACCGGCAGGATCGCCGAGACCTCCTCGACGAGCGCCTCGCCCTCGTCGCGCTTGCTGACGAAGAGCTCGATGGCGAGCTCCTTGACGCCGCGCGGCAGCACCCGGACGGCCTGGATCTGCGAGTTGTGGATGTGGATGACCTCGCCGGTCACCGAGCGCAGCCGGGTGTGGCGGAGGGACACGTCCTCGACCACGCCCTGGAGCTCGAGCCCCGCGTGAACGGCGACCGTGTCGCCCACCGAGAACCAGCGCTCCGCGAACATCGTCAAGCCGGCGATGACGTCGGCGAGGATCCTCTGGGCGGCGAAGCCCGCGACGATGATCAGGAACGAGGCTCCAGCGATCGCGGTCAGGCGGTCGAGGCCGCCGATGAGCTGGCCGATGGAGAGGACGATCGCGGCGGCGAAGGCGACGTAGATGATCGCCGTCCTGATGACCGAGACGAGCGTCTCACGCCTCTTCAGGTTGACCATCTCGCCTGTCGCCTCGAGGTCGCCGTCGCTCTGCCTGCCGTCATGCCAGGCGAGCACGCGCAACGCGACCCAGCCGCTCGACCGCGCGACGATCCAGGCCAGCCCGAAGAGGCCGGCGATGACGAGGATGCTCCCGAACGGCGGGTAGACGGGAGTTCTCGAGTTGAGGAGATCGATGAGAGGGTCGAGCACGGTGATCCTTCGGAAGCCTGCCCACTCACCGTAACCACGTGCCCGCGGAGCGTCCCGGGACGACGGAAGGTTCTAACGCGACCTTAACACCGAGCTAGCCGGGCCGGCACACGTCCGTGCCGGGGCAGCGGGCGAGCACGCGGACGCTGGGAATGACGCCCGCGCGTCGTACCTGAATGAGAACGGACGCCGTGTTGTTCGCGTAGTCGCTCTCCTCGAGGGCGCGCTCGGGGTTCGCCCGCTGCACGAGCACGTACCGGCCGGCCGGGACGCTCGTCACGTCGATGAACGGCCCGGCGCGGCCGGGGACGTCGTCGACGCCGTAGCCGGGGGAGATCCCCTCGCGCACGACGAGCAGGCCGGGCTGGTCCCGGCCGCACCCGTCCGTCCAGACGGGGCGCCTCGGCACCTCGTCGGCACGCACGTCCTCGTCCGTCCTCGAGCGGTCGCCCAGGCAGACGCCCACGACTTCGCCCGGCTGGACGGGCGCCCCGTCGGCTGCGCGGCGAAGCTCGAAGGCTGCGAAGCCGAGGAGCTGCCAGCGCCCCTGGCCCTCGAGCTCGGCGTACTGCAGCTCTCCGACCTCCGAGCGGACCCGCGCCGACCCGTCGGTGCGGCGCACGAGCTGCCGAGCGGTCATGGCCGGCGTCTCTCGGCCCGGTCTCTCGCCTTCGACGAGGAGCGGGCCGGCGCCGACGTTGGCCACCGCGGACGTGAAGACCAGCTGATAGCTGTCGCCGTCCTCGACGATCTCGAGCCTCGCCGGCACGGCCTGCGCGAGATCGGGGAGCAGCTCCTCGGGCCCGTCGTCGCGGAGCAGGAGGAGCCCGGTGACGCCGAGCGCGATTCCGACGAGGGAGACGACGAGGACGGCAACCCAGCGCATGCTCTCACCGGTTGTCTACACGAACCGGCGTCGACTGACGACGCTCGAGACTTAGGGGCGGCCGCCGGGCAGCGTGGGCTGCTCGGGGTTCTGACCGCCCGGGAGCGTCGGGCCGGGGACGCGGTCTTGGGGCGGCGACGAGGGAACCGGGACCGTCGGCGTCGGAGCCGCGCGCGTCGGGCCGGGCTCGGCCGGCGGCTCGGAAGGCGGAGGATTCGGCGCCGGCCGGACCACCGGGCCGCCACCCCCGCCGGGCTCGCGCTCGCGCGGCTTCTTGCGCGGGGAGCGGTTCGACACCGGAGTTCCGGAGTCGTCGGAGGCGGTCGTGGTCGGAAGGGCGACAACGGCCGAGGCGTCGCCGCCGCGAACGGTGTTCTCGGACTCCGGCCCGATCTCGCGCGGAGGCGTGAGGTCGATCGCGGCCGCGACGGTCGTCCTTCCGAAGGCCTGCGAGGCGCGCTCGGCCAGGGACGAGAAGGGCCCGGCGTCGGCGCCGAACACACGAAGCCAGAGGTAGATGGTCGCCGCCGTCCCGGCCGCGAGGAGCGCGAGGTTCGCACCACCGAGGAAGTGCGGGCGAGCGCTCACCGTCGTCGTGGCCGGCAGAGCGCCGACGGCCAGCGCGGGGAGGGGGGCAACCGAGGGCGCCAGAACCGGTACGACCGCCGGGGCGGGCTCGAGGCTGCGGGTCCCGGGCAGCTCGAGCGCGCTCGCCTCGAGCGCGCAATCGACCCGATCGAAGCCATGCTGAAGCCCGGGCACCATGACCTGGAAGCCCATCGGCTCGAACTGGCGGCCGCATACCCGACAGTCCATCGGCCTTCCTTATATCAGCCCGGGCGCCGAATTTCTGGACCGTGATTCCAGGAGCTCGGAGCCCGCTAGGCGAGCGCGACGCGGTTCTTGCCCGCAGCCTTGGCCCGGTAGAGCGCCCCGTCGGCGGCCGACAGGAGCTCGTCGGCGCTCCGGGCGGCCGGGAACGCGGCGACGCCAAAGCTCGCCGTCACGGGCGGCTCGTCGCCGCCGACCTCGGGCAGCCGCAGGAGCAGAAGCGCGGCCTGGAGCCGTCTCGCGAGCCGTTCGGCCCCGTCCAGCCCCGTCTCGGGGAGAAGGACGGCGAACTCCTCGCCCCCGTAGCGAACTGGGAGGTCGAAGTCGCGGACGTTCTCGCGCAGGACGTCGGAGAAGAGGCGGAGCACCTCGTCCCCGGCCTGGTGGCCGTACCGGTCGTTGATCAGCTTGAAGTCGTCCAGGTCGGCGAGCACGAGCGCCAGCGGGTCGCCGAAGCGCTCTGCGCGCCGAACCTCGACCGCGAGCGTCTCGGTGAAGCGGCGGCGGTTCGCGAGCTGCGTCAGCTCGTCGGTGATCGCCTGGCGCTTCACGGTCCGGTGGAGTCGCTCGTTCTCGATGGCGATCGAGGCCTGCGCCGCGAGCCAGTGCGCGAGCTGCTCGGACTCCTCGTCGAACGTGCCGCCGCGCGCCGGGTAGAGGAGGAGCCTGCCGATGCCGTCCTCGTCCGTCCCGAGCCTGAGCGTCAGCGGCCCGCCGCCCTCTTCCGGGCGCCCCGCCCGGACGACCTCGGTGCCGCCGCTGACGAGGCGCGCTCCGGCGGCACCCGTCGCCTCGATCGCGCTCTGCAGGATGACGGGCAGGAGCGCCTCCGGGTCGTGCGTGGCGGCCAGAGCCTCTCCGACGAGCGCGACTGCCTCCCTGACGCGCTGCTCGTCGCCGCTCCTGCGGACGTCGCTCGAGCGTCGGCGCCTCTCGGCCTCCTCCGCAGCCGCACCCGCGTCCGCGACGCGGCGCCGCTGGGTCCAGGCGATCGTTCCCGCCGCGAGGAGGGCGAGACCGACAGTGGCGAGGGCAGCGAGCAGCGCCCGCCGCTGCGTCTCGTCGACCGCGGCCGCCACGGGCGCCTCGGAAGAGAGGACGGTCAGGCCGACGTCCCGTTCCTCGAGCAGCGGTGTCGATAGGAAGCGGTACGCCTCGCCACCCTGCTCGGTGGATCCCTGCTGTCCGGCCGGAAGGGCCGTGCCCGGCTCCAGCATCCCCGAGGCCGCGAGCGTCCGCCCGTCCTCGACGACGGCGAGGATCTCGCTCTCGTCCAGGGCGGTCGCCCCGGCGAGGCGGTCCGCCAGGGCGTCGTCGAGCGGCACGCCGGCGACGACACGCCCGATGATCTCGTTCTCGCCTTCGAGCACGTCGACCGTCCTGCTCGCCGGCCAGTCGTCCTCGCCGGCGAGCACGCGGCCGTCGGCGATGAGCGCCACATCCCCCTCGGCCGCAGCGATCCGCTGAGCAGCCGCCTCGTCCTGCTCGGCGAGCGCCCGCTGCACCTGCGGAGAGGCCGCGATCCGCTCGGCCTTCGTCTCGGCGTCCCGGAGCGCGTCCGCGAACTCCTCCCTGCCCCCCGCGAGGTTCGCGGCGAGCCGCGCGTCGACCGCGTCGCGCTCTTGCCGCTCGGCGATCTCGCCCGCGACCCAGGTCGCGAGGATGACCACGATCGCTGCCAGGAGCAGCGCCCAGAGCACCAGTGCGAGCCGACCGCGGGCCGCTCGCGGTGCCATTCTCGCCAGCGTAGCCGTCGTTCCCTCCTTCCTCGGAAGTGTAGAGCCCTACTAGGTGCTCGGGTCCTACACCTAGAAAGTCGGCTCGCGAACTTCCGCTGCGATGAGCACGAGGATGAACGCGGCGAGGGCGAGGCGGTACACGACGAAGATCGTGTAGTCGTGCCGCCGGACGTAGCCGAGCAGCGCCCAGATGGCGAGGAGACCGCTCGCCGCCGAGGCGATCACGCCGACCGCGAAGGGCCCCGCCGAGCCCGGCGGGAGATCCCCGAGCAGCACGTCGTTGACTCCCTCCCAGAGCGAGGCGCCGAACACGATCGGGATCAGCAGCAGGAAGGAGATGCGCGCGGCGGAGTCGCGGTCGAGGCCGAGGAAGCGCGCCGCGGTGATGGTGATTCCCGAGCGGGAGACCCCTGGCATGAGCGCCAGGCTCTGCGCGAAGCCGATGCCGACCGCCGTGCCCAGTCCCAGGTCGCTCATCTGCCGCCGCGGAGGCGTGCGGTCGGCGAACCAGAGGAGGACCCCGAAGACGGCAAGGAAGATCGCAATCTGCCAGGGCTCGCCGAGGTGGTCGGCGATGACACCCTCCCCGAGCGCGCCGACGAGCGCGGCGGGAACGGTCGCGACCGCGACGAACCACGCCAGGCGTTCGTCCGGCGTCTCGATCCTCCGGCGGCGCACGCTGCCGAGCCATGCCGCGATCAGCCGCTTGACGTCGGCCCAGAAGTACGAGACGACGGCGACGAGGGTGCCCACGTGGAGGGCGACGTCGAAGGTCTGGTTGAACTCGTCGTTGCGCTCGAGAAACTCCCAGTCGAAGAGCCACGGCACGAGGATCAGATGCCCCGAGGAGGAGATGGGCAGGAGCTCCGTCGCCCCCTGGACGATTCCCAGGACGAGCGCCTGCCAGTTGGAGAGCGCGCCCGGCTCCTCCCCGACCTGGCCGAGCGTCAGGCCGACGGCGACGAGCAGGGCCCCGCCGGCGACGACAAGGATGCCGGCGCGACTCATGGACGGGTTATCGTAGGCGCCGGTGAGCCGTAACGACGTCATCATCGGGGTCGCCGCCCTCGTCCTCGTCGTCTTCAGCCTCGTCGTCTCGATCGTGGTTCCGCGGCGGGACCCGGGCTTCCCGGGCCGCCGAATCGGCGTCTTCACTGCGGTTGCCGTCACGCTCGTCGTGATCATGCTCGCGACGGTCGAGATCGTCGGCGAGGCCCACGAGGCCGAGGGGGCCGAGGAGGGCGGCGAGAGCGTCCCCGCCGAGACCGACGGCGGCGGCGACGCGGCCGCGGGCGAGGCGATCTTCGTCGAGAGCTGCGGCAGCTGTCACACGCTCGAGGAAGCGGGCACGAGCGGCACCGTCGGCCCGAACCTCGACGACTCGACCCTGGACCTGAACGCGGTCGTCGAGCAGGTGAGGAACGGCGGCGGCGCCATGCCCCCCTTCGAGGGCCAGCTCTCCGAGGAGGAGATTCAGAACGTGGCGGCGTTCGTCGTCGCCTCGCAGGGCTAGAGCGAACCAGGGGACGACGCGCGTTACATGGTCGGTCCCGCCGCGCCCGTCACGCGCCCAGCAGCGCCTCCCGCATCAGGATGATCGCCTGGGGCGGCGCGATGAACAGCTGCTTCTTCGTCGTGACCCCGACGACTTGCCAGCCCTCCGAACCCAGCATGTTGAGCTCTTCCTCGACGTGCTTGCCGGTATCGATGACCTTGTACTCGTAGCGCCTCCTCAGGGAGGTCCCAGCGGCCGGCGGTTCCTGCGAGATAGTCGTCATCACCTGCCTCCTTTCACCCGGTCAGGCTTGCAGGCACGGCCGTGTGCGGGAATCGGGGACTTCGCGGATCGCGATGGGTAATAGCTCGCAGGCCGGGCCACTGAGTCGCCCGGCCGCAGCCGCCTGTCGGAGACCACCCGTCACGGGCGATCCCCTTTTCTGCATGTTCGAGGCGGAGAGGGCGGGATTTGAACCCGCGACCCAGCTTTCACCGGGTACGCGATTTCCAGTCGCGCTCCTTAGGCCACTCGGACACCTCTCCGCGGCCTTCCCATCGTATCCGCGTTTCGCGATCTCGCTCTCGTGGCACACGAGGAATGAAACGAGAAGGAGGAACCATGCCGCCACGCGGAGTCAAGAAGGGCACGAAGCGCGCCCGTCAGTACGAGCACATCAAGGAGAGCGCCCGGGAGCAGGGCGCCTCCCTCGATCGCGCCGAGGAGATCGCCGCCCGCACGGTCAACAAGGAGCGCGCGCGCTCGGGCGAGTCGAGCACGGCCTCGCGGACGTCGACCCGGGACATGTCGTCGGGCCGGCGTGGTGGGCTCCGCTCCGGCACGAGGCGCGCCACGGGGCGGACGAAGGACCAGCTCTACTCCGAGGCGCAGAAGCTGGGCGTCCGGGGCCGCTCGAAGATGACCAAGGCGCAGCTCCAGCGGGCGATCGCCGGCAAGAAGAGCTAGCGTCGTCCACATCCGGCGACGCTCGTCGTATCGCTCGCTCGCGTCCCTCCAGCGCGACAATCGCGCCTGCCGTGCCTGCGCGGAGGCCGGCTACCCGCTCGAGTCTCTCCCGGTCTTCGAGGGCCGCGCCGGGCAGCGGGCACTGCTCGTCGGCCAGTCTCCGGGGGCCGTGGAGGGCAGCGAGCGACGTCCGTGGCGCGGTCGGGCGGGACGCACGCTCCGCGCGTGGCTCGAGCTCGACGAAGCGGCCTTCTACGAGACGTTCTACTGCGTCTCGGTCACGCGCTGCTATCCCGGCAAGCACCCTTCCGGTCGGGGCGATCGCCCGGCGACGCCCGCCGAGATGGACCTGTGCGCGTTCTGGCTCGACTGGGAGCTTCGGCTCCTGCGCGCCGAGCTCATCGTCCTCGTGGGCGGCCTGGCCGTCCGCCGCCTCATCGGCCTCTCCCGACTGACGGATTGCATCGGCGAGCGGTACCGACTCGGCGCTGCCGTGGCCGTCCCGCTTCCGCATCCGTCAGGAGCCAGTGGGTGGCTGAACGACCCCGCGAATCGCCAGCGGCTGCAGCGGGCGCTGGCGCTCGTCGGGGAAGAGCTCTCCCGGCCGGCTACTGATCCTTGAAGCGGCGGTAGAGGGGGAACGCGTACCAGAAGGTGATGAACGCGGCCCCAACCAGAGCCGAGACGATCGCCGTCGCCGGCTCCCCGAAGAGAACGTCCGTGATCAGGTAGACGGAAGCGGTCATGGCGGCGGCGATGAAGACGGTCGCGGCGATCGCCGCCCTCGTGGACATCTGCAGCAGCGCCTCCTTGTCGGCCTGTCGCCAGCGGAGCCGGTGCGCCGCCGTCGGCGTGATCAGCAGGATGATGGCGACGGTCGCGCAGAGGAGCGCGGCGTAGTAGACGTACTCCTGCCGCGTCGACAGACTCTCGAACCGGTTCTGGAACGGGAGAATGAGAAGGAAGGCGAAGAGCACCTGCACGCCGGGCATGGCGAGGCGGTGCTCCTCCACGAGCTCGCCCCACTCCTGGTCGAGTTCCTCCTTGCTCCGCTCGGTCACGGCGAGAGGTTAGCCGCCGGGCTCGAAGCTGAGCAGCTCCTCACGGTCGGACCCGCCGGACACCGTTTGCGCCAGCACCGGGCCGACCCCCTCGGCGTAGAACTTCTGCTCGAGCAGGTTCGGCTCGAGCGGCGTCCAGTCCTTCGTCATCACGACGCCTTCGAAGAGGCCGAACGGGACCTGCACCCGCTCGTCGAGGCTCAGGATCTCACCCGCGTCCTCCGCCTCACCGGCGTAATACTCCTGGCGGTAGGCCAGCCCGACCTCGGGCCGTCCGGGCATCACGACTCCTGCCTGCGCGCCGTCCACGCCCGCTTCCCATGAGCCCGCGGTGCTCGCCTTGCCGTCCTCGTATTCCATCGTGTCTTCGCCGAGGTACCACACGTTGCCCCACCGATCCTGGGCGTACCAGTCGTAGGTGTCCTCGATCACCTCACCGTCCTCGCTGACGACGTCGTGCACCACCGTGGCCTCGAGCCCGAGAATCGTCTTGGCGCGGTCGGTGACTGTCACGACGACCTTCATGACACCGCCCTCGCCGTCGGTCTCGCGGTAGACCCACCTGCTCCCCGGAGCCATAGGCCAGTAGGGGTTGTCGATCGTGGCCACGAAGTCGGCAGGGTCGAGTGCGACGGGCTCGTCGCCCTGTGGAAGAGCCGGAGCCGCAGCCTCCTCGATCGTGCCCGAGCCCGTGGTGTGCTCGCCGGCCGGCTCCCCGCTCCCGCCGCAGGCAGCGAGGGCGAGGAGCGCGGCTGGAACAAGGGCGAAGAGCGGGGTGCGCATGGCTAGTCGTCGTCAGGGCCTTCGTCGTCGCCGGGGCCGTCGTCGTCCGCCTCTTGGCCGATGACCTCGAAGTTCTCGTCGAGGTTCACTTCGACCTGGCTGCCGTCGTCGAGCTGGATCTCGACGCTGTAGGCGGCCCCGTCGTCTCCGGTCTCGGTCTCGACGACCGTGCCGCCGCCGGTGTGCGCGAGCGCGGCGTCCGTGGCTCGCTCCAGCGTTGAGCCGGTCAGGGGCTGCTCGTCGTCGCCCGCAGCCGCGATCGCGATTCCAGCCGAGAGGGCGCCGACGACCGCGACGACCGCACCGATCAACACGAACTTGCGCTTCATCTCGTACCTCCGTGGTCGCTGCGGTCACCGTAGGGATCGCAGATGAAACGGCCATGAGAGCGGTCTCTCATCTCCCTCTCATCTCGAGAGCGACAATGAGCACATGCGGATCCTCATCGTCGAGGACGAGGTCAAGATGGCGAGCCTCCTTCGCCGCGGCCTCGGCGAGGAGGGGCTGGCGGCGGACGTCGCGCGCACCGGCGACGACGCGATCTGGATGGCGCGCGCGACCGAGTACGACGCGATCGTCCTCGACGTGATGCTCCCGGGGACGGACGGCTTCGCGGTGTGCCGCCGCCTCCGCGAGGCGGGCACCTGGTCGCCGGTGCTGATGCTCACAGCGCGGGACGCGGTCGAGGACAGGGTGGAGGGGCTGGACGCCGGCGCGGACGACTACCTGACGAAGCCGTTCTCCTTCGCCGAGCTCCTCGCCCGCCTGCGCGCGCTCGTGCGCCGTCCGCCGCTGGAGCGCCCGACGGTTCTCGAGGTCGGCGACCTGCGACTCGACCCCGCTGGCCACCGGGTCTGGCGGGGCGAGACGGAGGTCCACCTCTCGGCGAAGGAGTTCGCGCTCCTGGAGACGTTCATGCGCCGGCCGGGAGAGGTGCTCTCTCGCTTCCACCTCCTCGAGCACTGCTGGGACCACGGCTACGAGAACCGCTCCAACGTCGTCGACGTCTACGTCCGCTACCTGCGCGAGAAGATCGACAGGCCCTTCGGCCGCACGTCCATCGAGACCGTGCGCGGAGCAGGCTACCGACTCGCATGAGCCGGATCCCGATCCGTCTTCGCCTGGCGCTCGCCTTCGCGCTGGCGATGGCCGTCGTGCTGGCGGCGACCGGGGCGTTCCTCTACTTCCGGCTCCAGTCCTCGCTGGACGAGGGGATCGATGAGGGACTGGAGGTCCTGTCGGCCCAGGCCACGGCCGACGTACGACGAGGCGAGCCCGTCGGGGACACACCCGTCCCCGCGGACGAGCGCTTCATCCAGGTCCTGGCACCCGACGGCCGGGTGCTGGACGCGACTCCGCGGGACTTCGCCGGCCCTGCCCGGACGCTCACGCGCTCGGTAGAGAGCCCGGACGGTCGTGTCGTGGTCGTCGTCGGGGCCGCGCTCGAGGACCGTGACGAGACGTTGGGCGGGTTCCTCACCGAGCTGCTGCTGATCGGCCCGGCCGCGCTCCTCGTGGCCTCGCTGCTGGGCTACGGCCTGGCTGCCGCCGCGCTCCGGCCCGTCGAATCGATGCGCGCCGAGGCTGCCGCGATCTCCGGCGCCGAGCCCGGACGCCGGCTTCCGTTGCCCGAGTCGCGCGACGAGGTCCGCCGGCTCGGGGAGACGCTGAACGCGATGCTCGGCCGCCTGCAACGGGCGCTCGAGCGCGAACGAGGCTTCGTCGCGGATGCGAGCCACGAGCTCCGCACGCCGCTGGCGCTTCTGAAGGCCGAGCTCGAGCTCGCTCTCCGCCATCCACGGTCCGCCGACGAGCTACGGATGGCGCTTCGCTCCGCGGCCGAGGAGACAGACCGGCTCGTCGGTCTTGCGGAGGACCTGCTCGTCCTCGCGCGGTCCGACCAGGGCCGGCTCTCCGTGCGCCGTGAGCCGGTCCAGGTCTCGCAGCTCCTCGACCACGTGGCCCGGCGCTTCGGGGAGCCCGTGTCGTTCCTGTCCGCGCCCGACGGGCTTACGGTCGTCGGCGACTCGAGTCGGCTGGAGCAGGCGCTTGCGAGCCTCGTCGACAACGCGCTCCGCCACGGCGGCGGCGCCGCCACGCTCAGCGCGATCCCCGAGAACGGGGTCGTCGAGCTGCACGTCCGCGACGAGGGGCCCGGCTTCCCGGCCGAGTTCCTCCCGCGGGCCTTCGAGCGCTTCAGCCGCCCGGACGAGGCCCGTTCCGGACACGGCGCCGGCCTCGGCCTCGCCCTCGCGCAGGCGATCGCCGTGGCCCACGGCGGCTCGGCCGGTGCCGCCAACCGGGCCCGAGGGGGTGCCGACGTCTGGCTGGCCATCCCGGCCACCCCGGATGATCACGGTCAGTAGGATGAGCGCCGCGATGACCCCGGAACGCGCAGAAGAGCTGCTCGCCGCCGAGCGGGAACGCATCGAGCGGTCCCTCGCCGACCTCGGCGAGCCGATCGGCACGGACGAGCTGGCGACGATCGACGGCCCCGCCGACCAGGGCAGCGAGCTCTACGAGCGCGAGCTCGAGGAGGGCTTGCTCGAGGGGCTCCGGCGCGAGCTCGAGGCGCTCGAGCGCGCCGAAGCACGGCTGGCGGCCGGCACGTACGGGCTCTCCGTGGAGAGCGGCGAGCCGATTCCGGACGAGCGGCTCGAGGCCTACCCGCTGGCCGAGCGTACGATCGAGGAAGAACGCCGTTTCGCGCACGGCCGATAGCGGGAATGACCGGGGCCTGAGCGCCGTTTAACAGGTCGTGAGCCGCTTGCAGACGCGAGCGGCCGATCCTGCGAGCGAAAGGAACCACCGATCCAGACAATCTTGGATACCCCTGAAGTGCAGACGCTGCTCGAGGACGAGGAGCGGAGCTTCGTCGATCCCGACGAGGCCGGCCCCACCCTCGAAGAGGAGTTCGACCTCGGAGAGCTCGACGCCGTCGAGCTGCCCAGCTCGGCCGGCTCGCTCGACCTCTTTCTCAACGAGATCGGGCGCTATCCGCTGCTGACAGCGTCGGAGGAGGTCGTCCTCGCCAAGGCAGTCGAGCGCGGCGACCGGGCGGCGAAGGAGCGCATGATCAACTCGAACCTGCGGCTCGTCGTCTCGATCGCGAAGCGCTACCGCGGCCGCGGCGTGCCGTTCGGCGATCTCATCCAGGACGGGATCATCGGCCTGAACCGCGCGGTCGAGAAGTTCGACCACCGGAAGGGCTTCAAGTTCTCGACGTACGCCACCTGGTGGATCCGCCAGGCGGTGCAGCGCTCGGTGGCCGGCCAGTCTCGGACGATCCGCGTCCCGACCCACGTCCACGAGCGGCGGAACAAGCTGCGGGCCGCGGCGCGGAAGCTCGAGCCGACGCTCGGGCGCCCCGCGACGCACGAGGAGCTGGCGGAGGCCACCGGCCTCTCGCTCCTGCACGTCGACGAGGCCCTCGACGTCGTCGAGGCCCGCGTGTCGCTGAACCGCTCGATCGGCAGCGATGAGGACGGCGAGCTCGGCGATCTTTTTGCCGACGCCAACGCCGACGACCCCGAGGAGCTCGCGCACGTCTACCTGCGCGGCCGCGCCGTGCGGCTGGCGCTGGCGGAGCTACCCGAGCTGGAGCGCCGCGTTCTCGAGCTGCGGTACGGCCTCGACGGCGAGCCGCACTCCCTGGAGTCGATCGGCGCCGAGCTGGGGATCAGCCGCGAGCGTATCCGCCGCCTCGAGGGCGAGGCTCTGGAGACGCTGGCGCAGAGCCTCGGCGACGGCGAGCTCGCCCTCTCCGCCTGATCGAAAGGGAAACGATGAAGACAGCGATTCACCCGGACGTGCAGGTGGCCACGGTCACGTGCACGACCTGCGGAACGAGCTTCGAGACCCGCTCGACCAGGCGGGAGATCCAGGTCGAGGCCTGCTCGGCCTGCCACCCCGCCTACACGGGCGAGGCGCGGGTCGTGCGTCGCAGCGACCGGATCGAGCGCTTCGAGCGCCGGCGCGCGGCGGCCGGCGCTCGCTGAGAGCCCGCTCCAATGGAAGACCTGCGAGACCGGGTGGCCGCGGCGGCGGTCGCCCGGCTCGCGACCGTCGACCCCGACGGTCGTCCGCACCTGGTCCCGATCGCCTTCGCGCTCCTCGGCGACACGCTCTATTCCGCGGTCGATGCCAAGCCGAAGCGCTCGCGGGTGCTCCGGCGGATCGAGAACGCACGCGAGCGGCCTGACGTGACCGTGCTCGTCGACCACTACGAGGACGACTGGACGCGCCTCTGGTGGGTCAGGCTCCAAGGCCGCGCCCGCGTCCTCGACGGCGACGACGAGTCGGTCCGGGCACTCGAGGCGCTGGCCGCGAAGTACGAGCAGTACCGCGACGAACCGCCCGGGTTGCCGGTCCTGGCCGTCGACGTCGACGACTGGCGCGGCTGGAGCGCGACCTAGACGGCCTGACGCTCGAGCCAGCGCGCCCGCCGCTTCTCCGCCTCGACCTCGCGGTCCTTCGGCGTTGCAGACGTGACGAGATTGCCGAGGAGCCGGGACGACGCTCCCGACACCTCGTCGACCGCGCGCTCGAACGCCTCGGCGTTTGCCTGGGAGGGCTTCGTGAAGCCGCTGATCTTGCGGACGTACTGCAGGGCGGCTGCGCGAACCTCGTCTTCGGTGGCTGCGGGCTCGTAGTTGTAGAGCGTGTGGATGTTCCGGCACATGCCTGGGAAGGCTAGCCGAGGGTCGGCCGTCATTTGACAAGAAAACATGATCGGAGTACCAATGCGCACGAGCGACGAACGGGGGTCCTGCGAGGATGGCGGACAACCTTGGGGCGTTGCTGCGGCGTAGAGGGGGGTCCGAATGGTCTCCGTCCTAGTCGTCGCCGACATTCGGCTGTACCGCGAAGGGCTCGTTTACGCGCTCGGCAATCGCGGCGAGCTCGAGGTCGTCGGCACGGCCCAGAGCGGCGATTCCTCTGCGCTCGCGGAGCTCCAGCCGGACGTCGTCCTCGTCGACGTCGCGACGGCCGACGGTCTTGCGACCGTCCATTCGGTTGTCGGGACCGTTCCCGGCGCGAAGGTGGTCGCCCTTGCCTCGCCGGGCTCGGACGCCGACGTGATCGCGTTGGCCGAGGCAGGCGCCGTCGGGTACGTCCCGCGTGACGCGACCCTGGCCGATCTCGAGACGGTGATCATGACCGTCGCGCGGGGCGAGGCGCTCGTCCCGCCGAGGATCGCCGCCAGCCTTTTCCGTCGGCTCGCCAACCTCGCGGCGGATCGGTCTCGGCTGGAGACCGACGTCCATCTGACTTCCCGCGAGGAGGAGATCGTGGAGCTGATCGACGAAGGGCTCTCGAACAAGGAGATCGCGCAACGCCTTTCGATCGCCGTCTCGACGGTCAAGAACCACGTTCACAGCATTCTCGACAAGCTCCAGGTGGGCCGGCGCGGCGAGGCGGTCGCGTTGCTCAGAGGGAAGCACCACCCGGCTCGATCCACCACGCCGCCCGACCGGCGCTACGCGGCCAGATAGATCTCCCTGGATCTCAGCTGAATCCTCTGATCCATGTCGGCGGGCGCCCACGCGCGGAATAATCGGACGGGTCGACCGAAGGGACGGTGTCGGTGCGGGCCGAGGAGAAGACCCACGTCCTCCTCGTCGGAATGCGCGGGATTCTCGGCGGGATCGTCAGGGAGATCGTCGCGCAGGAGCCCGACATGGAGATCGTGGGCGAGCTCGGCGCGATGAACGAGGTTCGCATGACCGGCCGGCTCGCCCGCTTCGGAGTCGTGGTCGTGCGCTCGGACGACGAGCCCGGCTCGGCTGAGGAGGTCCGGGACCTTCTCGGCCGCCATCCCCATGTGACCGTTCTGACCGTGCAGGGCGACGGCCGGCACGGATCGCTTCATCGCCTTCGACCGGAGAAGGCGTTCATCGGAGAGTTGTCGCCCGCCTCGCTGATGACGGCGATCCGGGCGGGTGCGGCCTCCCGCGCCCTGTCCGCCTGATCCCCGATCAGGGATGCGCCCCGGCGGCCTCCGGCGCGTCCGCGCGCGCGCCGCTGGAGCCGGGCTTCAGCCAGACGGCCGCCGCGTTGGCCATCTCCTCGACGCACCACCCGCTCGCACGCAGCGCTGCGATGAGGGCCGACGCGGCGATGAGGCCGCGGTCGGACCCTCGGTACCCCGGCGCTTCGATCTCCTCGTCGCGGACGTCCGCGACGACCTGGCCCTCGGGAAAGAGGACGACCTGTCGCTGCTCGGCCCCCGGCAGGATGCCGATGAAGAGGCTGATGTCCTCGCTGGGGCTCATGGTCGTGCCTCCTCCTTACCGCTCGGGCAGTTGGCAACAGATTCGGCAGCAGCCCGCGCCGCCTTGAGGGACTAGTACCTCATCCGGCGGACGGCAGCTGGGATCCAGGGTCCGTCCTGGATCCCAAATGGATCCGATGATCCATTCTCTCCTCGCCCGGCCGCGCCGAGAATGGGCAGGCGACGCTCGCCTACCGAAAGGAGTCCGACTATGGCCAGCACGCAGACCCGAGCCCAGTCTCGGGAGCAGGAGAAGGGTCGGGATGAAGTCTCCGAGATGCTGGAGGCGCCGCCTGAGGCCGCGCCCATCACCGAGGAGGAGCTCGAGGCCCTGGTTCGGGCCGAGATCGACGCTGCCTACGAGCAGGCCCTGACAGCCCCTGAGACCGTCGCCCCCGAGGTGGCGGAGGTCCAGGCCTGGTGGGACATCGCAGCCTTCGGGCCGATCCAGCCGATCGCGCCCGGCGGACCGCTCGTGCCGCACTCGGTGATCAAGGTGGGAGAGCCGGCGTTCGTCTTCGCGATCATCCTGCTGAACCCGTTCCTGCCGCTGCCCGGTGGCACGAATCCGGCCCAGGTTCTCTCGAACTTCGCGCTTCCGTACGAGGTGCAGTACCAGACCGGCAACCTCACGACGTGGACGCTCGGGCAGCCCGACATGCAGGGGATCGACAACGGCAACCTCGCCCCCGGACCACCGTTCACCTACTTCGAGGTCATCAGCTTCGTGGCCGCCCAGCCCGGTCTCTACGAGATGAACATCACGGCCCGCCTGCTGGGCGCGGCGCCGCCGTTCGTGAACGCGCCGCGGTTCGGGGCGCGCGCCACGACGGTGTTCAGCCTCGATCCTCCGGGCCTCTTCGGCGCGGCGCCGCCCTCGCCGCTGCGCTTCAACATCTACGCGTAGCTCAGAAGAAGGAAGGACGTCACGTCCACCGAGGAACCGACGCCGGGTCGCGCACGCGTGGCCCTGCGCGAGGCCGTCCGCGACTTTCTCCTGACCCAGGAGAACGTGGTCGCCGTGGACTACGGGCTTCGCGAAAAGGACGGCCAGATCCTCGAGGAGCGCGTACTTCGTGTCCACGTGCAGGAGAAGCTCCCGCGGGCCGAGCTCGAAGCCCGTCGAATCCCCGAGGTCCCCGGCTCGATCCGCGGGCTGAAGACGGACGTGCTGGAAGGGACTTACCGACCCCAGCTCTGGTGGGGTGCTCCCGCCGTGCGGCCGGTAGCGGATCCGCGCCTTACCCGCGCGGATCCGCTCCGCGGAGGGATCAGCATCTCGAACGAGCGCCAGCACTCCGCCGGCACGCTGGGAGGAAAGGTCGTCGACCGTGGAACGGGCGCCGCCATGATCCTCGCCAACTGGCACGTGCTGGCCGGGGACTGGGTCGCGCAGCCGGGCCAACGCATCTACCAGCCAGGGCGCCTCGACGGCGGGACCGCTGCCGACACGGTTGCGACGCTGACGCGGCACGCCATGTCGAGCGGCCTCGACGCGGCAGTCGCGGATCTCGACGGCACTCGTCAGCTCGTCAACGACCAGCTGGACGTCGGGCCGGTCAGAGGCGTCGGCGCGGCGACGCTCGAAATGGAGGTGGTCAAGTCGGGGCGAACGACGGGCATCACGAACGGACGCGTGACGGGGGTCGACGGAGTTGCCCAGATCACCTACGCGGGGGTCAGGCGACTGATCCGCATGGTCGTGACCATCTCCCCGCTCAGGGATGACGAGGTGAGCCGTCCGGGGGACTCGTCGTCGCTTTGGCTCGCGCGAGAGACCAGGCACGCGGTCGGGCTCCACTTCGCCGGGAGCGACGTCCCCGAGCGCGCGCTCGCGAACGACGTCCAGCCGGTACTGACGGCGCTGGACGTCGACCTCGACGTCGTCGGAACGGTCGGGAGCGAGCGGCCGTCGCCCTCCCTGGCGGACCTCCTCCTGGCGGAGATTCGGCGCCGGATCGCGGTCTACGTCAGAGCCCCTAGCACAATGAGGGCGATGCCGTCTGGCCGCGCTGGGCGGCACGAGGCGGCGTCCTCGGTCGCGCCCATACCTCATTCGGTATGAGCGCTCTCTGCGTCCTTGCCTCGAACCACCCACGCACCCAGTCGCGGGCTTAGCCGAAGGTGAACGAGAACGCCTTGAGCCACGCGCGCCGGGCGCGCGACGAGCTCGCCGCCCGGGTCCTTGGCGACCCGAGCGTGAGCATGGTCGACATCAGCCGGGAGGACGCCGACGGGGCACCCGTCCTCCGGGTTCACGTTCGTTCGGGGTCGGAGTCGCTGCCGGAGATCCCGCCGGAGGTCGACGGGATCCCGGTACGCGTCGTGCGGGGAGACTACGAGCTCGAGGCCGGCTGACGCTCGCGGGCCGGCAACCCAGTAGCGGCCGCCGCCGTCCGCCCGCTTGACCGCAGCTACCTCCGGGCGTTGAATCCGCACAAACGCCCAGGGAGGCGGCATGGCGCATCTTGCGCTCCCGGTCCGTGACGAAGAGCGGTCGCGGCGTTTCTACGAGACGTACTTCGGGTTCGGAGCAACGCCGGCCGAGCGCATGTCGGACGGCGTTCTCATGCTCTACGACGCCGATGACTTCGCCCTCGCCCTGAAGGAGACCGACGAGCCGATCTCGCTGCCCGGCTTCCTCCACTTCGGCTTCGGACGCGCGGCGAGCCCGGACGAGGTCCGTGCCCTCGCGGAGCGTCTGCGGGCCGACGGCGTCCCGATCGTCGAGGAGTGGGAGGAGTCCGACTACGTGAGCGTCAAGTGCCGCGACCCCGACGGCTACGTCATCGAGCTCGCCTGGTCTCCCGACTGAGCGCGGCCTCGGCCGCCTCGAGCCTGGCGACCAGCCGCCCGTGCTCGGCCTCGGCCTTGCGGGCCTCGCTCGCCGCGCGGCGAGCACGCTCCCGCTGCTCCGCCACCTCGGCGCGTAGCGCGTCGACCTTCCCTTTTGCCGCCTCGGCCCGCCGCTTGCGCCCTTCGTCGTCGCGGCCTTTCGGCTGCGCGCGGCGCCGCTTGCCGCTCGGTACGGCCGTCACGCCTCCGAAACCCGCCGGCTCGAGATCCTTGGCCAGCTTCCCCTGCTCGACGAGCCGGGCTCCCTCCTCGTCCCCCGCGGCGGCGGTCAGCGTTCCCCGGACCCGCTCCAGTGTCGCCTCGGTCGCGGCCTGGTCGGCGGCCTCGAGGATGCGCTTCGCGCTCTCGACGAGCGCGCCGACGACGTCGCGCTGACGCTGGAGCGCCGCCTGGAGCTCGTCCGGCCCGCCTCCCTCGAGAAGCTCTGCCTGAGCCTTCCGCAGACGCTCGCCGGCGGTGGTCAGGGCCCGCATCTGCATCGGCTCTTTGCGGGCGAGCTGGTTCACCGTCCACGCCGGGAGCGACGGCTTCGCTAGTGCCTTGACCTCATCTGCCGCCTCGCGCTCCCCGGCTTTGCGCAGCTCGCGGGCGAGCTCGTCGCGCGCCTGCGTGAACTCGGCGAGCGGCAATCCGTAGAGCCGATCCACCTCCTCGGGGCTCACTAGGAGCCCTTCGTCGGCGTCCCCGCTCCCCTGGCGAGGTCGGCGAAGGTCGTCCGAGCCAGGATCTCGATCGTCGCGTCCCGGACTTCCTCCCAGACCGGGCGCAGCGTCCCGGCCACAAGCTCGGGCGCGAGGTCCGGATGGCTTCGAGTCGCGTAGCCGATGGGCGCGAGCTGTCCCTGGAAGAGGCGCACGACCCGCTCGAGCGTGATCTCCTCGGGCGGCCGGTTGAGCGTGTAGCCCCCGCCCGGCCCGCGGACGGAGCGGACGATACCGCCCGACCGGAGCGCGGGCATCACCTGCTCGAGGACGGAGCGGGGCGCGTCGGTGGCCGCTGCGATCTCGTCGAGCTTGAGCGGCCCGCCGTCGGCTATGGCCAGGACGAGCACCGCCCTGGTTGCGTAGTCGGTTCGTTTCGACACCCACATCGGTTGCATTAGCTTGACAGGCGGCGCTTTCGGGAGATAGTGTGATTGGTTTATTTTTCTAGGTTATCTTACGAGTTATGTCAAGAATATAGGAGGTAGCGCGGTTGCCCACTCTCCTCGTCCTTGGTCTCGTCGGCTTCGCCGCCCAGCTCGTCGACGGCGCTCTGGGCATGGCCTACGGAGCGACGTCGACGACGCTCGTTCTCGCCGCCGGTCTCACGCCTGCGGCAGCCTCGGCGTCGGTTCACTTCGCCGAGCTCGGAACGACGCTCGCCTCGGCGGCATCGCACCGGAAGTTCGGCAACGTGCACTGGCAGACCGTGCGCCGGATCGGCTTCCCCGGCGCGATCGGCGCGTTCGTCGGCGCGGTCGTCCTGAGCTCGATCTCCGCCGAGCTGGCGAAGCCGTGGATGGCGGGCGTCCTGCTCTGCCTCGGGCTCTACGTCCTCCTGCGCTTCACGCTCGGCCGCGCGCAGCTGAAGCCAGGCCGCCGCTACGTCCGGGGGCGGTTCCTCGTGCCGCTCGGCCTCGGCGCCGGGTTCATCGACGCGACCGGTGGAGGTGGCTGGGGCCCCGTCGCAACCCCGACGCTCCTCTCCAGCGGGCGGATGGAGCCCCGGAAGGTCGTGGGCTCGGTCGACACGAGCGAGTTTCTCGTCGCCTTCGCGGCCAGCATCGGGTTCCTCGCGGCGCTCGGAAGCCAGGGCATCGACTGGGCGGTCGTGGCCGTGCTTCTGGCCGGCGGAGTGCTTGCGGCGCCGATCGCCGCGTGGCTCGTACAGAAGATCACCGCGCGCCTCCTCGGGGCTTCTGTCGGCGGCCTGATCATCATCACGAACGTCCGCACGTTCTTCGACTACGGCGAGGTGCCCAGCTCGACCCGCTGGCCGGTCTATCTGGCTCTGCTCGGGCTCTGGGCAGGCGCGATCGCCTGGGTCGTGCGGGCGCATCGGCGCGAAGATCTTCCTCTCTTCAACAGCAGCACGAAACGGACTGCAGCCGCCGAGGGCCACCCCAGAACCGACCTCGATTCTGGAATTCCGGAGACGTCTGCCACGTTCTAGTTACTGGTGGAACGAAGCAGCGGAGGGAGGAACATATGGCAGCGATCGTCCTCACGTTTCTCGTCCTGATCGGCCCCCTGGCGTACTTCTACGGGGTCGACTCCCGGCGTATCGGCGACCGGGGCTGGATGGCCGGCCCGCGCCGATAGGCGCGCCGCTCAGCCGAATACCTTCTCCTTGCTCGGGCGGATGAAGATCGCCTGCCCGGCCTCGACGTCGAGCCGTTCGATCTCGTTGCGGCTGACCTGGGCCCAGATCTCCTGACCGTCGTGGAGGACGAGCTCGATCCGGACCTCGAAGCCGAGGTGGAGGACGCGCTTCACCACGGCGCCCTTCGTCGTCCCGTTCGGCTCGAGGGTGATCTCCAGGTCGTGCGGGCGGACGAACGAGTCGCCGAGGCGGTTGACGGCGCCGATGAAGCGCATCACGAACTCGTTGGCGGGATGCTCGTAGAGGTCGCGCGGCTTCCCCGTCTGCTCGATCCGCCCGTCGTTCATCACGACGACGCGGTCGGAGACCTCCATCGCCTCCTCCTGGTCGTGCGTGACGAGGACGGTCGTCACGTGGACATCCTCGTGCAGGCGGCGCAGCCAGCCCCGCAGCTCCTTCCGCACCTGGGCGTCGAGTGCGCCGAACGGCTCGTCGAGAAGGAGCACCTTCGGCTCGACTGCGAGCGCCCGTGCGAGCGCCATCCGCTGCCGCTGGCCCCCGGAGAGCTGACTCGGGTAGCGATCGGCGAAGCCGTCGAGCTGGACGAGCGAGAGGAGCTCGTCGACCCGGGCGCGGATCTCGGCCTTCGGGCGCTTGCGGATCGTGAGCCCGAAGGCGACGTTGTCCCGCACGGTCATGTGTTTGAAGGCCGCGTAGTGCTGGAACACGAAGCCGACGCCTCGCAGCTGGGGCGCGATCCCGGTGACGTCGGCGCCGAGGATCGACACCTCGCCCTCGTCCGGCGCCTCGAGGCCGGCGATCACGCGCAGAAGCGTGGATTTCCCGCTGCCGCTCGGCCCGAGTAGGGCGGTCAGCGAGCCGCCGGCGATGGCGAGCGAGACGTCGTCGAGAGCGGCGAAGCTACCGAAGCGTTTCGAGACCTGGCGGACGGCGATCGACATCCGCGACCTCCTTGTCGTGTCGTGGCTTGA
Organism: uncultured Actinomycetes bacterium; assembly: GCA_963775505.1. GTDB lineage: Bacteria > Actinomycetota > Thermoleophilia > Gaiellales > Gaiellaceae > JAIBJN01. The sequence goes on from CAVZIL010000008.1 coordinate 183,664, forward strand.
AGAGATTCATCGCGATCAGGGTGAGAACGGCGAGCAGCGCGAGCACGAGCGAGGTGGTGTACGCGGCGACCTCGTTGAAGCGCAGAAACTCCTCGTCGACGTGCAGCGTCAGGGTCTCGGTCTTGCCGGCGATCCGACCGGAGACGACGGCGACGGCGCCGTACTCGCCGAGCGCGCGCGCCGTGGTGAGGACGACCCCGTAGGCGACGCCCCAGCGGATGGCAGGCAGCGTGACGCGCCGGAACGTCTGGAGGCGTGAGGCGCCGAGCACCCAGGCCGCTTCATCCTGGTCGGTTCCGACCTCGCGAAGCACGGGGATCACCTCGCGGACCACGAACGGCAGCGTCACGAAGATCGTGGCGAGGATGATGCCGGGCTTGGAGAAGATGATCTGGATCCCGTTCTCGGTCAGCCACCCGCCGAGCCAGCCGTCCTGTCCGTAGACGAGGATCAGCGCAAGCCCGACGACGACCGGGGAGAGCGCGAGGGGGAGCCCGATCAGCGTGTTCAGGAGCCAGGTGCCGTGCTTCGGGGGTCGGCGGACGAGCACCATCGCGCAGGCAACACCGAAGATGGTGTTCGCGGGCACGGCGATCCCGACAGCGAGCAGGGTCAGCTTGAAGGCCGAGACGAACGAGGGATCGGTGAGCGCCTCCCACACCGGCTCGAGGCCGTCCCGGAACGTGTAGTAGAGGATCATCGAGACGGGGAGCGCGAGCAGCAGGACGAGGTAGCCGAGCGCGAGAGCTCGGAGCCCGTAACGCGATCCGCTCCGGCTACGCATCGTGCCTCCGGCTCCGCCGCTCGAGGACGTCCGCGACGGCGAGGACGACGAAGGAGAGGACGAGCAGCACGACCGAAACCGCCGCGGCCGTCTCCGGCTGGTCGCTCTCGATGTTCTTGAAGATGTAGACGGAGGCGACCTCGGTGTCGAACGGGATGTTCCCCGAGATGAGCACGATCGAGCCGAACTCCCCGACCGCCTTGCCAAAAGAGAGCGCGGCGCCTGAAAACATCGCCGGCAGCAGATTGGGCAGGATGATGCGACGGAACGTCGTGAATGGCCGTGCTCCGAGGGAGGCGGCCGCCTCCTCCATCTCCTGATCGAGCTCCGCTAGCACAGGCTGCACCGCCCGGACGACGAACGGCAGCGTGACGAAGAGGAGCGCGACGACGACGGCCGCGCGCGAGTAGGCGATGTCCACCCCGAGCGGGCTCCGGGGGCCGTAGACGGCGAGCAGGGTCAACCCGGCGACGATCGTCGGCAGGGCGAACGGCAGGTCGATGATCGCGTTGACGGCGCTCTTGCCCCGAAAGTCGTCGCGGACGAGCACCCAGGCGATCAACGTGCCGGTGACCGCGTTCACCGCGACGACGATCAGGGAGGCGACGAAGGTCAGCTTGAGCGCCGCCACCGCCGCAGGAGCCGTGACCTGCTCCCAGAAGGCCGCCAGCCCACCCTCCAGGGACGTCGCTATCACCGCGGCGATCGGGATGAGGACGATGAGCATGAGGTACGCGGTCGAGAGGCCTAGCACCAGGCCGCCGGCGCGCCTGGAGCTTCCAGTGCGCGCCGGCAGCCTGACCGCATCGGTGCTGCTACTCAGTGGGGACCCCCAGCTCGTTCTCGATGTCGAGGAAGATGCTCCCCTCGCGGTCGAAGAAGCGCGTGCGGACGTCGGGCCAGCCGCCGACGTCATCGATCGTGAAGAGCCCGGCCGGGCCGGAGGAGTCGAACTCGGTCTCGACGCCGTCGACGACGGGGCGGTAGCCCTTGGAGGCGAAGACGGCCTGCGCCTCGGGCGTGTAGAGGAAGTCGAGGAACGCCTGGGCGGCCTCGGGGCTCTCGCCCGTGTTCACGACGGCTGCAGGGTTTTCGATCAGGATTGTCTCCGCGGGCACGACGTACTCGAGCTCCTGGCCCGCCTGCTGGGCGAAGATGGCCTCGTTCTCGTAGGCGAGCATGACGTCGCCCTTGCCGCCCGCGAACGTCTGGAGCGCCTCGCGCGCGCTCTTGTCCTGGACGGGGACGTGCTCGAGGAAGAGCTCCTTGAGGTAGGCGATCGCCTCCTCGTCGGTCTTGCCCTGCTCGAGCTGGGCTCCGTACGCCGCCATGATGTTCCACTGGGCGCCGCCCGAGGTGAAGGGGTTCGGCGTGATTACCTCGATGCCCTCACGGAGCAGGTCGTCCCAGGTCTGGATGTTCTCCGGGTTCCCGGGGCGAACGGCGAAGACCACCACCGAGTTCGTGAGCATCCCCTCGTACTCGTTCTGGTTCCAGTCTGCGTCGACCATGCCCGCCTCGACGAGGGCGATCACGTCGGGCTCGAGCGAGAGGTGGACGAAGTCGGCTGGCAAGCCTTCCTCGATCGCGCGCCGCTGTTCGCCGGACGCTGCGTAGGACTCCTCGAAGTCGACGCCGTCCCCCCCGTCTTCCTGGAACATCGGAACGAGCTCCTCGTAGGCCTCGCGCGGCGTCGAATAGGCAACGAGGGAAACGGTTCCGCTGTCACCGGACGCGTTGCCCGACGCGTCGGCGTCGTCCCCGCCGCCGCAGCCCACTGCGACGACCAGCATCAGCGCCAGCGCGCCGAGGAGCCCCGCGGTGAGGATGCCTCGTGGCGTCGTGACCGTTCTTCTCAGGCGTCTTCGCATTAATCCAGACTCTCCTTCTCTGGTTTCTATTCTTGACAACCTATGTAAAGTAATACAGAAGTGTCGGATGGTAGGGACAGCTACTGGTTCTGTCAAACGTGACCCGATCCTTCTCCCACAACGGCCGCCCTCAGCTAGGCTCGCCCGCGATGAAGGCTCTCGAGGTCATCGAAGGCGACATCACCGCTCTCGACGTCGACGCGATCGCCAACGCGGCGAACGACCACCTGTGGATGGGCGCCGGCGTCGCCGGCGCGATCAAGCGCGAGGGTGGGGAGGAGATCGAGCGCGAGGCCGTGTCCCTCGGCCCCATTCCGCTCGGCGACGCGGTCGCCACCGGCGGCGGGCGTCTACGCGCTCGTCACATCATCCACGGGGCCGTCATGGGCCAGGACCTGACCACGACTCCCGACCTCGTCGCCCGAACGACCCGCCGCTGTCTCGAGGTCGCCGACGAGCTCGAAGCCCGCTCGCTGGCGCTGCCTGCGTTCGGCACCGGGGTGGGAGGCTTCCCCCTCGACGCATGCGCGCGTCTCATGGTCGGGGAAGCCCGCGCGTTCGCGCCCCGCTCGCTCGAGCGGATCGTCTTCGCCGTCTACGGCGCCGACGCGGAAGAGGCGTTCCGGACGGCTCTCGCGGCCGACGAGTCGGCGAGCGTCTAGCCGACGACGGTCACCCAGACTGGGCCCTCGCGCTGCAACCGCGGTTACAGTACGCTTGGGGATCAGGTGGAAGCCCGCTGGGTCATGCTCGTTTACCGGCTCCCACGTGAGCCTTCGACGCCGCGAATCACGCTCTGGCGGAAGCTGCGGCGGCTTGGGGTGGTGCAGCTGGTCGACGGCGTCGTGTCCTTGCCGCTCGATAGTCGCAACCGCGAGCAGCTCGAGTGGCTGGCCGACGAGGTGGTCGAGGCCGGCGGCGACGCTTCGATCTGGGTCTCGACACCCGCGACCGCAGCGCAGGAGCGTGCGCTGGCAGCCTCGATGGCCGAGCGCGTCGCCGGGGAGTACCGGGCGATCATTCGTGATGCGGAGGACGCCCTCCGGACCGGCCAGGGAAAGCGTCGGCGGACGCTCGCCCGCCTCCGCCGCGAGCTGCGCCGCGTCCGTTCGCGTGACTACTTCCCGCCCCCCGAGCGCGAGCAGGCGCGGGCGGCGGTCCAGCAGTTGGCCGAACGCGCCGTCGAAGTCGTGTCATGAGGTGGGCCACCAGACGTCATTGCCACGTCGACCGCGCCGCGTGCTCCTGGCTGATCCAGAGGTTCATCGACCCGAAGGCGCGGTTCGTGTTCGTCGACGACCCCGACGAGGTGCCGGACGATGCGACGCCCTTCGACATGCGAGGCGTCGAGCTCGGGCACCGACACGGCGGCTGCAGCTTCGAGAGCTTTCTCCACCGCTACGAACTGGACGATCCGGCGCTGCAGGACATCGGCCGCATCATCCATGAGGCCGACATCGGCGACGAACGCTACGACGCCCCCGAGGCGCCGGGCCTCGACGTCGTCATCCGCGGAGCATCCCTCGTGACTCGGGACGACCAACAGCTGTTGACACTGACCGGGCCGCTCTTCGACGGTCTCTACGAGTTCTTCCGCCGGTCACATCTCCACGAGCGACCGACAGCATGAGCGCCAAGACGGCTCTTGAGTCGCCCGCGGGCACCTCCGGCTACGAGGCGACGAGGGCGAAGCCGAGCGAAAGCGAGGCGTTTCGCTTCTGGCTCAGGCTCGGGCTGATCAGCTTCGGCGGGCCGGCGGGCCAGATCGCGATCATGCACGACGAGCTGGTCGAGCGGCGACGGTGGATCTCGGAGCGCCGGTTCCTGCACGCGCTCAACTTCTGCATGGCGCTGCCCGGGCCCGAGGCGCAGCAGCTCGCCTCGTACGTCGGCTACTCCATGTACGGCGTCCGGGGCGCGATCACCGCGGGCGGGCTCTTCGTCCTGCCCGCGTTCGTCCTCCTCTGCGTGCTGAGCGCGATCTACGTCGAGTACGGGGAGGTCGCGGCCGTCGCCGGCATCGTCCGCGGGCTCGGGGCGGCCGTGATCGCTCTCGTTGCCGCCGCGGTCATCCGGGTCGGCGGCCGGGTGATCCATACGACAGCCGCGCTCGCTCTCGCGGCGGCCGCGTTCGGGCTGATCGTCGCCGGCGTTCCGTTCCCGGTGATCATCGTCGCCGCCGCGCTCGTCGGCTACGTCGCAGGCACGCGCCGGCCGGACCTGCTCGGCAAGCCCCCGCACGAGGGTGGCGAGGAGGAACCGGCAGACTCCCGACCGGAGAGGGGCCTGCGCCGCCGGTTCGTGAAGGCGCTTCTCCTCTGGCTCGTTCCCCTCGCCGCCCTCCTCCTTGCCGGGGGCCTCGTGGCGGAGCTCGCCGGCTTCTTCACGCTCGCCGCCCTCGTCACCTTCGGAGGGGCGTACGCGGTGCTCCCGTTCGTCGCCAGCGCCGCCGTCGACCGCTTCGGGTGGCTCACCGCCGACGACATGGTCGCGGGCCTCGCGCTCGGCGAGTCGACGCCGGGGCCGCTGATCATGGTCAACACCTTCGTCGGCTTTCTCGCCGGGTACAACGTCGAGGGCGGTCTGGCGTGGGGGCTTCTGGGGGCGACGATCGCGACCCTGTGCACGTTCGTCCCTTCCTTCGTCTTCATCATCAGCGGCGCGCCGATCATCGACCGGATCCGTACCACCGGTGCGTTTGCAGCCTCGCTCAACGGCATCACGATCGGCGTCGTCGGGGTGATCGCCGGCCTCGCCGTGTTCGTCGCCCGCCATGCCGCCTTCGTCGACGGAGACCCCGACTGGCTCGTGATCGCTCTCGCCGCCGCCGCATTCGTCGGTGTTTGGCGCTTCCGCGTCGGAGTCGTGCCCGTCGTCGTGACCTGCGCCGGGGTCGGCCTCGCGGCCTCGTTCGGTTAGCGGCGGGCGAGAAGCTCCGGATACCGGCCGGCGTCGAAGTCGCAGATGAAGCCGCCGAGCCCGTGCTCGAACTCGACGCCACGGCCGTGCGCCCGCCGGTAGTCGACGATCAGGACGCCGAGATCCGCGAAGGCGCGCTCGAGCACGCAGCCGCCTCCCTCCCAGGCCGTGCAGGCGTCGGGGAGCTCGTAGAGCGGGTCGGCTCCGCACCCGGTCCGGATGCGGTTCACCTGCCGCAGCACGTCGTCGAGCCGGCTCGCCGGCGCCCCGGGCGCGGAGCCGGTCTCAACCCTCACCGCCATGCTCCTCAGTCTACGACCGCGCCTGATCTCGCGCTGCCCAGGCCCTATGCTTGTTGACGATGGACGGCCTCCGAAAGCTGTGCGTGATCGTCGAGGAGGTGCGAGCCGAGTCGGGCCGCCCGGTCGAGCCGCCGGCGCTCGTCGCGGCGGCCGGGGCGGTCGTCTCGAACCCGCTCACGGGACGCTTCGTCGAGGATCTCGCCGCCGTGGCGGACGCGTATTGTGAGCCGCTGGGACGGCTCCTGACCGAGCGCGCGCTCGCCGCCCTGGGCGCAGCGGAGGTCGAGGGCTACGGAAAGGGCGCGCTCGTCGGCCTCGGGGGAGAGGTCGAGCACGGATCGGCGATCATCCACAACCTGCGCTTCGGCAACCTCGTGCGGGACCCCGTCGGCGGCAGCTCCCTGCTCCCGTCCGCGGAGAAGCGCGGCCCGGCCGGAGCCGGAATCGACCTCGCGCTGAAGCACAAGGACGACCACACGGTCCGCTCCCATCACCAGACGTTCGAGGTGCGGATACCCGACGCCCCGCGCGACGACGAGATCGTCGTCTGGGTCGCCCTCGCCTCGTCCGGGCGTCCGCTCGCCCGACTGCCCGCGTTCGGCAGCGAGCTCGCCTCGGGCTCCGTCTGAGCCGTGTCGCGGGTCGCGTTCATCGGGCTCGGGACGATGGGCCTGCCGATGGCGCGGAACCTCGTCGCGGCCGGATACGACCTGGTCGCCGTCGACGTCGATCCGGCCCGGGCGGCGCTCCTCGGCGCGCCGGTCGCCGCCACGCCGGCCGAGGCAGCCGAGACATGCGACGTCGCTGTCCTCTCCCTGCCCTCGCCTGCTGCGGTCGAGGACGTCGTCCTCGGATCCGCCGGCCTCCTGGTGGGAGCCCGGCCCGAGCTCGCCGTCGTGGACATGTCGACCGGCCCTCCCGCCCTCGCGCGCAGGCTCGCTGCGAAGCTGGGCCGGCTCGGCATCGACTCGCTCGACGCGCCGGTCAGCGGCGGGCCTCGCGGGGCCGAAGCCGGCTCGCTCACCGTCATGGTCGGAGGAAGCCGAGAGGCCTTCGCGGCGAGCCGGCCGCTGCTCGAGGCGCTCGGCAGCCTCGTCGTTCACGTCGGCCCCGCCGGCGCCGGCCAGGCTGCGAAGCTCTGCAACAACCTGATCGCGGGAGCGACGATGGTCGCAATCGCCGAGGCCTGCGCGGTCGCCGAGCGGGAGGGCATCGACCCCGCCGTCCTCTACCGGCTGCTGACCAGCTCGATGGGCGACTCGCGCGTCCTGCGCACCCGCTTCCCGGTGCAGGGAATCTCGCCGGACCATCCGGCGTCGAGAGACTACGAGCCGCTCTTCTCGCTCGACCTCATGGCGAAGGACCTCGACCTCGCGCTCGAGCTTGCGGCCGCGCACAGCGTGGAAGCGCCCGTGGCGACCGCGAGCCGAGACCGCTACCGAGCGGCGCAGGAGCGGGGAGCCGGGGCGCTCGACTACTCGGCCGTGTACGCGGCACTGCGCCCGTGACCGCGCCCACGCCGTGACGGCGCGGCGGGCCGTTTCGGGGCTCGTCCTCGGCGCGGTCGTGGTGCTCGCCCTCGCGGCGGCGTATGACGCGCTCCGCGGGGGAACCGCCTCGACGACCGACCTCGACCCGACCGAGGAATCGCGGCTCGCCGGGAGTGAGCTGCCGGCCCCGGGCGAGCTCCCCGGCACGCTCGTCTTCGCGAGCCAGGACGGTTGCCGCCCGCGCACGCTCGACTTCGCGACGCTGACGCTCGGAGCCGCGGGCCAGCCGCTCGAGTGCGGCCTCTGGGTCCCGCCGCGGGGGCCGTTCGCGGTCGTCTCGCTCGTGCCGGCCCTCGGGTTCCGCGGCAGCCGCGCGGCGCTCCTGCGCCTGGGCGATCCGCCCGAGACGGCACAGGGGCTCGGGATCGTTCGCGGCGAGCCGTCCTGGTCGGAGGACGGCCGCCGGCTCGCGTGGTGCACGGCTGCAGGCGTCACGGTCGTGCTCGACCTGCAGTCTGGAGAACGCGACCGGCTCGCAGGGTGCCGGCCGAGGATCGCTCCCGACGGCTCGGTGCTGACGCGACCGGCGCGCCTGCTCACCTCGACGCTGCTCAGAGACGGCAAGGCCCTGCTCGGGGAGGAGGAGCTCGCCGGGCCGTTCCCGCCGGGCAGCGAGGGCCCGCTCGACGTCGTCGGCTACGACCTGCGGCCGGACGGGCTCCTCGCCGTGGTGACCGTCCGCTTCGAGCCGGGGCGGCTGCCCCGACGGCTCCTCCAGCTCTGGCGCGGCGAGCGGCTCGAGCGGGCCGTCCTGCTCCCGGAGCTGAACCTGCCCGCGGGCGCAGGGCGCCTCGGCGACCGCGTCGAGTTCGACCCGACGGGCGGGGAGGTTGCCGTTGCCTTCCCCGGAGCCGGCAAGGAGATGATCCTCGTCGACGTGGGGACCGGCTCCGTCGTGCTGCCGCCGACGAGCCAGCACGGCTTCGCCTGGTCGCGCGACGGACGGTGGTTCGCGCTTTCGACGGGGGAGGAGGTCCGCGTGTTCGGCCCCGACCGACGCGACCCGGTCTACGTCCTCCCCGTCGGCGCCGCCGCGCTTGCCTGGCGCTAGGAACTCGTCTCAAAATGAAGCCTTGTGCCGGCGAAGCATCATTCTGAAACGAGTTCTAAGAACTCGCCGCGGCCGCGAACACGAGGTTACGCGGGAGTGCGACGCGGAACTGGGCGAGCACGGGCCGTGCTTCCTCGGCCGCGAAGAAGGCGTACTCGGGGAAGGACCCGGCCTCGCGCTCGGCCGCCGCCGCGACGGCCGCGACGAGACGCGCACCTTCCGGCGTGCGGAAGAAGGGGCCGATTCCGGCCCACGACTCCGCGAGGACGCCCTTCGCGGCGAGCGCCTTGTAGAGGCTCGGCACGTGCTCGGTGCCGTAGACCTCCCTGATCTCGGCATAGAGCGGATCCTCCTCGCGCTGCTCCGGCACGGGCGTCGGCGGGAGCGGCGCCGGAGGAGGCAGGCTCTGGGCAGGCGGCTCTCGGAGCGGCAGGACGCCGTCGAGGCTGAGGCCGAGCGACGTGACGATCAGAAGGAGGCTCGGGAGGTCCGCCGCGAAGGGGGCGGCCGCCTCCCGGACGGCCGGGGAGGGGCGATATGCGAGGTTGGGCCGCGCCAGCTCCGCGAGGCGGGACGCAGCGGCGGCGGCCCGCGGGTCGTCGTACAGTGCCCGGGCCTGGAGCCAGGCGGGCACGAGCGCCGCCGGCTCTCGCGCCAGCGCCTTGAAGATCGCCGGGACGAAGGGCATGCGGGCCCGGACGTCCGCAAAGACCGACAGGACGAGGCCCCCGGCGTCCTCCTCGTGAAGGAGATCGTACCTCAAGATTGCATACTGTATGCTCGCTCGCGTGGGTGGCCACATGCTCGCCGGCCCGCTTCCGGCCCCGCAGAGCGCAAGCGCAGCGGCCGGCGAGGTCATCCGCGAGGCGATCATCGACGGCCGCCTCCCGCCCGGGAAGCGGCTGAAAGAGGAGGAGCTGGCGCGGGAGCTCGGCATGAGCCGGACGCCGGTACGCGAGGCGCTCCTCATGCTCGAGAGCGAGGGGCTCGTCGAGTCGATCCCGCGGCGCGGCGCCACGGTGCGGTCGTACGCGGTCGGCGACCTCGACGACGTCTACCAGCTCCGGGCGCTCCTCGAGGGATACGCGGCGAGGCGCGCAGCCGCGCGCATCTCCCCGGACGACGTCGACCGCCTGGAGGAGAGCTGCGATCGGTTCGACCGCCTGCGGGCCGAGGACGACCTGCTCGACCTCGTGAAGGAGAATCTGCGCTTCCACAGCGTCATCCACGAGGCGGCCGCGAGCGACCGGCTCGCGGCGCTCATCCGCAAGGTGATCGAGATCCCGCTCGTCTACAAGTCGTTCTACTGGTACTCGCCGGAGCAGAAGCTCATCTCGCAGCACTACCACCGCCAGCTGACGCGTTCGCTGCGGCTCGGGGACGGTGAGCGGGCCGAGCTGATCATGAAGGAGCACGTGCTCGAGGCGCGGGACTTCCTGCTCGCCCAGCTCGGGCCGGGAGACGGGGACGGGCGGGCATGAGCGTCCCTCGCCTTCGGCTCGGTCCCGTGGGGGAAACCATGTTTCCCCCACGTACCCCCTTCTTTGAGACAGTGAAGGAACCTCCCGGTTCCCTCACACACCCTCCCCACGCTCATCGGCCAAGGGTTGGCCAATGAGCGAGCTCTCGTCCCCGCCCGCCGCGCGAGGCCGCCGGGAGACGTCCGGGCCCGGCCCGCTGGCCGGGATCCGGGTCCTGGAGCTCGGAATGCTCCTCGCAGGGCCGTTCACCGGCCGCCTCCTGGGCGACATGGGCGCCGAGATCATCAAGGTCGAGCCGCCCGGCAAGCCGGATCCGCTGCGCGAGTGGGGCAAGGCGCGGTACAAGGGCCGCTCGCTCTGGTGGGGCGTCCAGTCGCGCAACAAGAAGTGCGTGACGCTCGACCTGCGCACCGAGAAGGGCCAGGAGCTCCTGCTCGATCTCGCCAGGCAGAGCGACGTGGTCGTCGAGAACTTCCGGCCGGGGACACTCGAGAAGTGGAATCTCGGCTGGGACGAGCTGCAGGAGGCGAATCCCGGGCTCGTCCTCTGCCGCGTCTCCGGCTACGGGCAGACGGGGCCGTACTCCCCCCGGGCCGGCTTCGCCTCGGTCGCCGAGGCCATGGGTGGCCTTCGGCACCTGAACGGGTTCCCCGGCGAGCCCCCGCCGAGGTTGCACCTCTCGCTGGGCGACTCGCTGGCGGGGATGTTCGCGGCCCAGGGGATCCTTGCCGCCCTCTACCGCCGGGACGCCCTCGGCGGCGGGCGCGGGCAGGTGGTCGACGTCTCGCTGCTCGAGTCGTGCTTCGCGCTCCTCGAGAGCACCGTGCCCGAGTACGACCGTCTCGGCGTCGTCCGCGGGCCGGGCGGGACCGGGCTCAAGGGGGTTGCGCCCTCGAACATCTTCCGGTCGCGGGACGGCAAGTGGATGGTGATCGCGGCGAACGCCGACAACGTCTTCGGTCGGCTCTGCGCGGCGATGGGCTCGCCCGAGCTGGCCGACGACGAGCGCTTCGCCACGCACCTCGCGCGCGGCGAGCACCAGGAGGAGATCGAGGGGATCGTCGCCGAGTGGGCCGGCCGGCTCGACGCGGCGGAGATCGACCGCGTCCTCAACGAGGCGGGCGTCATCTGCGGGCCGATCTACACGATCGCCGACATCTTCGAGGACGACCACTTCCGCGCCCGCGAGATGCTCGTCGAGCACGAGGACCCCGAGTTCGGCACGTACATCGGCCCCGGCATCGTCCCGAAGTTCTCGGAGACGCCGGGGGAGGTCCGCTGGTCGGCGACCTGGGAGCACGGGAGCCACAACCGCGAGATCTTCGGCGGCCTCCTCGGGCTCTCCGACGAGACGCTCGCCGAGCTGAAGGCGGAGGGGGTCCTGTGACCGTCACGATCTGCGACGTCGGGCCGCGCGACGGTCTTCAGAACCAGGAGAGGACGCTCGCTCCCGAGGTGCGGGCCGAGCTCGTGAACCGGCTCGCGGACGCCGGGCTCCGCCGGATCGAGGCGGTCAGCTTCGTGAACCCGAAGCTGGTGCCGCAGATGGCCGGCGCCGAGGAGGTGGTCGCGGGCATCGAGCGCCGCGACGGGGTGGTCTACGCGGGCCTCGCCCTCAACGAGCGCGGCTACGAGCGGCTTGTCGCTGTCGGGCTGGACGAGGTGCACTTCGCCTTCGCCGCGACGGAGACCTTCAACCGCCGGAACCAGAACGCCACCGTCGAGGAGTCGCTGGCCGCCGCCGAGCGCATCGCGGGGCGAGCGCGGGCGGACGGCGTCCGTGCCACGGTCACGATCGGCGTCGCCTTCGGCTGCCCGTTCGAGGGCTACGTCGATCCCGGGCGCGTCGCCGACCTGGCCGAGCGGCTTGCTTCGTCCTTCGACGAGGTCGTCTTCGCCGACACCGTCGGGGTCGCGGTCCCGCGGGAAGTCAAGGCCCTCATCGGCCGGGCGCGCCTTCCGGGGACTGCGATCGGCGCCCACCTGCACAACACGCGCAACACCGGCTACGCGAACGCTCTCGCCGCGCTGGAGGCGGGCGCCACGGTGCTCGATGCGTCGGTCGGCGGCATCGGCGGGTGCCCGTTCGCCCCGCGGGCGACAGGGAACATCGGGACCGAGGACCTCGTCTACATCCTCCACGGCGAGGGCATCGAGACCGGGATCGACCTGGCGGCGCTGATCGGCGTCGCCGAATGGCTCGAGAGTGTGCTGCAGCGCCCGCTCGAGGGATACGTCTACCGCGCAGGGACGCTTGCGTCGCTTGCGGGCTGAAAGGAGAGGAATGGCACACAGGCTCGGGGTGGACGTCGGGGGGACCTTTACCGACCTGCTGCTCGTCGACGACGAAAAGGGCGATCTCTTTCGGGTGAAGACGCCCTCGACCCCCGCCGACCCCTCGGAAGGCGTGCTCGTCGGCGTCAGGCGGATCTGCGACGAGAGCGGCATCGAGCCGGGCGAGCTCGGCTTCGTCATGCACGGGACGACCGTGGCGACCAACGCGATGCTCGAGGCCACGGGCGCGCGCGTCGGGCTCATCACGACGCAGGGCTTCGGCCAGATCCTCCATCTGGCGCGCTCGCAGACGCCAGGGCCGCTCGCGGGCTGGATCATCATGGTCAAGCCGGCCCCGCCCGCGGCGCTCGAGGACACCCGCGAGGCGAACGAGCGGATGAGCGCCCAGGGCGAGCCGGTCGAGCCGGTCGACCGCGAGCAGGTGGCCGGAATCGTCCGCGACCTGGTCGACTCGGGCGTCGAGAGCCTCACCGTCTCGCTCATCAACTCGTATGCGAACCCGGCCCACGAGCGGGAGATCAAGGAGATCATTCACGAGCTCCACCCGGAATTCCCCGTGACGATCTCCTCCGACGTGCTGCCGGAGTTTCGGGAGTACGAGCGGACGCTGACGGCGTGCATGAACTCGTACGTGCGTCCGCGTGTGGAGAGCTACGTCCGCAATCTCGAGAGCTCGCTGCGCGAGCTCGGCGTCAGCGGAGAGCTGAACCTCCTCCGCTCCGATGCCGGCCTCATGAGCGTGGCCGTCGCCTCCGAGAACCCGATCTACGGCATCCTCTCCGGGCCGTCGGGGGGAGTTGCAGGCGCCCTCTACATCGCGCGGAGAGCCGGGTTCGAGAACGTCCTGACGTTCGACATGGGCGGGACGTCGACCGACGTCGCGCTCTGCCAGAACGGGCAGCCCACGATCGAGCGGCAGACCGAGATCCCGTACGGCCTCGGCCTCCCGGGGGAGGTCATCCCCGTCAAGGTCCCGAGCGTCAACGTCCGCTCGGTCGGGGCCGGCGGCGGGTCGATCGCGCACGTCCCCGACGTCACCGGAGCTCTTCGCGTCGGCCCGCAGTCGGCCGGCGCGGATCCTGGCCCCGCCGCCTACGGACGCGGCGGCACGGCGCCGACCGTGACGGACGCCAACGTCGTCGTCGGCCACCTGCCGCCGCAGCTCCTGGGGGGCGAGATGCGGCTCGACGTCGAGGCGGCGAAGACGGCCGTGCAGACCATCGGCGACGCGCTCGGGCTCGACGTGCACCGTGCGGCGGAAGGGATCCTCGACATCGTCAACGAGAACATGGCCGGGGCGCTTCGCCTCGTCTCCGTCCAGCGCGGCTACGACCCGCGCGACTTCGCCCTCGTCGCGTTCGGCGGGGCGGGGCCGATGCACGCGAACGCCGTCGCCCGGATCATGGGCTCGTTCCCGGTGGTGGTCCCGCCCGCGCCGGGGCTTCTCTGCGCGACGGGCGACCTCGTCGCCGACTTCAGGGACGAGTTCGCGCGTACCTTCATTCGCACGACCGACTCGGTGAGCGGCGAGGAGGTGCGCGGCATTCTCGACGAGCTCGGGGCCGAGGCGCGGGCCTGGCTCGAGCGTGAGGGCATTCCCGAGTCCGACCAGCGCCTCGCCTTCAACGTCGACATGCGCTACTACCGGCAGGGCTACGAGATCCCGGTGGAGATCGATCCCGGTCTCCTCGCCGGGAACGGGACGACGATGCTGGCGGAGCGCTTCAACCAGATCCACGAGCAGTTCTACGGCTTCCGCATGGAGGGCTCGGCGTGCGAGATCGTCAACCTTCGCGCCATCGGGTACGGCAAGGTGCCCGAGCCGCAGCTCCCCGAGGGCGAGCCCGGCACCGGCGATGCTTCCGAGGCCGTCGTCGACGAGCACGAGGTCTACTTCCAGGGCGAATGGCTGCCGACCCGGATCTACGACCGGGCGAAGCTGCGACCGGGCCACCGCGTCGAGGGCCCCGCGATCGTGACCGAGTTCGACTCGACGACTGTCGTCCTTTCCGGCTACGCCGCCGAGATCGACCGGTACCTGAACCTGATCATCAACCCGACGGAGGAGTGACGATGGACGGCGTAAAGGTCGCAGACATCCCGCAGATCGAGGTCGACCCGGTCACGCTCGACATCATCGAGGGGGCCCTGAAGAGCGCCCGCTTCGAGATGGACGCCGTTCTCTTCCGCACGGCCATGAGCCCCGTGATCCGGGAGCAGCACGACGAGTTCCCGATGATCACCGACCCCAAGGGCCGCATGGTCGTCGGCCAGTTCGGCTCCTACATCTCGGAGATGTTCGAGAACTTCACTGAGCCGGTCCGCCCGGGCGACGTGATCCTCACGAGCGATCCGTACAAGTGCGGCGGCTCGATCTCCCACATCAACGACTGGCTCGTGTGCCTGCCGATCTTCTGGGGCGACGAGCTGGTCGGCTGGGCGAGCATGTTCGGCCACCAGATGGACGCAGGCGGACCGCTTCCGGGCGCGCTGCCGACGGGCGCGAAGACGATCTTCGGCGAGGGCGTCCGCATCCCGCCGGTGAAGATCTTCCGCGAGGGCGTGCTCAACCAGGACGTCCTCGACCTCATCCTCAACAACGTCCGCATGCCGGAGATGAACCGGGCCGACCTCATGGGCATCGTGGCGGGCTGCCGGACGGGAGAGAAGCGGGTGGTCGAGCTCTGCGAGCGCTTCGGCAAGGAGACCTACCTCGCCGCCTGCCAGGCTCTGCTCGATCGCACGTACAAGGCGATGGCGAAGCTCATCCTCGCCGCCATCCCCGAGGAGCCGCAGTCGTTCGAGGACTGGATCGACGACGACGGGCTGGGCAACGGGCCCTACAAGATGAAGCTCACCATCTGGCGGGAGGGCGAGCACGCCTACTTCGACTGGTCGGGAACCGACCCCCAGGCGATGGGCCCCGTGAACTTCTACCTCTCCGAGGCGATGTTCAAGATGTTCATCGGGGTCTACCTGATCATGGTCTTCGACCCCCAGATCCTCTTCAACGACGGCTTCTACCCGCTCCTGCACGTCGTCATTCCGAGCGGGAGCCTGCTCCACCCCAAGTTCCCGTCGGCGCTCGGCTGCCGGACGCACGCGCTGACGCGCCTGTTCGACGTCCTCGGCGGCGCGCTGGCCCGCAAGAGCCCGGAGCACACGACGGCGGCGGGCTACGGCACGAGCCCGTACATGCTCTACTCGGGTTGGGACGGGCGGGGCGATTTCTTCTACCTGATGGAGATCTCCTACGGCGGCATCCCCGGGCGCCCGATCGGCGACGGCATGGACGGGCACTCGTGGTGGCCGCTCTTCCAGAACATCCCCACGGAGTACCTCGAGGCGTACTACCCCGTGCGGATCGACGGCTACACGACCGTGCAGGACTCCGGCGGCGCCGGCTTCCACCGCGGAGGGAACGGCATCGAGAAGCGCTACGTCTACCTCGAGCCCGGCGAGATCTCGATCCACGACGACCGCTGGCTCACGTACCCGTGGGGCATCCTCGGGGGCAAGCCGGGCATGCGTTCCGAGAAGATCCTGCGCCGCGCCGACGGCTCCACCGAGCTCCTGCCCTCCAAGTGCGACGAGGTCAAGGTCGAGCCGGGCGACGTGCTCGTCTATCGCACCGCCGGCGGCGGGGGGTGGAAGGATCCCTTCGAGCGGCCCGCGGAACAGGTCGAGGCTGACGTCGCCAAGGGCCTCGTGTCCCGGGAGAAGGCCGAGCAGGACTACGGCGTCGTCGTCGGCGATCCCGACGCGACCGAGAACCTCCGCAAGCGTCTCCGCGAGGAGCGGGGCGACGTGCTCGACTTCGACTTCGGCCCCTCGCTCGACGAGATCCGAGCGAGCGCGCGGGAGGAAACCGGGCTCGAGCCGCCCGTGCCGCCCGAGCCGCTCGCCTGGGCGCCGATGGAGTCGGCCGAGGACGCGCTCCGCCGGGTCCGCGAGCGCGGCGACCGGCAGATGACCCTCAGCGAGGCCGAATGAGCGTCGCTCGCCTCCGGCTCGCTCCCGTGGGGGAAACCATGTTTCCGAGCGCGGGGGAAACCATGTTTCCCCCGCGGGCCCCCTTCTTCGGGCCTGCTGAGGAGGGGGTTCATGGGGGAACCAGGGGTTCCCCCATGGCGACTCCCGGTTCCCTCACACACCCTCCCCACGCTCACAGGCCAAAGGTCGGCCTGTGAGCCGCCACGCCGGCTTCCACGGGCGCGCCGGCTTCGGCGGGCGGCCGGCGCTCGTCGTCGTGGACATGAACGTCGCCTTCACCGACCGGTCCTCGCCGCTGGCCTGCCCTCTGGACGGGGTCGTCGGCGCCATCCAGGAGCTTCTCCGGGAGTGCCGCGCAGCGGGTTTCCCGGTCGTCTACACGACCGTCGCCTACGACGAGCAGGGCCGGGAGACGGCGGCCGCGTTCATCGACAAGGTGCCTGCCCTGCTCACGCTGGAAGCCGGAAGCCGCTGGGTGGAGATCGACCCGCGGATCGCCCCGCTGCCCGGCGAGCCGGTCCTGACGAAGCTGTTCGCCTCCGCGTTCTTCGGGACCGAGCTCCAGAGCCTGCTCGCGGCCGCCGGGTGCGACACGCTCGTCGTGACGGGCGCCTCCACGTCGGGATGCGTGCGGGCCACCGCCGTGGACGCGCTCCAGCACGGCTACCGGCCCGTCGTCCCGCGCGAGGCCGTCGGCGACCGCAATCCGGACGCGCACGCGGCAAATCTCTACGACATCGACGCGAAGTACGGCGACGTCGTCTCCCTGGAGGAGGCGCTGGGACGCCTGGAGGAGCTCGCTGGGACGCACGCTCGCTGAGAAGATCCTGCTCGCCCACACGGACGAGGACGACCTCGAGGTCGGCGAGGCCGTCATGGTGCGTTGCGACCTCGTGATGGCGAACGACGTCTCCGGGCCTGTCGCCTTCCGCGCCCTCGAGCGCATGGGCATCGAGCGGGTCTTCGACCCGGCGAAGGTCGTCATGGTCGCCGACCACTTCATGCCGGCCAAGGACTCGCGCTCGGCCGAGCTGCAGAAGCGCCTGAAGGCGTGGTCCGACGCCCAGGGCGTGACCTTCTACGGCCAGGGCCGGGGCGGCATCGAGCACACCCTCCTCGCCGAGGAGGGCTGGATCGTCCCCGGCGCGGTCGTCGCCGGAGGCGACTCGCACACCTGTACCCACGGGGCGCTCGGCGCCTTCGGCACCGGGCTCGGCTCGACGGACATAGCCGCGTGCCTCGCGCTCGGAGCGTTCTGGCAGCGCGTTCCAGGCACGATCCAGGTCGACCTCGTCGGCACGAAGCGCCCGTTCGTGACCGGCAAGGACGTGATTCTCGCCGCGATCGGCGAGCTCGGCGTCGGCGGCGGCACGAACGCAGTGCTCGAGTTCGTCGGGGACGGCGCGGCGGAGCTCTCGATCGACGAGCGCCTGGCGGTCGCGAACATGGCGGTCGAGGCCGGCGCGGAGACCGGGCTCTTCCCTGCGGACGAAACGACGGCCCGCTACCTGGACGGTCGGGTCGACGCCTCCTGGACGGCGGAGCGCACCGATCACGACGCCGAGGTGCTCCGGCGCGTTCGGATCGACCTCTCTTCGCTGCCTCCGCTCGTCGCGCTGCCGCACCTCCCGGGCAACGTCGTCCCGGTCGACGAGGCGCGGGGGCGAAAGATCGACCAGGTCTACATCGGGAACTGCGCGAACGGGACGATGACCGACCTGCGCCAGACGGCGGCGGTCCTCCGCGGCCGCAGCGTCCACCCAGACTGCCGCGCGATCGTCGTCCCCGCCACGCAGCGGATCTACCGCGAAGCGATGCGCGAGGGGCTCCTGGACGCCTTCGTCGCGGCAGGCGCGATCGTGTCCACCCCGACGTGCGGCGCCTGCTTCGGCGGGCACATGGGCGTCCTCGCCGCGGGCGAGCACGCCGTCACGACGACGAACCGGAACTTCAAGGGCCGAATGGGGTCTGCCGAAGCAGGCGTCCACCTCGCGAACGCGTACGTGGCGGCCGCCGCCGCGGTGGCCGGCGAGATCGTGCACCCGGCGGAGGTGCTGGAGGTCGTGCCGGCATGATCGAGGGAAGGGCCGTGGTCATCCCCGGAGACGACATCGACACCGACGTCATGTATCCGGGTGCCTACCTGAACATCGACGATCCCGAGCAGATGAAGCCCTATCTCTTCGAGGGCCACGACCCCGGGCTGCGGCTGGAGCTCGAAGCCGGCGACGCGGTGCTCGTCGTCGGGGAGAACTTCGGCATCGGCTCCTCGCGCGAGCACGTGCCCCTGGCGATGAAGGCCTGGGGGGTGCGCTTCGTCCTCGGGAGGAGCTTCGCCCGGATCTTCTACCGGAACTGCGTCAACATCGGCCTACCCATCGTCGTGTGCCGGGTGGCGGCCGCCGCCGCCTCGGACGGCTCCCGCGTCGGCTTCGATCCCGACTCGGGCGAGGTGGAAGTGGACGGGCGGCGCTTCCAGGGCGAGCCCGTGCAGCCGCTCGTCCGCGAGCTCGCCGACGCCGGCGGGCTCGTCCCCTGGGTGCGCGAGCGCGAGGGAGCGCGATGATCGTCCGGGATCGGGGCGACTCGTGGCAGGTCGTGCTCCAGCCGGACCACGCCGACCTCTCGGCGCAGTTCGCGCGCGCGTGGGGCAACGAGGGCGGCTTCGCGGCACCGACGCCGCTCGCGCCGGTCGTCGTCGCCTCCGCGCGCCACGACGACGGCTGGGCGGTCTGGGAGCGCGCGCCCTCGCTCGACCGCGAAGGGGTGGCACCGCGCAACTTCCTGGACGTCGAGGTCCCGTCGCACCTCGCCTTCTACCGGGCGATGATCGCTGCCGTCCTCGACCAGGATCCGTATGCCGGCCTCCTCGTCTCCATGCACGGCGCCGGGATCTACCGCGGCCGCTACGGGACGCAGCCTTCGCTGAAGCTGACCTTCGCCGACGCGGCGCGCGACCAGGTCGAGGCCTTCGTCGCCGAGCAGGAGGAGCTGCACGCGCGCCTCGTCGCCCAGCTCGGCGTGCCCGAGGAGGAGCGCTGGACGAACTACCGGCTCCTCCAGGTGTACGACCGGCTCTCCCTCTACTTCTGCCTTCGGGACGTCGAAGCCGGGGAGCCAGACACGCTGGAGCCCGTGCCGCGCGACTACCGGGGGAACGAGGCGACGGTGACGCTCGAGCCGTCCGGCCCCTGGCGCGTCGCACTCAGCCCGTACCCCTTCGCCGAGAGGCCCGCGACGTTCCGGCTCGTGCGACGCCTGCTCCCCAAGGGAGGGAGGCGGGACGACGAAAGCTTCCGCCGGGAGTTCGCGGCGGCAGTGCCCGAGGACGTCGAGATCACGATCGAGCCTCGATAGGCGCGATGTCAGACATCGTGAGATACTCACGGCCGTGAGCAGCGTTGCACCGCAGGCTGTCGAGGCCACGGCGGAGGTGAACGGCGCCCGGCTCTGGTACCGGATCACCGGCGAGGGCGAGCCGGTGGCCCAGATCCACGGGGCCGGGTTCGGGCACTTCAACTTCGACCTGGCGACTCCGGAGCTCGCCCGCAGCTTCAAGGTCATCGACTACGACATGCGCGGCTACGGCCGGTCGAGTCGGCCCGTCCAGCACTACGACATGGAGGTGTGGGCGGACGACCTCGCCGGGCTCCTCGACGCGCTCGAGATCGAGCAGGCCCACGTCCACGGCACGTCGATGGGGGGCATGATCGCGATCGTGTTCGCAGGCAAGTACCCGGAGCGGACGGCCTCGGTGGTGATCAACTGCGCCGCGGCGAAGCTCGGCCACTCCGGCCGGCTCGTCTTCCGCAACTGGGTCGACATCGCGCGGCTCGACCCGGAGGGGCCCGGCAGCCGCACGCTGGCCGAGCTGATCGCCTGGCAGGCGTTCTCGAAGGCCTTCCTCGAGGCGCCGGAGGCGGAGTCCGCCGTCGACAACACGCAGCGGATCCTGCGCGACTCGAACGACCTCGAGGTGTTCACCGCGGCCTGCCAGGCCATGTGCGACATGGACATTCGGCCATGGCTCCCGAAGATCACCGCGCCCGCGCTCGTACTCGGAGGCGACGAGGATCTGATGACGCCCTGGGACCAGGGTCCGGGCGGAGCCGGCCAGGAGGCGATCTACCAGGGGATCCCCGGCGCGGAGAAGCACGTCATCGCCGGCTCCGGGCACTCGACGATCTTCGACAACTCGGAGGAGCACAACCGCGTCGTCGTCGACTTCTTCAGGCGGAACCCGATCGGGGCGGTCTCGGATGCACCGAGCCCCTAACCCTCCGTGCTTCTGGTCGTCTCTAGAAGCATGAGCGGCCCCCCTGCGGCGGGTCGGCCCGATCGTGCCGGCGCGATGTCCGACTTCGACAGACGGCTATTGACTCGCGCCGCCCAAGATCGTATACAAGGCCTTCCATGTCGGTAGCGGCACGAAGGGGCACCCTTCCAGCGCCGGGCGCCGCGGGCCGTCCACGTAGTCCCACCCCCCATGTGGCGGAGGAGAAAGGAGCGTTTGATGAGTGAACGGGACTGGTTGGAGAGGATGGAGCGCACTGGCCTCACGCGCCGCGCCTTCGTCAAGGGCGGCCTTGCAGGCGCAGGCGCGCTCAGCCTCGGCGGCCTGCTCGCGGCCTGCGGCGGTGACGACGACGACGACGGCGCAGCGCAGGACCCGGGGACCGCGGAGGCGGAGCCGTTCACCGGCACCCTTGCGGTAACCGGCCTCGGCGTCGACCTGATCGACCCGATCAAGGCGGCCGCTGAGGCGGCGCTCGGCTTCACGCTCGCATTCGACGTCACCGACACGGTGACCGCCCGCAACAAGGTCGTAACCCAGCCGGACGCGCTGGACATCTTTTCCGGATACTTCAACGACATCGACCAGGTCTGGCCGAGTGGGAACATGGCGCCGATCCCGATCGATCGGATCGAGCGGTGGGATGAGCTCACCGGCCTCTACAAGACTGGCAAGGTCCAGGAGAACGAGACGAACCCCGCGTGCCAGCTTGGCGACGGGGACGCCCCCTTCCGGAAGCTCTACACGACCGAGGACGGCGAGCTGACCTCGTGGGCCGATCCAGCAACGGGCGAGGTCTCAGGCGACGAGCCGGGCTTCGTCACGCTGGTCGGCGGCAACTTCAACATGGACTCGATGGGCTACAACGGCGAGGTCATCCAGCTCGAGCCCAACGAGGTCGACTGGGACCAGCTGCTCAACCCCGAGTGGCGTGGTCGCGTCGCGGTCCTCAACGACCCCTCGATCGGCATGCAGGACGTCGGAAACGCCGCCGTGGCTGCCGGGATGATGGAGTTCGCGGACCTCGGCAACATGACGCAGGAGGAGATCGACGGCCTGATCAAGATCCTCCTCGACCTGAAAGGAAAAGGCCAGTTCCGCGCGTTCTGGACGACCTTCGACGAGTCCGTCACCCTCATGCAGTCCGGCGAGGTCGTGATCGAGTCGAT
Source organism: uncultured Actinomycetes bacterium (assembly GCA_963775505.1). GTDB lineage: Bacteria > Actinomycetota > Thermoleophilia > Gaiellales > Gaiellaceae > JAIBJN01. The sequence goes on from CAVZIL010000008.1 coordinate 205,373, forward strand.
GTGGTCGCCGGCGGTCGCGCTTCTCCAGTCGAGCGGGCACCCGACCCGGTATGCCGCCCCGGCCGGCGGCTTCCGCGGCTGGGCAGGCGGCCACGGGATCATGAACCACGTCACCGAGGACCCGTCCAAGTACCAGGCGGCGCTCGACTACATCAACTGGTGGCACTCCGGAGAGCCCGGCGCGATCATGATGCGCCAGGGCTACTACAACGTGGTACAGGAAACGAGCCGCGAGTTCGTCGAGCCGTTCGAGTGGGACTACTGGATCGACGGCAAGCCGGCGGCCGAGCCGATTCCGAACCCGTTCGGGCAGGAGACGGCAGGCATTCCGGTCGGCTCGGTCCGTGACGGCGGCGCCTTCACCGATCGCGCGTGCGTGTACAGCTCCTGGAACTCGCTCATGGACGAGCAGCAGTACCAGGTGCAACGCTGGAACGAGTTCCTGGCGGCCTAGCTAGTATCGCGACGCGTATGCCGGACGAGCAGACGCTGACGCAACGTGAGGGGGCCTTGACGGCCCCCTCACCGGCCGCATCCGGCACGGGGCTCGAGCTCAAGAGCCTGACCAAGCGCTTCGGCGAGGACGTCGCCGCGGTCGACGACGTCAACCTCCACATCGCCCACGGCGAGTACGTCGTCCTGCTCGGCCCCTCCGGCTGCGGGAAGACGACCACGCTGCGGATGATCGGCGGGCACGAGGAGCCGACGAACGGCGACATCGTGCTCGACGGGCAGAGCCTTCTCGGCCTGCCGCCGGACAAGCGCCCCACGACGACGGTGTTCCAGCACTTCGCGCTCTTCCCGCATCGCACCGTACGCGAGAACGTCGAGTTCGGGCCGAAGATGCGCGGCATCTCCAAGGCCGAGCGGCGCGAGAAGGCGATGTCGGCGCTCGACATGGTCGGCCTGAGCGCCCTGGCCGACCGCAGGCCGAGCGCTCTCTCCGGCGGCCAGCAGCAGCGGGTGGCGCTCGCCAGGGTTCTCGTGATGGAGCCGAAGGCTCTCCTGCTCGACGAGCCGCTGGGCGACCTCGATCGCCTGCTTCGGCTGCGGATGCGGGTCGAGCTGCGCGCGCTCCAGCGCCAGCTCGGGCTCATGTTCATCCACGTCACGCACGACCAGGAGGAGGCGCTTTCGGTCGGCGACCGGATCGTCGTCATGCACGAGGGGCGCATCGAGCAGGTGGCGGATCCCTTCACGATCTCCAACCTGCCGGCGAACGTGCAGGTGGCCTCCTTCATGGGCGACAACAACATCTTCGAGGGCACGGTGACGGCGACCGACGGCGACCGGGTCTCGATCAGCGGCGGGGACGCCGAGCTGCGCGCGCTCGCGCCCGAGGCGGGCGCTGCCGTCGGAGAGCCGACCGCCGCCTCGGTGCGCGCCGCCGCGGTGCAGGTAGGCCAAGGCGCGAACGCGCAGGGGCCCAACCAGCTCCTCGGCGAGATCGAGGTCGTCGAGTACCTCGGCGACCTCGTCAAGCTGCACCTGGCCGCCGGAGGGCGGCGCCTGGTCGCCAAGGTGCCGGGCGATCGCTTTCCAGAGTTCCAGGGGAAGGAAGGCAGTAGCGTTCGGTTGTCCTGGAAGGAGGAGGATGTCCGACTCCTCCGATCGTGAGGGCCGACCGGCGGGACTGCACGTCGAGGAGATCGTCGAAGCCGAGCAGCTTGTCGGCGAGCGGGCGCCGGAGGAGGCGGCGCTCGGCGAGAAGGAGCGGGCGGGGGCGCGGGGCCGCCGGGCCCTGACCACGGCCGCCTGGACGGCGCCGGGCGCGGCGTGGCTCCTCTTCTTCCTCCTCGCGCCCGTCGTGATGATCATGCTCGTCAGCTTCTGGACGCGCACGGTGAGCGGCTTCGAGTCCGTCTGGACGCTCGAGAACTACGAGTTCCTCTTCGACTCGAACGTCTACTGGGACCAGCTCTGGGGCAGCTTCTGGCACTCGCTTGTGATCGTCGCGCTCTCGCTCCTCCTGGGCTTTCCCGTCGCCTATTTCCTCGCGATCTGCGTCACGAGCCTGCGCTTCCAGATCGGGCTCTTCATCATCGCCCTCGCCCCGTTCTGGACGAGCTACCTCATCCGAGCAGTGGCCTGGATCCCGATGATGGGGCGGCAGGGCGCCCTGAACACGGCGCTCCAGGAGGTCGGCCTGATCAGCGAGCCGTTGGACATCCTTCTCTTCTCCGACTTCGCGGTCACCGTGGCGATGCTCCAGCTCTACATCCTCTTCATGGTCGCGCCCATCTTCTTCATGCTGGCCCAGATCGACCGGAGCTCGCTGGAGGCCGCCCGGGATCTCGGCGCCAATGCGTTCAAGACCTTCCGGGAGGTCGTTCTGCCGCAGTCTGCGCCGGGCATCGTGATCGGGTCGATCTTCGTCTTCATCCTCACGATGGGCGAGTTCGCGACCGTACGAATCATCGGGGGCGGGACCGTGTCCTCGGTCGGGACGATCGTCCAGACCCAGGTCGCGTCGGTGCAGTTCCCGCAGGCCGCGGCCAGCGCGGTCTTCCTCGTCCTCGCCATGATCGTCGGCGTCTTCGTCCTGCTCCGGTTCTCGAACCTCCGCGAGGATCTCTAGTGCGCGGGCGCTGGACGAAGCGCATCCTGGCCGTCTACTTCCTCCTCTTCCTGCTCTTCCTCTACGGCCCGATGATCGTCATGGCCGCGCTCTCCTTCCAGGGGCCGCAGGGCACGGTGACCTTCCCCATGCGCGGGCTCGGCTTCCACTGGTGGGGCGAGCTCGTGAACGGCTCGCGCGCCGACACGATCCGGGAGACCGCGACCAGATCGCTCCAGCTCTCGATCGTCAGCGGCCTGGTCGTCGCCGTCCTCGCCTTCACCCTGTCGATGGGCTACCGCCGGCGCTTCCGGCTCGACGGCGTCCTCTTCTACCTGATCATGCTCGCGCTCATGACGCCGGGGATCCTGCTCAGCCTCGGGACGTCGTTCTTCTGGCGCTACCTGGACGAGCAGACGACCCTTTGGCGGACCGCGCTCGGGACGAACGTGGTCTGGGGGCTTCCGTTCGCGTTCCTGATCATGGTGGCGGTCTGGAACCGTTACGACAGCACGGTCGAGGAGGCGTCCCGCGACCTGGGGGCGAGCGGCTTCCGCACCTTCCGCGAGGTGACGCTCCCGCTCGTCTGGACGGGGTTGCTCGGCGCCTTCCTCTTCGGGTTCACGCTCGCGTGGAACGAGTACGACCGCACGGCGCTCCTGGCCGCGGGAGACAACACGCTCCCCCTCGAGATCTTCGCCCTGACCGTGGGCTCGGTCATCCGCCCCGACCTCTACGCGCTGGGAACGGCCACGACCCTGGTCTCCCTCATCGGCGTCGGGCTCTTCCTCCTCGTCGCGGCGATCGTCCTCCGACGGCGGGCCCGGTCGGTCGCGCCGCAGGAGGAGTACGTCGACCTCGCGACCGACGGGACCGGCGCCGTTCCAGCCGGCGCGCCGGTCTCGCGCGCCCGCTAGGACGCCGTGAAGGTCGTGGTCGTCTCGACAGGCGGGACGATCGCCATGCGCGCGGACCCGGAAACCGGCAAGCTGGTTCCCGCGGTCAGCGGCGAGGAGCTCGTGGGCATGCTGCGTTGGCCGGAGGCGCCGCCCCTCGAGCTGGACGAGTTCGCCCGCGTGCCGAGCTTCGACATGCACGGCGATCTCGCGCTCGCCCTGGCCGAGCGCGTGGCCGAGCAGTGCGCCCGCGACGACGTCACCGGGGTCGTGGTGACGCACGGCACCGACACGATGGAGGAGTCGGTCTACACGGTCGACCGTCTGCACGGCTTCGAGAAGCCGGTCGTCTTCACCGGCGCGCAGCGCGGGGCGGACGAGCCCGACACGGACGGGCCTCGCAACCTCCGCACCGCGATCCAGGTCGCGCTCGCGGAGGAGTCCGCTGGCCGCGGGGCGCTGGTCGTCTTCGCCGGGGAGGTCCACGGCGCGCGCGAGGTGCGCAAGCTGCACACGAGCGCGCTCGAGGCGTTCGGCTCGCCGGGCTACGGGCCCCTCGGCCACGCCGACGGGCAGCGTGTGAGCTACCGGCGTCGGCCCGACCGCACCCCGGCGCTCCCGCTTCCCACGGGCCCGCTTCCTCAGGTCGACCTGATCCGCCTCTACGCCGGGAGCGACGATCGCTTTCTGCGAAGCTCGCTCGAGTCGGGCAGCCGTGCGATCGTGCTCGAGGCGACGGGCCGCGGCAACGCGAACGAGCGTGTGCTCCCGGGCGTCGAGACGGCCGTGGCGGCGGGCGTGCCCGTGGTCGTCTGCTCGCGCTGCCTCGAGGGGCGGGTGGAGCCCGTGTACGGGCGCGGCGGCGGCAAGGACCTGGCGGAGGCCGGCGCCTACTTCGCGGGCGACCTCGCGGGCCCGAAGACACGCGTTCTCCTCCAGCTGGTGCTCGCCGCCGGCGGGGACCTCCCACAGGCCCTTGCTGCGGAGGCCGGATGATCGTTAGGGTCGAAGTCAGACAAAAGGAGGTCAGCCCATGTCGGTACTGATCAAGGGCGGTCGCATCGTTACGGCCTCGGACGACTACGTCGGCGACGTCTTCGCGGAGGGCGAGACGGTCTCGCTGATCGGCGAGTCGCTGGACGTGCCGGCCGACAAGGTCATCGACGCGAGCGGGAAGTACGTGCTCCCGGGGGCGATCGATCCGCATACGCACATCGAGATGTTCTTCGGCGGCACGACGACGTGCGACGACTTCACGTCTGGCACCGTCGCTGCCGCGTTCGGAGGAACGACGTCGCTCGTCGACTTCTGCATGCAGGCGCCGGGCACGCCGTTCCCCGAGGCGCTCGACAACTACTTCGAGAAGATCGAGCGGTGCAAGCCGGTGATCGACGTCGGCTTCCACATCGGCGTCACCGACATCGAGGGCGGCGGGGGCCTCGACGCGCTCGCGAAGCTGCCCGACGAGGGCGTCACCTCGTACAAGCTGTTCATGGCGTACAAGGGCGCCGTCATGGTCGACGACGAGACGCTCTTCAAGACGATGGAGGTAGCGCGCGAGACGGGCGGCCTCGTGATGGTGCACGCCGAGAACGGCGATGCCATCGACGTGATCGTCAAGAAGGCGGTCGCCGAGGGGAAGACGGATCCGATCTGGCACGCGCGGACGCGCCCGATGGAGACGGAGGCGGAGGCGACGAACCGGGCGATCCAGCTCGCGCGTGTCGCCGGGTGCCCGCTCTACGTCGTCCACGTCTCCTGCCAGCCCGCGGTCGAGCCGATCGCGCTCGCGCGGGAGAAGGGCTGGGACGTCTGGGGCGAGACGTGCACGCAGTACCTCTTCGTCGACGAGAGCGCGATGGAGAAGCCGGATTGGGAGGGCGCCAAGTACATCTACACGCCGCCGCCGCGTCCGAAGGAGCACCAGGAGCACCTGTGGAAGGCCCTGGTCACGGACGACCTCTCGGTCGTCTCCACGGACCACTGCCCGTTCAACTGGCCGGAGCAGAAGGGGATCAACGGTCGCGAGTTCGAGAAGGTGCCGAACGGCGGCCCGGGCATCGAGAATCGCCTCCACATGCTGCATCACTTCGGCGTGCGCGACGGCCGCATCACGCTGAACCGGTTCGTCGAGCTGACCTCGACGAACGTCGCGAAGCGGTTCGGCCTCTACCCGCGGAAGGGGACGATCGCCGTCGGGAGCGACGCGGACCTCGTCATCTGGGACCCGGACAAGCAGCTGACGATCTCCGCGCAGACCCACCACACGAACGTCAACTACAACCTCTTCGAGGGCACGAAGGTCACCGGTGCGCCCGAGGTCGTCCTCGTTCGCGGCCAGGTCATCGTCGAGAACGACGAGCTCGTGGCCGAGCCGGGCGCCGGCCGCTTCGTCAAGCGGGCCCGCGTCGGCGAGAAGCTCACGGCGTCCGGGCGGGAGGCGGTCACAGCATGACCGTCGCTCGTCTTCGACTCGTTCCCGTGGGGGAAACCATGTTTCCGAGCGCGGGGGAAACCATGTTTCCCCCGCGGGCCCCCTTCTTCGGGCCGGCTGAGGAGGGGGTTCATGGGGGAACCAGGGGTTCCCCCATGGCGACTCCCGGTTCCCTCACACACCCTCCACACGCTCATAGGGCAGGTGCCCTATGAGCGACCGGGAAGCCCGCGAGGTCTACGAGCGCGCCCGGCTGGGCGGGAGCGTCACGCTCGGCGAGCGCCCCGCCGTCCTCGTGGTCGACTTCAGCTGCGGCTTCACCGACTCGGACTGCACCCTCGGTTCGGACCTGACCGCCGAGGTCGAGGCGACGAGGATGCTGCTCGACGTCGCGAGGGCGCGCGGCGTGCCGGTCGTCTTCACGACGATCGGGTTCGAGCCGAACAAGAAGGACGGCGCCCTCTGGCTCCAGAAGGTGCCGTCCCTCGGCGAGCTCGAGGTCGGCGGGCAGTGGGTGGACATCGACCCGCGGCTCGAGCGCCGCGAGGACGAGACCGTCGTCGTCAAGAAGGGCGCCTCGGCGTTCTTCGGCACGAACCTGACCGCCGTCCTCGTCTCGCAGGGGGTCGACACGGTGATTCTCTGCGGGGCGACGACGAGCGGCTGCATCCGCGCGACCGCGATCGACCTCCTGCAGAACGGGTTCCCGACGCTCGTACCGCGCGAATGCGTCGGCGACCGCGCGCAAGCGCCGCACGAGGCCAACCTCTTCGACATCCAGGCGAAGTACGCGGACGTCGTCTCGGCCGAGGAGGCGATCGGCTACCTGGAGAGCGTCCCGGAGCGCGTGAGGACGCCGGCCTGACCACCGGGGCGCGGGAGGCGGTTCGCCGCCTCCCCTCCCGCGTCGAGTGGACGCCGTCGTCCTCGCCACGCTCGCCGGGGCCCTCTTCGGCGCCCTCGCCGTCGCCGTCCGCTGGGGGCTCGCCCGCGCCTCCGATCCCGAGGGAGGCGCGTTCGTCACGGCCGCCCTCGGCTTCCTCGTCGCGGCGGCTGTCGCGGTGCCCCTCGCGTTCGTCGACGGCGCGGCGCTCGGCGGCCTCTGGACGTTCGCCCTCGTCGGCGTGTTCGTCCCCGGCCTCTCGCAGATCGTCTTCGTCCGGGCGGTCAGGGACGCTGGCGCCTCGCGCACCGCCGTGGTCATCGGGACCGCGCCTCTCCTCTCGGCCGGCCTGGCGCTGGTCTTCCTCGACGAGCCGCTGAGGCCCGCGCTCGCCGCCGCCACGATCGCGATCGTCCTCGGCGGCGCGCTCCTCGTGTGGGAGCGCTCGCGCCCGCCCGGGTTCCGCGCCGTGGGCATCGTGCTCGCGCTCGTCGCGGCGACCCTCTTCGCCGTGCGCGACAACGTGGTGCGCTGGGTCTCCCTCGACACGGGGGCCGACCCCGTGCTCGCCGCCGCGGTGTCGCTGGGCGCGGCGGCGCTCGCCCTGCTCGCCTACCTGACGGCCTCCCGTCGTGCCGGTCCCGTCGTGCCGCGCATCCGCGCGGCCCTGCCGGCGTTTGCGCCGGCTGCGCTCTGCCTCGGATTGGCCTACATGGCTCTGCTCCTGGCGTTCTCGCGCGGTGACGTCACCGTCGTGGCCCCGCTCAACGCGACGCAGTCGCTCTGGGGCGTGCTGCTCGCTGCTGCGCTCCTGGGCCGCACCGAGGCCGTCGGCCCTCGCCTCGTGCTGGCCGCGGCGCTCGTCGTTACCGGCGGCGTCCTCGTGGGCGCCACGCGCTGAGGAGCCCTGAGAACTAGCTGCCGCGCGGGCTCCTGCGGGCGAAGTCGTCCGCGATCTCGTCGAACGTGGCCCAGCGGACGCCGTCGTGCGAGTTGATGTGCTCGATGATCCGCTCGTGCATGAGCAGCACCTGCGGGCGGCCGCTCACGTCGGGGTGGATGGTCATGGTGAAGACGGCGTAATCGTGCTCGCGGTAGACCCAGTCGAAGGCGTCCATCCAGATCTGCTCGAGCTGCCGGGGGTTGACGAAGCCGTGGCTGTTCGGCGAGGCCTTGATGAACATCATCGGCGGGAGGTCGTCGAGGTACCAGCTGGCGGGAATCTCGATCAGGTCGGTCTCCTCGCCGCGCACGAGCGGCTTCATCCAGTCGGCCGCCGCCTGCGAATAGTCGATCTTCGTCCACGAGTCGCCGACGCGGACGTAGTAGGGGTGGAAGTCCTTGTGCATGAGCGAGTGGTCGTACTTGATCCCGTGCTTCAGCAGGAGCTCGTTGGTGACGCGGGAGAACTCCCACCACGGCGCGACGTAGCCGGTCGGGCGCCGGCCCCAGACCTCCTCGATCAGGCCGATGCACTTGACGAGGACGTCCTCCTCCTGCTCCGGCGTCATCGCGATCGGGTTCTCGTGCGAGTAGCCGTGCATGCCGATCTCGTGCCCTGCGTCGGCGACCATGCGCGTCTCGTCGGGGAACGTCTCGATCGAGTGGCCCGGGATGAACCACGTCGTCTTCAGCCCGGCCTTCTCGAACAGGTCGAGCAGCCGAGGGGTGCCGACCTCGCCGGCGAAGAGCCCGCGCGAGATGTCGTCCGGCGAGTCCTCCCCTCCGTAGGACCCGAGCCACCCGGCGACAGCGTCGACGTCGATGCCGTACGCGCAGAAGATCTCCTTGGCCATCGCTTCCTCCTCCTCTCGGACGGGATGTGAACGTAGTGCGGGAGCGTGCTAGAAAGCAAGCGGCATGTGTGCTCTCTGCGGTGTCCTCCTCACGAGCCATTGGGCGGAGCGCGAATCCGGCCGGCGCGAGCGCGTGTTCCGCGTGCGGCTCCTGAACCGCGTGCTCTCTCAGTTCGGGCTCGAGCTCGGGGACTGGGGCGGTCGCGTGTACGTGCTGCGTGACCGGAAGGGCAAGACGGCGGTGGTCGACGACCTGGGCGCTCTCTGGACGGCGGCGGAACGGCTCGCCGGGCGTCCGCTCGACCCACTCGACCCCGTCCTCGTCGCGGGCGCTTCGCGGTGGCTGAGAACCTTCCGGTCGTCCTCGTCACCGGCTTCCTCGGGAGCGGCAAGACGACGCTCGTCTCCCGCCTGCTCGGCCGCCCCGAGCTCGGCGAGACGGCGGTGATCGTGAACGAGCTCGGCGAGGTGGCGATCGACCACCACCTGCTCCGGCAGGTGGACGAGCGGACCGTCCTGCTCGGCAACGGCTGCCTGTGCTGCACGCTCCGGGGCGACCTGGCCGACGAGCTCCGCGACCTGCTGAGCCGACGCACGCGCGGGGAGATCCCGCCCTTCCGGCGCGTCCTGGTCGAGACCACGGGCCTCGCGGATCCCGCCCCCGTCCTGAACACGTTGCTGGCCGAGCCCGTCGTCATGCACCACTTCGAGCCCGGGGCGGTCATCGCGACGGTCGACGCGCTCAACGGGGACGGCCAGCTCGATCGCGAGGACGAGACGCTGAAGCAGATCCTCGTGGCCGACCGCCTCGTCGTCACGAAGACGGACGTCGCCGAGCGGGGCGCCGTCGAACGGCTCGAGGAGCGGCTCCGCGGCCTCAATCCGGCCGCCGAGCTGCTGGAGGCCTCTTTCGGCGACGTCGACCCGGCGCTCCTCCTCGCGCCCGGCAGCCTCGATCCGCGCGAGCTTCGGCTGCCGGACACCGCGGGTCACGCGGACGTGCACCCCTTCGTGCTCTTCCTCGAGCGGCCGGTGGACTGGACCGCCTTCGGCATCTGGCTCACGATGCTGCTCGCCAGCCGCGGCGCGGACGTCCTGCGCGTCAAGGGGCTCCTCGACGTCGGCGCCCCGGGGCCGGTGGTCCTGAACGGCGTCCAGCACGTCGTCCACCCGCCCGAGCACCTCGATGCCTGGCCCGACGAGGACCGCCGCTCGCGGTTGGTGTTCATCGCCCGCGGCATCGGCAGGGAGGAGGTCGAGGAGTCGCTCGCCGCCTTCGACGCCGCCGCGCGCCGGGCGTAGCTCACAGGACCTCCTCGAGCAGGCGCCGCACCTGTGCGGGCTTGGGCTCGCGGCCCATCGGGCACGAGACCGATGCGCTCGCCGGGACGCAGGTCGAGGGAGGCGAGCTGCTCGCGACAGTCGGCCGGCGTTCCGGCGACCGCCCAGTCGGCGACGATCTCGTCGGGGACGAGGCCGGCGTGCGCTCCGGGCTCGAGGTGGCGTCGGTAGTCGTACGAGGCTCGGATCCGCTCGGCTGCCTCGTGCTCGACGGGCGTGAGCTCTGCCGGGAGCGGGTGGCGGAGCGAGCGCGCGACGTACGGCTTCACGTCCTCGTGGGCCCGCTCCGCGTCCTTCGCCGCGGCGATCGGCACCCACCACACGACCTCGAAGCCCGCCACCGGGCCGCCGGCCCGGAGGCGTGCGCGGGCGGCCTCGAGCTGGCGGGGACTGAGGCCGACGACCGCCAGGCAGCCGTCGCCGATGCGACCCGCGAGCTCGAGCATGCGCGGACCGCTCGCGCCCAGGAGGAGCGGGATGGGCGGCTGCCCGGCGCCGTAGCCGAGTCCGTCCTCGCCGCCGGCCCAGTACGTGCGCATCTCCGTCACGGCGTGCTCGAGCTCCGCGAGCCGCGCCGGCCTGGCGCCGACCGTTCGGACGGCGCTCGCGCCGAGGCCGAGCCCGAGCGCTGCGCGTCCGCCCGAGAGCTCCTGAAGCGTCATGAGGGAGCTCGCCGTCACCGCGGACTGGCGCGAGATCGGGTTGGTGACCGCGGGCCCGAGGCGGATGCGGCCGGTCCGCTCGGCGGCGGCGCCGAGAAGGACGTAGAGCTCGCGCCAGAGCACCGGCGAATCGCCGACCCAGACGCCGCCGAGGCCGGCCGCCTCGGCGAGCTCGACGCACTCGAGGAGGCCGGGCGGCGCCTCGGTTCCGTAGACGACGAGGTCGATCCCCGACCGGTCAGGCATGCGGCAGCACCTCGTTGGCGAGCAGCTCGAGCGTCCGCATGGCGTCGCGCTGGGGGAGGCCGGGCCACTGGACGCGGAGGACGAGCTCGGTGACGCCGATCGTGCGCAGGTCCTCGATCTGCGCGAGGACCGTCGCGGGCGCGCCGAGGAGAAAGCGGCCGGCGTGGAGCGCGTCCCACTCCTGCCGAAGCGTGTCCGTGGGCGGGAGGACGTCGCTCTGCCCCCAGTCGACGTAGGTCTCGTACTTGCGGGCCAGGTGCGGGCGCGCGATCCGGAACGCCTCGTCGTCGGTCGGCGCCACGCAGGCCTCGCGGAGCATGGGCAGTTCCTCCGGCTCGGAGCCTCGCTCGGCACGGAAGAGCCCGAGCTGGCGCTCCACCTCCGCCAGGGACGCGTGCGGGTTCACGAACCACGTGTCGGCGAGCCGGGCGGCGCGCCGGACGGCGGCGTCGCCGTTCGCCGCCATCCAGATCGGAGGTCGCGGCGACTGCACCGGCCGGGGCGCAAGGCGGGCGCGCTCCAGGCGGTAGCCGTGTCCTTCCGCCGTCACCTCGTCGCCCTCGAGCAGCCGTCGAACGACGTCGAGCTTCTCGCCGAAGACGCCGACCCGCCGCTCGGACGCGCCGAACGCGGCGGTCTCCTCCGCGCGGTAGCCGAGCCCGACGCCGAGCACGAACCGTCCGCCCGTGACGACGTCCAGGGTCGCCGCCTGCTCGGCCACCTCGACCGGGTTCAGGAGCGGGAGGAGGAGGATTCCGGCTCCGACGCGCATGTCGCCCGTCTCCGCCGCGAGGCGGCCGAGCAGCGGCACCGGCTGGAGCATCTGGAACGGCGCCGGCAGGAAGTGCTGGCCGGCGAAGACCGAGTGGAAGCCGGCATCGCGCACGAAGCGCACCTGCTCGAGGTGCTCGGCGAGCCGGGCGACCGGATCGTCTCCGGCCAGGTGCTGCGCCGATACGAAGAGACCGAAGCGCACCGTCCCTCAAGCTGGTGGCCTTGGCAAGGGCGAGGGTGCCGCGCCGAGTGATCGCGGGCAGAAGCAGGCATGTATTGCCTGACGGGGCACTAGTAGGAGCGCGGCATCCCGAGAACATGCTGGCCGAGGTAGGCGAGGATGAGGTTGTTCGAGACGGGGGCGATCGTGTAGAGGCGGGTCTCGCGGAACTTGCGCTCGACGTCGTACTCCTCCGCGAAGCCCCAGCCTCCGTGGGTGTCCAGGCAGGCATTCGCCGCCGCCCAGGACGCCTCGGCGGCGAGGAGCTTCGCCATGTTCGCCTCCGCGCCCGCCGGCTCGCCCTGCTCGAACAGCCAGGCCGCCTTGTAGCGCATGAGGTCGGCCGCCTCGATGGCCGCGTGCGCCCTCGCGACCGGGAACTGGACGCCCTGGTTCGCGCCGATCGGCCGACCGAAGACCTCCCGCTCCGACGCGTAGCGCGCCGCCTTCTCCACGAACCAGCGGCCGTCGCCGATGCACTCCGCCGCGATGAGCACGCGCTCGGCGTTCATCCCGTCGAGGATGTAGCGGAAGCCCTGCCCCTCTTCGCCGACGAGCGCGTCGGCCGGGAGCTCGACGCCGTCGAGGAACACCTCGGTCGTTGCGTGGTTCATCATCGTGCGGAGCGGCCGGATGGTGAGCGCGTCCCCGGCGGCCTTCATGTCGACGAGGAAGACCGAGAGGCCTTCGCTCCGCTTGACGACCTCGTCGAGCGGCGTCGTGCGCGCGAGCAGGAGCATCAGGTCGGAATAGAGGGCGCGCGAGGTGAAGACCTTCTGGCCGCTGACGACGTAGCCGCCGTCCACCCGCTCGGCCGTGGTCTGGATGCGCGTCGTGTCCGACCCCACGGTCGGCTCCGTCACGCCGAAGGCCTGGAGCCGAAGCTCTCCGGCGGCGAGCCTCGGCAGGTAGCGCTCCTTCTGCTCGTCGCTCCCGTGCCGGAGGAGCGTGCCCATGGTGTACATCTGGGCGTGGCAGGCGCCCGCGTTTCCGCCCGACGCGTTGATCTCCTCGAGAATGACGCTCGCCGCCGTCAGCCCGAGGCCCGCGCCTCCGTACTTCTCCGGGATCAGCGCGGCGAGCCACCCGCCGTCGGTGAGCGCCTGCACGAAGTCCTCTGGGTAGCGGTCGGGCTCGAGAGAGCGCCAGTACTCGCCGGGGAAGCCGGCGCAGAGGTCGCGGACGGCCGCGCGGATCTCCGTCAGCTCGTCGGGGAGCGAGAACTCCATGTCAAGCCTCGTACCGCTCGAGCAGGCGCCGGGCGATGAGGAGCTGCTGGATCTCGTTCGAGCCCTCGCCGAGGATGAGCACGGGAGCGTCCCGATAGATGCGCTCGACGACGTACTCCTGCGAGTAGCCGTAGCCGCCGTGGATCCGCATCGCCTCGAGCGCCACCTCCTCGGCCGTCTCGGTCGCGAAGAGCTTGGCCATGCCGGCTTCCAGGTCGGCGCGCTCCCCGGCGTCCTTCTTGGCCGCGGCCTCGAGCATGAGAAGCCGCGAGGCCTCGATCTTCGTTGCCATCTGCGCCAGCTTCAGCTGGATCGCCTGATGGTGGGCGATCGGCTTGCCGAAGGCCTCCCGCTCCCGGGCGTAGCGGATCGCGGCGTCGAACGCCGCCTGGGCGATTCCCACCGCCCGGGCGGCGATGTTCACGCGCCCGAGCTCGATTCCGCCCATGAACTGCTTGAAGCCCACGCCCTCCTCGCCGCCCAGCACGGATGCCGCGGGCGTGCGGAAGCCGTCGAAGGCGAGCTCCGTCGACTCGACTCCCTTGTACCCGAGCTTCTTGAGCGGGCGGGAGACCGTCAGGCCGGGCTGCTCGTGGACGTTGGGCTCCTTCTCGATGATGAACGCCGTCATTCCCCGGTGCGGCGGGTCGGCGTCCGGGTCGGTCTTCGCGAGGAGCATGACGCCGCTCGACCTGAGGCCGTTGGTGGCCCACATCTTCTGGCCGGTGATCACGTACTCGTCGCCCTCGCGGACGGCGCGGGTGCGAATCGCCTGGACGTCGGAGCCGGCGTGCGGCTCGGTCATCGAGTAGGCGAAGTGCAGCTCGCCGGTGGCCATGCGGGGCAGGTAGCGGCGGCGCTGCTCCTCCGTTCCGTGCTCCCCGATCATCCAGGCGGAGATGAAGTGCGTGTTGAGGACGCCCGAGAGGCTCATCCAGCCCCGCGAGAGCTCGACCTGGATGCGGGCATACGTCGAGAGGTCGAGGCCGAGGCCGCCGTAGGCCTCGGGGATCGTGACGCCGAAGAGGCCGAGCTCCTTCATCGTCTCGACGAGCGCCGTGGGGTACTCGTCGGCGTGCTCGAGGTCGGAGGCGACCGGCAGGACGTCGCGCTCGACGAACTCCCGGATCGTCGCGACGATCTCCCGCTGCTCGGAGGTTTGCTCCGTCCCCCCCATCAGGCCGGCGCCCGCTCGAGCGCGGCGGCGGCGAGCGGCGCGAGCGCAGCCCGCAGGTCGTCCTGCTCCTCGAGCGAGAGGACGGCTTCCTCGAGGGCCTCCACGGCTTCCGGCTCGAGCGCCAGCCCGGCGTTCTCGCGGTACTTCTCCCGCACCTCGCCGGGCGTCATCGGGTTCTCGGGCCCGCCGCGCTGGTGCGGCAGGTCGGCCTCGAGCGTGCGCCCGTCCCGCGTGGTGATGCGAACGCCGCCGGGAAAGGCGGCGGGATAGGTCGAGTAGTCCTTCGTCTCGTACCGGACGCGCTTGGCGAGCTCGAGCACCTGCGGATCGCGGATCGCGTCGTCGGCGTAGGTCGTGACGCCGCAGCGGCCGTGGACGATCATGGCCGCCGCCGAGTACTGGAGGCTGAACTTTGCCTCGTACGTCGTGCGGGGCGCGACCTTCTTGTCCGCCGGCTCGAGCACGAGGTCGACACCCGCCGCCGGCACGGTGACGACGATCTCCTCGACCTCGTCGGGGAGGAGCCCGCCGGCGCCCGCCTCCGCCGTCGCGCCCACGGCCCCGTGCATGAAATGGCAGGCGGGATACGGCTTGAAGGCGATTCTCGGCGTCTCCCAGCGCGTCCCCAGGTCTGCGAGCTGGGCGTCCAGGTCGATCTCGTCCTTTCCGGCGCCGAGGAAGGCGTGGTAGAGGCCGAACTTCCCCTCGAAGATGCTGGGCGGCCCCTCGGCTCCGTGCGCGGCGAGGCGGGCGGCGACGAGACCGCCGTGGGCGGCCCAGGCCGGATGGATGGGCTTCGTCGCCGTACCGTCCTCGAGATAGGCGAAGACGCCCGACGCGAGCGAGCCCGCGATCCCGAGCGCGCTCGCCGCCCGTCCGGAGTCCAGCCCGCCCAGGCGCGCGGCCGCCGCGGTCGCGCCGAAGATCCCGCAAACCGCGGTGGGATGGAATCCGCGCGCGTGGAAGCGGCCGGAGGCGGCCATGCCGACACGAGTGACGACCTCGTTCGCGGCCACGATCGCCGAGAGCGCGTCGCGGCCGGGGGCTCCGCCCGCCTCCGCCACCGCCAGGGAGGCAGGGCAGGTGACGACGCTCACGTGGGCGATCGAGTCCGAGTGGGTGTCGTCGAAGTCGAGGCCGTGGCAGAGCATCGCGTTCGCGAAGGCCGCGTTCGCAGCGGGCAGGCCGGCCCCGCCGATCACGGTCGCCTGGTCGCCGCCGCCGAGCTCGGCCATCGTCTCCAGCCCTTCGGTGGCGACGCCGAGAGCCGCCGCCGCCAGACCGCAGCCAAGGGTGTCGAGAAGATGGAGCTTGGCCGCCTCCGCGACCTCGTTCGGAACGTCGTCGAGCACGAGGGCGGTGGTCCACTCCGCCAGCGTCCGCGCGGCCGTCACCCTAGACCGTCCAGTCCGCGTCGGTGCCCGGAAACGAGTCTTCGACCTCGGGGGCGTCGCGCTTGTAGACCATGAACGTCCGCTGGAACTCGATCACGACCTCGCGCTGCTGGTTCACGCCGCGGGAGCGCATGGTGACGATGCCGACGCTCGGGTTCGAGCTCGACTCGCGCAGGTCTGTGATCTCGCTCTCGGCCCAGAGCGTGTCGCCGGCGAACACCGGGCGCGGGAGCTTGATGTCCGTCCAGGAGAGGTTCGCCGTCGCGTTCTCGCTGGTGTCGGGAACCGTCATGCCGGTGACGAGCGCAAGCGTGAATGCGCTGTTCACGAGCGGGCGTCCGAACCGGGTTCGCTCCGCGAAGGGGACGTTGAAATGCACCTGGTTCGTGTTCATGGTCAGGCACGTGAACCAGACGTTGTCCGTCTCGGTGATCGTGCGGCCGAAGCGGCTGCGGAAGACGTCGCCGACCTCGAAGTCCTCGTAGAACCTGCCGCGCCACGCCTTGGGCGCCGCCGCGCGTTCTGTCGTCATCGGGAACTGCTCCTTTCGGTCTCGGCGAGGACTCGTCTGGCGCGCTCGACGACGGGGAGATCGATCATCTCGCCGTCGAGCGCGACGACGCCCCGTCCGTCCGCGAGCGCGTGCTCGTAGGCCTCGATCACGCGACGGGCTCGCTCCTGCTCCTCCTTCGTGGGCGAGAAGACCCGGTTCACGATCTCGATCTGGGCCGGGTGGATGCAGGCCTTGCCGCGGAAGCCGAGCGAGCGCGCGAGGCGCGCCTCGGCCTCGAGGCCCTCGTCGTCGCGAATGTCCAGGTGCACGAGGTCGAACGGGCTCCGGATGCCGGCGGCGCTCGAGTCGATGACGACCTGCGAACGCGCGTAGAGCACCTCCTGGCCGTCCGCCCGCGCTTCGAGACCGAGCTCGGCGCCCAGGTCGACCGCACCGAGCACGAGGGCCGCGACGCGTGGCAGGCGGGCGGTCTCGTAGGCCTGCCGCAGGCCGAGCGCCGTCTCGACGATCGCGATGACCGGCGGGCCGTCCGGCCCCAGCGCCGTCACCGCTTCCGGCGTTGCCTTCGGCAGGACGAGCGCGTCCAGATCGAGGCCGCTCACCGCCGCCAGGTCGGCCTCCCAGTGCGCCGTCCCGACAGCGTTCGGGCGCACGGCCACGAGGCTTCGAGTGGCGGTGCTCTCGAGCACGCGTCTCGCAACCGCGCGGGCGGCCTCTTTCTCGCCCGCCGGGACCGCGTCCTCGAGGTCGGCGACGACCGCGTCGGCGCCCGCGGCGAGCGCCTTCTGCAGCTTCCGCTCCTCGTGGCCGGGCGCGAAGAGCAGGGAGCGGGCCGTTGCGAGCGACATCGAAGTTGACATTGTTGCCGAAGTCAGACATAAACACGGATTCGGTCAGGTGCGCAAGGAGGAGCAGCTGTGAAGGCCGTCGTGTTCCACGAGTTCGGGAGCTCCGAGGTGCTCCGACTCGAGGAGTTGGACGACCCGACTCCGGGCCGCGGCGAGGTCGCGATCGACATCGCCGCGTGCGCCCTCAACCACCTCGACGTCGACGTTCGCGAAGGCACGTCGCGGTTCCCCGTGGAGCCGCCACACGTCCTCGGCCTCGAGGTGGTCGGACGAATCGCCGAGCTGGGCGAAGACGTCGAGGGGTGGCAGGTGGGCGACCGCGTCATGCCGTTCCTGATGGACACCTGCGGTCGCTGCCGCTTCTGCACGACCGGCCGCGAGTCGCTCTGCCTCGACGCGGGCTTCATCAGCTTCGCCCACTCCGGAGGCTACGCGGAGCGGCTCGTCTGCTCGGCTTCCCAGCTCGTGCGCGTGCCGGACGAGGTCTCGGACGTCGAGGCGGCGGCCGTGCAGATCGCCTTCGCAACCGCCTGGCACATGCTCTTCACGCGCGGGGGGCTTCGCCCCGGCGAGACGGTTCTGATCAACTCCGTGGGAAGCGGCATCGGCTCGGCCGCGGTGCAGCTCGCGCACATGGCCGGCGCCTACGTGATCGGAAACTCGTCGCGCGACGACAAGCTCGCTCGGGCCGCCGAGCTCGGGCTGGACGCCGGGGTCAACTACACGAAGCAGGACCTCGTGGCCGAGGTCATGCGCCTGACGGACGACCGCGGGGTCGACCTCGTGTACGAGCACTGCGGCGGCGACCTCTTCCAGATGGGCCTCGACTCGCTCTCGAAGGACGGGCGCCTCGTCATCTGCGGCGGCCACGCGGGCGAGGTCGTCCCCTTCGACATCATTCCGTTCTTCCGCGGGCAGAAGTCCGTCATCGGCTCGTTCGTCTACACGATGGCCGAGGTGGAGGCCTGCCTCGAGCTCGCGCGCCGCGGTCGCATCGTCCCGCTCGTCCACCAGACCTTCCCGCTCGAGAAGGCCAAGGACGCCATGGATCTGATGGAGAGCCGGGAGTTCTTCGGGAAGATCGTCCTCACGACCGGGAGTGGCGGGTGAAGCGACTCGGGGTCGACGTCGGAGGCACGTTCACCGACCTGATCTACGTCGACGACGAGAGCGGCACGGTGCTCGTCCACAAGCTGCCGACCACCGCCGAGGACCCGTCGCAGGGAACGGTTCAGGGCATCCGCGAGCTGACCGCCGAGGCGGGGGAGAGCCCCGCCGCCCTCGACGGGGTCTTCCACGGGACGACGATCGCGACGAACATCGTGATCGAGCACAACGGAGCCCGGGTCGGGCTGATCACGACGGAGGGCTACCGCGACATCCTTCATATCGCGCGCCACAAGAAGCCGCTGAACTTCTCGAACTACCAGGATCTGCCGTGGCAGCGGTACCCGATCGTGCGCCGACGCTACCGGCTCACCGTCCCCGAGCGGATCACCGGAGACGGCGAGGTGCTCGTGCCCCTCGACGAGGACGCTGCCCGGGAACGGGTCAGGGAGCTGAAGGAGGCCGAGGTCGAGGCGGTCGCGGTGTGCTTCCTGTTCTCCTTCCTGAATCCGGAGCACGAGGCGCGTGTCGCCCAGATCGTGCGCGAGGAGTTTCCGGAGGCCTTCCTCTCGGTCTCCTCGGAGGTCCTGCCCCAGTACCGCGAGTACGAGCGCTTCTCCACCGTCTGCCTCAACGCCTTCATCGGGCCGAAGGTCGCGAGCTACGTGCGCCGGCTCGAGGAGGAGCTGCGGGCGCTGGACGTCCGGACGGACGTCCATCTGATGACCTCGGCGAGCGGGGTGTCGACGCCGGCGGCGGCGACCACGCGCCCCGTGAACCTCCTCATGTCCGGGCCGGTCGCCGGTGTCGTCGGCGGCATCTGGGCGGGCCGGCAGGCGGGCCACGAGAACGTGATCACGCTCGACGTCGGCGGGACCTCGGCCGACATCGGGCTTGCGCAGGGCGGCAAGCTCCGCATGAAGCACCTCCTGGACACGAAGGTCGGCCCCTACCAGGCGATGATCCCGATGGTCGACGTCGACACGATCGGCGCCGGCGGCGGCTCGATCGCCTACGTCGACCAGGGCGGCATCTTCCGCGTCGGGCCGCGTTCGGCGGGCGCCGACCCGGGCCCGGCGGCCTACGGACGCGGCGGCAACGAGGCGACCGCGACCGACGCCATGGTCGTGCTCGGCTGGCTCAGTCCGGAGGCGTTCCTCGGCGGGGGCATGGAGCTTCAGCCCGACCTGGCCCGGCGAGCATTCGAGAAAGGCCCGGCGCAGGCTCTCGGGATGAGCGTCGAGGAAGCCGCGATGGGAGCGGTGCAGATCCTCACGCACTCCATGGTCCAGTCCATCGAAGAGAACTCCGTACGCAAGGGATTCGACCCGCGCGACTTCGCGTTGGTCGCAGAGGGCGGTGCCGGTCCGCTGTTCGCCGCGCAGATCGCGGTCGAGGTGGGAACGCCGAACGTCGTCGTCCCGCCGTTCCCGGGCGTCACAGCGGCCATGGGCCTCCTGGCCACCGACATGGTCTACGAGTACGTGGCGACGTCGTATCAACGCTTGTCGGCGCTGGATGCCGCCTCGCTCGCGACCCGCTTCGCGGAGCTCGAGGAGGAGGCCCGACGCCAGCTCGAGGCGGACGGGATTCCGGCCGACCGTCTCCTCGTCCAGCGCGTCGTCGACGCCCGCTACGCGGGCCAGGGATACGAGCTGCGGGTCGAGGTCGACTCCGGCGAGATCGACGAGGCCTGGGGGGAGAAGCTCCGCGCCGACTTCCACGACATCCACGAGCGGGAGTACTCGCGCCGCTTCGAGGACTCCGACATCGAGATCCCGAACATACGCGTGCGCGGGATCGGCCTCATGCCGCCGCTCCAGGACGTCGAGGTCGACCGCGGCGACGAGGCGCCCCCCGAAGACGCCCTGCGCTACGAAGGGCCCGCATGGTTCTGGGTGCAGGGGGAGCTGCGGCAGGTCGCCACCAGGTACTACGACCGCTCCTCCCTGCAGGCGGGCAACCGTCTCCAGGGGCCCGCGATCGTGCGCCAGTACGACTCGACGACGGTCGTCCCCCCGGGGCTCGCTGCGTCGGTCGACGGCCACGGCAACCTCGTCATCGCGACCGGCGCCGCCGCCCGGGCCGAAGCCCGGGACGCCGCCGAAGCAGTGGAGGCCTAGATGTCTGTGATGGAGTACGAGGTCGGGCGCCGGCCGGGCCCGCCGACGCGCGAGCGGGTGGAGGTCGACCCGGTCACCCTCCGCGTTCTCGGCGGCGCGTTCCACGCCATCGCCAAGGAGATGGCCGGCGTGCTCTTCCGGATGAGCTACAGCTCGATCATCCGCGAGTCCGAGGATCTCGGCGCCGGGATCTTCGACGCGGAGGGACGGGAGCTCTGCGAGTCGGACTCGACGCCGATGCACATCGGCTCCCTGCCCTGGTACATCCGCGGCTTCCTCTACCGCCTCGACGGGCAGATCCAGGACGGCGACGTCATCGTCCACAACCATCCCTACCTCGGCGCGTCGCACAGCCCCGACGTCGCCGTCGCGGTCCCGATCTTCCACGAGGGCGAGCTGCTCGGGTTCGCCGCCGTAACCGCGCACGTGCTCGACGTGGGCGGCTCCTTCCCGGGCATCAACGCCGACGCGTTCGACGTCTACGCCGAGGCGAAGATGTACAACGCGCTCCGCTGGTACGAGGCCGGCGAGCTGAACGCGGACCTCGACCGGATGATCTTCGACAACGTCCGGACCGAGACGATGAACCGGGGGGACATGAACGCGATGCTGGCTGCCTGCCAGCTGGGCCGCGATCGGTTCCTGAGGCTCGTGGAGCGGTACGGGGCCGAAACCGTCATGAGCGCCGCCTACGAGTGGATGGACTACTCCGAGCGGATGCTCCGCGCGGAGATCGCGAAGATCCCCGACGGCGAGTACTCGGCGCCGACGGGGTGGCTCGACGACGACGCCCGCAACCGCGGCGTCCGCCTCCGCGTGGAGACGAAGGTCGTCGTCGAGGGCGACTCGATCACGATCGACCTGACCGGCTCGAATCCCGAGGTCCCGACCGGCTTCAACGTCCCCTTCGAGGGCTCGCTCCTCGTCGGGGCCTACTACGCCGTCCGCACCATCCTGCTCGACGAGGCAGTCTTCCCCGAGCACGTCCCGCAGAACGACGGCGTCTTCCGCCCCGTCGAGGTCGTCGCTCCGAAGGGGACGATCTACAACCCGACCTTCCCGCGTGCGTGCTTCTCGCGCTTCACGCAGGTTCAGCGCGTCGTCGACAACGTCATCCTCGCCCTGAGCGACGCGCTGCCGGAGAAGACGACGGCGGGGAACTCGGCGGGGATCCACTTCTGCGCGTACTCGGGCTTCGACGAGAAGCAGGGCGAGTACTGGCTCTACCTCGAGGTGAACGAAGGCGCGTATGGCGGCCGCCACGGCAAGGACGCCATGGACTCCGTCGACAACCTCATGGCCAACACCCGCAACAACCCGATCGAGGAGCTCGACCTGCGCTTCCCGATCCGCTGCGACCAGTACGAGCTCCGGCCCGAGCCCGCCGCCCCGGGCAAGTGGCGAGGCGGGATCGGCATCATCCGGCGGAACCGCTACCTCGTCCCGGGCGTGTACTCCTGCGAGGGTGACCGGCAGACCGACCCTCCGCGCGGTGTGTTCGGCGGCTGGGACGGGCTCGTCGCCTCCTGTCGGAAGAACGCCGACCGGTCGGACGAGGAGGTCCTGGACGCGAAGGTCACGGGCGTCCCCTTCGAGGCCGGCGACTTCATCGAGCTCGTCGAGCCGAACGCCGCCGGGTACGGCGACCCGCTCGAGCGCGACCCCGACCTGGTCCGCGAGGACGTCCTCGACGACTTCACGACGTCGGAGATCGCCCGCGACGCCTACGGGGTCGTCTTCGCCGACGAGCGCACCTGGGCCGTCGACCCGGACGCCACGAAGCGCCTGCGCGCGGAGCTGAGGGCCTCGCGCGACGGGACGGGAAGCCTGACGGCGTACTTCGAGACCCACGACCCGAAACGGCGGCCGAACCCCGTCTCGGTCGCAGGCGACCGGGAGTTCGGCAAGGGCTAGTGCCCCGCAAGCGCGCCATCCGGCCGGTTCCGACAGATCCGCAGGCGATGCCGGTGCGCCGGGTCCGCAAGGCGTACGAGCAGGTGAACGATCAGCTGCGCGAGCTGATCGTCTCGGGCGAGCTCGCGCCGGGCGAGCGGCTTCCGAACGAGGCGGTGCTCGCGCGCGAGTTCGGCGTCAGCCGCGCGACCGTGCGGGAGGCGTTGCGGATCCTCACCGCCCAGAACCTGATCCGGACGACGAAGGGGGCGGGCGGGGGCAGCTACGTCACCCTGCCCACCGTCGACCACATCTCCGAGTTCCTCCGCGGCAACCTCAACCTCCTTTCCGAGTCCGATCACGTCACGCTGGAGGAGTTCCTCGAGCTACGCGAGCTGATCGAGGTGCCGGCGGCACGGCTCGCCGCCGAGCGGGCCAGCCCGGGCGACGTCGAGCGCCTGCGCGACACGATCCCCGAGGAGCCGCTCCAGATGACGACGCAGGAGCAGTTCTCGTTCAACAAGGGGTTCCACACCGTGATCGTCGAGGCGTGCGGGAACGCGCTCCTGTACATCGCCACCCAGCCTGTCTTCACCGTCCTGCAGACGCATCTCGCCCGTTCCACGCTCGGCCGGGGCTTCCACAGCTCGATCAACGAGCACCACCGCGCGATCCTCGCGGCGATCGCGGCGGGGGACGCCGACGGCGCCGCCGAGCAGATGCACGCCCACCTGGAGTACCTGCGGCCCGCCTACCAGCGGGCGTGGCGGCACGCCGTCGCCATGCGCCGGCGCGCGTGACGCTCCCGCTCGCCGACGTCCGGATCCTCGCGATCGAGCAGTACGGCGCCGGGCCGTGGGGGACGCTCCAGCTCGCCGACCTCGGCGCCGAGGTGATCAAGATCGAGGACCCTTCGTCGGGCGGGGACGTGGGCCGCTACGTCCCTCCGTTCCAGGAGGGCGAGGACTCGCTCTTCTTCGAGACGTTCAACCGCAACAAGAAGAGCATCTCCCTCGATCTCCGCCATCCGGACGCGCGCGGCGTGCTCGAGGATCTGGTGCGCGCCGTCGATGCGGTCTACTCGAACCTCCGCGGCGACCAGCCGAGGCGGCTGCGCATCACCTACGAGGACCTGAAGAACGTGAACCCGCGCGTCGTCTGCTGCTCCCTCTCCGGCTTCGGCATGACCGGTCCGCGGTCAGCCGAGGGCGGCTACGACTACATGATGCAGGGCCTGGCAGGGTGGATGAGCCTGACCGGGGAGCCCGACGGGCCGCCGACGAAGAGCGGGCTCTCCCTCGTCGACCTCTCGGGCGGGTACGTCTCCGCGCTTGCGCTGATCGCCGGCCTCTGGCGCGCCAGGCGCGACGGCGTCGGCTGCGACTGCGACATCTCGCTCTTCGAGACGGCGCTGCACGAGCTCATGTACGTCGGCACG
Organism: uncultured Actinomycetes bacterium; assembly: GCA_963775505.1. Taxonomy (GTDB): domain Bacteria; phylum Actinomycetota; class Thermoleophilia; order Gaiellales; family Gaiellaceae; genus JAIBJN01. Next base: position 228,905 of record CAVZIL010000008.1, read on the forward strand.
TGGGTGGCGTCCCGAGGCTACGAGCCCCAGCGCCTCTCGGAGTCCGCCCACCCGTCGATGGTGCCCTTCCAGAACTTTCCCACCGCGGACGGGTGGATCGTCGTCGCGTGCCCGAAGCAGAAGTTCTGGGAGCTGCTCTGCGAGGCGCTCGGCCGGCCCGACCTGGCCGCCGACCCGCGCTTCGCGGACTTCGCCGGGCGGAACGACCACCGCGGTGAGCTCGTCCCCGAGCTACGCCGGACGTTCCTCACGCGGACGACGGAGGAGTGGCTGGAGGTGCTGACCGCCGCCGGGGTGCCGAACGCCCGGGTGAACGACGTCGCCGAGGCGCTTGCCGATCCGCAGGTGCAAGCACGCCGCGGCCTGGTCGAGATCGAGCACCCGCGACTAGGCACGGTGCGCCAGGTGGCCACGCCGCTCCGCGTCGGCGACGAGGAGAAGCCCGCGAGGCGGGCGCCCTTGCGGGGAGAGGACACGGAGCGCGTGCTCGTGGACCTTTGCGGCTACCCCCGCGAGCGGGTGCGCGAGCTGGCCGCCGCCGGAGCCTTCGGCAAGCCCTCCTAACTCTCGAAGACGTCGAGGGGCAAGAGCGCGGACACGAGCGGATTCGGGACGTCCACGACCTCGGACAGCCGCAGGTCGACCGTGGCGCTCATGAGCGCGTACGCTCCCTCACGCCCGAAGCCGCGCTCGACCGTCAGGTGGTCGAGCATGGCGAGGAGCGCCCGGCGCGTGGCGAGGGAGATGTCCAGCGACTCGTTGCGCCCGTCCTCGCGGACGGACAGTCCCGTGGTGGCGAACGCACGGCGGGCAGGGAGCCCGGGCGTCTCGTACGCGGGGAAGGGCGGGCGCCAGGCCGGGCGCTTGCGGAGCCCGAAGCGCAGCGTGACCGAGCCTGCGACCTCGATGCCGGTGCCGCACACCTCCCCCTCGCCCTGCGCGAAGTGGAGGTCGCCCACGGAGAAGAGGGCGCCTGGGACGTCGACGGGCAGCAGGAGCCGGCTGCCTGCCACGAGCTGCGGCACGTCCAGGTTGCCGCCGAGCTCCCGAGGCGGGATCGTCCGCAGGCCCGAGGCGGCCTCGGGCGGGACGGCCGTCTCCGGGAGTTCGTCCGCCACCGCGCCGCCGCGGGCGCGGAGGTCCTCCTCGCGAGCGCGAATCCGCGCGAGCGTCTCGTGCGAGGGAGCTACGCCGGCGACGCCGGCGAAGGTCGCCGCGGGCACGCAGACGCCGGGCAGCTCCGGCGAGCGTGCGCCTCTCCCGTCGATCTCCCACTTGACCAGGTAGGGCACGGGAAAGAGGTCGGCGAGGTAGCCGAACCCGGGGATGACCGCGGTGACCCCGAAGCTCGCCGGCTCGTAGGCGAGGAAGTCGACCTCGAGCACGTCGCCCGACTCGGCTCCGTCGACGTGGACGGGGCCCGCGAGCGGGTGTCCGCGGCCGAGGTCGAGAGTGCCGGCGTCCTCGTGCGTGCTCCCCGGCCCGAGCTGTCCGGCGAGCCCGTCCTCGCTTTCGAGCGTGAGGTCCTCGCCGGGAGCGACGCTCACGACGGGCTCCAGGTCCGGGTGCCAGCGGTTGTGCATCCTCACGCGGCGAGCAGCGCCCGCACGCGCTCCGCCGCCTCGTGCGCCAGGGCGCGCTCGCGCTCGCTCCACGTGCGCGGCGCCCCGACCTGGTGGAGCGAGACGACCGCCGTGAGCCGCCCGTCGACGAAGACCGGAGTCACGATCTGCGCCGCGATCCCGCCGTAGGCGACCAGCATCTGCTGGAAGCCGGGATCGTCGAAGGCGCTGGCGGAGTCGTCCTGCACGACCTGCCTGCCCGTCTCGAGCATCTCACGTACGACCGGCGCGTTGCGCAGGTCGGTCGTGCGCTCGTCGCGGATCGACGGGACGCCGGGTGCGAGCGCCTCGTGGGTGACCGGAAAGAAGTCGTCCGGCAGATCGCGGCGGAGCGTGCACCTGCTCGCGCCGGTGGCGTCCAGCAGCTCGTCGACGATCTCCTGGAAGCCCATCCAGCCTGCCGTTAGGTCGAGATCATCTTCTTCTCGATGCCGACGCCGGCCGCGAGAGCGCGCTCGTACTCGAGCGGGACGGTGGCCGAGTCCTGGAGCGCAATCCCGGTCGAGTCGAACACGGTGACCTGGTCGTCGGACTCGCGGCCGGGGAGCTCGCCGACGATCACCTTCCCGATCTCCCCGGCGACGTCCTCCTCGGCGATGAGGCCCTCGCGCAGGGGGACGTTGATCTCCCCGTCCGTGCGGCACTGGCGGATGTCGTCGACGAAGATGCGCGCCCGCTGGAGGAGGGTTCCCTCGAGCTCCTGCTCGCCCTCGAGGTCCGCACCGAGGGCCGCGATGTGCGTGCCGGGCACGATCCAGGCGTCCTCGACGATTCCCCCGCGGGCATGCGTTCCGGTGACGACGACGTCGGCGCCGGAGACGACCTCCTCGAGATTCGTGGAGGCATGCAGCTCGAAGCTCTCGTACAGCGGCTGCTCCTCGGCCACGAAGCGGTCGAGCGTCTCCCGGCTCCGGCTCCAGACGCGCACCTCCTCCCAGGGGAACACCTCGTTGCAGGTGGCCAGCGAGCCCTTGCCGACCATGCCGGCGCCGACGATGGCGAGGACCTTCGAGTCCTTGCGCGCCAGCCACTTCGCCGAGACGGCCGCCGAGGAGCCCGTACGCATCATCGTGTGGTGCGAGCCGTCGCAGATGGCGAGCGGGAAGCCGCTTTCCGGGTGCGTGTAGACGAGGATCGAGAAGACGGTCGGCAGCTCGAAGCGCGCGTTGTCCTCGCGGATGGAGACCCACTTGCAGGCGGCGGCGGGCGGATCCTCGATGAACGAGGGCATGACCTCGAACTCGCCCGGGTAGTCGTCGAGGACGATGTGGCCCTTCGGCTCCATGTAGACGCGGCCGAGCCCGTGCATGCGGAACGCGTGCTCGACGCAGTCGTTGTACTCGGCGGGCGTCAGGAGGCCCATCATGTCGCTGCGGCTCAGGATGAGCGTCTTGCGGTTGCGCCAGCTCTCGGACACGAGCGGCGCGCTAGACGACGCGATGCCAGTTCACGTTGCTCGGCTTCCACTCCGTCGAGAAGACCGAGAGAACCCGCACGACGTCGCTCGAGCCGCACTTGCTGCAGGACGGCGGCTCGGCCGATGCTCGCATCAGCTCCTCGAACTGCTCCTCGCAGGCCTGGCAGCGGTATGCGTAGATCGGCACGGCCGAAGTCTAACTTAGGCCTGCTCCTCCGTTAGAGTCGCTCCATGGCCGAGCCGCCATCGCCGGCCGAGCTCCGGCGGATCGCCGAGACGCACGGTGTGACGCCCACGGACGAGGACATCGAGGCGGTGCGCGGGTTTCTGGCGGTCCTCCTGCCGGCTTTCGAGGAGCTCGAGCGTCTCGCGCCTGCGGAGCCGCCGGGCGAGTGAGCCTCGCGCGGCTGGCACGAGCGCTTCGGGCGGGAGAGCTCTCGCCCCGCGAGGCCGTCCAGCGGTATCTCCGGCGGATCGAGGCGCTCGACGGCGAGCTGAACGCCTACATCGCCGTGCGGGCCGAGGAAGCACTCGCCGAGGCGGACGCGCTGCTCGAGTCGGGCGAGCGCGGCCCGCTCTGGGGGGTCCCGGTGGCCGTGAAGGACGTCATCGACGTCGCCGGGACGCCCACCACGGCGGCGTCCCGAGTCCTGCCGGACCGGCTGCCCGCAGAGGACGCCCATGTCGTCGCGCAGCTTCGGCAGGCGGGCGCCGTCATCCTCGGCAAGCTGAACCTCCACGAGTTCGCCTACGGCGCGCTCACGACGAGCACGTGCTTCGGGCCGGCCCGGAATCCGTGGTCGCCGGACCGGGTCTGCGGCGGGTCGAGCGGCGGGAGCGGGGCGGCGGTCGCCGCCGGCCTGGCCGCGGGGACGCTCGCGACGGACACTGCCGGCTCGATCAGGATCCCGTCGTGCTACTGCGGTGTGACCGGGTTGCGACCCTCGACCGGCCGTGTCTCCAATCGCGGCGTCATCCCCGTGGCGCCGAGCTTCGACGCCGTCGGGCCGATCGCCCCTACCGCCGAGGACTGCGCTCTCCTCCTCGCGGCGGTCGCGGGTCACGATCCCGGCGACCCGAACAGTCTCGACGAGCCCGTCCCGCCGTACGGCGAGCTCCTGGGCGAAGGCGTCCGGGGCCTGCGCGTCGGGGTCGTCGCGAGCCTGGTGGAGGGTGCGGACCCCCCTGTCGCCGAGGCGGTCGAGGCGGCGCTGGCCGAGCTCCGCTCCCTGGGTGCCGAGCTCGTCCCCGTCGAGGTACCGCTGCTCGAGCACGCGGGGACGATTCAGCAGGCGATGCAGTTCCCGGAGGCCACGGAGGTGCACATGGAATGGCTCCGCACCCGCCTCGCCGACTACGACCCCGACGTGCGAGCGCGCCTGCTGGTCGGCCTCTTCGTCACGCCCGAGACCCGCGAAGCAGGAAGGCGCGCGCGAGAGGCGGCCGTGGAAGAGATGAGGCGCGTCTTCCAGCAGGTCGAGCTCCTCGCCGCGCCCACGATGCCGGTTCTGCCGCCGCGGATCGGCTTCGAGACCGTCGAGCTCCGCGGCCGCGAGACCCTCCACCGGCTCGCGCTCATCCCGTACAACTCGCCGTGGAGCCTCGTCGGCTCGCCTGTCGCCAGCGTGCCCTGCGGTCTCGTCGCCGGCCTGCCGGTCGGCCTCGCGCTCGTCGGCCCGCGCCTCGGCGAGGCGACCGTCCTGCGCGCGGCCCACACCTTCCAGCAGGCCACCGACTGGCACGAGCGCCGGCCGGCGCTCGCGGACGCTTTCTAGCCCGGGCGAGGAACGAGCGGCTCCCCCGTGAGCAGGCGATCGACCCCGCCCATGCCCCAGTGGCTGCGGCCGTCCTCGGCGAGCACCGAAGGAACGCCTCTGACCCCCGCCGCCTCGGCCTCCTGCCGGATCGCCTGGAGCCGCGAGCCGAGCTCGGGCGAGTAGGCGCCCCGGACCGCTTCCTGGGCGTCCAGCCCGGCGCGCTCCGCCGCCCGCGCGATTTCGGCGTCCGTGGCGATGTCCTCGCCCTCGCAGAAGAACGCCTCGTAGAGCGCGTGCTTGAACTCCCGCAGCCGCCCCTGCTCCTGGGCCCAGAGGCACGCGGCAAGCGGCAAGGTCGAGCGGGGCTGGTAGCGAGGGAGGTGGATCTCGAGCCCGCGTTCGAGCGCCCGGCCGTAGACCGTCTGGGTCCAGTCGGTACGAAGGTGGTCGCCGCGGACCTCGAGCAGCGGCTTCGGGGCGGGCCGGAGCTCGTACGGGAGCCAGTTCACCTCGATCTCGCCGCGATCCTCGGCGGCCTCGACGACGGGCGACTCCATGTACGAGTAGGGGCAGACGACGTCGTAGTAGAAGGCGATGCTCTGCACGGCGCGAGCTTATATATTCGGTCGCGGATGCTCTGCGGCGTGGCCCAGACGGAGCCGCGACTCGGCGAGCCGGAACGCAACGTCGAGTCGTGCCTCGCCCGGCTCGAGGAGGCGGCCTCCGCCGGATGCGATCTGGTCGTTTTCCCGGAGTGCGCGACGACCGGCTACATGTTCGCGAGCGAGGACGAGGCGCGACGCTTCGCCGAGGAGATCCCCGGACCGAGCGTGCAGGCGCTCGTGGAAGCGTGCGCCCGGCACGGCCTTCACTGCGTCGCGGGCCTCCTGGAGCGAGACGGCGATCGTCTACGGAACACCGCCGTGCTCGTCGGGCCCGGCGGGCTCCTCGGCCGCTATCGCAAGACCCATCTGCCGTTCCTCGGCGTCGACCGCTTCGTCGTCCCCGGCGAGGAGCCGGCGGAGGTCTACGACACGCCGGCCGGCCGCCTCGGGATCGTCATCTGCTACGAGCTCCGATTTCCCGAGCCGACGCGGGTCCTCGCCCTGGGCGGTGCCGAGCTCGTCCTGCATCCCACCAACTGGCCGACCGCGGTGAGGCCGTTCGCCGACTTCCTGACGCGGGCCCGCGCGGCCGAGAACCGCATCTTCCTGCTGACCGCGAACCGCGTCGGCGCCGAGGGAAGCGTCGAGTTCTTCGGGCGGAGTCAGGTCGTTGGTCCGCTCGGCGACCGTCTCGCCGAGGCCGGAGAGCACGCCGACGAGCTTGTGCTCGCGGAGATCGAGCCGGCGGAGGCGCGCGACAAGCACCGGGCGATCGTGCCCGGCGAGTACGAGGTTCATCTCTTCGACGACCGGCGGCCCGAGCTCTACGGCGCCCTCGTCGAGGAGTCGCGTCCCGTCCACGTCCACTAGGAGGAGGTAGCGAGATGGCAACGACCGAAGAGAGTCTCACCTACGAGGCCATCCTGGAGAAGGGGGGTCTCAAGGTCTCGAAGAGCCCCTGGGGCGCCGAGGACGAGATCGGGCGCCTCAACTGGATCACACCCGAATCGCAGAAGGAGATCCTCGAGCGTCTGGACGGCACGAAGGTCTTCGACCTCTCCGTCGACTACTTCATCGGCATGCCGTCTTGGTCCGCCGCCGGCGACCCGAAGTTCGACATCTGGATGACGCATACGCCGCAGGGATCGGTGAACGACAGCCTCTCGGGCGCGGGGCCCGAGGTGCACGAGAAGTACAGCTACTGCGGCGACTCGATGGCCATGTACACGCACTGCGGGACGCACATCGACACGCTCAACCACCTCGGGTACTTCGGGTGCTTCTGGAACGGCTGGACGGCGGAGAAGCACCTCGGCAGCCGTCACTGGACGGTTGGCGGAACCGACAAGTACCCGACGATCATCGCGCGCGGCGTCCTCCTCGACGTCGCCGGCCTCCACGGTGTCGACTGCCTGCCGGACAGCTACGAGATCACGCCGGACGATCTCCAGAAGGCGGCGCGCGAGCAGGGCGTCGAGCTGCGCCGCGGCGATGTCGTCTGCCTGCGCATGGGCCGCATGACGGCATGGCCGGACTACGACGGCTACCTGCTGAATCCGCCCGGGATCGGGCTCGCGGCGACGCGTTACCTCTGCGAGGAGACCGGGGCGATGTGCATCGCGGGCGACACGATCAGCCTCGAGGTCCTTCCCTCCGCTGACGAGGGCTTCCTGCCCGTGCACTGCTACATGTTCGCGACGGCGGGAGCCCAGATCATGGAGGTCGTCTGGATGGAGGAGATCGCGGCGGAGAAGCAATACGAGTTCGCGTTCATCGGCGGCCCGCTGAAGCTGACCGGGGCGACCGGGGCTCCGTTCCGGCCGATCGCCGTGCCGCTGCGCGGATAGGCCGTGGCAGCTTCCCTGCCGGCCGTCGACCGGGCCCGGAGCGCCGAGCGGATCGAGCGCGACATCGAGACCCTCGCGGGCCCGGACTACACGCGCTCCGAGGAGGCGATCCGGCGGTACGCCTACACGCCGGAGTACCGCGCGACGCTCGACTACTTCGTGCGCGAGCTCGAGGCGCTCGGCTTCGAGATCTCCTACGACCCGGTCGGCACGCTCGTGGCCCGGAACCGCCCGGCCGGGGAGCCCGCCTTCGGTCTCGGCTCGCACTGCGACTCCAACCGAAACGGCGGCAAGTACGACGGGACGATGGGCGTCGTCACCGCGCTCGAGGTCTGCCGGCTGAACGCGGAGCTCGGCCTCGACCTGCCGCTCCAGCTCATCTCGTTCCTCGAGGAGGAAGGGTCGGGCTTCGGGCAGATGCTGCTCGGGAGCCGGATCACCGCCCAACGCGTCACCGACGAGGAGCTGAAAGAGCAGTTCCGGGCGATCGACGACGGGCGCAGCTTCTGGGAGCACGCGGAGGAGGCCGGCTACGAGCCGTCCCGCTGGCGCGAGTCGATCGGCATCCTCGACGGCCTCACGGGCTGGATCGAGCTTCACATCGAGCAGGCCCGCGTCCTCCAGGACACCGGGAACCGCCTGGGCATCGTCACGGCCATCGCCGGCTACATCCACGCCGACGTCGTCATCGAGGGCCGGGCCGACCACGCCGGGGCGACGCCCATGGACTTCCGGCTCGACGTCGCGCCCGTGGCTGCCCGGGTGGTCCTGGAGGTGGAGCGGCTCGCGCGCGAAGCGGGCGACGGGACCGTCGGGACGGTCGGCGAGCTCGGGCTTCAGCCGGGCATCATCAACGTCGTGCCCGGCCGCGCGCGGCTCTCGCTCGACACGCGAGGGGTCGTCGAGGAAGGGTTCCAGGCGGTCGCCCGGGGTATCGAGTCGTTCGCGCAGGAGGCGGCCGCCGAGCGCGGCCTGACCGCGAGCTACAGCCAGCGGCAGACCCTACCGGTCACCCGCATGGACGAGCGCCTGGTGGCCGCGCTCGAGCAGGCTGCCGGCCAGACCGGCGAGCCGTTCAGGCTCATGCCCTCGGGAGCGGCTCACGACACGATGTGCGTCGCCGACCGCGTTCCGAGCGCCATGGTTTTCGTGCCGTGCCGCGACGGAATCAGCCATGCCCCCGAGGAGGAGGCGGATTCGGCCGACGCAGCTCTCGGCGCGCAGGTCATTCTCGCCGCGGTCAGCTCCCTGTACGCAGCTAGGTGATCTTCTCCAGCGCCGCCCGCATCGCCTCGGGGATCGGGCGGGAACGCTCCGCGGCGCGGTCGACGTAGACGTGGACGAAATGGCCGTGGGCCGAGGACTCGTCGTCGTCGTTCCTGAAGATGCCGATCTCGTAGCGGACGCTGGAGGTTCCGATTCGCGCCACCCTGATCCCGGCCGTGACGCGGTCCGGAAACGCGATCGGCTTCTCGTACGAGCACGAGGTCTCGACGACGAACCCGACGGTGTCGCCCGCCCGGATGTCGAGGACGCCCTCGTCGATGAGGTACCGGTTCACCGCCGTGTCGAAGAACGAGTAGTAGACGACGTTGTTCACGTGGCCGTAGACGTCGTTGTCCATCCAGCGGGTCTCGACGGTCAGGAAGTGCTTGTAGTCGCTCCTCCGCATCGAAATCACCAGCACGTGAGCGAGTCTGAGAAGAGCTCGGCGAGGAGGTCGCGGTCGACGGGCACGGGCGCGTTGTCGAGCAGGCGTCTCTGGACGATCGTGCCCTCGGTGAGCGCCGCGACGTGGGACCGCTCGTAGCCCACGCCGGAGATCCCGTTCGGCATCCCGGTCGTCTTCATCATCTCGGCGATCCGGCCCGAGACCGCCTCCCCGGGCTCCGCGTCCCGAACGTCGCCGCCGAGCAGCTCGGCCGCGTCGAGGTGGCGCTCCGGAGACGTCGCCGCAATCCGGCGGAAGACCGCGGGAGCATTGACGATGACCGACATGCCGTGCGGAACCATCGGCTCCTCCTGCGGGTAGCCGTCGGGGGAGAACGAGTCCACCAGCCCGGCAACCGCGTAGGACATCCCGTGGGGAACGTGGACGCCCGCGTTGCCGAACGCCATCCCGGCGAGGGTCGCCGCCCACATCATGTTCGTCGCGGGCCTCGCGATCCGACGAGTCCTGCACGGCCCGCACGAGATACCGGCCGCACAACCGCAGCGCCTCCCTGCAGCCGACGTCGCTCCACGGGTTCGCGCCCTGGCTCAGCGGTCGCGAGAGGGCATCCGTCCTGCTCCTCGCGGTGAACGGGCGCGCGGTGTAGGACTCGAGCGCGTGTGAGAGGACGTCGAACCCGCTCGCCGCGACCACGGGGCCGGGGAGCGTCTCCGTCGTGTCGGGATCGATCAGCGCGCGCGTCGGGACCAGGTGCCGGTTCGCGATCCCGGTCTTGGCTTTCAGCGAGAGGAGATCGAAGATCGCGATCCCGGTGCACTCGCTGCCGGTGCCGGACGTGGTGGGACAGGCGAGGTGGGGCCGGAGCGGCCCGGGACCGGACGCCCTTCGCCGACCGGCGCGTTGACGTAGGTGAGGAGCTCCGCCGGGTGGGTGGCGTAGAGGTTCGCGGCCTTGGCCGTGTCGATGACCGAGCCTCCGCCGATCGAGACGAAGCCGTCGACCTTCGCGTCCACCGCGAACCGCGCCGCGGCCAGAAAGGATCGATCGGTCGGCTCGACCTTCACCTCGTCGTAGAGCGCGACGTCGACGTCCGCCGCCCGGAGCGAGGAGAGCGCGCGCTCGAACGGCTCGAGCGCCCCGACCCTCGGGTCCGTCAGGACGGCGACCCGCGAGAGCCCGAGCGCCTGTGCCCACGAGCCGACCTCCTCGAGCGCGCCGCGGCCGAACGTGATCGAGTTGCGATCCACCGAGAAGGCCGATTCCCGCCCCTCGAGCGGGACGTCGTGACAGCAGACCATCGGGGCGCCGACACTACAGGATCGGGCAAGCAGCCCTTCCGCCCTAAGCTGCCACGCCATGGGCGCCTCGATGTCTGCGCGAGCATTCGCGGGGTCCGCGCTGACAGTGGCGCGGCTCCTCGCGCGGCACAGGCTGGAATGGCCGCGCGACCGTGTCGGGGAGCGACTCCGGTTCGAGGACGGGACGACCTCGACCGTCTTCCGGGAGACGGTGCTGAGGGAGGTCAACGCGCGAGCCGGCGCTGCTCGTCGTTCAGTTCCGCCTCCGCCTGCTCGGCCGGAGTCCCCTGCCGCACAGGCTCTTCCGGGCCGAGTCGATCGCGAACACGCCCCTGTTCGCCGGCTTCCCGGGATTCCGCTCCAAGCTCTGGCTCTGTGACGACTCGACCGGGGTCTACCGCGGGATCTACGAATGGGACGGCGCCGACCAGGCCGTGTTCTACGCCGAGACACTCTGCGCACGCTCCTCCGCCTGGTCTCGGTTCCGGGGACGGTCCGGTACCGGGTGGTCGCCGGCATCCGCAGAGACGATTTCCTGCGGGAGCCCAGCTCGGTGACGGCGTCGCGCCCGGCCGGCCCCACGGAAGCCTGGTGGCGGCTCCAGGCCTAGCGAAGGCCTCCTGTCAGCCCACGCGTGCGTCCGCCTCGTCCAGGGCGGCCCGGGCCTCGGCGAGGTCCCTGCGTGTCGAGGCCGTCCGCGAACGTCCCGTAGACGGCGCGCAAGTCGTCGGTCCCGGCCGGTTTCCCGGCTGCCCGCCGCAGGCGAGTCAGCCTCGTCGCGGCTTGCAGCTGGGGCGTGCGAAGGCCCAGGTTCCGGGCAACCTCGAGCGCGCTCTGGAAGCGGGGCGCGGCGGCTTCGGGGTCGTCGAGGGCGACGAGCAGGTCTCCCTTGATCAAGGCGAACTCCGGGTAGAGGAAGTCGTCTCCGCTCGGTCATCTCGAGCGCCTCGTCGATCAGGGGCAGCCCCTCGATCCGGCCGGCCGCCGAGGGCCAAGCCCCGCGCCCGGACGGAGAGCAGGAGCGGCCAGAAGATCGGCGGCGTCGTCATCCCCTGGTACAGGGCGATGCCCCGATCCATGCGGGCGAGGCCTTCCTCGGGCTGCCCCAGGCCGGTCATGGCGACGCCCTGGAGCGCCAGGCCGACGGCCTTCCAGATCTGGTAGTCGTGCTCCTCGGCGACCTCCAGCACTTCGCCGGCCCGCTGCTGCACGAGCTCCAGCTCGCGTCGCCAGAGGTCGAGGACGCCGACGTGGAAGAGGGTGTAGGCGAGCGTGACCGGGTGGTTCAGCTGCCTCGCCAGGTCCACGGCTCTCGCGGCCCGCTCGACCGCGGCCTCGGGATCGCCGCGCAGCCAGAGGAGAAGGGCCGAGGTCGTGTGGGCCACCACGCCCGAGCTCGGCCCGAGGCGAAAGGGGCCGGGCTGATGCCGGCCGGGGTCGAAGAGAGCCACGGCCCGATCGAGGTGGTCGAGGCCGGCCGCGATCTCGCCCTGGAAGGCGACGCTCGAGCCCACCACGAGATGTCCCTCCACCTGCAGGCCCGGCTCGTCCTGCCGCTCGGCGAGCTCGAGGAGCTCGCCGCCGACGGCCACGGCCTTGTCGAACTCGCCGCGGGAGAGGTGGAAGCTGGCGAGGCTGCGCAGCACCGAGAATCGTCGCGGCAGCTCTCCCGCCTCCTCCGCGAGCTCGAGCGCCCGGCCGTAGGCCTCCTCGACCTCCTGCGTGTAGCCGCGGATCGACATCAGGCCTCGGGCCAGGGTGGTCTGCAGGGTGATCTCTTCCCGGGCGCGAGCCGGCGTCGAGGGAACCGCGGCAAGCACGTCCAGCAGGTCGTTCGTGAGCTCGACGGTCGCGTGATACCAGCCGCGCGCTTCGTCGAGCACCCAGAGCCCTTCGAGAAGCTTCTCGAGCTGCTCGAGATCGCCGGCGGCGACCCAGTGCCGCCACGAGGTGAGCAGGTTGCCGAGCTCGGACGCGAGCTCGTCGAGCGCCTCCTCTCGCTCCGGTCCGTACAGGCGATCCCGCCGACCCTGGGCGAGGTCCGCGAAGTACTCCGCGTGCGCCCGTCGGGCCGAGCCCTCGAGCTCCGGCTCTTCCGCGAGCCGCTCCGCGGCGTATTCGCGGATGGTCTCGAGCATCGACAGCCGCTGCGCGCCGCGCGCCTCGACGCTGCGAACGAGGCTCTTGTCCACGATGGAGGTCAGCCGGTCGACGACGTCCAGGTCTCCGAGCGAGTCGATCCTGGCCGACGACCTCCTCGACCGCCTCGACCCGCGTTGGCGAGAAGACCGCCAGCAGCTGAAAGACGGCTCGCTCCTCCTCGTCGAGCAGCTCGTAGCTCCACTCGATCGTGCTTCGGAGGGTGCGCTGGCGGGCCGGCAGGTCACGTGGTCCCCGGCCGAGGAGCTCGAGGCGGCTCCGCAGCCGGTCTCTCAGCTCCTCGGGCGAGAACAGCTTCAGCCGCGCGGCCGCCAGCTCGATCGCGAGCGGCAAGCCGTCCAGGCGTGCGGTGATGTCCGCTACCGCGGCGGCGTTCTCGTCGGTCAGGACAAAGCTCGGCCGCGCTTCGCGGGCGCGCTCGAGGAACAGGCGGACGGCCTCGGACGCCGCGGCGGCCTCGGCCGAGATCTGGGCCGTGGCGACCGCGGGAAGGGAGAGCGGGGGGACGGCCAGGAGGTGCTCGCCGCGGACCCGGAGCGCCTCTCGGCTCGTCACCAGAACCTTGAGCTCGGCGCACCGCTGCAGCAGGTCCGCGAGACCCTCGGCTGCCTCCATGACCTGTTCGAAGTTGTCGAGCAGGAGCAGCATCCGCTTCCCCTGGAGCCTCTCCGTCAGCACCTCGAACGGCTCCTCGTCGCCCGTCCCCCTCCAGCCGACCGCCCGAACGACGGCTTCGAACGCCGCGTCCGGGTCCCGAGCCGCCGAGAGGTCGACGAAGTAGACGCCGTCCTCGAAACGTTCGATCTCGTCGGCCGCCGCCTGGAGGGCGAGGCGAGTCTTCCCGATCCCGCCCGGGCCGGTCAGCGTCAGCAGCCGCACGCCGGCCGTGTCCAGGAGATCCCGGATCACGCTCAGCTGAGCCTCCCGGCCCAGGAACTCGGACGTCTGCGTCGGCAGGTTGTTCGGCCGGCGGCTCAGCGTCGCGAGCGGGGGGAAATCGCTTCCGAGCGCGGGATGGACGAGCTGGAAGATGCGCTCCGGCTGGAAGAGGTCCTTCAGCCGGTGCTCGCCCAGGTCGCGGAGCCCTGCTCCCTCGGGCAAGCCGCTCCCCGGCCAGCTCGGCCACGAGCCCGGAGAGCAGGACCTGACCTCCGTGGGCCGCCGCCATGATCCGGGCCGCGCGGTTCACGGAAGGGCCGTAGAAATCGCCGGCCCGCGGCAGCGCCTCGCCGGCGTGCAGCCCCATGCGCACGCGCAACGGCCCGGTCTCGCCCCAGGGCTCCGCCTGCAGGGCGCGTTGCGCCTCGAGGCAGGCGCTCGTGCCGTCCGCGGCGGACGGGAAGACGGCCATCAGGCCGTCGCCCAGGACCTTGACGACGCGCCCGTCCGCGCCTTCCACGGCGTCACGGAGGATCGCGTCGTGACGCTCCACGGCCGCGCTCATGGCGTCGGGAAAGCGCTCCCACAGCCGCGTGCTCGATTCGAGATCGGTGAAGACGAACGTAAGTGTCTCGGGCGTGGGCTCACTCACCATGGCGCTGGACGCACGGATACCTCTCCGCGTCGGGATTCCAAAGCTACTGAAATCCCTGCCGAAGGGAGTGAACAGGAAAGTCGGCTCTAGCTGGCCTCCGACGTCGCCGATCAGGTCGCGACGGGTTTCGGCGCGACATCGCCCTTCGCACGCTGGTCGTCGAGCGCCAGTCCGCCGCGAGCCCGCCGGCGCTCGATCAGCACGGCGGCGGCGGCGAAGCACGCGAGCCCGGCCGGGCCGATGGGCGGCGGGTGGACGGCGAAGATGGCGGAGGCGGCGAGGAGGATGGTTGTCGGCCAGCCGGCGCCGGCGCGTCGGAAGGCGAACGCTGCCGCCAGCATCGCCACCACCCAGCCGAAGAAGCCGAGGATGAGGGAGAAGGAGGCGGGATCGCCGACGATGGCGTTCTCGTTGTAGTCCTGAATCGCGTCGGCGACGACCGCCTGCTCCGAGGTGGGCAGTCCGTTGGCGTAGTCGACCAGGAGCCCGGTCCCAACCCCGACCGTCACCTCGTACGCGGTGTAGAAGACGAGGAAGAACACGAGCGCGATGCGGCTGACGGTTGCTGCTCGACTCTCGAGGCCGCGAAGGAGCAGGAAGACGGCAAGGCCCAGGAGCGGTATCAGGAGCAGCATGGCTGTGTGCACGAACAACCATGCGCCGGCGTCGTGGCGGACCCCTTCGTAGATGTCGTCGCCGCCGGCCGGATGCCACCACAGCACGACGGCGAGGGCCAGCGGGATCGCGACGAGGAACAGGCGGCGGAGGTAGACGAGTGTCATGGTGCTCCTCCCTCGGTCTCCAGGAGCGCGCGGTCGAAGAACCCGACGACGCGCCGCTCGTACTCTGCGGGCTCGGCGGTGATGGCACCCGTATGTCCGCCCTCGGCGGCCCAGATCTCCTTCGGCTGGCCGGCTGCTTCGTAGTACGTCGGAGTCAGGTTCTCGCCGCCTTGTCCAGGAGTGGCGTAGATGAAGAACACAGGCGCCGAGATCTCCGCGCTGAGATCCGTGAGGCTGCGCGGCGGCAGGTCGCTCGTGAAGATCGCTGTCGCCGTGGTGGTCAAGCCGATGACCCCATTGATGATCCACGAGTCCCACCCGGGTAGGTCGACGGCCTCACGGACCGACCGGATGCCCGCGCCTTCGGAGACGACAGCCTGCAGCTCATTGGTCTCGGCCGCGGCCTGAAGGAGGACCTCCCCGCCGACCGAGAGGCCGAGGGCGCCGATCCGGCTTTCGTCGACCTCGGGCTGATCGTGCAGGAAAGCGATCGCGGCTTGAACGTCGCGCGTCCCCGCCCAGCCCAAACCGTTGGGGTCGCCTTCGCTCTCGCCCTCCCCGCGGCGGTCGAAGAGCAGGACGCCGTAGCCGTGCCGGGCGAGCATCCTGGCAGGCGCCTGAGGCCCCTTGCGGCCGGGGATGACGACGACGGTGGCGCCGTTCTTCGTAGGCACGTACCAGCCCTCGAGCCGCAGGCCGTCGCTCGTCGTGAAGGCGACGTCCTCGTACGCCGTGCCGAGCTCTGCAGCCGGGACGTAGGCGCGCGCCGAGTGCGTGACCACGTACGACTCCGAGACCGGGTAGACGACCAGGTACGCGCCGAGGAGGAAGGCGACCGTCAGGAGGCCCCGCCGCAGGTAGCGGCGGACGACGCTGCCGCCCTTCCTCGACCTCCAGAGCGTTACGAGCCCGACGCCGATGAGAAGGAAGCCCGCTGGGATAGCCAGAAGCCCGGTGTAGTCGTCCCCGGACGGGCCGTTCTCGCGGGTGTAGTAGCCCGCTTCGCCGACTCCCATCACGACCGTGAAGAGCCCGACGGCGATCGCGAGCGTCCCGCGGAGGCCCGGCCGAAGGCGCGGGTAGGCCCAGGCGAACAGCAGGAAGAGCCCGGTCTGCACGAGGCCGCCGACCAGATGGTCAGCCGCCGACGTTCCCGGCTGCGGCTGGAGGAAGTTGTCGTCCACGACGTGGAGCGCCGCGACGCCGAGCGCGAGCCGCGCGAGGCCCGTCTCGGTCCGCAGGGCTGCCGCGGCTCGTGCCACGGCAGCCTTGGTCGGTTGGGCAGCGGATTGCGTCGCCGTCGCCACGGTGGTGGCCCTTATGCGCTCGGCGTGGGAACCGGAGGCGCCTTGACGGGCTCGGCCGAGCCCTCGTGCTTGAGCTCCGGCAGCCACTCGAGCCACCTGGGCAGGTACCAGTTCCAGTCGCCCAGCAGCTTCATCGTCGCGGGGAGGAGCACCGCGCGGACGATGGTCGCGTCGATCAGGATCGCCGCTGCGAGCCCGACGCCGAACTGCTTGAAGATCAGCATCGAGAGCGTCGCGAACACGGCGAAGACGCAGACCATCACGAGCGCCGCGCTCGTCACCACCCCGGCCGTCGTCGTGATCCCGTGGGCGATCGCCCGATCCGTGCTCATGCCGCCGTCGTAGGCCTCGCGGATCCGGCTGATGATGAAGACGTGGTAGTCCATCGAGAGCCCGAACAGGATCACGAACATGAAGATGGGCAGGAAGGCGTCGATTCCGGCCGTCGACTCGAAGCCGAGGAAGCCCTTGCCGAAGCCGTGCTGGAAGACGAGCACCATCACCCCGTAGGCGGCGGCGATCGAGAGGAGGTTGAGAACGATCGCCTTGAACGCGATCACGAGCGAGCGGAAGGCGAAGAGCATGAGCCCGAAGGCGAGCAGGAGGACGAACCCGAAGACGAGCGGAGCGACGGAGCTGAGCTTGTCGTTGAAGTCCTTCGACTGCGCGGTCATCCCGGTGACGCCCACCTCGGCGTTCGGGAGCCCGCCGACCGTGGTGGGGACGATGTCCTCCCGCAGAGTCGCGAGCGCCGCTTCCGAAGCCGCGTCGGTGCCCTTGCCGTCGACGGGGATGGCGACGGTCGCAACAGTGCCGGCCTCGTTCACGTCGACCGTGATTGGCTCGTGCATCTGTCCCGAGGACAGCGCCCGCCACTCGAGTTGCCCGATCGCCTCCTGCACCGCCGGCGAAGTGACGTCGTCGGCTCGAACGACGACCTCGGCCGGGATCTCGCTGCCCGGGAAGGCCGCCTGAATCCGGTTGTACGTCTGAACGGCGGGCAGGGACTGCGGGAACGTCTCGACGCCCGGCTGGATCGTGCGTAGCTGCAACGCCGGAATCGCGAGCGCGAGCAGCAGCCCACCCGCCAGGACGACCGAGACCACGGGCCTGCGCAGGACGGCAGCGACGATCCCCCCCCAAATGCGACCCTGGCCGTCGTCGCGGCGGAGTCGGCTGACGAACGGCACACGCCCGCGATCGACACGGTCGCCGAGCCAGGAGAGGGTGGCCGGCAGGACCGTGAGCGAGCCGAGCATGGCCACCGCGACCACGAGGATCGTGCCCACCGCGAAGGCCGACATGCCCTGAATGCCCGCGAGGAACATGCCGGACATGGCGATGATGACGGTCAGCCCGGAGATCAGCACCGAGCGCCCTGACGTGGCGGCCGCCGCCTCGAGCGCTGCTTCCTCGCTGCGCCCGGCGGCCCGCTCCTCGCGCTCCCGCTTCAAGTAGAACATCGAGTAGTCGACCCCGACTGCAAGCCCGATCAGGAGAATCAGCTCGTACGTGACCTCGTCAATCGGGATGAGCGAGCTCGGAAGCGCGACCAACCCGAACGTGGCGATGATGGCGGTTAGTGCCAACAGGAGCGGGATGCCGGCCGCCACCAGAGCGCCGAAGACGACGATGAGGATGATCAGGGTCACAGGGATGGAGAGCAGCCCTGCCTTCTTGAGGTCGTCCATGAAGGCGCCTTCGACCTCTTTGTCGGCGCTGACGCCGAACGAGCCGATGAAGAACTCGGGATGCGCCGCCTGCACGTCGTCGACGGCGGCGACGACAGGATCGATCTTCGTCGTCGCCTCGTCGGGGTCGCCGCGGATATGGAACTCGACGAGGGCCGCTCGCCCGCCCTGGCCGATCTGGCCCGCGTTCTCGGGGTCGAGCGGCGAGCGGACGTTCGTGACCGCCTCGAGCGTCGAGACCCTGGCGACGACGTCCTCGACGGCGGCAGCGAAGGCCGCATCCTTGATCGTCAGCGTCTCGCTCTGGACGAGCACGCTCTCGCCGGCCGGCTGAACGAACTCCTCGTGGAGAAGCTTGTCGACGCGGCCGGACTCGCCCACCCCCGAGGTGGCCTGCTCGATCTGGGTGGTCCCGCTGACGATCCCGGCTGCGAAGGCGAGCACGACGAACGCCAGCCAGCCGAAGATGGCCGTCTTGCGGTGCCGAGCGCTCCACCGCCCCATCCGTGCCGCGATGTTGGTCGCTCGGGTGGCGTTCTCCTCGAGTATGCGTGCCGGCCATGGTCGGCCTCCTTCCGCTTCGAACGCGGTTCGGGAGGCCCAACCTAGGGCTGGTGGTCAGGATTCGCATCGGTGATAACGCCGGTGCGACCGCGTAGCCGGGGGCGTGCTTGCGTCAGGTCGGCTAGAGGCCCAGCTGGCTGAACGCCGCGACCAGCGCCGGGCCCAGAGGGAGACGTGCCAGCTGAGTACGGGATTTGACGCCGAGCTTTGCGAACACGTGCCGCAGGTGGTGCTCGATCGTCCGAGGCGACAGGAACAGCTGCGCCGCCACCTCCTTGTTGGAAAGACCCTGTGCTACGAGGCGTGCGATCTGAACCTCCTGGGGCGTAAGCTGGTCGATCGTGCTCGGATCGCGCGCTCGCGCCGTCTCGCCTGACGCGCGCAGCTCGCCGCGCGCCCGTTCGGCCCACGGCTCCGCGCGGAGGCGCTCGAACGCCTCCAGGGCGGCGCGCAGCTGAACGCGCGCATCGGCGCGCCGCCGCTGGCGCCGCAGGTGCTCGCCGAAGAGAAGCTGGATGCGTGCGAGATCGAACGGGCCACCATCCGCGCCAAGTCGGAGTGCTTCCTCGAATTGCGCATTGGCCTCCTCGCCGTCGGCCAGGAGGGCGCGACAGGCTGAGAGCCGGGGCTGCACCCACGTGTATGCCGAGTCGGCCGCCCACTCCTCGAATTCCGAGAGCGCATCACGTGCCTCCTCCATGCGCCCTGCCCGTACAGCGGCTTCGATCGCGTCTGGAGTTGCGCCCTTGGCCAAGTACGGGTCACCGACGTCCGGGCGAGGGTCGCTGACGACCCTGAAATGCTCGAGGGCCTCCGCCCAGCGTCCACGGCCCAGCTCGACCATGGCGAGCACGTACACGGCGTAGGTGGCACGCGCCGGCAGGCCGTGCGCGGCAGCAAGCTCGAGCATTTCACTGCTTCGCTGACGGGCCTCGTCGTCGTCACCGCGGATCGCCGCCGCGAACGCGAGGAGACCCAGAGGGGTCGAGGCGGAGTTTGCGGCCCCGAGCGCGCGCGCGAACTCCAGAGCCTCGCCCGCCACGAGCGCCGCCTCGTCGAAGCGCTGCGCCAGGTAGTGTTGCGCCGCGCTCATGGAGAGGGCCTCCGCGAGGATCCCGAGCTCCCCGCGTGTTCGCGCGAGCGAGGTGGCCCGGTTGATCAGAGTCGCGAAACGCTCATTCTCTCCGACGAAGAGAGCGGCGACGCTGACCGCGTAGACGTGCTGCGCATTCTCGGAGGTGGCCACCTGTGCGAACGCTTCCTCGAGCCGGGCACCGTCGGCCGCCGTATCGCCGCCGCGAGCCCGCGCGAAGGCCGCGAGAACTCGGGCGACGGACATGAGCTCGTCGTCCCCGCCCGCGGACGCGACCTCGGCAGCCAGCCTGGAAACCTCCGCGCGAGCCGATGGGTCGCCGCTCATCGACGCAGCTGCGTTCGCCCAGATGAGCAGCTCGACTGCCTTCGATGCATCGAGTTCCGCGACCTCGCGGGCAGCGCGAGTCAGCCGTGGCAATCCGTCCAGCGGCCGTCCGCAGCGGTATTCGGCAAGCCCAACGGCAAGCTCGAGCTCGGCCCGATCGAGCGGGTCGTCGACGAGAGGGTCGGCCTCGCCGGCCAGGGCGACCGCGTAGTCGTCCGCACCTGCAATGCTCGCGGCCCGAGCCGACCGGGCCAGGCGACGGCCGCGAGCGCTTCCGTCAGGTGAGAGCTGGGCGGCACGGGCGAACGCCTTCGCCGCGGCCAGGTAGCCGGCTCGCTGCTCGGCCCGCTCGGCCGCCTCGTCGAGAGCGCGCACGACCTCCTCGTCTGGTTCGATCGCCGACGCGGCGAGGTGCCAGGCACGGCGGTCAGCATGCTCGCCGGCCTCTGCGAGCGCCTCTGCGAGCGCGCGGTGTGCAGACCGGCGCTCACTCGACGTCGCTGCTTCATAGACGGCGGACCTCACGAGGGGATGGCGGAACTCGAGCCGGCTCCCGTGAACGGACACGAGCCCTGACTGTTCCGGCGAGTCGAGCGCGCGTGGGCCCAGGGCGAGCAGCTCGCCCGCCCGAGTGACAAGCCGGGCGTCCTCCAGATCGTCCGCCGAGGCAATCAGCAGGACGCGCTGGCCCTCGTCTGGAAGGCGGCGCACGCGCTCGAGGAAGATGCTTTCGACATGGCGGGTGAGCGGCAGTGCCTCGGGCAGCGGCTCGTCGCCGGCGAGCTGGCCCTCGCTGAGGGCCGAGGGCAGCTCGACGAGCGCGAGAGCATTGCCCTGCGTCTGTTCGATCAGACGCGCGCGGACGGACGGTGCTGCCCCGCCTGCCACCCGTGCCAGCAAGGTCTCCGCGGCGTCGGGGTCGAGCGGCTCGACCCGGAGCGACGGGAGATCTTCCGCGTCGAACCAGCGCACTTCGCCTTCTCGCGCCGCGAACAAGATCACGATCCCTTCGGCGTCGAGGCGGCGTGCGACGAAAACGAGCGCCTCAGCCGAGATCCGGTCCAACCAGTGCGCGTCGTCGACAAGGCAGAGGACGGGGTGGCGCTCCGCCATCTCCGAGAGGAGTGAGAGGCACGCCGCGAAGATCAGGAAGTGCTTGTCCGCGGCGCCCTCCTGGAGGCCCAGCGCGCGGCTCAGAGCTGCGGCTTGCGGATCGGGAAGCTTGTCGAGGTGGCCCAGAGCCGGTCGAATCAACTTGTCGAGAGCGGCAAACGGGAGCTCCGACTCGGACTCGACACCCCGAGCGCTGAGAACGTGCATGTCGTCAGCGCGCTCGCGCGTATCCTCGAGGAGCGCGGTCTTGCCGATCCCCGCCTCACCCCGCAGGACGAGGACACCGCTCCTCGAGGCACGAGCCGCCTCGAGGAGCCCTCCGATCTCGGCTCGCTCGGCGTCACGCCCGTAGAGCACGTAAGAAGCGTAGCCCAATCGGCTGGCAGCGAAACCTGGGCGATCCCGGCGATCTGACCGATGCGACCGACGGCGTGAACGGGTGGAGTGGGGATCCACAGGAACAGCGCTTCCACTCCCGCCGTGACCGAGACCTACGACCTGATCGCGATTGGCTCGGGGCCCGCCGGCCAGCGTGCCGCCCTCGAGGCCGCCAGGTTGGGCAAGCGCGCGGCGCTCGTCGAGCGCGACGACGTGCTCGGGGGCGTGTCGACGAATCGGGGGACGCTGCCGTCGAAGACGATACGCGCGGCGATCGTCGAGCTCATGGGCCAGGCGCGGGGGATCTACGGCGGCGTCCATCGTTTGAACGGTGGGATCACGCTCGACGACCTCGTTTGGCGAGCTCAGCAGGCGATCGAAAACGAACGGACCACCATCCAGGATGAGCTTCGTCGCAATCGCGTCGACGTCATTGCCGGAGCCGCCGCGTTCGCTGATCGGCATGTCCTGGTGGTGCAGACACGCAACGGGAGCTGCCGCGTGCGCGCCGACACGATCGTCATCGCGGTTGGAACGAAGCCGGGTCGGCCGACAACCGTCGATTTCGACGACCGGATCGTGCTCGACTCGGACGTCATCCTTCGCCAGGGCGAGATTCCTCGCCGGCTGGTCGTCGTCGGCGGAAGCGTGATCGGGCTCGAGTACGCGTCCATGGCCGCCGCGCTCGGCGTTCAGGTCACCGTAATCGAAAAGCGGCTCCGCTTCCTCGAGTTCGTCGACGATGAGATCGTCGAGTCGCTTGTGTACTACCTCAGCGGTCTTGGCGTCGTCTTCAGGCTGGGTGAGGAGGTCGAGGCCGTGCAGCGTCTTGGAGACGACGGGGCGATGATCCATCTAATCGGCGGCATCCGGTTTCCTGCGGAAACCGTGCTCTACACCGCGGGGCGGCGCGGAGCCACCGCCGATCTCAACCTCCAAGCCGCGGGGCTCGAGGCCGATGAACGGGGCCGAATCCCCGTCGGGCCGGACTACAGGACCGCGCAGCCTCACGTCTTCGCCGCGGGGGATGTCATCGGCTTTCCCGCGCTTGCGGCGACAGCGATGGCGCAGGGCAGCGCAGCGGCGCTGGCGGCGCTCGGCGGGCCGCCACGGCCGCTCGCCCCGTATCCGCATGGGATCTACACGATCCCGGAAGTCGCCTTCGTGGGCCTGAACGAAAGAGAGCTTGCCCAGAAGGCAACGCCCTACGTCGTAGGCCTGGCCCGTTACCGGCAGCTCGCCCGGGGCGACCTGGCCGGCGAGCGCAGCGGTCTGCTGAAGCTCCTCGTCCATCCGGAGACGAGGCGCCTCCTCGGAGCACACATCTTCGGAACGTCGGCGACCGAGCTCGTCCACCTGGGTCAGGCTGCAATCGCGGCCGGGCTGACGATCGACTACTTCGCCGACGCGGTGCTGAACGTACCCACGTTCTCCGAGGCATACAGGGTCGCCGCCTTGGATGCCCGCAGTCGAATCAACCAGCAATGAGGCTGGGCGTCGACTCGCTTGGCACCGAGCCCAACGACGACTCTCGTCCAGACTCGAGGGTCAGAGCAGTCTGAGCATGGCGAAACCGGTTCTCGCCCTGATCAGGTTCCTGCCGACCCGGGCGTTCGACCGGATCGCATCGAGGCAGATCGGGGTAGGTCGCGCCGTAGCGGGCATCATTCCTCGGACGCGCGTGACTGCGCCGTCTACCCAGACCCATCGAGAAGGAGGAGCCAAATGCCCTACGAGATCGTTGATGTGAGCGAGATCGAGTCCCCAAACGGCGTCTTCAAGCCTCTGCGCCAGTCGCTTGGCGTTTCCGCGTTCGGGATCAACCAGCTCGAGCTGCCAGCCAACGCGGAGGGCCCTCAGCACGACCACGGTGAGGACGGCCAGGAGGAGGTGTATGCGATCGTTCGGGGAGGCGGAACGATCCGGGTCGAGGGTGAGGAGCGCGACCTCCATCCCGGCCAGTTCGTCTTCCTCGGGCCGGGCACGTCCCGCCAGATGGTCGCCGGCCCGGACGGGCTCGCCTGGATCGGGGTCGGTTGCCAGCCAGGCGCCTACAAGGCGCCGTAGGCGTTCTCGGCGCATGCTCGAGCTAGCGCTCGTCGAGCTTCCCGCGGACGATCCGGAGCGGGCTCGTCGGTTCTGGGAGGGGCTGCTGGGCCAACCCTTCGCCGAGCGCGAGGAGGGGGAGGGACGGGGTTGGCAGACCAGGGAGGAGGGAGTCGCGCTCGGGTTGCACGAGCGTGGACCGGGACCGGGTGACCGCTTCTCACTTCCCTACTTCACCGTTGTCGACGTCAGGGAGGCGCTCGCACGCGTCGAGGCGTCCGGAGGTGAGGTCATCCACCCGGGCGAGCAGTGGGCGATCTGCCGCGACTCCGAGGGTAGTCCCTTCGGACTCATGCGCCGCCCGTGAGGCGCGCGGTGGACAACTCGATCGAGCCCGAGCCGGTCCAGTCGCCGCGGGAACCGTGCGGCCTGACCGGGTCACGGAGGCGCGGAACGGCCGACATGGCCGCCGGACGCGTTGGCGGGGCAGGCATCAGATCGAGCTTGATCGTGCCTGACCTGACGCCTTCGGCGACGCGGTCGCATCGTCGGCGGCCACGGGACCGCCGAACCCTCGATCCGCCTAACGACGGATAACGGTTGTCGAGACCGTTACGAATATGCCGATTTGCAGGGATCTTTGCGCTCGTGCGCCATTGTGAGCGCCATGCGCCCGCGCGTCGCGCAAACGAAGCGGCCTCAGGAGCAGGACCGGAAGCATCGGCCCGGGCGAACCGGGCAAATCCTTGCGCATGGGGTCGCCGGAGCGAAACCAGCGATCGGGCCCGAAGAATCCACCATGAGATTCAGATCTGGATCTAGCTCTTTCCTTTTGCTCGTCGCCCGCGATGGAGGCTGAGGCCTAGTCCGCTCCGGGGAGGACGAGCCCGGACTCGTAAGCGACGACGACCGCCTGCACGCGGTCGCGCAGCGCGAGCTTGCGTGAGGATGTGGGTGATGTGGGTCTTGACCGTTGCTTCGCTGAGAAAGAGCGATGCCGCGATCTCGGCGTTGGAGAGCCCGCGCGCGATCAGCTTCAGCACCTCGAGCTCACGCTCCGTGAGCGCTCCCAGCTCGGCCGGCGCGGCCGACCCCGAAAGCGGCCGGCGCACGTACTCCTCGATCAAGCGCTGCGTGATCGCCGGTGCGAGCAGAGCTTCGCCGGCCGCGACAACTCGTACCGCTTCCGCCAGCCGTTCGGGACGCACGTCCTTGAGCAGGAAGCCACTCGCACCGGCCTTCATCGCCTCGTAGACGTACTCGTCGAGGTCGAAAGTGGTGAGCATGAGGACGCGCGGCGCGCCGCTCGTCGCGCAGGAGCCTCCGCGTCGCCTCGAGCCCATCGATCTCGGGCATGCGGATGTCCATGAGCACGACATCTGGTTGGAGCTCCGCCGCCTGGGCGACGGCCTCCCGACCGTCGCTGGCCTCGCCCACGACCTCGATGTCCTTCTGAGCCTCCAGGATCATGCGGAAGCCGCCCCGGACGAGCGCCTGGTCGTCTGCAATCAGGACGCGGATCACGGCTGCATCTCGACGGGGAGACGTGCGTGAACGGCGTAGCCGCCTTCGGCGCGGGGGCCGGCTTCGAGCTCGCCGCCGTAGAGGGTGACGCGCTCGCGCATCCCCGTGAGCCCATGCCCGCCCGAGACCGTCGTGGGCGACGACTTTCCGTCGTTCACGATCTTGAGGTCGAGTGTCCCGCCGGCGTAGCTGACAGCGACCCGCGCCCGCCCGGGCGCCGCGTGCTTGCGAGCGTTGGTGAGGGCCTCCTGCACGATCCGGTAGGCGGCCAGGTCGACGCCTCGCGGAAGCATTGCCGGCTCCCCGTCGACCGTGAGTTCGACCGGGAGTCCTGCCCTTTGTGCCTGCGCGACGAGGTCGCCGAGCCGGTCGAGGCCAGGACGTGGCGCGAGCGCCGCCTGCGGCTCATCCTCGCTCAGGATCCCTAGCAGGCGGCGCATCTCGACGAGCGCCTGGTGCCCGGCCTCCTCGACGGAGAGAAGAGGCGCACGCGCGCGCTCGGGCTCGTCGGCGAGAAGGAGCGCGGGCCGCCCCTGCCTGCACGGTCATGACGCTGACCGAGTGGGCGACGATGTCGTGGAGATCGCGCGCGATCCTCCGGCGCTCGTTCGCGAGGGCGGCGGCTTCTCGCTCCTCGCGTTCGCGCTCGAGGCGCAGGGCCTGCGCTTCGAGGTCGGCCGCCCGCCGGGCTCGACGCTCATGGACGACAGCGGCGAGCCAGACGCCCCACGAAGACATAGACGGCGTTGTCCCGGTGGGCGAGTTCGGCGCTGACCTCCCGGTCGCCGATGACGAAGAGGGTCGCGAGGCCGAGAGCGAGACCTGCGACGGCCTGGCTCAAGGCGGGCGCTCCGCCGACGGCCCACAAGGCGAGGAAGAGCGCGGCGAAGCCGCTGGCGACGCTACCCACCTCCTCGCCCGTGAGGGTCATGGCCGCCTGGACCCCGAACGTGAAAACGGGAGCCGCGAAAGGAAACGAGCGCCGCAGAAGCAGGGGCAGGGTGTAGAGGAGCACGGCGGGGATGGTGACGAGCTTCGGCCCCGGGACCGAGCCGAACAGGATTTCGAGCTCCGACCCGAGGGCGAGCAACACCACGAGCGCGTCGAACCAGCCGGATACGTGCTGTGATGCGAACGCCGTCGCAGCGTTCTCGTGAGTCTCGTTTTGGCGGGCGCCGCGGTCCCTTTGCCGGCGATGGCGCGGAGCCTGGGTCGGCTCGACGGGCAAGCGTGCGCGAACCGCATAGCCTCCAGGCCGCGGTCCAGCCTGGAGCTCGCCCCCGTAGAGCTCGGCCCGCTCGCGCATGGCGACGAGCCCGTGACCGTCGACGTGCCTGGCGGCGCCTCGCTCGTGGTGCGCGATCTCGAGCTCGAGCGCGTCGTCTCTGTATCGGACGGTTACACGTCCATGCGCCGGCCCGGCGAGGTTGCGCGAGTTCGAGAGTGCGTCCTGCACGATCCGGTAGGCGGCCAGGTCGACGCCTTGCGGAAGCGTCGCCGGCTTCCCCTCGACGCGAAGCTCGACCGACAGGCCGGCCGAGCGAGCTTCGCCGAGCAGCCCCTCGAGGCGGGCGAGGCCGGGCTGGGGCGCGAGCGCCGCCTCGCCGTCCTCTCTCCGCAGCATTCCGAGCAGGCGGCGCATCTCGGCGAGCGCCTGCCGCCCGGTCTCCTCGACGATAACCAGCGGGTCGCGTGCGCGCCTCGGGTCGCCGGCGAGGAGCAGACGTGCGGCGCCGGCCTGGATCGTCATGACGCCGAGGCTGTGCGAGATCACCTCGTGGAGGTCGCGGGCGATTCGGCGCCGCTCCTCCGCAACCGCCGCTCTCTCCCGCTCGCCGCGCTCGCGCTCGAGGCGAGAAGCCTGCTCCTCGAGCTCGGCGGTGCGGTGGCCGCCGTGCCGGAGCACGAGGGCGGCGAGCCAGACGGCGGCCGCGACGAGGAAATGTCCGCTCGTGTCGGCATAGGCGAGGTCCGGGTCCCGCTCGACGATGACGACGATCGCGGCCAGGCCCGTGACGAGGCCGACTACTGCCGCGCGCCGGTCCCTCTGAGCGCCCATGACCCAGAAGGCAAACAGGAGCGCCAAGAGGGTCGCCTCCGTTCCGGAGGTAGTCTCCGGGTCAATGAACGTCATGCCGACGAGGGCGGCGAAGACGAAGGCCGCGGAGGCGAAGGGGAAGCGGCGCCGGAGCAAGCAACGGCAACGTCGCCGCCAGCATGCCCAGGACGACCGCGACCTTAGGGCCGGGAACGGGCATCGCCCAGACGTGGTAGAGCGCAAAGACGGCGTCGGCAACGATCGCGGCGTCAAACGCGTACCGCCCGAGCGCGGCGACCGTGCGCTGCATTGCTCCAACCTAACTCTCGGGGCTCGTACTCGCATCAATCGTCACGACGATCTCCCCTCCGACCCAGGTCTGATCCGCCCCGGGATCAACGGGACTCAGAGATGAGTGTGGATCGGAGCTGACAGGCGACGACATCCCGGCCGTTGCTCCGTACCGTCGGCTGCACGCACGAACGCCCGCACGAAAGGAACTCCGATGGCAGAGGTTGTGAACGAGCTGGTGCAGCTTTCACCGGAAGCCGCGAGGCGCCCGCCGGTGGTCGCGGCACGTGACCTCACCCGCCGCTACGGCGAAGGTGACACGTGCGTGCATGCGCTCCGGGGCGTGTCGCTCGATGTCGCACGCGGGAAGCTCACGGCCGTGATGGGCCCTTCCGGTTCCGGCAAGTCCACTCTGATGCACATCCTCGCGGGGCTCGACCGCCCGACTGAGGGCGAAGTCCAGATCGAGGGCACGAGCATCACCGAGCTCGAACGACACGGAGCTGACGAAGCTCAGGCGCGAGCACATCGGCTTCATCTTCCAATTCTTCAACCTGCTCCCGATGCTCACTGCCGAGGAAAACGTCGTCCTTCCGCTGAATCTGGCGGGAACGAAGCCTGACCGCGCCTGGGTGGACGAGCTCACCGGCAAGGTGGGGCTCTCCGATCGCCTCTCACACCGGCCGGCGGAGCTCTCGGGCGGCCAACAGCAGCGTGTTGCGATCGCGCGCGCGCTCGTCTCGCGGCCGACCGTGATGTTCGCGGACGAGCCCACGGGTAATCTCGACTCGACGACGAGTGCCGAGATCCTCGAGCTCGTTCGGGATTCCGTCACGAGCTTCGGGCAGACCACCGTCATGGTCACCCATGACCCGAACGCGGCCGCCATCGCCGACCGCGTCCTCTTCCTGGCCGACGGACGAATCGTCAAGGATCTGGGCCCCTCCTCGGCGCACGAGATTCTCGAGGCGATGGAGGAGGTGAGCGCACGATGATCGGCGTCGCGCTCAAAGGCCTCCTCGGCCGCAAGCTGCGCGCGACCCTCACGGGCCTCGCGATCGTCCTCGGCGTCGCAATGGTCAGCGGCAGCCTCATCCTCACCGACACCATCGCGAAGAGCTTCGACGCCATCTTCAGCGACTCGTACGAGAACTCAGACATCGTCATCAGCTCCAAGGCGGCGACCTCCACCGACGGCGAGACAGGAGCCGAAGCCCCGGCCTTCTCGGCCGACGTCCTCGGCACGGTGGAACAGCTCCCGGACGTGGAGGCGGCCGCCGGAGCGGTCGAGGACGAGGCGAGGCTCGCCGACCAGAACGGCGACCTGATCGGCACCGAGGGCTTCGCCATGAGCGTCGACCCTGCCGGCGACCAGCGCTTCAATCCACTCAACCTCGTCGGCGGCGAGTGGCCACAGGGGGACGAGCAGATCGCCATCGACAAGTCGGCCGCGGAGAAGAAGAACCTCGAGGTCGGCGATACGGTGGGCGTCGTCGCGAGACGGTCCGCGTCAGGCGTACCGCATTACCGGCATCGTGCAGTTTGGCTCCGTCGGACTCCCTCGGCGGCGCCACGATCGCCGTCTTCGACCTCGAGACTGCCCAGCAGCTGTTCGACAAGGTAGGGAAGCTCGACATGATTCGCCTGGCGGCGAGGGAAGGTGCCTCGACGCCCGAGCTCGTCGGCGAGATCCGACCGCTGCTCCCGGAGACGGCACAGGTGCAGAGCGCCGCGGAGCAGGCGGCAGCGGATAGCGAGGAAACGCAGGTCGGCGTCGGGTACTTCCGCACCTTCCTGCTGGCCTTCGGCGGAGTCGCGCTTTTCGTGGGCGCCTTCGTCATCGCCAACACGCTCTCGATCACCGTTGCGCAGCGAGTGCGCGAGCTCGCCACCTTGCGGACGCTCGGCGCCTCCCGGCGGCAGGTGCTCTGGTCGGTCATCCTCGAGTCGGTCGTCATCGGGCTGATCGCCTCGGTGGTGGGTCTCTTCCTCGGCCTCGGGCTCGCAGTGGGGCTCAACGCGCTCCTGACTGCTACCGGCACAGAGCTGCCGGAGAGCGGACTCGTCTTCGCCACTCGCACGATCGTCGTCAGCCTGCTGGTCGGGACGTTGATCGCTCTCCTCGCCAGCCTGCGCCCGGCGCTGCGGGCGACCCATGTCCCGCCGATCGCCGCCGTGCGCGAGGGCGCTGTGCTGCCCAAGTCGCGCTTTGCGCGCTTCGGGCTCGTGACCGCGATCACCGTCGTCGCGCTGGCCGTCGCCCTCCTGGCCTACGGTGTATTCGCGGACGGGCTCGAGACCTCCACCCGCCTGCTGTCGCTCGGCGTCGGCGTGCTCCTCCTCTTCCTCGGGGTGGCGCTGATCGCGCCGCGGCTCGTTCGCCCGCTCGCGGCCGTACTCGGCGCACCGGGAGCCCGCTTCGGCGGGGCGGCCGGAAGGCTCGCCCGCGACAACGCAACCCGCAATCCCGGCCGAACGGCCTCGACCGCGGCCGCTCTCATGATCGGCGTCGCGCTGGTCACCCTCGTCGCCGTTCTGGCGCAGGGGCTCCGCACGTCTTTCACCGACGCCGTGGACGAGCTCTTCGTCGCCGACTATGCGCTGACGCCTTCAGGCGACTTCGGTGCCATCAGCGACGACAGCGCGAACGCCGTAGCGCAGGTGGAGGGCGTCACCGTCGTCTCCTCCATCAGAACCGGCACCGGAGAGGCGTTCGGGGAAGAGGTCGGCGTGAACGGCGTGGAGTCGGACCTCGGCGCAGGTCGTGGACATGAGCTGGGCCAGCGGTTCGGGGGACGTTGCGGCGCACCTGGGCGGCGACGGGGCGTTCGTCACTGATGACTACGCCGAGGAGCACAACCTCGAGCTCGGCTCGCCGGTCCGGCTGAAGACGCCCACCGGCGACGTCCTCGAGCTCAAGCTCAAGGGCATCTTCGCCGAGCCCAAGGGCGGATCGCCGTTCGAGCCCGTCGCGATCTCCACCGCCACGTTCGACAGCGGCTTTCGCCGAGCGCGCGAGCGAGTTCACCTTCGTGAACATGAGCGGCGGCGCGACGCCTGAGAACTCCGCCAGCCTCGACCGCGCGCTCGGCGCCTACCCCGACGCGAAGGTCGAAACCCGCGACGAGTTCAAGGACTCCCAGATCGGCGCGCTCAACGACCATCCTCAACGTGCTCTACGCGTTGCTCGGCTTGTCCGTGATCGTGAGCCTGTTCGGGATGGTCAACACCCTCGTCCTCTCGGTCTTCGAGCGGACCCGCGAGCTCGGGATGCTTCGCGCGATCGGCATGACGCGGCGGCAGGTCCGACGGATGATCCGGCACGAGAGCATCGTCACGGCGCTGATCGGCGCCACGCTCGGTATCGCCGTGGGCATCTTCCTCGCCGCCCTCGTGACCCAGGCGCTCTCCGACGAGGGTCTCGTCGTTCGCCCTCCCCTTCGGAACACTCGCGGTGTTCGTGCTCGTCGCGATCGCCGCAGGCATGCTCGCGGCCATCTTCCCCGCGCGCCGTGCGTCGCGCCTGAACGTCCTCGAGGCGCTCCAGTACGAGTGAATCGCTCGCCCCTCGAGGGCGGGAAGGAGACTCCAGATGAGCCGGATCAGCTCGCTGCTCGACGTTCCCGAACCCGCGACGAGCCCTGCAGCACGCTTCAGCCCGAGTGGCCGCCTGGCCGCGGCGGGAACGCTCGTTCTCGGAGCCGGGCTGCAGCTTGCTTCATTCGCCATAGAACCCGCGAACGACGAGACGATCGACCGGCTGCGCTGGATCGCAGACCACCCGGACCGCGCGAACCTGGCGAAGCTGTGCGACGTGCTCGCGATGCCGTTTCTGCTCGGCACCGCACTGGTCTACATCCTGCTCTCGAGAAAGCGTTCGCCACGTCTCTCCTACGCGGGTGGAGCTCTCCTCGGCTTCGGCCTGGTCGGCCTGACGCTCGTGCAAGGCTTCGAGACGCTCCAGTTCGGGCTCGCTCAGGACGGCCGCTTCGTTCTGACGGAGCTTGCGGATGCGATCGACGACGCCACTATCCCGCCCGCGATCGCCATGATCGTCCTGCTTCTAGTAGGCGGGTTCTTCGGCCTGCTCACGATGGCCGCCGCCCTGTGGCGCTCCCGCGCCGTCCCACGCGGTGCCGTCCTCCTCATTCCGGCGTTTGTCCTCGTCGACTTCATCCTGCAGCAGGGCCTCGCCGGCCACGTGATCCAGTTCGTCGCGGCGTGCTGGATCGCCTGGGCGGTGTTTCGCGCGGGGCGAACAGCACCGCGACCTGACTCCCGGGCTCGGTTTGTGATACCGGCGCTGTTGGTGATCGTCGCCGTTCTTGGCGGCGCGTGCGGAGGGAAAGACGACGAAGCGGAGCCGGGCAGGCCGAGCGAACCGGGCGATTCCTTTCCCGGTACCGCTGACTACTCGATTTCCACCGCGAAGCTGGACATCGAGCTTGCATGCAACGGTGGCAAGGAGGAACTCAGCGGCGAAGGGGAAAACGACCCGGTTCTCCTCGTACACGGGACAACCGTCACCCGCGAGCAGAACTGGGGATGGAACTACTGGGACGCGCTTCCGGGCCTCGGCTACGAGGTCTGCTGGGTGCAGCTGCCCGATCTCGCCTTCGGCGACATCCAGACCGCCTCGGAATACGTGGCGCGGGCGGTGGAGGTGATGCACGAAAGGACCGGGGAGAGCATCGACGTAATAGGACACAGCCAGGGCGGACTCGAGGCGCGCTGGGTGGTCAAGTGGTTCCCGGCGGGCGCCTTCGTCGATGACTACATCGCCTTGGCGACGCCGAACCACGGGTCATCCGTGTTCGACAAGGCCCCGGCGCGCCGCGAGGTCGAGGCCGGCTGGCAGATGCGCACGGATTCGAACTTCCTGGCCGCCCTGAACCGCGGTGACGAGACTCCAGGCCCGATCGACTACACCAGCATCTACTCGAAGACCGACGAGCTCATTCAGCCGGTCGGCACTCAGGACGTCGAGGGAGGGACCAACATCCTGCTGCAGGATCTCTGTCCGGGCCGTCGCGTCGACCACGGGGCGCTCGCGAGCGACGACGTCACATACAGGCTCGTGATCGACGCACTCACCAACACGGGCACGGCAAATCAGGACAGGGCCAAGGTGAACTGCGCCCGGGATGCCTTCCCAGGCGTAGGAAAGCCTCCTCCGTTCGGACCGCCCCCGAAAGGGACCGACCCGCACTTCGCGGATCACGAGCCGCCGCTGGAGCCTTACGCCCGTGGTTGACGCCGGGACGCGATGGAGGCGGCGGGA
Source organism: uncultured Actinomycetes bacterium (assembly GCA_963775505.1). Lineage (GTDB taxonomy): Bacteria > Actinomycetota > Thermoleophilia > Gaiellales > Gaiellaceae > JAIBJN01. The sequence goes on from CAVZIL010000008.1 coordinate 261,252, forward strand.
ATCGAACCCGCGTCCGAAGCCGCTCAATGCCTTACCGCGCGACGCAATCTTGCTGACAGCGAGAAATCGCTTAGGTGAGTGGTTTTCTCCTTCGAGGCGGAGGGGGAGGGATTCGAACCCTCGATCCGCCTAACGACGGATAACGGTTTTCGAGACCGCCGCATTCGTCCGCTCTGCCACCCCTCCGACGGGTCTGGTGCGAGCGATCTGCGGAGCGGAGAAGGAGGGATTCGAACCCTCGAGGGAGGTAATCACCCCCCTAACGCCTTAGCAGGGCGCCGCCTTCAGCCACTCGGCCACTTCTCCGTGCCGGGCCATGGTACCAGCGTCCCTGCTCGGATCCATCTGCCCCAGACGCGACGAAGCCCGTCTCGGTGGGTTGGAGCCGCATTACCGAAACGGGCATTCGCCAGACGCCGGGGGATATGTGAGGGGAGCCGGCACCCACCATCATGACCGGAGACGGCCGGAGCGCCGTCCCCTCGAAGGGGGATTCGCCGCGTGTGCTCAACTAGGGCCAGATGCGCATCGGCCGGCGCGACGTCGTGCTCACGAACCTCGAGAAGGTCTACTTCCCCGGGCCGGGACTGACGAAGGGCGACCTCGTCTCGTACTACCTCGACCTGGCGCCGTGCGTGCTCAACCACGTCCAACGCCGGCCCATGCAGATGAAGCGCTACCCGCACGGCGTCGAGGGCGAGTTCTTCTACCAGAAGCGCGTTCCTGAGCCGCACCCGGACTGGCTCGAGACAGTCCATGTCCTCTTCGGGCGGAGCGGGCGCACCGCCGACTTCCCCGTCGTCACCGACGCGGCGAGCCTCGCCTGGATCGTCAATCTCGGCTGCATCGAGCTGCACACGTGGCACGCCCGGATCACGGACGTCGAGCGGCCCGACTACCTTCTCATCGACCTCGACCCGAGCGAGGGCAACCCGTGGGAGCTCGTCCCCGAGATCGCCGTGGTGGTGAAGGAGGTCATGGACGAGCTCGGGCTCGCCAGCTTCCCCAAGACGTCCGGCGCAACGGGCTTCCACATCGTCGCGCCGATCAAGCCCGAGCTCCGCTTCCCCGAGGTGCGGCGCTTCGCCAAGGCGCTGGCCCAGGAGGTCGAGCGCCGCATCGGCGACCAGGACGTCGCCACGACGACGTGGAAGGTGGCCGACCGCCGCGGCGTCTTCGTCGACTTCGGCCAGAACGCCAGGGACCGGACGATCGCGTCCGCCTACTCGATTCGCCCGACGCCGGATGCCCGCGCCTCGGCGCCCCTGCGCTGGGACGAGGTGCCGGGCGTCGACCCCACGGCGTTCACGATGCAGACCATGCGCGCCCGGCGTCGCCGAGGTCGGCGACCTCACCAAGGGCATGTGGCGGCGGAAGGTCAGCCTCGCGAGCCGCTTCGAGCAGCTCGGCCTAGAAGCCCCGGAACCGTAGGGTCGCCCTTCTTCGGGCGCGGGCGGACCTGGGAGACCGTGCACTCCTCCGGGTCCTTGTCGGGACGGAAGCGGAGGAAGCGGGAGTTGTGGCGGAAGCGGCCCTTCTGCCACTTGTCGTAGCGGACCTCGACGACGAGCTCGGGCGGCACCGGGCTCCACTCGAGGTCGGCCTTCGGCTTCCAGCGGCTCGGGGCCCCGCGCGGCCTCCGCTCCGGGTTCGGGCCGAGCAGGGGCTCGACCCGCTCGAGGATCTCCGCGCGCTTCTTCCCGCTGGCCGGCGCCGACCCGACCGGGCGCAGCTCGCCCTTCTCGTAGAGGCCGAGGAAAAGGCTGGCGATGCCGGTGCCCTTCTCGCTCCACGTCACGCCCATGACGACGCAGTCGGCAGTCTTCTCGCCTTTGACCTTCTGCACCGCCTCGCGCGAGCCCGGCAGGTACGGCTGGCCGAGGCGCTTGGCGATGACGCCGTCGAACCCGGCCACCTCGAGGCGCTCGAGCCAGCGGGCGGCCTCCTTCCTGTCGCGCGTCGAGGGCGAGACGTCGAATGGCAGCGTCTCCACCTTCGCCCGGCGCTCCTCGAAGGACCTCCCGTGAAAGTCCTCGCCGTCCCAGAGAAGGACGTCGAAGCAGACGAATTGCGCCGGGATCTCCGCCGAGAGCTTCGTCACCCGGCTCTCGGCGGGGTGGAGGCGCATCTGCAGAGCGTCGAAGTCGAGCGCCCCGTCGCGCACGACGACGATCTCGCCGTCGACCGCGGAACGTGGCGGCAGGAGCTCCCCGAGCGCCGCCAGCTCGGGGAAGTAGCGGAGGAGCGGACGGGCGTTCCGGCTCCAGAGGTGGAAGTCGCCGTCGAGGTTCTCGGCGATGCCGCGGAACCCGTCCCACTTGGGCTCGAACTGCCAGCCCTCGCCCTCGGGCAGCGTGTCGACGAGCTCCGCCTCCATGGGGGGAAAAGGAAGTTTCCTGGAAGGCGCAACCTCGACGGCCATCTCGCGCGTCTAACGGTAACGACATGCGACGCGTGGTGATCACGGGTATGGGCGCCGTCACGCCTCTGGGGAACGACCTGCGCACGACCTGGTCGCGCCTCCTTGCGGGCGAGAGCGGCGTCGACCGCATTCAGGCGTTCGACCCGAGCGCGTTCCCGGTGCAGATCGCGGCCGAGGTGAAGGACGACTACGACGCGACCGGCGCCGTGCACCCGAAAGAGCTGCGGAAGCTCGACCGCAACGTGCTCTTCGCGCTCAGCGCGGCGAAGGAAGCGCTGGGAGACGCCGGCCTCAACGGCTTCGACCCCGAGCGTGTCGGCGTCGTCGTCGGCAACTGCATCGGCGGGTTCAACGAGCTCATGCGCCAGTACGACGTGCTGCGAGACCGAGGGCCCGACCGGGTCTCGCCGACGTTCCTCGCCAACGTGCTGGTCGACTCCGCGAGCGGCCAGATCGCCATCGAGCAGGGGCTCCGCGGCCCGAACTACGCCGTCGTCTCGGCCTGTGCCACCGGCTCGCACGCGATCGGCGAGGCGGCGGAGCTGGTCCGACACGGTGACGCGGACGCGATCGTCGCCGGCGGCACGGAGGGGTGCATCCACCCGCTGATCCTCGCCGGGTTCTGCATGATGCGCGGGCTCGCCATCGGCAACGGCGACCCGCCGCGCGCAGCGCGTCCGTTCGACGCGACCCGCGAGGGCTTCGTCATGGGCGAGGGTGCCGCGGTCATGGTCCTGGAGGAGCTCGAGGCGGCGCGGGCGCGGGGCGCCACGATCTACGCGGAGGTACTGGGCTACGGGGCATCCAACGATGCCCACCACATGCTCCAGCCGGACCCGGAGTCGGGCGGGGTCGTGGCGATGATGCGGGCCGCGTTCCAGCGCGCGGGCGTCTCGCCCGATCAGGTCGACTACATCAACGCGCACGGGACGGGGACACCGCTGGGCGACCTCGCCGAGACGCAGGCGATCAAGGAGGTCTTCGGCGACCACGCCTACGACCTCGCGATCTCGTCCACGAAGTCGATGCTCGGGCACATGTTCGGCGCGGCCGGGGCGATCGAGGCCGTGGCGTGCGCCCTCGCCATCCACGAGGGGACGATCCCGCCGACGATCAACTACGAGCACCCCGATCCGGAGCTCGACCTCGACTACGTCCCCAACGAGGCCCGTACTGCCGAGGTTCGCGTGGCGCTCTCGAACGCGATGGGCCTGGGCGGCCACAACGGCTGCGTCCTCCTCGGCCGGGTGGATTAGCGCCTGCCTCGTCCCTTTTGCTCAAGAGGTTTCAGGATTCTGCCGAGATGGGGTCTGTGGCCGTCCGGCTCTCTCTTCTTGCGGCACTCGCACTGACGCTTCTGGGCGCGTCCACCGCGGGCGCGCGGACGCTCGCTCCCGACGGCGGGCTCCATCGCGTCACCGGCGGCGCGGCTGCCGACGCGGCGTTCGTTCCCGGGGAGGTCGTCGTCCAGTTCCGCTCGGACGTGTCCGCGTCGGCGCGCGGACAGACGCTCGCCGCGCGCGACGCGCGGGCCGTGCGGCGGCTCGGCCGGCCGGGCCTCCTGCTCGTCCGCCTCGGCGGCGGCGAGTCCGTCCGCGGGACGGTCGCCTCCCTCGAGCGCGACCCGGACGTCGCCTTCGCCGAGCCGAACTACCTCTACCGGATCGCGCAGGCGCCGGTGTTCCCGAACGACCCGAACTTCGGCCTGCTCTGGGGCCTCCACCAGGACCCGGGCGACCACGACATCGACGCGCCGGAGGCCTGGGGCACGCAGACGGGCAGCTCGGACGTGACCGTGGCGGTGATCGACAGCGGCGTCGCCTACGATCACCCGGAGCTGGACGACCGAATCTGGACGAACCCCGGCGAGATCGCGGGCAACGGGCTCGACGACGACGGCAACGGGTTCATCGACGACGTGCGCGGCTGGGACTTCGTCCAGGACGACAATACGCCGCTCGACTTCAACGGCCACGGCACGCACGTCGCCGGGACGATCGGCGCGCGAGGGGAACAACGGCGCCGCGATCGCGGGCGTGAACTGGGACGTCACGATCATGCCGGTGCGGGCGGGCAACGCTTACGGCAGCCTCACGAACGCCGACATCGGCAGGGCGATCAGGTACGCCTGCGAGGAGGGCGCCGACATCGTCAACGGCAGCTTCGGCGGCGCGGGCAAGTCGACCGCGATCTCGAACGCGATCAAGTCGGGCGCCTGCAACGGCGTCCTGTTCGTCTTCGCGGCCGGCAACGACCATCGCGTCCTCAACAAGAACACCAACGCGACCAACGCCTACCCGTGCGAGTTCCACCGGCCGCCGCCTCACGGCGTTCGGGCCTCGAGGATCATCTGCGTCGGCGCCTCGAACATGAACGACGGGATCGCCGGGTTCTCGAACCGCGGCAAGTCGGCGGTGCACCTCGCGGCGCCGGGCGTGAACATCCACAGCAGCTTCCCCGAGTGGTCGCCGATCTTCTCCGACGACCTCGAGACGAGCTTCGCCGACTGGGCAGAGGGCCTGGGTCAGAGCCACCCGAGCACCGCGAGCACCGGGCCCTGGCAGCGGACGAACGAGCTCGCCAGCTCCGGGTCCTGGAGCATGACCGACTCCCCCGGGGGGAACTACCTGAACAATCGGAACTACACGATCAGGAACAGCGCGACCCTGAACCTCTCCGGTCAGGCCGGCTGTGCGGTGGACTACGCGCTCGAGATCCTGATGCGCGACTTCAACCCGAGCACCGGGAACGTGTTCGACTGGTTCGCGATCGAGCGCGCGACCGGGCCCGGCGGCCCGTGGACGGAGATCTCGTTCTACTTCGGCAACTCGGGCGGAGGCTTCGTCGATCTCGTCGACGACCTCTCCGCCCTCGACGGCAACGCGAACGTCTACTTCCGCTTCCTCGTGCACACCGACGCCTCCGTTCGCGACGACGGCGCCCACGTCGACGACGTCGTCGTCAGGTGCCTCCAGGCCGGAGGCGAGGACTACTTCGAGGCCGACGGCACGTCGATGGCGACGCCGCACGTAGCGGGCGTGGCCGCCCTCCTCCTGGCGCAGGAGCCGGCGATGAGCCCGGCGCAGCTCAAGAACGCGATTCTCAAGGGCGTAGACAAGAGATCGGGCCTTTCGAACCACGTCTCGACGGGCGGGCGGCTCAATGCCAACCGCTCGCTGACGATCGCCATGGACCACGTCGACCCGGTGACGACGATCACCGCCCACCCGCCGAACGAGACCCGCAGCGACAAGGCGAAGTTCAAGTTCGTCTCGAACGAGGCCGGCTCCAGCTTCCAGTGCCGGCACATGAACGGCCCCTGGCAGTCGTGCTCGTCGCCAAAGGTCTACAAGAACCTGAACCGCGGCCAGCACCACTTCGAGGTCCGCGCGGTCGACCGGAACGGCAACGTCGACCAGACGCCCGCGGAAGACGACTGGCGCATCCGGCGCTAGACGACCTCCGGGGTCAGGTCCGCGATCGACGCGAGCACGACGTCCGCATCGGCGAGGGCGTCCGCGGCGGGCGGAAACTGCGGGTTAGGGATCGCGATCGTCCGCATCCCGGCGGCCTTCGCGCTGAGGATGCCGTTCTCGGAGTCCTCGACGGCGGCGCACCGCTCCGCCTCGACGCCCAGGCGGCGCGCGGCCTCGAGGTAGACGTCCGGCGCCGGCTTCCCGCGCGGAACCTCCTCGGAGGAGACGGTCGCCCGGAACAGACGGCCGAGGCCGGAGACCTCGAGCACGAAGTCGATCAGCTCGCGGTTCGACGAGGACGCGAGCCCGAGCGGCCAGCGGGCTGCCAGCCGCTCGACCGCCTCCACGGCCCCGGGGATCAGGGGCAGGCGCTCCCGGTAGACGACCTCCATGCGGCGGACGACCTCGGCGTTGATCTCCTCGGGCGGCTCGGTCAGCCCGATCACGTCGTGCATGTAGCGCGACCACTCCGGCGAGCTCATGCCCATCATGTCCCGCGACGCCTCCTCGTGCCAGCGGCCGCCGCGCTCCTCCGCGAGCTCCTGCCTCACCTCGTCCCAGACATGCTCGGAGTCCACGAGGATTCCGTCGAGGTCGAAGACGACCGCCTCGATCACAGCGGCGCGTACCCCTGGCCGACGTGAACGAGAGCCGGGCCCGAGCGGCCGGCCTCGACCGAGACGACGCCGCCCACGAACAGGGTGTGGTCCCCGGTCTCGTGCTCGTCGACGACCCGCGCCTCGATCCAGCCGAGCGCACCGTCGAGAAGCGGCGCGATCGCCCCGTCGTGCCAGTCGATGCCGTGCCAGTGCGCGAGTGGGGGGACCCCGCGCGCGAAGTGCTGGGCGACCGCTTCCTGGTCGCCGGCCAGGAGGCTGAGCCCGAAGCCGCCGGCGGCCCGCAGCAGCTCGTGCATGGCTGACTGGCGGCTCACCGAGACGCCGACGAGGGGCGGCTCGAGCGACAGAGAGAGCGCCGTCCCTACGGTCAGCCCGAGGCGCTCACCGTCGGCGTCCACGGTCAGGACGGCCACCCCGGCCGGGAAGCCGCGCAGAAGCGAGCGAAGCTCGTCGCCGAGCGGCGTCGGGCCGACCTCGCAGCGCGCGGGATCGTATTGCATCCCTTGGCGCAGATGCGAGGCTCGAATGCCCGTGCCGCACATCAGGCAGATCGAGGTCGACGAGGCGACCGGCCGGCTTGCGGACGAGTACGCCGCGGCGATCGCCCGCGCCGGGAAGGTGTTCAACATCGTCAAGGCGATGTGCCTGAACCCGCTCGTCCTCAACCGCTCGATGGAGCTCTACAAGGCGATCATGTTCGGCCCCTCCGAGCTCTCGCGGGCGGAGCGCGAGCTCCTCGCCACCGTGGTCTCGACCGCGAACGACTGCCACTACTGACTCCGTGCGCACGCCGACGACCTCCGTGCCGAGGGCGCACCAGACGAGCTGGCAGAGCACGCGAAGCACGACTACCGCCGGGCCGACCTCGAGCCGCGCGTCCGCGCGCTCTGCGACTACGCGATCAAGCTGACGGCGAAGCCGGCCGGAGTGGGCAGCGAGGACGCCGACCTCCTACGCAGCCACGGCTGGAGCGACGTCGCCATCCACGACGCGATCCAGGTCGTCTCCTACTTCAACTACATCAACCGCGTCGCCGAAGGCGTGGGGATCGAGGACGAGCCGGAGTGGAACCACGATGACTTGAGGAGAGCTTGACGAAACGTAGCCTGTGCCGCCGGGCCGCGCTGCTCGCCCCGAGAGCGGCGTCCTCAGTCGCGCCCGTAGCCTCCGGCTACGAACGCTCCCTGCGTCCTTGTCTCGGAACGACCATCGCACCCCGGCGACGAGCGACGTTTCGCCAAGCCCTCCTGACCGGAGCTAGGCTCCGGTCGCCATGAACATCGTCCTCCTCGGGGCCGGGCAGGTCGGCGCGACCATCGTCGAGGCGCTGCACGGGGACCACGAGGTCACGGTCATCGACCTCGACGCCGCCCGGCTCCAGGCGCTCTCCTACCGCTACGACGTTCGCACCGTCAGGGGGAACGGGGCGACCCGCCGGATCCTCCAGGACGCCGGCGTGAACCGGGCCGACCTCATGATCGCCTGCACGTCGCGGGACGAGATCAACCTCGTGGCCGGCACGCTGGTGAAGAAGCTCTCCGAGGCCCAGACCATCGTCCGCACGTCGAACCCCGAGTACATCGAGGCCTGGCAGGAGCGCCAGATCGACGTCGACTTCATGGTCTCCTCCGAGCTCGAGACCGCCCACGCCGTCTCCCAGACGATCGGCCTGCCCGCGGCGAAGCAGACCGACGTCTTCGCCGACGGACAGGTGCAGATCGTCGAGTTCGACGTCCCGCGCGACGGCGGCGCCGAGGATCTCTCCGGCGTCCCGCTCACGGAGGCCGCGGAGCGCGCGGCCTCGAGGCCGCTCTCGGGCGGGTACGAAGAGGTCGTGGGTCGGCCGCTGCGTGAGGCGACCATCCCGGCCGACTCGAAGGTGGCCAGCATCATCCGCGGCGACGGAATGCTGGTGCCGCGCGGAAACGAGTCCATCCAGCCCGGCGACCGCATCATCGTCATCGGCTCGCCGGGCGCGGCGCGGGAGTGGGGCCGAATCATGGCGCGCGGCACGCAGCCGGTCGACGACGTCGTCGTCTACGGCGCCGGGGCCACCGGCCTGGCGATCGCCCGCGTCCTCCTCGACCAGCGCATCCGCGTCCGGCTGATCGAGCCACGTGAGGAGCGCGCGCGCGAGGTTGCGGAGGAGCTCCCGGACGCCCGCGTCTACTGCGCCACCGGCGTCGACCCCGACTTCATCGAGCGCGAGCGGATCGGCCAGGCCCGCGCCGCCGTCTTCGCGATGCGGGAGGACTCGAAGAACCTCTACGCAGCGACGCTCGCGAGGGTGCACGGGGTCGGCTTCACGATCGCGATCGTCCACGAGCCGGTCTCCGTCGAGGTCTTCGAGCACGCAGGCATCGACGTGGCGGTCAACCCGCGTTCGGTGACCGCCGAGGAGATCGTCCGCTTCGCGCACGACCCGCGCATCCGCCAGCTGGCGATGCTCGAGGGCGACAGGTTCGAGATCCTCGACATCACCGTCAGGGCGGAGAGCAAGCTCGTCCGCATCCCGTTCAAGGAGCTGCCGATGACCGGATCGCTCATCGGCGCCATCGTGCGGGACGGAACGGCGCTCTTCCCGCACGGCGACGACCAGCTCGAGCCCGACGACCGCGCGATCATCTTTACGGAGTCGAGCCGCGTGCCCGAGGTCGAGAAGGCGCTCTAGCGGTGCGCGTCCCGCGCCCCAGGGCGCTCGGCGTGGACGTCGGGAGCGCCGTCAACCTCGTCGGCGCCGTGCTCAAGTACCTGGGCGCGGCCTTCCTCTTCCCGGCCGCGATCGCGGTGGGCGAGGGCGAGCCGGTCTGGCCGTTCCTCGCGTCGGCGCTGATCACCGGCGGCAGCGGTCTCGCCCTCGAGCGCGGAACGCAGGGGAAGGAGCTGGTCGGGCCGCGCGAGGGGTTTCTCGTCGTCGCTCTGATCTGGCTCGCTGTCCCTGCCTTCGGAGCGCTGCCCTACCTGCTGCGCCGACGAGCCGCAGCTCGCGCGGCCGGTCGATGCCTACTTCGAGGCGATGTCGGGCTTCACGGCCACGGGCGCGACGCTTCTCACCGACATCGAGGCCGTGGACAGCTCGTTGCTCATGTGGCGCCAGTTCACGCAATGGCTGGGCGGGATGGGGATCATCGTCCTGGCGGTGGCGATCCTCCCTCGCCTCCGCATCGGAGGCCGTCAGCTGCTCCAGTCGGAGCTCGCCGGGCCGGACGAGGTCGAGCGGCTCTCGGCGACGATCAGGGAGACTGCCCGGCGCCTCTGGGTCCTCTACGTCGCGCTGACGCTGACCGCGATCGCCGTCTTCACCCTCTACGGCTGGACCGGAGCCGACTCCGCTATGAACCTCTACCAGGCGACGGCGCACGCGTTCTCGACGCTGGCAATCGGCGGCTTCTCGACCCAGAACGAGTCCGTTGCCGCCTTCGCCGCCGTGACGCAGTGGACGATCGTCGTCTTCCTCGTGCTGGCCGGCATCAACTTCCTGCGGCTCTACCTCGTCCTCGTGCGCGGGCAGCTACGGGCCGTGACACGCGACGACGAGTTCCGCCTCTACCTCACGTTCCTCGCCGCCGGCTCGGTGCTCCTGCTCCTGGAGCTGGTCGGCGGCGACCTCTACGGCGGCGAGGAGGCCGTTCGCAACGCCGTCTTCCAGGCTGTCTCGATCATGACGACGGCGGGCTTCGCCACCGCCGACTACACGGACTGGAGCGCGCTCGCCGAGCTGAGCCTCCTCCTGCTCATGTTCCTGGGTGCCTCGGCGGGGTCGACCGGCGGCTCCATCAAGGTGATCAGGCACCTGCTCATGTTCAGGATCATCCGGCGCGAGCTCGAGCAGACCGTGCACCGGGAGATCGTCGTGCCCGTGCGGCTCAACCGGTCAGTCGTGGACGACCGGGCGCTGCGCGGGATCGTCGCGTTCATCGTCCTCTACGTCGGCCTCTTCGCCGTAGGCGCCCTGGGGCTGGTGGTTGACGCCAGGCGGGCCGCGATCGACGTCCAGTCCTTCGAGGCCCTGGGCGCGGCCGCCGCCTGCCTCGGCAACGTCGGCCCGGGTTTTGGCTTCGCGGGCCCGTTCGGCTCCTACGCGCCCTTCAGCGACCTTTCGACCGGCGTCCTGATCGGGCTCATGTGGCTCGGTCGCCTGGAGATCATCCCGGTAGCGGTCCTGCTCACGAGGGGCTACTGGCGGGCATGAGGGCCGTGTCGGTCGCACGCGTTTCGATCGGGGTCGAGATCGGCGCGGCGCTCAACCTCGTCGGCGCGCTGCTCAAGTACCTCTCGCTCGCCTTCCTCTTTCCGATCCCGCTCGCGATCGGGTTCTCGGAGCCGTGGTGGCCGTACGCGGCCGCGGGCGCGCTGACCGCGGCGGGAGGCTGGTCGCTCGAAGCTCTCACGCGCGGCAAGGGGCGGGTCGGCATCCGTGAGGGGTTCCTGGTCGTCGCGCTGACGTGGCTCCTCGGGTCGGTGTTCATCGCCGTGTCGTACATGTTCTCGGGAGAGGACCAGCTCTCGCGGCCGATCGACGCGCTCTTCGAGGCGATGTCGGGGATGACGACGACCGGCTCGAGCGTGGTCGTGGACGTCTCGACGCTCGACCGCTCGTTGTCGATGTGGCGGCAGTTCACCCAGTGGTTCGGCGGAATGGGGATCATCGTCCTCGCGCTCGCGGTCCTTCCGCGGCTCCGGGTGGGCGGCCGGCAGCTGATGGAGTCCGAGGCGCCCGGCCCCGAGCTCGAGGCTCTGACCGCGTCCATCCGCGACACAGCCAGGCGTCTGTGGCTTCTCTACGTCGCCCTGACGGCGCTCCTCGTCCTCATCCTGGCGTCTTTCGGCTGGACGGGAGTCGACGAGCGCATGAGCCTGTTCAACGCAACGGCGTACGCGTTCTCGGCGATGCCGACCGGCGGGTTCGGGATCGACGTTCGCTCGGTCGAGCCGTACGCGCCTGCCTCGCAGTGGGTGCTCGCGCTCTTCATGACGATCGCCGGAGCGAACTTCGCGCTCCTCTACCGGGCGTTCGTGCGTCGCAGGCCGGTGTCCCTCGCCCGCGACGAGGAGTTCCGGCTCTACATCGGCCTGCTCGTCCTCAGCTCGGCTGTTCTCACCGCCATCCTCTGGGACGCCGGGATCAGCGTGGGCGAGGAGGCAATCCGGCAGGCGGCCTTCCAGACCGTCTCGATCATGACCACGACCGGGTTTGCCAGCACGGACTTCAGCGTCTGGCTAGCGGTGGCGCCGGCCGCGGCCATGATCATCGTCGCGCTCATGTTCCCGGGCGGATCGGCAGGCTCGACCGCGGGGTCGATCAAGGTCGTTCGCCACCTCGTCATCGGCCGGGTCCTGCGGCGTGAGCTCGACCAGGCCATGCATCCCGGAATACGTCGCTCCGATCCGCGTCAACCGACTCCCGGTCGAGGAGCGCACCGTTCGGGCCGTGATCGCCTTCGTGCTCCTCTACGTGGGCATCTTCGTGGTGGGTGCCGTGCTTCTCCTCCTGGACGCGCACCGCGTCGGGCTCGGGCTGACGCCCTTCGAGGCCCTCGCCGCCTCGGCCACGACCCTCGGCAATGTCGGCCCCGCCTTCGGCTTCGCAGGGCCGATGGGGTCGTTCGAGCCGTTCAGCGATGTCTCGACCGTCATCATGACTTGCTTGATGTGGATCGGCAGGCTCGAGATCGTGCCCGTGGTCGCGCTGCTCACGAGGGCGTATTGGCGGGCCTGAGCGGCTGGCTCGGACGCCGGCACCCGACGCAGCTCATCGTCGGTGCCTTCGCGCTCGGCATCCTCGCCGGGGCCGGGCTCCTCACGCTCCCCTTCGCCACCGAAAGCGGCGAGAGCACGTCCTTCCTGACGGCGATCTTCACCTCGACGTCGGCGATCTGCGTGACCGGCCTGATCGTGGTGGACACGCCAACGTACTGGTCCACCTTCGGGGAGGTCGTGATCATGCTGCTCGTCCAGGTGGGCGGCATCGGGATCATGACCCTGGCGTCGCTACTCCTCTTCCTCCTCGCCGGGAAGCTGGGGCTGCGCGGGCGGCTGCTCGCCCAGGCAGAGGTCGCCGCGCCGCTTCTCGCAGACGTCCGGCGGCTCGTCGGCGCGGTCGTCAAGCTCAGCCTGATCTTCGAGGCGATCGGCGCCACCATCCTCGCTATCCGCTGGTGGACAGGTTACGAGTACTCGCTCGGCCGTTCGATCTACCTCGGGATCTTCCACTCGATCACGGCGTTCAACAACGCGGGCTTCGCGCTCTGGACCGACAACCTCACCCAGTTCGCGACCGACGGCTGGATCTGCGTCACGATTGCCCTCCTCATCATCGCCGGCGGCCTCGGCTTTCCCGTCTGGCTCGAGCTCTCCCGGCTCTGGCGGCGGCCTAGCAGGTGGAGCCTGCACACGAAGCTGACGCTTGTCGTGAGCGCTGTCCTCATCGTCGGCGGGACCGGCGCAGTGCTGGCCTTCGAGTGGTCGAACCCCGGCACGCTCGGCCCCCTGAGCCTCGGTGGAAAGCTGCTCGCCGGGTTCTTCCAGGGGGTCACGCCGCGGACGGCCGGATTCAACACAGTCGATTACGGCGAGATGGAGCTGGAGACGCTCTTCGTCTCCGACTTCCTCATGTTCGTCGGCGCGGGCAGCGCGTCGACCGGCGGAGGCATCAAGGTGACGACCCTGGCGCTGCTCATGCTCATGGTCTGGGCGGAGCTGCGCGGCGACCCGCACGTGACGGCGTTCGGACGGCGTCTCCCCGCCCACGCGCAGCGGCAGGCGTTCGCGATCGCCACGATCGCCTTGTCCGCGGTCGTCGTCAGCACGCTCCTTCTCATGGCCAACAGCGAGTTCACGCTCTCGCAGTCGCTCTTCGAGGCCTTCTCCGCCTTCGGGACAGTGGGGCTCTCGACAGGGATCACGGCCGATGTGGCGGTCGCCGGCCAATGGACCCTGATTCTGCTCATGTACCTCGGCCGGGTCGGGCCTCATACTCTCGGCGTCGCACTCGCCCTCCGCGAGCGCCAGAGGCTTTACGGTTTCCCCGAGGAACGACCCATCATCGGCTGATCAGTGCCCCGTCAGGCAATACGCGCCCGCCTCTGCCCCGCGATCACGCGGCGCATGAGTCCACCCTCGCCCTTGTCAAGGCCACCAGCCTTGCCTGCGGACGAGTGCGGACTCATGCTTGGTGCTCGCGACCCAGAAGCTGGGCAGCATTACCCGAAGGGGCACTGATGCCCGCCAAGGAGTTCATAGTCATCGGTCTCGGCCGCTTCGGCGGGGGGCTGGCGACGACCCTAGTCGGCATGGGCCACGAGGTGCTCGGGGTCGACGCCGACCCGAAGATCGTGCAGGGCCTCGCCGGAGTCCTCACCCACGTCGTCGAAGCGGACTCGACGAGCGAGGCGGCGATGCGGCAGCTCGGGGCGGGGGAGTTCGACACCGCGATCGTCGCCATCGGCACGGACATCGAGGCGAGCATCCTGACGACCTCGGTCCTCGCCGACCTCGGTGTGAGGCGAATCGTCGCCAAGGCCGTGACCGAGCCCCACGGCCGCATCCTCGAGCGCGTCGGCGCGCACAGGGTCGTCTTCCCGGAGCGGGACATGGGCGTGCGCGTCGGGCACAGCCTCGCCGGTTCCATCCTCGACTACTTCGAGCTGGACCCGGGCTTCGCCATCGTCGAGACGAGGGCGCCGAGGGAGCTCGTCGGCAAGACGCTCGCCGACGCCGAGGTGCGCAAGCGCTACGGCATCACCGTGGTCTGTATCAAGCCCGCGGGAGGCTCGTTCACCTACGCAACCCCCGACACCGTGGTGAGCGAGGGCGACATCCTCGTCGTCGCCGGAGAGAAGCGCCGCGCCGAGGCCTTCGGCGAGCTTTCCTAGCCAGGTAGCGCTGTGTTACCTGGACGTGGGTGGCACGGCGCGCTCGAGGACCGCCCGCGCCTGCGCGACCGCCGCCGGGGCGATCTGGTGGGCGACGGGGTCCTCCCGGTACGCGACGTCGAGACCTGCGCTGTCCAGGCGGTCGCGTGCCTCGCGGCCGAACTCGGCGGGGATGATCGGGTCGTAGGTCCCGTGGGAGATCGAGACCGGTAGGCCGGCCCGGCTCTCGAGGTCGAGCTCGAAACCCTCGACGGTGGGGATGAAGCCGCTCATGGCGACGAGTCCGGCCGGGCGCGGACGTGACGCCGCCAGGCCGAGCGCGTACGACATCACCGTCCCCTGCGAGAAGCCGCCGAGCACGGCCCGGTCGGGCGGCACGCCGGCCTCGGCGAGGGCCGCGTCGAGCCAGGCGGAGGCCTCGCCGAAGCTGGCGAGGAACGTCGAGGTGTCCGGGAAGCCGATCTCCCTCACGACGTACCAGTGGGCGCCGCCGGGCGGCAGAGCGAGCGGGCCCCGCGGCACGAGCCCCACGAGCCGCTGCTCGGGGTCGAGAAGATCCAGGAGCGGCGCCAGGTCGAGCTCGTCGGCGCCGCGACCGTGCAGGAGTACGAGCGCGCCGTCAGGCTCGCCGGCCGCCGGGCGCGTGCGATGCTCGATCGGGCTCACAACCTGAGCCTAGTCGGGTGACGCAGCCGTCCGGCGGGCGAGGCGCCGGCTAGTCGCCGTTCCGCTGCTCGTCCCGCTTCTGGTCCCGGCGCTCTTCCCGCTCTTCGCGACGATCCGCGCGCTCCTCGGCCTTCGCCTCGCGGCGCTCTTCCCTCTCGGCCTTGCGCTCCTCGCGCTCCTCGGCCTTCTGCTCGCGCCGTTCCTCGATCTCCGCCCGGCGCTCCTCGCGCTGCTCGGCCTTCTCCCGGCGGCGTTCTTCCAGCTCCGCCTTGCGTCGCTCGCGCTCCTCGGCGCGCGCTCGCGCCGTTCCTCCTTCTGCTCGTCGCGGTCGGGCCGCTCGCCGCCCGGCGGCTTGCCGGGCGTCGGCGGCTCGTGCGGAGGCTTGGGAGGCTCGGGCGGTTCGGGCGGAGGCGGTTGCGGTGGAGGCGGGGGAGGTGGTTCGGGCTCGCCGCCCGGACGGTTGGGATTCGAGCCTCCGCCGGAGCGGTCCGGGCCGCCGCCGGAGGAGCCGCCGCCCGAGGAGCCGGACGCGGTGTCGCCGAGGACTCCGCCGGAGTCGGACGCGGGCGTCGCCGGTGGGCTCTGTGGGGAGTTCGGCGCGGCCTCGTTCGTGTCCTCGGCAGAGGGAGCCAGGGCATCGGCGATGATCTCGCCGGCCTGCGCGGAGCCCCGCAGCGGCGCCGGGAGGGCGTCGAGCGGTCGGTCTCCGGGCAGCACCATAGGCGCCAGCGCGAGCAGCGTGATGACCACGCTGAGCGCGATGGTCCAAAGCGCGTGTGTGCCTAGACGGCTCCCCACTCTCGTCCCATCGGCCGATCTTCCCTCTGACTTGAACGGTAGCCCACTATCTAGGCGCTGGGAACCCCGGAAACGTCCAGGATTCTGCGTAAAGCTCCTGCATTGGCCGGCGCCTGGGCCGCGAGCTCTCCCTGCGGCGTGCGGCTCCAGCGGTTGTTGTTGAAGAGGACGTAGACCTCGTCGGCGTTCGTCGCGAGCTCTCTGAGCGGCTCGACCCACTCCTCGAGCTCCTCGTCCGAGTAGAGGTAGTCGAAGCGGTCGCTCGCGCTGCCGCCGCGCGTGTTCCAGGTCGCTGCGTTGCGGCCGTGGAGGCGGACGTAGGCCAGCGGGCTCGTGGCCGCGACCACCGTGGGGACGAGGTTCCGCGCCTCCGTCTTCGGCGCGTCCACGACGACATGCGAGGCACCGATCTCCTCGAGCAGCGCCAGCGTCCGGTCACGGTGCTCCTCTTCGAGCCAGCTCCGGTGGCGGAACTCGACGAGCGCGCGGTCGCCCTCGAGTTGCTCGACGGCCCAGCGTAGGTAGTCGATGGACACGTCCTTTGAGACGACGTACGGCGGAAATTGGAGAAGGATGCCTCCGAGCTTCCCCGTCTCGCGCAGCGGCTCGAGGGCACGGTGGAAGCGCCGGAAGACCTCGGCGCGGAACTCGCGCGGGGGCCGGTCGACGCGGCCGCGATCATCGACCGGCGCCGCCTCGCGCAGGTCGGGCGGGAGCTGCTCGACCTTCACGGGGTGGCGTGTCATCACTCCGAATGCCTTCACGTGCATGACGAAGCCGTCGGGCGTGCGCTCGGCCCAGCGCGAGACCATGGTCTCGTCCGGGAGCCGGTAGTAGGTGGAATCCACCTCGACCGTCGAGAAGCGCTCCGCGTAGTAGCGCAGGCGCGCCTCCGCCGATTTCGCCTCCCGCGGGTACCAGTGCTTCGTCAGAGCCTCGTCCGCCCAGGAGCACGTGCCGATGCGGATCGACGCGGCCATAGCCGACAACGCTAGCGCTGTAGCCTTGCGCGGTGCCGCAGGTAACGGCCCACGGCATCGAGCGTGACAGCGCGGAGTTCGCGCGCGTCGTCGGCTTCAGCGACGCGATCTTCGCGATCGCGATGACGCTGCTCGTCCTCGAGATTGGGGTGTCGGGGCTGCCGGAGGACGGCGGCGAGATCCGCGAAATGGCGGAGGCGCTGAAGGACGCGCTGCCCCAGATCGTCAGCTTCGCCGTCTCGTTCTACGTCATCGGCCGCTACTGGCTTGCTCACCACTGGTTCTTCTCGCGCCTCGAGCGCATCGACCGGCGCACGCTGTCCCTCAACCTCGTCTACCTCGCCTTCATCGCGTTCCTGCCCTTTCCGACGGGGCTCATCGGCGACTACGAGGAGAACCCGATCGCGTTCGTCGTCTTCGCGCTCTCGATGGCGGCGGTGAGCCTGATGGAGCTCGTCGTCTATCGCCATGCGCTTCACGCGGGCCTTCTGCGGTCTGGAGTGCCTGCAGGCATCTGGAAGTGGGCGCGACTTGCCTCAGGTTTCCCAGTGGCGGTCTTCATCGTCTCGATCCCGATCGGGTTCCTCAACACGACCGCAGCGATCCTCTCCTGGTTCGTGCTCTCCCCGATCGGCTACCTCATCAACAAGAGAATGCCGCCGGAGGTCCTCGCCTACTTCTCCAGGTATTAGACCGCCAGGGCCAGCTGCTCCTGCCGCCTGGCGGGAACCGGCCGGCCGCCGCCCGTCGGGGCGAGGCCGTGGCGCAGGCGCAGGCGGGCGAAGCGCTCGCCGACCTGCTCCTGGTAGCGCTTCGGCGCGTAGGCGCGGCGTCCGTACAGCTCGACGTAGCGCGGGTAGAGCCACGGGTAGGCCTGCTTCAGCCAGGGCAGGAAGTGCTCGCGAATCGCCGGCCGGACGTGGAGGACGATGGCCGACGCCCAGGACACGCCCGCCTCCGCGCAGGCCGCGAGCACCTCGTCCAGGTGCTCCTCGTCGTCCGTCAGGGCCGGGAGGACAGGGGCAACGAGCACGCCGGTGCGGATGCCGGCCTCCGCGAAGCGGGACAGGATCTCGAGCCGCTTGCGGCCAGGCGGGGTTCCGGGCTCGACCACGCGCCGCACGTCCTCGTCCAGCGTGCCCACGCTCATGGAGACGGTCAGCGGCGCGACCTCGTTCAGTCGCGCGAAGACGTCGAGGTCACGCAGGATCAACGTCGATTTTGTCAGCAGCGAGAGCGGGTTGGCGAAATCGGTGAGGGCCTCGATCAGCCCGCGGGTCAGCCGGTAGCGGCCCTCACAGTGCTGGTACGGGTCGGTCGCGGTGCCCATCGCGACGGTCTCGCCCTCCCACCGCGGCGACGCGAGCTCGCGGCGCAGCACCTCGACGACGTTCGTCTTGACGACGATCTTCGAGGAGAAGTCGTCGCCGATCCCCAGGTCCAGGTAGCTGTGGAACGCACGGGCGAAGCAGTAGTGGCAGCTATGCGTGCACCCGCGGTACGGGTTCACAGTCCAGCGGAAAGGGATCCGGCTCAGCTCCGGCACACGGTTCAGAGCCGACTTGCAGGTGTCCTCGAGGTACTGCGCGCGAGCCACGTCTCCGGTCATTATAGAACATATGTTCGATTTGGCAGTCGAGCGGCGGCCGTAGACTCGGCCCATGGCGGAGGCGCGCAAGACCGTCACGATCGTGTTCTCGGACATGAGCGGCTCGACCACGCTGGGGGAGGAGCTCGATCCGGAGACGGTCCGTCGGGTCATGCGCCGCTACTTCGACGAGGCGCAGGCCGTGCTCGAGCGTCACGGCGGCACGGTGGAGAAGTTCATCGGTGACGCGGTGATGGCCGTCTTCGGCATTCCGCAGCTCCACGAGGACGACGCCCTCAGGGCGATCCGTGCGAGCGCAGAGCTGCGCCTGCGCCTGGGCGATCTGAACGACGAGCTCGAGCGCGACTGGGGCGTTCGAATCGCGGTGCGAATGGGCGTAAACACCGGCGAGGTCGTCGCCGGCGACGCGGCGCTGGGAGACTCGTTCGCGACCGGGGACGCCGTCAACGTAGCGGCGCGCCTCGAGCAGTCCGCGAGTCCCGGCGAGATCCTGGTCGGGGACGCGACCCTTCGCCTCGTGCACGATGCGGTTCGGGTCGAGGAGGTCGAGCCTCTTGCCGTCAAGGGGAAGGCCGAACCGGTCCCTGCCTGGCGCCTCCTCGACGTCCTTCCGGACGTTCCGGCCTACACCCGCACGCTGGACGCTCCGTTCGTCGGGCGGGAGTCCGAGCTCGCCGCGCTTGAGCAGGCGTTCGAGCGCTGTGCGGAGGAGGAAACGTGCCGACTCGTCACCGTGCTCGGCCCGCCGGGCGTGGGCAAGTCGAGGCTCGCGCGCGAGCTGCTCGCCGCGGTCGACGCGCGCGCGCGCGTCGTCGTCGGTCGGTGCCTCCCCTACGGAGAGGGGATCACCTACTGGCCGCTCGCGGAGATCGTCCAGCAGGTTGCCGGTCGCGACCACGCCGGAATGCTCGAACTCGTCGCCGACGACGAGCACGCCGAGCTGATCGCGAATCGGATCGCAAGCGCGGTCGGGCTTGCTCCCGCGGACGGGCGAAGCGAGGAGGTCTCATGGGCCGTCCGCCGGCTGCTCGAATCGCTCTCGCGGCAGCGCCCGCTGGTCGTCGTGTTCGACGACATCCACTGGGCCGAGCCGACGTTCCTCGATCTGATCGAGTATCTGGCGGGCTTCACCGCCGGGCCCGTGCTCCTGCTCGGGCTCGCCCGGCCCGACCTGCTCGAGACGCGGGCGTCCTGGGCGACGCCGAGGCCGAACGCGGACGCCGTGGTGCTCGAGCCGTTGTCCGAACGGGATGCCGGCGCCTTGATCGACCGCCTCTCCAGCGGGGCGCGCCTCTCCGAGGCGACGCGAAGCCAGATCGTCGAGATCTCCTCCGGCAACCCCCTCTTTCTCGAGCAGATTGTCGCCCTCAAGGTCGAGCAGAACGGCGACAGCGGCGAGCTGGTGGTTCCGCCGACCATCCAGGCGCTGCTCGCAGCGCGCATCGACCGGCTGGATCCCAGCGAGCGCGCGGTGATCGAGCGCGCAGCGGTCGAGGGGCGGAGCTTCCATCGTGGAGCGGTGTCGGAGCTCCTGCCCGAGGCGGTCCGCCAGACGCTCGGATCCAACCTCATGTCGCTCGTGCGCAAGGAGCTGATCCGCCCCGACCGGGCGGCGTTCGCCGGCGACGACGGCTTTCGCTTCGCGCACATCCTCGTGCGCGACGCCGCATATGCGGCAATGGCGAAGGAACTGCGCGCGGAGTTGCACGAGCAGTTCGCGGCCTGGCTCGCCAGAGCCGCGGAAGGGCGCATGGCCGAGTTCGAGGAGCTCGTCGGCTATCACCTGGAGCAGGCCCACGTCTACCGGGCCGAACTCGGGCCGGTGGACGAGCGCGGCCGCGCGCTGGCCCGTCGAGCGTCGGAGTGCCTCGTGGCAGCAGCCGGGCGGGCAATCGCCCGCGGTGATCGGCCCGCGCAGGTAAACCTGCTCTCCAGGGCCGCGGTGCTGCTCGCGGCCGACAAGCGCACGAGGGTCGAGGTGCTGGCGGAGCTCGGCGATGCTCTGACGGAGCTGGCGGACTTCTCGCGGGCGGAGACCGTTCTCGCGGAGGCGATCGGCGGCGCCGCCTCGACCGGAGACCCACGCCTCGAGGCACGGGCCTCGCTCGCGCTCGCCAAGCTCCACTACTCGACCAACCCCGGTGAGATCGCCGACCTCCGAGACACAGCCGATCGAGCGATCGAGGTCTTCGAGGGCGCCCGAGACGAGCTCGGCCTCGCCAGGGCGTGGGACTTTCGTGCAGATCTGCAGTACGGGCAGGGGCAGAGCGGCGCGGCCCAGGAGGCCTGGCGACGCTCGATCGACTACGCGCGGCGAGCCGGCAGCCGGAAGGAGGAGCTCGTGGGCCTTTCCTCACTCGCGTCCATCGTCCTGTGGGGGCCCACACACCGCACAACGGGGATCGAGATCTGCGAGGAGATCCTGGGGCGGGTGAAGGGCAACATGGAGGAGGAGGCCAACATCCTCGGGCTGCTCGGCTGCCTGCGCGCCATGGAAGGGCTTTTCGACGAGGCACACGTGCTCTTGGCGCGGCGTGCCGCGATCTTCGACGACCTCGGGCTCGAGCTGGCGGAGGCATGGCGATCCCATACGTCGGGCTGGGTCGAGCTTCTCGCGGGCGACGTCGCGGCGGCCGAGCGCATTCTGCGCGCTGGCTACGAGAAGCTGAGCCCACAGGTTCGAAGCCACAGCTTCAGGTCGTCGGGTCGTACCTCGTCCGCGCCCTGGCGATCCAGACGCGGTTCGCCGAGGCCGAGAGCCTTGCGCTGCTCGTCGAGGAGCTGGATCCGAGCGGCATCGCGGAGATCGCGCTCGCGCGCAGCGCCCGCGGGACGGCCGTGGCCCACCAGGGCCGAGCCTCCGAGGGCGAGCGGCTCGCCCGTGAGGCGGTCGAGATCATCGACCGGACCGACTTCCTCATCGACCGGGCCGACGCGCGCGCGAACCTGGGCGGCGTGCTGTTGCTCGCCGATCGGGTCGACGCCGCCGCGCCCGTGCTGGCCGAAGCGCTGGAGCTCCACGAGGCCAAGGGCAACGTCGTCTCGGCCGCGAGCGCGCGGGCTCTCCTCGAGTCCCTGGGCCGCTAGGCGCCGCTCAGCCTCGCGCCGGGATCGGCTACGCCGACTGCTCGCTGTCCGCGGGCACTCGATACGCCACGCCGTGCGCGTGTTTCATGAGCGGAAGGAGAACCCAGACGGCGATGACCTTGCGGGGGCCCTTCTGCAGCCCGACGGCCTCCTCGGCGTTCACCCGCCCGAGCGAAACCGTCCAGCTCTCGTCGACCTGCCAGCCGTAATCGAGCTCCGCGGCTCCCTCGATGAGCTGTGGCAGCGGGTCCAGGAGGAGTTGCTCGGCAAGCTCCGTTTGCGCCCCGACCGTTGCCGTGAGGAGCGCGATCCGGTCTCGGTCCTCCTTCTGGAACGCAGCACTGTCTACTGGTCTCCAATCGATCTCCGGCATCGATTCCTCCCCCTGACTGGGACAAACCGCGACCGTAGCCCCTCGTGTCAGCCGAGTCAACGTGACGCCGGCGCCCGCCCGGGGTATCTCACGCCTCGGGAGGCCAGCCTGAATCGGGCCGGGGGCGTATCGTTGGTGGTGTGCCGGTCCGGCCGGGAGAAATGAACGATGATTGACCTTCAGCTGCAGGCCCTCCTCGAACGCGGCGAGGAGAGCGAATGCCTCGAGTACTCCGAGGTGGACGCGCTCGTCGAGGCGCTCGAGCTCGGCGAGGAGGAGCTCGAGGACCTCTACGAGGAGCTGCAGCGCCGCGGGATCGAGCTCCGCGACGACTGCGGGCGGGAGGCGAAGACGACCTACGTGAACGGCGACCTCGCCGTGGCGACCACCGACGCGCTCCAGCTCTTCATGCAGGAGATCGGGCGCTATCCGCTGCTGACGAAGGAGCAGGAGATCGAGCTTGCCCAGCGGATCGAGCGCGGCGACCTCGACGCGAAGGACCAGATGATCAACTCGAACCTGCGCCTCGTCGTGTCGATAGCGAAGCGCTACCAGGGCCACGGCCTCTCGCTCCTCGACCTGATCCAGGAGGGGATCATCGGCCTCATCCGCGCCGTCGAGAAGTTCGACTGGCGCAAAGGCTTCAAGTTCTCCACGTACGCGACGTGGTGGATCCGCCAGGCAGTGCAGCGCGGCGTCGCGAACAAGTCGCGCGAGATCCGCGTCCCGGTGCACATCGTCGAGCGGGAGCAACGGATCTCGCGGGCCGAGCGCGACCTCGCTCCCCGGCTCGGGCGCATGCCCACCGACGAGGAGATCGCCGAGGCGGCTCGGATCACGGTCGCGCAGGTGGCGGAGGTGCGCGCGGCGGCGCGCGCCGTCACGAGCCTCGACAAGCCGATCTCGGAGGCCAGCGGCACCACCTTCCAGGAGCTGCTCGCCGGCGAGGACGAGGACGTCGAGCAGGAGGTCACGGTCAACCTGGCGCAGGAGGCGCTCCACGACGCCCTCGACGAGCTCCCCGACCGCGAGCGCGAGGTGCTCAAGCGACGCTACGGGCTCAACGGCGAGCGCGATCCCGAGTCGCTCGAGGAGATCGGGCGCGGCCTCGGCCTGACGCGGGAGCGCGTCCGCCAGATCGAGTCGGACGCGCTCGAGCGGCTGGCCGTGCGAAGGGAGATCGCCGCCCTCCAGGGTGTGGTGTAGCCCCGGGGCATGCGCTCGGCCCTCCTGATGGCGCTCGCCGGCCTGCTGCTGGCGGCACCGGCGGTGGCGGGGCCCACCTGGAAGGAGCGAAGGGAAGCCGCCGTCGGCTTCCTCGACTCCCGCGCCGGCGTCGAGAGCTTCGCGCTCGTGGACGAGCGCGGCCGCATCCACGGGAGCCGTCGGATGATGCGGGCGCCGACGGCGAGCCTGCTGAAGGCGATGGCGCTCGTCGCCTACCTGAACCTCCCGTCGGTCCGCGACCGCGACCTGCGGGAGTCCGACCGCCGCCTTCTCGGTCCGATGATCCGGCGCTCCGACAACGCGACGGCGAGCTCCGTGCTGCGCACCGTCGGGGCGAGCCGCCTCTACCGCCTCGCGGAGCGGGCGGAGATGAGGGCCTTCCGCTTCGCGTGGCCGATCTGGGGCCACTCGACCACGACCGCTCAGGACCAGGCGCGCTTCTTCTTCAGGATCGACGAGCTCGTGCCGGGACGGCACCGCGCCTACGCGCTGCGGCTCCTGGCGCGAATCGTCCCGTCACAACGCTGGGGCATCCCGCGCGCCGCTCCGCCCGGCTGGGCGATCCACTTCAAGGGCGGCTGGGGATCCGGCACGGGCCTGGTCACGCACCAGTCCGCGCTCCTGCGGGACGGAGGGAGGCGACTCGCGCTCTCCATCCTCACCCGGTGGAACCCGAGCCACCGCTACGGGACGCGGACGATCCGCGGCGTCGCGGCGAGGTTGCTCCACACGCCCCTGCCCCGCTGAACAACGAAAACGAGGAGCCCGGCTCTCTCACCTCGGCCGGCTGCGGCGACCGCCAAGGATGACCGCGCTCCTCGTTCTCTCGGAGTGCCTATCGGCACGAGCTGCCGCGAGCTTGAGCCCCCGTGTTAGGGAAACGCCTCGTCCGCCGGGTCGAGGTCGAGCGCCCCTCCGTCGCGGCACTCCGGCGGGACGACGTACTCGGAGCCGGCCCCGCTCCGGCCTGAGTTCTCCACGAGCTGCTGACGCATCAGCTGCCGCGCCGTGGGCTCCGAGAGCCCGAGTCGCTGCCCGAGCGCGACGGCGGACTGAAGCGCGTAGCACTCGGTCGTCCCCTCGTCGCGGACGCCGCGGAGGTGCCAGGCCTCGTGCGCGAGGACGACGAGGGCCCGGGCGGTCTGGCTCGCGGTCACCTCGCCCTCGAACGCGAGGCGATAGAGGTCGTGGCACCGCTCCGGCGTGAGGTAGGCGAGGTCGCCCCCGACGGTGGCGATCCCGTCGGCGTGCTGGACCGCCCCGACGTACTCGCCCGACTCGTCGCAGCGGATGCGCGTGGGCTTCTCCGCGATCAGCGAGGCTTCCTGCGAGAAGCGGTCCTGGGCCTCCGTTCGCGTCTCGACCGAGAGCGAGTTCCAGCCCGTCCGGCTCTCGACCAGCCAGAAGAGGAGGGCCAGCGTCCCGATCACCGCCAGCCCGACGAGAAAGCGGCGGACCGGCACCCAGATTCCGGCGTCCTCCTCGGGCTCGTCCTCCTCGTCGTCCGGCCAGACGTAGCCGTAGCGCTCCCGGTCGATCGGCTGCGGCCCGCGGTCCGGCCGGGGCGCGGGTGGCCGGCCCACCGCGCCCAGGAGGAAGTTGACCTCCAGGCCGAGGGCGACGAAAAAGGCGATCCAGACGGGGACCGCCGAGCGAAGCTCGTAGGGCCCGAAGATCCAGGCGAGGACGAAGACCGCCAGGGCCGCCCGCAGGGCCGTCGGGAGGAGCGGGAGCCGGTCGACGAGACGGTGCACCCCTCGAAGGTAGCCCGCGGGCCGTTCTCACCGGAGGACGCACGGTTGTCTCATCGGTGCGCCGCATCGGAGCCGCCGCAATCAGTACCTCCGCGCCGTTCTCGGCCGCGCATCCGTCCGCAAGTCCGACGGACAAGCCATTGTCCTCTTGGCCGACATCATGACTGTCGTCATCGGTGCGGCCGGGATCGTGCTCGACGTTGGCTCCTGGTACCGGGCCGACCGCGCGACTCAGGCCACTGCAGACGCCTCGGCCCTCGGTGATCCAGCTCGTCGAGTAGCTGCGGCCCCTCAGCCGGAGGCGAGCTCGAGGGCGCGCGCGACGGAGATCGCCGTCTCCTCGTCCGGGGCGTGGATCGCCACGACGAGACCGTTCGACCTCAGCAGCGCCTGTGTTCCGGCCACGAGCGCCGTGCCCTCGGGCGGTGCATAGCCGCGAACGCCGACGAGCATCGTCAGCCCCTCGGCCAGGCTCGCGGCCTGGATGATCTCGACGTGGGGCCCGGCCTCGGTTTCCCCGTACACGAGGCTCAAGCCGGGAATCTCCCCGTCCGGCGTCGGAAGGCTTAGCTCCCGAACGGAGTCGAGCGGGAACCCGTGCAGGCTCGATCCGGCCCAGACGGGCTCCTGGCCGAGGGCCGCGGCCGCCTCGGCGAGGTCGACCTCGGCGCCGTATTCAGCGCCGACGTTCGCGGGGCCGGGGGGCGGCGATTTGGCGTCGAGCGGCGCCGAACCGGCTTCGACGGTCTCGTAGGAGACGATGCGGGTCAAGGCCGGAATCCCGTTCTGGGTGACGCGGATGTACCTCGGCTCGAAGGTGTCGCGAGACACGGCGACGTCGTGACCGTGCTCGATGCGGATCCAGTACACGGCGGCTCCCTCGACGGTGTCCTCGCCGACGACCTCGGCCTGCCCGGACTCGAGCGCCTCCCGGTAGCCGGCGCCCAGGCTCGAGTAGATGGAGATCGCGTGCTCCGACATCTCGTCCGGGCCCAGCGAGACGTCGAACTGCACGACGCCGTCGAAGCTCTCCGTCTCCCGGAGCCCGGCCTCCGGGTCGAACCAGACCTCGTGCTGCGAGCGCATCTCGGTGCGCTCGCCGGTCTCGAGGTCGACGAGCGTCCTGGGAAGCTCGCCCTCGTAGACGAGATGGAGCACCTGTCCCTCGCCCGTCGCGGCGAGCGCCCGGTCGAGCACCGACGTGCCGGTCCCACCCGCCGGCCAGAACGCAACGGCGACGGCGACCGCCGCGGCGAACGCGACGACGGCGGCCAGCCGGTACGGCCTCCGGCGAGGACGCCGCTCGAGTCCGGCGTCGCGGAGCACGCTGCTCCAGTCGCCCGCGCCCTCGTAGGGCGGCACCAGCGAATCGAGGAGCTCGGCCACGTCGGTCATGCGTTGACCTCCTTCAGCTTCGTCAGCAGATTCGAGCGAGCGGCGTGCAACGTCGCGGACACGGTGCCGCGCGAGATCCCGAGGGCCTCGGCGATCCCCGCGTAGTCGAGGTCTGCGTAGTAGCGGAGGAAGAGCGCCAGCCGCTGGCGCTCAGGGAGGGACGCGAGCGCAGCCGCGGCGAGGTCTGCCTCGCGATGGCCGTTCGTCGCGGGCTCGTCTGCGACCTGCAGCGGGAACGATGTGCGCCGGCGCTCAGCCGTCGCGCGCTTCCGCGCCTCGTTCAGGACGATCCGGCAGACCCAGCCCGGCGCCGACCCGCGATCCCGTAGGCGGCTGCGGTAGCGAACCGCCCGCACGAAGCCGTCGTGGACGGCGTCGAGAGCAGCCTGCTCGTCTCCCGTTATCGCGGTCGCGAGCCTGACGAACGCGCGCAGCTGCTCGCGGTAGACGGCCTCGATCGCCGCGAGCTCCGGATCGGTCTCAGAGCGGCGCCACACACCCACATGATCTCCGGAGCCCGTCCAGGTGTTTAGTCGGGAGACGGGCGAACTCGGAGGAGCCCGCCCGTCCCACCTCTACGTCAGCTCAGTGCGGGCACCGCGGCTTCGCAGAAGTCGTCGCTCCGCCCCGTGGAGCCCTTCACCAGCTCTTCGGAAAGGACCTCGTCGTCGGACGGGTCGTTGGGTGTGCCGCCGTGGTCGACGAGCAGCTCGATCCGGATCTGGCCGGGATTCCTGGCGATCGCCTTGCCGTTTTCCCCGTACAGGGTGGCGTTGCCGGTCGCCAGGATGAGGATCGTCAGCGTGCCGTCGCCGTTGTCCGTCACCCGCAGATCCTTGTCGGTCACCCTCGCGAACGAGGTCAGCGACTTGCCGTTGTCCAGATTCGTGAGCACATCCGTCTCGGTGACGTGGTGGAGGAAGTAGACGAGACGATCGCGGCCGCGCGGGGCGGCCTGGAGGCGAACATCCACTACGACCGCCACATGCACCGCCAGTCCGGCGCCGCAGAAGTCGTCGTCGACGAACTCGAACTCGTCGTGGATCGTCTCCCGAACTGGGGGCCCGGCGCCGGCGGTCGCAGCGAGCATGGCTGCTGCTGCCGTGGCCAGAGCCAGGATCGCCCCGAACCGAAGCTTGCGTGAGTGCCGCATCACACCTCCCAGAGTCTGTGAACATCGCCGCTTAGACTGGGCCGGCAGAGTCTCGCCGAGGCGCGCATCGAAGTCAACGGGTCGGGTCCCGAGGGCCTACGGCGGGGGCGGAATTCGAACCCACCAAACGGCTCAGCACCGTCTAGCGGTTTCAAGCCTGCGAGCCAGAAGCACGCAAACGGCCTGACCGAGCCGAATCTCAGCCCTTGAGGGGCCTCCGTGGGCCAGTGAATGGGCCAGTGGGTCCCTTCTAGGGGACGGGAATTAAGCGAGACGACGGATCACGGAAGCACGAATGCCCGATGTGCGTTCGACGCGGTCAAGGATGATTTCGGCAAGGTTGGCATCGACCTCGGAGTGTATTTGGCGCTCGCTGGTCGGCCTGCTGCCGGCGAACCTCCAAGACGCAAAGTGATGAATCTCCGCGTGGCCCAAGACGACGGCTGAACCGACGAGGAGAATTCCGACAAGGTGCTCCGCTATCTCGATCGAATCAACCGCCGAGCGAGCAGCCTCTAGGGGAGATCAGGCAGGAGCTTTGATCGCAAGAAGCTAGACACGGCTGGTAGAAATACTCCTACTCTGAAAGCGAGGAGGAAAGATGGCTCGAAAGACCGTGTTCGTAAGCGACCTGTCCGGGGACGCAATCGAAGAGGGAAAGGGCGCGAAGATTAGGATCACCTTCGACGATGCTCGGCGCGGCTCCTACGAGATCGACGCTACCGCCGAGGAGGCCGCTGAGCTAGGGCGCAAGGGCCGGCAGGTGGCGCGGCGGGGGCGGAAGCCGAAGGACGCGTAAGAGGTTGCAGCGGCCCGCGAGCGGGAGGACAATGCCTCCTCAGCGGCCGGTCGGTCAAAGCGGGGTCATCAGGTGACGTCGGAGCGAAAGCCCCCTCAGGATGAGCAAGCCGGGTTGGAGACCAGTTCCGAGCTTCGCCAGGACGACGGAACAGTGGCGTCCGTCGGGACGGACGTCGGGGGGTCGGCTCCTTACGATCACGCACCCCGAGGCCGATCCCTGCGGGGCGTACTGCGAGTCGTGGTGCTTGCCGTCATCATCGTGGTCGTGGGGCTCCTGATCTACTTCCTGGTGACTTCTCTCTAGAGACCGGGCATGCCCGAAGACGACGAACAAGATCAAGGAGGCTTCGAAACAGCCGGGGAGCGTCGAGCTCGAGAGCCAGACGTAGAAGAGCGCGAGGCCCCCGAGCCTGCACCCACCACGGACGAGAGCGATGATGACGGGCAACATGACGAGGGTTCGTACTAGAGAAAGTGCCTGCCATCGGCCTATTGAGTTGGCTCACGTCCAAGCCAACACCCTCTGCTCCGCCTGACGAGGGTGGGCGCGACATCTATGCCGAATACATCAAGGAGCAACTCGACGCCCAGGAAGCACGGAAGGTGTCCCTGGAGCAGAGGGGCTTAGCAGTTATCACGACCTCAGGCGTGCTAGTCACGCTGCTTTTTGGCCTGACCGCTCTCACGGTGCGGCGGGAAAGCACCTTCGTCATTCCGGATGCCGCGGCTGCGCTTCTCATCGCCGCTCTTATCTTCTTCGTGCTGGCGGCGCTCTGCGCGATCGTCACCAACCTGCCCCGCTCCTATGAGGCAGCGACCGTTGATGGGCTTCGCAAGGCCGTCAAGGAGCGTTGGGAGGACAGCGAAGCTGTGGCCTCAGAGATGGTCGCGCTGACCAGGGTCAAGATGCTCGCATCGGCAAAGAAGAACAATGACCTCAAGGGCCGCGCCCTTGTAGTTGCCATGGCCTGTGAAATTCTTGCCGTGGCTCTCGTGGGCGCGGCAGTTGGGTTTGTGTTGTGGGATTGATCTAGATGAGCGAAAAGGAGAACGAGCCTGATGGGGGTTTCGAGACGAGCCCAGAGAGGAGAGGGGGCTCGGGTGGAGGCTTCCAGGTAGGCAGTCAGAGCGCCGGCTCGATCGGAAACGTTGCCGGCGACCTGACGATAGGCAAGCTCCACGTCTCGGTCTCCTGGGCTGCCACCCTCCGGAGCGAGCTCCGCCGACTCGACGAAGAGACGGCCAAAGTGCCGCTCCCGCACGCCACCCGCCTCGCTGTGGACGGAGCGATCGCGGGTGCAGCTCGCGAGGCGGCGAGCCCCACGCCCGACCCGAAGAGGATCGCGCAGTTCGTCGAGCGCGCGACGCACGCACTCGCGGATGCCGGCGGTCTGGCCGCCGCTGGGAGCAGCCTCGCCGAGAGCCTCCACCGCACCGCGGTCGCGCTCGGCCCGGCCGGCAAGGACCTGCTGGCGCATCTGCCGCCCTCCTAAAGGCCGCGCTCGAAGCTAGACGAGGCTGCCGAGCGGTAGTTCCGCCCGCCGCGGGTTGAAGAGGGTGTATCGCACCCCTACAGACCGCGCGGTGTTTCGCTCAATGAAGCGGCGGGGGTGGGATTCGAACCCACGAAACGGCTCAGCACCGTCTAGCGGTTTTCAAGACCGCCCCTTTCGACCGCTCGGGCACCCCGCCCGACCGGAGTGTAGCCCTGTCAGTCGCCCGGCTCGATCCGGCTCGGGGCCCCGAACTGGGTGAGCACCTCCGGCACCGACACGGCGCCGCCCTCGTCCTGGAAGTTCTCCAGGACGGCGAGCATCGCCCGCGCCGTCACTGCGGTGCCGTTCAGCGTGTGGACGAACTGCAAGCCGTCCTCGGCGCGGAAGCGGACGTCGAGGCGGCGCGACTGGTAGTCGGTCGTGTTCGAGGTCGAGGTGAGCTCGCGGTAGCGGCCCTGGCTCGGGAACCAGCCCTCGATGTCGTACTTCTTCGTGGCGGCCGCGCCGAGGTCGCCCGCGGCGATGTTGACGACGCGGTAGGGGAGGTCGAGCTCGCCGATGAGCGCCTCCTCGGTGGCCAGCAGTCGCTCGTGCTCGGCGGGCGAGTCCTCGGGGCGGCAGAAGACAAACATCTCCACCTTGTCGAACTGGTGGACGCGGAACATCCCGCGTGTGTCCTTGCCGGCGGCGCCCGCCTCACGGCGAAAGCACGTCGAGTAGCCCGCGTAGCGGAGCGGGAGCGCGTCGGTGTCCAGCACCTCGCCGCCGTGCATCGCCGCGAGGGTCACCTCTGACGTGCCCGTCAGGTAGAGCTCGTCGCGCTCGATCCGGTAGAGGTTCACCTCCTCGGTGGGGAGGAAGCCCGTGCCGTACATGGCCGCCTCGCGCACGAGCACGGGCGGGAGCACCGGCGTGAGGCCGGCCGATGTGATGCGGTCGAGCGCGAAGCGGTAGAGCGCGAGCTCGAGCATGGCCGCCGCGCCGACGCGGTAGACGAACCGCGAGCCGGAGACCTTCGCGCCACGCTCGGTGTCGATCCGGGCGAGCTCCAGGTGGTCCCGCGGCTCGAAGGCGAAGGCCGGCGGCTCGCCGACGCGGCGGAGCTCGACGGCGTCGTCCTCAGTGAAGCCGTCCGGGGCGCTCGGATCCGGAGGTGACGGGACGCGCTCGAGGAGCTCGGCGCGGCGCCGCTCCGCGGCCGCGAGCGCCTCCTCGACCTGCTGGAGCTCGGCCTTCACGCCCTTGAGCTCCTCGATCTGCTCCGGTGTGGGCTTGCCCTTCAGCTTGGTCTTCGCGCGCAGCTCGTCGGCCTGAGGGACGAGCGCCAGCCACTCCCGGTCGGCTTCCATGAGGGCGTCGAAGTCCTCGACGGCGCCCTTGCGCGCGAGGGCGTCGCGATACGCCTCCGGCTCCGCCCTCGCCGCCCTGATGTCGATCATGGCCGAGAGTCTAGGAGCGCTTCGACGACTTGGGCGACCCCCTCGACCTCGGCCGACGGGCACACCCAGTCCGCCACCGCGAGGACCCGCGGGTGCGCGTTGGCGACCGCGACGCCGAAGCCCGCCCACTCGAGGAGCTCGACGTCGTTCTCCCCGTCCCCGAAGGCGATGGTCCGCTCGGCGCTGAAGCCGAGGTGCTCGCGCGAGGAAGGCCAGGCCCGACGCCTTCGTCACCTCCGGGCTCGCGAGCTCGAGGAAGAACGGCAGCGACTTCGAGATGTAGAGGCGGCCGGCGAAGCCTTCCTTCAGGCGCGCCTCCAGCCCGTCCAGGATGTCCGGCTCGTCGATGGCGACGAGCTTCGTCGGCGGCTCGGAGAGCCAGGCGGCGAGGTCTCCTACCGCATGGAGCGGGATGCTCTGGAAGCCGGCGTAGCGCTCGGCCTCGGGCGTCACCTGCGCGACGTAGAGCTCGTCGTTCACGTAGCAGTTGACGTGGAAGCCTTCCTCCTGGATGACGGCGATCGCCTCGCGGGCGAGCTCCAGCGGGATCGGCTCGTGGCGCAGGAACTCGCCGGTCCGCGGGTCGGCGACGACGGCGCCCTGGTAGCAGACGACGGGGTCGTCGATACCCGCCTGCTCGAGGTAGGGGAGCACGGAGCGAAACATCCGGCCGGTGACGACGAGAACGCGCAGGCCGGCCTCCCGGGCGCGCTCGATGGCCGCCAGCGTCCGCGGGCGCAGCGCGCCGTCCTCCCAGATCAGCGTCCGGTCGAGGTCGCAGGCGAGGACCTCGACCTCTCGGGGAAGCTCAGCCGGAAGGATCAGCCGCGCGCCGAGACGACGTAGGCGGCGACGTTGGCGATCTCCTCCTCGCTCAGCACGCCGCTGTAGGCCTGCATGCCGCCGCCGCCGTTCGTGATCTGCTCGACCGCGCCCGCGAAGTCGATCGTGGAATCGTCGAGGCTCGGGCCGACGGTGCCGGTCGAGCCCGCGTCCGCCAGCGTGTGGCAGCTCCCGCAGCCGTTCGCGGCATAGATCTCCTTGCCGGCGGCCGGATCGCCCTCGACCTCGCCGTCCCCGCCTGCGTTGCCGCCGTCTTGCTCGGTCGGGACCGTCCCGATCACGGTCTCGGGCGTAGGCGTGGTCTCCTCGCTGCCGCCGCAGGCGGCGAGGAGGACCAGAGCACCGAGGGCGAGGACGAGCGCGACGACGCGGGCCATGGGGCGCGAAGCATATCGGCCGTCACGGCGAGAAAGCCGGTCAAGCCGACGAGCAGAACGTCGAGCGGCGAGTCATTGACGACGAGCGAGACGGCGATCGCGGCGGCGAAGGCGAGCGGCACGGCGAGCTCGTCGAATCGCTCGGGCCGGCGCAGGATGCGTACGACGAGGAAGGCGAAGATCGCGAGCAGCGCGACGACGGCGAGACCGACCCACAAGGACGAGGTGGCGCGCTCCCACGAGAGCTCGACCCGTTCGACGAGGTCGCTGGCCAGCCCGCCGGGTCCGTCCTCGAGCGCCGACGTGACGTGGCTCGACCCACCGGTCGCGGCGTCGAGCCCGATCAGCCCGAGGGCGAGCGCGAGCGCGGCTCCGAACGCGATCGCAAGCGCGCGCCTGCCCCCGCCGGCGAGCAGGACGGCCAGGACCGCGAAGCCGGCTGCGAGGACGATCGCCCCGCCGCCGTCGGCTCCGAAGCGGTTCCCCGCCACGGTGACGAAGGCCAGCAGCGCGGTGCCGGCGAACGCCGCCCAGCCGAGGGCGGCGTAGAGGAGGGCCGCTCCGGCCAGGGCAGGGACGAGGAGCATCGTCTCGAGCATGTTCGAGAGCCCGAAGTAGCGCGAGTTCTGGGTCGGGCCGAACGGCGAGAGCGCGACCGTCGTCCCGTCGATCCCGAGCGCGAGCAGGTAGGCGCCCAGGACGGCGACGAGGAAGCCGCCGACGGCGAGCGGCGAGCGCAGGAGCGCGGCCAGCAGCGGGCCACCGACCGCGACGGCGAGGCCGAGCCCGGCGAGGACGGCCCAGAAGTCGGAGACGCCGGCGACTCCGAGCAGGAGGTTGACCACGAGGGCGGCGGCGAAACCGGGGACGGCCGCAGCCGGCGCCAGCAGCGCGAGCGCGACGACGAGCGCGCAGACGAGCAGGGTCGCGGGGAGCCGTACGGCGTTGTTCCCGTCGATCCGCTCGTCGAGGCTCCGGAGCTCGCCGACGGCGTCCGCGGCCGGCTGAGAGCCCAGGGCTCCGTCGCGCCCGAGCGCGGTCGGCGCGACGTCGACGATGGAGACGAGGCCGGGAATGCGCGTCGAGCCCGAGGTGAGGAGCCCCTCGTAGCCCTGTCCGACGACGAGGATCGGGTAGCGGCGGTCGTTCGGCTGCAGGCCACCTTCGGGGAGCCCCACGTAGATGGCCGGGCCGGCGGCGCTCCCCAGAGCTCCCTCGCTCGCGGTGAGGAGCGCGGGGCCCGACGGCGTGCCGCCTCGGAGGGAGTTCCGCACCTCGCCGCGGACGAGCGACCCCTCCGCGAGCCCGGCGCTCGTCTCCGGTCCCGCGCCCGGGTTGAGAAGGCCGACGGCACCGAGGTCCTGGACGGCCTCGAGGTCCTCGACGCTGAACCCCGGCACCACGATCACCTCGAAGTCCGTCGGAGCACTACCCTGCGCCGGGCCGGCCATGAGCACCATCAGCGCGAAAGCGACCACCGCGGTCCGGGCCATGCCGGGAACTGTAAGAGCTCCAGCACGATGAGGAGCGGTGCCGCCTGGCCGCACTGGGCGGCCCGAGGCGGCGTCCTCAGTCGCGCCCATACTCATTCGGTATGAGCGCTCCCTGCGTCCTTGCCTCGAACCACCCAGCGCACCCAGTCGCGCGTCATCATCGTGCCGAGAGCTCTAGGCACGGCAGCGATCGCGCTCGTCGTCGGGCTCCTGATCGTCGTCTTGGGGCCGCCGCCCGGCGACCTGCCCGCCCACCTCTACCGCACCGAGCTCGTCCGGGACGGGGTGCTCGTGTGGGACACCTTCTGGTACGCGGGTCACTACCCGCTCTTCACGTACAGCCTCCTGTACTACTTCCCCGCCGCCCTCGTGGGGAACGACGTCGTCGCGCTCGTCTCCGTCGTCGCGGCCGCGGCGCTGTTCGCGTCGCTGGCCGAGCGGGAGTGGGGGGAAGCGGCGCGCTGGCCGGCGCGGGCGTTCGCGGTCGTCGCGTGCGGCCCGCTGTTCACCGGAACCTACCCGTACGCGGCCGGGGTGGCGGCCGCGCTCGGATCCCTGAAGGCGCTCCAGCTCGGGCGGCGGTGGACGGCGGTCGGTCTGGCGGTGCTCACGCTCGGGCTCTCGCCGCTCGCCTTCCTCTTCCTCTGCCTGGCCGTGGTCGCCGCATTCCTCGCGCGGCGTCCGCGCTTCGACGGGACGGCGCTCGTGGTCGGCGGCTCGCTGCTCCTGTTGGGGCTCGTCCAGGGCGCGCTGCTCCTCCTCTACCCGGAAGAGGCGGAGTACCCGTTCTTCCGCCTCGAGGAGCTCGTCAGCGTGATCCTCCTCTCGGCCGCCTGCGCCGCCCTCGCGTTGCGCGCCGAGCGCGGGCGCGTCATTGCCGCGATCTTCGGGCTCTGGTCCCTGGCGGCTGTCGTCGCCTTCGCCGTCCCCTCGCCGATCGGCGAGAACGTCACCCGCCTGCGTGGCATCGTCCTCCCGCTGGCCCTGCTCGCAGCTGTGCTCGCGTCCTGGCGCCCGCGCTGGCTGGCTGGAATCGCGGTGGCCGGAGCGCTGGCATTCACGCTCGTCCCCTACGTCGGCGCCGCGCTCCACCGGACGGACACCCGTTCGGCGGACAAGGCCTTCTGGCAGCCGGCGCTCGACTTCCTCGCCGAGCGCCGAAGCCAGGACGAGCGCGTCGAGGTCGTCCCGACCGGCGACCACTGGGAGGCGTACTGGCTGCCGCGCGCCGGCGTCCCGCTCGCGCGCGGCTGGTACCGCCAGCTCGACATCGCCCAGAACCCGCTCTTCTACGAGGAGCCGCTCGAGCCCGACGCCTACCGCGCGTGGCTCGACGGGCTCGGCGTCCGCTTCGTGCTCCTGCCGGACACGCAGCTCGGCCGGATCGGGGAGGAGCGCGAGGCCGAGCTCCTGCGCTCGGGCGCCGCCGGGCTTCGGGAGGTCGCCCGCGCCGGGGACGTCACGATCTACGAGGTGCCTGACGCGGTGCCGATCCTGACCGGGCCGGGGGAAGCCCTACTGACGGCGGTCGAGCACGACCGGCTCGAGGGCGAGGTGGGAGCGCCGGGGAGGTACAGGCTCGCCGTCCGCTGGACGCCGACCTGGCGCGTCGAGTCCGGCGACGTCTGCGTCGAGGAGGCGGCGGACGGGATGACGGAGGTCGTCGCGCGCGGCGCCGGGCCCTTCGTCCTCGGGGTCTCGGCCTTCCCTAGGGCGCCCGGTTGCCCGCATGCGCCTGGCTAAACTTCAGGTCATGAAGCGCAGATCCTTCGGACGCGACTTCGGGCTCTCCTCCCGCATGTTCCTGACCATGTTCCTGCTGGGGGCGCTCTACGTCGTCTTCTTCGTCGTTCTCGTGCAGTACTTCCAGCTCGGATTCGTCCCGATGATCCTGCTGCTGGGCGGGCTCGCGTTCCTCCAGTTCTACACGTCGGACAAGATCGCCCTCGCCGCCTCCGGCGCGAAGGTGGTCACCCCCGAGCAGGAGCCCGAGCTCCACGCGATGGTCGACCGCCTCTGCGCGATGTCCGACCTGCCGAAGCCGCGCGTGGCGTTGATCCCGACCGACGTGCCCAACGCGTTCGCCACCGGGCGCAGCCCGAAGCACTCGGCGGTGGCCGTCACCGAAGGCCTCTGGAGGCGGCTCGAGCCGCGCGAGGTCGAGGGTGTGCTCGCCCACGAGCTCTCGCACATCGCCAACCGTGACGTCGCCGTGATGACGATCGCGAGCTTCTTCGCGATGCTGGCCGCGTTCCTCATGAGGATGGGCCTGTGGACGGGGATGATGGGCGGCGGCCGCAACCGCGACAGCGGCGGCGCGCCCGCCTTCCTGATCCTGCTCGTCGTCTCGCTGGTCACGTACGTGCTCAGCA
This sequence comes from uncultured Actinomycetes bacterium, assembly GCA_963775505.1. Taxonomy (GTDB): domain Bacteria; phylum Actinomycetota; class Thermoleophilia; order Gaiellales; family Gaiellaceae; genus JAIBJN01. Next base: position 297,507 of record CAVZIL010000008.1, read on the forward strand.
CCATCCTCATCCTCATGATCTCGCGCTACCGCGAGTATGCGGCCGACCGCGGGGCCGCGGTCATCACCGGCGCGCCCGAGAACCTCATGAGCGCGCTGCAGAAGATCGCCAGCGACATGACCCGCATCCCCCAGCGCGACCTCCGCCAGCTCGAGGGGATGAACGCGTTCTTCATCATCCCGACGAACGTGAAGCGGACCGTCGGCGAGCTCTTCATGACGCACCCGCCGCTCGAGAAGCGCCTCGCCCGCCTGGCCGAGATCTCGGCCGAGATGGGCCGGCCGATCGCCGCGTAGGTGGGATTAGGCGACGTCCTCTTCGGGCGGAAGAAGCTCAAGGGCGCCAAGCTCGACCGGCTCTTCGCCCTCTCGACCGCCCAGGTGACGCTCGAGACCGAGCTCGGCCTGCGGCCGGCCGGCGCAGCGGGCGTCGTGTTCAAGTCGCTCTCGGCCGGCGAGTTCATGCGCGCGGAGCAGGAGATCGACGAGCTCCTCGGCGTCGTGGCGCAGACGTCCGGCTCGGAGGTGCGCAGGCGCGAGGACAGCCTGGGCTATCAGTGGCTCATCGTTCGGGACCGCGACTTCGAGGACCTCGTCACGGGCGTCCACCTCGTCGCGAACGAGCTCGGAGCGCACGGCTTCGGCGAGCAGCTCCTGGCCGCGATCTTCGCGTTCGAGCGCCGCGGAGAGGAGCGCCCCGTCTACCTCATCTACGGCTTCAAGCGCGGCGCGTTCTGGCCGTTCGTCCCCACCGGGAAGGACCAGGAGCGCGACAACGCCGAGGAGCTCCGCCTGAAGAACGAGCTGCAGGGCGAGCTCCCCTTCGAGCCGGACCTGGAGCGCTGGCTCGGGTTGTTCGACGCGCCGCTCGACTAACGCCGGTCTGACCGCTAACCCGGGAGATCCGGGATCAGGCCCTCCTCGGAGAAGAGGCGTTGCGTCTCCTCCAGGGTGAGGTCGCTCGGCGGGATGACGACGTCCGACGCGCTCAGGTCGTCGTCGGCCAGCCGCTCGCCCTCGGCCTGGACGAGCTGCCACATCTCCTCGAGGAGGCGATCGAGCTCGGGCTCGTTGCCCGCGTCGGCCGCGGCCTGCGCCTGCTCGTCCAGCGCGTTCAGCCTGCCGAGCAGGTCGTCGCTCGCCCGGAACTGCCCTTCGCCCATCAGCCTGACGATCATTGCCTCTCCTCCAGCTCCTTCTTGGCGCCGCCCGCGGCCAGCTCGCCCTTCAGCTTCGCCAGCTCCTCGTCGACCTGGCTCTGCGCGGAGATCTGCGCGAGCTCGCGGTCGAGCGACGTCTCGCCCGAGGTGAAGTCCTCCAGCGTCCCGGACTCGACGAGCTCGTCGACGGCGGACGCGCGCGCTTGCATCTGCTCGGTCTTGTCCTGGGCGCGCTGGATGGCGAGGCCGGTGTCGGCCATCTCCTCGCCGATCCCGGTCGCCGCCTCGCCGATCTTCACCTGAGCCTCCGCGGCCGAGTACTGCGCCTTGATGACCTCCTTCTGGCTGCGGAAGGCCTCGACCTTGGCCGAGAGGCGCTTCTCGTTGGCGATCAGCTTCTCCTGCTGCGCCTCCAGGCCGGCGATCTGCTGGTCGAGCCCCTGGAGCTGCTGCTGGGCGACGGTCTTGCGCTCGAGTGCGGCGCGTGCGAGGTCCTCGCGGCCCGCGGCGAGCGCCTTGCGCGCCTGGTCGTCGAGCTTGGGGAGCTCCTGCTCGAGCTTCTGCGTCTGCAGCTCGAGCCGCTTCTTCGCAGTGACGACGTCGGCGACGCCGCGCTTGACGTCCTGCAGCATCTCGAGCTGCTTCTCGTACGAGTAGTCGAGTGTGACGGACGGGTCCTCGGCGCGGTCGAGGAGCTTCGAGATCCACGCTTTCACGACGTTCGAGGTTCGGCTCATCAGGCCGGCCATGTGCGAGTCATCCTCCTGATCCGGGTTCGACGGGCATGCTACCCGCGTCATGACGGCAGTCGGGAAGCGCCTGCTCGTCGCGGTCTCGGCGGTCGCCGCCCTGGCCGCGCCGCACGGCGCGGGCGCGCAGACCGCGGCCGAGCGCGAGCTCGTCACGCGCTACGCGCCGATCGTCATGCACAAGGAAAACCCCGACCCACCCTGCTCGCGGAAAGGCGAGCAGTACCGCCTCGCCCCCGTCGACATCACGCTCGGAAACCCCAACGTGCGGCTGGTGCGCCGGCCGTCCGGCGGGAGCTTCCGGCAGGAGAACGAGCTCGCCACCGCCCCGAGTGCGACGGACCTGGCGGGCCTCGGCGCCGACTACTACCTCGACCTTCCCGGCAACCCCCTGCGGCCCAGCTGCCGCTATGCCCGGGACTCGGCCAGGCTCATGGAAGGACGCTCGTCGGTCATCTACGCCCACGTCGCCAGAGAGCCGGGCGTGCACGGGATCGCAGTCCAGTACTGGTTCTACTACTGGTTCAACCAGTTCAACGACCTGCACGAGAGCGACTGGGAGATGATGCAGGTCGCCTTCGACGCCGCCACGGTTCAGGAGGGGCTCGCGGAGGGCCCCTCGCAGCTCGCCTACGCGCAGCACAACGGCGGCGAGCGCCGCGACTGGGACGACCCCCGGGTCGAGAAGGAGGGGACGCACCCGGTCGTCTACGCCTCGTCGGGCTCGCACGCCAGCCAGTACTGGTCGGCGCTCTTTCTGGGCAACGGGAGGGGCGGGTCCGGGCTCGGCTGCGACGACACCCGCGCCCCCTCGACGCGGGTCGCGCCGACTCCGGTCATCGTTCCGACCCACCCGGCGTTCGACTCCGAGTTCGCCTGGCTTGCGTACGAGGGCCACTGGGGCCAGCACGAGTCCGGCGTCTCGAACGGGCCGACCGGCCCGAACATGAAGCGCCAGTGGCTGGAGCCGTTCCGGTGGATGGCCGGCCTGCGCACGTCGACGCCGGAGGTCCCCACGAACGAGGCGCTGGGCGAGCCGGTGACGCGCTTCTTCTGCACGGGCGTCAGCTCTGTCTCCGGTCTTCTCAACGACACGTCGTCGAGCCCGCTGACGGCGCTCCTCGTCTTCGCCACGATCGCCGTGGCCTTCGCCATCCCCGCGCTGCGAACGCAGTGGCGGCCGGTCGTGTCGAAGCCGGTCCGGCAGCGCCGGGCCGGCGGCCAGATCGTCGACACGTCCGCCCGTCTCTACTGGGAGCACATCCGGGTGCTCGCGCCGGTGGGGCTCGTCGCCGTCCCGCTCGGCGGCCTGGCGGTGGCGGCGCAGCTGGCGCTCTTCCACTCGACCGGGCTCCGCCGCGCCTTCGACTCCCTCGGCGACCTGAAGATCGAGACCGCCGTCGCGCTGTTCGTCGGCGGCCTCGCGCACGCGCTCGCGCCGATTCTCGTGGGGGCCGCGACGACCCTCGTCGCCCGGGAGCTCGACCGAACGGGAGCAACGGGTCTCGGTGCCGTCTTTCGCGGCCTGCGCGGGGAGCTCTGGCGGCTCGTCGCGCTCGCCTTCGGCGGGCTCGTCGTCGTCGGCCTCCTCGCCCTGACCGTGATCGGGCTCCCCTACGCGGTGAAGAAGGCGGTGGACTGGGCGTTCGTCCAACAGGTCGCGGCCTTCGAGGGGCTCCGCGGCCGCGAGGCGTTTCACGGGAGTAGAAACCTCGTCCGCGGGCACTGGTGGAGAGTGGCCGTGATCACCGCCGTGCTCCTCCTCGTCCTTGCGGTTACCGGGCCGATCACCGGTGTCGTCATCATCTTCGTGACCGACGCCCCGCTCGCCACGATCAACTTCTTCGGGACGCTCCTCTTCGCCCTCGTGCTCCCGCTCACGTCCGTGGCGCTCTCGCTCCTCTACCTCGACCTCGCCGCCCGCCGCGACTCCGAGGCGACCTCCACTGGCATGCTTCCCGCCCCATGATCGTGGAACGGAGCATCGATCCCCGCTGGCTCTCGAACGCCTACCTGGTCGCGGACCGTGTCGGCGGGACGGCGGTGTTCGTCGACTCGGGCGCGCCGGTCGAGCCGCTGCTCGCGGCCGTCGACCGGCTCGAGGTTCATCCCACGATCCTGTTGACGACGCATGCCCACGCGGACCACGTCGCCAACCACCGTCTGCTGGAGGAGCGCTACGGGCTGCGCGTGCTCGCTTCGCCGGACGAGGAGGTCGAGGGCGCCGAGCCGCTCGGCCACGGCGAGGTCGTCGAGGCGGGCGACCTTCGAGTCGAGGCGTTGCGGACACCGGGGCACACCCAGGGGATGCTCGCCTTCGTCGTCGACGACGAGGCAGTCTTCACGGGCGACACCCTCTTCACCGGCTCGGTCGGGGGTACCCAGGACGCCTTCGACGACCTGCGCCGCTCGGTCATGGACGTGCTCATGGGTCTTCGGCACGAGCTCGTCGTCTACCCGGGCCACAGCGAGGAGACGACGATCGGCCGCGAGTGGGACGAGAACCCCTTCATCCGGGTCTGGCGCGGGGTCGAGCAGGAGGGGAGCGAACGCTGCCACGTCGGCGGGGCCGAGGCGACGCTCGTCGTCTGGAGCAACGACTACGACGGCGGCGGCAAGGGCTGGGTGCGCTTCGCCGACGGCCGGGATGCGATCGTGGGCGGCTCCCGCATCCTTCGGTAAGGCCGTGGTCTTCATCGCCTCCGAGGAGATCGAGCGCTACGCCGAGGCCCACACGACGCCGCCCTCCGAGCTGCAGCGCCGGCTCGCCGAGGAGACGCGGGAGACGCTGCGATCTCCGCAGATGCTCACGGGGCTCGTCGAAGGCCGCCTGCTCGAGTTTCTCGTCTTTGCGACGAGGCCCCTGCGCGTGCTCGAGCTCGGCACGTACAGCGGCTACTCGTCGCTCGCGATGGCCTCGGTGCTGCCACCCGGCGGCCACATCGACACCTGTGAGGCGGACGAGGAGCACGCCGCGGTCGCGCGGCGCTACCTCGACGAGGCCGGCGTCGGTGACCGCGTGACCATCCACCTCGGGCCGGCGCTCGAGACGATCGAGGGGCTCGAGGGCGAGTTCGATTTCGTCTTCGTCGACGCCGACAAGGTCAACTACCCGGCGTACTACGAGGCGCTCGTGCCCCGTCTGTCGCCCAACGGCCTCATGGTGCTCGACAACACGCTCTGGTCGGGGGCTGTCGCCGAGCCCGACGACTCCTCGGAGACGCGGATGTTCGTCGAGCTGAACGAGCGGATCGCCTCGGACCCGCGTGTCGTCGCGGTCGTCCTGACCGTGCGGGACGGCGTCACGCTCGTCCGGCGCCGCTAGGGCAGGACGGCCGCCTTCAGGAGGTCCGGCGGCGGGTCGGCGAAGAGACCGGCGACCTGCTCGAGCCCGATTCGATGCGTGACGAGGCGCTCCCACGGGTAGGCGCCGCTGGCGAGGAAGGCGAGCGCGGCCCGGACGTGCCGAGGCGCGTGGTGGAAGGCGCCGCGGAGCGTGAGCTCCTCGTAGTGGAGGCGGAACGTGTCCACGGCGAGCTCGCGGCCGCCGAAGAAGACGACCGTGCCGCCGGGCCGGACGAGCTCGAGCGCGTCGTGCCAGGCCTCGGCGGTTCCCACCGCCTCGATGACGACGTCCGCGCCGCCGCCGTCGCCGGGCCTGGCGCCGAACTCCTGCGCGAGCTCGCGTCGCGCCGCCCGGCCGCCCACGACCGTCACGTGCGCGCCCGCGTCCTTCGCCGCCGCGCAGAGCATGAGCCCGATCGGCCCCGGGCCGAGCACGGCCACCGTCTGGCCGGCCTCGGCCTCCGCCCGCTCGATCCCGTGCAGGCAGCAGGCAAGCGGCTCCACCATCGCCGCGACCTCCGCCGCGAGCGCGGGCGGGACCGGGAGGAGGTTCCGCTCCGCGATCCGGGCCGGGACGAGCACGTACTCGGCGTAGGCGCCGTTCAGGAAGGGCTGGAGGTTCTCGCAGAGGGTCTCCTCGCCGCGCCTGCAGGGAGGGCAAGCCCCGCACGGCGCCGAGTTCGCGGCGACGACGCGGCGGCCGGTCGCCACGTCGATCCCGCAGAACTCGTGGCCGAACGGGCTCGGCGTCTCGGTGAGCAGGAGCGGGTGGCCGCGCCGGAACGCCTTCGCGTCCGTCCCGTCGGTGAGCGCGACCTCGACCTGGACGAGCACGTCGCCGGGCCCCGGCTCGGGCCGCGGCACCTCCTCGACCCGCAGGTCGCCGGGGCCGTGGTAGAGCAGGGCCCTCACGGCGTGAAGACGACCTTCACTGCCTCGTGCGAGCGGTAGAGGTCGAGGCCCTCGGCGAACCGCTCGAGGGGCAGCGTCACCGTGGGGATGGGGTCGAGGCCGGGCAGGAGGGCGATCGCCTCGGCCATCGCCGCCGGGGTCGCCGAGCAGGAGCCGACGAGCGTCAGCTCGCGGCGGAGGACGTGCTCGAAGTCGAGCGGGAGCGGGTCGGCGAGCCACGAGAAGACGAGCAGCGTCCCGCCCGGCTCGAGCGCCGACGAGCGCCTCGTCCAGCCCGGCGTGGGCGCAGAGGACGGCGGCGTCGACGGGGCCGTTCGCCGGCTCGGCGCCGTAGCCGAGCGCGAGCTCGAGCCGGTGCGCGAGCGGGTCGGCCGCGAGGACGTCGTCTCCGCGGCGCACGAGCGCCTGGACGAACAGCAGGCCCGCGAACCCGCAGCCGACGACGAGCACGCGCCCCCGCGGGACCCGTTCGAGCGCGCGCAGCACACAGGCGAGCGGCTCCGCGAAGGTGCCCACGGCGTCGTCGAGGTCGTTCGGGAGCGGCAGGGTTGCTGCCGCCCGGGCGCGCTCGGCGAACCCGCCAGGCAGGATCGTCGGCTCGGGGAACCGCTCGCAGGTCGTCTCGTGCCCCGCGCGGCACCGGTCGCATTCGCCGCACGGCAGGTGGTGCACGAGCGCGACGCGCCGCCCCTCGGAGTCCTCGGCGACGACCTCGTGCCCCAGCACCGTCCCGGCCGCGGCGCGGCCGAGCTTCTGCACGTCCGTTCCGCAGAGGCCGCACGCGCGCACGGAGACGAGGTCTCCGGCGCCGCCGGGCTCCGGGACGTCGGCGAGCGCCGGCTGCCCGGCGCCGTCCAGGACGACGGCCTTCATCGCGGCAATGGTAGGGCGCGGAGGCGGAGCCGGCAGCCCGCCTCCGCGCCCCCGGTGCCTCAGCGCGCGGCGAGACCGGTCGTGCCGGCGGGGAGCCCGCCGATCGACCCGAGGGAGTCGAGACTGCCGTCGCCGTTCACGGCGAAGCCCTGGATCTCGGGCACGCCGCTGTTCAGCGAGTAGAGCAGCCTGCTCTGCTTGGCGAGGGCCAGGTCGAGCGGCCCCGCGCCGGTGTCGGCCGTCTTCCCGTCCGCGTCGAGCAGCGTCAGCGCGCCGTCGTGTGCGATCCGATAGCCGGAGATCGAGTTGCTGCCGGTGTTCGTCGAGTAGGTGTAGCGGCCGTTCCGCGTCACGACGACCCAGCATGCGGCCGTCTCGGTCGTGGCCACGTTGGCCGTGATCGGCGTGATGGTGCCGTTCCGAGCGAGGTCGTAGGACGAGAGGACGCTGGCGTCCGGAGCGCCGCCGAAGGCCTCCGAGACGATCAGGCGCCCGCGCTTGTCGAACGCGAACCCGAAGGGCGTAACGCCGGCCGAAGGCTGGGCGTTCGGCGGGCCCGCAAACGCGTGCTGCACCTTGTAGGTAACGATCATGTTCGTCGCCTTCTCGGTAACGGCGAGGAACCTGCCGTTCGGGCTGAACTCGATCTGCGCCGGTTCGGGCGCCGCCGTGCTCAGCGGGCGGCTCGACCCGGCCAGCGGGACGAGGTTGCCCCGGAGCGCGAGGAACCCGTGGATGTTCGCCGCGTGGGTCGCGTCGCCTTGGTTGACGACGTAGACGACTCTGCCGTGGACGGTGACGCTGATCGGGCCGACGCCGCCCGAGGGCTCTACGTCGGCCAGCGTCACGTTGCCGTGGCGGTCGACGTGGAGGAGGGAGAGGGAGTTGCTGCCGGCGTTGACCGCGAGGAGCCGGTTCCCATCGAGGACGATGGCGCCCTGCGAGCCGAGTCCGGCGCCGGTTCCGTTCCCGCCGGTGGCGACGGTGCCCGCCGCCGTGAGCGAGCCGTCGTTCGCGCGGTCGAAGACGGCGACCGCGTTGCCGGACGCCGCGTTCGTGAGCGTGAAGACCGCTCCCTTCCCTCCCGAGGCCATGGCCGGCGCGGCCAGGACGAGGAAGAGGGCGGTGAGGGCGGCGGCGACGACGAGTGTTCTCAGTCTGTGCATCGCGCGTTCTCCTTTCGGTTGGAGCCAGCGCGACGCTATGACGCAAAGCTTGCGCTCCGGTTGCGCGCCCTTAGAAGATTGCTTAACGCCGCGGCAAGGTGAACGAGATCCTGGCGCCGCCGCCGGCGACGTTCTCGGCCCAGATGCGCCCGCCCTGCGCTTCGACCAGGCCGTGTGCGATCGCCAGGCCGAGGCCCGCGCCGCCCGTCTCGCTCGTCCGCGAGCGGTCGCCGCGCCAGAAGTGGTCGAAGACGCGCTTCGTCGAATCCGCGGGAATGCCCTCGCCAGTGTCCTCCACGCTCACCCGCACCTCGCGCTCGAACGGCTCGACGATCACTGCCACGGCGCCATCGGAGGGCGTGTGCCGGATCGCGTTCGTCAGGAGGTTGAGGAGCACGCGCTCGACCTTGTCCGGCGCGCAGATCGCGGTCGGGTCGCCGTCGATCTTGGCCGCGAGCGCCACGCGCCGCGCCTCCGCCTCGGCCTCCAGGCCGCCCAGCGCCGAGCGGACGACGCCGGCGAGCGGGGCCTCGCGGAGCTCGAGGGAGAGGACGCCCGCGTCGAGCCTTGCCAGCTCGAAGAGGTCGTCGACGAGGACGCCGAGCGCGTCGACCTGCTGCTTCAGGACCGGAACGTAGCGCTCGGGCTCGACGAGACCGTCCTCCACCGCCTCGAGCATCGCCTTCATCGAGGCGAGCGGCGTTCGCAAGTCGTGGCTCGCCCACGCCACGAGCTGCCGCCGAGCGTCGAAGAGCTCTTCGACGCTCGCGGCCATCTCGTTGAAGGACGCACCCAGCTCGGCCAGCTCGGCCGGCCCGTTCTCGGGCGCGCGGGCGCCGAGGTCGCCTCCGGCGACGGCGGCCGATGCGGAGCGGAGCCGATCGAGCGAGCGCAGGATCGACCCGCCGAGAAGGCCGGCCGCCGCGAGCGCGGCCGTCGAGCAGGCGGCGGCCACGAGCAGAATCGTGAGGTCGTGCCCGGAGTCGAACATCACCAGGCCGGAGACGAGGACGGCCGCGAGCGGGAGGGCGACCGCCAGGAGGCCGAGCCCGGCCAGCTGGAGCCTGATGCTCGGCAGCCGCCTGAGCGCGAGGGCGGCGACGACGCCCACGGCCAGCGTTCCGAGCGCGACGACGAGTGCGAAGAGGATCACGGCGAGAACCGGTAGCCGACTCCCCAGACCGTCTCCAGCCGCTCCGGCCGTGCCGGGTCGGCCTCGATCTTCTCCCGCAGCCTGCGGATGTGGACGGTCACGGTTCCGGTGTCGAGCGCCGCCGCATAGCCCCAGACGCGGTCCATCAGCTGGTCGCGTGAGAACACCTGCTTCGGGTGGCTCGCGAGGAACCAGAGCAAGTCGAATTCCCGCGCGGTCAGCCGCAGCGGCTCCCCGCGGCACGTCACCTCCCTCGTCCGCGCGTCGAGCTCGAGCGCGTCGAACGAGAGCCGGTCGGCCTTGCCGACGTGCGGCGTCGAGCGCCGCAACACCGTGCGGACGCGCGCGGCCAGCTCCCGCGGTGAGAACGGCTTCGTCACGTAGTCGTCGGCGCCGAGCTCGAGGCCGACGATCCGGTCGGCCTCCTCGCCCCGGGCGGTCAGGAGGATCACGGGCAGGTCCGAGCGTGCCCGGATCCAACGGCAGAGCTCGAGCCCGTCGATGCCCGGCAGCATGATGTCGAGGATCACGAGCCCCGGGTTCTCGCGCTCGAGCAGGCGGCGCGCGGTGTCGCCGTCCCCGGCTTCGAGCGTCCGGAAGCCGTCCCGCTCCAGATAGCGGAGGACGACCTCGCGGACGATCGGCTCGTCGTCGACGACCAGGACCGTGGTGTTCATCCGGACATTGTGCGCGACATCCCTTACGGGGAGATGAACTGATGCCCCGCTACACTGTGGCCGCGCGGGGCTATAGCTCAGCTGGGAGAGCGCCTGGATCGCACCCAGGAGGTCGTCGGTTCGAGTCCGACTAGCTCCATGAAGGGCCGGTAAGTCGCTCTTCGAGGCGGCCACTGTAGCGGTGTTGGCGAAAGGTTGGCCTATAGGCGACCAGCAGGGCCGTGAGCCAGGCGAGCACGTAGCCGTAGAGGCCGATGTGGTGGTACAGGCGTCCTGCGGGGCCGTTCATCACCAGCTCGAGGCTTCCCCCGGCGAGAAGCGTGAAGAGCACGGCGAACCATCCGCTGCGCCGGCCCTCGCGGAGCAGCGTCAGCGCGATCACGCTCAGAAGCACCCCCGCGACGGCTGCGTAGACGCCGGCCATGAAATAGTGCACGGTGGAGTGCGGGTTCGACCACGCACGCTCGTGGATTGAAAGCCGCATCGCCCAGATTGCGTGCTCGCTGCAGGCGGCCAAAGCGCCCCAGATGACGAGCGCGGCGGCGGCGTTCATCAGACCGATCCGCCGCCGAACGGCCAGGATCACGAGAGTCGGGGCGAGAGTGACCGCAAGGGCCGTTGCTTGGAGCCAGAGCGGCGCCACGTCCTTCGTGTCCATGTCAAGCGAGGCTACGCGGGCTAGCCGCCCTCCGCATCGATGAAAACCCCAGTAGTGGCGCTGGGATCGCGGCTGCCGGGGAGCCCGAGGAAGGCCAGCACCGCGTGCACGCGTCTGTTCTCGCTCGCGTCCGCAGGGAGGTCGAGCTTCGCGAGGATGCTGCGGACGTGCGCCTCGACGGTCTTGCGCGTCACGAACAACTCCTCGCCGATCCCGCGGTCCGTCTTGCCTTGCGCGACCAGCGCGAGCACCTCGCGCTCGCGCGGCGTAAGCCTGGCCAGCGGATCGCGGGCGGCAGGAGCGCTGAGGAGCTCGTTGACGAGCGAGGGCTCGACGACCGTTCCGCCCCCGGCGACCTGCTCCAACGCGGCCACGAACTCGCCGACGTCGGCGATCCGGTCCTTGAGCAGGTAGCCGACCCGGTCGGATGCTCCGGTGACGAGCTTCAGCGCGTAGTCGACCTCGACGTACTGCGAGAGGACGACCGTCCCCACCTCCGGGTAGGCGCGACGGATCTCCTGCGCCGCAAGCACTCCTTCGTTCGTAAACGTGGGCGGCATACGGATGTCGATGACGGCGACGTCCGGCGGGTCGTTGGCGACCAGCCGCAGGAGCTCCTCGGCCGTGCCGGCTTGGCCGGCCACTTCGATTCCCTGCTCGGCGAGCAGCCGCGCGAGGCCCTCGCGGATGACGACGGCGTCGTCGGCGAGGATCACACGCACGGGATCGCCGCTGTGACCCGCGTGCCTCCCGCGGAGGGGCTCTCGACCCGCAGGCGGCCGTCGAGCGCCTCGACGCGGTCACGGAGCCCGCGGAGCCCGGCACCGCCCGCGTCGGCCCCGCCCACCCCGTCGTCCGTGACGTCGATCGCCACCCGGCCGTTCGCCCGTGTGACCTCGATCGTGACGTGGGAGGCATGCGCGTGCTTGACGACGTTGGCGAGCGCCTCGCCGGCGACGAAGTAGGCTGTCGCCTCCACGGGCGCCGGCAGGCGCTCCCGGCAGACCGTCAGCTCGACTGGAACGGGCGCGCGTCGCGCCAGCGCCGCAAGGGCGGGAGCGAGCCCTTCCTCCGTCAGGATCGCCGGGTGGATGCCGCGGGCGAGCGCGCGCAGCTCCTCGAGAGCGCCGACCACCTCGGCATCCGCCTCGGCGAGGAGATCGTCGACCGAAGCGCCGCCGTCCGCAAGCCGTCCGCTCGCGAGTTGGAGCGCGAGCCGGATCCCGAGCAGGCGCTGTTGCGCGCCGTCGTGAAGGTCGCGCTCGAGGCGCCGCCGCTCGGCGTCCCCTGCTTCGACGATGCGCGTCCGTGAGGCGCGCACCTCGGCGAGCTGCGCGCGCAGCTCGGCCTGGAGGCGCGAGTTCTCGAGCGCAAGGCTCGCCGCCGCGCCCACGGCCTCGACGAGCTCGGGGTCGTCCAGGAGCGACGGGTCGTGCACGAGGGCGGCAACGCGCTTTCCGGCGGGCTCGAGCACCGTGACCGCACGCCCGGGCTCGCTTTCCGGGTCGAGCGCGTTTCCGTCAGGGTCGACGTAGCGCTCGTCCGCCGGGAGCCAGAAGGCGAGCTCGAGCGACTCGTCGCCGAGCGTGCGCGCGAGCGCATCGCGCACCTGCGCGGGCGGCGGCGACGAGCCGAGCTCCACGACCAGATCAGCGACGGCGGAGCGGTGCAGCCGCGTGCGCAGGAGGCCGGTGAGGAACGCGAGCGGCACGATTCCGCCCGCCACCACGAAGGCCCACAGGAAGATACCGTCCGCCGTCTCGTAGCTCGGCCAGTGGGTCAACAGGGCGGCAACGAGGGCGAGGACAAGCACTCCACTCCAGAGCACAGGAGCAAGCACCCGGCGAGCAGGTCCGCTCGACGTCAGCCAGCGATGGGCCAGCAGGGCGACGGCGACCACGCACAGGACTGCCAGCGCCAGGTCGGCGGCAAGCTCGATCGCGTCGGCCAGTCCTCGATCGTCGTGGACGAGCAGCAGATTGCGAGAGCCTGTCACCGAGAATGGGTCTTCGGGACCCAGGAAGAGCTGAGCGCCGATGCCGGCGACGAGCAAGACAATGGCGTAGGCGGCGCCTACGAGCACCCGCTCGCTCGTCGAGGAGAGCCGCCCGCGGGGAAACGCGATGAACAGGTGCACCGCGACGGCGAGGAACAAGCGATCGGTGATGCTGAAGACGGTCGCTGGAAGCGAAGCGTCCCACCCGCTGGGAAGCCACGCGAAGACCAGAAATCCCGCCGCGGTCATGAGTGCGCCCGTGCGGTTGTCCGGCCGTTTCCACCAGGCGATCAGGCCCGCGAGGATCCAGAGCAAACCGAGCGTCACAAACGCCGCGACGAAGGTCACCTCGATGTTCAGCCTGCCGCCCGACCGAAAGAAGATCAGCGTGAGCGCAGCGCAGCCGGCGCCGAGTGCCCCAAGCCCGAGCAGCAAGAAGCGGAGCCGATGGCTCATGGCGAGCTCCCCGCCAGCGCTGCCAGCGCGGCGCCCGAGAGCTCGTCCTTGTGGATGAAGCCGCTCGCGGGGCTACCGGCGAGCCGTTCCCCGAAGTCGGCCGCCTCCCGACTCGAGGTGAGGACCACGATCGGCCCTTCGGCGTGCTCCGCGAGTCGCTCGGCGACTGCGAACCCGTCCGTGTCCGGCAGGACGACGTCCAAGAGCACGAGCTCGGGGTGCAGCTCTTCGACAGCTTCGAGCGCCGAGGCTCCGTCCTCGCGCCTCGCCGACGACCGTGAATCCGCCAGCCTCGAGGAGCCGGCGGGCGAAACCGCGGAAGCCGGCGTGGTCGTCCACGATCAGCACCGTCCGCACGTTGTGAGAATCGTCGCACAGTCGGTGCGGCCCGGCGATTGGGGATATCCCCAATCTTGCCCGGCGGCGCAGGACCGGGGATTTCATCGATGCGGTTGCGGCGAGCTGTGGCCTACCGTCGTCGCCATGAACGACGGTCATCTGCTGCGTGTCGGAGCCGTTGCCGCTGTCGCCGGAGCGGGGGCTTCGCTCGTCGCAACCGTGCTCGAGCCCGACTGGAGCGGCGACCCCGACGAGGCGATCCGCGTCGTTGCGGAGAGCGGATTCTGGACAGGCGGCCGGCTGCTCGACCTGATCGGGCTCTTCTTGACGGTGGGTGCGCTCACGGTTGTCGGACGGACGTTTGCCGAGGGCTCGGGCAGGGAGTGGGCCAGGGCCGGCCAGCCCTTCCTCTTGCTCCTGGGCGCGCTCGGGGCGGGGGCCATCCTCACGGGTGCGAACTTGGAGGAGGTTGCTGACGCATGGGTGGCTGCCGGGCCCCAGGCGAAGCAGTCGTACCTTGCCGCCTTCGACACCACGACAAGCCTGACGGAGGCCCTGTTCTTCGGCGCCTTCATGGCGATGGGCCTGTACCTTGCCGCCCTCGCGACGGCGATCCTGACCCAAGGCGTCTATCGGCGCTGGATCGGCTGGACTTCGGCCGCCAGCGCGGTCCTCGTGCTCTCGGGCGACCTGCTCGTGCTCGTTTCCGAGTCGGCTTTCATCGCCGTCCTCGTGGGCTACGTGCTCTACAAGGCGGTACTGATCGCCCTCGGCGTGTCGATGTGGCGACAGTCGGCGGAGCCGCGGGACCGGGTCGCCGAGAAAGCGTCCCTCGGCGTGACCACGCTACAACGCGAGAGCTAGCTCTCGGAAGCTTGCCGAGGGGTTTGAAAGCTGCCCGGCTAGCTCCATCCCGAACGGCCCTGCAAGCTCGGGCTTTTCCTCATATCGTTGGCCGGTGCCTTCGGCGGCTGCGGACGTGATCGGCCGGCGCGCCGGCGGGCTCGTGCCCCGGGTGGGCGTCGTGCTCGGCTCGGGGCTCGGCCCGCTCGCCGACGACGTGGCCGAGCCGGTGGTCCTTCCCTACGCCGAGCTGCCGGGCTTCCCGGAAGCGGGGGTTGCCGGCCACGCCGGCCGGCTCGTGCTCGGGCGTGTCGGTGAGACGCCGGTCGCGCTCATGCAGGGCCGGGCCCACTTCTACGAACACGGCCGTCCGGACGGGATGAAAGCGGCCGTGGAGACGCTCGCGGAGATCGGTTGCCGGACGCTCGTGCTCACGAACGCCGCCGGCAGCCTCGACCCCGAGCTCGGGCCGGGCTCGGTCATGCTCATCGCCGATCACATCGGCCTCACCGGCGTCTCGCCGCTCTTCGGCGAGAGCGGCACCGAGCGTTTCGTCGACATGGTGGACGCGTACTCGCCGCGGCTCCGCAAGCGGCTGCGAGAGCTGGCCGCGCGCCTGGACATCGAGCTGCGCGAGGGCGTCTACGTGTGGTTCTCGGGCCCCCAGTTCGAGACGCCGGCCGAGATCCGGGCCGCGAAGGTGCTCGGAGGCACGGCGGTCGGCATGTCGACCGTGCCCGAGGTGATCCTCGCCCGCCGGGCCGGCCTCGAGGTCGCGGCGCTCTCGGTGATCACGAACCTCGCGGCCGGGATGAGCGAGGAACGGCTGAGCCACGAGCACACGATGCGCGTCGCCGCGGGCGCCGCCGAGACGGCCAGACGCCTCGTCCGCGCGTTCCTCGAGGAGTACCCGTGATCCGGCTACATCTCGAGCGCTCGGGCCTGATCAGCCTCAGGCGGGCACGGCCTCCGAGATCCGCTCCAGGTAGGCGATCACCTCGTCGGAGCTCGTGACCTCGGCGTAGCGGCGATGGACGTCACGCAGGTTCGACTCGTGCGCGTCGCGCCCCTGGTCGCCGATGCAGTCCTCCGGCAGGATCGTGCGGAAGCCGTAGGAGAAGGCATCGACGGTTGTCGCCCGGACACAACCCGATGTCGTGCAGCCCGTGACGATGACCGTGTCGCGCTGTTGCGCGTTCAGCAGCGAGATCAGCGGGGTGCCGTGAAAGAACGAGGGCCACTTCTTGGGCAGAAGGACGTCTGTCTCGTCCCAGAGGCGCGCGTCCACCTGCGCCCAGCGCGAGTCGGGGGTGATCTCCGCACAGGGCGGGAGCTTGATCGGCCAGAGGCCGAGCTCCGCCTCGCCCCGCCAGCAGACCACCGTGTGAAAGACGGGCACGGAAACCCGCCTTGCGACCTCGAGCAGGCGCGCCGTGTTGACCGTCGCCCGTTCGATCAGCTCCGCGCCCCCGAAGATGAAGTCCGGGTCGGTGAAGGCGTACTGGAGGTCGATGACGAGGACGGCCGGCCGTTCACCAGGCTCGATCCGGCTCTGCCCGTAGCCCCGCCTGACCCACGGGTCGTTCGCGTCCAGCTCGAGCGTCATGGTGCGTCCGTCGCGGCCACGGCCCGAACAGGCTCCGAGAAGATTCGGGCCGGCGCCTCGGTGACGTCCTCAACCATCGAGCTCACCTCCTGGACGATCGTAGGATGTCATCGTGGTCCGAACCACGTGGTCAGCGCGTCGCGCAATCCGGTGTCCGTGCCGTCGCCAACCCAGGCCACGTAGCCATCGGGTCGGATGAGAACAGCAGCCGGGGCTGCTACGTGACCGAGAACCGGAAGCTCCCAATCGCCGTCGTAGTCGGCGTCGATCGCCAACACTCGGTCTGACCATGGGGTGGTATCGCAAGCCCAGGGCCGGCCGAGGTTCAGCAGGACCGCTCGGGCGTCGTGGAGGAGGGCGAATGCCCGCACCGCGCCGTCGGCGGTGACGAGGTCCAGATCGGGCATGCGCCGCCCGACCAGCGGGTGTCCGTTGCCGAGGTCGTAGTGGATGTCGAGGCCGCAGAGCATCGAGGCGATGCGCCTGCGCGGCTCGTCCATGCTCAGCAGCTCGGTCATGGTGTCGCGGAGGGCCTGGTGACGGTCGTCGGGGCTGCTGAGCGCGACTTGCGCCATCGTGTTTTGCAGCACCCGGGCACCGACCGGATGGCGTTCGGCGTTGTAGGTGTCCAGGAGGCTCTCGGGTGATGTCCCGTTGACCACCTGGGCCAGCTTCCAGCCCAGGTTCACGGCGTCCTGCACTCCGGTGCCGAGGCCCTGGCCGCCGTGCGGGGGATGCACGTGGGCGGCGTCCCCGGCCAGTAGCACACGGCCGTTGCGGTAGAAGGCTGCCTGCCGCGTCATGTCGGTGAACCGGGAGATCCAGTTCGCCCTGCGAAGCCCGTAGTCCGTCCCGTACACCGAGACGAGTGCTGCTCGGAGCTCGTCCATGCCGGGGTCGCCGGAGTGTTCGACGTCTCGTTCGGTGAGCACCATCCGAATGGGCTCCCCGGGTTCCCTCCGACCGATGGCATGCTGGCCGACGCTGTCGCGGCGGACGCCGAACTCCGGCTCCTCGTCCATCTCGACCTCGGCGATCATCCAGCTCGTCGAAGCTTCCAACCCGGAGAAGTCGATGCCGGCCGCCTTGCGGACGACGCTGCGTCCTCCGTCGCAGCCGACGAGGTACTCCGCCCGGAGCGTGGTGTCCCCGGACAGCTCGACATCGACGCCGATGTCGTCTTGAACGAAGCCCGTCACTTCGCGGCCACGAAGGATCGGAATCCCGAGCTCACCGACCACCCAGTCGGCGAGGATGCGCTCGAAGTGGCTCTGCCAGAGCGCAAGCACGTAGTTGTGGCGGGTGGGGAAGTCGCTGATGTCCAAGGGGATCAGGGCGAACCCGTGAGCCGGGTGGACCTGCCCCTCCGAGAGGAAGCGTTCCGCGATGCCACGCTGATCGAGCACCTCGATGGTGCGGGAGAGAAGACCCCCGGCTCGCGATCCGTCGAGCTCCTGGCTGGTGCGTCGTTCGACGACGAGGACGTCGATCCCCGCCAACGCCAGCTCGCCCGCCAGCATCAGCCCTGTCGGACCTCCGCCTGCGATCACCACCGCATGCTCGGTCATAGCCACCGAGCCGCGCCAACTACGGGGATGGAGGCTGTCGAGTCGCCGCCGCTGTCTCGGCTGCGGCCTCTTCGTTCGCGGCCTCGGCTGGCGGATTCCCTTCCTCCGCCTGGTCGGCAGACTCCGCGGGAGGGAACCGTTCATCAGCCGCGCCGGCCACCCCTGCGACCCGTGTTGCCAGCTCGCGCAGGCTGTCGAGCAGGTCGCTGCGCTCGCGCCGGATCGTCTCCGTGTCGGCGCTCAGCTCGCGCAGCCGTGCCTCCGCCTTCTCGCGCACCGCAGCAGCCTCTGCTCGAGTGCTCTGAAGGTGCTCAGCGGCCTCGTTCCGGGTCTGCGTCATAGTCGCTTCGGCTTCCGCCTGTGTGCGGCCGACGATCTCGGCCGCCTCGGCCTTCGCAGCTGCGGCTACGCTCGCTGCCTCCTGCCCCGCGCGGGCGATGCTGCCCTCGGCCTTTTCGCGCGCGGCGGCGGTGATCTGCTCGGCTGTCTCCCCGGCCTGCTCCAGGATGCGCTTGGTCTGCTCGCCGACCTGCTCGAGCGCGTGTTTGACTGCTGCCTCCGGCGAGCGGCTCACCTCGAGCTCCGCGACCACCTCCTGGACGCGGCTCACATACGCGTCGACGGCTCGGCGATCGTAGCCGCGGACCGAAGCGGGGAAGGAGACGTCGCCGACCTCGCTCGCAGCGGGTCGGCGCTCGGTGAGGTCGCCGCTCTCGGCGGGCGAGGTGGACGACCCTCCGTTATCGCTCTGGGCAGGCTCCGGGGACTCCCCACTGGCCACAGCCCGAGTATGCCTCGAAATCGATGAATCTGTCGGGGTGACGACAGCTGGCGCGAAGGTTCGTCGTCAGCGCGAGGGACTATCCGGGGAGCCCGCACCGGCGCGTGAGGCTGCTTCCTGGAGTCGAGCCGCGATGGCGCGAAGATCTTCGAGCAGGTCGCGACGCTCGCCCCGGATCGCATTCGTGTCGATGCGGAGCGCACGCATCCACGCCTCGGCCTCCTTGCGGATCCTCGCGATCTCTTCCTCGGCGCGCTGGACCCGAGCTTCCGCCTCCGCGCGCGCGGCGTCCAGGATTCGGTCCGCCTCGGCTCGTACCTTGGCCGAGTGCTGGAGGGCCTCGGCCTTTGTGCGATCCGCCTTGTCGCTGGCGCCGACGACGATCTCCACCGCCTCGGACTTCGCCCGCGCGATCATCTCGCCCGCTTCGCGCCCTGCCGTGGCCGTGACCTCGCCCCCGAGCGCATAGGCCTCCTTGAGGATGTCGCTCCTCTCGTCCTCGGTCCGCCTCAGCGCGTTCTCGACCGCACTCTGCGGTGAGCGTGTCGCCTCGAGCTCTGCAATGAGCCGATTGACCCGAGTGACGTAGGCATCTACCGCCCCACGGTCGTAGCCGCGAACCGCGACCGGGAACGCGGCAGTACGGAGCTCGGGCGGAACGCGTCGCTGACCAGTCACGCCCAGATCCGCTCCGGCCGGCGCGATGCGTGCCCGACTCGATTTCTGGACACACCTCCATCGTAGGCCCGAATGCGGCTCGCCGGGCAGGCGAGGCGGTACGGTGCGCCGATGGGACTTCCGCGCGAGGTCGCAGTGATCGGCGCCGGCACAATGGGTGCCGGGATTGCCCGCCTCTTCGCGGACGGGGGTGCATCGGTCCGGCTCATGTCCAGGCGCGAGTCCAGCCTCGCCGCTGCACGCGAGCGAATGGGAGCCGGCGCGATCGCCCTGACCACTTCCCTCGACGAGGCGCTCCGTGACGCCGACCTCGTCGTCGAGACGATCGTCGAGGAGGCGGAGCCGAAGCGGGAGGTGCTCGCGCGGGCGGAAGGCCTCGCCGCGCCCGACGCGATCCTGACTACGAACACGTCATCGCTTCCGCTGGCGCCGCTCGCGGACGCTCTCCAACGGCCGGAACGCTTTGCAGGCCTGCACTTCCTCAACCCGCCCGAGCTGGTCGAGCTCGTCGAAGTCGTCGGCGCAGAGCGCACCGCGCCCGAGATTCTCGACACCCTCGTCGACTGGCTGGCGGAGCTCGGAAAGGCGCCGATCGTCGTTCGCCGCGACGTCCCGGGCTTCGTCGTCAACCGGCTCCAGTACGCACTCCTACGCGAGGCCTACGCGCTCGTCGATGCGGGCGTCTGCTCCTTCGCGGACGTCGACCGCGCGGTCAGCCACGGCCTCGGTGCCCGCTGGGCGGCGATCGGGCCGTTCGAGACCATGGACCTCGCCGGCCTCGACGTCCACGCGGCGGTCGCGGCGAATCTCTGGCCCGAGCTTGCGAACGACACCGAGCCCTCGCCGTCGATCAGGCGCGTCCTCGAGACCGGCGCGCTCGGCGTGAAGAGCGGGCGGGGGCTTCGCGGCCCGTACTCGCCGGCCGACGCCGCTGCCCTCCGCGCCCGGCGCGACCGGGTTCTCGGCGGCCTCCCGGCTCTTCGAGCGGGCTCGGACGACACCTAGATGTCGAGCTCGTGCCGCGCCGCCTCGGCGAGCGCCTCCGGATAGCCGGCGTCGGCGTAGCGGGCCACGCCGAGGGCGGGGTCGGTCCAGAAGACGCGGCGGAGCTTTCGCTCCGCCAGCTCGCTTCCGTCGGCGACGACCACCATGCCCGAGTGGATCGAGCGGCCGACGCCGACGCCGCCGCCGTTTCCGACGGCGACCCAGCTGGCCCCCTGCGCCGCGTTCAGGAGCGCCGAGAGGACGGGCCAGTCCGCGATCGCGTCACTACCGTCGAGCATCCCCTCGGTCTCCCGGGACGGGGAGGCGACCGAGGCGGGATCCATGTGGTCGCGCCCGAGCGCGAGCGGGCCGCACTCTCCGGACCGGACGAGCTCGTTCAGCGCCAGGGCCACGCGGTCCCGCTCGCCGAGGCCGAGCCAGCAGACGCGCGCCGGGAAGGCCCTGGAGCGGGACACGGTCGCGCGCGAGCTCGATCCATCTTCCCAGCGTGTCGCTGCCGACGACGTCCAGCACGACGTCCTCGCTCCGACGCAGGTCCTCGGGATCGCCGGTGAGGCAAATCCAGCGGAAGGGGCCCACGCCCCGGGCGAGGATCGGCCGCACGTACGCGGCGACGAATCCCGGAATCAGCGCTGCGTCCTCGACCCCGTGAGCGGCGGCCTGGGCGCGGATGCCGTTCCCGTACTCGAAGACGACGGCGCCGCGCTCGCGGTAGCCGAGCATCGCCTCCACGTGGGCCGCGAGCGAGTCGAAGACCGCGCCTCGAAACCGCGGATCGTCCGGGTCGGCCGCGGCCGCCTCCTCGGCCGTGTAGCCGCGCGGCACGTAGCCGCGGAGCGGGTCGTGGGCGGCCGTCTGGTCGGTGACGACGTCGAACTCGACACCGTCCCGACGCAGGCGGGGCACGACGTCGGCTGCGTTGCCGACGAGAGCGACCGTGTCCGGGCCGTCCGGGTCGAGGTGGGCGGCGAGCGCCTCCTCGTAGCCGGCGACGACGTCCACCCAGCCGTCGCGGCGGCGGCGCTCCGCTCGCGCGGGATCGACCTCGACGACGAGCGCACGGCCGCCGTTCCGGGTCACGCCGAATCCCTGAGCGCCTCCCATCCCGCCCAGGCCCGCGGTGAGCACCCGCTTGCCGCCGAGCGTCCCCTCGAAATGCGACGCGGCGACGGCCCGGAACGTCTCGTAGGTGAACCCGAGGATCCCCTGCGTGCCGATGTAGAACCAGCCGGCCGCCGTCATCTGGCCGAACATCGTCAGGCCCGCGTCCTCGAGCCGGTGGAACGAGTCTTCGTCCGACCAGGCCGGCACGACCATCGCCGTCGAGATGAGGACGCGGGGAGCGTCCGGATGCGTCGGCAGGACGGCAACCTTCTTGCCGGACTGCACGATCAGCGTCTCGTCGGATCCGAGGCGCTCGAGCGCCGCGACGATCCCGGCGAGCGCCTCCGGTCCACGGGCCGCGCGTCCCCGACCGCCGTAGACGACGAGCGACGAGGCATCCTCCGCGACGGCAGGGTCGAGATTGTTGAGCAGGCAGCGCAGAGCGCCCTCCTGCTCCCACCCGCGGCAGCGCAGCTCGCGTCCGCGCGGAGCGCCGCCGAGGGACGTGTTGCGCACCGGTGGATCGTATCCCTGTCGTTCGGGCCCGACGCTACGAGTGCTCGTGCCAGCGCTCGGGCTCGATCAGCGCGGTGACCCGCTTGCGCTCCCGGTTCCAGTAGGGCGTGCCGCGGTACCGCTGCGAGAGCCTGTCGATGTCGGCCAGCCCCTCGTCGTCGCGGAGCTCGACGACCCTGCCGAGCACGGTGACGGCCCGGTACCAGTCTCCGAGGTCGACCACCGTGACGGCCACGCGCGGATCGCGCCGCATGTGGGTCAGGCGCAGCCGCTCGGAGTCCATGTTCACGAGGATGCGGCCGTCGTCCCAGTCGTACCAGGTCGCCGCCGAGTACGGAGCGCCGTCGGAGCGGACGGTGGCGATGACCGCCGCGTGCGGACCCTTCAGGAACTCGACGAGCTCGGCGGGAAGCGGTGCGCGAGGCAGGACGCCAGTCTACGTCGAGGTCAGACGTGTGCGAGCAGACGCTCGAGCGGCCTAGGCACCCGGGTGAGCTCCAGCGCGTCGACGAGCAGAGCGGCCGATTGGATCTTCCGGCCGCTGTGCGTCCCGAGGAAGCGACGAAGCTGCTCCTCGACGGCCCGTCCTCGCCACGCGGGCTGTTTCTGGAAGGTGCGGAACGATTCGAGGTCGCCCTGAGCGGCGAGGACCTCTTGCACCGCGGCGGCGCCGAGCGAGCGGATCAACTCGTCCTCCAGGTCGACGACGCACACGAAGAAGCCGAGTGCCTCGAGGTCGGCGCGAGCGAGATTCGAGCCGAGGCCGGCCCGCTCGAGCGCCCGCTGGAAGTGGCGCTCCTCTCCGGCGTCACAGAGGCCCGCCAGCCTGAGGTCGAGCCCCCCGGGGCCGAACCGAGCCAGGAAGGTTCCGATCGCGTGCGCGCCCCCGATCGGGACGACGGAAACGCCCTCGGCACCGAGATCCCGACCTCGGCGCGCGGCGAGCGCTTCGACCGCGAGCCGGTCGCTGATCCCTTCGACGAGGACCACGGTACGCACGACGTTGCCTGGCTCCGTCCTAGTCTTCCTCGGCCTGCCCGTGCTCGGCCAGCCAGGCCTTCGCGACCCGCTTCGGCGCCCTCGTCAGCCACGCCTCGACCACGAGGTCGCGCAGCTCCTCCCGATCGATCCGCGCCAGGTCGGGGATGCGCACGAGGACGGCCGGGTAGCCGTCGAAGTGCTTCGTCGTGAAGAAGATCCCTCGCTCGTCGGCGAGCACGAGCTCCTTCACACCGAGGTCCTCGACGCGGAACATGAGCACGTCGTCCAGCCGCTCGCCCGTCTCCGGGTCGACCGCGTCCGGCCTCCGGCTGCGGTGGAGGCAGAAGAGCTTGCCGTTCACCGAGTAGAAGGGCCGGCCGTCGTCGGACACGGTCTTCGTCGCCCGCGGCAACGAGAGCGCGAGCTCGTCGAGGTCGGCCATCGTCGTCATCTGCTCATCCCTGAATCCATACCTTGACGCATGTCGGGTCGCCTGCCAGACTCGGGCGAACCTGCTGCGGCCCGAACCGAAGGGGGTGCCGCGGTGTCGTACTACGAGCCAGAACCAGGTTCCGACAGCTTCGTGGACGGGACGACGGGCAGGTATCTCGTCCTGTTCGCCGAGGACACGACGAAGGCCGGCGTCAAAGCCCTGGGCGAGGCCATGGGGCTCTCCGTCGCCACCGTCTCCGCCGAGGGCAAGGAGCTCGAAGCCGAGGAGGCCGTCCTCTTCGACAAGCTCGGCGTGGCGGTCCTCAACGCTCCTCCCGAGCAGATCGAGGAGGCGGGCGTCTCGACGCTCGAGTCGGGGGCGATCATCGCCGTCGAGCCCGAGCGCATCGTGCATGCCATCGAGGCGACGCCGTTCGCGCGCGCGCCGGCCCAGGTCGGGAACGGCGCCCTGGCGCCACCGTCGCAGCTCCCTCCGGCGCCCCTCGCGGCGCCCGCGGGCGTCCGCTCGGCCGAGTACCTCCAGGGGTACCGCGACGCCGTCCTGCACCTGACGACTCCTCCCGAGGCCCTGGCCGCCGAGGCGGGCCTGGCTCCGGCGGCGGTCGTGGACGAGAGCCAGGCCGCCTGGGGACTGCAGGCCGTCAAGGCCGTCAACTCGTGCCGGACGGGCCGCGGCATCCGCCTGGCCGTGCTGGACACGGGCTTCGACCTCGGCCACGCGGACTTCGCAGGGCGCACGATCAGGAGCCAGTCATTCGTCCCCGCCCAGGAGGTGCAGGACCTCCACGGTCACGGAACCCATTGCATCGGCACCGCGATGGGCCCGAAGTGCCCCCGCGGAATCGTTCCGCGCTACGGGGTGGCGCACAGGGCCGAGGTCTACGCGGGCAAGGTCCTGAGCAATGCCGGCTCCGGCACCGACTCTCAGATTCTCGCGGGCATCAACTGGGCGGTCGCGAACAAGTGCGCGGTGATCTCGATGTCGCTGGGGGCGCGCGCGCAGGTCGGACAGTCGTTCTCCCAGGTCTTCGAGGCGGTGGCTCTGCGAGCGTCCGAGGCGGGCGCGCTGATCGTCGCCGCAGCCGGGAACGACAGCCGGCGTCCGCTCGTGATCTCGCCCGTGAGCCATCCGGCCAACTGCCCCTCGATCCTGGCGGTGGCGGCTCTGGACTCGAGCACGGCGATCGCATCCTTCTCCAACCGCGGGATCAACCCGATCGGCGGGCAGGTCGATCTCGCCGGCCCGGGCGTGGACGTCTTCTCGAGCTGGCCGATGCCCACCCGCTACCGGCGCCTGAACGGGACGAGCATGGCCACGCCGCACGCAGCCGGCGTCGCCGCCCTGCTCGCCGAGGCCAACCCGGCGGTCCGTGGAGCTGCGCTCGGCCGGCTCCTGACCGCGACTGCGCTCCGGCTGGCCAGCTTGCCCTCGGCCGACGTCGGGGCGGGGATCGTCCAGGCGCCCTGACGGGCGGAGCGCGGCGTGAGCGAGAGCTCCCAGCCGACCGGCCCGGTCGAGGTCACCGTGCTCGTCGAGGACGATCGCGTGGCGACCATGGACGAGGTCGTCGCCGCCCTCGCGCGAGCCGGGCTCAACGTCACCGAGACGCTCGAGTCCGTCGGCGCCGTCAGCGGCTCCGTCGACGATCCCGGCTCGGTCGACGCCCTCAGGGAAGTCGATGGCGTCGCGTCGGTGGAGATCTCACGGACGTTCCAGCTCCCGCATCCGGACGAGCCGGTTCAGTAGCTCTTAGGCGAGGGTGAGCGCGGTCGTCGAGTACGTGACGTCGAGAGACGGAACCCGGATCGGATGTCACCGCAGCGGCACGGGGTCGCCGCTCGTGCTCGTCCACGGAGCAACGGCGGCGCACTGGAGCTTCCGCTTCCTCCTGCCTGAGCTGGTCGACCGTTTCACCGTTTACGCCATCGACCGCCGCGGACGCGGCGAGAGCGGCGACAGCGCCGGGTACGCGATCGAGCGCGAGTTCGAGGACGTGGCCGCGGTCGTGGGCTCCATCCCGGGCCCGGTGGACGTCTTCGGGCACTCCTTCGGCGCCACGGTCGCGCTCGGGGCCGCCCCGCTGGCCGAGAACGTCCGCAGGCTCGTCCTCTACGAGCCCTCGCCGGGCCTCGACGTCGTGCCGGGGGCGGACCTCGACCGGATCGACTCTCTGGTCGTCCGAGGCGAGCGGGACAGCGCGCTGACCGAGGCCCTTCACCTGTTCGGCCTGGCACCGGAAGAGATCGATCAGCTCCGCGCCTCCCCGACTTGGCCGGAACGGGTTGCGGCCGCTCACACCGTCCCGCGCGAGGTCCGGGCCGAGGCGGCCTACGCGGTGGATCCGGCGCGCTTCCGCGAGCTCGCCGCTCCTGTGCTGCTCCTGCTCGGCGAGGAGAGCCCGGACTGGGCGCGCGCGGCGACGGAGCAGATCGAGGCGGCGCTTCCGGACTCGCGGGTGGCCGTTCTCCACGGGCAGGGCCACGTGGCGACCATGACCGCGCCCGAGCTCGTCGCCGGGGAGATCGTCAGCTTTCTGAGCGGGTAGGAACGCCGCGAGGATCGGAAGGACGAGTCAGGACTCGTCGAGCCGGGAGATCGGTGAGGATCCCCGCGTGACGGTGAAGCCGACGACGGTGCTCGAGCGCGCGCCCGAGGTGAAGGTGCGAATGCTCGCGAGGGGCGACGTGGTCGTGGAGACCGCGCGCGGAGACGTGAGCGGCGGCCCGCATTGCCTCGCGATTCTCGACGCCTTCGCGGAGCCGACCACGCTCGCCGAGGCTCTGGAGCGGCTCGGGCCGCGGACCGGCGGTGCCCAGGACTG
Organism: uncultured Actinomycetes bacterium; assembly: GCA_963775505.1. Taxonomy (GTDB): domain Bacteria; phylum Actinomycetota; class Thermoleophilia; order Gaiellales; family Gaiellaceae; genus JAIBJN01. Next base: position 323,347 of record CAVZIL010000008.1, read on the forward strand.
GATTGACCTGACCGCGGCAGTGATGAGGCTCCACGACGCCGGCATTCTCAGGGCCCAAGGCGAGCCCGAGCGTGACTCCGACGAGGCCCTCCGCGCGTCCTTCGACTCGCCCGGCCCGCACGCGGCGATGCTCGAGGACCGCGTTCGGACGTCGGCCTTTGTCGCCGCCATCGCCGAGGTCGTCGGCCGCGAGGACGTCGTGGTCGACATCGGCACGGGCACGGGCGTGCTCGCGGTTGCCGCGGCGCGTGCGGGAGCCCGCCACGTCTATGCGATCGAGGCGACGCCGCTCGCGCACGAAGCGCGGGCGGTCGTCAGTGCCAACGGCCTGGACGACCGCGTCACGATCGTCGAGGGCTGGTCGACGCGCGTGTCCCTGCCCGAGCGCGCAAGCGTGGCCGTCTCCGAGATCCTGGGAAGCGACGCGCTCGAGGAGCGGGTCGTGCCGGTGCTCGCCGACGCGCGCCGGCGCCTGCTTACACCGGACGCGCGCCTGATCCCGTCGGCGGTTCGAATCTTCGGCCTCCCGGTATCGGTGCCGGATGACTACCTCGACTCGCTCACCTTCACCAGTTCGAACACCGCCCGCTGGACCTCCTGGTACGGGCTCGAGCTCGGGCCGCTGGCCGGCTACTCGACCCGGCGGCGCCAGCGCTACACCGCCCTGATCGAGGACGCCCGAGAGTGGCCGGCCGCGAGCGAGCCGGTGCTCCTCGCCGACCTCGACCTGAGCGTGCTCGCGACGCCCCGCATCGACGTCACCGTCGCCGCCGTGGCTTCCGGGTCCGCCACCGTCAACGGGGTGGTCGGGTTCTTCGAGGCGCGGCTCAGCCCGGGGGTCGTCCTCTCGACGAGCCCGAAGCTCGAGCCGGCCCCGAGCTCGTGGGGCGTACCGGTCTGGCTCCTGCCGGAGCCGGTCGAGCTTCGGCGGGGAGAAGAGTTCTCGCTCCGGTACCGGTACGAGGGCGGCGCGGGGGGCAGCATGCGGCTCTCCACCTGACTGCGACGTGCTCGTTTTTCGACGAGCACCGTCTACGCTTGGAGCGATGACCATCGAGCTGAGCTCCACGCCGAGCAAGAACGAGAACGTCGCGTTCCGGAGGCTCGCCGCGGGGGAGGGCGGAGTCCTGCTGCACCTCGAGTCCGGGGAATACCACGGGATCAACGAGGTCGGCTGCCTCATCTGGGAGCTCCTGGACGGGGAGCGAACGGTGGACCTCCTCGCGGTAGACCTGCGAGACGGCGTCGAGGATCCGCCGGACGACCTCGTGGAGGTCGTCGTCGCCTTCCTGGACGACCTGCGGGAGCGCGACCTGGTTCGATGAGCGGTCCCGAGGACGGCTCCTGCTACGGATTCCGACCCGTCTCCAGCCTGGCTTTCGAGTACCTGCGCGGCGGCGGGGGCGAGGCCTTCGCCGTCTACGAGCACGAGACTGAGGCGGACGGCGAGGACGGTGTGCTCGTGACCGAGTGGACGCCGATCCCGAACCGGCGCCTGTGGGCCCGCCTCTACGCCGACGGGCCGCGGTACCGGCTCTGGGTCGAGGGGTACGGGTCGTTCGCGGTCGACCCGGACGCTCCGAGCGTCGGGCTCCCGACGGGATTCGGCGACGCCGTCCGCCGGGAGGAGCGGCTGTGGGGCATCCCCGCCATGCTCTGCTTCCTCCGGCGGGGCGACCTGCCTCTCCACGCGGCCGCGGTCGACGTGGGCGGCGAGGCGGTGCTGCTCGCGGCGCCAGGCTACTTCGGGAAGACGACGCTCGCGGCCGGCTTCGACGCCGCCGGCTACCGGGTCCTCTCGGAGGACGTCTCCTGCCTTCGGCTCTCCTCCGGCGAAGCCGCCGTCGTCCCCGGCCCGGCCATGCTCCGGGTGCGGGAGGACGTCGCCGGCCGGATCGAGCTCCCGTGTGCGAGCGCCGTCGCCCGGAGCGACAATCGCATCCACTTCTCCCTCGACCCGGACCGCCGCGGCGACTCGACGCCTGTCCCGCTCCGCGCGGTCGTCCTCCTGCGTAGCGCCGACGACGGCATCTCGCTCGAGCGGGTCGAGGCGACGGCGGCGCTGCGCGACCTGTGGCCGCTGAGCTTCCGGCTGCCGACCGCCGCGGATCGCACTCGCTGCTTCGAGGGCATCACCCGGCTCGCGGCGAGCGTCCGGATCTGGAACCTCGTGCGCCCGCTCCGGATCGACGCCCTCGGCACAGTGGTCGAGAAGATCGTCGCCGATGCCTGACGGGGAGAGGGTCTGGCGGCGCGTCGACGAGCTCATCGATGAGGCGCCCGGGCTCGCGGCTCTCCGGGCGCACCGCATCCAGCTCCTCGCCGGGCGGCGTTGGCGCGAGCTCGGACGGGAGATCCCGGACGACCTGCGCGCCGAGGAGCGCCTCGCCGCCCTTCGCGACGCCATCGCTCCCGACCTTCTCGCGCGGGTGCGGGCGGCCACCGACCAGCCCGTCGTCCTCCTGAAGGGCCCCGAGATCGCACGCCGTTACCCGAGCCCGGCGCTTCGCCAGTTCATCGACCTCGACCTCCTCGTGCCGGACGCGGACGGCTTGCAGCGCGAGCTCCTGGCGGCGGGCTTCGAGCAGACGGAGGACCCCGCTTGGGCCTTCCGCCGCCCGGCCGGCGCCGACCTCTTCGCCGACAAGCACCATCTCCACCCGCTCCGCTGGGAGGGCTGGCCGATGCGCCTCGAGATCCATCGCCGCCCGAGCTGGCCCGCTTGGCTCCCCGAGCCGCCGGTGAGCGAATTCCTCGACCGTGCGCAACCCGGCGAGAACGACGCCATCCTGACGTTGCCCCCGGGCCCTCACGTCCTCGTCCTCGCCGCACATCTCTGGGTCTCGAACCCGTTCGCCCGCCTGCGTGACGTGCTCGACATCTCGCTCCTTCTCCGGGAGGCGGACGAGGCCGAGGTCGAGACGCTCGCCCGGGCCTGGGGCATGAGCCGGCTGTGGGAGACGACGCAGGCGGTCGTGCGCTCGGTGCTCCTCGGAGGGCCGCGGCCCACGGCGGAGCGCCTCTGGGCCCGCCACCTCGCCGAGGCCAGGGAGCAGACGGTGCTCGAGGTCCACGCAACCAGCTGGGCGTCGCCGTTCTGGGCGCTCCCGTTCCGCCGGGCGCTCAGGGTTGCCACCGCGAACGCCGCGGAGGATCTCACGCCTGCCGCCGACGAGCCCTGGCGCGCCAAGGCGAAGCGGAGCCTGCTCGCGCTGCGAAACCTCCGCGCGTCGAAGTCGCGGCACGAGGCCGAGCTCGGCCCGGAAGGGCGCCAGCTGAAGCGGTAGCCGACCGCCGGCCTACGACCAGAGGTCGACGAAGGCGTGAACGGCGGCCAGATCCCTGGCCCAGAGGTAGTGCGGCAGCGGCATCTGCCCGCGCTCGAGCTCCGCGCCGAGCCTCGCGTAGTCGACCCCGCCGATGCGGAAGTCGCCCTTGCCGATCCAGTGCCTGACCGCCGGGTAGTCCACTCCCATCTCCACGAACCACCGGTCCATGTACGTCTTGTCCCGGCGGTCGAGAATCTCGTCCGGCACGTCTCCGCGCAACGCGTTCCGCGCGAATCCCTTCATCCGGTAGTCGGGGAACTTCACCTCGGCGGGCAGGCTGAGGAAGAACTCCCAGACGTCGACGTCGGACCACGGCCTGCGGGCCCGGATCCCGAAGAGCGCGTGGGAGTAGACGTCGGCCTCGCCGACGTGGTCGGCGCCGAAAAACGGCAGCTGCGCGCTCGTCCAGCGGCGCCTTGCCGGGAGCGCGTGCCCCGCGTCGCGACGCCCGATCCGGTCTAGCTCGAGCCATGAAGGCAGGAAATCGGGGGGATGGTTCCGGAAGCTCCGGGCCTGGACGAAGCGCGGCGTGGCCGCTTCCCTCAGCTCGGCGAGCAGCCGCCGCCGGCCGAGGCGCGCCGCCCGCTGCGAGCGAAGCTGCGCGACCGCCCCGCGGAGGTGCCCGCGCCAGAGCAGGTGCGCGACGAGAGAGGGGCGGAGCGCGGCCACCTGCTCGGCGAACTCGCCGCTCAGGATGGTCTCGAACCCGTGTGCCCGTGCCTGCTCGCAGCGCTCGGCCGTTCCCTCGGGCGACCAGGTAGACCACGGTCCGTCGAACAGCTTCAGCCAGAACTGGAGCCGGTCGAGGCGCTGGGGGCCCGGCTCGTACGCGTGCAGCGGGAGCCCGAGCCGCTCGGCCACGAGCTCGATGTAGCCGCTCTCGTCGCTCTCGGGAAAGGATGGGTAGACCGCGGACAGCGCCGGGATCGGCCGGTCCCAGCGCCGCGCGTACTCCCGGTTCGCGTAGGCCGCGATCGGCGGTGAGTCGACCCCGCCGCTGAGGGAGATGACGTCGTCCCCGGTGAGCATCCTGGCGACGGCCTGGGCGAACAGCTCTCGGAACCGCTCGGTTGCCTCGGCGGCCGAGAGCGTCGCGGTCTCGACGAGCGCCTCCGGGTCCCAGTAAGGCTCGGTGGTCAGCGCGTCGGGGTCGACCGTGAGCAGCGTGCCCGCCACGAGCCGGTGCGCGCCGCGAAGGGAGCAGACGCGCGGATCGTCGAGCTCGCCCCAGAAGAGGGCTTCGACCGCGTCGAGGTCCGGCTCGAAGGGCACGTCGGCGCCGCGGAGCACCTGCTTCACCTCGGAGGCGATGTAGACGGCGTCTGCCTCCCTGCGATAGAAGAGCGTCTCGAGCCCGATGTGGTCGCGGAAGGCCCAGACCCGGGCCCCGTCCGTGACGACGCAGGCGTAGGTGCCTCGGAGCAGGGGTATCGCCCGCTCGCCCAGCGCCTTGAACGCGGCCTGGACGACCCCGGCGGGCAGCGTCGGATCCGAGGGGAACCGCCCGGCCAGTTCGCGTGCGTTGTCGAGCGCGCCCGCGAATGCGACCGCCAGGCCGTTGTCGGCCGCGAGCGTCGCCTCGTTCCGCCCGTCGAGGTCGCTGACGCCGAGCGTGCAGCCACCGATCGACGCGACGCTCGTTCGATTGCCCCGATGAGGTGCGGCCGCGAGCATCCGCTCGACCGTGTCGCCGGCGCTCGCCGGCGATCGGGTCAGGATCGCCGCGAGCCCGCGCACGCGTGCCTGTCGTGATGGAGCCCGGCCCTCCGCATCTCCTCATACGTGGTACAGGCCGGCGAACCGGCCTGCAACCACAAACGTCTAAGCGCGTTCGCGCCGCGCCGCTCGGCCTACGGAGATCCCCCGCCGCCGTCCTCGGGGTGCGAGAGCTCGCAGTTCGTCGTTTCGATCCGGCAGTTCCGGAACCCCTTGTGTCCGGCGTTGCCGCGGTTCGGCCCCGTCGGCGGAGTCGGCATGAACGTGTGCGCGCTGATCGGCCCGAAGTCGACTACCTCAGGCTTCTCGAACGTGATCTTCATCCTCTTGCCGCCTCCTTCGTCAACACAAAGGTCCCACGGGGGGACCAGTTGACTGACATTGTGGCCCTCTCATAGGAGTGTCACAACTATCCTTCCGGCCAGTTTTTCCCATTACGTCGTCATTTCAGGCGGCGGCGGCGGCGCGGGAGCAGTGCGCGAGCCGGTCGTGCGCCACCCGACCGGCGGAGTAACCGCCTGCGGGACGTCGTCGTCGATCACCTCGCGGTTATTCCAGAACGAACGTGATCTTCAGGTGGACGTGGAAGTGGACGGCGCCGTCCTCGACCACGATCTCCTGGCCGTCGACCCACGCGCCCCTGATGTCGCGGATCGTCTCGCTTGCCTTCTCGAGGCCCTGCCGGCATGCGTCCTCGAAGCTCTCGGACGAGGTCGCAGTCAGCTCGATGACCTTCGCTACGGACATTCGCGCCTCCTAGGCTCTGTGTGCCGGGAGGATAAGCGAGCCCGGCAAGCCCGGTCGCCGGGGTCGCCGGGGAAGATTTCTCGGCGCCGTCGCGTCCTATCCGACGGATGAGCGTGACCGCCCTCTCCGTCCGACGGCTCGAGCACGAGCTCGAGCGAATCCGGAGCTCCGTCGTCGGCGACGACACGCTGCTCGACGGTCCTTTCGGGCCGCGGCGGCTCGTGTACGCGGATCACACGGCCTCCGGCCGGTCGCTGGCCTCCATCGAGGACGCCATCCGCGAGCGGGTGCTTCCCCTGTATGCGAACACCCACACGGAGGTATCGACCACCGGCCGCCGGACGACCCGGCTGCGCGAGGGCGCGCGGCGGGCGATCCACCGCGCTGTCGGCGGCGGGGACGACGACGTGGTGGTCTTCTGCGGGTCGGGGGCCACGGCCGCGATCGACCGGCTGCAGCGCGTCCTCCGGCTCGACTCGGGCCACCGCCCCGTCGTCTACATCGGCCCCTTCGAGCACCACTCGAACGAGCTGCTGTGGCGCGAGTCGCCGGCCGAGGTCGTCGTCGTCGGCCAGGACGCGGACGGTCGCCTGGACCTCGACCATCTCCGGGCCGAGCTCGAGCGTCACGCCACGCGGCCGTTCAAGATCGGAAGCTTCTCGGCGGCCTCGAACGTGACAGGCATCGTCACCGACGTCGACGCGGTCTCGATCCTCCTTCACCGCCACGGCGCGCTTGCCTGCTGGGACTACGCGGCGGCCGCGCCCCACCTGCCGGTCGAGATGAACGCCGCTCCCGAGGTCGAGCACGGCGAGCTGGCGTACAAGGACGCCGTCTTCCTCTCCCCGCACAAGCTTCCGGGCGGCCCCGGCACGCCGGGCGTCCTCGTCGCCAAGCGCCATCTCTTCGCTGACCGGGTTCCGGCCGTGCCCGGCGGCGGCACGATCCTCTACGTCACGCCCGAGCACCAGACGTACCATCCCGACCCCGTCATGCGCGAGGAGGGAGGGACCCCGGCGATCGTCGAGTCGATCCGCGCCGGCCTCGCCTTCCGGCTCCACGAGCGGGTGGGCGCGGCCACGATCCGGGAGATCGAGGAGGCGTTCGTGCGGCGGGCGCTGGACTCCTGGCGCCGGAATCCCCGCCTCCTCCTGCTCGGCAACCCCGACGTGCCGCGGGTACCGATCGTCTCCTTCGGCGTCCGCCACCCGCTCGAGGCCCACCCGGCGGGGATGCTCCACCCGAACTTCGCCAACGCGCTCCTGGACGACCTCTTCGGGATCCAGGCCCGCAGCGGGTGCTTTTGTGCGGGGCCCTACGTCCACCGTCTCGTCGGCTTCGACCCGGCGATCTCGGCCGCCCACGAGGCCGAGGTCGTGCACGGGCGGTGCGGGATCAAGCTCGGCTACGTGCGTCTGTCGTTCGCCTACTACATGAGCGAGACGGTCGTCGACTACCTCATCGACGCGGTCCACTTCGTCGCGGACCACGGCTGGAAGCTCCTCCCCCTCTACCGCTTCGATCCCGTCTCGGGACTGTGGCGCCATTCCCGCGCAGTCGAGGAGCCGCCGGTCGGTCTCGACGAGCTCGACCGGGCGACGCGGTCGACCGCCCCCGAATCGGTCCTGCCCGGCTACCTCGACCGGGCGCGCCGCCTCGTCGACGAGCTCGAGGCGGATCCGTCTGCCCCCACCCCGGCGCCGCTCCGCCTTCCGGCGGCATTCGAGCGCCTCCGCTGGTTCCCGCTTCCTGCGGAAGCTCACGACGCGCTCGGCTGAGTGGACGAGAGAAGCCGGGCCACTCCGGCGGCCTTGCCTCGGGTGGCCGAATGTGGCACAAGGGCCTGGTGCGCGCCCAACGGATAGTTCTGCTTCCGGGAGGCGTGCTTCCGGCCGAGCTCGCCTACGGAGCTCTCATCGCTTCGCTCGGAGCCGATGTCGAGGCGGTCGCGAAGGATCTCGAGCTCTACGCGACGCCGGAGCCGCCCGAGAACTACACGCTCGAGCTCGAGATCGCCGGCGTGCTCCGAGCAGCGGACGCGCGCGGCTGGGACCGGTTTCACCTGGTCGGGTACTCGGCAGGGGGCGCCGCCTCACTTGCGCTCGCCGCGACCAGGCCGGAGCGACTCGCGAGCCTCGCCCTGCTCGAGCCGGCCTGGGCGGGCAACCAGGGCCTGAGTCCGGCCGAGAAGGCGGTCTGGTTCGAGCAGGACCGGCTCGCAGGACTTCCGGCCGAACAGTTCATGCCGGCGTTCATGCGGCTCGGGCTGAGAGCCGATGTCCCGCCTCCGGCTCCACCGGCCGGTGACCCGCCGGCGTGGATGGCAAATCGTCCGGCTGGAATCCGCGCGCTTCTGCGCGCGTTCAAGCAGGACGACATCGACGCGGGTGCGCTCGGCCGCTTCGATCGCCCCGTGTACTACGCGCTCGGCCGTCTCAGCAACCCGGATCACTATGAAGAGATCGCCCGGCGCCTGATCGGAGTGTTCCCGGACTTCGAGCTCGAGGTGTTCGAAGAGCGCCACCATTTCGACCCTCCCCACCGGGTGGAGCCCAAACGCCTGGCCGGGTCACTCAGGTCATTCTGGCGGCGGGCGGAGCGGACCGCCCGGTAGGTGCAACTCGAGGTCAGCCGTGGTGGGCGCGCTCCGCCTCCTCGGCCTCGGCCTTCGTCCGGTGCACGGTCCCGTCCGGATGCTCGGGAGGCGAGTAGAGGGAGTAGAGCTTCAGCTCCACGTCTCCGGTGTTGACGACGTTGTGCCACAACCCGGCGGGGACGATCACCGCCCAGTCGTCCGAAACGTCGTGCGCCTCGTCGACGCGATCCTCCTCCGCGCTCAGCTCGACGCGGGCGGATCCCTGCTCGATCCTGATGAACTGGTCGACGTGATCGTGGGCCTCGCGCCCGATGTCCTCCCCGGGCCCCAGGCACATCACCGTCAGCTGCGTGTGCTCGCCGGTGAAGAGCACGGTCCGGAACGTCTCGTTGTCGAGCGTCGCCCGCTCGATGTCGCCTACCCAACCCCGCATGCGGGACCTCCTGACTGGTCTCGTGGTCTCGGTCGTACGCTACCCGCGCACGCGCCTGGCTAAGCCGGCGCAGGCGGGGGCTTCTCCTCGCCCTTCGCCCGCGCGAGGAGGACGAGGCCGGCGAGGGCGGTCGCGAGCGCAATCGCGGAGAGCGCGTAGCCCACTGCGCTCTCGTGCAGCGCCTCGTCGAAGAGGACGATCCCGAACACGAGGCTCGAGAGCGGGTCGAACGCCATCGTCGTCGCCACGGCGGCCGCGAGGGCGCCGGTCTGCAACGCCGCCTGCTCGAGCCAGAACGCGGCGATGCTGATGCCCGCGAGGGCGTAGACGTGCCAGTCGCCGAAGACTGCCCCGATCCCATCGTCGAGAAGAGAGACGGTCGTCTTGGTCAGGGCGGCGGCGAGGCCGAAGAGGATCCCGCCGGCGGCGCCCAGGAGCCCCGCGCGCATTGCCGGAGCGCGTCCGCGCGCGAGGGCGAAGAGCACGACGGCGAGACCGAGCGTGGCCCCGCCGATCACCGCCCACGAGAGGAGCGACGCGTCGTCGGAGCCCTGCGCCGGCTTGCTCACGAGGAGGAGCGCCCCGAGCCCGGCCGTGACGAGCGCGGCCCCGAGCCATTCCTCGCGCCTGATGCGCCGGCCCTCGAGCAGGCGGCCGAGCGGGAGGGCGAACACGATGCTGGCGACGAGCAGGGGCTGGACGATGACCATGCGCCCGATGCCGAGCGCGATCGCCTGCGCGACGAACCCGAGCCCCTGGGCGGCCAGCCCGAGCAGCCAGACCGGCTGGCGCGCGAGGCGGACGAGGAAGCCCTTGCCGACGGCCTCGGCCGGCAGCGTCGCGGCCGCCTTCTCCTGCAGCACGAGCCCGAGGGCGAAGAGGAACGCGGCGACGAGCGCGAGGACGATGTCCACGCGCGCAGCTTATGGTCGGCAGAGGCTGCGAAGGCGTGTCCTGCGAACGAGTAGCGTCTCCTTCGTGCGCATCGCGGTCATCGGCGCCGGGCTCGCCGGCCTGGCTGCCGCCGACGCCCTCGGGCGCGAGGGAGTCGACGTCGTCGTGCTCGAGGCGCGCGACCGCGTGGGCGGGCGGGTGTGGTCGGCGCCCTTCGCCGGGGGCGTCGCCGAACGCGGTGCCGAGTTCGTGTTCCCGGGAGACGACCTCTTGCACGCGACCGCCCGGCGGCTCGGCCTGCGCCTCTATCGCAAGGGGACTCACTACGGCGACCGCGAGCCTCGCGGCGGCCCGCCGGTGTCGCCCGCCGAGCTCGAGACAGGCGTCGCGCGGCTCGGGGAGGCGGCGCTCGAGGGCACGGTGCTCGACGCGCTCGGGTCGCTCCGCCTTCCGCAGGAGGTGGCGGAGGCGATCGTCGCGCGCGTGGAGGTCTCGAGCGCTTACCCGGCGGCCGACCTGGACGCGACCGTGCTCGCCGAGACGGGCGCCGGGTTCGGGCAGTTCGACACCTTCGGGGTGGAAGGCGGAAACAGCCGGCTCGCCGAGGCGCTCGCCGCACCGCTCGGGCCCGCTCTCCTGACCGCGACGCCCGTGACGGGGGTCGCCTGGGACCGGCGGTCGGTCGCGGTGCGGGCCCCGGGGCTCGAGCTCTGGGCGGACGGCGCCGTGGTGGCGACTCCCGCCGCGCCCACGGCCGCGATCCGCTTCGATCCCCCTCTGCCGGCGTCGAAGGCCCGCGCGCTCGCGCAGGTGCGGTACGGGCAGGCCGCGAAGCTCCACCTCCCGCTGCTCGCGCCCGCCCGGCCGAGCGCGGTGCTCGCGGTTTCGGCCCGCTACTGGAGCTACACGCAGCTCGGCCCCGACGGACAGCCGGCGCCGTTCGCGGCCACTTTCGCGGGGACGCCGGGGGCGCTCGAGCGACTGCGTGTGTGGGCGGGCCCGGGAACGTGGGCCGCGGCGGTCGCCTCGCTTCGGCCGGAGCTCGAGCTCGACCTCGCGACCCCGCTCCTCTCCACCTGGCACGACGACCCCTGGGCGCAGGGCGCCTACTCGGCCCCTTCGCGCGCCTCGCCGCTCGATGCCGCGGAGCTGGCGCGTCCGGTCGGGCCGCTGGCGTTCGCCGGGGAGCACACCGCGGGGGACTGGCACGCGCTCATGGAGGGCGCCCTTCGCAGTGGAGTGCGCGCGGCCGAGGATCTCCTCGGGGGTGAAAAGACCCATCGATAATTGCGCAACCCATTCTCTCCTGGTCGTACGACATCCGTCGGACGAAATCCCTTGCCATCATCCGAAAGGTGCGCTATCCTGCGCCGATCGAACGAGCGGAGATGCTGTGGAAACGACAATCGCCAAGAGGATCCTGTCTGGGGCACGAGGACTCGTCTGCCCGGCGAGTCGGCTCGCGCCGCTGGCGGATGGCGGCGTGGACCGCCCCAAGCTCGCCCTCGGAAAGGGGCGCATGCGCTAGGTGACTAGCGCCATAGCGGCTTTCCCGAGGGCGACCCAGAAGGGTCGCCTTCGTTCGTTCGGAGGCGACGGACTCGACGGCACAGAGGTGATGGACATCTGAGGAGACAGAGACCGAATCGAGGCCCCGCCTGAGAGAGAAAGTCTCGCGGCGCTGAGCTGTAAATAAGACGCAGGAATGGAAGCGTTGGCTTTAGCCTGCACATTTTGCAGCGAAGCACCCCGAGCACGGGCTCCAAAGCCCCTCCACGAAGGACGCCGACGACCGGCGATCCAGGGACGAAGGGTAGGCGAGTGGCTTGGACAACACCGCTCGGCACGGGCCGCGCGGGACAGTGGAAGCGACGCTCGCACCTGCGTCGATCTCCCAGACCCGGGAGATGGACGGAGATGCGGGCTCGGCCCGGCTCCGTCCCGTACACCCTTGGACCTGAAAGGAGGAAGCGATGCCAACACTGGTCACACGCGCGACGCGCGCTCCAGCTCCTGCTCGGCCGGTAGGCCGGAGTGAGGCACGCGTCGACGAGCGCGTGCGTCTCGACCGTCCGCACCTCGGCGGCTCGGAGCTCGTCCGGGCCTTCGTCGAGGACACGTCCGGTCTCGCGCACGCTCTCGCGGCCACGCCGCGCTCGCCGCGGCTCGGGCTCCGGATCGCCGACTGCTCGAGCCTGATCGCGCTCGAGTTCTCGCTCGAGTCGGTCGACCGGCGCGAGAACTCGCTCGACAAGATCGACACGCTGCTCGGCGTGCTGCATCGCTTCCAGGCCGGCCTGGCGGCGGAGGCCGAGCTCTGCGCCGAGCGGGAGCTCGACGCCGCGATGCAGCACCAGACGTTCGACATCGCCCGTCTCGCCCTCTGACAGCCGGGGGCGCGCCGGGCGCCCCTGAGCAAACGAATCGACAGAGGGAGGAGCGATGCACCAGCTTCACCTGCTTCACCTGGAGGCCCGGCGTGTGCGTGAGGTGACGCCTCTCACCGCAGCCGAGACCTCCCTGCGAGCCCGCGAGCTCGCCCGCCTGCACGTCCGCGTCCGCGCCGGTCCGCGTCTCCAGCGTGGTCGGCCGGTCCTGACGGTTCTGCGGGCACGCCGGGCCCCGGCCGAGCCGGCCGGCGTCTAGCACCGCTCCGGAGCGCCTCCACCGGGAGGCGCTCCGGACCTGCGGCAGCATGCACACTGGAGGAAGGAAGCAATGATGAAGGTCAAGACCTTCGGCCCGGTCGACCAGCGCAGCCTCTCGCAGCTCGAGCGCTGCATGGAGGCCGGTGACGCCGAGCTCGGCGTTCTCTGCGCCGACCACCATCCCGGCTACTCCCAGCCGATCGGCGGTGGGATCGCCTACGAGGGCTTCGTGTCGCCCTCGGGCGTCGGCTACGACATCGGCTGCGGGAACAAGGCGGGGCGAACGGAGCTGACGCGTGCCGATCTCGAGGCCCTCGGAGGCGTCGAGGCGATCATGCGGGAGATCGCGCGGCGCATCTCCTTCGGGGTCGGCGTCCAGGCGGCGGAGCGCGTCGACCACCCGGTGCTCGACCGGATCCGGCGCGCCGACTTCGCGCCCCAGCGGCAGCTCGCCTCGCTCGCCGAGGCCCAGCTCGGCTCCGTCGGCTCGGGCAACCACTACGTCAACCTGATGGAGGACGAGGAGGGCCTCGTCTGGGTCGGCGTCCACTTCGGCTCGCGCGGGTTCGGCCACAAGACCGCCTCGGGCTTCCTCGCCCTGGCGCAGGGCCTGCCGTTCGACGGACGGGCGGTCGAGGGCGAGATGGACTCCCCACCCGTCCTCTTCCCGGTCGGCTCCGAGCTCGGTGACGCCTACGTCGCGGCGATGGAGCTGGCCGGCGAGTACGCGTACGCCGGTCGCGATGTCGTCGTCGCCAAGGTGCTCGAGATCCTGGGCGCCGACGCGGTGCACGAGGTGCACAACCACCACAACTTCGCCTGGCGCGAGGAGCACCTCGGCCGCACCTACTGGATCGTTCGCAAGGGCTGCACGCCCGCGTTTCCCGGTCAGGAGGGCTTCGTCGGCGGCTCGATGGGCGACGAGTCGGTCATCCTCGAGGGCGTCGCCGGCGAGGAGGCCGAGGAGTCGCTCTACTCCACCGTCCACGGGGCCGGCCGCGTGATGAGCCGGTCGCAGGCGGCCGGCCGCTTCCGCCGCCGCAAGCAGGTCGTCGACGGGAAGAAGGTGTGGGTCGAAGAGCAGGTCAAGCCCGGCGTCGTGGACTGGCCCGCCGTGCAGGCTCGCCTGCGCGGGCAGGGCATTGTTCTCGTCGGCGGCGGCGCGGACGAGGCTCCGGAGGTCTACCGACGCCTCCCCGACGTGCTGGCCGCGCACGCGGGGTCGATCCTCGTGAAGCACACGCTTCGCCCGCTCGGCGTCGCCATGGCCGGCCGGGACGTCTTCGACCCGTACAAGGACTAGCTAGACTGCGCCGCGCGTGAGCGGGCTGGACGACATTCTCGGCGGGCTCATGGGCGGCAAGGGCGGCTCGGGCGGCCTCGACGACGTTCTCGGCGGCCTGACGGGCGGGCGCGGCGGGAGCGGGATGTCGGCCCTCCTCCCCGTCGTCGGGGGCCTGCTGGCGAGCGGAGGGCTCTCCAAGATCATGGGCGGCCTCAAGGCAAACGGCCTTGCCGAGCAGGCCGACTCCTGGGTGGGAACTGGCCCAAACAAGCCGGTCACCGGATCGCAGGTCGAACAGGCGGCCGGCAAGGAACAGATCCAGCAGATCGCTCAGCAGCTCGGCGTCTCGGAGTCCCAGGCCGCCGACGCGGTGGCGACGGTCCTGCCCGAGGTGGTCGACAAGGTCTCCCCGGAGGGGAAGCTTCCGCCGGAGCAGGATCTCGACGCCGCCTTCGACAAGCTGGCGCAGGGCGGAGCCAGCTAGCACGCTGGTACCGGCCGGGCTCGACCCGGTCAGATGTCGCCGGTGAAGGTGTCGCAGGTGCCCGGGTTGCCGGTCTCGTAGCCCCGCGTGAACCACTCCTGACGCTGCGCGGAGGAGCCGTGCGTCCAGCTCTCGGGGTTCACCCTGCCCTGGACCGCCTCCTGGATGCGGTCGTCGCCAACGGCCGCGGCGGCGTCGAGGGCATCGGCGATGTCGGCCTGCGTGAGTTGGGTGAGGAAGCCTGTCTCGACGGCGTTTGCCGCCCAGACCCCCGCGAAGCAGTCGGCCTGCAGCTCGACCCGGACCGCCCGGCTCTCCGCGCCCTGGTCCTGCGGGCCGTCGAGGACTCCGAGGAGGTTCTGGACGTGGTGCCCGTACTCGTGCGCGATGACGTAAGCCTGCGCGAACGGCCCGCCCTGGGCGCCGAAGCGAGAGCGGAGCTCGTCGAAGAAGCCGAGGTCGATGTAGACGTACTGGTCGGCCGGGCAGTAGAACGGGCCCATCGCCGACGAGGCGAAGCCGCAGCCGCTGTCGATCGATTCCGTGAAGAACCGGGTGCGGGCCGGCACGTACTCCCGCCCGCCGCCGGTGAAGGCGTCCGTCCAGTAGCTCTGGATCGAGTTGACGTAGCCGACGATGCGGCAGTCCTCGCGCTCGTCGGCGTCGGCGCCCGTTCGGCACTCCTGCGCGAGGTCGCTGTTGTTCGCCGCTGGGGTGCCTGCGGACTGGCCGGCGAGGTTCCCGAGCTCGCCGAGGCCGCCGCCGGTGACGTTCCCTCCGAGGAAGATGATGAGCAGCGTGACGACGAGGCCGATGCCGCCGCCGCCGACGGCGAGCCCGCCCCTGCGCATGCGGCGGCCGCGCAGGTCTTCCACCTGCGACGTGTCGAGCTTGGCGTCGTCCCGGAAGTCGGGCAACGGGCGTCAGCCCGCCCTGCCCGGCCCCAGCGCCTCGAACATGACGACCTCGTAGCGCTCGACGCTCGTCACCGTCGTCTGGAGGCCGGCGGCGATCTCGTTGCGAAGGCCCGCGCCGCTCGCGACCTCGTCGTCGAGCGCCTCTTTGGTCGACCAGAACGTGATCCCGATCGACCGGCCGCCGGGCGCGTCGAGGAGCGCGATCCAGCCGCGAAAGCCGGTCGCGTCGCGGAACCAGTCGACGAGGTCCTCCCGGAAGGTGCGCAGCCCCTCCTCGATGCTCTCCGGAGGGCCCGCGAAGTTCGTGAACCGTGCGACGGCAGGTGTCTCCTTGTCGGAGGCGGGCTCCATCAGCTCCTCGCCGACGAACAGCTCGTACCGATCCACGCTCTCGAGCTCCGCGCCGGCCGTGGCGACCATGCTCTCGCGGACCTCACGCCGGCTGCGTTCGCTCCGCTCGAGGGCGTCCAGGCTGTCCCAGAAGCTCACGATGCGAGCGTTACCCGTTCCCGGGTCGCCGAGAACCAGCAGCCCCCGGTAGCCGTCGAACCCGCGCAGCCAGGAAAGCATGGACTCGGCCGCCATCCCGGCGGTGGCGCTCACGTCGGGCCCGCCCCCGCGGACGGTCGTGAGGCTCGCGTGCACGGAGGGAAGATTAGAGCTCTCTAGCGCGGACCGAGCCCAGGAGCGCCCGGAGCTCGCCGAGCAGGCCCTGGATACGGTCGTATCCGAGCTCGTCCCGCACCCGGCGCTGCGCGTCGCGCCACGCCGGTCGGGCCGCGTCGAGGCGCGCCAGGCCCTCCGGGCTGAGCGCCAGCACCCGGCGCCGGCGGTCCTCGCCGGCTTCCTGCTCGACGAGCGCGGCGCGTACAAGCGGGGCGACCTCGCGCGCGAGCGTCGACCGGTCCATGGCGAGTCGGGCCGCGAGATGCCCGACGGGCGCAGGGCCTTCCACCTCGAGGCGGGCGAGGATCGAGTACTGCGTCGTGCGCAGGCCGTGCGGTGCGAGCGCCTGGTCGTAGAGGCGGGCGACTGCGCGCGTCGCCATGCGAAGCGTCGCGCAGACGCACGGGGACTCGACCGGCTCGGCAGGTGCGTTCATCGAGATAGGAGTATATCCCCCTATTTGGTAGGCTCGGCCCGTGCGAGGACGCCTGCACTACGCGTGGGTCGTCGTCGGCGTCGGCTTCGTCGCCCTCGTGATGTCGGCAGGCTTCCGGTCGACCGCCGGCGTCCTCCTCCTTCCCCTGCACGACGAGTTCGGCTGGAGCCACGAGACGATCGGTCTGGCCGTCTCCCTCAATCTCCTCTGCTTCGGCCTGGGCGCGCCCTTCGCCGCCGCGCTCGTCGAGCGCTTCGGCATGCGGCTGGTCGTCTCGGGAGCCCTTGCCGTCATCGCGCTTTCCTCGCTGCTGACGCTCGGGATGACGGAGCCCTGGCAGCTCTTCCTCCTCTGGGGCGTTGTCAACGGCACGGCCACGGGCGCCGTCTCGGTGCCGCTCGCGGCGATCATCGCCAATCGCTGGTTCGTGACGCGTCGCGGCCTCGTCACCGGGATCCTCACGGCGAGCAACGCCTCCGGGCAACTCGTCTTCCTCCCGCTCCTCGCCTGGATCGCCGGCTTCGACTGGCGTTACGCGGCCCTTCTCGTGGCCGTCGCGGCGCTCGGCCTCGTCCTCCCACTCGTCCTCGCGCTCATGCGGGACCGGCCGGGAGAGGTCGGCGCTCGGCCGTACGGAGCCGATCCCGGCTGGGAGGAGCCGCCGGCCGCGCCTGCCGCCTTCGGGGCGGCTGTCGCGGGGCTCCGGCTTGCGGTCCGCTCGCGCACGTTCTGGGTGCTCGCGGGGACCTTCTTCATCTGCGGTGCGACGACGAACGGGCTCGTCTCGACGCACCTGATCCCGGCCGCGCACGACCACGGCATCGCGCAGGTGAGCGCGGCCGCCCTGCTCGCGCTCATCGGCGTCTTCGACATCGTCGGCACGGTCGGATCGGGCTGGCTCACCGACCGCTTCGACCCCCGGAAGCTCCTGCTCGCCTACTACGGCTTCCGCGGTCTCGCGCTCCTGGCGCTTCCCGTCGCGTTCGACTCCCGCTTCGCGGCGCTCGTCGCCTTCGCGGTCGTCTATGGGCTCGACTGGGTGGCGACCGTGCCGCCCACCTCGGCGCTCGCGACGGCGACGTTCCCCCGCCAGGCGGGCGTCGTCTTCGCGTGGATCTTCAGCGCCCACCAGTTCGGCGCCGCGGCGGCGGCCTGGGCTGCCGGGCTCGTGCGCACCTCGACTGGCGAGTACACGGTCGCCTGGGCCGTCGCCGGCGGGCTCGCAGTCGCCGCGGCGCTCGCAGTGCTGCTCATCAGCGTGACCCCCCGGCGCCCCGCGGAGGCGCCCGCGACAGCCTAGCGCTCCCGAAGCGTCCCGCGGATCGTCACGGCGCCGCTCGTCTTCGCCTGCTCGGCCGCGCGCTCGAGGAAGGCGGCGTCCAGGCGCCTCGCCTCGTGGATCGGCTTGCCTTTCGCAAGGAGGCGCCACGGCGGCCCGTAACCCGGCGAGGGAGGGAGCCCCGCGCCGAGGCGGAGCGGAGCGAGCGTCCAGCCGCGCATGAGCCGGTTGAGGTCGAGGTGCCCGTCATGCCCGCGGATGCGACCTCTCGACGTGTACTGGTGGACGGCCACGCTCGGCCAGTCGCCGACGCGACGGACCGAGTGGACCTTGCCGTCGTTCGGCCCGTAGTTGGCGAGCCAGAGCGGGTAGCGCGAGAAGCCCGGGGCGTTTCCTACCGTCGACGTCCAGAAGGACGTGTACGTATAGAGGATCGGCGGCTGTCCGATGCGCTTCTCGATCCGCTCGAGCCAGAGTCTCGCCCAGCGCGCCAGCTGGCGGGGCCCGAGGCCGGCGTGCTCGAAGTCGAGCACGGGGAGGAGGTCGCCCGGCTCGGGCGTCGCCACCTCGAGGAAGTGGTCGGCCTCGGCGAGTGGGCCGTCGTCGGCATCGGGCCGCGCGAAGTGGTAGGCGCCGACCGGGATGCCCTGACGCCTTGCCGCGGCGCGGTGGCGCTCGTACGTCGGGTTGACGTAGCCGGTGCCCTCGGTCGCCTTGACGAACCCGAACTCGACTCCCGCGTCCTTCACCGCCTTCCAGGAGATCGAGCGCTGCCAGGCCGAGACGTCGATTCCCAGGACCATGGTCTCAAGTCTCCCAGACCGGGCGCCGACGGTGGAAGGGCATCCCTCGTTCGAGTGAACGAGGGGCAGGGAGCGCAACCCGATCACCGTAGGCATGGGACGCTTTTACCTGCCGCCACAGGTCATCGTTGTCGTGGCCGTCCTCGCGGCCGTCGGCGCCGTCCTCCTCGTGCTCGCGCGTCCGGCGTCCGGGCGGGAGGCGTCCCAACCGGCTCCCGCGCCCGTCCAGCCGCCGGTGGCGGTCGCAGCGGCCGAGCCCGTCGCCGAGCCTGAGCCCCAGCCCGAGCCCGAGCCGGCTGCAGCTGCCGCCGTCCGGCGCGATCCCGGCTTCCTCGTGCTCGAGCCCGCGCCCGGTCACCGGCTCGTCGTCCGCTCGCGTCCAGGCGGCCGCGTCGTCGCTCGTCTCGGCGCCCGCACCGAGTTCGGATCCCGGACCACCGTCGCCGTCGCGGCGAAGCGGGGCCGGTGGCTCGGGGTCGTCACGACGCACCTCCCGAACGGTCGGCTCGGCTGGGTCGATCCCGACCGGGGCGCCGTCGTCTCGCGGCGAACGCGCGTGAGCGTGCGGATCGACGTCTCCGCCCGCCGCCTCGTCGTGCGGCGGGGCGAGCGCGTTCTCCGCCGGATCACGATCGCCGTGGGCCGCCCGAGCTCGCCGACTCCGAGGGGCCGCTTCGCCATCACCGACAAGCTCGCCGGCTCCCGCTTCAGCGCCTCGTACGGCTGCTGCATCCTCGCGCTCTCGGCCCATCAGCCGAACCTCCCGGCGGGGTGGCAGGGCGGCGACCGGATCGCGGTCCACGGCACGAACGACCCGGGCTCGATCGGCACGGCGGCGTCGGCCGGCTGCCCGCGGGCCAGCGACCGCGACATGCGCTACCTCTTCCGCACGGTCCCGCTCGGAGCGCCGGTCTTCGTCCGCAGGTAGGGCTACGAGCCGAGGAGCGCTGCGAGGTCGTCGGCCGTCGTCACCGGCCGTTGGCAGGCGAAGCGCTCGCAGACGTACGCCGCTGGCCTCCCGTCGACGCAGCCCCTTGCCGGCGAGAAGGGGGACGGCGTCGGTGGGCTCCGACGAGAAGGCGAAGACCGCATTCGGGCCGGTAGCCGGCGAGCGCCGCGCGGCGCAGCTCCTCGGAGCCGCCGACGACGGCGATCTCGCGCGGCGGAGCGAAGTGGAGGTCGAGCGCGCAGAGGAGGTGCGCGACGGCGGCGGCGCGCGCTCCAGAGGGAGTGCGCGAGCGCGGAAGACGCCGACCGCCTGCTGCTCGAGCTCGTCGTCGCCGTAGATGCGCGCCAGGCGCAGGAGGACGAACGCGAGCCATCGAGTTTCCGGCGGGAGTGGGGTGGTCGTCGAACTCCTTGCGGCGGGCGACGAGCCCGTCGCCGTCGGGCGCGTCGACGTAGAACCCGCCGCCGGTCCGGGTCGGCGAAGAGCTCGACGAGAGCCCGGCGAGCGCGGCGTGCCTCCTCGAGCCAGCGCAGCTCGCCGGTCGCCCAGCGACAGCTCGACGAGCCCGTTCGGCGACGTTCGCGTAGTCCTCGAGGTAGGCGGGGATCCGCGCGTCGCCGTCCCGGTAGGAGCGCAGCAGGCGGCCCCGCTCGTCGGAGAGCGGGCCGAGCAGGAACTCGGCGACGCCGACGGCGGCGTCGACGTAGTCCGGCCGCTCGAGCCGGGCGCCGGCCTCGGCGAGCGCGGCGAGCGCGAGGCCGTTCCAGGCGGCGAGCGCCTTGTCGTCGCGGAGCGGCTGCGGCCGCTCTTCGCGGGCGGCGAGGAGCGTCGCGCGCGCGTCCTCGGGAATCTCGCCCGCGGAGGACGAAGCGGCCGTGCTCGAAGGGACGCAGCCACTCCGGGTGCGGCTCGCCGAGCACGGCCTCGAGCTCTCCTCGGCGTCCACGTGTACGTGAGGCCCTCGACGCCGTCGGTGTCCGCGTCCTGGGCCGAGGCGAAGCCTCCCTCCGGGAGACGCAGCTCGCGCAGGACGTAGTCGAGCGTCTCCTCGGCCACGCGGCGGTAGCGCTCGTCTCCCGTCACGACCCAGGCGTGGAGGTACGCCGAGGCGAGGAGCGCGTTGTCGTAGAGCATCTTCTCGAAGTGGGGGACGAGCCAGTCCGCGTCCACCGAGTAGCGGTGGAAGCCGCCGCCGAGCAGGTCGTACATGCCGCCGGCGGCCATGCGGTCGAGCGTCAGCGCGGGCCATGCTCGAGCGCGTCGTCGTCGCCGTTCGCCGCGTGCAGCCGGAGGAGGAGCTCGAGCGTGGAGGCGGCGGGGAACTTGGGCGCGCGGCCGAAGCCGCCCTCGCCGCGGGTCGAAGCTGCGGCGCAGCGCCGGGACGACGCCGCTCAGGAGGTCGCTCGTCAGCGGCTCGCCGGACGGCGGCCGCTCGCTCGCCTGCCGGATCGCCTCGACGAGCGACGTCGGCCTGCTGCTCGAGGTCGTGCGCGCCGCGTCCGGTAGGCCTCGGCGACGGCCTGCGAGCACCTGCGCGAAGCTGGGCATGCCGTGCCGCGGCTCCGGCGGGAAGTAGGTGCCGCCGTAGAAGGGGCGGCCGTCCGGCGTCAGGAAGACGGTCATCGGCCAGCCGCCGTGCCCGGTCATGCGCGACGACGGCGTCCATGTAGAGCCCGTCGACGTCGGGCCGCTCCTCCCGGTCGACCTTGACGGGGACGAAGTGCTCGTTCATGAGCCGCGCCGTGCTCGTCGTCCTCGAAGGACTCGTGCTCCATGACGTGGCACCAGTGGCAGGCCGCGTAGCCGACCGAGAGGAGGATCGGGCGGTCCTCGCTTCGCGCGCTCGCGCGAACGCCTCCTCGCCCCACGGGTACCAGTCGACCGGGTTGTCCGGCGTGCTGGAGGAGGTACGGGCTCGTCTCGGCGGCGAGGCGGTTCACCAGGGCCAGCCTAGCCGGGCACGCGGGAGGGACGGCGCCGGCTCCTCCGGTGCCGGCGCCGCCCCGATGCCGTGGAGCCTTGGGACTAGGCGGAGACGGCCGCGCGACCCTCGACGAGCTCGTCGACGGTCGTCACGTTCGCGCCGTATGTCGCCTTCAGGTACTCGAGCGCCTCGTCCTCGTCGACGCCCTCGAACGCGCACACGGCAAAGCGGGGAATCGTGATCTCGTAGCCGCGGATGAGCGCGCCGTAGGAGGTGTGGCGCACGCAGATGTGCGTGTGCTGGCCGGTGATCACGACCTCGTCGACGCCGCGCTCGCGCAGCTGCTCGTCGAGCCCCGTGTCGTCGAAGGCGCCGTAGTGGTGCTTCTCGGAGATGATCTCGCCCTCGCGCGGCGCGAGCTCGTCGATCACCTCGGCGCCGGGGTCCCCCGCCATCGCGTGCTCGCCCCAGATCTTCATCTCCGGGTCGCTCGCGTCGTGGGCGTCGTTCGAGAAGACGACGACCCAGCCTTCCTCGCGGGCGTGGGCGAGCAGCCGCTTGAGCGGCGGGGTGATGGCCTGGGCCTTCGGGTTGGCGAGCTTCCCGTCGACGAAGTCGTTCAGCATGTCGACGATGATGAGCGCCTTCATGTGTATCCTCCCGCTTAGTTTCTGACTATCAGTCGATAACCTCGTGCCGAAGTCTACCACAGAGTCGCGTCCCGCCCACGAGGCCCTGGCGGCGGTGCTCCAGGTGCGGGACGGCGTCCTCCAGGTTCTCCTCTGGGAGCGGGCGAAGGCGCCGTTTCTCGGCTCCTGGTCGCTCCCGGGCGGTCGGCTGGAGCCGGGGGAGACCCTGGAGCAGTCGATCCGCCGCCACCTCGCCGCCAAGGTCGACGTGCGCGAGCTCGCGCATCTCGAGCAGCTCGAGACCCGCAGCGACCCGGACCGGCACCCGCACGAGTGGCTGGTGGCGACCGCCTACCTCGGCCTCGTCCCTGCGGACGTCGACCCGCGCGTGCCCGGAGACACGAGCTGGCATCCCGTCGACGACCTTCCGTCCATGGCCTTCGACCACGGTGCGATCGCGCTTGCGGGACGCGAGCGGCTACGGGCGAAGCTGTCCTACACGAACATCGGCTTCGCCCTCGCGCCGGCGTCGTTCACCATCTCCGAGCTGAGGGTCCTCTACCGCGCCGCGCTCGGACACGACGTCTCCTCCACGAACCTCCAGCGCGTGCTCCTCAGGCGCCGCCTGCTCGAGCCCACGGGCGACCAACGGCCGCCCGGCCGCGCCGGCGGCCGCCCGGCCGCGGTCTACCGCTTCGCCCGCGCAAGCCTGGAGGTCACCGACCCGTTCGCGGTCCTCCGCCCGCCGGACGGGCGCTGAGGCCCGTCCGGCCAGGTGGCGGTGCCAGGCACTTGGCGCGTGGCCGGCCGGGACGGCTCAGAGCAGCCCGCAGGTGCGCGCCGTGTTCGGCCACGGGTGGAACCCGAGGCCCGAGCGCCGCGCGTGCTCGGCTGTCCACATCTGCTCTGCGGGCGTCCACCTGTTCGCGGTGCCCTTGCGGCGGAGGAGGTAGCGGCCGAAGGCCCGCTGGAACTGCATGCTCATCTGCAGCCCTCCCCAGTACGGAGCGCGTGGGTCGTCCCAGGGCCCCTCGCGGCGATGGATACAGCGCCACGCCGCCCCGCTCGGCGGATGCCAGCCGCGAGCCCGGAGCCGGGCCGCTCGCCGCTCCCAGCGATCCCTGAGCGCCGTCAGGCTCGTGAGGTCGCCGGTCAGATCGGTGCGGCGTTCGAGAAAGCTCGCCCACGTGCGCGGCTTCCCCATGACCCGCTCCCAGTGCCGGCTGGCGGCGCGGTGCTTGCGGATCTCGTCGACGAGGCTCTGGATCTCGGCCTCGGGGGTCGTCTCCGGCGTCACGGTGGCCGAAGCCGAGCCGCTGCCCATGAGCACGAGCGAGCTTACGAGCGCGAGCAAGAGCCCGCGCAGGCGGTATCGATTCACGTTCGTTCCCCCTTTCATGGGCCCTCGTTCCCGGCCCGCCGCCGTCAGCTGGACGGGCTCTGCGAGCGCCCCGTATGTGCCACAGAGGGGCGCCGGCCCAGGGGTAGGTTTTCCGGAAGCGGGCTAGGTTACACTCAACGGCACATGCTGTGGCTCACCATCTGGTTCACGGTGATCCTCAAGATCCCGGCGCTGTACCTCGCCTACGTGATCTGGTGGTCGGTGAAGGACCCGCCCGCCGCAGCCGCCGGAGGCACCTGGGAGAGCCTCGGCGGGGGCGGGACGGAGCCACCGCGGCGTCGCCGCCCGCGCGCCCCTGTTCCGGGTCGCCGTCCGGGCCCGCACGGGACGCCTGACCGCCGGCGCCGGCGCGAGCCCGCTTTCGCCGCGAGCGCGAGGAGAGGGCGATGAGCTCCTACGAGCCCGAGATCCCCGTCCGCGTCACGGTCACTCAGCTCGTCGCCGACTTCCTGGCGACCTTCGCGCTCTTCGCCGGTCTGATCGGGATCGTGTACTCGCCGGGTCGGCTCTGCACGGCCGCCGTCTTCATCTCGCTCTTCGCCGCGACGCTCGGCGGGCGCGACCGCTACCTCGTCCCGGTCTCCGTCGCCGTCACGACGACGTGCTGGTTCGTCGGACTGGTGCTCGCCGTCGCCCTCGACCGGCCGATTTTCTAGCCCGCCCAGTCCGATCCCCCTAAAGAGGGATTGCCGCTGGGCCGATGGACCTATCGGCTTACGGTTCGGGAACGTTCGGCCCGCAACGCTCACCAATGGGAAGCTTCAAGCTCCGCCTCGTCATCTACTTCATGCTGCTCGCGCTGCTCCCGCTCGTCGCGGCGACGGTGGCCTTCAGCGAGGTGGCAGAGCGGGGTGAGACCGGCTCGACCGACTCCAGGCTCTCCACGGCGATCCGGGTCGCTCTGGCGGACTACGAGGAGCAGCTCGAGAAGGACACGATCGTGACGGCACGCTCCCTCGCGCGCGCGACCCAGGTGCAGCAGGCGCTCGCCACGCTCGACCGGGCCGACCTCGTGGGCTTGGCGAAGGAGGTCGAGCACAGCTCGTTCTTCTCGTCCGAGCACGGGTTCCTCGCCGGCGAGCGCCCCGGCCCGTTCGACGGGTATCGCGAGGTCGAGGTCACGGGACCCGACGACCGACCCCTGGGAAGCGTCGTCATCTCGATTCCGTTCGACGACGCGCTTGCCAGGCGCCTCGGGGCCCGGGCGGCGCTCGACCAGGGCGATCGCTTCGCCTTCGTCGCCAATGGGCGCGTCATCGCGCCGAGCGCGATGAGCGGAGACCTCGCCGTGCCTCTCCAGCAACCACGCTTCGTCACGGTCGAAGGCCGGGCCTACCGGGCGCTCGGCACCGAGCTGCTGGCTCGCGGCGACACGGGCCGGCCGCCGGTCGCGCTCGTCGCGCTCAGCCCGAAGGCGGTCGTCGACCAGGCCGTCGGCGATCTCCGCAACCGCTTCCTCCTCTTCTCGGCCGTCGCGCTCGTTGCCGTCGGCATCCTGGCGTACACCTTCGGCCGCACGATCGTCCGCTCGCTCGGCGAGCTCGCGGCCGCGGCCGGCGGGATCGCCCGGGGCAAGCTCGAGGAACGCGTGCCCGTCCGCGGGCGCGACGAGTTCGCCGCCCTGGGCGCGGCCTTCAATGACATGGCCGCCCAGCTCGAGCAGCGACTGCGGGAGCTCGACGCCGAGCGTGCGCGCGTCCGCGACACGATCGGCCGCTTCGGCGACGCCCTCGCCGCCACACATGAGCCGTACGCGCTGCTGCCGGTCATCGTTCAGAACACGGTCGCGGCGACGGGCGCCGCCGGCGCTCGCCTTCTCGTCAACGGCGAGGAGATCGCCCGTGAGGGCAACCCGGCCGACGGCGGCAAGCCGCTCGCGATCCCCCTCGGCCTGGACGGGCGCGAGAGCGGCGTCCTCTTCCTCACCCCGAAGGAGGCCGACTTCAGCGACGAGGCGCGAGAGCTCGCGCACTGGCTCGGTACGCAGGCCTCGATCGCGCTCGAGAACGCGCGCCTTCACCGCCTGGTCGAGCGGCAGGCAAACACCGACGGCCTCACCGAGCTCCCGAACCGCCGCCACTTCGAGGAGGCGCTCGAGGCCGAGATCTCGCGCGCCGAGCGCTTCGGCGGCAGCCTCGCGCTGATCCTCGCCGACCTCGACGACTTCAAGCAGGTCAACGACCGCTACGGCCACCAGGCCGGCGACGACGTCCTGCAGACGTTCGCGGACATCCTGCGGACGACCGTCCGCGAGATCGACCTGCCCTCCCGCTACGGGGGCGAGGAGTTCGCGGTCCTGCTCCCGCAGACCGACCTCGACGGCGCCCACGAGCTGGCCGAGCGCCTCCGGCGGGCCCTGGCCGCGCGGCCCATGTCCACCCATCCCGGCGGGCTCGTCGCGGTCACGGCGAGCTTCGGGGTCGCCGCCTTCCCGGACGCGCCGACCCCTGCCGCGCTCTTCGCCTCGGCCGACGAGGCGCTCTACCGGGCCAAGCGTGCAGGCAAGAACTGCGTCGTCTCGGCCGATGCGGGTACCATCGTCCGCGCCCACGACTAGGTTCCCACCCGGCTCCCAGTCGTCTACAATCCGGCGCTTGCCTCTGTCCCCCACCCAGGAGGTGTTGTGAGCGAGCACGCAGACACGACCTTCTCCCGCGTCATCGAGGAGCATCTCGAGCTGAAGCGGCGCAACTCGCAACTCGACGGCAACATGCCGATCGACCGGTACGAAGTCGAAGACCCGTTCGAAAACCATCCACTCTTCAAGACCGAGGAGCAGGCCCGCCTCGAAGACACGCTGAGCGGCCAGGAGCCCGAGCTCGAGCCGAGCAAGGTGCTCGCGTGGCCCGGCGAGGACACCGACCCGCCGGTCGACCCGGAGGACACCCTCTGGGGACGCTCCCGCGACTTCGACTGGGGCGACTAGCTCCCGCCTGACCCGCCGGGCGTTTGCTCTCCCGGTTCCCGGGTAGGGACCGCGCGTGAGCAAGCGCATACTGGTCGTGACCACCGCGTCCGTGCGACGCGAGGATCTGCGCGACCGCGTTCGTGCCCATGCGGGCGCCGCCGCGTGGCTCGAGGAGGGCGCCGCGGAGGAAGCTCTCGCCCGCCTCGACCTCCCCGTCACGCACCTGGTCGTGGCGGAGGACTGAGCCGCCGGCTGGGGCCGTCGCCACGGCCCTTCAGCTTTACTAGATCGCCTAGGGGTCTGCTCTACTCGTGTCCGCCCGTCTCTGGCGTCACTTGTCCTTCCGCCGCGGCGGCGAGATCGCCGTGGATCTGGGCACCGCGAATACGGTCGTCTTCGTCCGCGGCCACGGGGTTGTCCTCTTCGAGCCGTCCGTCGTCGCCATCGACGAGATCTCCGAGCGGGTGCTCGCGGTCGGGGAGGAGGCGCGGCGGATGATCGGGCGTACGCCGGCCACGATCCGCGCGACCCGGCCGCTTCGCCACGGCGTGATCGCAGACTTCGAGGTGACCGAGCAGATGCTCCGGCACTTCATCCGCAGGACGATCGGCGGCCGCTTCGTTCACCCACGAGTCGTTCTCTGCGTCCCGAGCGGCATCACCGAGGTCGAGCGGCGGGCGGTCGAGGAGGCGACGCTCGCCGCGGGCGCGCGAGAAGCTTGCCTGATCGAGGAGCCGATGGCGGCCGCGATCGGGGCGGACCTCCCGGTGGACGAGGCCGCGGCGAGCATGGTCGTGGACATCGGCGGGGGAACGACCGAGGTAGCGGTCATCTCGCTCGGTGGCATGGTCGTCTGGAAGTCCATCCGAGTCGGCGGCTACGAGATGGACGAGGCTCTCGTCGAACACGCGAAGAGAGAGCACGGTCTTCTGATCGGTCAGGAGCGTGCCGAGGAGGTGAAGATCGCGATCGGTGCTGCGTGCGAGCCGGCCGAGACCGGCGGGGCGGAGGTCGCCGGCCGCGACCAGCGTACGGGCCTGCTCAGAAGGGCCACTCTCCGGGCGGAAGAAGCACACCGGGCGCTGGAAGGTCCTGTAACCCGCATCGTCGATGCGGTCAAGGAGACGCTCGAGCAAACGCCCCCGGAGCTGGCGGCGGACGTGGTCGAGCGTGGGATCGTCCTTGCAGGCGGCGGCGCGCTCCTCCGCTCGATGGACGACCGGCTTCATCTGGAGACCGGGCTTCCCGTTGCCGTCGTCGAGTCCCCGCTCACCTGCGTCGCCCTCGGCGCCGGGCGGAGCCTCGAGGAGTTCGAGGCCATGGCCCGCTCCGCCCGCGCAGGCCGGGGGAGAGGCTGAGGGTCGTCTACCATGAGTGCCCAGTCGCTTGGAAGGCCGAACCGGGCTGGTTCCGCCCAGCCAAGCGTCTTGGGGCGTTAGCTCAGCTGGGAGAGCGCCGGCTTTGCAAGCCGGAGGTCACCGGTTCGATCCCGGTACGCTCCACTCGCCGCAAGAGCGCATGAGGCATGCGGTTGCTGCGATCACGACCGTCTCGGGTCGTTGGACGCTGACGCCAAGTCAACGTCAAAACGACCAAGGCGTGCTCGGCAGTAGCGGCTAGCGCACGACTAGCCCGCGAAGGGAGCGCCCGAGCCGATAGCTGTAACCGCCGCCGTGCTTGCGCCGCGACTCTTGACGTCGGGCGCGAGCACGCATCCCGAACGTTGGCGGGCCGAGTTCGTCACCGGGCTGTTCGAGCGGGATCGCCAACCACAGGCCGATGTACACGAGGAAGCCGACGCCTCCGCAGCACGCGAGCAGGATGAACAGCAACCGAAACCAGAGAGGATCGCGCTCCGCGTACCGGCCGAGTCCGCCGCAGACTCCGGCGAACACCCAGTCCTCTCGGCTCCGACGCCGGACGCGCACTCTGACAGGGACGTTCGCGACAGTCATCAAATCATGTCACCCGGGTCGAAGTGGGTGGCCACCAGAATATCGCGCCGGGCGAGCTGCGCGGCAAGGTGGCCCGAGCTGGTCATGTGTCCAGAGATCGAGCAGCGGCTCGCTTCGATCGGAGCCGAGATCGCCCGTGCCCTGGCACGCGGCGCGCACGGAGTGCCCGCTAGCGCAACCTCCTCAAGGCACGTCCCAGTGCCTGGCCGCCCGCGAGCACGGGCTCGAACAAGTCACCGTGCTGTTCGACCCGCTCGAGCGCCTCGCGCATCCCGAAGCGGCGCGGCGTCACGTCCTCCGTCAGCTCGCCCCAGCGAAGCGGCGTCGAGACCGGCGCCCCCGGCTTCGGCCGCACCGAGTAGACGGAGGCAATCGTCTTCCCCCGCGCATTCTGCCGGTGGTCGACGAGCACGCCTTCGCGCTTGCGCTTCAACCATTCGGTCGTGACCAACCCCGGGTGCCGCTCTTCGAGCCCACGCGCCACGCGCTCCGCGAACGTGTAGGTCTGCTCGTAGGTCGCTCTACGGGCAATCGGGACAAGCACGTGAATCCCGTCGGCGCCGCTCGTCTTGACGTAGGAGTCGAGGTCGATCCGCTCGAGCTCCTCGCGGATCAGGTGCGCAACGCGGATCGTGAGCCCGAAGCCACCGTCGGGCGGGTCGAGATCGAAGAGCACGAAGTCCGGGCGGTGCGGCTTGTCGACGCGCGAGTACCACGCGTTCATGTCGATGCAGTTCATCTGCACCATCCAGAGCACCGCCTCCGGCGAGTTGACGAGCGGGAAGTCGACGAGCCGCGACTCGCCCTCGCGCGGGTAGGTGCGGTAGGTGCGCGTCGGGATCCAGGAGGGCATCCCCTTCGGCGCCTGCTTCTGGAAGTACATGTCCCCGGCCACCCCGTACGGAGAGCGCTTCATCGTGAACGGCCGGTCGCGCAGGTGCGGGACGAGCACCGGCGCGATCGCGCGGTAGTACTCGAACAGGTCCTGCTTCGTGATCCCTTCGTCGGGGAACAGGACGCGTTCGGGGCTCGTGAGGCGGACCGACCGCGGCGCCACGGACCGGGTTCTACCTGTCCGGCGGTGTGCATGTCGCGCGGGCGATTCGGCGCGATCTCCCACTAGACTGACACCGTGGCGTTTCCCGCGTAGTTGATCCCACGTCTTTCGCGTCCTTCGGCCGCAGACACTCTGCGGTGCGAGCGCAGTGTCCCGACGCACACCGAGGCGTCGGTGAGCGACAACGAGATCAACAAGGAGGAAACCATGATCCCGGAAGCCCGCCTTGAGCGCGTGGCGTCAGGGCTTGCACCCGTCACCCCCGGATGGTTCGTCGTCAACCCCGCGGAAGCAGCATGGGTGACCAACGACGAATGGGCAGGCGTCTGCATCTTTGAGTCCGACGAGTACGTGCTGCGTGGCCGACCCGATCTGACGGAATACGTCAAGCCGCACGCTGGCTTCACGATTCGGGTGGTGCAACCAGGGAAGCCCGCCGGGTTGTACCACGCAGAGTCGGTGCAAGAGGACTTCCTGATCCTGATGGGCGAGTGCATTCTCGTCATCGAGGATCAGGAACGTCACCTGCGAACGTGGGACTTCGTGCACTGCCCGCCCATGACGGCGCACACATTCGTCGCGACCGGGACGGGGCAGTGCGTGATCCTCGCTACAGGAAACCGGCGCGACGACCTGGAGCGGGTGTGCCCACGCTCGGAGGTCGCACTTCGATACGACGCGGGGTCGGAGGTCACGACCGCGGACCCGGAACGGCGCGGGCGATGGGAGGTCAAGCGCCCAGAGCATTGGGACGAACTCCCATGGGCCGAACAGCCGTAGTCAGGTCGGGTGAACGCGGTGGGCCAACGCGAAGGGTTCTCAAGAGGTGGCCGGCTGAGGAGTAGCGGAACGGCCGGTCGGCTGTGGCTCGTCGTGCCAGATCCACCAGCCGTAAGGCGGGGTTTGGGGATAGCCCTCCGGCGAATCCTCCCACTCCTCCTGGCGCCCGAGCGCAGTCATGTCGAGGTAGCTCCACGTGCTCCCCAGCGCCTCGTCGCCGCGGGCAGCGATGAAGTAGGTGCGGAACACGCGGTTCCCGTCGCGGATGAACGCGTTCGTGCCGTGCCACTCGTCGACATCGAAGTCGGCGTCGAAATCGTCCGTGATCGTGTACCACGGGATCGGCTGCCACCCCATTCGCTCCTTCAGGCGGGCGATCTCGGCCTGTGGCGCCCGCGAGACGAACGCGAGCGCGGTATCGCGCGCGTTCAGATGGGCGGGGTGGGCAACCTGGTCGGCCACCATCGAGCAGCCGATACAGGCGTGCTCAGGCCAGCCGCGCACTCCGGGCTCGAAGAAGGCTCGGTAGACGATCAGCTGACGGCCGCCGTCGAACAGGTCGAGCAAGCTCGCCTTGCCCTCCGGCCCGTCGAACTCGAACTCCTTCTCCACGGCCAGCCACGGCATTCGCCGACGCTCCGCGGCCATCGCGTCACGGGCGCGAGTCAACTCCTTCTCCTTGACAAGCAGTTCCTGGCGCGCCGCGTCCCACTCTTCCTCCGAGACGATCGGGGGCGTCTTCACCGTGCGATCTCCTTTCTCCGGTTCTCGCGCGAGTTCGTAAACATGTCTCTCCTTCGAATGGGTCCGTACTGAGGACCCGCGACTGCGCGCGAACTCATCGGTCGAGTCGCGCTAACCCCGGCCGGCAGCGCTGGGTTGCCGGCTATCTGCGTGCGCGAGCGCCGAGGGCGTCAGGCGGCCGACGATCGCCGGAGCCTCGTGGACGAGCTCGTCGTTCGCGAGGGCCTCGACCATGAAGAGGGCAAAGTCCACCCGGCGTGTCAGGTTGCTTTCCAGGATCGGGTCGCCAACGTGGCGGCTCCACACCGGCAGGCCCTGGCTCTCGCCTTCCTCGAGGTCGCTCCCGCGCACGACGGTCCACCGCGTGTCGCTGGCGAACACTCGTCGACACGCTTCGACCTGGTCGTCGAGGTCCGCGAAGCGAAAGAGACGCGCGATCGGGCCGCCGACCATGACGAGCGCCTTGAGCTTCCACGAGTACACGTCCCTGCCGTCGAGCGTGATGTGCCAGCCGCAGGAGAACACGAGGCGCGCGTCAGGAGCGTGGTCGAGCACGGCCTGCGCCGTTCCCGTCGAGTACCCGTGGACGCCGCGCGGGACGAGCACGACGAGCACCCCATCGCACCCCGCGACCGCCCTCCTGATCACCGCGGGATCGTCTGTCGGCCCCGGCACGACGCTCATGCGTCCTTTGAAAGGGTCGAGCTTCTCCACGCTTTCCTCGCGGCACACGCCGACCACCTCGTAGCCCCGGTCGAGCGAGTGCTGCACCATGTAGCGCCCGAGCTTTCCCGACGCGCCGACGATGCAGACCCTCATCGGGTGCCGTCCATGGGGCGCGATCGTACACGCGGGTACGCTCCCGCCCATGAGCCTCGCCGACTTCGACCGTGTCCCGCTCCTTTTCGGGCCATCGCCCGTGCACCGGCTCGAGCGGCTCTCCGAGCACCTCGGCGGCAAGGTCGAGATCTGGGCGAAGCGCGAGGACGTGAACGCGGGGCTCGCCTACGGCGGGAACAAGGTGCGCAAGCTCGAGTACCTGGCCGCCGAGGCGCTCGCGCAGGGATGCGACACGCTCGTCTCGATCGGCGGCGTCCAGTCGAACCACACGCGCCAGGTCGCCGCCGTCGCCGCGCACCTCGGGCTCGGCTGCGTGCTCGTGCAAGAACGCTGGGTCGAGTGGCCCGACGTCGTCTACGACAAGGTCGGGAACATCCTCCTCTCTCGGATCATGGGCGCCGACGTCCGTCTCGACCCGGCGGGCTTCGACATCGGGATCCGGCCGAGCTGGGAGGACGCGCTCGCCTCGGTGGAGGAGCGCGGCGGGCAAGCCGTACCCGATCCCGGCCGGCGCGTCCGACCACCCGCTCGGCGGGCTCGGCTTCGCCCGCTGGGCGCAGGAGGTGGCCGACCAGGAGGCCGAGATCGGCGTCTTCTTCGATACGATCGTCGTCTGCTCCGTCACTGGCTCGACTCAGGCCGGCATGGTTGCCGGCTTCGCGCTCCAGGAAGAGGAGCGCGCCGTCATCGGCATCGACGGCTCCGCGACGGTCGAGCAGACCTGGGAGCAAATCGCGCGCATCGCGCGCCGGACGGCCGAGGCGATCGGGCTCGGCCGCGAGCTCGCCGACGACGAGATCGTGCTCCTCGACGAGTGGCACGCCGGCACGTACGGGATTCCCGACGAGAAGACGGTCGAGGCGATCCGCCTCTGCGCGCGGCTCGAGGGCGTGCTCACCGATCCGGTCTACGAAGGCAAGTCGATGGCGGCCCTCATCGACCTCGTCCAGGACGGCCGGATCGAGCCGGGCTCGCGCGTGCTCTACGCTCACCTGGGCGGGCAGCCGGCGCTGAACGCCTACGCAGCCGCCTTCTAGCATCTGCCATGCTCCGCGCCGATGGAGCCGCCCGCTCGGCCTGCCGACGTTCTCGTGATCTTCGGGATCACCGGGAACCTGGCGAAGGTGATGACGTTCAGGTCGCTCTACCTGCTCGAAGCCCGCGGACTGCTTCACTGTCCCATCGTCGGCGTCGCGGTCGACGACTGGACGCGCGAGCAGCTCGTCGAGTACGCCCGGGACGCCATCGTCGCGGCCGGTGAGCAGCTGGACGACGCAGTCTTCGGGCGCTTCGCCGACCGCCTTTCCTACGTCGCCGGCGACTTCGCCGACGCGGGGATCTACAAGCGGGTGGCGAAGGCGATCGAGGGAGCGGCGGCGCCGGTCTTCTACCTCGAGATCCCGCCCTCGCTCTTCGGGACGGTGGTGGCCGGTCTCGCCGAGGCCGGCCTGACCGCGAACGCGCGGGTCGTCGTCGAGAAGCCCTTCGGGCACGACCTCGCCTCGGCCCGCGAGCTCAACGAGACGCTGCACGCCCTGATCGACGAGTCGCAGCTCTACCGGATCGACCACTTCCTCGGGAAGCTGTCCGTCGAGGACATCCTCTTCCTGCGCTTCGCCAACACCGTCCTCGAGCCGGTGTGGAACCGCTCGCACGTCTCCTCCGTCCAGATCACCATGGCCGAGGACTTCGACGTCGCCGACCGCGGGAGCTTCTACGATCCGGTGGGCGCGCTTCGGGACGTCGTGCAGAACCACCTGCTCCAGGTGCTGAGCCTCGTCGCGATGGAGCCGCCCACAGGCCACCACCGCGCCGAGACGATCAAGGACCGCCAGCGCGACGTCTTCGTCGCGATGGCCGAGGCCGAGCCGGCCCACTACGTGCGCGGCCAGTACGCCGGGTACCTCGACGTGGACGGCGTCGCGCCGGGCTCGCAGACCGAGACCTTCTGCGCGCTCCGGCTCCAGATCGACAACTGGCGCTGGTCAGGCGTCCCCTTCGTCATCCGGGCGGGCAAGGCGCTGCCGGAGACGGTGACCGAGGTGCGGATCGTCTTCCACACGATCCCGTGGCTCGGCTTCGTCCCCAGGCACGCGCCTCGACCTGCGCCGAACCAGCTCGTCCTGCGGATCAGCCCGCGACCGGGCGCGAGGCTCGAGGTCCAGGCCAAGAGTGCCGAGGGGATGGCTTTACGCACCGTCAGCCTGGACATGGCGTTCGCGAGCGAAGGCGGCGAAGGGCCGAGCGCGTACGAGGTGCTCCTCGACGCGGCGCTGAGAGGCGACCCGGGCCACTTCACGCGCCAGGACGCCGTCGAGGAGACCTGGCGCGTCGTCCAGCCGCTGCTCGACGCGCCGCCGCCGGTCGAGGCGTACGAGAAGGGCTCGTGGGGCCCCGCCGGCGCAGACCGGCTCGTCAAGCACGTCGGCGGCTGGCACGACCCCTGGCTGCCGGAGGCGGCGTCGTGACGCCCCTTCGGCAGCATCCTGCCTGGAAGGCGCTCGAGCGCCACTACGACGAGATCCGCGGCGTCCACCTGCGCGAGCTCTTCGCGGACGATCCGACCAGGGGGGAGCGGCTGGCCGCCGAGGGCGCCGGCCTCTACCTCGACTTCTCCAAGAACCGGATCACGGACGAGACGCTCGCGCTGCTCGTCCGGCTCGCGGAGGAGTGCGGCCTCGCCGAGCGGATCGAGGCGATGTTCCGGGGAGAGCGGATCAACGTCTCCGAGAACCGATCGGTCCTCCACGTCGCCCTGCGGATGCCCCGGGAGGAGTCGCTGGTGGTCGAGGGCACGGACGTCGTCGCCGAGGTGCAGGCGGTGCTCGACCGGATGGCCGCCTTCTCCGACCACGTCCGCTCGGGCGCCTGGACGGGGTTCACGGGCAAGCCCGTCCGGAATGTCGTCAACATCGGGATCGGCGGCTCCGACCTCGGGCCGGTGATGGCCTACGAGGCGCTCCGCTACTACTCCAGGCGCGACCTGACCTTCCGCTTCGTCTCCAACGTGGACTCGACCGACTTCGTCGAGGCGACGCGCGACCTGGACCCGGAGGAGACGCTCTTCATCGTCTCCTCGAAGA
Source organism: uncultured Actinomycetes bacterium (assembly GCA_963775505.1). Lineage (GTDB taxonomy): Bacteria > Actinomycetota > Thermoleophilia > Gaiellales > Gaiellaceae > JAIBJN01. Next base: position 357,851 of record CAVZIL010000008.1, read on the forward strand.
CGTTCACGACGCTCGAGACGATGACCAACGCGCGCTCGGCCAGGGACTGGACGCTCGCCGCCCTGGGCGACGAGGCCGCGATCGCCAGGCACTTCGTCGCCGTCTCGACCAACGCCGAGCGGGTGGCCGAGTTCGGGATCGACACGGCCAACATGTTCGAGTTCTGGGACTGGGTCGGCGGCCGCTACTCCATGGACTCGGCGATCGGCCTCTCGACCATGATCGCGATCGGGCCGGATCGCTTCCGCGAGCTGCTGGCCGGCTTCCACGCGATGGACGTCCACTTCCGCACGACCCCGTTCGCGCAGAACCTGCCCGTGCTCATGGGACTCCTCGCCGTCTGGTACGGGGACTTCTTCGGCGCCCAGAGCGTCGGCGTGATGCCGTACAGCCAGTACCTGAAGCGCTTCCCGGCTTACCTCCAGCAGCTGACCATGGAGTCGAACGGCAAGCACGTGACCCTCGACGGCGTGCGGGTCGACTACGAGACCGGCGCCGTCTACTGGGGCGAGCCGGGGACGAACGGGCAGCACAGCTTCTACCAGCTCATCCACCAGGGAACGAAGCTGATCCCGCTCGACCTGATCGGGTTCGCCAGGAACCTCAATCCTCTGCGCGACCACCACGACCTGCTCATGGCCAACGTCTTCGCCCAGTCCGAGGCTCTCGCCTTCGGCAAGACGGAAGACGAGGTCCGCGCCGAGGGCACGCCCGAGACGGTCGTCCCGCACCGCGTCTTCGAGGGGAACCGCCCGAGCAACGTGCTCCTCGCCGAGGAGCTCACTCCGCACTCCCTCGGCTCGCTCGTCGCGCTCTACGAGCACAGCGTCTTCACGCAGGGAACGGTGTGGCGGATCAACTCGTTCGACCAGTGGGGCGTCGAGCTGGGGAAGGCGCTGGCGCAGCGCATCGCCCCGGAGCTCGAGAGCGAGGCCGAGCCGGAGCTCGAGCACGACAGCTCGACGAACGCGTTGATCCGGCGCTACCGCGCGCTCAGATGAAAGGAGAGGAACGCATGCAGCTCGGAATGGTCGGGCTCGGGCGCATGGGCGCCGGCATTGTCCAGCGGCTGCTCGGCGCAGGGCACCAGTGTGTCGGCTACGACGTCTCGCCGGATGCAGTTTCGGCGCTCGCCGCCGACGGGATGGTGGGGGCCTCGTCCCTAGAGGATCTCGCCGCGAAGCTCGAGAAGCCCCGGGCCGTCTGGCTGATGGTGCCGGCGGGCGAGATCGCGGACCGGACGATCGCCGCCGTCGCCGAGGTCCTCGAGCCCGGCGACGTCGTCGTCGACGGCGGGAACACCCACTACCACGACGACCTCCGCCACGCCGACGAGCTGCGGAAAAAGGGCATCCACCACGTCGACGTCGGCACGAGCGGCGGCGTGTGGGGGCTCGAGCGCGGCTTCTGCCTGATGATCGGGGGAGAGCAGGAGGTCGTCGACCGGCTCGGGCCCGTCTTCGCCGCGATCGCCCCCGGCGTGGGGGAGACGCCTCGCACGCCCGGGCGCACGGGGGACCCGACCCCGTCCGAGCAGGGCTGGTACCACTGCGGCCCGAACGGCGCCGGCCACTTCGTGAAGATGGTGCACAACGGCATCGAGTACGGGCTCATGGCCGCGTACGCCGAGGGCCTGAACATCCTCGCCAACGCCGACGCCGGCGTGCGGGAGCGCGACCAGGACGCCGAGACCGCCCCGCTCGAGAACCCGGACTGGTACCGGTACGAGATCGACACGACGGAGGTCGCGGAGGTCTGGCGCCGCGGGAGCGTCATCTCGTCCTGGCTCCTCGATCTGGCGGCCGAGGCCCTCGTATGCGTCGCCCGAGCTCGAGGAGTTCGCGGGTCGCGTCTCCGACTCCGGCGAGGGCCGCTGGACGACCCTGGCCGCCATCGACGAGGGCGTGCCGGCCCCGGTGCTGACGGCCGCTCTCTACTCGCGCTTCAGCTCACGCGGCCTCGACGACTTCGCCGACAGGCTCCTCTCGGCGATGAGAAAGCAGTTCGGCGGCCACGAGGAGAAGGCATCGTGAGGCTCACCCCGGTCGAGCGCGGCTCGGGGCGAGTTCTTCTCTGACGATCCGGGCGCCGGCGACCATCGCTTCGAGCTTGCGGACGGCGCGCTCGCGCGGGAGGTACTTCATTCCGCAGTCTGGCGCGACGAGGAGCCGTTCGGGTGCCACCACCGTAAGGGCGCTCCGTATCCGGTCGGCGACGACCTCCGGCGTCTCGACCTCGCTCGAGCCGAGGTCGAGGACTCCGAGGATGATCACCTTGTCCGGGACGTCGCGGAGCACCTCGGGGTCGAGGCGCGGCTGCGCCGCCTCGAGCGCGAGGTGAGTCGCGGCGCACTCGTTGAGCTCGCGCAGGAACGGGTAGCCCGTCAGCCGCTTCTTCACGACGTGTGCGTAGCCGAAGCAGGTGTGGAGGACGGTCTCGCCCTCGATCCCGTCGAGAGCGCGATCGACCGCCTCGAGTGCGTACTCGCGCGCCGGCTCAGGGCGCGCTTGGAGGTACGGCTCGTCGATCTGGACGACATCGGCGCCGGCCGCCTTCAGATCCCTCAGCTCGGCGTTCACGGCGTCGGCATACGCGAGCGCGAGGCTCCGATCGTCGCCGTAGTGGTCGTTCTGAGCCTGCTGGGTCATCGTGAAGGGCCCCGGGACGGTGATCTTGATCCGGCGGTCGGTGATCGCACGCAGGAACCGGACGTCCCCGACCTCGACCGGCCGCGTGCGGCGGATCGGGCCGACGACTCTCGGCACCGGGTTCTCGTGACCCGTGCGATCGAGCGCGACGCCGGGATTGTCGAGATCGACGCCGTCGAGGGCCGTCGCGAACCGATTGGAGTAGCTTTCCCTCCGCATTTCGCCGTCGGTGACCAGGTCGACTCCCGCCCTCTCCATGTCCTGGACCGCGAGTCGGGTCGCGTCGTTCTGGGCCTCTTCGAGGAACGGCTCCGTGACGCGCCAGAGCTCGCGCGCCCTCACGCGCGGCGGCAGCCGCGCTCCGAGCCGTTCCCTGTCGATCAGCCAGTCCGGTTGGGGGTAGCTCCCGACGACGGTGGTGACGAGCAGGGAGCTCACCCTGTGTGGTCCTGGGTCACGGCCGGGAGATCGTAATCGACCGCGCGCAGGACCTCGTGGCTTAGAACTCGTTTCAGAATGATGCTTCGTCGCCGGGGTGCGATGGTCGTTCCGAGACAAGGACGCAGGGAGCGCTCGTAGCGAATGAGCTACGGGCGCGACCGAGGACGCCGCTCTCGGGGCGAGCAGCGCGGCCCGGCGGCACAAGGCTTCATTTTGAGACGAGTTCTTTAGGCGGCGGCCGCTGCGCGCTCCTGCTCGTGGAGCTTCTGGACGCGCGTGAGAGCGTTCTCCAGGGTGCTCGCCAGTTCCTCGAGAACGACGAGCGTCTCGGGCTCGTCCTTCTCTTCGCGCCCGTTCCGGTCGGGCAGGTGTCTCGCGACCGTCGATGTAGCTCGTGCTCCTGCGCGCATGTCGCGCCTCCTTCGTCTCGTGCGCTTTCGCTCACGACGGGCGGGAGCGGGGCGGTCTTCCCCGTGGCCTCGGAGTACACGAAAAGGGGTCGCCGGCCATCCTGCCCCTCCCGATACTGCGACCCGTGGCCAGCCGTGTGCCCGTCTACCGCGGTCCTTTTCGCAAGCGTGAAGCCGAGCGCCTGCTCTGGCGCGCCGGCTTCGGGCCGAAGCCCGGGGAGGCCGCCAAGGTCGCCAGGAAGGGCCTGAAGCAGGCGGTCGACGACCTCCTCAACCCGCCGAAGGCGCGTCTGATCGGTCCGACGCCGACCGACGACGGCGGCGCCCCGCTTGCCCCGCGCGACGCCTGGGGGCACGACCACCTCTGGTGGCTGGACCGCATGGTGCGCTCGAACCAGCAGCTCCCAGAGCGGATGACGCTCATCTGGCACGACTGGTTCGCGACCTCGAACGACGGCGTCGGCTCGCAGAAGTTCATGCTCGACCAGAACAAGTTCTTCCGCTCCCACGCGCTCGGCTCCTTCGAGGCGATGCTGGTCGGGATCACGAAGAACCCGGCCATGCTCATCTGGCTGAACGGGATCCAGAACACGAAGTGGTCGCCGAACGAGAACTACGCGCGCGAGCTGATGGAGCTCTTCACCCTCGGCGCGAGCCGCGGCTACACCGAGGACGACGTGCGCGAGCAGGCGCGCGCCCTCACGGGCTGGCGCGTCGACTGGGACGACAGCGTCGGGTACGTCAACTTCCGCTTCGACCCGAGCTGGCACGACGGCGGCGTCAAGACGATCTTCGGAAGGAGCGGCAAGTACAGCTGGCAGGACGCCTGCCGCCTGTGCGTCCAGAACCCGATGCACGCGTCCTTCTTCGTCAAGAAGCTCTGGAGCTACTTCATCCCCACGACCCCGTCGGCGTCCACCCAGTCGGCGCTCGTCCGCCTCTACAAGCGCTCCGACTACAGGGTGAAGCCGGTCGTCGAGGCGATCCTCAAGCATCCGCAGCTCTACACGGGCCCGCGGATGATGAAGCCGCCCATCGTCCAGGTGGCCGGGATGCACCGCGCGCGCCGCCGCCGTGTCGACACGGAGGCCTGGTCGTGGCTCTCCTCGCTCGACGGCCAGCGTCTCTTCTACCCGCCGAACGTCGCGGGCTGGGACGACGATCGCTGGCTGGACACATCCAGCTTCCGCGGTCGCTGGATGGATGCGAACTACGTCCTGGAGCCGTACGTGCTCGACACCGACGACTGGGGCGGGGAGCTGCCGTTCGACGCCGGCAAGCTCGTGGACCGCGCGCTTGTCTTCTGGGGTAACCCGACGACGACCGCATCGACCCGCTCGACCCTGCGCACCTTCGCCCAGAACGCGCTCGCCGACGCGGGGTCGAGCTATGAGCGGGACACGTACCCCGTCCTGATCGTCAATGCCCTGCGGATCCTCTTCGCCGTGTCCCCCGACTACCAGACCTGCTGATCATGAGCTGCTCCTGCAACGAGTTCTCCCGCGCGGCGATGCTCCGGCGCTCCGTCGCCGAGGCCGGCCGCGGCCTCCCGACGATCGAGCCGGGCATGCCCATCCCGGCGGGCAGCGGCCTCGACCGGCGTGCCTTCCTCTCCCGCGCGGCAGGGCTCGCCCTGTCCGTCTACGGCGCGAGCAAGCTGCCCCTCGGCCTCCTCGAGGAGGGCATCGCTCGCGCGCAGGGCGCGCCGCCCGGTCCCGTGCTGCTCTCCGTCTTCCTCGACGGCGGCGCCGATTCCCTCTCGATGCTCTTCCCGGCCGGGCACCCGCAGTACGCGACGTTCCGCCCACAGCTCGCGCTGGGATCGGGCGAGGGCCAACCCTTCTCCGAGGACACGAGCCTGCGCTGGCACCCGTCGCTGTCCCCGCTGGCCGCGCTCCACGGCGAGGGCAAGGTGACGGTGGTCCCCGCCATCGGCTACACGAACGCCGACCAGTCTCACTTCACCTCGCGGCACTACTGGGAGGTCGGCGCGACCGACGCCCACCTCCGCACGGGCTGGCTCGGACGCTACCTCGACGTCGCCGGGGCGCTCGACAACCCGCTCCAGGGCCTCGCGCTCTCGTACTCGCTGCATCCGTCGCTCGCCTCCGCCAACGTGCCCGTCGCCGCCGTCTCGGCGGTGGACGATTACGGCTTCTGGGCCCGCGGCGTCTGGGGCGACGTCGAGCAGCGCATGCTCGAGGCAATCGGGACGTTCCCTCCGGTGCCCGATCCCGCTGCGTCGAAGGTGGCCGAGGTCAGCCAGCAGGTCGCGACTCTGCGCTCTCAGCTTCTCCCCTTTGCGGACGGCAACTTCGGGACGACGGTTCCCTATCCCGGCGGGGGAGGCTTTCCGGACCGGCTCGCAGGACTCGCCGCCATGATCGCCGCGGGGCTGCCGCTCCACTGCGTGACCATGAGCGCTCCGGGGATGTACGACACTCACGCCGACCAGGAGAACGGCCTCCCGGGCGATCTCGGGCTCACGGCCGACTCCCTCTACGCGTTCCAGCGCGACCTCGAGGCGCGCGGGATCGCCGACCGCGTGCTCGTGCTCGTCTGGAGCGAGTTCGGCCGCCGGGTCGAGGAGAACGGCTCCGCCGGCACCGACCACGGCGCCGCGGGCATCGGGCTCCTGATCGGCTCCCGCGTGCGCGGGCAGATGCTCGGGGAGTTCCCGGGCCTGGCCTCGTCCGGACTGGACGGCCAGGGGAACCTGCGCGCGACCTTCGACTACCGCTCTCTCTACTGCTCGCTGCTCGAGGAGTGGTTCGGCACCGACGCCGCCGTCGTCATTCCGAACGCCGCGAGCTTCCCCCGGGCGACGCTTCTCCAGTGAGACGCCTCGGGCTCCTCGCCCTCGCGCTCGTGGCGCTCCTGATCGTGCCGGGGTCGGCCGCCGCCTACCCGACGCGGGTGCAGGCGGTCGCCGACGAGTTCCACCTCATGCTCTCGCGTGTCTCCGTGCCCCACAAGCGCGTGAAGATCGAGCTCGCCAACTTCGGCGAGGACCCGCACGACCTCAGGCTCCGCCGCATCGGCGGCACGCGCACGTACGTGATCCCGGAGACCCTGCCCGGCCAGCAGACGACGAGGACGTTCCGGCTCCGCCCGGGCCGCTATCGCGTCTGGTGCTCGGTCACGGACCACGAGGCGCAAGGGATGCGGGCAACGCTGCGGGTCCGGCGGGACTAGCTCCCGACGACGGAGCCCATAGTCTCGGCGTCAGGGGCAGCGCGCCCGGAGGCCGATGCGGACGATCACGAACTCCGCGGGCCTGATCGGGGCTATCCCGATCTCGATGACGAGGCGCCCCGAGTCGATGTCGTCCTGCGTCATCGTCGTCCGGTCGCACCGGACGAAGAAGGCGTCCTCCGGCGTGGTGGCGGGAAAGGCTCCCTGCCGGAAGGCCAACGTGAGGAACGGCCGGATCAGCGCCCGGACCTGCGTCCACAGGCGCGGCCCGTTGGGCTCGAAGACCACCCATTGCAGGCCCTGCTCGATGCTCTGCTCGAGGTAGGCCGCGAACCGGCGGACGTTGACGTACTTCCACTCGGCGTCGGTGTCGGCCCGGGTGCGCGCGCTCCAGAGACGAGTGCCACGGCCGGGCAGACGCCGGATCGGGTTGACCGCGGCCTGGACGAGCGCTTCCGACGCCGTGTCGTCGAGGTCGACCGAGGGACCGAGCGCGCCTTGCACGAGCTCACCGCCGGGAGAGACCCACACGCCGCGGGATATGTCCGTCCGGGCGAGAATGCCGGCAACCGCTCCCGCGGCCGGGACGTCCCGCTCTCCCGACGGCCGGCGCACGCGCAGGCCGGGGAATACGAGCGCGGAGCTCCTGCCACCGCCGAAGGAGCCCGCCCAGCGGGCGACGTTCGCGGCCGTCCGGCCGGCCGGAGGGTCGACGACGTAGAAGGCGCGGCGCTCCTCGGCGAGGAGCGCCGCGGCGACCGCGAGGGATGTGGCGGCGGGCTGCGGCAGGCGCGCGGTCGCCGGGATCACGAGGATGTTGAACGCCGATGGAGGCGAGGGCGTCGAGCGAGCGCAGCGGATGCGCCTCGTCGAGGCCGGCGACGTAGGCGCGCTGCCCGCCGTTCTCGAAGAAGAGCCAGACCGCGTCGGCCGTCTCGCCCTCGGCGCTCCCGAACACGCGCCCGAAATCCGCGACCGAGGTGACGAGCACCGGCTCGGCGGGAGGGCCGGCCGGGAGGGAGCCGACGAACGCGGCCACGAACGTCGGCGTCGCCTCGATTGGGTCGCGCGGACGGCGCGGCCTCGCCATCAGGAGAGTGACTGCGCGACGTCGCCCATGCGCTCGAAGCGGGCTCCCGCCTCGAGGCAGTGCTCCACGAACGTCCCGAGCATCGCCACCCGGTGCCCCCGGCCGATCACCTGCGGGTGCATCGTCACCGTCAGGATCCCGCCGTCGACGTTCGCGTCCATCCAGTCGAACTCGGCCTGCCAGATCTCGAGCACGTCGCTCGGCGTCGCACCGCCCTTCCGGTACGGGTCGAAGTTGAACTGGAAGTGCACCCAGTCGTCGAGCTCGAAGCAGAGCGGCAGCTCCCAGAGGGCCGACTCGCGGCCGCGCTCGAGCGGGACGCCCCGCGCCACCTTGTCGCCGATGCGGGGGTGAAACGGCCGATAGTCGTCGGTCATGAGGCTCGAGTCGTAGAGGAACCCGTGCTCCTCGACGAGGGCGAGCGTCGACTCGGAGAGGTCGGCGGAGGGAGCGCGGAAGCCGAGCGGCGTGACGCCGATCCGCTCGAGCACCGACCAGGCGCGCTCCATGTCGGCCCGCTCCTCGTCCTCGGTCTGCAGGCTGGGGTCGACGTGAGCGTAGGAGTGGTGCGCGACCTCGTGACCTGCCTCGAGGATCGAGGCGGTCTCCGCGGGGAACGACTCGACGGTGTGGCCGGGGACGAAGAAGGTGGCGCGCAGCTCGCGCTCCTCGAGGAAGCGGAGGAGGCGCGGGACGCCCACGCGGGCGCCGTACTCGCCCCGGTTGAGCATCGCGGGCGTGACGCGGTCGTAGGCGAGCCAGACCGAGAGCGCGTCGAAGTCGAAGCTCAGGCAGACGCGTGCTGCGCGGCACGCGGGGGAGCCTACAATCAGAGGATGGAAGACCCGGCCCCGCTCACGATCACGCTCGAGCCGCTCGACGACCACCTGATCGTCGAGCCGGTCGACGAGGACGTCGAGACGCGCACGGGCCTGATCATCCCGCAGAGCGCCGAGGCCGGCTGCCGCACGGGCATCGTCACCGCCGTGGGGGCCGAGGCGCTAGGCGTCGATCCCGGCGACAAGGTGCTTTTCCCCAAGGACGCCGGCTACGACGTCAGGCTGGGCGGGGTGGCCTGCAAGGTGCTGAACCGACGCGAGCTCATCGCCCGCGTCCACGACTGATCAGTCGTCCGCCTCTGACGTCGACGACGATCCGCGGGGGCCCGAAGAGGCGCAGCACGCGGAAGGGCGCCCGCTCGTCCAGGCCGGCGACCCAGGTCAGGACAGCCTCGAAGTCGCCGGTGCGCACGACCTCCTCGATCACCTCGGTGCCCGCGCTCGAGCCGTCGATCCGCGTCGGGCCGGTGTAGACCTCGCCGAGGTCACCCGCGAGGTCGAAGCCGGACGCCGGCTCCAGGCGGATCGAGAGGAAGGCCTCGCCGTCCACCTCGACCTCGTTCCCGGACGCGTCCTCGACGATCGGCGGCCGCACGAAGCGCACCCGGTAGCCCGGGCGTCCTCCCGGCAGGAACTCGAAGACGATGCGGTCGTAGCCCTCGTGCCGCCCCAGGCGGACGTCCGTGAGGAGCGCGAGCCGGGTGGAAAGGGTCTCGCCCTGCGCGGGGGCCGTCGAAAACGGCGGGCCGGGCGGCTCCGGAGCGGTCGTCGTCGTCGTGGGAGCCGTGGTCGCGGCCGGCTCCGTAGTCGTGACCTCGACCGTCGTGACGACGGTCGTGACGCCCGCCTCGGTCGTCTCGTCGTCGCCGCCGCCACAGGCGGTGAGGGAGAGGACGACGAGACCCAGTGCTAGCGAGGCGCGAGCGACGGTCATGCCTTCGAAGTGTTCCTTGGCGCCGGCACCGGCGCGTCGGGGTGAACGCTTACCCGCCGTGCGGCGTTCTGCGGACGCGGCCCGCTACCCCCAGCCGAGCTCGGAGAGCCGGTCCTCGTCGATCCCGAAGTGGTGGGCGATCTCGTGGACGACCGTGATGCGGATCTCCTCCTCCAGCACCTCCGGGTCGTCGCCGAACTCCTCCTCGAGCGGGATCCGGTAGATGGCGATCTTGTCCGGGAGGACGCCGGCGTAGCTCTCGACGCCGCGCTCGGTGAGCGGGATGCCGAGGTAGAGGCCGAAGAGGTCCGGGTCCTCGCGGTTCTCGTCCTCGACGACGATCTCCACGTTGGACATGCCCTGCCGGAGCTCGGCGGGCAGCGACTCCAGGGCTGCGCGGACGTGATCCTCGAAGGTCACGGCGTCAGTACCCGGCCCGTGGACGGCGTCTTCCGGCGGCGAAGGGGCGCACGGCGAGGAGGCCGAAGAGAAAGCCGCCCAGGTGAGCGAAGTACGCGACGCCGCCCCCTTCGCTCGGGCTCACGAAGGAGAGCCCGCCGACGACGAGCTGCATGAGGAAGTAGATCCCGAGGAAGACGACCGCCGGGATCTCGAAGAGGAAGAAGGGGAAGACGAACGTGAGCACGCGCCCGTGCGGGTGGAGGACGAAATACGCGCCGAGGACGGCCGAGATCGCGCCGCTCGCCCCGACGTTCGGCAACGCCGCGTCCCCGGTCGAGCCCCAGCCGAGCGTCACGACCGTCTGCGTGGCCAGTGCGGCGACGCCGCCGAGGAGATAGAAGACGAGGAACCTCGGCCGGCCGAGCGCGTCCTCGACGTTGTTCCCGAAGATCCAGAGGAAGAGCATGTTTCCGAGCAGGTGGCCCCAGCCCGCGTGCAGGAACATCGAGGTGCCGAGGGTGATCGGCCAGCCCACGCCGATCCGCGGGCAGCTCGTGTCCACCTCGCACGGACGGAACGCGAGGTCGTCGAGCGAGGACGCGAAGCCGGCTCCCTGGCCCGCGTCCTGGTAGAGGACGAAGGCGAGGACGTTGGCGGCGATCAGGCCGACCGTGACGACGGGAAACCGCCGCGTGGGGAGGTTGTCCCGGAGCGGGAGCACCCATCTGTCCTACCTGATGACGAGCGCCATCAGCGCCTTCTGGGCGTGGAGGCGGTTCTCCGCCTGGTCCCAGACGGCCGAGCGCTCGCCGTAGAGCACGTCCTCCGTGATCTCCTCGCCGTAGTGGGCGGGCAGGCAGTGGAGGACGATCGCCCGCTCGCTGGCGAGGCCGAGGAGGTCGGCGTCGATCCCGTAGCCGGCCAGGTCGGCGAGGCGCTGCTCGCGCTCCTCCTCCTGCCCCATGCTCGTCCAGACGTCCGTGTAGAGGACGTCGGCGCCGGTCGCGGCCTCGCGGGCGTCGTTCGTCAGCTCGACTGCGGTCTCGTTCGCTTCGGCAGCGGCGCGCGCCCAGCCGACGACCTCCTCGGAGGGCTCGTAGCCTTCCGGCGTCGCGGCGACGAAGTCCATGCCGAGCTTCGCGCAGGCGACCATCAGCGAGTGGCAGACGTTGTTGCCGTCTCCGAGGTAGGCGACGCGGACGCCCTCGAAGCCGCCGAGCCGCTCGCGGATGGTCATCACGTCCGCGAGCGCCTGGCAGGGGTGGAAGTCGTCGGTGAGGCCGTTGATGACCGGGATGTCGGCGTGCTCGGCGAGCTCGTCGACGTCGGCCTGCGCGAAGGTCCGGATCATGATCCCGTCGAGGTAGCGCGAGAGGACGACGGCCGTGTCCTTGATCGTCTCCCCGCGGCCGAGCTGGAGGTCGCCGGCGGCCAGGTAAAAGCCCGTTCCTCCGAGCTGCGAGATGCCGACCTCGAAGCTCACGCGCGTCCGGGTGGACGGCTTCTGGAAGATCATCCCCAGGCCGCGGCCCTCGAGCAGGAGATGGGGGACGCGCTCGCGCTGGCGGGCCTTGAGGCGGTCGGCGTGGTCGAGGACGAGCGTGAGCTCGTCCGGAGCCCAGTCGTTCACGCGCAGGAAGTCGCGGCCCTTCAGGTGCGCGGGAATCACGCCGGCAATCCTATGCGGCGACGACCCGCGTGCCGCTGCCGCCGGTTCGCACGGCTTCCGCGCTTGTGATCAGCGTCTCGCCGCCCGTCTGCGTGACGAAGTTGAATGCCGCCTCGACCTTCGGCCGCATGCTGCCGGCGGGGAGGTCCTCGACGAAGTCGGCGTCGCGCGCGGCGCTGAGGATGTCGATCGGCATGCCGTCGCCCCCGTCAGCCCCGAAGTTCCGGTAGACGCCGGGCACCTCCGTGAGGATCACGAGCCGCTCCGCGCCGAGGCCGACGGCCAGGAGCGCCGAGGCGTGGTCCTTGTCGATCACCGCGTCGATGCCGTCGAAGGCGTGGTCGCGCCGGACGACCGGGATCCCGCCGCCGCCGACCGCCACGACGAGTTGCCCGGTTCCCAGGAGCGTTCGCACGGCGTCGAGCTCGACCACCTCGAGCGGCCTGGGCGAAGGCACGACGCGGCGCCAGCCCCGGCCGGGCTCCTCCTTCAGCGTCCAGCCGCGCTCCAGCTCGAGCTCTTGGGCGCTCGCGCTGTCGTAGTGGGGGCCGATCGGCTTCGTCGGGCTCTCGAAGGCGGGGTCCTCGGGATCGACGGCGACGTGGGTGACCACGACCGCCACCGGCCTCCCCACGACCGGGAGGAGCTCCGCCGCCGCGAGCGTGCCGATCTCGGCCTGGGTCTGGGCGACGGCGACCCAGAGCGGAAGCGGGGGCGCCTCGGCCGCGGCGAGCTCCTGGCGCAGGAGCTCGTTGCCGACCTGCGGGCCGTTCCCGTGGGTGACGACGACCTCGCCCTCGAGCAGCGGCGCCACGGCCGCGAAGGTGGCGGCGAGGTTGGCGCGGTGCTCGGCCGCGGTTCCGCGCTCCCCCGGCCCGAGGAGCGCGTTTCCGCCCAGGGCGAGGACGGTCAGCATGTCGCCGACTCCGACGAGCCCTTGTGTTTCACGAGCACGAGCATGGACAGGTCCTTCTCAGTACCGGGCAGGCGCCCACTTCGGGGCGGCACGGCGGCCTTCCTCCATGTGCGTGTGGATCACAAGCCCGCGGCTCGAGGGGATGAATGCCGCGCGGGGCGTCCCGCTACGCGAGCGTCGCGGCCTTCGGCTCGATGATCCCGCGCGCCTCGAGAATTGACGTGAGCGTCGGCTCGCCGAGCTCCTGCAGCCGGTAGGTGACGCGGAGAGCGGGCTTGTCGATCGAGATCACGCGCCGCAGGTCGATCGGCGTGCCGATGAGGACGAGGTCGGCGTCCGAGCGGGAGATCGTCTCCCGCAGCTCCTCCATCTGCCCGCGTCCGTAGCCCATCGCCGGCAGCAGCTCGCTGACGTGGGGGTACGCCTCGAACGTCCGCAGGATGGAGCCGACGGCGAACGGGCGCGGGTCGACGAGCGCCGCCGCGCCATGCTGCTTCGCGGCGAGCACAGCCGCGCCGTAGGTCATCTCGCCGTGGGTAAGCGTGGGGCCGTCCTCCACGGCCAGGACGCGCCTGCCGCGGATCTCGTCGGTGCGGCCATCCTCGACGTGGAACGGCGAGGCGGCCAGGACGACCTCCGCCCGCGGGTTGACTCGGTGGATGGAGTCGAGCACGGCCTCGACGCCCTCCGGCGGCGCCGTGTCGGTCTTGTTGACGACGCAGACGTCGGCCATGCGCAGGTTCGTCTCTCCCGGGTGATAGCGGAGCTCGTGTCCCGGCCGGTGAGGGTCGCACACGACGAGGTGGAGGTCCGGCTTGATGAAGGGCGTGTCGTTGTTGCCGCCGTCCCAGACGATGACGTCGGCCTCCTGCTCGGCGCGGGAGAGGATCGCCGCGTAGTCGATGCCGGCGAAGACGAGGTTTCCCTCGGCGAGGTGCGGCTCGTACTCCTCGCGCTCCTCGATCGTGCAGTCGGCCGCGTCCAGGTCCTCGTAGCGCTCGAAGCGCTGCACGGCCTGCCTGCGTCAGGTCGCCGTAGGGCATGGGATGGCGGAGTACCGCCACGCGCTTCCCCGCCTCGCGCAGGAGATGGGCGACGTAGCGGGTCGTCTGGCTCTTGCCGGAGCCGGTGCGCACGGCGCAGACCGCGACCACGGGCTTCTCCGAGGGGATCATGGTCGCCCGCGGGCCGAGAAGCGTGTAGTCCGCGCCCGCCGCGAGGGCCAGCGAGCCGACGTGCATGACGTGCTCGTGAGTCACGTCCGAGTAGGCGAAGACGACCTCGTCCACCTGCTCGCGCCGCACGAGGGCGGCCAGCTCCTCCTCGGGGAGGATCGGGATCCCGTCCGGGTAGCGCGACCCGGCCAGCGCCGCCGGGTAGACGCGTCCCTCGATGTCGGGGATCTGCGTCGCCGTGAAGGCGACGACCTGGACGTCGTCGCGCCCCCGGTGGACGACGTTGAAGTTGTGGAAGTCGCGGCCGGCGGCGCCGGCGATCACGACCTTTCGCGGATTCACACCCCCACCTCCTCCTCGATTCGCTCGCCCACCGCGGCCAGCTCCAGCGTCGTCCCCGCCACCTGGTCGAGCAGCTCGGCCGCCGTGAGCCGCTGACCCTCGGCCCAGAGCTCGCGGAGGAGCGAGCCGGCCTCGGCGCGCGTGAACCAGGCCCGCCCGAGCTCCTCGCGGAGGTGGGACTCGATCTGCGTGTGGAACGCCCACGCGCGCAGGTAGCACGTGCAATAGAAGCCGTCGTCGACGTCTGCGAGGTAGTCGGCTCCGGACGGCTCGATCTTCGTCGCGTCGTGCAGCAACTCGACGTAGCGGCTGCGCATCGACTCGACCTCGACCTCGCCGTGGAGCTCCAGCTCGTACAGGAGCTTGCCCGCGTAGCGGCGCACGACGTAGAGGAGGCTGACGGCGGACTCCTCCGCGAAGTCCTCCGGCTTGGCGAAGTCGAGGCGGCGGGAGAGCCAGGCGGGGTCGTCGACGAGGTGCTCGAGGAGCATCGCCCAGCCCTCGGTGACCGAGTTGTCGCCGAGGCGCCTGAACTCGACGGGGAGGTCGCGCGAGACGTGCGCGAAGTGCTCCGCGTGCCCCGCCTCGTGGAAGAACGCGTGCCAGTCGTCCGGCCCGCCCATCGGCTTGATCACGAGCTTGATCAGGTCCGGAACCTCGATCGGGGCGCAGAACGCGCGCGGCGTCTTCTGCGGCCTCGGCTCGAGGTCGAGCTGGACGTTTTCCTGTGCGCCGAGGTCGATGCCGAGCCCGTCGAGCGTCCACTCGAGGGCCGGCACCATCCGATCCGCCGGGAAGGCCTCGTCCCATTCGCTTCCGCGGAAGGCTCGCAGCACGTCGTGGCGGCGCGCCTCCTCGAGCGGCACGGCGACGCGCCGGCGCAGGAAGCGGTCGAAGGCGGCGACGTGCAGCCCTTCCGTCTCGTCCAGGAACGCCCTCGCCTGCGCGGCGAGCTCCTCCAGCGGGAAGCCGAAGCGCTCGTAGAGCTCGCGGTAGGTGGTCGCGCCGAGCGCGCGCGTTCCCTCGCGCCGCTTGGCGTCGAGCGCGATCCAGCTCGGCAGCAGCTGCTCCTCGGCCAGGTCCACGCGGGCCGCCTCGAGCCGCTCGCGCCGGCCCCGGTCCGGCTCGTTGGCGACGGTCGGCCGCAGCATCCGGTAGGGGATGTCTTCGCCGTCGACCGTTGCCGTGAGGGTGGCCTCGAGCCGGGCGATCGCCTCGGCCTCCCGGCGGGTGAGGTTCCCCAGGTACCCCTCGCAGGAGAAATGCCAGAGCTCGACCTCGCCGGAACCTCCCGCGGAGGCGTGCTCGGCCAAGCGCCTGGCCGCGTCGAGCGAGGTCAGATCGGCGAAGCGCTCGTAGATCGGCTCGAGCTCGAAGCTCTCCTTGAGGCCCGCGTAGTGGAGGTAGTACTCCTCGTCCAGCGCCGCGATGAAGCGATCCGCCTCGTCGCGGTAGGCGTCGAGGCTGCTCGCTGGGGCCGTCGCCATGGGTCGCGTAGGATACCCGCCCGTGCGGGAGATCCAGGTCACGACCGAGCGCAAGACCCAGCTCCTGGACATCACCGCGAAGGTGCGCGAGGCGATCGGCTCGGACGCGGGCGGAAGCGCCGCGCTCGTCTTCGTCCCGCACACGACCGCGAGCGTGACGATCAACGAGAAGATCGACCCGGACCTGCTCGACGACTTCGAGATGGCCCTGTCCGAGATCGTCGAGGAGGGCTGGTCGTGGAAGCACGTCGACGCCGACGGCCCCAACGCGCCGTCCCACATGCGCGCTTCTCTTCTCGGCCCGCAGGTGCTCGTCCCTCTGCACGAGGGCGAGCTCGCGCTCGGGACCTACCAGGGCATCTTCTTCTGCGAGTTCGACGGCCCGCGCTCGCGGAAGGTGTACGTCTCGGCCCTGATCTGATGCCGGACCGGCTCACCGCCGACGAGCTCGCGAGCCGGGCCGGGCAGCCGCCTGCGCTCGTCGAGCGGCTCGTCGCGCTGGCGATCCTCCGCCCGGGCGAGGGGGAAGCCTTCGGGCCCGGCGACGTCGCCGTCGTCAGGCTCCTCGTCGCCTTCGAGGAGAGCGGCATCGCTCTGGAGCACATCGCGGAGGGAGTCGCCTCGGGGGAGATCGACTACGCCGGCCTCGGCCGGTACTTCTCCGACGCTCCGGCGGCGACGGGCACGGTCGACGACCTGGCGCACCGTGTGAACCGGCCGCCCGAGGTCGTAGTGCGCCTGCTCGGCGCGCTCGGCCTCCCCGTCCCCGGGCCCGGCGGCCCCATCCGCGACGACGAGGCCGAGACCGTCGCCGGGCTCGTCCACGCCTGGGCGCTCCTCGACGACGAGGAGCTGGTCCGGCTGGCTCGGTTCCAGGGCGACGCGATGCGGCAGGTGGCGGCGGCGAACATCCGCTACTTCGAGGAGCTCGTCCGCAAGCGGGTCTTCGCCATGGACGTCGGCTGGGACGAGGGTGCGGCCATCGTCGAGGACATGGGCCTGCGGGCTGCGGATTTCAGCCGGAGCCTCGTCGAGTGGCTCTACAGCAGGCATTTCGAGCGCGCGCTGCTCCAGTACATGGCCGACAACACGGAGGAGTATCTGGACGAGCGCGGGATCCGGGCCCGGCCCGCCCGGCGGCCGCCGGCGATCGCGTTCCTGGACCTTTCGGGGTTCACCTCGCTGACGGAGGAACGCGGCGACACGGCCGCCGCCGAGCTGGCCTCGCAGCTCGCACTCGTCGTTGCCGAGGCTTCCCGTTCACAGGGCGGCCAGGCGGTCAAGTGGCTCGGCGACGGGGTGATGTTCCATTTCGACGAGCCGGCCGCCGCCGTCCGCTGCGCGCTCGAGCTCGTCCGCCGCGTGCCGGAGGCGGTCCAGGTCCCGGCCCGGGTCGGCGTCAACTCGGGTCCGGTCGTCTTCCAGGACGGGGACTACTTCGGGCGCACGGTGAACGTCGCCGCCCGGATAGCCGACTACGCTCGCCCGGGCGAGGTGCTCGTCAGCGCGCAGGTGCTTGGGGCCGCGGAGCACCCAGGGATCGGCTTCGAGGCGATCGGGGAGATCCCGCTCAAGGGAGTGAAGGAGCCGGTCGGCCTCCATCGCGCCCTCGCGGGCTAGGCTCTCCGCGTGGCCGCGCCAGTCAGGAGAGACCAGGAGCTCGAGCTCCGCGTCGAGTCGCTCGCCTACGGCGGGAGCGGCGTGGCGCGCCTGAACGGCTTCGTCGTGTTCGTCCGGCGCGCCCTCCCGGGCGACGTCGTCCGCGCTCGCGTCACGAAGGTGAAGCGGAGCCACGCCGAGGCGGTCGCGATCGAGGTCGTGGAGGCGGGCGCTCCGCGCGTGGAGGCGCCGTGCGCCCACTACCCGGCTTGCGGGGGTTGCCGCTTCCAGGACCTCGCCTACGAGGCCCAGCTCGACGCCAAGGCGCAACAGGTCGCGGACGCGCTGCGGCGGATCGGCGGCTTCTCGCAGGTCGAGCTCGAGCCGGCGGAGGCGGCCCGGTCGGTGTTCCACTACAGGAACAAGCTCGAGTACTCCTTCACGACCCTGCCGGGCGGTGAGGTCGGGCTCGGCTTCCATCGGGCGGGTCGGTGGGACGAGGTGCTGGACGTCGAGTGCTGCTGGCTCACGACCGACCTCGGCAACGGCATCCGCGAGGCGGTGAAGGCCTGGGCGCGCGAGGAGCGCCTGCCCGCGTACGACCAGGAGCTGCAGGAGGGCTACCTCCGCCACCTCGTCGTCCGGGAGGGGCGCAACGCCGGGCAGGCGCTGGTCGTCCTCGTCACGGCGCCGGGCGACCTGGCGGGCGCGGAAACCCTCGTCGAGGCGGTGAGGGCCTTCCCCGAGGTGCGCTCCGTCCACTGGGCCGTGAACGACTCGCCCGCCGAGGTGACGAACCTCCCGACGGACCTCTTGTGGGGAGAAGAGGCGATCGAGGAGGAGATCCTCGGCCTCCGCTATCGCGTGCGGCCGAACGCATTCCTGCAGACGAACACGGAGATGTGCGAGGTGCTCTACTCAGTCGCGCGCGAGTACGCGGGGCTCACGGGAAACGAGACCGTCTACGACCTCTACTGCGGAATCGGCACGATCGGGCTCACGCTGGCGCGTGACGCGCTGACGGTGTGGGGGATCGAGTCCTCCGAGGAGTCGATCGCCTGTGCCGTCGAGAACGCCGAGCTCAACGGCCTCGCCAACGCGGCGTTCTTCGCCGGCGACGTCGCGCGCGACCTCGACGAGCTGAGCGACCGCGCCGGCCCGCCCGACGTCGTCGTCGTCGACCCGCCGCGGGCAGGGCTTGCCGGCAAGGCGGTCCGGAGGGTGGGGGAGCTGCAGGCGCCGCGGCTCGTCTACGTCTCCTGCAACCCGACGACGCTGGCCGGGAACGCGAAGCAGCTCGCGGCCGACTTCGGCTACCGGCTCGACCGCGCCCGCCCGGTGGACATGTTCCCCCACACTCCACACGTCGAGACCGTCGCCCTCTTCACGCTGGCGGCCGAGCCATCTCCTCGAACTGCCGCGTAGCCTCGTCGGGGCTCGGGACCGCCAGCACGTTCTCGGCCGCCAGGGCCTCCGCGCCAGGGAATCCGGTCGCGCGGATCGCCTCGGCCGCCGCCTCGAGGTCGTAGTCGGTCCGACGGAGCTGCAGGTCCGGGCCGAGCAGGGCCCAGTACGCGCCCGGCCTCGCCTCGTACGGCATGCCGACGCTGCCGGCGTTCACCAGGCGCTTGCCGGCGACCCGCCGGTCGAACTGGACGTGCGTGTGACCGCAGACGACGACGGTCTCCCCGACCCCTGCGACCGCCGGGGCCACCCGCGGTTCCGGCGAGATCGCCGTCAGGATCTCCTCGTCGCTCCGCGGCGAGCCGTGGCAGAAGAGGACCGGGCCGAGCCCGTCCACGTCGACCGCCTGCGTGTCCGGGAGAGCTGCCAGCCAGGCGCGTTGGCCGCGCTCGAGCTGCTCTGCCGACCAGCGCGTCCGCTCGGCCCAGAGGTCGCCGCCACCCGGAGGGTCGGCGATCTCGCGGTCGCCGTTTCCGCGGACGAACAGCGCCCGCTCGCCGAGCGCCAGCAGGCGATCCAGCGTCTCCCGCGGCATCGGCCCGATGGCGACGTCGCCGCCGACGACGACGGCGTCGACCTCGAGGTTCTCCACCTCGGCCAGGACCGCCTCGAGCGCGGGCAGGTTCCCGTGGGCGTCGTAGAGCGCCGCGACCCTCATGGCGGCTCCGCGACGCGGCCGGCCCGCATCTGCCTCCAGATGAGGTCGCCGTTGGCGATGAGAAAGGCGGCGGAGAGGAGCGGCAGCGCCGGCAGCCCGCTGATCTCGAACGCCACGGCGAGCGCGAGCGTGGCCGCGAACGAGAGCGACATCAGCACCCACGTCAGCCCCGGACGCAAGCCCGAAGCGCACCGTCGCGCCGAGGAAGAGAGCGAAGAAGAGGACGTCGGGCAGCCCCAGCTGGGCGGAGTTGTGCTCGCCGGGGATGGGGAACGCGATCGAGAGCGCGTTGAAGATCTGGGGCTGCTCCTCCACGATCACCTTCGTCGGCCCCTGGAAGACCGAGTAGGTGTCGACCGGGATGATCAGGAGCGAGACGAGCAGCACCCAGCTCACCGACTCGAAGAACGCCAGGAACCACCAGCCGGCGGCGGTGACGGCGGCGAACTTGAGGAAGTTCGCTGCGACGTCGAGCCCCACGAGCTCGAAGAGGACCGCGAGCACCACCAGCGCGACGACGGCGCCGCCCAGCGCCGCCGTCGGCGCGATGCGCCACAGGGGAAGCGCCAACCAGGTCAGCGAGAAGAAGGCGGGGATGAGGACGAGGCCGACGACCGCGACGTCGGCCCAGAGGCCGAGGTCGGGGAGCGACTCCGAGATGCCGTAGTAGACGGCGAGGAGCGTGAGGACGCCTAGTACGGCGGCAGCTCGGACCACCAGGGGCCGAGAGCCTTGAACGCCTCCCAGAAGGCCCGCTTCGTCTTCTGCTCGTCCAGCGACGCGTCGACGTCCGGCGTCACCAGGGCGTCGATCGTCGGCGTGAACCGCTGGATCTCCCCCGGGCGGTCCTCCACCTCCGTCGCCAGCGGGAACCTGACGGCGTTCAGGCATGCCAGCGCATCTTGCCCCATGACCACGACGAGCTTCGGCTGCACGACGTGCAGCTCGCGCGCCAGCCAGCCGTGCGCGTCCTCGTCGCCGACACCCTCGAACTTGACGCAGTTCGTCCCGTAGATCGCCATCGGGTCGACGTGCAGGCGCTGGATCGACTTCAACACCGCCTGCCCCGAGCGTCCGAAGAAGGCGACGCCCTCGTGGATCTCCGCCGTCTGCGGCGCGTGCTTCAGCAGCATGATGTCCGCCAGCGGGTGACCCGAGCCGAGCACGGGCACGCGGTCGGCGCCGGCTGCCTGGGCGATCTCGTGGCCGAGCTCGTTGATCTCGGCAATCGCCTTCTTGAGGTAGCGCTCGGAGATGTCGTCGGCGGACACTGGCACGGGGGTCGCGGACGGTATTCGGGGTCCCCTCGTCCTCCTCCTACCGGACCGACGCCTTCGTGCGCCGTTCGCGGGCCTGCGCGACCCACTTGAGGCCCTGGAGGTAGAGCAGGGACTTCGGCCGCCGCACGATCTCGGCGCTGCGCAGGCTGATGAGGAACTCCTCGGCGGTCTCGAACGCACGCAGGCGCACGAGGCCGGTGCCGACGCCCTGGAGCACGTGGGCGTCGGAGCCGGCGCCCATCGTGAGGTTGTACTTCCGCGCGAAGCGCAGCGCCTCGTCGTTGAAGCCCTCGAAGAGGAGGCGGGCGTTGTAGACCTCGAAGACGTCGATCTCGGCCAGGTGGCGGTGGAGCGTCCCGGCGTCCGGGATCGTGTGGAGGCGGTCGAACGGGTGCGGGAGGTAGACGACGCCGCCCTGCTCCCGGATCGCGGCGATCGTGTCGGCCCAGGACATCCCGCGCGGGATCTCCTCGTCGAGGAAGAGGCCGATGACCTCGCCGGCATCCGTCTTCACCTCCTCTCCGGGAATGACGGTGAGTGCACGGCCGCGGCCGAGCTCGACCGCTTCCTGCGCCCCTGCGAAGACGTTGTGGTCGGTGATCGCGATCGCGCCCAGGCCGATGCGCTGCGCGTGGTCGAGGAGGTCGGGCACCGGCACGCTGCAGTCGTGGGAGTGCTCCGTGTGCATGTGCAGGTCCGCGAGCACGAAGGGCCGGTCCGCGAGCGGGTCGGTCGTCGAGACGGGGCGGGCGCGCCGCTTGCGCAGGACGGCGCCGTAGACGCCCTCCAGCGCCTCGGCCAGGCGGCCGAAGCTTTCGGGCTCGGCCCGGCGGCGCGCCTCGGCGGAGCACCACGCCCGCCAGCGCTCGTCCTCCGCCAGCCGCGCGAGTGCCGCGGCCACGAGCTCGGGCTGCTCCTGCGAGCCGGGCGGATCGACCAGCGGAACGCCCGCAGCCTCAGCCTCGAGGGACAGGCGCGCATTTGCCCGCACCGCCGGGACGAGACCCGCCGCGCCGGCCAGCTCGCGCGCGCGCGTCCGCGAATCGAGCGCTGTGCGGACGACGACGCGGCCGCGCAGCGCGCGGGGGACGTACGGTCGGCCCGCCAGCGGCTTCGTCCGCAGGACGACGAGCTCCCAGCCCGGCAGAGCGGCGAGCGCACGAAACGCGGCTCGCAGGCGAGCCAGTTCCTCGGGTCTCCACTCGACGACGAAGCGCGTGCGCGGCGGCGCAGGCGCGAACAGGTCGCAGTCGACTCCGAGCGGGAGCACGCGGTAGTCGCCCGGAAACCGCGCCGCGGCCGCCTCGGCCGTCGCCTTGCCCGTGGCGGTGAGGGCATCCACGCGGCCGAGGAGCTTCTCGCGCTGCTTCCTCCCCGGCGGATAGCCGAGCCGCTCCGGCGAATGGAAGGTCGCGACGGCCAGCCCGCGCGTGTCCCGGAGTGCCAGGTAGGAGAGGCTGGGGACGCCCGGCTCGTGGACGTGGACGAGGTCGAAGCGGTCTCGGGTCAAGGCCAGCTCGAGGTTCGCCCGCACGCCGATCGGCACGCCCAGGCTCGAGCGGCGGGAAACCGGGATCGAGGGGCCGAGCGCGACGACGCCCTCGAGCGCGGTCCCCTCGCGGCCGAGCCGCTTCAGCGCCCGGCGGCCGGCCGCGAGCTCCGTGGCGCGACTCGAGGGCGCGAGGACGACGACCTCGTGCCCTCGGCGTCGCAGCTCCTCGGCCGCGCCCGCTACGTGGTCGTTCACCGGATGCGGCTGCGACCAGGCGAACGGAGTGACCATGCAGATGCGCAGCGTCTCTTTTGGCTTCACGGCCTCGATTCTACGGCTCCACTTGAAGGCGCCCGGCGGCCGCGGTACGGTCGCACGTTCAACCCCGTGGAGAGGAGTCACCATGTGTCTTCCGGGCACTGCCGAGATCGTTCGTAAGCACGTCGAGGCGGATGGGGCGCCGAAGGTCGACAGGCGAACGGCGCTTCTCGGCGCAGCAGGCGCCGCGCTGGCGGCCAGCTTTCCGGCGAGCGCGCTTGCGAGCGGAGGTCGAGGACGACGGAGGTTCTGCGACCTCACCCACACCTTTCGTGAGGGCTTCCCGGTCTTCGTCACCGGTGAGGAGCCTGAGCGCGAGACGATCGCCGACTACGCGACGTCGGGCTTCTACGCCCAGAAGTGGACGTTCGGCGAGCACTCCGGCACCCACATGGACGTGCCGGGGCACTTCCACCAGGACGCCCGGCTCTCGCCGGAGATCACGCCCGAGGAGCTGATCGTCCCCATCGTCGTCATCGACATTCGCAGGAAGGCGGAGGCCGACCCGAACGCGATGGTCGAGCTCGACGACGTGAAGAAGTTCGAGCGGCGAAACGGGAAGATCCCGAGGGGCGCCCTCGTCGCGGCGGACTCCGGCTGGGCCGAGAAGGTCGACGACCCCGATGCGTTCAAGGGCGGGGATGCGTTCCCGAACTACAACTTCCCCGGCTGGGGCGAGGAAGCGGCCATGTTCCTCGCCGAGAAGCGCGACATCACCGGGATCGGGATCGACACCCTGAGCCTCGACCCGGGCAACTCGTTGACCTTCCCCGTGCACGTCAACTACCTGGCGACCGACCGCTACGGGATCGAGAACCTCACGGGCCTCGACTGCATCCCGAAGCGGGGCGCGACCGCCTACGTCGGCCTGATTCCCTGGGAGGAAGGCTCCGGCGGGCCGTGCAGGGTGATCGCCGCCTGGTAGCCGCGGCGGCCGCTTGAAGGTTGAAGGGGCCGGCTCGCGCCGGCCCCTTCTCGTCAGGCCTTCGCCGGGGTCTTGGCCGGCTTGCGGGCGTAGCGCTTGATGAACGACTCGACGAGGTCGTAGGCCTCGTCGTCGGGAATCTGCGTCGGGGGCGACTTCATCAGGTAGGCGCTCGGGCCCTCGAGCGCTCCGCTGACGCCGTTGTTCAACGCCAGCTTGGCAAGCCGGACGGCGTCGATGACGATGCCGGCCGAGTTGGGGGAGTCCCAGACCTCGAGCTTCAGCTCCAGGTTCAGGGGGACGTCGCCGAAGGACGTGCCCTCCATGCGGATGTAGGCCCACTTGCGGTCGGTCAGCCACGGCACGTAGTCGGAGGGGCCGACGTGGACGTTCCCGGCGCCCATGTCGTAGTCGAGCATGGACGTGACCGCGTTCGTCTTCGAGATCTTCTTCGACTCGAGGCGCTCCCGCTCCAGCATGTTCAGGAAGTCCGAGTTGCCGCCCACGTTCAGCTGCATCGTCCGGTCGAGGTGGACGCCGCGCTCGCGGAAGAGTGAGGTGAGCACGCGGTGCGTGATCGTGGCGCCGACCTGGGACTTGATGTCGTCGCCGATGATCGGCAGCCCGTGCTGCTCGAACTGCTTGCCGAAGTAGCCGCCCTTCGCGATGAAGACGGGCATGCAGTTCACCATCGCGCACCCGGCCTGGAGGATCTGCTCGGTGTACCACTTCGTGGCCACCTCGGAGCCGACCGGGAGGTAGTTGACGACCACGTCGGTGTTCGTCTCCCTGAGGATCTCGACGACGTCGTCGGTGTCGCCCGGAGCCTTGTCGACGACCTTCGAGAGGTACTTGCCGATGCCGTCGTGCGTCATGCCGCGGGAGACCGCGATGCCGGTCTTCGGCACCTCGGCGAACCTGTACGTGTCGTTCGGGCGCGCCCAGATCGCCTCGGCCAGATCCTTGCCGACCTTGTCCTTCGTGACGTCGAAGGCGGCGGTGAACTCGACGTCGCGGATGTGGTAGCCGCCGAGGTCGACGTGCATGAGGCCCGGGACGAAGGCTTCGGGGTCGGCGTCCTTGTAGTACTCGACGCCCTGGAGGAGCGAGTTGGCGCAGTTGCCCACGCCGATGAGGGCCACCCGTACTTTGTCCTCGGAGCGGACGCGCCCGTTGGCCTTGCCGTTCGTGCTTGCCATTGCTTCCTTTCGTCGCTTCGACTGGAAGGGAATCTCGAGCTCGTCTGCCAGCGCCTCGAGGATCACGTCGTTGGCGTGGGCGCCCGTTCGCGCAGCCTCGGCGTCGATCGCCTCCTTGAGCCCCTCGGGCAGGCGCAGGAGCGTGACGCCGCTGGCGCCCGCCAGCGGGCCGCGGCGACCCGTGGGCGAGTAGGGAATGCCGAAGCGCTCGGCGAGGATCCCCGTGGCGAGGTCGTTCAGGTTCCCTCCGCGGCGCGCGACCTCGCGGACGAGCGCCTGCTTGAGGGAAGACGGCATTCGAACGAGGACGCCACGCCTGTCAGCACTGCTAGCAGCCAAAGTGCTAGCACGATAGCAGGTTTGCGCTACCCGCGCTCGGCGAGCTGCTTGCGCACGAAGAGGATGCGCTGCAGGACCGTCAGCCACGCGGTTGCCGTGAGCACTGCGACGACGTACGGGAGCGACCCGAAGGGCGCGAAGGCGAGCCCGACGGAGATGACGACGACCCGCTCGGCACGGCTGCCGAAGCCGACGTCGCCCTTGAGCCCGATCGCCTCGGCGCGGGCGCGCGTGTAGCTGACGAGGAAGGAGCCGCCCACGGCGGCGAACGTGAGCGCCACGCCCCACTCGCTCCCGTCGCGCATGAGGACGAGGCCGATCGCCGAGAGCATGAAGAGCTCGCCGACCCGATCGACCGTCGAGTCGAGGAAGGCGCCGAACGGCGTCCCCTTCCCGCTCCGCCGGGCGAGGGCGCCGTCGAGGATGTCGAGCACGCTCCCGATCACGAAGAGCGCGCCGCCGAGGATGAAGAGCCACTCGCTCTTGTACTCGAAGTAGACGGCGGCGGCGCCCGCGATGCAGAGCCCGACGCCCGAGATGGTCAGCGCATCCGGAGTGATGCTCGTGCGCTCGAGCCCCGCGATCCACCGGCTCGCGACGCGGCGGACCTCGTCCTGGTAGGTGCGCTTCGGGCGCTCGGCTTGGCCCGGGCTGGTCAAGCCGCCGAGGCTACCAGCGCCGGTAGCCGCAGCGGTAGAGCGCGGGAGCCGCCGCCAGCCGCCGCTCCTGCGCCCAGGCGACCAGCGTTCCGCCGACGAGCGCGACCCCGATCCCCGCGGCGATGTCGAGCCAGTAGTGGTTGCCGGTGGCCATGACCGAGAACCAGACCCAGGTCGGCCAGAGCGTCCAGAGCGCGGCCGCCCAGCGGCTCTTGACCAGGGTCGCCATGGCGAAGCCGATGATGAGCGCATCCGCCGAGTGCACGCTCGGCATCGCGGCGTAGGGGTTGGAGGCCAGCTCGACGAGCCCGCTGCCGTGGTTCACCGTGGACGAGGCCGCCAGCGTGTCCACGAATCCGTGGTCCGGGAACATGCGCGGCGGCGCGGTCGGCATGAGCACGTAGCCGACGAGCGCGAGCAGGTTCGTGGCGAAGATCCAGTTCCTGACGGTGATGAAGGCGTCGTTCCGGAACAGGTAGATCCAGAGGAGCGAGAGGCCGAGCACCGGGAACTGCGACAGCCAGTAGGTGACGTTCACCGCCTCGATCGCCCAGTCGCCCGCGTGCAGGACCGTCCGCTGGATGTCGAGCTCGACGAGCGCGTTGAACGCCCGCTCGGCGTCGATGACCTTGAGGCCGTTCTGGACCGCCTCGATCGGGCTCTGATCCGCGATCCCTCGCGCGACCTGATAGGCCAGGCCGAACCCGAGCCAGAGGGAGAGCTGGAAGCCGAAGTCCTTCCAGCCGCGGGGGAGAAGGCGTCCGACGGCGGTCACGCCGGCCAGTCTAGCGACCGTGTCGGTTCGGTTTTCCCCCGGTTTCGAGGTGGTTACTTCTGTTGCAAAGGCTGCTAGCCGCCGATGTACGACATCTCGACCTTCGGCAGGTCGACGGTCGCTGCAGACCGGAGCTCCGAGTAGCGATCGGCGCGGGCGCGCCAGATGTCGGCGAGTGCGGCGGTCAGCTCCTCGTCGGAGGCGCCGCCGCGCAGGAGGGCGCGCAGGTCGTGGCCCTTGACCGCGAAGAGGCACGTGTACACCTGGCCGTCGGCCGAGAGGCGGGCTCGGGTGCAGTCGCCGCAGAACGGCTGCGTCACCGAGGAGATGACCCCGATCTCGCCGCTCCCGTCCAGGTAGCGCCAGCGGTTGGCCACCTCACCGCGGTACGCGGCCTGGACGGGCTCCAGTGGCAGCTCGGCGTCGATCGCGGCGACGATCTCGGCGGCGGGCACGACGTCGTCGAGTCGCCAGCCGTTCGTGTGGCCGACGTCCATGTACTCGATGAAGCGCAGGACGACGGCGGTGCCGCGGAAGCGCCGCGCCATCGGCAGGACCCCGTCCTCGTTGAGCCCACGCTTGACGACGACGTTCACCTTGACCGGCTCGAGGCCGGCGGCGAGCGCCGCGTCGATCCCCTCGAGCACGCGCGCGACCGGGAAGTCGACGTCGTTCATGGCGCGGAAGACCTCGTCGTCGAGCGAGTCGAGGCTGACGGTGATACGGCGCAGGCCAGCGTCCTTCAAGGCCTGCGCCTTACGGGCGAGAAGCGCGCCGTTCGTCGTGAGCGTGAGGTCGAGCCCGTCGATCCCCGCAAGCATCGCGACGAGCGTCTCGAGGTCGCGGCGTACGAGCGGCTCGCCGCCCGTGATCCGGATCTTCTCGACCCCGAGGCCGGCGAACGCGCGCGCCAGGCGCTCGATCTCCTCGAAGGTGAGCAGCTCGGCGCGAGGGAGGAAGGGGTAGTCGCGCCCGAAGACCTCCTTCGGCATGCAGTACACGCAGCGGAAGTTGCAGCGGTCGGTGACCGAGACCCGGAGATCCCGAACCGGCCGCCCCAGGGTGTCGGTCAGCCGCTCCACAGGCGAAGCGTAGCCCAGAGCGCCGATCATCAGGCCAGCTGATCGACTCGCCTGAAAACCCGAATTGGGCTGATGATCTGGCAGTCGGGCATGCTTGGGGCATGGCCGCCAGGTATCCGGCTCGTGTCTGGCTCGCCCTGCTGACGATCTACCTCGTCTGGGGCTCGACGTTCATCGCGCTCGCGATCACCGTGCGCGATCTGCCGCCGCTCCTCTCGATGGCCATCCGCCACCTGATCGCCGGGGCGCTCCTCCTTGCCTGGGCGCTGCCGAGAGGCGACCGCGAAGGCGACCGGATCGGAACGCCCCAGGTCCTCGCCGGCTTCGTCTTCGGGGGGCTGCTCTTCCTCGTCGGCCACGGGAGCCTCGCCTGGGCGCAGCAGACCGTGCCGGCCGGCGTGGCCGCGCTGCTCGTCGGCAGCATCCCGATCTGGATGGCGCTCCTCGACCGCGTCGTCTTCGGCAAGCGCCTGCGCTCGTCGGCCTACGCCGGCTTCGCGCTCGGCTTCGTCGGGCTCGCGTTCCTCATCGACCCGTTCGGCGCGGGCCGGGTCGACCGCGTCGGCGCTCTCGTCATCATCCTCGGGGCGCTGGCCTGGTCGGCGGGCTCGCTCTACTCGCGCGGCGCCGCCCTGCCGAAGCGGCCGCTCGTCTCCGCGGGGCTGGGTGCGATCTGCGGCGGCATCCTCCTGCTCGTCGTCTCGATCGCAGGCGGCGAGCTGGGCCAGGCGACCTGGACGGCGCCCTCGCTCCTGGCGGTCGCCTACCTCGTGGTGGCCGGCAGCCTCGTGGGCTTCACCGCCTACGTCTGGCTCCTGCGGGCCGCGCCCGTCTCTCTCGTCGCGACGTACGCCTACGTGAACCCGATCGTCGCCGTCGCGCTCGGCTGGCTCCTCCTCGGGGAGGCGATCACGCTCCAGATGGTCTTCGCGGGCGCGGCGATCGTCATCGCCGTGGCGCTGATCCTCCGGGCGAGCGGCGCCGCGGTCGAGCCGGGCCGCGGCCTCCTGCGCCGGCGCGCGCGCGTGCCCACGCCGTTGCCCGATTCGACGCGCTAGTCTCGGATCGGGTAGAACCGCGCTCCGTGGACCAGCGGGAGACACCCCTGGCGGACGCCGCCGCGGCGTTCCTCGCCGCCGAGATCACCCCCTTCACGACGCCTGGTCACAAGCGCGCGGCCCATCTCGCCGACGACCTCCTCCTGCTCGACCTCCCGTTGTCCTCGGGCGCCGACGACCTGCACATGCGCTCCGACGTCCTCGGCAGGGCCGAGCGGCTCGGGGCCGAGCTCTGGGGAGCCGACCTCTGCCGCTTCTGCGCGAACGGCTCGACGCAGGGAAACCAGGCCCTCGCCCTCGCCCTCGGCCGTCCGGGTGACCGGGTGGTCGTCTCCCGGAGCATGCACAAGTCGGTCCTCGCCGGCCTCGTCCTCTCCGGCCTCGACCCGGTCTGGGTTCGCCCGGACGTCGACCCGGCGACCGGCCTGCCGCTCGCGCTTCCGCCGGGGCGCGTGGCCGCGGCGCTCGCCGAGGTCCCGGACGCCTGCGGCGTCTTTCTCGTCGAGCCGAGCTTCGTCGGCGTCCTCTCCGACGTGGCGGCGGTCGCGGCGCTCGCGCACGGCGCCCGAGTCCCGCTCGTCGTCGACCAGGCCTGGGGCGCGCACCTCGGCTTCCATCCCGACCTGCCGCCGCACGCCCTCGCGGCCGGGGCCGACGGGTTCGTCGCGTCCGCCCACAAGACCCTCGCCGCCTTCACGCAGAGCGCCTACCTCGTCGCCCGCGGCGGCATCCTGGACCTCGAGCGCCTGGACGAGGCCTTCGAGCTCCTGCACACGACGAGCCCCTCGGGAGCTCTCCTCGCCAGCCTCGACCGGGCGCGGATGATCATGGCGACGCGCGGCAAAGAGCTCCTCGGCGAGACGCTCCGGCTCGCAGGGTACGCCCGCGTGCGCCTGGCCGAGGTGGAGGGCCTCGTCCTCGTCGACTCCGACGACCCGACGAAGCTGGCGCTCGCGCTGCCGGGGACGGGAACGGACGGGCTCGAGGTCGAGGCCGACCTCTTCGCGCAGGGCATCCGCTTCGAGCTCGCGAACCGCGACACGCTCGTCCCGCTCCTGACCATCGGGGACACGGAGGCGGGCGTCGAGAGGCTGTGCGACGCCCTGATCGCCTCCCTGGAGCGCCGGCGGGGCGAGCCCCGTCCGCCCGGCTCCGCGAGCGCCGTCTGGGACGTCACGCCCGAGAAGGCCCTGACGCCGCAGGAGGCGTTCTTCGCTCCCCGGGAGACCGTCGGGGCCCAGGAGGCCGCCGGCCGCGTCGCCGCCGAGATGGTCGCGCCCTACCCGCCCGGGATCCCCGCGATCGCCCCCGGCGAGGTCGTCTCCGGCGAGCTGCTCGAGGCTCTGCGGGAGGCCGGCGCCGCTGGCACGCGGCTCTCGTACTGCGCCGATCCGACGCTCGGCACGCTGCAGGTCGTCGCCCGGCGGTAGCCGCGGCGATCTGCTATAAAAGGGCTTAGATTTTCTCAGCCCGTACCAACGTCCGAACGGAGGACTCAGCACATGGCACGAACCATCGGCATCGATCTCGGCACGACGAACTCCTGCGTCGCCGTGCTCGAGGGCGGCGAGCCGACCGTCATCCCCAACGCCGAGGGCGGACGCACGACGCCGTCCGTCGTCGCCTTCGCGAAGGACGGTCAGCGGCTCGTCGGCGCGCCCGCGAAGCGCCAGTCGGTCACGAACCCGGAGAACACGATCTCGTCGATCAAGCGCTTCATGGGGCGGAAGCACTCGGAGGTCACCGAGGAGATGAAGATCGTCCCCTACGAGGTCGTCCACGGTCCGAACGACGACGTGCGGATCAGGGTGGGCGACAAGGAGCTCGCGCCGCCGGAGATCAGCGCGATGATCCTGCAGAAGCTGAAGGCGGACGCCGAGGCCTACCTCGGCGAGACGGTCACCGACGCCGTCGTCACCGTCCCCGCCTACTTCAACAACGCCCAGCGTGAGGCGACGAAGGACGCCGGCAAGATCGCCGGCCTCAACGTCCTTCGCATCATCAACGAGCCGACCGCGGCGTCGCTCGCGTACGGCCTCGACAAGGAGGCCGACCAGACGATCCTCGTCTTCGACCTCGGCGGCGGGACGTTCGACGTCTCCGTGCTCGAGCTCGGCGAGGGGGTCTTCGAGGTGAAGGCCACCAACGGCGACAACCACCTCGGCGGCGACAACTTCGACAAGGCTGTGGTCGACTGGATGGTCGCCGAGTTCAAGCGCGACCAGGGCATCGACCTGAGCCAGGACAAGATGGCGCTCCAGCGCCTCTACGAGGCCGCCGAGAAGGCGAAGATCGAGCTCTCCTCGACGACCTCGACGCAGATCAACCTGCCGTTCATCACCGCGACGCCGGAGGGGCCGAAGCACCTCGACCTCCAGCTCACACGGGCGAAGCTGAACGAGCTCACGCACGACCTGCTCGAGCGCACGGTCGGGCCGACGAAGCAGGCGCTCGCCGACGCGGGGCTGACCGCGGACAAGATCGACCACGTCGTCCTCGTCGGCGGCATGACGCGCATGCCCGCCGTCCAGGAGAAGGTCGCCTCGCTCGTCGGCAAGGAGCCGCACAAGGGCGTCAACCCGGACGAGGTCGTCGCCGTCGGCGCGGCCATCCAGGCCGGCGTCCTCAAGGGCGAGGTGAAGGACATCCTCCTGCTCGACGTCACCCCGCTCTCGCTCGGCATCGAGACGAAGGGCGGCGTCTCCACGACGCTGATCGAGCGCAACACCACCATCCCGAAGCAGAAGTCGGAGACGTTCACGACCGCGGAGGACAACCAGCCGTCGGTCGAGATCCACGTTCTCCAGGGCGAGTCGGAGATGGCCGCCTTCAACAAGACGCTCGGGAAGTTCCAGCTCGTCGGAATCCCGCCGGCGCCCCGCGGGATGCCGCAGATCGAGGTCGCCTTCGACATCGACGCCAACGGGATCCTCAACGTCTCCGCGAAGGATCTCGGCACCGGCAACCAGCAGCAGATCCGGATCGAGGGCGGCTCCGGGCTCGAGGAGGCCGAGGTCGAGCGGATGGTCGCCGACGCCGAGGCGCACGCCGACGAGGCGCACAAGCTGCGCGAGCTGGCCGAGGCCCGAAACCAGGCGGAGACGCTCGTCTACTCGACCGAGAAGAGCCTCGCCGAGCACCGCGACTCGCTCGACGAGGAGACCGTGAAGACGATCGAGGAGCGGCTCGAGGCGCTGAAGACCGTCGCCGACGGCGACGACGTCGCCGAGATCCGCGCCAAGAGCGAGGAGCTGATGGAGGCCGCGCACAAGCTCGCCCAGGCGGTCTACGAGAAGGTGCAGGCGGAGCAGGCCGCTGCCCAGCCGAGCGCCGGAAACGGCGAGGCCGTCTCCGACGACGAGGTCGTCGAGGAGGCGGACTACGAGGTCATCGACGAGGAGGCGAAGCGCCCGTAATGGCCTCCGAGGAGACGACCGGTCCGAAGGAGGCCGCTGCCGAGAAGGCACTCGAGGAGCTCGAGGAGCGCGTCGGGCTCCTCGAGCGCGAGCGCGACGAGCTGATCGACGACCTCAAGCGGGTCGCGGCAGACTTCGACAACTACCGCAAGCGGGCGCAGCGCGACCAGGAGGCCCTGGTCGCGCGGGCCCATGAGCGGCTTGTCAAGGAGCTTCTGCCCGTCGTCGACGACCTCGAGCGCGCGCTCGAGGCCGCCGAGGAGCACGAGGAGGCGAAGCTCGAGGAGGGCGTCAGGCTCGTGCACCGCGAGCTCCGCGACGCGCTCTCGAAGGAGGGCCTCGTCGAGGTCGAGACCGACGGGGAGTTCGACCCGCACGTCCACGAGGCCCTGCTCACGCAGCCCTCCGAGGAGGACGACGGCGTCATCCTCGAGGTCATCCAGAAGGGATACCGGCTCGGCGACCGGGTGCTTCGCCCGGCACGCGTCGTCGTCTCCCAGGGATCGCCGGAGTGAGAGACCTCTACGAGGTCCTGGACGTCTCGAAGTCGGCCTCGCAGGACGAGATCAAGAAGGCCTACCGCAAGCTCGCCCGCAAGCACCACCCGGACTCGAACCCGGGCGATTCCGCCGCGGAAGAGCGGTTCAAGGAGCTGCAGGACGCCTACGACGTCCTCTCCGACCCGGAGAAGCGGAAGCAGTACGACCAGCTCGGGCCGCGCATGTTCGAGGGCGCGCAGGCCGGCGGGCCCGGCGGGTTCACGTGGGCCGGGAACGTCGGCGACCTCGGCGACCTGGGCGATCTGTTCGGCGGGCTCTTCGGGCGGGCCGCAGGCGGAGGCGCGCGGGCCCGGCAGCGCGGGCAGCGCGGCGCCGACGTCGGCGTTTCGGTCACTCTCGCGTTCGAGGACTCCTTGAACGGCCTCACGACGAAGATCCCGGTCGAGCTCGAAACCGTCTGCTCGACGTGCAGGGGCTCGGGGGCCGAACCGGGCACGAGCCCGGTCATCTGCCCCGAGTGCCGGGGCCGCGGCGTGACCTCCGAGGACGAGGGCTTCTTCGCCTTCTCGCGGCCGTGCCCCCGCTGCGGCGGGAACGGCACCGTGATCGAGACGCCCTGCCGCACGTGCCAGGGCTCGGGCCGCGAGCGGCGGACGAAGCGCTACACCGTGAAGATCCCCGCCGGGGTGAAGGACGGCACGCAGATCCGCCTCAAGGGCAAGGGCGAGGCCGGCTACGGCGGCGGCCCGCCCGGCGACCTGATCGTGACGACCCGCGTGACACCCTCGCCGCTCTTCAAGCGGCGCGGCGCCGACCTCGTCATCGAGGTCCCCGTGACGTACGCGGAGGCGGCGCTCGGCGCCGAGGTCGAGGTGCCGACGCCCGAAGGGCGGATTTCGCTCAAGGTCCCCGCCGGGTCGCAGGACGGCAAGCTCCTGCGCGTCCGCGGGAAGGGTGCGCCGAAGCTGAACGGCGGCGGCAAGGGCGACCTGCTCGCCCGCGTGCGCCTGGACGTTCCGACGAAGCTGACGAAGGCCGAGCGCGAGGCGATCGAGGCGCTCGGCAAGGCATCCACTCGCGACCCCAGGGAGAAGCTGAGGACGTGATGGACGACCGCCCGCGCTACATGATCTCCGTCGCCGCCGAGCTCGTCGGCATGCACCCGCAGACCCTGCGGGTCTACGAGACGAAGGGCCTCGTGCGACCGCGGCGGACGCCGGGGAACACGCGGCTCTACTCCGAGGCGGACCTCGAGCGGCTCCGCCTGATCCAGCGGCTGACGACCGAGCTGGGACTGAACCTCGCAGGTGTCGAGACCGTCCTCCGCCTCGAGGACGAGCTCGGCCGCCTGCGGGGGCGCCTCGATCGGCTGGAGCGTGAGATGCGGGAAGAGGTCCAGCGCGTCCATCGCCAGTACCGGCGCGAGGTCGTGCTCTATTCCGATCCGGACCAGACACTCCCCGTACCGACGAAGAGGACATGGACTTCAACAGGCTGACCATCAAGTCGCAGGAGGCAGTGGGCGCTGCCCAGGAGCTGGCGCGCCGGAGCGGCAACCCGGAGATCTACCCGGAGCACGTCGTGCTCGCCCTTCTCGACCAGGAGCTGCCGCGCACGCTCGTCGAGCGCGCGGGAGCGTCGGTCGCGGACGTCCGCGCCCGCGCCGAGGCCGTGCTGTCGGCGAAACCCTCCGTCCAGGGCGCGGCCGCGCAGCAGCCGCGCGTCTCGACGGCCTTCTCCGAGGTGCTCGACCACGCCGAGGAGGAGATGCGCAAGCTCGAAGACGACTACGTCTCGACCGAGCACCTCCTGCTCGCGCTCGACGTCGTCCCGCGGGATGCTCTCCTCGAGGCGCTGAAGGACGTACGGGGCTCCCAGCGCGTCACGTCCCAGGACCCCGAGGGCTCCTACCAGGCGCTGGAGAAGTTCGGGCGGGATCTCACCGAGCTGGCCGAGGAGGGCAAGCTCGATCCGGTGATCGGACGTGACGAGGAGATCCGCCGAGTCATCCAGGTGCTCTCCCGCCGGACGAAGAACAACCCCGTGCTGATCGGCGACCCGGGCGTGGGGAAGACGGCCATCGCCGAGGGCCTTGCGCAGAGGATCGTCGCCGGCGACGTCCCCGAGGGCCTGAAGGGGAAGCGCGTGTGGGCGCTCGACATCGGCGCGCTGCTCGCGGGCTCGAAGTACCGCGGCGAGTTCGAGGAGCGGCTCAAGGCCGTGCTCACCGAGATCAAGGAGTCGGAGGGCGAGATCATCCTCTTCATCGACGAGCTGCACACGATCGTCGGAGCCGGCGCGGCAGAGGGCGCCGTCGACGCCGCGAACATGCTCAAGCCCATGCTCGCCCGCGGAGAGCTGCGGGCCGTCGGGGCGACGACCCTCGACGAGTACCGCAAGCACATCGAGAAGGACGCCGCGCTCGAGCGCCGCTTCCAGCCGATCTTCGTCGGCGAGCCGTCCGTCGCGGACACGATCGCGATCCTCCGCGGCCTGAAGGAGCGCTACGAGGCCCACCACGGCGTGCGCATCCGCGACGCCGCGCTCGTCGCCGCAGCCGTGCTCTCCGACCGCTACATCTCCGACCGCTTCCTCCCCGACAAGGCGATCGACCTCGTCGACGAGTCCGCCTCGCGGCTGCGCATGGAGATCGACTCCTCGCCGCTCGAGCTGGACGAGGCCGAGCGCCGCGTGCGCCAGCTCGAGATCGAGCTTGCCGCCATGGGCAAGGAGACCGAGGACGTGCGCGAGCCGGTCGAGCGCGAGCTCGCCGATGCCAAGGCGCACCGCGACGAGCTCGCCGCCCGCTGGGCGAAGGAGAAGGAGCAGCTCGACCGCGTCAAGGAGATCACGCAGCGGATCGACGACCTGCGCATGGAGGCCGAGCGCGCCGAGCGCGCCAGCGACCTCCAGCGGGTTGCCGAGATCCAGTACGGCGAGCTGCCCGCGCTCGAGGCCGAGCTGGCCGAGCGCAAGGAGCAGGAGTTCGCGCCGATGGTGAAGGAGGAGGTCGACGAGGACGACGTCGCCGCGGTCGTCGCGCGCTGGACCGGGATTCCCGTCGCGCGCCTCCTCGAGGGCGAGACCGAGAAGCTCATCCACATGGAGGAGCGCCTGCACCAGCGGGTCGTCGGGCAGGAGGAGGCGGTCGAGGCCGTCGCCAACGCGCTCCGCCGGGCCCGCACCGGCCTGCAGGATCCGAACCGGCCGATCGGCTCGTTCGTCTTCCTCGGACCGACCGGCGTCGGGAAGACCGAGCTCGCCCGAGCCCTCGCCGAGTTCATGTTCGACGACGAGCGCGCCCTCGTCCGCCTGGACATGTCCGAGTACCAGGAGCGGCACACGGTCGCGCGCCTCGTCGGCGCGCCGCCCGGCTACGTCGGCTACGAGGAGGGAGGCCAGCTCACCGAGGCGGTCCGCCGCCGGCCGTACTCCGTCGTCCTCCTCGACGAGATCGAGAAGGCGCACGCCGAGGTCTTCGACGTGCTCCTGCAGATCCTCGACGACGGCCGCCTGACCGACGGTCAGGGCCGCACCGTCGACTTCCGCAACACGGTGATCATCATGACCTCGAACCTGCGCTCGGCCGAGCAGATGCGGGAGGTCTTCCGCCCGGAGTTCCTGAACCGGATCGACGAGATCGTCGAGTTCAGGGCGCTGACGCGCGAGCAGCTCGGCGAGATCGTCGAGCTCCAGCTGGAGCGGCTCCAGGCGCGGCTCGCCGAGCGCGGCCTGGGGCTCGAGCTGACGGACGCGGCCAAGGAGCATCTGGCGGAGGCCGGCTGGGACCCGACGTACGGCGCCCGCCCGCTCAAGCGCGCGCTGCAGCGCCTCGTGGAGAACCCGCTCGCGCTGCGGCTCCTGGAGGGCCAGTTCGCCGAGGGCGACGCGATCCGGGTCGACGTGGCCGACGGCGAGCTCGTCTTCACGAAGGCGCCGGCTCCCGAGCCATTGACCGCGTAGATCCCGGCGCCGCAGCGAGGGCGCCGCTCCGCGTCAGCCTTCGGGGCACCCCAGCCCACCACCCGCTCCCAGCGTACAGCCGAGAATCGCATCGGTGGCGCGCAGATCCGTGCCGAACGTGTAACGACCCGTCGGGCCGGGAGCTACGGCACCGGGTCGAAGAACTCGGCCTTGCCGGTCTCGGGCGGGGCGCCGTAGATGAAGAGGACGAGCTCCTCCTCGCCGGCGTTCCGGAGCTGCAGGATCTCACCTCGCTCGACGACGACGACGCCGCCGCGCGGCACCTCGTGGCGCTCCGGCGGCTCGCCGAGATCGATCGTCAGCGTCCCGCCGAGGACGACGAAGACCTCCTCCTGGCCCAGGTCGCGGTGGCGCCTCCCGTGCGCCCCGGCGGGTAGCGCCAGACGTTCGCGCGAGACTCGGAGAGCGCCTCCGAGAGCGAGGCGATCGACCTCGGTCCGTCTCCGACCGCGGCTCGAAGGCGAGCCCGTCCGCCTGGACACCGTGTAGCCCACGCCGGGACCCTAGCGGAGCCGCTTCTCGAAGCGGACGCTTCTCGGTCATTCGCGAACGGCCCGTACCGAGGGATCGGCCCGAAGCCCGCCGAGACGTAGAGCCCGATGGCCGCCGCCTGGAGCCTCCCGGCTCGAGGCCGACGAACGAGCCGGCAGACCGCCCTCGAAGGGAACGCCGTCGTAGGTGTGCAGGAGCTCCGCCTCCAGCGCATCGGCGAGTGCCCGCGCCGCCTCCGAGTCGAACCTCTCGCGGCGGGCCTCCACGTCAGAGCCCTAGAGTTCGGCCCGGTGACCCCGCCCGATCGCCCGCTTCCCCTCGGCGAGCTTCTGTCCGAGACCATCCGCATCTACTCCCAGCGGCCCTGGGCGGCGATCGGCCTCGGCCTCGTCACGGGCGGCGCCTATCTGCTCGGTGCCCTGACGCCGGACCTCCTGGACGTCCTCGTGATCGCTCTGGCCTTCACGGCGAGTTACGGAGCCGCCGCGCGGCTGGTCTCGGGCGACAGGTTCGTCGAGGCCTGGGCGCAGGTCGGCCTGCGGGCCGCCGTGCTGCTCGTCCTCACGTTCGTGGTCGCCGTGCCGGCAGTCATCGCGCTCACGTACCTGTTCCTGCTCATCGTCGGCGCGCTCTGGCTCGCGCTGATGGGCTTCTCGGTCCCCGCGGCGATGGTCGAGCGCGACCCCGAGGTGAGGAACTCTCTCGACCGGATCGCATACGCGCTCTTGCGCTCGATCCGCCTTGCGCGGACGGAGTATCTGCACGCTCTCGGGGTGATAGCGGCGCTGATCATCATCTATCTCGTCCTCGGAATCGGACTCGGCGTCGCGCTCGCCGGCTTCGCGGACAACGGCAGGCTGATCGCCGTCGCGCTGGCGCAGGTCGTGCTCGCGCCCTTCTTCTTCCTCGGCCTCTCGGTCCTCTACTTCGAGCAGCACGTGCGCGGGCCGCTGTATCCTCGCAGCGTCGCGCGAGAGCCGCCGCCTAGGGAGGAGAATGCCAAGTACCTGATGCTGTCGACGCTGAGCGAGCAGGGCCTGCAGACGCTGCGCGCGAACCCCGAGCGCCTGCGGGAGGTGAACAAGGACGTCGAGGAGCTGGG
This sequence comes from uncultured Actinomycetes bacterium, assembly GCA_963775505.1. GTDB lineage: Bacteria > Actinomycetota > Thermoleophilia > Gaiellales > Gaiellaceae > JAIBJN01. The sequence continues at coordinate 395,741 of CAVZIL010000008.1, forward strand.
TGCGAAGGTGCTCCACCAGTGGTTCGTGCTCGGCCCGCACGACTTCGTGAACATCGTCGAGGCGGAGAGCTCGGCGGTGATCGCGAAGGTCTCGGTCGCGCTCGGGGCGCGCGGGAGCGTGCACACGCAGTCGTACGAGATGCTCGAGGTCGACGACCTCATCAAGCTTCTCGGTGGCTGACCCTCCGCGACTGCCGGACTGGCTCGCGGCCGAGGTCGCGTCCTGGCCCCAGGACGCCTGGGGCGCACACCAGACCCGGCTGCTCCTGCGCGACGGCCGGGTGATCGAGCCGGTCGCCGTGCTTCCGAGCGGGGACGTCGTCGGCTGGGGCGAGGCCGGCTCGGTGGACTTCGCCGCCGAGGACATCGTCGCGATCGAGCGAATCGACGAGTGACGCCTACTTCGTGAAGACGTAGTCGCTGTCGAGCGCTCCCATGTGGCAGGTCCAGCAGACCGCGCCGCTTGCGATCTCGCGGAAGCGGTCTCCTCGCGTCTCGCGCGTGTACTCGACGAAGACCCAGTCGTTGTGCGCCGGGTCGGCGCCGCGCTCCTTGCGCATGATCGCGATCAGGCCGATGAAGCTCTTGCCCGGGCGATTCGCGTCCTTGACGACGATCGTCCCGTACGGGAAGCGCCCGTTGGCACGCCGGTCCTCCGACGCGTAGACGTTCTTCGTCCCGAGATGCGGGTCGGCGTCACGGGGAGCGATGGGCGCGCGGTTGAGCTGGACCCAGTCGCGGTAGCCTGCGACGTACCCGGGGACGCCCGGCGGCGCCTCGGGCGGAGGCGGCGCGGCCTCCGTCGTCGTCTCGTCGGTGGTCGGCTCCGGCTCCGTGGTCGCCGTCTCGGGCGGGGCGGTCGGCGCCGGCTCGGGCGAGGTCGGCTCGGCGGACGGATCCGAGCCACCGCCGCACGCGGCCAGCAGGACCACCAGAAATGCGAGGAGCGGCGGCGCCCCACGGGGACGACGATACCGCGCCGGCCTTACCGAATCGTTAATTCACTGCAACCGGGAGTAGGCAACCGCCACCTCGGCGGCCAGCGCGGCGTTCTCGACGATCAGCTTCTTGTTCACCTCGACCGTCGAGCCGTCGCTCGCCTCGTGCAGGTAGGCGAGCACGAACGGGGTCACGTCCTGGCCGAAAACGCCCTGGCGCCGGGCTTCGGCGACTCCTTCCTCGACGAGCGGCTCGACGTCGAGGCTCTCGTCCGGCGGCCGTGCGAGCAGGAGCGCCGAGTGACGTCCGAGCCGCCAGTGGAACTGGGCGATCTGGGCGACCTCCTCCACGGTCAGCACGCGGGCCGAGACCGGCGGCCCGCCCTCGCGCGAATAGAAGACCGGCATGGTGTCGGTACGCCATCCGAGAACGGGGACGCCGATCGTCTCGAGCAGCTCGGCGGTCGCCTGGACGTCGAGCAGGGACTTCGCGCCGGACGCGACCACCAGCGCTTCGGTCCGGGCGAGCTCGGCGAGGTCGGCGGAGATGTCGGGTCGCTCGGCCCAGCCACGGTGGACGCCGCCGAGCCCGCCCGTCCCGAGAAAGCCGATGCCGACGGCTCGGCAGACCGCCAAGGTTCCCCCGGCCGTCGTGGCGCCGAGGACGCCCTGGGCGGCGCAGGCGGCGAGATCGCGCGGACCGACCTTGCGCGCGTCCGGCGAGCTGCCGAAGCGCTCGAGCTGCTCCTCCGAGAGCCCTACCTGGATGACGCCGTCCACGACGCCGATCGTCGCGGGCACCGCCCAGGCCGCCCGCACCCGCCGTTCCGCCTCCGTGGCGACGGCGACGCCCTCTCCGTCCGGGAATCCGTGCGAGACGAGCGTCGTCTCGAGGCCGACCACCGGCCGCCTGGCCTCGAGTGCGGCCCGAACCTCGGGATGGGTGCGGATCAGGTCCCATCTAGGGCATCGCCCCCATCTTGGCGATGCAGCGGGCGGCCGCGGCGAGGGCCGCGGCGGGGCCGTCGAGGAGGAAGCCGGCGGCGAACGCGTCCCCGGCGCCGGTCGTGTCGACGACCGCGGTCTCGCTCGAGGCCAGCTGGGCCCGCCCCCCGCGGTCACGATCACGCACCCCTGCGCGCCCCGCTTGATCACGACGGTCGGCGCCTCGAGATGCCCGACGAGCTCGGCCTCGGCCTCGTTCGCGAAGATCACTTTCGGTTCCAGCGCCGCCACCGTGTCACGGAACCCGTCCACTCCGAACGCCTCGATCGCGGCGGTCGACGAGAGGTCGACGCTGACCTGCTGGGCCAGCGCCGCTGCGGCCAGCGCCGTCTCCCTGAGCGGGGAGCGCACGAGGCTGTAGCCGGGCACGTGCAGCCACTCGCAGCCCTCGAGCCACGCGGGCTGGAGCTCGTCGGGCGAGAGCTCGACGGAGACGCCGCGGTCGCTCAGCATCGTCCTCGCCCCGTCGGGCGTCGCAATCGAGACGACGGTGCCTGTTCCCGCCTCGACCACCGGCCCGACCAGCTCGACGCCGCGCTCTTCGAGCTCCTCGGCGAGGAGCCGGCCGGCGGCATCACTGGCCCGCTTCCCGAGGAAGCGGGCGCGTCCGCCGAGCACCACGACCCAGGCGGCGACGTTCGCCGCCTGGCCACCGGCACCGACGCGCGTGCGGCCATAGGTGTCCGTATCTTCCGCGATCGGGCCGTCCAGGCGCACGACGACGTCCAGGAGGAGGTCCCCGAGCGTGCAGATCACACGCCGCACCGAGCCCTACGAATCGAGTCCGTGGACGGCGACCGGCGCAGGCGACGGCTGCGGCCCTTCCTCCTCGGCGGCCTCGTCGGCAGCGTCGCCGGCCTCGCGGCCGCCGGTCGGATGAAGGTCCGGTCGCGGCCCCGAAGGCGGGAGAGCCCCGCCGGGCTGGCCGCCTTCGAGGAGGCTCCCTGCTACGAGGAGCTCCTCGAGCGCGAGGCGCGCGGGGAGCGCGCTCGCTAGCCCACGTCCGCGAGAGCCTTCCGCACCGTGTTGGCGTTGACGCCCGCGTCACCGATCTCGAGCTCGAGGCCGAGCTCCTGGACGGCGAGCGCTGCCTCCAGGAACTCCCGCGGGGTCCTCGTCGGCTCGGTCGTCCGGACGAGGAGGAAGGGCCCGAACGCCTGCGTCTCGAACTCCGGCCCGGGCGTCGCGTTCGGGACCGTCATCCGGTTCTCCGTCTGGTCGACGTCATTGGAGGAGTCGAGCACCCAGACCCCCCGGCCGAGCGGCTCGCCGGCTTCCTCGAGCGCCTCGAGCGCCAGCGTCGCGTCGGCGCGCGGGACGAAGATCTCTCCGAAGGGCGCCCCCTGCTCCCAGGCATCGAGGTAGGTCGGTTCGTAGCCGAAGAGGACGTCGTCCTCGCGCCCGGTCCGCGCGAGCCACTGGGCGGCCGCCTCCCGCCCCTCGGAGCGCGCCTCGGGCTCGCCGGCGTAAAGCCAGCGGGTGCGGTCGAGCCCCCAGGCGACCTGGGACGCGACGAGAAAGCCCAGGGCGAGGGCGACCACGCCGGGCCCCGCGCGGCCGCACGCAGCTCCCACGCGCAGGAGCCCGGCGGCGACGGCCATCGTCGCGAAGGGCAGGACGAAGATGAGGTGCCTGGTCTCGAGCGAGACGCCGGGCCCCGACCCGGCGGCCAGTAGGGCGACGGCCGGCACGCCGGCGACGACCAGTGTGAGGACTGCAGCCTCGGGCCGCGTGCGGCCCAGGACGACGAGCCCCAGGGCTGCCAGAATCGCTGCGGGCACGGAGACGGCCGGCCGGCCCGCGATGAAGTCGCCGAAGACCTCCGAGAAGTATTCGAGAACGTCGAGGGGAGAGCCGAGCTCCGAGCTCGACTCGCCGACCCCGACGTCGAAACGGGAGGCGAGGAGCGCGTACGTCCGCCACAGAGGCGTGGCGAGGACGAGGAGAGCTGCCAGCGCCACCAGCGGAGCTCGGAGGGGCAGTGGCCGGCGCGCCCGGAGCACCGCCACGTAGACGACCTCGGCCGCGAGGACGAGCACGCCGTAGGGCTGGGTCGCGAGGAGCGCCAGCGTCCCTGCTGCCCAGGCCGCCCAGCGGCCCCGGGTGCCGCGCTCGAGCGCCCGGAGGAGCAGTACGAGGGAGAGGACCGACGTGAAGAGGAAGAGGCTGTACATCCGGCCGTAGATTCCGTGGTAGAGCGTCGTCCAGCTGACCGCGGCGAGCAGCGTCGCCACGAGCGCCGTCCGGCGATCGCTCAGGCGTGCCACGAGCGCCGCGATCGCCGGGATGCTCGCGACGGCGAACGCCACGGAGATGAGCCGAAGGCTCGTGAGGCCGGGATCCACGAGGCCGGCGACGTAGGCCAGGAGATAGTGGAGAGGCGCCCCACCGCGCTCCCCGAGCACGGTGCCGAGCATGTCGCCCAGGGAGGAGTGGCTCACGAAGAAGACGAGCGTCTCGTCCTCGTGAGGCGGCAATGCGTGCAGGCGGAGGAGCAGGAAAGCCGCCAGCCCCGCGGCGATCGCGGCGACCCCGAGCCGGTAGCCGTCGAGTGTCCGCACCGCGCCTCGTCCGCCTGCGGACGGCTCTGGCACTCTCCCTGTGCGAGTGCCGGAGGCCTCCGTGTCCCCTGCTAGCATCCGCACGGCGCGGCCATCCGACGATGCCGATCTACGAATATCGCTGCCCCAACGGCCACACGTTCGAGCTGTTCCAGCGCATGACGGACCCGGCGCCAGACGTGTGCGAGGTGTGCGGCGCGGGCCCGTTGACGAAGGTGCTCTACCCGGCTGCGATCCACTTCAAGGGCTCCGGCTTCTACTCGACCGACTACGGTCGCGGGAACCGGGGCCCGGCCGCCAAGGACGGCGACGGCGGCGGCGACGCGGGCGAGCCGAAGAAGGCCGGCAAGGCGGAGTCGAAGGCGTCCGACTCGAAGGCGTCCGAGCCCTCGTAGCCTTCGGTCGCGCACCGTCTGCCGCCCGTCAGCCGTCGCGGCCGACCCGGCAGCCGGGGCCGAGGGTGCCCGAGCCGGGCCGCGGTCGCTGCGGAGCGACCTTGCCCTCGACCATCGCGACGACGTTGGCGTTGTCCTCCCCGCCGATTATGAACGACTGCCCGTCGATGTCGGCAAGCGTCCCGCCCAGCCGGCAGCGGAGAATCCCGCTCGAGGGCGTCCGTCGCTTCACCCAGCCGAGCTGGAGAAGCTGATTCGCCGAGAGGTCGGTTGCGAGCGGGGCCACGAGGTCGTCGCCGATGAACGGCATGCGAAGGAACGTCCCGAAGCTCGTCACCTCGTCGGCGACTGCCTGGACGACGGCCTGCTGGCGTTCCCCACGGGTGATGTCGTTGTCCGCGGGGTCGAGCTGATTCACCCGCACCCGCGCGTAGATGAGCGCCCGCCGGCCGTTCATCGTCTGCTCGCCCGTGCGGAAGCGGTAGCCCCTCCAGTCGTCGCACTCCGCCTGAGTCTCGTAGGGGCAACTGATCTTGTCGGTGAGGATGGGCTTCGGGACGTCGATCGTCACGCCGCCCAGCGTGTCGATCACCTGCTTGAACCGCGGGTGGCTCACGACCACGACGTGGTTGACCGGGATGCCCGTCAGCGCCTGCACCGTACGGATGGCGAGCGTCGGGCCTCCGAACGCGTACGCGGCGTTGACCTTGTCGAGGCCACTTCCCGGGATCTCCACGCGCAGATCCCGCGGGATGGAGAGAAGTGCGATCCGATGCTCGTCGGGGTCTGTGCGAACAAGCATGATCGAATCGGAGCGGAAGGGCCCCTCCCGGCCAGGGCCCTCGTCGGTTCCGAGCACGAGGATCGTCGAGGGGTTCGAGAGCACAAGCCCGTCCTGAGGGGCAAGCGCGGCGTAGGCCCGCGAGTCGAGGCGTTCGTTCGCCTCCTTGACGCCGCTTCGAAACGCGAGGTAGCCGAGCACAGACCAGACCGCGACGAGGAGCACGACGACGAGGACGACGACGAGCGCGATGCGGAGCCAACGACGGCGACGCCGCGGCCGGGCCCGCCTCGAGCGAGCGTACTCGTCCTTGCCGTCGCCGACGCCAGGGGCACGATCCTGCTCCTGCCTCGACTCGGTCGGAACGGGGCCCTTCACCCGTCCGCCGCGGTAGACGCGGTACGGCTTGTCTTTGGACGCCACGGCGACCGAGTATCGTAGCCAGACCCCGAATGAGCACTCGCCAGGTGATCGCGGTCGACGTGGGCGGGACGAAGCTGGCCGCGGGGCTCGTCGATGGAGACGGGGCGGTCGTTCGTCACGCGGTCGAGCCGACGGATCGGACCGGCGAGGGGGCCGTCCTCGCGCAGCTCGAGCGGGTCATCGGCGGCCTCGCCGACGGCGGGTTCTCCGCGCTCGGCGTGGGCATCCCGTCGACGATCGACCAGCGTTCTGGCCGGGCCGTCACCTCGGTGAACATCCCGTTCGCCGACGTCGACCTCCGCGATCGGCTGCAGGAGCGGTTCGGCGTGCCGGTCATGATCGAGAACGACGGCAACGCCGCCGCGGTGGCGGAGCACCGGCTCGGTGCCGCACGCGGGGCGCGACACGTCGTCATGCTCACGCTCGGGACCGGGGTCGGCGGGGGTCTCATCCTCGACGATCGGCTCTACCGCGGGGCCGTGGGCGCGGCGGGCGAGCTCGGCCACATCACGCTCGACCTGGACGGGCCGCCCTGTCAGGGAGCCTGTCCCGGGCGAGGCCACCTGGAAGCCATGGCCTCGGGCCTCGCCGCAGAAAGGCTCGCCGCCCGCGCCGTGGCCGAGCGCCCCGAAGGAGACCTCGGCAGGGCGGCGGCGGCCGGGCGGCGCGTCGACCCCAGATTGCTCGTGGAGCTCGCAGCGGCAGGGCCCGGCGACGCACGCGACGTGCTCGACCACGTCGGCTTCCACCTCGGAGTGGGCATCTCGGACCTGGTCAACGTCTTCAATCCCGAGCTTGTGGTGGTTGGCGGCGGGTTCGCCGAGGCTGGGGAGCTCCTCCTGGCTCCCGCCCGCCGCGTCGTTTCCGAACGCACGCTCGTCCCCGCCCGGGACACGGTGACGATCGTGGAGGCGGAGCTCGGGCCCGAAGCCGGCCTCGTCGGCGCCGCGCTCGTCGCTCTCGACGCTCTCGAGGAGGGCTGAGGCCGTGCCCCTCGTGGTCTGCCCGACGCCGATCGGCAACCTCGAGGATGTCACCCTGCGGGCACTCCGCGAGCTCGGGGACGCGGACCTCGTGCTCTGCGAGGACACGAGACGGACGCGGATCCTCCTCGACCGCCACGGGATCCGAGCCCGGACGCTCTCCTTCCATCGACACAACGAGGCGAGCCGAACCGCCGAGGTCCTGCCTCGCCTCGAGGCGAGGCAGCGGATCGCGTTGGCCAGCGACGCGGGCCTCCCTGGCGTGAGCGACCCGGGCGCGAGGCTCGTGGCCGCCGTGCTCGAGGCGGGGTTGGAAGTGACGGTCCTCCCGGGGCCGTCGGCGGTCGAGACGGCGCTGGTGGCGAGCGGTCTCCTGAGCGAGCGCTACGCGTTCGTCGGCTTCCTGCCGAGGACCCGTGCCGGGCTCGAACGGTTGTGGGAAGACCTGCGCGGCTGGAGATGGCCGGTGGTCGCGTTCGAGTCGCCTCGGCGGCTGCCGGCCACCCTGGCGAGCCTGGCCGAGACAGACGCAGAGCGGCGCGTCGCGATCTGCCGGGAGCTCACGAAGCGTTTCGAAGAGGTCGCCCGCGGGAGCGCGCGCGAGCTGGCCGAGCGCTTCCGGACCGCGCCCAAGGGGGAGATCACGATCGTCCTCGGAGCGCACCGGCCGAACGGAGACGGGGAGGAGACGGAGGCGCTCGAAGCCGTTGCGCGGCTCGTCGCCGCCGGGACTCCGCGCCGCGTCGCGGCCGACGCGGTCGCCGGCCTGACGGGCGTGTCGCGAAACAGGCTCTATCGCGGTTCTCTGTAAGCATCCGACCTCGGAAGCGTCGCCTCTGTTGACAACGTCCACCCGCCTTGCTACCGTGCAGCCTGCACGTTGACATAGCGGACAACGGGAGGCAGGAGATGAAGAACCTGATTGCCCTGCTTCCGGTCCTGATCGCGTTCCAGGCCGGCGCGCCGCCCGCACTCGCCTGGACCTGGCCCGCCGACGGGCCGGTGCTACGGGCGTTCGAGTTGGGGGATGACCCCTACGCTGCCGGGCAACATCGCGGCATCGATGTCGGTGGCGACAGAGGTTCGCCCGTTCTCGCCCCGGCCGGCGGCGTCGTGAGCTTCGCCGGCACGGTTCCGGGCGGCGGTCGGACGGTGACCGTCCGGACGTCCGACGGCTATTCGGTCACGCTCGTCCACCTCGGCTCGCTCGAGGTCGAGGCGGAGTCGGCGGTGAGCGAGGGAGCCCGTGTGGGGACGATGGGCCCGAGCGGCGAGGCCGAGCACCCACAGCCCTACGTGCACCTCGGCATCAGGGTCACGTCGGATCCGAACGGGTACCTCGATCCACTGTCCTTCCTTCCCAACCACGGGGCGGATCCGCCGCCGACCCCGTCGCCGCCCGGCGACGCCGTTCCGACGGTTCCGGCTCCGGCCGTGCCCGAGGCTCCCGCCCCTTCCCCTGAAACGCCGGCTCCACCGGCCGAGGCGCCTGCTCCTGCTCCGGCGGCGCCGGCTCCTGCCGCGGAGACGCCGGCTCCTGCCGCGGAGACGCCGATCACTGCCCCGGGAGTGCCGGCTCCTGCCGCTAACGAGCCGGTCGCAACCGGCGCAACCCCGCCGCGCGCAACCGCCGAGCACAAGACCGAGGTTCTCGTCGTTGCCTCCGACCCGGCTGGTCGTGGCGGCCAGACCGAGCAACGCCAAGCTTCCGCAGCGGGGGTTCACGGGCGCGCCGGCGGGCGCCTCGCAGGCGCCGAGGCCGTGTACTCGACGAGCGGGCTGCCGAACGGCAGCGGGCCGGCGGTCCGTGACGCCGGGGAGTCGGCCCTGGGCAGCGGCGCGGAAACCGGTTCGCGGACAGGGCAATCGGGTCCGGTGTTGGACGTCGCGCCGATCATCGGCGCGGCGGCGAGCCTCCTCGCCCTCGCGGCGACGCTAGCGCTTCGCCGCCGCCAGCTCGTTCGCGCAGTTCCTGCACACGCCCCGACCCCGATGCTCGAGGACGGTGCGCGTCGAGCCGCAGAACACGCAGGTGCTTCGCGGCCTGCTCAGGAGGATGGTCTCGTCCTTGACGGCGATCTCGAGGGCGTCGCGCTCGGTGAGCCCGAACCGCTTCCGGATCTCGATCGGGATGACGATGCGGCCGAGCTCGTCGAGGTGACGAATGATGCCTGTCGTCGTCTTCCCGCCTCGGTTGTGCTTCCGCGTTTCCATCGGGTGCGTCCTCGTCCTTCCTCGTCGCGTTGTCGTAGGCCGGAGCTGGTCTCGACCCGTTGACCCATGCGTCGCTACCACCGATCAGTTCCCATCTTCGTCGGCTTGAAACCGGAGACTTGCCTCAGGAACCCCGGCCGTATCATGGGCGCCGATGTCCTTCTACGTGACGACGCCCATCTACTACGTCAACTCGACTCCGCACGTCGGCCACGCATACACGACGATCGCCGCCGACATCGTCGCCAGGCACCGGCGTCAACGGGGGGAGGAAACCTTCTTCCTCACGGGCACCGACGAGCACGGCTCCAACATCCCGAGAGTCGCCGAGGAGGCGGGGCTCGAGCTCCAGGAGTTCGTCGATCGAAACGCAGCGGCCTTCCAGGAGATGACGGTTCGCGTCAACGCCTCGAACGACTTCTTCGTCCGCACGACCGACGACCGCCACAAGGTTCGTGTGCAGGAGTTCCTCCAGCGGATCTACGACCGCGGGGACATCTTCGAAGGCGTTTACTCGGGGCTCTACTGTACGCGCTGCGAGTCGTTCTACACCGAGGCCGAGCTCGTCGACGGACTGTGCCCCCAGCACGGGATCCCGCCGGAGTTCGTCGAGGAGAAGAACTACTTCTTTCGCCTCTCCGCCTATCAGGAGCCCCTTCTGCGACTGTACGACGAACGGCCGGACGTCGTCCTTCCGCAGTTTCGGTACAACGAGGCGCGCAGCTTCGTCGAGCGGGGGCTCGACGACATCAGCGTCAGCCGGGCGTCTCAGCGTTGGGGGGTGGAGGTGCCATGGGACACGACCCAGGTGGTCTACGTCTGGGTCGATGCGCTCATCAACTACTGGAGCGCGCTCGCGTTCGCCAGGGCGGAAGAGGACCTCCGACCCCGGTTCTGGCCCGAAGTCCGCCATCTGCTCGCCAAGGACATCCTCAAGTTCCACTGCGTGATCTGGCCGGCTCTCCTGCTTGCAGCCCGCATCGAGGTGCCGAAGCAGCTCTTCGTGCACGGATATCTGTTGCTGGACGAGCGCAAGATCGCGAAGTCGACGGGCAACGTCATCGACCCGCTCGACCTGATCGATGTCTACGGCGTCGACCCGGTGCGCTTCTACCTCTTTCGCGTGGCCACGTTCGGGCAGGACGGGAGCATCTCGCTCGAGGGCCTACACGAGCGCTACGAGCGCGAGCTCGGGAACGACTTGGGCAACCTCCTCTCGCGGACGACGGCGATGATCGCGCGCTACCGGGAGGGCGGTCTCCGGCCCGTCGAGGTGTCGGAAGAAGCGGCTCTCGCGATCGAACGAGCCCGCGAGGGTGTCGCGGCTCGGCTCGACGTGTTCGACCTAACCGGGGGCCTGGAGCTGATCTGGGACCTCGTGCGGAGGTTCAATCGCCAGGTCGAGAGCTCGGCGCCGTGGGAGCTTGCGAAGGACGAAGCCCGGTCGGACGAGCTCGACCGCGTCCTCTACGAGCTCGCGGACGGCCTCCGGGCCCTCGCCGTCCTCCTGGCGGCGTACCTGCCGGAGACGTCCGACCGCATCCTCTCGGCGCTTGGCCAGCCCCGCGACATTTCCTGGAGCGGCGCCGAGGCAGGGAGGGCGGTCGCGGCGGACGGAGTCGAGCCGGCACCGCCGCTCTTTCCGCGGGTGGACGCGCCGACGGCGGCCGCGTGAGGCCCGGCGCGCGGGCCTCGCGCCGCGAGCGATGATCGACACCCACGCCCACCTCGACGCGTACGACGATGCCAGCGGCATCCTCGAACGCGCCCGCTTGGCCGGCGTGACGCGCGTGATCTCGGTGGGGACGAGCATCGAGTCCGCCCGCGCGGTCCTGGCTCTGTGCGAGGAGGAGGAGGGCGTGTTTGCCGCCATCGGGCTCCATCCACACGAGGCGGGCGCGGTCGGCGACCGGGAGCTCGCGGAGCTCCGCGAGTTGCTCGGCCATCCCAGGGCGGTCGCGGTGGGCGAAACCGGGCTCGACTACTACCGCGATCTCGCCCCGCGGGACCGACAGATGTGGGCATTCCGGGCCCAGGCGGAGCTCGCCGCGGAGGTCGGCAAGCCTCTCGTCGTCCACACGCGCGCCGCCGACGAGGACACCGTTTCGACGCTCCGCTCTCTCCCCGCCGCACTTCCGATCGTGCTCCACTGCTTTTCCTCCTCGAAGCTCCTGGAGCCGGCTCTCGAGGAGGGGTGGTACGTCTCCTTCGCCGGGAACGTCACCTATCCGAAGGCCCCCGACCTCCGCCGGGCGGCGGCCCGGATCCCCTCCGAACGCCTGCTGGCGGAGACCGACGCCCCGTACCTCGCGCCCCAACCCGTGCGCGGGAAGCGGAACGAGCCGGGCTTCGTGGTTCACACTGTCGCGGCTCTCGCCGAGGCTCGCGGCGAGGATGCCGGCTCGGTCGGTCGCCGGATCGAGCAGAACGCAGCGACCCTCTTCTCGCTCCCGTGACCGTTCGGCCGAAACGCGAGCTCGGCCAGCACTGGCTCGTGGACGAGAACATCCTTCAGGTGATCGGCAGGCTCGCCGAGCTCGACGCCGGAGACGTCGTCCTCGAGATCGGCCCGGGTCACGGGGTGCTGACCGGCTACCTCGCCGATCGCGTCCGCCGCGTCCACGCGGTCGAGCTCGACGAGAGCCTGGAGCCGCTGCTCCGCGAACGGCTCGCCGGGCGCGAGAACGTCGAGCTCGTCTTCGGCGACGCTCTCGATCTTCTCGACGCGGGGTTCGAACCGCCGCCGCGGAAGCTGGTCGCGAACCTCCCCTACAACGTGGCCACGCCGATCGTCATGGAGGGGCTCGCGGTGCTTCCTTCTGTTTCGCTCTGGTGCGTCATGGTCCAGCGAGAGGTGGCGGACCGCTTCTTCGCCCCGCCCGGGACGAAGGAGTACGGCGCCGTGTCGGTGGTCCTGCAGCTGGCCGTGGAGCGCACCGGCTTTCACTCCGTCGCGCGAACGTGCTTCCGGCCGCCGCCCAACGTCGACTCGGCGCTCGTCTCCTTCCGCCGGAAGCGTGACTGGGACGCCGAGCTCGCTGCCGTTCGGCGTCTCGCCCAGGCCGCCTTCGCGCACCGGCGCAAGACCCTCGCCAACTCGCTTGAGCTCGCCGGGCTCGTGGACCGCGAGCGGACGGCGGGTGCCCTGGATGAGCTCGGGCGCCAGGCAAACGTGCGCGCCGAGGAGCTGGCCCCTGACGAGTTTCTCCGCCTCGGCGGGCTCATCGCGGCATGAGCCCGGCGCGGGCGATCGCTGCGGCGAAGATCAACCTGGCGCTCGTAGTCGGGCCGCGTCGGGCCGACGGCCTGCACGAGGTCGCCACGGTCCTGCAGCGGATCGACCTTTGCGACCGCATCGAGCTCGAGGGAGCTGAAGACCTCGAGGTCACAGGGTTTCCGGGCGACACGATCGTCGAAAGCGCGCTCCGGCGACTCGCCGAGGACGCCGGGGTCGAGCCGGCATGGCGTGTCCGGATCTCGAAGGAGATCCCGGTCGCGGCCGGGCTCGGCGGCGGGAGCGCCGACGCGGCCGCGGCACTGCGGCTCGCCAACGCCTCCATCCCGGAGCCGCTCGCACCCGACCGTCTCCACGCCCTCGCCGCCGGGCTCGGCGCCGACGTCCCCTTCTTCGTCGACCCGGGGCCGAAGCTCGCCGAAGGCGCAGGTGAACGCCTCTCACCGCTCGAGCTGCCGCAGGACTTCTGGGTCGTGCTGGCGCTCCCGCCCGAGATCGACAAGGGCTCCACTTCTCGGGTGTACGCGCGATTCGACGAGCTCGGAGGCGGCCCGGGCTTCGAGCGGCGAAGGGCCGACCTCTTGCACGCGCTGGGGGAAATGCGCCGGCCGGCCGACCTCGCCGCGCTGCCGCCGAACGATCTCGCGGCGGCGTCCGGCGCCGGCGGGCTCGCCGCCGATCTGCGCGCCGCGGGTGCCTTTCGCGCCGACGTGAGCGGCGCCGGACCTACCGTCTACGGCCTCTTTACCGCGCGCGCGCAGGCACGCTCGGCGGCGCGCAGGCTGGGCCGTGGCGCGCGCACCTGGGTGACTGCACCTGTCTGGTAACTTCGCCGCGTGACGACCTCGCCAGTCATCGAGGCCGGCGAGAGCAGCCGGGGGCACTGGATCCGGGAGCGGAGGCTTCGCCTTGCTCTCCTCATCGGGCTCGTGGAGAGCCTGCTCGTCGTCTGGGGCGGGCTGGGCTGGTTCTGGGTCCTCGCCCTCGCGGCCACGGCCGTCGCCCTCTACATCTTCGTCGCGCGGGCCGCCCGCTACCACACTCTCCGTGAGGTCGCGTGGATCCTGGCTGCCTCGCAGCTGATCGCGGTGATCGTCCCGGTGCTCTGGGAGGTCGCCAAGTTCCTGGCGATCGTCATCCTCGTCGGGATGGCGGCCCTCCTTCTCCTGATGCTGCTCATGGATCGCCGCTAGGTGCTCGGACCCGGGGCCTATACTCGCTCTGCGGTGGGGCGTAGCCAAGTGGTAAGGCAACGGGTTTTGGTCCCGTGACCGGAGGTTCGAATCCTCCCGCCCCAGCCATGAACCCCTCGTGACCGGCACTTCTCTCGCAGCGGTTGTGATGGCCGCGGGGCTGGGCACCCGCATGCACTCGAGCCGGCCCAAGCACCTGCACGAGCTGCTCGGGCGCCGGCTCGTCGACTGGACGATCTCGGCGGCGAGCGAGCTCGGGCCGGACCCACTCGTGGTCGTCACGTCGCCCGGGACGCTTCCGGAGCTCGAGGGGACGTTGCCGGAGGGGGTCCGGCTCGCGGTCCAGGAAACGCCGCGGGGCACCGGCGACGCCGTGGCCTCGGCCCGCTCGGCACTGGCAGGGTTCACCGGCGACGTGGTCGTGCTGGCCGGCGACGCCCCTCTGCTTTCGGCGGCGGAGCTCGGGCGGCTCCTCGACGTCCACCGGAGCGAGCGCGCCGTCGCGACCGTGCTCTCGTTCGAGCCGGACGATCCCGGTTCGTACGGGCGAATCGTCCGCGACGCATCGGGCCGTCTCCAAGCGATCGTCGAGGCGCGCGACGCGACCCCGGAGCAGCTGGCGATCCGGGAGGTCAACTCCTCCGTCTACGCCTTCGAGGCCGACGCTCTCTGGGAGGGGCTCGCGCACCTCGACACGGCCAATGCCCAGGGAGAGCTGTACCTGACCGACGCCGTACGCCATCTGGTGGATGACGGGCGCCACGTGTCGGTGTACCGTGCTGAGGACCCCCGTGTCGGCGAAGGCGTGAACACCAGGGCGGATCTGGCGGCCGCGGGAGCGCAACTCCGCGACCAGATCGTCGCAGGGCACCTCGAGGCGGGGGTGACCGTCGTCGACCCCGCGACGACCTGGATCGAACCCGAGGTCGAGATCGAGCCAGACACGGTCATTCACCCCTTCACTGTCCTGCGGGGCCGAACCGTCGTGCGCAGCGGGGCCGAAGTCGGCCCACACGCAGTCGTCGTCGACGCGACGATCGGAACAGGCGCGCTCGTTGGCCCGTTCTGTTACCTTCGCCCCGGAACGGTGCTCGCCGCGCGGGCCAAGGCTGGAACCTTCGTGGAGCTCAAGAACGCTCAGATCGGGGAGGGCACGAAGGTGCCGCATCTGTCCTACCTCGGCGACGCCGAGGTAGGCGACGGAACGAACGTGGGCGCGGGCACGATCACCGCGAACTTCCCGCACGAGCCGGGACGCGAGAAACGGCGCACGACGATCGGCCGGAACGTCAGGACCGGGATTCACAATGGCTTCGAGGCTCCTGTGACGATCGGCGACGACGCATGGATCGGCGGCGGCTCGTACATCACCGAGGACGTCCCGCCCTGGTCGCTCGCGATCGCGCGGGCCAGGCAGGTCACGAAGGAGGGCCACCTGCGTGGAAAGCGGAACGACTGAGCTCTCGCTTCCGGGCCTCGACGTGACGCCCGAGCACGGCGCGCAGCCGCACGGCGAGCGCGGCCGCTGGATCGAGCGCGGGCCGTCGGGGAAGCTCATGCTCTTCTCCGGCCGTTCCCACCCTGTGCTCGCGCAGAAGATCGCCGACCAGCTCAACATCGAGCTCGGGGACGTCAAGCTGAAGACGTTCGCGAACGGTGAGACCTACTGCCGCTACAAGGAGTCGATCCGCGGCGCCGACGTCTTCATCGTTCAGACCTGCCACGGCCGCGCGACGAACGACTACCTCTGGGAGCTCCAGATCATGATCCAGGCGGCGAAGCTCGCCTCCGCCAACCGGATCACCGCGGTCATGCCCTGGTTCCCGTACTCGCGCCAGGACAAGAAGTCGTCGCCGCGCGAGCCGATCACGGCGAAGCTTCTCGCCGACGCTCTCGATGCCGCCGGCACGGACCGCGTCCTCACGATGGACCTGCACGCCGGT
Organism: uncultured Actinomycetes bacterium; assembly: GCA_963775505.1. Lineage (GTDB taxonomy): Bacteria > Actinomycetota > Thermoleophilia > Gaiellales > Gaiellaceae > JAIBJN01. The sequence goes on from CAVZIL010000008.1 coordinate 411,412, forward strand.
CAGATCCAGGGGTTCTTCAGGATTCCGGTCGACCACATGACCGCCCTGCCGCTCTTCGCGCGCTACTACCGCGAGACCCTCGGCCTGCACGGCGAGGGCGTCGTCGCCGTCTCGCCCGACCCCGGCCGCGCGAAGATGGCGACGAAGTTCGCGCAGATGCTCGACGCCGACTTCGCGCTCATGAACAAGGAGCGCCCGGCGCACGACGTCGCCTCAGTCACCGAAGTCGTGGGCGACGTGCACGGGAAGGTCGCGATCATGAGCGACGACATCATCGTCACGGGCGGGACGCTCGTGGCGGGGGCGAAGGCGCTGCTCGACGCAGGGGCGACCAAGGTCTACGCGTGCGCGACCCACGGGCTCTTCCCCGGTGACGCCCTCGAGAAGCTGGCCGACTCCGAGCTCGCCGGGCTCGCGGTGACCGACACGGTGCCGATCTCGGAGCTCAACCGGCCGGACATGCTCACCGTGCTCACGATCTCCGGCATCCTCGCCGAGACGATCGAGAACGTCTTCTCCGACGAGTCGGTGTCGGCGATCTTCGCCGGCGAGAACCAGCTCTTCTAGCGTTCCGCGAGTCGACGTCGGATCACCTTTCGCTGGGGGCGGCGACTCTGGCGCGGAACCTCGAGAGACGCCTCTTCTGTCCCGGGCGGCCGGCCCAGTTCTCCAGCTCGTGAGGGTCGCTCCGGAGGTTGTACAGCCGTTCCGGCCCGAGGGCCACTGCACGTACTTCCACCAGGGTTCCGTAGCCCCCCGTAGGCGATGTCCTCCCAGTTCTCGAGGAGGAGCCTCCGGCGGCATGGGCATGGCCCATCGCTTCCAGCGGCGGACCTACGGGGATCTCCCGATGGCTACTCCGAAGACGCTTCATTCCCGCAGATGCGAGAGGAGCCCTCGAACGAGGGGCGACGTGGGACCGAGTCGCGCCGATGGACGCAGGAGAACTGCGGCCCGTACGACTCCGAATCCCCGACCCCTCGCTCCGCGAGGAGCTGGGCGCCCACTACGCGCGCTCGGGCTTCGCCGTGCGCCCGGTCGGCGAGCGAGACCTCGAGGTCGAGCGACCCGACGCGCCGAGCGAGGAGCAGGGCCGGCGTGAGGTCGCGACGCACCTGCTCATCTGGGAGCTCCTCTACCCGGACAGCCCGGGCCAGATCGTCGACTAGGGTCGCGTCAGGGCGACGCCCTACCGGAGGCGCAGCATGCGGGTTGTCGTGGCGACGCGGGCGAACGACACGGGATTCGGCGCCGTCGGGAACCTCGCCTTGCACGAGCCGGTGGGCTTGACGCCGAGGAGGAAGGCGTCGCTCTGTCCCATCGACGGGCCGTAGTTGAAGTCGAGCGCCGTGATCTCCTGGTTGTCGACCAGCACGTTGACCTCCTGAGGCATGGCCTCCGAGGTCATCACCGGCACGCTCGCCATGCCGAACTGGTAGTACGCGTAGTCCGAGAAGGCGAAGACCGGGTACTTCTGCAGGCAGTTGAGCTTCGCCGTGAGGAGTGTCACCCGGTGGGTCAGGGTGTGGTTGGCGCCGGCCGGGGCGGCGAGAACAAGCGCAGCGGCGGCCGCCAGCGCGACGATCGTGCCCAGACGTCTGATCATCGTCTCTCGCCTTTCGGGAGTGGCTCCCGGAACCGGCATCCCTGAAAGGTGGGATCCGGAGTTAGATGGCCAATGTGGGGGATGCCCGGCGTCCCCTGCGGCGTTCATCGTCCGTTGTGCATGCCGCGCGAACGTGACTGACACTCCGAGCCCCTCCCCGTCGGAGCGGCCCGAGCCGACTCGCCGGAGGAACCGCCGGCGGCGACGCCGGAAGCAGGCGCAGCCGAGCCCGTCGGCGCCCGGGACTGCGACCGCAGGGCTGCTCCCGCCCGTCATCAAGGTGGAGATCCAGAACCTGGACCAGATGAGCCGCGTCAGCAATGACGACGGGTCGGACGACGGACGTCTCGCAGCTGCCCGGCACGAGCTCGAGGAGCGGGAGGCGCGCCTCGACGCCGCTGAAGCAGATCTGCGCGAGCGCCTCGGTCAGGTGGAGGAGCTCGAGGGCCGGATCGGGCCCGAGGTTGCGCTGCTCGAGTCGCGGGAGAGCCTCGGGCGCCGCGAGCAGCGCACGAGCGAGCTCGAGAAGGAGCTGCGCGAACGAAGCCGCGCGCTTGACGAGCGCGAGAACGACCTGGAGGCGAGGAAGGCCGTCGTGGAGGCCGATCTCGAACTGCGGGAGGAAGAGGTCGAGCGGCGCGAGGACCTGCTGGCGATTCGGGAGGAGCGGCTGGCCGACCGACAGCGCGAGCTCGGCGTCTACGTCTCGCAGATCCAGGGCAGCATCGAGTCGCACCTGGCGGCGGGGTAGCCGCACTCAGCTACACTTGCCCGCCGGAATGGCCGGCGAGCGAATCAAGCTGGACGTCAGGCCGCGCGAGCAAGCGGGGAGCGCCGTCGCGCGGCGCTTGCGTGCGGAGGGCCTGATCCCGGGAGTTCTGTACGGGGCCGGGAAGCAGGCGCACGCGTTCGCGGTCGAGGAGCGGGAGCTCCGGCGCGTTCTGACGGGTGAGCACGGCCTCCACGCCATCCTCGACGTCGTCTTCGACGGTCAGAAGACCGCGCATCACGCGGTTCTCAAGGAGTACCAGCTCGACCCCGTGCGCCCGAGGCTGCTCCACATCGACCTGCACGAGGTGCGCCTCGACCGGGTCATCCAGTCGCAGGTTGCGGTCGACCCCACCGGCGAGTCCCCCGGGGTGAAGGAGGGTGGCGTGCTGACGCTCGTCCTCCGTGAGGTCAACGTAGAGGCGCTGCCGATGGAGGTCCCCGACCGCCTCGAGCTGGACATCTCGGAGGTGACCATCGGCGACAGCCTCAGGGTTGCGGACATCGTCGCGCCGGATGGAGTGAAGCTCCTCGACGATCCGGACTCGGTCGTTCTGACCGTCACCCCGCCCACCAAGGTCGAGGAGCCGGAAGAGGTCGAGGAGGAGCTCGAGGGCGAGGAGGCGCTCGAAGCCGAGGGCGAGGGCGTTCCGGAGGGCGAAGCCGCAGCCGAGGGCGAGAGCGAGGGCGCAGAGCCCAGCGAAGGCTAGGGCTCGATGCGCCTCTTCCGGCGGGGCGCGGCGGCGTCGACGCTCGACCTGCTCGTCGCGGGTCTCGGAAACCCCGGCCGCGAGTACGAGCGGACGCGCCACAACGTCGGCCACATGGTGTGCGCAGAGGTGGCCCGCCGGCACGGGGCCTCGCCCCGGTCGAAGTTCTCGGGCCAATTGACGGAGCTTCGGCTCGACGGAGCGCGCGTGGCCCTACTGGCTCCTCAGACGTACATGAACGAATCCGGGCGATCGGTGGGCGCGGCCGTGCGCTTCTTCAAGCTGCCGCCGGACCGGCTCCTCGTCGTGCACGACGAGGTCGACCTGGAGGTGGGTCGGCTGCAGGCACGGGCGGGCGGGGGCCTGGCGGGGCACAACGGGCTCCGGTCCGTCGTGCAGCATCTAGGCACGTCGGAGTTCATGCGGCTTCGCGTCGGCGTGGGCCGCCCGGAGCGAGGAGATCCTCGTCCGGTCGCCGACTGGGTGCTGACGCCGTTTCCGGCCGAGGTCGACTTGGATGCCATCGTGGCCCGGGCCGCGGACGCAGTCGAGACCGTCGCCGAAGGGCTCGACGAGGCGCAGCAGCGCTTCAACGAACGACAGTAGCGCAGCTCTCACCGGCACGCTTCCGGGGCAGTTCGGCGCCAGTGGCGTGCGGTTTCGCCCGGTAGCCTGAATGCAGGGGGCCTTCGTGCCCCTTTCCCCGGGGTAGGGCCGAAAGAAGGCGGGCCGCCCCGCTGGGGCGACCCGCCGCAGATGCTCCGCGCGCCGTAGCGGCACGACGGCGGTGCTCCCACTACCTTCGGCAGAAACCGCGCGCGGCCTTAGGGCTCAGACGCCTCGGTCGGCCCATCCGCGCTCCCCGACGCGGCCGACGTGGCCGGCCGGGCCTACGGCACGAGGCCGGAAGTCTCCTGCTCCTCCGCGATCCGAACGCGGACGTACAGACCGCCGGCCGGCGCTCGGCCGTATTCGACGCGGAGGGCCTGGTCCGGAACGTGCGCGAGCAGGTCGGCGTTTCGCTCGCGCCAGGCCCGGAACGCCGCGGCGGCACCCGGCGGGTCGAATGACGCCGCCAGTCGCGGGCGCGTCCCTATCGGCAGCAGCTCGCCGGACACGCGGCCATCGTACGGGCTGGGCTCCGGAGGCGGATACGATGACCCCCGGCGGAACCGGATGTTCCGCCCGTCGTCATGGACCTGTCGGTCAAAGCACGCGAACCGGCGCTCGCGCCGATCGCCCGGGAGCTCGCCGGGGCCGACCGCCTGCGCGCGTTCCTGGACGATCCGGGCGCCGCGCGGGTCTCGGAGCCGCTGCTGCCGCTCTTCCTCGCTGCCCTGCACAACGCCCGCGGCGGGCCGCTCGTCTGCGTGCTCCCCGACGACGCGCAGGCTCGTGAGGCTGCCGAGGCCGCCGGCTGGTATCTCGGGGAGGAGAGGGTCGGTCTCTTCGCCTCGCGCGGCGTGCGTTGGGGAAGCGGGCTCGAGCCCCCGCCTCACCTGGTCGGCGAGCGCGCCCGCGCGCTCGAGCTGCTCGCGTCGGGTGGCCTCGTCTGCGCCTCTGCGCTCGGCCTGGCCGAGGGGGCTCCCCCACCTGAGCAGTGGCCGGAGCCGATCGTGCTCCGACTGGGAGACGAGCCGGGCGCGGACGAGCTGGCCACCCGCCTGGCGCTGGCGGGCTACGAGCGCGTGCCGCAGGCGGAGGAGCGCGGGCAGTTCGCCGTGCGCGGAGGGATCCTCGACGTGTTCCCCTCGACGGGCCGCGAGCCGGTGCGTCTCGAGCTCTTCGGCGACGAAATCGAGTCGCTGCGCGCGTTCTCCCCTTTCACCCAGCGGACGCTGCACGCGCTCGAGGAAGCGGTCGTGTATCCGGCCGCCGAGCGCCGCGTGGACCTCGGCGAGCCGTCCCTCGCCGAGGACGGGCAGGCACCGTCCGTGCCCGACGACCTGATCGCCCCGCTGCCGGCCCCGGACATCGTCTGGCAGGCGGAGGAGGCGGAGCAGGCCGTGCGCGAGGAGCTGGGTAGTGAGCTCGACCTCGGCGACGCGCTGCGGCTCTCGCAGCTTCCCGCCGGCCAGCGACATGCGTTCGAGGCCCAGCGGCCGGCCGTCGCCGCGCGCGGCCTCGCCGAGGCCGAGCGCGACCTGCTCGCCTACGTCCGCGGTGGCAACCGAGTCGTGGTCACGTTCGCCCACCGCGGCGAGGCTCAACGGACGAAAGGGCTGCTGAGGAAGCTGGACGCTCTTCTGCTGGACCCGGGGGACGACCTGCCGGACGATCCCGGCCTCGTCTTCGCCGTCTCGCCGGCGCGCCGCGGCTTCGTCCTCCGCGACCTGAACCTGATCCTCCTCCCGGACACGCAGGTATTCCGCAAGCGCCCGCCGCGCGCGGACGTCAGGATCGGGCGCGCGCTCCAGAGCTTCGCCGACCTGCGTACCGGCGACCACGTCGTCCACGAGGACCATGGCGTCGGCAAGCTGCTCGGCTTCGAGACGAAGACGGTTGCCGGCGTCACGCGGGACTACCTCTTCCTCGCCTTCCGGGGGGACGACCGCCTCTACGTCCCGCACGAGCAGATCGCCAAGGTCTCGCGCTACGTCGGCGCGGACGGTCACGTCCCGGCTCTCTCCAAGCTCGGCGGCAAGGCCTGGCAGACGATCAAGAACCGCGCCCGTGCGGGCGCCCAGGCGCTCGCGGGCGAGCTGCTCGTCCTCTACGCGCAGCGCCAGCGTGCGGAGGGCGTGGCGTTCGAGGCCGATTCCGAGCTCGTCGAGCGGCTCGAGGCGAGCTTTGCCTACGAGGAGACACCGGACCAGCAGCAGGCGATCGAGGTCGTGAAGGAGGACCTCGAAGCGCCGCGGCCGATGGATCGGCTCGTGTGCGGCGACGTCGGCTACGGCAAGACCGAGGTCGCCGTGCGCGCGGCGTTCATCGCCGTGGCGAACGGAGCCCAGGTTCTGCTGCTCGCGCCCACGACGATCCTCGCCCAGCAGCACTGGAACACGTTCCGGGAGCGCTATCGCGACCTGCCGGTCACGGTCGAGATGATCAGCCGCTTCCGCAGGCCGGCCGACGTGAAGCGCGTGCTCGCGGACTTCGCCGGCGGCAAGGTCGACGTCCTCATCGGCACGCACAGGGTGCTGTCCAGGGACGTCGTCGCCGGGAACCTCGGCCTCGTGATCGTCGACGAGGAGCAGCGCTTCGGCGTCGCCCAGAAGGAGCTGCTCCGGCAGCTGCGCCTCGAGCTCGACGTCCTCTCCCTCTCCGCGACGCCGATCCCGCGGACGCTGCACATGTCCCTTGCCGGGCTGCGCGACATCAGCGTCATCGAGACGCCGCCGCAGGGCCGGCGCCCGATCCGCACCCACGTCGGCGAGTACGAGGAGGAGCTCGTGCGCGAGGCGCTCCTGCGCGAGCACGCGCGCGGCGGTCAGTCGTTCTACCTCCACAACCGGGTCGAGACGATCGAGGAGGCGGCCGAGCACCTGCGGCAGCTCTGCCCCGAGCTTCGCTTCCTCGTCGTGCACGGACAGATGCCGGAGCGGGAGCTCGAGGGCCACATGCTCTCGTTCCTCGCCGGCGACGCCGACGTGCTCGTCTCGACGACGATCATCGAGTCCGGGCTCGACATCCCCCAGGCGAACACGCTCGTCGTCGAGCGGGCGGACACGCTCGGGCTCGCTCAGCTCTACCAGATTCGCGGACGGGTAGGCAGGAGCGACGCTCTGGCCCACGCCTACCTCTTCTACCCCGACGGCCAGGAGCTGACGCCGGAGGCGCGCGCGCGGCTCGCGACGCTCGCCGACCATACCGAGCTCGGCAGCGGCTTCGCCATCGCCATGCGCGACCTCGAGATCCGCGGCGCCGGCAACCTCCTCGGCGCCGAGCAGTCCGGGCACGTGGCGGCGATCGGCTTCGAGCTCTACGTCGAGCTCCTGGGAGAGGCGGTCGCCGAGCTTGCCGGCACCCGCCGCGCCGTCGCCCGGCCGGTGCGCGTCGACGCTCAGGTCGACGCCTACGTCCCCACCGACTACATGCCCGCCGAGGCGCAGAAGATCGACCTCCACAGGCGGCTCGCGCTCGCCGAGTCGGAGGACGAGCTGCGTGAGCTCCGAGCCGCCACCGCCGACCGGTTCGGGCCGCTGCCGGAGGCCGTCGAGAGCCTCTTCGCCATCCAGGACGCCAAGCTGAAGCTGTCGCGGATCGGCGCCGACTACCTCGTCTTCCGCAACGGCCGGGCGGTGGTCGGACCGCTCGTGCTCGGGTCGGCGGAGCTTCGAGAGCTCCGCTCGACGGCGCCGATCGCGGTCTACTCGGGTGCCAAGCGCGAGCTCGCCGTGAGGGGCGAGCGGTTCCCCGAAGCGGTCGCGCTCGTCGATGCTATCCTCGATCTACGGCTGTCCGCCTAGCTGCGCCCATGTCTCTTTGGACTCGTCTGATAGCTCTTCTGGCTGCGCTCGCGCTTTGCGTGGCGGTCGTCGGCTGCGGCGGGGACGATGACGACGACGACAGCCAGTCGGCGGACGTGCCGGCGGACGCGATCGCCGTCGTCGGCGACGTCGCGATCCCGAAGTCCGAGTACGACCGCCTCCTGAGCCAGGCGCAGACGACCTTCGAGCAGCGCGAGCAGGAGTTCCCCGCGGCCGGGACGCCCGAGTTCGCGCAGCTCCGGACCGCGATCGTCCGCAACCTCGTCGAGCAGGCCCAGTACGAGATCGCGGCGGAGGAGCTCGACATCACCGTCAGCGACGAGGAGGTCCAGACGCGCCTGGACGAGCTCAAGGAGCAGTACTTCGGCGGCGACGAGGAGGCCTACCAGGAGGAGCTCGAGAACACGGGCCAGACGGAGGAGCAGGTGGTGGAGGTGCTCCGCACGCGGATGCTCGCGGAGAAGATCTTCGAGCAGATCACGAGCGAGGTCGAGGTCACGGACGAAGACATCCAGGCCTACTACGAGGAGAACGGGCCGCAGTTCGAGCAGCCGGCGTCGCGCGACGTCCGACATATCCTCGTCAAGACGAAGGCGAAGGCCGACCAGATCCACCAGCAGCTCGAGAACGGCGCCGACTTCGCCAGGCTCGCGCGACAGTTCTCCGAGGATGAGTCCTCGGCAGAGCAGGGAGGCGACTTCACCGCGCAGCAAGGCGCGACCGTGGCGCCCTTCGACAAGGTGGCCTTCGAGCTCGAGACCGGCGAGCTCTCCCAGCCGGTGAAGACGCAGTTCGGCTGGCACGTGATCGAGGCCGTCGACGACGTCGAGGCCGCGTCCACCCAGGCCCTCGCCGACGTCGAGGAGCAGATCTCGTCCACGCTCCTCGAGCAGAAGAAGAACACCCGCATCCAGGAGTGGGTCCAGGAGCTTCAGGACCGCTTCGCCGACCAGATCGCCTACGCGCCCGGGTTCGAGCCTCCGCCGGAGACGGAGACGACCACCGGCGAGACGGAGCCGAGCCAGACCGAGACCGAGTAGCGCCGTGGGCGGCGGCGAGGAGCTCGAACAGGCGCTCGTCGACCTGCAGGAGCTCGCCGAGCGGCTCCGCCGCGACTGCCCCTGGGACCGGGCCCAGACCGAGCGCACGATCGTCCCGCACACGGTCGAGGAGGCATATGAGGTCGCCGACGCCGCCGGCGCCGGCAACGACGCCAAGCTCGCCGACGAGCTCGGAGATCTGCTCTTCCAGACCGTCTTCCTCGCGCTCCTGCTCGAGGAGCGGGGCGCAGGCGACCTCGCGGGAATCGCGCGCGGGATTCACGCGAAGCTGGTGCGCCGTCATCCGCACGTCTTCGGCGACGCGGAGCTGGCGACCCCCGGGGCGGTGAAGGGCCGCTGGGAGGAGCTGAAGCGCGAGCAGGAGGAGCGGGAGGGGATCTTCCACGACGTCCCCGAGTCGCTGCCAGCCCTCCTCCGGGCCCGCAAGGTGCAGCGGCGCGCCGCCGCCGCGGGGTTCGACTGGCCCGACGCCGCCGGCCCGCTCGCCAAGATCCGCGAGGAGGCCGACGAGCTCGAGGCCGAGCTCGGCGCGGCCGGCCAGCCCGCCGCGGAGACCGAGCCCGCGCCGAGCGTCGTCGCGGAGATCGGCGACCTCCTCTTCACGGCCGTGAACCTCGCGCGGGCGCTGAACGTCGACCCCGAGCTGGCGCTGCGCGCGACGACCGCTCGCTTCGTCGAGCGCGTCGAGCGAGCGGCGGAGCTGGCCGAGCGCGAGGGGCGCGACTGGCACTCGCTCGAGCTGGAGGAGCAGGATCGCTACTACAGGCTCGCCAAGGAGGCGATGGCGTGAAGATCACGACGGTCAAGGCCCGCCAGATCCTGGACTCCCGCGGCAATCCCACCGTCGAGGTCGAGGTCGGGCTCGACTCGGGCGTCGTCGGGCGGGCGGCCGTGCCGTCCGGCGCCTCGACGGGACGTTTCGAGGCGGTCGAGCTCAGGGACGGCGACGCCGGCGCCTACCTGGGCAAGGGCGTCCTGCATGCCGTTGCGAACGTCGAGCGGGAGCTCGGGCCGGCGCTGGTGGGCCGCGACCCTGCCGACCAGGGGGCCGTCGACCGCCTCCTCCTCGACCTCGACGGGACGCCGAACAAGTCGCGGCTCGGCGCGAACGCCCTCCTCGGAGCCTCCCTCGCGGTGGCGAAGGCGGCGGCGCTCGACGCCGGCCTGCCGCTCTTCCGCTACCTCGGCGGCGAGGACGCCCAGGTCCTGCCCGTGCCGCTCATGAACGTGGTCAACGGCGGCGCCCACGCCCAGAACTCGCTCGACCTGCAGGAGTTCATGGTCGTGCCGGCGGGCGCGTCGTCCTTCTCGGAGGCCCTCCGGATCGGCGCGGAAACCTTCCACCGGCTGAGAGAGCTCCTCCACGAGCGCGGCCTCGCCACCGCGGTGGGCGACGAGGGAGGCTTCGCGCCGGACCTGCCGTCGAGCGAGGAGGCGATCGCTGTCGTCCTCGAGGCGGCCGAGCGCGCCGGTCACGCCGAGAAGGTGGCGATCGCGCTCGACCCGGCGACCACGGAGCTGGCCGAGGGCGGCCGCTACCGCCTGCCCGGCGAGGGGCTCGACCTCGACGCCGACGGCATGATCGCGCTCTGGGAGGGGCTCTGCGGCCGCTATCCCGTCGTCTCCATCGAGGACGGGCTCGCCGAGGACGACTGGGACGGCTGGAAGCGTCTGACCGAGCGTCTCGGCGAGCGCGTTCAGCTGGTGGGCGACGACCTCTTCGTCACCAACGTCGAGCGTCTCAGGCGGGGCATCGAGGCCGGCGTCGCCAACGCGATCCTCGTCAAGGTCAACCAGATCGGGACGCTGACCGAGACGCTCGATGCGATCGAGCTCGCGCGTGCGAGCGGCTACGCGGCGGTCATGTCCCATCGTTCCGGCGAGACCGAGGACACGACGATCGCCGACCTGGCGGTGGCGACAGGCGTCGGGCAGATCAAGACCGGGGCCCCCTCCAGGAGCGACCGCGTCGCGAAGTACAACCAGCTCCTGCGGATCGAGGAGGAGCTGGGCGAGGAGGCCGTGTACCCCGGCTGGTCGGCGTTCCCGCGCGCGGGGCGGTAGCGGCACGTCCGCGCGCTAACGTGCGCGGTGTGATCGACGGGCTGCGCCGAACGAAGATCGTCTGCACGATCGGCCCCGCCAGCTCGACTCCCGACCTGGTCGACCGGCTCGTCCAGGCCGGGATGGACGCGGCCCGGCTCAACTTCTCCCACGGGACGCACGAGGAGCACGGGGAGCGCGCCCGGCTCGTGCGCGAGGCCCAGGAGCGGGCGGGGAGGCCGCTCGCCCTCATCGCCGACCTCCAGGGCCCGAAGCTACGGGTCGGCGACCTCGAGGTGCCGCGCATCGTCGTCGAGGGCGACACCGTGCACATCTCCGGGGAGGGTGCCGGCGCGCCGGGCGACCTCCCGGTGATGCCCGCCGTGCTCACGGAGGTGCTCCAGCCGGGCCACGAGGTGATGATCGACGACGGGCTCGTGCGCCTGCGCGTCGAGGAGACCGACGGCGAGCGCATCCGGGCGACGGTCGAGGTCGGCGGGGCGGTCGGGGCGCACAAGGGGGTCAACATCCCCGGGGTGCCGATCCCGGTCCCGTCGGTGACCGAGAAGGATCTGCGCGACCTCGAGTTCGCGCTCTCGATCGGGGTGGACTACGTCGCCCTCTCGTTCGTCCGCTCGGCGGCGGACTGCCGCGGGCTGCGCGAGCTCCTGAACGCCGCGGACGCCAAGGCGCACGTCATCGCCAAGGTCGAGAAGGCGGAAGCCCTCGAGGAGCTGGACGCGATCGTGAGCTCCGCCGACGCCGTCATGGTCGCGCGCGGCGACCTCGGCGTCGAGATCGGCCCGGCGGCGGTCCCGCTCGTCCAGAAACGGATCATCCTCTGCGCGCTCGAGCACGGGAAGCCGGCGATCACGGCGACGCAGATGCTGGAGTCGATGATCACGAAGCCCGAGCCGACCCGCGCCGAAGCGAGCGACGTCGCCAACGCGATCCTCGACGGCACCTCGGCGCTCATGCTCTCGGGCGAGACGGCCGTCGGCCAGTATCCGGTCGCGAGCGCCGCCTTCATGGACCGGATCGCGCGTGCGGTCGAGCCGAGCCTCGCCTACCGCCACGAGCTCGCCCAGGCGGCCGACCATCCCTTCCCCACGGTCGGCGAGGCGATGTCGAACGCGGCGTGCGACATCGCCGAGGTGCTCGGCGCCGCGGCCATCCTCGTGCCCACGTACAGCGGGCGCACGGCCTCGGCGGTCGCCCGCCATCGGCCGCGCCGCCCGATCATCGCCGTGACCCACAAGCGGCAGGCCGTCCAGCAGCTCGCGCTCGAGTGGGGCGTCGTGGCGGCCGAGATCGAGGAGGCGAAGAACGTCGAGGATCTCTGGACCCGCGCCCTCGACGCGGCGCGCGAGTCGGGCCTCGTCCATGCCGGCGACCGCATCGTCATCACGGCCGGCACGGCCGTGAACGTCCCCGGCACCACGAACGTGATCAAGGTCGAGACGGCGTAGCTCGTCCGCGGCCGCGTGTCCGTCCGACGGCCTCTGTAGCCTCGCCCTTGCCCGAGAAGGAGGCTATGCCGTGCGGTCGAAGTCCGGACGCCCATGGCCTCCCGGGCTTCTCGTCGACCCCAGCGGCGTCCACCTCGGCGGAAGACCCGCCGCATCGCCAGGCCGAGCCACGCGCTGCGCTGGATCGGGCTCGCCGTGCTCCTGGTCGTCGCCGTCGGCTACGTCCAGCCGCTGCGCGCCTACCAGGACGCGTCCGCAGACGTTGCGGTCCGCCAGGCCGATGTCGAGCAGCTCGCGAGCGCGAACGTGCAGCTCGAGCAGCGCATCGCCGAGACCCAGACGCCCGAGTTCGTCCAGCGCGAGGCCAGGAAGCTCACCCTCGTGCGGCCGGGCGAACGCCTCTTCATCGTCACGGGGATCGAGGAGTGGAAGAGGGAGCGGCGGGCGCGCGCTAGGAACTCGTAGGGCGCGGATACGATGATCTGGTGGACGACAGGACGGTGGTCTCCTGGCAGCTCGGGCGGCCCGCTCGCGCGTTCCGGCGGGTGGCCGTCCGCTGCCCGCACGGCTATCCCGCGGTTACGGAGCAGGCGCCGTTCGGCCCGGACGGAGAGCCGTTCCCGACCACCTACTACCTGACCTGCCCGTGGCTCGTGGCGGCGATCGCCACCCTCGAGGCTGCGGGCGGGGTCGAGCGTTGGTCGCGCGCCGCCGCCGAGGATCCGCGTCTGCGGGAGAGCCTCGCGCGTGCCGACCGGGAGCAGCGCGAGCTCCGACCCGAGCTCGACGTGGGGATCGGGGGGACGCGCTCGCCCGGCCCGCTCAAGTGCCTCCACGCGCACGCCGCCTTCGCGCTCGCCCGGCCCGGCTACGAGCTCGGCGAGGAGGTGCTAGCCGAGGCCGGCGAGCGCTGGTGCCCTGACGCGCGCTGCGGACGGGCTGCCGGGGAGGGAGTGGCCTCGTGATGCTCGAGAGCGCGCGTCAGCAGTGGGACGAAGGGAAGCGACGCCTCGACGACGTCGGCGCCGAGACCGCCCGCGGGCGTCATCTCTGGCTGCTCGTGGAGGCCGTCCTCGCCGAGCTCCGGCGGCGCGTCGGCCAGACCTTCACCCTCGCCGAGCTCGCCCGCGCCTACGACGGCTCCGAGGACTGGGTCCGCGACGTCGTCAGGCGCGCGGCCCCGCCGAAGGCTCGCGCGGGGATCAGGGACGTGGCGCTCGTCCAGGACGCCGCCTTCGCGCATTACGCCCGGGGGCGAGCGACTACCGCCCGTGAGCGTCGGCGCCCCCCGGTCGTACCGAGCCCGCGAGGGCGACCGGCACCGCCGACCCTCGCCGGGTCGCCGGGCGCTGCGGTGGCTCGTCCGTCTGGCGGTGGTCGCCGCGGTCTTCGTCGCCGGGCTCGCCGTCGGCAGGGCACTCGAGAGCGCACCGAGCCCGGGCGGCTCGCAGACCATCGTCCGCACGCTCGACCCGCTCACGATCAGCCTCGCGAGCGCACGGTGACGGTGACGACGTCCGGTCGCTGAGAAGAACCTGGTCGGCGGACCAGGTAAAGAAAACTGAGGATTTGGTAGCTTTTTTCCAAGCGGCCCATGCAAGACGACCGACAGCGCGAGTCCGCGGGCGCACGTCGGCTGGCGGACGACGGTCGAGAGTGGCTCACCCTCGGCCAGGCAGCCGCGTTCCTCGGAGCGGCGCAGAGCACCGTGCGCAAGTGGGCAGACGGCGGGCGCCTGCCCACCTTCTACACGCCCGGGGGCCATCGGCGCTTTCGCCGGTCGGACCTGGAGGCGTTCCTGGCCGGCCCGCGCGGGGGGCCGCCGGCAACGCGTCCCGTGGCCGCGAGCGTCCTGGTCGTCGATGACGACGCCGGGCTCCGCGAGTTCGTCCGCGTGAACCTCGAGGCGGAGGGCTACTCGGTGCGCGAGGCGTCCAGCGCGAGCGAAGGCCTCGCCGCGCTGGACGAGGAGCCGCCCGACCTCATCCTGCTCGACGTCCTCATGCCGCAGATGGACGGCTGGGAGATGCTCCGGCGCGTGCAGGAGCGTCATGGGGTCGACGCGATCCAGGTGATCATGTACAGCGGCACCGTCGAGGAGGCTGGGAAGGCCGAGGAGCGCGGCGCACGGGCGTTCATCGGCAAGCCGTTCGACCCGACCAAGCTCCTCGAGGCGACCAGGCAGCTGCTGCGCGCGTAGACGCAACGCGGATACTGACGGAGCCATGCCCGTCCTCGGCGTAGCCGAGCTCGACCAGGACGTCTTCACCTGGGTCGTCGAGCATCGTGCTGCGCCGTTCGACTGGCTCTTCGTGGCGCTGTCCGCGGTCGGGCAGGCGGGCCTGGTCTGGATCGTGCTCGCTCCGTTCCTCGCGCGCTGGGCGGGGAAGCCCGTGCTCTTCACCACGCTCGTCACGGCCGCGACGGTCTGGACTGCCGACCTCCTGGCGGTCGTGTTGAAGGGCGTCTTCGACCGGGAGCGACCCTACGAGGTCGTGGCGGCCGCCGACCCGCTCCTGCGCTGGGACGTCGCCGGCTCGCTCCCCTCCGGGCACGCCGCCACGAGCGCGGCCGGAGCCTTCATCCTCGCCCACCTGCTCGGCCGCGGCGGTCTCTGGCTCGCGCTGCTCGCCGTCGCAATCGGCTTCTCACGGGTCTACGTGGGCGTCCACTACCCGTTCGACGTCCTGGCGGGCGCCGCGCTCGGCCTCGCCGTCGGCCTGATCTCCGCGACGCTCGTCAGGCGTCTTCGGTCGACTTCAGGAGCCCGGCCACGATCAGGAGCAGAGCGGCCAGAAGGCTGAGCCAGATGCCGATCCCGCGGCCGACCATGGGTTGGAACGCCTCGGGAATGTCGATCAGCCGGATGAGGACGAGGATCGTCGCCAGGAGGCCGAGGGCGGCGATCACGATTCCGTCGGGCACGCTCGGCGGCAGCTGGACGCCGAAGGCGCGCAGCGAGAGCAGGAGCAGCACGACGACGCCGATGACGAACACGAGCTTCCCGATCGTGCCGGTGTGCCAGCCGAGGACGGAGAGGTTGCCGCGGAGGTCGCCGGAGATCGAGTACCAGCCCATGAAGGCGCCGAGCGTGAGGACGAGCCCTGCGAGCCACGCGAGCAGCTCGCCGGTGCGCCAGAGGCCGGCCGCGCCGGTTGCCGCCGGGGGACGGGCCGCAGTCAACCCGCCTCGACTCGGCCCTTCCTCCACGGTTACAGCCCGAACACCGAGCCGATCGTCTCCCAGATCGACAGGCTGAGGAAGAGCGTCAGGAAGATCAGGAACCCGATGAGACCCAGGAAGCGGATCCCTGCGAGCCGCCTCTCTCGCTGGTGCTCGTGGAGAGCGTGACGCTTCGCCCGCTCCCGGCGCAGACGGCGTCGCACCGCATGCGGGTCGAGCGGCGGGTTGTCTGCGGGAACGTCCTCCTCCAGGACGTCCTCCCAGCGTTCGCGGCGGGGCGCGGGGGCGGCCACGGCCGGATTCTTGCGGCTCGGGCCGGCTCCTGCAACCGGAGGCGATAATGGGCCGATGGAGGGATCCGCGCGCGAGGGGCCGGCGCCGCCGACGGAGGCGGCCGCCGGGGCGCTCTCGGCCTTCGCCGCGGCGGCCCTCAGCCTCGTCGACGACGAGCAGGGCGACCGGCCGCTCGCGGCGCTGCTCCGAGCCGTGGCGCTGGGCACGGGTGCCGAGCTCGTAGTGGCCCGGCTCGAGGACGAGGAGGGCCGGTTCGTCGCCCGCGCGGTTCACTCGGGCTCCGGCGCGCTGAACGCCGAGCTCCAGGAGACCAGCCTGGCCGCAGACGAGGCGCCGGGTCGCGAGCTCGGGCTCGAGGACGCCCCGGACGATCCCGCGGCGCCGCCCGGGATTCGGCGGACGGCTGCACGAGCGGGATTGCCCGTCGCGCGGGTCGTTCCGGTCACCGCCGACGGCCGGGTCGTCGCGGCGCTCGAGCTCTACCGCTCCGGCCTTCCGTTCGGCACCGAGGAGGAGGCGCTTGCGCGCGCGGCCGCCGGGCACCTCGCGCTGGCGCTCAGGCTCGGTCGCGGCGCCCGCGGCGGGAACGGGCGCGCGGCGCTCTCCGACTCCCACCTGGAGCTGCTCGGCGAGGCGCTGGCGGCGGGAGCCGACGAGACGGAGGCCGCCGAGCAGATAGTCCGCGTTGCCGCGGAGGCGGCCGGGGCCGCAGGGGGGACGCTCTGGCGCCTCGACGCCGACGGGACACCCTCGCTCGTCTCCTCGCACGGCTTCGGCGCGGCCGCGCCCGATCTCGTGGAAGCGGCCGAGAGCGTCCGGCGCTCGCTCGCCGGCGGTGAGCCCGAGCCGGTCGTGGCCGGTTCCTGGCTCCTGCATACGCTCCCGCTGGGAGAGCCGCCCTCGGCCGCGCTGCGGCTGTCCTTCGATGCAGACGCTGAGGCGGAGCCCGCGCTCGATCGCCTCTCGCCCTTCGGAGCCCGCGCCGCGCTCGCGCTCAGGCGGAGCCGGCGCGCCGCCGAGGTCGAGGCGGCGCTGAAGCACTCGCAGACGCTCGTCGCCGTCGTCAGCCAGGCGATCGCGCAGCTCTCGCTGACGCACACGCTCGACACCGCGGTCGAGCGCGTGGCCGAGCTCGCGTCGAGCGGACAGGTCGCGATCTACCTCCGCGAGGAGGGGCGCCTCGTCGCGCGGGCCGCGCGCGGCCTGGGAGGACCGCACGAGGCGCTGGCCGACCGGCTCCTCGAGCTGGTGCTCGGGCCATACCGAAGCCGCGGCTTCCTGTTCGTGCAGGACCTCAGGAGCGACCCGCGCCTGGCCGGCCTCGAGCAGGTCGTCGACGAGAGCCGCGTCCGCAGGGCCCTCTTCATCCCGCTGCTCGTCCACGACGAGACGATCGGAGCGCTCGGGGTCTTCAAGAGACGCCCGCGCCCCTACAGGGAGGGCGAGGAAGCCCTGCTGCTCGCGCTCTCCAGCCAGCTCGCCGTCGCCGTCCAGAACGCGCGCCTGCACGAGGAGACGAAGGAGCTGAAGGAGGCCCTCGAGCGCACGCTCGAGTCCGAGCGGCGCGCCGCCGATCAGCTGCGGGGCCTCTACGCGGTCTCGCAGTCGTTCGCCGAGAGCCTCTCGCTCGACGCGACGCTCGCGTCCGTGGCGAGGGCAATGGTCGAGCTCCTGGACGCCGACGTCGCGGTGATCCGCATGCCGGACGCCCGCTCGGACTCGTACACGGCGCGCGCGATCCACGTCGCCGACCCACGCCTCGAGGACGTCGTCACGGACCTCGTGGCGCGCCCGCAGCCGCTCTCGGCCCCGCTCGCCCGCCGACTCGTGCGGTCCAAGCGCGCCGTCGAGCTCCGTCCCGGACTCTTCGCTCCCGAGGACGCCCACAAGGTCCTGGACCCGTTTCTCCGCCAAGGGGCGACGGCCGCGGTGCTGCCGCTCGCGACCCCGGGCGAGGTCCTCGGGACGCTAACTGTGATCTCGTTCGACCCCGAGCGCCGACTCGAGCGGGCGGCTCTCGACGCCGCCATGGCCGTCGGCGCGCAGGCGGCGCTCGCAATCGACAACGCCCGCCTCTACCAGCAGCAGAAGGACTTCGCCGAGACGATGCAGCGCTCGCTCCTGCCGCACGAGCTTCCGCGGGTCCCCGGTCTCGAGATCGGCCACGTCTACCAGTCGTCGGCGCGGGTCGACGTCGGCGGCGACCTGTACGACTTCGTCGTCGCCGACGACGGGCGCCTCGCCGTCGTCATCGGCGACGTCCTCGGGAAGGGGATCTCCGCCGCTGCGGACATGGCGATGGCGAAGTACGTCTTCCGCGTGCTCACCCGCGCGGAGGCCGACCCGGCGGCGTTTCTCAGGAGCGCGAACGACGTCGCCTGCGACGAGCTGGAGCCCGGGAAGTTCGTCACGCTTCTCTACGCCCTGGTCCACCCCGGTACCGGCGAGATCTCGGCCGCGAGCGCGGGCCATCCACCTGCCCGCGTCATCGATCCCCGCGGCCGCGTGTCGCCGCTCGGCGGCACCGGGCTCCCGCTCGGGATCGAGCCCGGCCAGAGCTACGGCCAGGAGCGGGCGCGGCTCGAGCCCGGCTCGGTCGTCGTGCTCTACACGGACGGCGTCGTCGAGGCACGACGCGAGGGCGAGCTCTACGGCGAGGAGCGCCTCGACCGGCTTCTGGCGGACGCGCGCGACCTTCCGGCCCAGGAGCTCGCCGCCGAGATCCTCGCCGACTGTCGGGCCTTCGCGGGCGGCGAGCTCGACGACGACTGCGCCATCGTCTGCCTCCGGCTGGCACGCTGAGTCTCGTGACGACCGCCTCGGACGCCGCCGCGCCCAGCCGTTGCCGCGTCCATCGGCCGGACGCGGCTCGGGGTCGTCGTGTTCACGGCCGGGGCCGCGACGCTCGCCACCGAGATCGCCGCCTCCAGGCTCCTGGCGCCGTACTTCGGCAGCTCGACGATCGTCTGGGCGAACATCATCGGGCTCATCCTCCTCTACCTCTCCCTCGGCTACTGGCTGGGAGGGAAGGTGGCCGACCGCCGGCCCGAGCCGCGGCTTCTGGGCTGGATGATCCTCGTTGCCGCGGGTGCGATCGCGCTGACCCCGTTCGTCGCGCGGCCGATCCTCGACGTCACCCTGCGCGGGCTCGACGCGGTCTCCGTCGGCGCCGTCGTCGGCTCATTCTTTGCGGCGCTCGCGCTCTTCGCCGTGCCGATCACGCTGCTCGGCGCCGTCGCGCCCTTCGCCATCCGGCTCGCGCTCGTGGACGTGAGGGAGGCGGGCGCCGTCGCCGGCAGGCTCTACGCGCTCTCGACGGTGGGAAGCATCGTGGGGACGTTTCTCTCGGCGATCGTGACGATCCCGCTCCTGGGGACGCAGCGGACGATGCTCGGCTCCGCCGTCCTGCTCGTCCTCGCCGCGGCGCTCCTGCTCGGCAACCGCTGGCAGCTCCTGACCCTGGCCGCGCTCGGGCTCCTCTTCGTCCCCGCCGGGACGATCAAGGCGAGCTCGGGGCTCCTCTTCGAGGCGGAGTCCTCCTACCAGTACATCCAGATCGTCGAGCGCTCCGACGGCTCGCGCGCGCTCAAGCTGAACGAGGGCGTCGCCGTCCACTCGGTATGGCACGAGGACTCGGTGCTCACCGGCGGCGTCTGGGACACCTTCCTCCTCGTGCCGCCGCTCCTCGACCGTCCCGTCGAGCGGATGCTCGTGATCGGGAACGCAGGCGGCACCGTCGCGCGCGCCTTCGGCGAGCTCTACCCGGACGTCGAGATCGACGGCGTCGAGATCGACCCGGAGGTGAGCGAGGCAGCGCGTCGCTGGATGGGGCTCGAGGACAACCCGCGCCTGAACGTCGATCACTGCCGACGGGCGGCCGTTCCTCGAGCTCACGGACCGGACGTACGACGTCATCGTCGTCGACGCCTACCACCAGCCGTACATCCCGTTCTATCTGGCGACGCGGGAGTTCTTCGCCGCCGTGCGGGAGCACCTGCGGCCGGGAGGAGTCGTTGCCCTCAACGTGGCGAGCGTCCCCGGCGACGAGCGGCTCACCGAGGCCATCGGGAGCACGCTGCTCGCCGAGTTCGAGCAGGGCTGGCGCTGGCGCCCGCTCCGCTTCAACGAGCTCATGCTCGGCTTCACCGCCGAGGTGGGCAGGGAGATGCTCGTCGAACGGGTCGAGACAGCTCCAGCCGAGGTCGGGGCGCTCGTGCCCCTTTTCCAGGACGGGCTCGAGCCGGTCGAGGCAGTCGAGCGGCCGTTGACCGACGACCGGGCGCCCGTCGAGTGGCTCACCGACCGCATGATCATCGACTTCGTCGCCCGCGGCGGCGAGCTCGACGAGGATTACCTGCCGACGCGGCCGTAGCGCCGAGCGAGGATGCCCGGCCGCGAGGAGCTGCACCGAGGCCGGAACGCCGCCCGACCTGTGCCATCCCCGCACGCGGTGACTGGGGAAGAGCTTGCGCCCGCCGGGCCGCGGGAACGGGAGGACGTGCTCGACGTCGGGGGCGGAGGCGGCGACGGCGCCCACGACCGCCGGGTCGAGAGGCCCGCGCGCGCGCGCCAGGAGGGCGATCCCGGCGACGCCGCTCAGCACCTCGAACCGTCGTGACGCCACGTCCTGGTGCGGCATCGCGTCGCCGGCGGCGTGGGCGAGCAGCCCGAGGGCGAGCGCGCGCCCCCGCGATCCGGCGAGCGCGCCGACGAGCGCGCCGGTGGCGACGTGGAGGGAGACGATCACGACGGGATAGGATTGCAGCCGCGCCGTCGTTTAGGATCGGCTCACTATGGGTCGCTTGCGGGTCGTGCTGGTTGCCCTCGCCGTCGCGCTGGCGGCGGCGGCGCCGGCGAGCGCGCAGGAGCCCGAACCGGTCATCGCCGACGGCGTGACCGTCGCCGGCGTCGACGTGGGCGGCCTGACGGCGGCGGAGGCGACGGCCGCCGTGCGGGCGTTCTACGTCCAGCCCTTGAGGCGTCGGGCTCGGAGGGGGAGACGCTCTCGGTGGCGCCGTACCGGCTGGGAGGCCGGGCGCGCGTCGCGGATGCCGTGGCGGCTGCGCTCGCGGCCCCCCCGGGCACCGACCTGGCGCTTGGGGTGACGGTGAGGAGGGGCGTCCTCCGGCCTGGGTCGCCCGCCGCGCGAAGGCCTTTCACCGCGAGCCGGTCACCGCGCACGCCAGGCTCAGGAATCTGCTGACCGCCGCATCGTCGCCGAGCGACCCGGACGCGCGCTGTTGCGGGTGAACGCCCGAGCTCAGCTGCGCGCCGCCCTCCTGGCCCACGAGCGCTCCCTACAGCTGCGCGTCCGCACGCTCGAGCCGAGGATCACCGCGCGGGAGGTCGGCCCCGCGGTCGTGATCAGGCGCGGCTCGCGGAGGCTCTATCTCTACCGCGGCTCGTCGCCAGGCCCGATGCGGGTCGTCCGAGCTTCGCCGTCGCGGTCGGGCAGCCGGCCTATCCGACTCCGCTCGGCAGCTTCCACATCGGCACCAAGACCCGGAACCCGTGGTGGTATCCGCCCGACTCGCGACTGGGCCGCCGGCGCGAGCCCGATCCCACCCGGGCCCGGGCAACCCGCTCGGGACGCGCTGGATGGGCCTAGCGTCGGCGGGGTCGGCATCCACGGTACGTCCAACGCCGCATCGGTCGGCACCTCGGCCTCCCACGGCTGCATCCGCATGCGGCTCCGACGCCGAGTGGCTCTTCGAGCGCGTCCGGATCGGCACGACCGTCTTCATCGTCGGCGCGTAGAGGCGAACGGCCGCCGGTACACTGGAGCGCGGCTCATGGCGCGCCGCGCGAAACTCATCCTGCAGGCGGCGGCCGTCCTCGTGGTCGTCCTCCTCGTCGCGCTCCTCGGCTGGAAGGTGACCCAGCAGGCGGAGGGCCGCGGCCTCGATGACGCCCTCGAGCGGGCGAGCGCCCGCTTGCCCCGATGCTCGCTTCGAGACCCTGGACGGCGAGGACGAGATCAGGCTCGCCGACTATCGCGGAAAGGCGCTCGTCCTCAACTTCTGGGCTTCCTGGTGCGAGCCGTGCAAGGACGAGGCGCCGCTCCTCGAGGAGACGTGGCAGCGCTACCGCGACGAGGGGCTCGTCGTCATCGGGATCGACGCCCAGGACTTCCGCACCGACGCCCAGCGCTTCGTCGACCGCTACGGGCTCACGTACCCGATCGCGTTCGACGGCCACGGGTCGAGCCTCGGCCGGTTCGGGAACACCGGGTTCCCGGAGACGTGGTTCGTGGGACGCGACGGGCGCCTCGTCGGGGAGCACATCGTCGGCCCGTTCGACCGGGAGCAGCTCGAGGAGAACATCGGGCGGCGCTCGACACGCCGGTGCGATGAGGCGCGCGCTCGGCCTCCTCGCAGTGCTGCGCTCCTGCTCGCGGCCTGCGGCGGCGAGGACGATGCGACGCCGACCCTGGCCGAGCTCGAGAAGCGCTACATCTGCCCGACCTGCCACACGACGCTCGAGCTTTCGAACGCCCCCGTCGCGGAGCGCATGCGGGCGATCATCCGCGAGCGGATCGCAGCCGGGGACTCCGTCAGCGAGATCAAGGCGATGCTCGTCGACAATTCGGAGAGGACGTGCTCGCCGCGCCCCGCAAGGAGGGCTTCAGCCTGCTCGCGTGGGTGCTTCCCCTCGCCGCCGGCGCGATCGCCGTCGCCGCCGTGGCGGTTGCGTTGCGCCGCTGGAGCCGGGCCCGGCCGGACGGCGGAGCGGAGGAGCAGCCGGCGTCGACCAACGGACGTCCGGCGCTCGACCCCGAGCTCGAGCGCAGGGTCGACGAAGAGCTGGCCCGTTTCGACGGCTGAGTTCGTGGAGGCCAAGATCCCCCTCGTGTTCGCAGCCGGGCTCGTCTCGTTCGCGACGCCATGCGTCCTGCCGCTCGTCCCGGGCTACCTCGCGGTCGTCTCGGGCCAGGAGGTCGGAGCGGGCGGTCGCCGCGTCGTCGTGGCGAGCCTCCCGTTCGTCGCGGGCTTCACGGGGGTCTTCGTGGCGCTCGGAGCCGCGGCGGCCGCGGCGGGAAGCCTCTTCGGAGAGAACCGGGAGCTGCTCCTGGCCGTAGCGGGGCTGCTGGTCGTGATCCTCGGGTTCGCCATGATGGGCCTGCTCCCGCTGCCGTTCCTCGACCGGCTCGTCGCTCCCGGGCTCGTCGAGGGCGCCCGCAGCACCGGCTCGGCGGCGCTCCTCGGCGGCGCGTTCGGCCTCTGTGCGGCGCCGTGCATCGGCCCCGTCCTCGCCGGCATCCTGGCGCTCGCAGGCGAGGGCCAGACCGTCGCCCAGGGAACGCTCTTGCTCCTCGTGTACTCGGCCGGCCTCGCGCTGCCGTTCCTCGCGGTCGGCGTCGGCTTCGACCGCGCGCTCGGGGCCTTCCGCTGGCTCCGCGACCACTACAGGGTCTTCCGGGTCGTCGCGGGCGCGCTGCTCGTCGCGCTGGGCCTCCTCCTCTTCTTCGACCGCTTCTGGTGGCTGAACGTCGCCGTGAACCGGGTCTTCGAGCTCTTCGGGATCGGGGTCTGAGCTAGGCGTCTCGGAGGACCGGCGGGGGGAGGTCGGGGAAGCGGCCCTGTGCCGTCTCGACCGAGGCGAGCAGCGCGGCCACGTCGAGACGGCGGTGGGCCGGGGCGTACGGGCCGAGCCGGCGCGCGGCCTTCTCGAGCTGGCGCTCGCAGCCGACCCGGTTGCCGCGTCCCGCCTGATACCAGGCGACCGCCACATGGACGAGGCCCTGGAAGAAGTCGCGCTCGGACTCCTCGGCCGCCCTCCAGGCGTCTTCGAGCACCTCGTGAGCGGCGAAGAACTCGCCCGCGCGGATCAGCTCGAGCCCGCGCTCGAGCTCGTCCTCGACCTCAGACGACGACCTTCACCTCGCCGTCCTCGACGACGACCTCGTACGTCTCCAGCTCGATCGCCCGGTCGAACTCGTTCTCGCCCGTGCGGACGTCGTACTGCCAGCCGTGCCAGGGGCAGGAGACGACGCAGCCGTCCAGCTTCCCGCGCCCGAGCGGGCCGCCCAGGTGCAGGCACTCGGCCTGCGTCGCGTAGAAGCCGTCCGCGCAGTGGAAGACCGCGACCTGCGTCTCGCCGGCCGACGCGACGAGCGCGCTTCCGGGCGGCAGCTCCTCGGCGCGGGCGACGGTGTGGAGCTGGCCGACGGGCATCGCGGCAACGCTAGCAGAGCACTTTCTCCGCCTGGTACGCTGCCGCCCGTGGCGACGATCCTGCTCGTTGGGGTCGACCTGTTCTTTCGCGGAAAGCTCGACGTGCTCTTGGGCGAAGGGCACCGGCTGACGACCACCGAGAGCATCGACCCGCCGGACCTCGTGATCTGCGATCTGGCGCGAGTCGAGGCCGAAGAGGTGGCCGACACCTACCCGGACGTGCCCATCCTCGGGTACACGAACCACACGGATACGGCCGGCCTTCGCGCGGCCCAGGCGGCCGGGCTGGACAAGGTCGTCGCGCGCTCCGCGCTCGCCGAACGGGCTCCACAGCTCGTGGACGAGCTCGTTGCATAGACTGGCCGCGTGACCTACATCATCGCCGAGCCGTGCATCGACATCCTCGACAAGTCGTGTGTCGACGTTTGCCCGGTGGACTGCATTCACGAGGCCGAGCGCATGCTCGTGATCGATCCGGAGGAGTGCATCGACTGCGGCGCGTGCGAGCCGGAATGTCCCGTCGAGGCCATCTTCCCCGAGGACGCGCTGCCGGAGAAGTGGGAGCCCTTCGTGAAGGTCAACTACGCCTACGACGAGGGAGTGGACGTCATCAACAAGCTCGTCGACGAGTACGCGACCGAGCACAACGTCCAGAATCCGCCGCTCGACCAGCGCTAGGACGGAGATGGCAACCGAGGTCGGCGAAGCGCAGCGCGATGCCCTGGCCGAGCGGCTCTTCGGCGCGGCGCTGGGCGCCTACGAGCTGATGACAGTCCACCTCGGCGACCGCCTCGGCTACTACCGTGCGCTCGCCGAGCGCGGGCAGCTGACGTCCGCTGAGCTCGCCGAGCGTGACCGGGACCGACGAGCGCTATGCGCGCGAGTGGCTCGAGCAGCAGGCGGTGGCCGGGATCCTCGAGGTCGACGACGTTGCGGCCGACGCCGCCGAGCGCCGGTACGGACTGCCGGCCGGGCACGCGGAGGTGCTCGTCGAGCGCGACTCGCTCGCGCACCTGACGCCGATGGCGCGCTACGGCGTGTCCTTTGCCCAGGCGCTTCCGGCCATCGAGGACGCATTCCGCTCCGGGGGCGGGGTGTCCTGGGACGACTTCGGCGCGCTCGGCCGCGAGGCGCAGGGCGACGTCAACCGGCCGCTCTTCACCAACCTTCTCGGGAGCGAGTGGCTGCCGGCGATCCCTGACGTTCACGAGCGGCTGCTGGCCGATCCGCCGGCGCGGGTCGCGGATGTCGCGTGCGGCGCCGGCTGGTCGTCGATCGCCATCGCGCGCGCCTACCCGAAGGTGAGCGTCGACGGCCTCGACCTGGACGAGGAATCCGTCGCCCTCGCGCGCGGGAACGTCGCCGAGACCGAGGTCGCCGATCGGGTGACCGTCCAGATGCGAGACGCCGGCGATCCCGAGCTGGCCGGCTCGTACCAGCTCGTGACCGTCTTCGAGGCCCTCCACGACATGTCCAGGCCCGTCGAGGTGCTGCGCTCTTTGCGCGGGCTCCTCGCCGAGGACGGCGCCGTGATCGTGATGGACGAGCGCGTCGCCGATGCGTTCACCGCGCCCGGCGACGAGATCGAGCGCATCGTGTACACGTACAGCGTCCTCTGCTGCCTGGCGGTCGGCCGCTCGGAGCAGCCGTCGGCGGCGACCGGGACGGTCATGCGGACGGACACGCTACGCCGGTACGCGAGCGAGGCGGGCTTCGTGGAGGTCGAGGTGCTCCCGATCGAGCACGAGGTCTTCCGCTTCTACCGGCTCCATCCCTAGGGCCTTTCAGCCCTCGCCGAGCGTCGCCCAGACCTCGAGCTTGGAGCGGACGCGGGAGACGACCTCGTCCGTGAACTCGGTCGTGGAGGCGTGCCCGCCCAGGTCGGCGGTGCGGGTTCCCGCCGAGACTGTCTCGAGGCACGCCTCGCGAATCGCGCGGCCGGCCGTTCTCGCTTCCTGGTCGTCGATGTGCGAGAGGAGCGCCGCGCCGGCGAGGATCATCGCCATCGGGTTGGCCACGTCCTTCCCTTTGAGCGCGGGCGCCGTGCCGTGCGCCGCCTCGGCCATGAGCGCGCGCGGGGCGTAGTCCTCGTTGAAGGCGACGAGCAGCGACTCCGAGCCCGCGATCGAGCCGAAGAGGGGGAGGACGAGGTCGGAGAGGATGTCCCCGTCGCGGTTGAGCGCCGGGATCACGAGCGGCTCTCCCGCCGAGCTGATCAGGAGCGCAAAGGTCGCGTCGATCAGCTGCGGCTCGTACTCGACCTCCGGGTGCCGCTCCGCCGCGGCGTCCATCTCCTCCTTCAGCATCCCCTCGTAGACTGGGGAGACCGTGTACTTCGGGCCGCCGAAGACCTTGGCCTTCGTGCGCTCGGCGTGGCGAAAGGAGAATTCGGCGACCGCCCTGCAGATCCGCCGCTCGATGCGCTCGGTGCGGAAGGCGACCTCGTTCTCGCCCTCGCCGTCGCGCCATTCCTTGGCGCCGTAGGCGTCTCCGACCGCCATCCGGACGACCGAGATGGGGAAGTGCGCGCCTCCGATCGGCACGACGCCGGGAATTCGCCGCCCGGTGCGGACGATCACGTGGCCGCCGATCTCCTCGCGGAGGATTCGGTTGGGGCTGCCCACGTCGCCGGAGGTCTCCGGGGTGATCGTGGCCGCCTTCAGCCCCAGGCCGTGCTCTCGTACCGCCCTGGCGGCGTCGTACACGATCTGGTTCGCCGTTCGGCGGCGTGACTCGAGCGAGAGGTCGAACCGCGGGAGCTCGAGCTCGAAGCCGATGACGTCGGCGGCGAGGACACGCAGCGCCTCCTCGAGCAGCTCCTGCCCGGTGTCGTCACCTTCCAGCACCACGATCGTCCGCGTCTCCATGGCGCCGGAGTGTACTCACGTCGATTTCGCGCGGCGCGAGGTGGAATTCGGGCGGGTCTATTCGTTCCCTATTGCACGCGTCTATTCGTCCGGAGTAGAGTTCGCCGAGCATGCAGGAGATCCAACTTCTCAGGAGGAAATGGCGTGGCAAGAAAGACGATCCTCGTGTGCGACAACTGCGGTTCCGAAGTCGGAGAAGGAAAGGGCGCTGGACTTCGAGTGACGTACACCGACGCCCGACGCGGGGCGAAGGCGGCGGACCTCTGCGACAACTGCGCCGGCAAGATGCCGGGCCGACCGGCCGCCCGCCGGGGACGCCGGCCGAAGTCGGCCGCGTAGGGCCCCAAAAGTCCGGTCGGTGCCCAGCGTGGGCGCGTTGGTCTCCGGCCGGCTCTCTAAACTGACCAGGTGCCGCTGGCGTTGCTGGTTGGCCCGGCGAACGCCGGAAAGGTCTCGCGGCTCCTCGATCGCTATCTGGAGAATCTCGACCGCGAGCCGTTTCTCGTCGTCCCGAACCGGGCCGAGGTCGATCGCGTCGAGCGCGAGCTGCTCGCGCGCCGTCCGGCCCTGCTCGGCGGCCAGATCGGGACGTTCGACGACCTCTTCCGCACGATCGCGCGCGGGGGCGGAGAGCGGCGGAGCGTCGTCACCGATGCCCAGAGGGCGCTCGTGCTCCGCCGCGCGCTCACCGGCGCGAGCCTGAACGGGCTGCGCGCCTCGTCGCGGTTCTCTGGCTTCGGCGACACGCTCCTCGGTACCGTCTCGGAGCTCGAGTCGGGGCTCGTCGGCCCGGGCGAGGTCGGCGGAGACCTCGGTGCGCTCTACGCCGCCTATCTGGCGGAGCTCGAGCAGCTGCAGCTCTGGGATCGCGACCGCGAGCGGGAGTACGCCGTCGCGCGGATCGAGGGCGAGCTCTCGGCCTGGGCCGGCAGGCCGGTGCTCGCGTACGGCTTCGAGGATCTGACCGGAGCCCAGTGGGCTCTGCTCCAGGCGCTCGCCGGCCGCGCCGAGATCCACGTCTCCCTGCCCTACGAGCCGGGCCGGCCCGCCTTCGCCTCGCTCGGACGCACCGCGGCCGACTTGTCCGCGCTGGCCGGCGACCAGGTGGAGGAGCTGCCGCCGGCCTACGCCGCGATCGCCCATCCTGCCCTTGCCCACCTCGAGCGTGCGCTCTTCTCCGACGGGCCCCGCCCCGACGCGCCGCCGCTCGAGGGCGCGGTCCGCTTCCTCGAGGGCGCGGGCTCCCGCGGATCGCTCGAGCTCGTCGCCGACGAGCTGCTCAGCCTCCTGCGCGGGGGCACGCCTCCGGAGGAGGTCGGTCTCGTCTGCCCTTCCCTCGAGCGGCTGCGGGCGCCGCTCGAGACCGCCCTCTCCGCCGCCGGCATCCCGTACGCGATCGAGGGGAGGGTTCGCCTTGGCCAGACGCCCTTCGGTCATTCGCTCCTCTCCGCGCTCCGCTTCCTGTGGCAGGGCGAGGGCCGCCGCGATCTCTTCGGCTTCCTTCGCTCCCCGTACTCGGGCCTGCCGCGCGCCTCCGCCGACTACCTGGAGGGCCGCCTGCGCGGCCTCGGGGTCCGGTCCGAGATCGAGGAGCGGGTGGTCGCCCTGAGGGGGCAGCCGTTGCCGGCGCTCGACGAGGTGCGGGCGGCTCCGACTCCGGTCGAGGCGGTGCGCGTCCTCGCCCGCGCAATGCTCCGCGGCGCCCATGGACTGGAGGAGCCGCCGGTGGGTGAGGCTTCCCGCCTCGATCTCCGCTCCTGGGAGGCCGCGAGTCGCCTGCTCGAGGAGCTCGACGGCTGGCGGGAGCTGGCCGGAGAGCTCCCCCGCGAGGACGTCCTCCACGCCCTGGAGCGCCTGCCGGTGCGCATCGCGTCGGCGGCCGAGCCGGGCCGAGTCGCGGTCCTCGACCTCCTGCGCGCGCGGACGCGCCGCTTCGACACGGTCTTCGTGCTCGGGCTCGAGGAGGGGAGCCTGCCCCGGCGCGCCGTTCCGTCGCCGTTCCTCGACGACGACGCGCGCCGCGAGCTCGACGAGCGCACGCGCTCCCGGCTCGCCCGACCGGAGCCGGTCTCGCGCGAGCGCTACCTCTTCTACGCGGCCTGCAGCCGCCCCTCACGACGGCTCTACCTCGTTCGGGAGGCGGCGACCGACGACGGGGCTCCCCGGCTCGCCAGCCCGTTTTGGGACGAGGCGCGCGCTCTCTTCGACCCCGCCGACGTCGCTCGGTGGACGCGAAGAAAGCCGCTCTCGGCGCTGACCTGGCAGCTCGAGGAGGCGCCGACGGAACGCGAGCGCCTCCGGGCGCTCGCCGTCCTCGCCGAGCGCGACGCGCCCGAGGCCGAGTCGCTCGCGGTGGCAAACGGCTGGGAGCGTCGCCTCGAGCGGGCCCGTTCCGCCTTCGACCGCCGGACGGCGCTCACGAACCCCGCCGTGCTCGCGGAACTCGGTGCGCGCGAGAGCTTCAACGTCACCGAGCTGGAGGCGTTCGCCACGTGCTCCTCGATCTGGTTCGTGGAGCGGCTTCTCTCGCCGCGCTCGATCGACGCCGAGGTGGACGCGAGGCTGCGCGGCTCGATCGCGCACACGACCCTCCACCGCTTCTACGCCGGGCTGCCCAAGGAGGTCGGAACCGAGCGGGTGGAGGCCGGCCGCCTCGAGGACGCCGTCCGCTTCCTGCGCCGGTGCCTCGAGGACGCCCTCGCGGGCGTCCGCCAGGAGCTCACGGACCTCGAGCGGCGGGAGCTCGAGGGCCGGCTCTGGCGGGATCTGGAGCGGTTCGTCAGCGAGGAAGCCCGGTCGGAGTCGCCGCTCGTGCCGCGCCGCTTCGAGGTCTCGTTCGGAACGGAGCGGTCGGCACCCGAGCTGCAGCGGGGGCTCGACCTGGACGGCTTCTCGCTCTCCGGAAAGATCGACCGCATCGACGTCGACCCGTTCAGCGCGCGGGGGATCGTCTGGGACTACAAGTCGGGGAAGACGGCGTTCTCGGCAGCGAAGATCGACTCCGAGCTCAGGCTGCAGATCCCGCTCTACATGCTCGTCCTGCGCGACCTGGTCGGGATCGAGCCGCTGGGAGGCCTCTACCGCGCCCTGGCCGGCGAGCACGACGCCCGCGGCCTCCTGCGCGCCAGCGCCCGCGACGACGGCATCTCGGGGTTCCAGCGCAACGACTACCGCGACGAGGACGAGTTCTGGGCCCAGATCGAGCGCGCGACCGAGCACGCCCGCAGTTTCGTCGGTCGGATCCGGGCCGGCGACGTCAGGCACGACCCGCTCGGAGACGCGGGCTGCCCGTCATGGTGTGACCTCGCTCCCATGTGTCGGGTGAGGCGGCAGTGAACGCGCCCAACCCCGAGCAGGTCGCGGCCATCGAGGCGCCGGGCGTCGTCTTCGTCTCGGCCGGAGCCGGGACCGGGAAGACGACCGTGCTCGTGGAGCGCTTCGTCAAGGCTGTCTGCGAGCGCGGGCTCGACGTCGACTCGCTCCTCGTCATCACCTACACCGAGCGTGCCGCCGGCGAGCTCCGCGATCGCATCCGGGCGCGGCTGGCCGAGGCAGGCCGCCCGGAGCTCGCACGGGAGCTCGACGCGGCCTGGATCTCGACCATCCACGGCTTCTGTCACCGACTGCTCCGTTCCCACCCCTTCGCGGCGGGCATCGACCCGCGCTTCCGCGTCCTCGACGACGCCCAGGCCCGCGTTCTCCAGCGCGAGGCGTTCGAGCAGGCCCTGACCGACTTCTGCGCCGGCGGGGACGACCAGCGACTCGGCCTGCTCTCGACCTACGGCGTCCCGGCGCTGCGCCGGATGCTCACGGGCGTCCACGAGACGCTGCGCGCGGCCGGACGTCCCCTCCGCCTCGAGCTGGGCGAGCGCGCGGGCCTGGCGACGCGCAGGGAGGAGCTGGAGGAGGCGGCGCGCCTCCTCGCGGCGGACGCGGAGGCCGGGGAGACCGCCCGGGCCACCGCGGCCCGCGCGCTCGAGGTGCTCGCGGAGCGGACGCTGCCGGAGCGGCTCCTCGACCTCGGCGAGCTCAAGGCCAAGGGGGAGCGCGCGGCCAGCTACGAGGAGGCGAGGCGAGCGGTCGAGCAGGCGGCGCTCGACGAGCTCGCAGCGCGGGACCGCGACTTGCTCCAGGAGCTCCTCGAGCGCTTCAGCGCCGCCTACCGGGAGGCGAAGGAGCGCGAGTCCGCGCTCGACTTCGAGGACCTGCAGCTCTCGGCGCGCGACCTCCTTCGCGACGACCCGGCCGTGCGCGAGCGCGAGAGCTGGCGCTTCCGCTCGATCATGGTCGACGAGTTCCAGGACACGAACCGTCTGCAGTGCGAGATCGTCGACCTGCTCGCGGAGGGCTGCGACGGGAAGGAGCTCTTCTTCGTCGGCGACGAGTTCCAGTCCATCTACCGCTTTCGCCATGCAGACGTCGAGGTCTTCCGCGAGCGGCGTGAGGAGTCGGGCGGCGTGCTCGCGCTCACGCAGAACTACCGCTCGCGACCCGAGGTGCTCGCGGCGGTCAACCACCTCTTCTCCAGCGAGTTCGGCGCGGAGTTCCAACCGCTCTCGGCGGCAGGGCGGTTCCCCGATCCCGTCTTCGGGCCTCCGGTGGAGCTGCTCGTCACCGACAAGTCGAGCTATGCGGGCACCCCGACCCACTGGCGCCGCGCCGAGGCTCGACACATCGCCGCCCGTGTCAGGGCGCTGATCGACTCCGGCGAGACGAGCGCCGGGGAGATCGTGCTCCTCTTCGCCGCCGGGACGGACGCCGAGCACTACGAGGACGAGCTCCGCAAGGCGGGTGTCCAGACCTACCGGGCAACGGGCCGCGGCTACTTCGGCCAGCAGCAGGTCGTCGACCTGCTGGCATACCTTCGGCTTCTCCACAACCGCTACGACGACGAGGCGCTCGTCACCGTCCTCGCCTCGCCCCTGGTCGGGCTCTCGAACGACGCCCTCGTGCTCCTGCGCCGGGCGGCGCCGAAGCGGCCACTCTTCCTTCCGTTCGAACGCGGCTTGCCCGGCGATCTCGCCGCCGAGGACCTACGCCTCTGCCGAGCCTTCCTCCAGCGGTACGAACGGCTCGCCGGCGCAGCGAACGGCCTCTCCCTCGAGCAGCTTTGCGAGCGGATCGTCGCCGACCACGACTACGACCTCGCCGTCCTCGCTCAGTGGGACGGCCGCCGCCGCTACGCGAACATGCGCAAGCTTGCCCGGCTCGCGCGTTCGTACGAGGAGCTGCGGGGCAGGGACATCGAGGGCTTCGTTCGCTTCGTGCGCGAGCAGGAGGCCGTCGGTGCGCGCGAGCTCGAGGCCGTCGCCGAGGAGGAGGACGCCGACGCCGTTCGCCTCCTCACCATCCATGCGGCCAAGGGCCTCGAGTTCAAGGTCGTGATCGTCGCCGACGCCGGCCGCGACCGAAACGCACCCTCGCCCGACGAGATCCTCTGCCTGCCGGACGGCCGCTTCGGCTTCAGGGTCGCCGACCCGGCCACCGGCGCGCGCCGGGCCGCGTTCGAGTACGAGCAGGTGCGGGACGCCGAGCGCGAGGCCGAGCGGGCCGAGCGGCTGCGCCTTTACTACG
Source organism: uncultured Actinomycetes bacterium (assembly GCA_963775505.1). Classification (GTDB taxonomy): domain Bacteria; phylum Actinomycetota; class Thermoleophilia; order Gaiellales; family Gaiellaceae; genus JAIBJN01. The sequence goes on from CAVZIL010000008.1 coordinate 443,591, forward strand.
TCGCCATGACCAGGGCGATCGACCGGCTGATCGTCTCCGGCGCCATCGACCCGGGCCGGACGGCCGACCAGGCAACGCCGATCGGCTGGGTGCTCAGCCGCCTCGAGGCGCAGGAGCTCGAGGTCGCCGACGAGGGGCCGCTCGAGCTCGTCCGCGACGGCGCGCGCCTGCTCGTCCGGATCGACCGCCACCGGCCGGAACCTCCGGAGCGGGCCCGCGGCGCGGAGGCTCCCGCAGAGCATGGGGAGGAGGGGCAGCTCGCGCTCTTCGCCGGCGTGGACGCTCCGCCGCTTCCGCCCCCTGCACCGCGGCTCCCGGAGCTCGCGCCGGTGCCCGCGCCGCCACTGCACAGGGTGCGCAGGCTCTCTTACAGCGCGCTCGCGCTCTTCGACCGCTGCTCGTACCGCTACTACGCGGAGCGCGTCGCCGGCATGAGGCCCGCGGACGCTCACGGAACGGTGCCGGGCGCCACCGGCCTGGCCGCAACGGAGGTCGGCGACGCCGTCCACCGGCTTCTCGAGACGGTCGACCTGGCGGCGCCGGTCGTGCCCGCGGTCGAGCCGGTGCGGACCTGGTATCCGGCGGCGACCGAGGCGGAGCTCGAGCGGATCCGTGCGTTCGTGAGGTCGTACTGCGAGTCGGCTCTCGCGCAGCGGATTGCAGGTCTCGCAGGCGCCCAGGCGGAGAGGCCGTTCGCCTTCGAGCACGACGGCGTGCTCGTGCACGGTCGTCTCGACGTCCACTGGAGCGAGGAGAGCCGCGCGCTCGTCCTCGACTACAAGACGAACACGCTCGCCGAGGGCACGCCCGAGGAGATCGTGCAGGCCGACTACCGGCTGCAGCAGCTCGTCTACGCGCTGGCCTGCTTCCGCGCCGGGGCCGACGAGGTGGAGGTCGTCTACCACTTCCTCGAGCGCCCCGACGCAGTCGTGTCGACGACCTTCGTCCGGGACGAGCTTCCCGGGCTGGAGGCGGAGCTCTCGGCGGCGATCGCCCGGATCGACGCCGGCGACTTTCGACCGACGCCGAGCGAGTTCACGTGCGCAGGCTGCCCGGCGCTCGATCGCGTCTGCGCGGGGCCACGGCTCCTGTCGGTGCAGGTTCCCGCCGAGTACGCAGAGGTCTAGCCCCCTCGTGGCCGTCTCCGCTCCGCGCAGCTACGTCCGCGAGGCGCGCAGGCGCGTGGCGCCGAAGCGCGAGCGGATCGGCGGGATCATCGCCAGGCTCACGGCCGAGCACCCGGACGCGGTCATCGCGCTTCGCTTCCGGGACCCGATCGAGCTCCTCGTCTCGGTGATGCTGTCCGCGCAGACGACCGACGTGACCGTCAACCGCGTCACGGACAGGCTCTTCAGGAAGTACCGCCGGCCCGAGGACTACCTCGCTGTTCCCCTCGAGGAGCTGGAGGCCGACATTCGTCCCACCGGGACGTTCCGACAGAAGGCGAGGAACCTCCGCGGCACGATGCGAATGCTGCTCGAGGAGTACGACGGTGCGGTGCCTGAGCGGCTCGAGGACCTCGTTCGGCTTCCCGGAGTCGGCCGGAAGACCGCGAACGTCGTCGGAGCGGAGCGGGGCGCGACGCAGGGCATCGTCGTCGACACGCACGTCCGCCGCCTCTCGCAGCGGCTCGGGCTCACGCGGGAGCAGGATCCGGCGAAGATCGAGCGCGACCTCATGCGCCTCGTCCCGCGGGCGGAATGGGCACGCTTCCCGCACCTCCTGATCTGGCACGGCCGCCGCGTCTGCGACGCGCGTCGCCCGCGCTGCGAGGAGTGCGTGCTCAGCGACCTCTGCCCGTCCAGCCGCGTGTAGCTGGCCCGGCGGAGGCGTCCGCTTCGGCCACGCCCGGGGTCTGACCCCTGACATGGCCGGTGGGGACGGCGGTCTGTCCACTGTTTCCGCGGACGGGCGATCCCGAAGCGGCTCGAGTGCGGCTCCTTTCCGGGAACGCCGTGGCCTTTCGGCTCAGGTCCGGTCGCGCAGCGCCGCCACGCCTGCGAGTGGCCTGGGGGCACTGTCTCCGGCGGGCCGCCCATGGGGTCAGGCCCCGGACGTGGCTGGGCCGAACGGTGACCGGTCCGCGTGGAGGCCGAGGCTTCCTAGCGCGGCGCGACGGCGACGAGCAGCCCGCCGTCCTCGTCGTACGCGGGGAAGAAATCCGCGCGGACGACCTTCGTCACGCCGGCGCGCGTCCGGAGCGTCAGCTTCTGGTCGAAGCGGCGGACGCCGTACTCGAGGGCAAGCGCCGCGGGAGTCGGCCCATTCGCCTCGGCCTCGAACAGGGCCTCCATCACGTCCTGCCCGAGCACGTCTCGCTCGCGATAGCCCGTGAGCTCGAAGAACCCCTGGCCGGTGGCGATGATCCGGCCCTCGCGGTCGCAGACGACGAAGCCCGTTCCGGGCGCCGGGTAGTAGTCGTCCATCATCTCGAAGAGGAAGCCGAAGCCGCAGCTCGTGCAGGCGACCGGCCTTCCCGTGAGGCCCTCGAGCCCGTCGTCGTCGACCGAGCGTCGTCGGCAGTTCGGGCAGATGAAGTACGGCACGGACGAAAGCTAGCTGTGCGCGCTATGTACGCGGGGCGGCAAGCGCGTCGAGCAGCCGGCCGCGCTCGGCGGCCAGCCAGCGCTCCGCGTCGAGAGCCGCCATGCAGCCCGAGCCGGCGGCGGTGACAGCCTGCCGGTAGACGTCGTCCTGCACGTCGCCGGCGGCGAAGACCCCGGGGATGTTCGTCTCGGTCGACTTGCCCTTCGTGATCAGGTAGCCGGTCTCGGGATCCAGGTCGAGCTGCCCCTTGAAGAGCTCCGTGGTCGGGTCGTGGCCGATGGCGACGAAGAGCCCCTCGGCCGGAATCTCCGTGCGCTCGTCCGTCTTGACGTTGCGGGCGACGACCCCGGTGACGACCTCGCCGCCGAGCACGTCCTCGACCACGGAGTCGAGGACGAACTCGATCTTGTCCGTTGCGCGGGCGCGGTCGACCATGATGGGCGAGGCCCGGAACACGTCGCGCCGGTGAACGAGGGTCACTTTCGAGGCGAACTTCGCCAGGAAGGTCGCCTCCTCCATCGCCGAGTCGCCGCCGCCGACCACCACGACCTCCTTGTCGCGGAAGAAGGCGGCGTCGCAGACCGCGCAGTAGGAGACGCCGCGACCCTGGAGCGAGCGCTCGGACGGGAGCCCGAGCTGTCGTGCGTTCGCCCCCGTGGCGACGATGACGGTCTCGGCGCGGTACTCGTCGTCGCCGACCCAGACGCGGAACGGTCGCTCGGAGAAGTCCACCTTTGTCACGTCGTCCGTGACGAACTCGGCGCCGAAGCGCTCGGCCTGCTTGCGGAAGTCCTGCATCATCTCCGGCCCGAGGACGCCGCCCGGGTAGCCGGGGTAGTTCTCCACGTCGCTCGTGATCATGAGCTGGCCGCCCCAGCCCACTCCCTCGATCACCAGAGGGCTCATGTTGGCTCGAGCGGCATAGAGAGCGGCGGTGTAGCCCGCCGCTGCCCCTCCGATCACGATCACCTCACGCACGTCGCTTGCGTTCACTCGCTCCACCTCAGTCGACTTTCAGTTACGTACTTGTTAAACGACGGGTACCGAAATCGTGTTCCAATTGTGTAGCTTCCGGGCTCGGAGGAGAAAGCTACAAGGAGCCATCGGATGGCACGGACCGTCAGCTGGGACGAGCTTCGCGATCTCGCCGGCTTCGAGGCCGAGAACGGGTTTGCGATCAGCGTCTATCTCGACCTCGACCCGAGCGTGGTTCCGACGGCTGGCGACGCGCAGACGCGCCTCCACTCGCTCCTGGACGGAGCAGCGAAGGAGAACGGCGGGAAAGGGCGCGAGCTCACCCATCAGCAGCGCCTGGCCCTGAGGGAGGACCTGGAGCGGATCCGCCGCTACTTCGAGGCCGAGTTCGAGCGCGACGGCGCCCACGGCCTCGCGATCTTCTGTGCGGGCCTCGACAACGTCTGGCGCCCGCTCCCGCTCACCGAGGTGGTCCCCGACGGTATCAAGGTCGGACAGCTGCTCTACCTGGCGCCGCTCGTCCCGCTCGTCGGCCGCGGCGAGGGGGCGCTCGTCCTCGTCGTCAGCCGCGAGCAGGGGCGGTTCTACCGGCTCCGGGCGGGCCGCCTCGAAGATCTCGCCGACTACTTCGAGGAGCAGCCGAGACGACACGACCAGGGCGGCTGGGCGCAGGCGCGCCTCCAGCGCCACGCCGACGAGCTCGTCCACGAGCACCTGAAGCGCGTCGCCGAGGAGCTCGACCGCTTCGTGCGCCGGTTGCGCAAGCCGCAGGTGGTCGTCGTCACGAACGAGGAAAACCGTGGCGAGCTCGAAGAGCTTCTCTCCCAGGAAGTGCGTTCCGTAATCGCCGGCTTCGCGCAGGCGGAGGCGCATGCCCAGCCCTCGGAGCTGCTCGCGGTCATCGCGCCGGCGCTCGAGCGCTGGCAGGCGGCAAGGGAGACCGAAGCGGTCGATCGCTGGAGTGAGGAGCTCGGCCGGAACGGCCGTGCCACCTCGGGGTGGCAGGCGACGCTCGAGGCCGCATCGGACGCACGGATCGAGCTGCTGCTCTTTCGCGACGGCGCGAACCATCCGGCGAAGCGCTGCCCCGCGTGCGGGCGGCTCTCGGTCGAGGGCGCGAAGTGCCCGCTCGACGGGAGGCAGCTGGACGATTCCACCGAAGGCCTCGACCTGGCCGTCCATCAGACCCTCGCCCACGGCGGACGAGTCTGGGCGGTGCGTCACCGCGATGACCTCGACGCCGGCGACGGCATCGGGGCGCTTCTCCGCTTCTAGCGGGCCCGGGCCTCCGCCTGAGCAGGCTCCGACGCCGGGAGGGCGGCCCGCTTCTCGGCCTCGACCGCCGGTAGCTCGAAGAAGAAGGTCGAGCCCTCGCCCTTCCGCGAGGCGACCCAGATCCGGCCGCCCATGCGCCGGACCAGCTCGCGGCAGATGTAGAGGCCGAGCCCCGTGCCGCCGACGCCGAGCGTGAGGTTCGGGTCGAGGCGGAAGAACTTCTCGAAGATCCGCTCCTGGTCGCGCAGCGGGATGCCGAGCCCCTCGTCGCGCACGGCGAAGAGCACGCGGCCTTCGTGGGGTTCCAACGATACGAGCACACGCCCCCCGGCCGGCGAGTACTTGACGGCGTTCTCGACGAGATTGGCGAGCACCTGACGCAGCATGTCGGGGTCGGCCGCGACCCCCGGAAGGTCGTTCCCGGGCGCGAGCTCGATGAGGATGCCGGCCGGGGCGTGGGCTCTCGCGGCCTCGACGACCTGCAGCGCGAGCGGGCCCGGCTCGCAGTGCTCGACCGCGAAGGCGAACGTGCCCGAGTCGAGCCGGCTCGCCGCGAGCACCTGCTCGACGATCCGGGCCAGACGGTCGGACTCGCCGGCGATCACGGCGAGAAGCCGGCGCCGATGGTCGTCGTCGAGCTCCAGGTCCTGGCGGCGGAGCGTCATCGCGGCGCCGTACACGGCCGCCAGCGGCGTTCGGAGCTCGTGCGAGACCGTGGCCACGAACTCGCTCTTCAGCCGCTCGATGCCGCGCTCCTCGGTGAGGTCGCGCAGGGCGTAGACCGTCCCATCAGGAAACTGGACCGCCGAGACGGAGATCCAGAGCTCCCGGTCCCCGAGGTCGAGTGGCACCGTCTCGGCGTGCTTCGCGGCGTAGGCCGGGGCGCTTGCGACCGGAACCAGGGCTTCGATAGCGGCCCAGCCGGGGAGCACGTCGTGCGGCCGGCGCCCGAGAGCGTCCTCGGTCGTGATCCCGGTCACGGCCGCGATCGCAGGGTTCCAGAGGCGGATGACCCCGCCGCCGTCGACGAAGAAGACCCCGTCGCCGATGTGCGCCAGGACGCGCGCTGCACGCTCCCGCTCCTCCTGAACCTCCTCCTGCAACCGCGTCCGCTCGAGGACGTCGCCCGCCTCGTTGGCGATCAGCTCGGCGACGGCGACCGAGACGGCGTCGAAGCGGCGCGGGGCCGCGACGGCATAGAAGGTCAGAGTTCCCACCGGGCGCCCCTCGTAGCGAATCGGAACGACGAGCGCGCTGCGGGCGCCGACCGCCCTGGCCAGCTGCATCTTCAGGCGCCGCTCGTTGGCGACGTCGTCCACGACCAGCGGCTTCCCCTGGGCCAGGAAGACCTGGTTGAAGGCGTCGGAGACCTCGATCTCGAAAGTCGTCCAGAGCTCTTCTGGGATGCCGCTGGCCGCCGCCGTCCGCAGAAGCCTCTGCTCGGCGTCGTACAGCAGCAGCACGGCGGCGTCGGCGCCGACCACGGGCGCTGCGGCCTCGAGGATGTCGCAGCCGACCTGCTCGACGGGACCCGCTCGCGAGCTGAGCCGGGCGATGGCGCCGAGGACTTCGAGCTCCTGGATGCGTTGCGGCCGGGAAGCCCCTCGGCGCAGGCTCTCGCGCCCGCGCCGGGTGGCGAGGGCGAGCCAGACGACGGTGGCGAGCCCGGCGGCCAGAACCGAGAGTGCGATGAACGGGGTCGAGTCGACGCTCCAGCGTCCGCTGAGCCCCATGCCGAAGATCAGAAGCTGCTGCGCGGCCGAGGCAACGAGCAGCAGGCCGGCGGAGAGGGTCAGCGCCGCCCCGGCGAAGCGGCGCTCGCGCCACCAGGCCCGCAGCAGCAGCGCGCCGAGACCGAGCAGCGCCACGCCGAGCCATAGGAAAAACCAACTGAACTCCACGGACCGTCCCTCCAGCGAGTATAGGAACCGCGGCGCCGCGCCGCATGGAATCGGAGCTAAGAACTCCTTTCGACATGAAGCCGGGTGCCGCCGGAACGCCCTGGGCGGCGCATCATTCCGATGTGAGCTCTAGGCGGCGTCCGCCGCGCGCGGGAGCTCGGCGAGCTCCACCGGCTCCGCCTCGGAGTCCGACTCGGCCGCCCGCTCGAGCTTCGTCTCGAAGCGCGAAAGACGGCGCTCGGAGTCGGCGAACTTCGTCTGGGCGTTCCCGAGGTGCTTGCCCACGACGTCGAAGTCGGCCCGGAAGCGGGCGAAGTCCCGGTTCAGGTCCGCAACGTAGGCCATGACCTCGTGCGCGTGCTCCTCGATCTGGAGGCCCTTGAAGCCCTGGGCGAGGGTGAGGAGGTACGTGTAGAAGGTGTTGGGCGAGACGGGGAACACCCTCCGCTTCTGGGCATGCTCGACGGGGTTCGCGTCGCCGCCGATGCGGTTGCATACAAGCTCGTAGTAGACGCCCTCGGCCGGCAGGTACATGAACGCGAACTCGTACGTGCCCTCGTCCGGGCGGATGTACTTCTCGGCGATCGCGTCGATGTGGCCCTTCACGTCTCGCGCGAAGGCCTTCGCGTGGTGCTCGCGCGTCACGTCGTCGCCGGCCTCCACGTAGCGCTGGAAGTTGTCGAGCGGAAACTTCGCGTCGACGGGGATGAGCGCGCCGTCGAGCCGGATGACCGCGTCGACGCGCTCCCCGCTCGTGAAGCCGTGCTGGAGGGCGAACGTGTCCGCCGGCAAGACGTCGGCGAGGAGTTGCCTGAGCAGCATCTCCCCGACGCCGCCCCGCGCCTTCGGCGGCCGCAGCATCTGCTCGAAGCGCTGCAGGTCCTTCAGGCGCTCGTTCATCTGGGCCGTGGTCTCCCCGACCTTGCCGAGGCCTTCGTGCATGCGCGCCGAGGTCTCGGTCATGCCCGCCAGGCGCCGGTCGACCTTGACGTCCATCTCGCCGAGCCGGCGGTCGACCTTCGTGTCGAGCTCACCGAAGCGGCGATCCATCGTCTCGGTCATGCCCGCGAGCCGCCCGTCGATCTCGGCGTTGCGCCCCGCGAGCTGCTCGGCGCTCTCCTCGCGGTGGCGCGCGAACTCTGCCCGAAGGACGCGGGTGAGCCAGACCGCGCCGGCTGAGGCGGCGGCTGCGACCAGGAGGATGACAACGGTCCCGAACATGGGCCGATGAACAGTAGGGAGAGGATCGGACGGACTGCCGCGACCGTCCGTTAAAGCGCCAAATCCGGCGAGCCCGAGGGCTTACCGGATCTGGCATGCGCAAGCCTAACGACCGTCTCGAGCGCCGGTCAAGCGCCGTGTCGCGCAACTCTCCGCAAAGAGCGTCCTTTTCCGGTAGAACCCACCCGTGCGCCGTCCCGTCACCGCAGCCTGCGTCCAGGCGGAGCCCGTCGTCCTCGACCGGGCCGCCTCGCTGGAGCGACTGGCCGAGCGAACCGCGGAGGCCGCCGCCAACGGCGCCCAGCTCGTCGTCTTCCCGGAGGCCTACCTGCCCGCGTACCCGTCGTCGGTCTGGGCCAAGTACCTGGCCGGCTGGGCCGACCCGCGCGCGAAGGCCGCGTTCGCCCGGCTGGCGGAGGAGTCGGTCGAGGTTCCCGGCCCCGACGCCGACCGCCTCGGCGAGGTCGCCCGCGAGCACGGCGTCTGGCTCGTCACCGGGGTCACCGAGGTCGACCCAGAGCGCCCGGGGACGCTCTACAACACCCTCCTCTACCACGATCCCGAGGGACGCCTCGCGCTCCACCACCGCAAGCTCGTGCCGACGAACCACGAGCGGCTGGTGTGGGGGCAGGGCGACGGGCGGGGCCTCCGCGCGATCGAGACGGGCTTCGGACGCCTCGGCGGGCTGATCTGCTGGGAGAACTACATGCCGCTCGCGCGCTTCTCCCTCTACGAGTCGGGAGTCGAGATCTACGTCGCGTCGACCGCCGACGACGCCGATGCCTGGCAGGCGACCCTCGTCCACATCGCGCGCGAGTCCCGAGCCTTCGTCGTCGCGCCGTGCCACTTCCAGCGGGCGGCGGCGTATCCGGAGGACTTCCCGCTGCGCGAGGCGCTCGACGGTCACGACGTCCTCGGCCGGGGAGGGAGCGCCATCCTCGGGCCGGACGGCGCCTACCTCGCCGGGCCGCTCTACGACGAGGAGGGCATCCTCTACGCGGAGCTCGATCCGGCGCGGCTCCGCGAGGAGCGCCAGCGCTTCGACCCGGCGGGGCACTACCACCGGCCGGACGTTCTGAAGCTCGAGGTCAACGCCCCGCCCGAGACATGAGCGGGCGCGCGGCCCTTTCCTCGCGGAGCGACTTCCCGGTGCTCGAGGAGTTCGTCTACCTGAACACAGGGTCGATCGGGCTCGAGCCGCTGCCCGTCCAGCGCGCCGCCGAGGAGCTCGGGAGCCAGATCGCCGGCCGGGGGACGGTCGGGTTCGACGACGAGGTCGAGAAGCGCATCGGCGACGTCCCGCGCGCGGCTGTGGCGCGGCTGCTCGGCGCGGGCCCGGACGACGTCGCCGTCGTCACCCATGCGACCGAGGCGCTCTGCCAGATCGCGTGGTGGCTCAGGCCCGGCGCCGGCGAGAACGTCGTCTCCGCCGACCTCGAGTTCCCCAGCGTCACGTACCCCTGGCTTCGCGTGGCGCGGGACACCGGCGCCGAGATCCGGCTCGCTCCGGCGCTCCGGGATCCGGCCTCTTTCTCCCTCGACACGATCGCGGCCGCCGTCGACGAGCGCACGGCTGTCATCTGCGTCAGCCACGTCCAGTACGCGACCGGCCACCGGCTCGATCCGGCCGGGCTCGTCGAGCTGGCACGCTCGGTCGGCGCCTCGCTGGTCCTGGACGCGACGCAGTCGGCCGGCGCCGTCCCCCTCGATGCCCCGAGGCTCGGCGTGGACGTGCTCGTCAGCGCTGGCTACAAGTGGCTCTGCTCGGCTCCGGGCGCCGGGATCTGCTACCTGCGGCCGGAGCTGTGGGAGCGGCTCGACCCGCCGTTCGTCGGCTGGAAGTCGACGGAGGACGCGATCGCCTTCGACGCGACGACGATCCCGCTCGCGCGCTCGGCGCGCCGCCTCGAGTACTCGACACCCGCGTATTCGGCCGGCGCCGCGCTCACGGCCGCCGTCGACTACGTGCTCGACCTCGGTGTCGAGAACGTGCTCGCGCACGACCTGGCGCTGGCCGCCGAGCTGCGCGAGGGGCTGGAGCGACTCGGGGCCGAGGTCCTCACTCCGGCCGCGGACGACCGCCGCGCCGCCATCGTCTGCGCCCGCTTTCCGGGCCGGGACGCGATCGAGCTCGCCTCCCGCCTCGCGGACGCCGGCGTGATCGTCTCGCCCCGCCTCGGCGCCGTGCGTTTCTCCCTCCACCACTTCAACGACTCCTCCGACGTCGAGCGGGCGCTCGCCGCCCTCGAGCGCTGAGGTCCTGAGCTCGGCTCTCGCTCGGAGGCTGCGGGATGCGCCGGCGCCTCTGCTCGTCGTCGGGGGGGCGCTCTCGGTCCAGTTCGGCGCTGCGCTGGCGACGACGGCCTTCGACCGGGTCGGCCCGCTCGGGTTCGTCTGGCTCCGGGTGGGCCTCGCGGCCCTCCTGCTCCTTGCGCTCAACGCCCGGGCGCTTCGGACAGTGGGCACGCGGCCGCTGCGCTGGGTGATCGCGGGCGGCGCCGCGGTCGCCTTCATGAACGCCTGCTTCTACCAGGCGATCGACCGGATTCCGCTCGGGCTGGCGACGACGGTGGAGTTCCTGGGCCCGCTCGCCGTGGCGGTCCTCGGGTCGCGCCGCGCGCTCGACTTCCTCTGGATCGCGCTCGCCGGGGCAGGGGTCGCGCTGCTCGGAAGCCCGGGGGTCGAGCTCGACCCCGTGGGCCTCGCCTTCGCCTTCGGCGCGGCCGTCGGCTGGGCCGCGTACATCCTCCTGGCCAAGCGCATGCTCGAGGACTGGCCGCTGGGGACGGGGCTCTCGCTGACGCTCCTGGTCGCGGCCGTCCTGCTCGCGCCCTTCGGGCTCGCGGCAGGGGGAAGCGACCTGCTGGACTCCAGGGTGCTCGCCCTCGGGCTCGCGGTCGCAGTCCTCGGCTCGGTGCTGCCGTTCGCGCTCGAGCTGGCGGCTCTGCGGCAGCTCACGGCCGCCACGTTCGGGATCCTCCTGAGCCTGGAGCCCGCAGTGGCGGCGTTCGCGGGCGCCGTCGTGCTCGCGCAGGTCCCGAGCGCAGTCGAGGCGCTCGCCATCATCCTGGTCATCGCCGCTTCCGCGGGCGCCAGCCTCGGCGCGCGGCGCATTGTCCCTCCCGAGATGTAGGAGGGGCTGGGGGAATGTCGCTCGTCGCCGGGGTGCGATGGTCGTTTCGAGGCAAGGACGCAGGGAGCGCTCGTAGCGAATGAGCTACGGGCGCGACCGAGGACGCCGTCCTCGGGGCGAGCAGCGCGGCCCGGCGGCACAGACTGCATTCCGCCAGACCCTCCTGCGTCGTACGCTACGCGCGTGGAGTGGGCGGCCTACTTCGACGAGCGGACCGAGACCATGCCGCCCGCCTGGACTCGGCGGCTCGAGGAGGAGCTCCTGGTCGACCAGGTGACGCGGTGCTACGAGCGCTCGCCGTTCTGGCGGCGCAAGCTGGCCAGCGCGGGCGTTCGTCCCGAGCACGTGCTCGGCGCCGGGGATCTGCGGCGCATTCCGTTCACGACGAAGGAGGAGCTGCGGGCGTCGCAGGAGGCCGAGCCGCCGCTCGGCGACTTCGCCTGCGCCGACCCCGTGGAAGTCGTGCGCGTTCACCTCACCTCGGGCACCACGGGCAAGCCGCTCGCGCTCGGCTACACCCCCGAGGACCTGAGGACGTCGGCCCGCATCGGCGCCCGCGCCTTCTGGGCGGCGGGCGCGCGGCCCGACGACATGCTCCTCCACTGCCTGAGCTACAGCTTCTACACCGGCGGCCTCGTGGACCACGACTCGCTCGAGGAGACGGGAGCGACGATGGTGCCCGTCGGCCTCGGCCAGAGCGCCCGGCTGCTCGAGCTCTGGGACGACCTGCGCCCCACGGCGCTGTTCTCCACGCTCACGTATCCCCTCTACCTTGCGGAGACCGCGGAGGAGCGCGGCCTGGACCCCAGGGCGCTGGGGCTGCGGAAGCTGCTCGTGGCCGGAGAGCCCGGCGGGCAGCTCGCCGGGACGCGGTCGCGGCTCGAGGAGCGTTGGGGCGCCACGATGCGGGACACGTACGGGCTCTCCGACGTCTGGGGCACGTTCGCGGCGGAGTGCCCCGAGGGCGACGGGCTCCACTTCTGCGGCCAGGACGGCGTGCTCGTCGAGCTGGTCGACTCCGAGAGCGAGGCCCCGGTGGAGATCGAGCCCGGGGCGACGGGCGAGCTGGTCTTCACCCACCTCGCGCGCGAGGCCTCGCCGGTGCTGCGCTTTCGCTCCCGAGACCTCGCCGAGATCCTCGCCGGCGAGTGCCCTTGCGGGCGCACCGGCTTCCGGTTCCGGGTCGCCGGCCGGAGCGACGACATGTTCCGCGTCCGCGGCGTCAACGTCTTCCCCAGCTCGGTGGAGGGGCTCCTGCGGGAGCACGGCCTCGATCGCTTTGCCGTCGTCCTCGAGCGCTTTCCCGTCGAGCCCCCGGTCGAACTCCTCGTCGAGGGCGTCGACGGCAGGGAGGCGGAGCTGGCCGAAGCGGTCAAGGTGCGCCTCGGCTTCACGTGCGTCGTCAGGGCGGCGACGCTTCCGCGCACCGAGGCGAAGGCGAAGCGCCTGTATCGGCTCTACGAGGGGGAGGAGCGGCCGTGACGGTCAGCGCGCGCAGGGAGGGCCCCGCGGTCTGGATCCGCTGGTCGCGGCCCGAGCGGCTGAACGCCTGGGACGGCGAGACCCTGGCCGCGCTCGGCGGCGCGCTCGCCGAGGCCGGGGACACCGACGCGCGCGCAATCGTTCTCCACGGGGAGGGCGGCGCCTTCTCCTCCGGCGACGACCTCCGCGAGACGGCGACCCTCACGCCGGAGGAGTGGGCGGCGACGCTGACCGCCTTCAACCGGCTGACGCGGGAGGTCGTGGCCGCGCCGCAACCCGTGATCGCGGCGGTCGACGGCGTCTGCGTCGGCGGCGCGTGCGAGCTGACAGCGGCGTGCGACGTCAGGCTGGCGAGCCCGCGCTCGCGGTTCGGCTGCCCGGAGGTGGCAATCGGTCTCTCGATCTCGAACGGCTTCAGCCTGCTCGCCCCGCGCGCCGCCCGGAGGCTGGTGCTCACCGGTGAGCTCGTCGATGCGGAGGAGGCTTGGCGGCTCGGGCTCGTCGACGTCGTCGTGGGGGACGTGGAAGCCGAGACGCTGAGGCTTGTGGAACGGATCGCCGCGCTTGCCCCGCTCGCCGTCGCCGGCTCGAAGCGCCTGCTCGACGCGGCGGGCCGCGAGGCGCTCGAGCGGGCGCTCGACCGGGAGGCCGCGCTCTGCCAGCAGCTCTTCGAGACCGCCGACGCCCGCGAGGGCCTGGCGGCGTTCCTGGACAAGCGCGAGCCGCGGTTTCGAGGTTTCTGACAGATCAGCTCATGCTCACGGAGCCGTCGCCGCGGAGCGTCCAGAACGGGTTGTGCGCGACCTCCCACGGATGGCCGTCGGGATCGACGAAGACGCCCGAGTAGCCGCCCCAGAACGTCGGCGCGCCCGGGCGCCCGATCATGGCTCCCGCCCGCTCGGCCTCTGCGAGCACGGCGTCGACCTCCTCCGGGGAGTCGACGTTGTGCGCGAGCGTGACGCCGCCCCAGCCGCCCGTGTCCTGGACTGTCGAGTCCTCGGCGAGCTGCTCCCGTCCCCAGAGCGCGACGACCATGCCCCCGGCTTGGAAGAAGACGACGTCGTCGGAGGGCTGCTGCCCCCGCCAGCCGAGCGCCTCGTAGAAGGCCTTGGCGCGACCGAGGTCCGAGACACCGAGTGTGACGAGGCTGAGGCGTTGCTCCACGGCCAGGTACCCTAACACGAACAGATGTTCTATGCTGACCGGCGGGCGTTCTACCCTCGACCTCCCGGCATGCACGCGTTCTTCGGCAGCGGCGGGCGGCTGGCCGCCTCCCTTCCTGGCTTCGAGCCCAGGGACGGGCAGGCCGCCCTCGCGCAGGAGGTCGCCGACGCCCTCGAGCGCGGACAGCATCTTCTCGCCGAGGCGGGCACCGGCATCGGGAAGAGCCTGGCCTACCTGATTCCGGCGCTCGAGTCCGGGCGGCGGGTGGTGGTCGCCACGGCGACCAAGGCGCTCCAGGAGCAGCTCCTCACGAAGGACGTGCCGGCTGCCGCGGCCGCGCTCGGGCGCGAGGTCGACGTGGCGGTCCTCAAGGGCCGCCAGAACTACCTCTGCCGGAAGAGCCTGCACGGGCTGGCGCTCCCGCTCTTCCGCACCGCCGAGGACGCTGCCGAGTACGAGCGCCTGCAGGGCTGGGTCGAGACGACGGAGACCGGCGACCGGGCCGAGCTCTCCTTCGAGCCGCGCCCCACGCTCTGGGCGGAGGTCGCGGTCGGGGCCGACCGCTGCGCGGGCAGGCGCTGCCCGTTCCTCGCGACGTGCTTCTCCGAGCAGGCCCGGGCCCGGGCGCAGGAAGCCGAGCTCGTGATCGCCAACCACGCGCTCTACTTCGCCGACCTCGCCGTCCGGGCCAGGACCGGCGACGGCGCCGGCATCCTGCCCGAGCACGACGCGGTCGTCTTCGACGAGGCCCACAGACTGGAGGAGAGCGCCGCGGCGTGGTTCGGCGGCCGCGTCTCGCTCGGTGGCCTGCGCCGGCTCCTCCGTGACGTGGAGCGGGCCTGCCGCGAAGGCGCGCGCCGGTTGCCGGCGCGCGCGCTCGACGCCGTCGACCGCCGGGGCGAAGAGCTGCTTGCCGGGCTCGACCCCGGCCGCGGCCGCCGGCGCCTGACCCCGGCCGACGGCGAGGCCGCCGCCGCTCCGGCCGCGGCGCTCGCGGGCGCGCTCGTCCAGCTCGCGGAGGCCTTGCGCGGGGGGAGCGAGGACCTTGACCAGCTCGCGCGGCGCTCGCTAGCGATGGTTGACGACCTGGGCGCCTGCCTCGCCCTCGAGGACGAGGACACGGTCTCCTGGGCCGAGCAGGACGCGCTCGTCTGGGCGCCGATCGACGTCTCCGAGAAGCTGCGCGAGCTTCTCTGGGACGGTGAGGCCGTCTCGGTGCTCGTCTCGGCCACGCTCGAGCCGCGCTTCCTCCGCACCCGCCTCGGGCTCGACGACGCCCGCGAGGTCTCGCTGCCGTCGCCGTACGACTACCGGGAGCAGGCGCTCCTCTACGTCCCGAGCGCATTTCCCGAGCCGCGCTCGCCCGCCTACGACGCGCGCCTCGCCGAGGAGGTGCTCGCGCTCTGCCGCCTCTCGGAAGGGAGGGCGCTCGTCCTCACCACGTCGTACAGCCGGCTCGACGCGCTGGCGGAGCGGGTCGCCCCTCGCATCCCGTACCCGGTGCTGGTGCAAGGCGAAGCGCCGCGCGAGCGGCTGCTCGAGCGCTTCCGCGACGAGGTCGACTCCGTCCTCATCGCCACGCAAACCTTCTGGCAAGGCGTGGACGTCCAGGGAGAGTCGCTCTCGCTGCTCGTGATCGACAAGCTTCCGTTCGCGGCCCCGAACGATCCGCTGGTCGAAGCGCGCTGCGAGCGGATCGCCAGAGAGGGCGGGGATTGGTTCGGCGCGTACGCGATTCCTGCGGCCGTCCTCCAGCTCCGCCAGGGATTCGGTCGGCTGATCCGGGGCCACGCGGATCGCGGGGTCGTGGCGATCCTCGACCCGCGCCTCCGGACCCGCGCCTACGGGCGCCGCTTCCTCGAGGCGCTTCCGCCGGCGCCCCTCGTCGGCGATCTGGCGTCAGTCGGCGCGTTCCTGGGTGCGAGGGAGCGCGCGACGGCCTGATACCTTTTTCAGCCGCGTGGCCAAGAAGGATCGAGTCCCCACACCGCCCAAGCGACCCGTCCAGGCGCCCAAGGCCTACAAGCAGGAGGCCAACCCACGCCGGACCCAGATCATCTTCATCGCCGTCGCCGCCGTGATCGTGATCGCGGCGGCAGCCGTCGGAATCGGGTTCGTCATGGCCGGGGGGGACGAGGAGAGCTCGGGCCCGCTCGGGACCGGCGACTGCACGGTGCAGACGTTCGAGCCGCTCGGGCGGGGTCACGTCGCCGAGCTCGAGCCCGACTACGAGTACAACTCGGTGCCGGCGACGAGCGGCGTTCACAGCTCGCAGACCGCTATCTGGAACATCTACGACCAGCCCGTCCCGCAGATCAACTACGTGCACAACCTCGAGCACGGCGGCGTCGTCGTCCAGTACGGCACCGATGTCCCGGCCGCGACGGTCGACCGGATCCGCGAGTGGTACCAGGAGGACCCGCGCGGCTTGATCGTGGCGCCGCTCGTTCCCGAGCTCGAGGAGGAGGACCCGACCCTCGCCGACAAGGTCGTCCTCATCTCCTGGACGCACATGATGCGGTGCTCGAGCTTCGACGAAGAGGCGGCCAACACGTTCAGCGAGGACTACCGCGACGACGCGCCCGAGGCGGAGTTCTTCCCGCTCGACTCGTTACAGCCGGGCTCCAACTGACCCGCGCGCCGGGGTGGCGGAACGGTAGACGCGGGGGGCTGAAACCCTCTGCCCGCAAGGGCGTGTGAGTTCGAATCTCACCCCCGGCACTCGCTCACTGCACCCATCCATTCGTTCAGGAAATGTCGGTTCCCACTTGGCAGCGGCGCCCGGAACCCTCATGCTGAGCCTTCCAGCAGTCCGCGCCGGTGGGGACCGGCGTCATCGGAGGGAGAGCGAGGATATGAGCGCACGACGCTGGCCACGGGCGGTCACGGGCCTCTTGGCCCTGGCGATCGCGGTCGCGGCGTGGGGCGCCGTTCCCGCGACGGGCGCGACCCGCGCGATCCCCACCGGCGAGTGCCCGCCGATCCTCCCGCTCGACGGGGTCTCGACGGGGATGCAGGGCACCGCCGTCTCCGTGACCCGCGGGCGCACGCTCTCGACCATGAACGCCGAGGTGCTCGGCATCCTCAGGGATGCGGTCGGGCCCGGGCGCGACATCATCATCGTCGACCTCTCGGGATCCGTCGTCACCGCCGCTGGCGGGCTGTGGGCCGGAGCGTCCGGCTCGCCGGTCTTCTTCCGCTCCGGCGGCACGGACCGCCTTGCCGGCGCGATCGCGTACGGGCTCGCCGGCGGAGGATCGACGCTCGCCGGGCTGACTCCCGCGGAGGACATGGAGCAGCTGCTCGACATCGGCGCGGGCGCATCCGTCGCGACGACCCTGAAGGTTCCGAACGGTCTTGCGGCGCGCATGGCGGCGGCAGCCGGGCTCTCCGTCACGCAGACGGCGACGATCACGCGCCTGAAGACGCCGCTGTCGGCGTCGGGGCTGACGGACAGGGGCCTGCGGCAGATGCAGACGGCGATCGACCGCCAGGGCCTGCCCTTCATCGCGTACATGGGCTCGTCCGCGTCCACGACGCCGCCGCCGCCGCCGCCGTCCGGCGGGCTCCGCGCCGGCGATTCGTTCGCGGCCGCCATGTCGATCGGGGACGTCACCGTGGCCGGGCTCGGCACAACGACGTTCGTCTGCGAGGGAGAGGCCGTCGCCTTCGGCCACCCGTTCAACTGGACCGGCGACACGACCATGTCCATCCACGCGGCCGACACGATCACGATCGTCGAAGGACCCGATCTTCGGCGGCCTCAAGCTCGCCAACATCGCCGAAGGCGTGGGCACGCTGACCCAGGACCGGCTCGCAGGCATCGCCGGCGTGCTCGGCACCCTGCCCGAGAGCTCCCCGGTCACGTCGACCGTCACCGACCTCGACCTCGGCCGGACCCGCACGGGCGAGAGCGCGGCCGTCTTCCCCGGCTTCCTGCCGTTCCTGTCCTTCTCGCACCTTCTCCAGAACGTCGACGTGACCATCGATCGGATCGGCCCCGGCAGCTCGGCGATCGAGTACGCGATCCGGGGTACGCGCGACCTCGGCGCGAGCTGGGAGCTCACGCGCTCGACCCGCTACGCGTCGGCGTTCGACATCTCCTTCGACTCGGTCGTCGAGGTCGCCTTCACGGCCGAGGTGCTGCAGGCGTTCGACGGCGAGGAGATCGAGGTGACGAGCATCGACGTGTCGAAGCTCGACGTGAAGAAGGCCTTCGAGCGCTACGACCTGCGGCGCCTGCTCGTCTGGAACGGCACCCGGTTCGAGGAGGAGGACTTCGTCGCCGCGAGGCCCGGCCAGAGGATCAGGCTCCGGGCGATTCTCCGGCCGGTGCACACGACCGGGACGAAGGCGGTCGACCTCTCGCTACGGGTCCCCGCCAACGCGAGGCGCGACGGGTTCATCGAGGTGCTCGGAGGCGGCTCGATCGGCGCCGAGATCCCCTGCTTCATCGAGGACGAGGAGTGCGTCGACGACACCGAGCAGACCTTCGACCAGCTGCTGAGGGCATTTCAGACCCAACCCCCGGGGGATGCGGTCCTGGCGCGCCTCCGACTCGGCAACGCAGGTCGGCTCCGTGCTCAGACGAGCGTCCGGGAGGATGCCGTCGTCAGCGGGCGCATCGCGATCGGCTTCCTGCTCGAGCCCTAGCCCGCGTCCAGGGAACCCGAAGCAGAACGAAGCCTTGAGCCGTCGCGCTGCCCTGGACGGCGCGCTGCGGCGTCCTCGGTTGCGCCCGTAGCCTCCGGCTACGAGCGCGCCCCTGCGTCCTTGCATCGCACTCGCCCAGAACACCGCGACGGCGAAGCGTCACTCTGCTTCGAGTTCCAACCGGCAGAATTTCCTCCGATGATCTTCCTCGGCGGGATCCTCCTCGCGATCTTCGTCCTGCCCGAGCAGTGGCGCCTGCCGGTCATCCTGCTCGCGGGGATCGTCGAGGTCGCCGAGACGCTTTTCTGGCTGTGGTATACGCGCCGGCCCCGCGTCCAGATGGGCCCGGAGACCATGGTCGGGGCGACCGGGCGGGTGGTCACGCCCTGCGCCCCGCTCGGCCAGGTGCGCCTGCACGGGGAGCTCTGGCGCGCGAGCTGCCCCGAGGGAGCGGAGGCAGGGGACGAGGTCCGCGTGGTCGCGCTCGACGGGCTCACGCTCCTGGTCGAGCGAGCGGCGTAGACTCCGCCCGTGATCGTCCGGGAGGCCCTCGTCGCGGACCCGCGCGTGCTGCAGGCCGACGCCCCGGCGCGCGATGTCGCGGCCGTGCTCGCCAAGCCGAACGTCGTCCACGTCTTCGTCACGGACGGCGACAGGCTCGTGGGCTCGGTCGGGGAGGACGGAATCGTCGCTGCGGTCGCGGAGGGCCGAGACCTCCGGGAGCTGACCGCGCGCGACCTGGCCGATCCCGACGTGCCGGCCGTCGACCCCGAGACGCCTCTCGACGAGGCGCTCGTCCTCATGGGCGAGCGCGGCCTCGAGCGGGTCGCCGTCGTCGAGAACGGGCGTCTCCTGGGCGTGCTCGCGCGCGAGCCGGTCGTGCGCCGCCTGGCCGAGGACGAGCCGCCGCCCGATCAGCAGCAGGTGTAGGCGCCGGGAGGCGCCGGCCCCTCGGCGCGGGCAGGGAGCTCCGCGGCCGCGAGCGCGGCGCCGTGGAGCAGGTCGTGCTCGCTGACCTCGAGCTCGCCGAGCCCGAAGTGGCGGAGCGTCTCGGCGACGACGACCCCCCCGGCGACGATGACCGGCGCCCGGTCGGGATGCAGGCCGCGAATCTCCCTCAGGTCGGCCAGGGAGAGCGACGCCAGCCGGTCGACCTCGGCGTCGATCCAGGCCGCGGGGAGGCGATGGCCGTGGACGAGCGCAGGATCCTCCTCGTCGAGCCCGAGCGAGAGGACGGCCAGCGTCGTCACCGTTCCGGCGACGCCCACCGCGTGCGTCGGCCGCGGCTCGCCCGGGAGCAGCGCTCGAACGTGCTCCCGGCAGGCGGCGAGATCGGACGGGACCGGCGGATCCGAGCGGAGGAAGCGCTCGGTCAGGCGTACGCAGCCGAGGTCGAGGCTCTCGTGCCAGTCGGCGAGGACGAGCTCGGTCGAGCCGCCGCCCACGTCGACCACGAGCGTGTCCGACGGGAGCGCACGCCCGGTGGCCACGCCCGCGAAGGTGAGGCGCGCCTCCTCGTCGCCGCTCAGGAGTCTGGTCTCGAAGCCGTAGCTCCACTCGACCTCGCCCAGGAAGGCCTCGCCGTTCTCGGCGTCTCGGACCGCGCTCGTGGCCACCGCGAGCGTCCGCTCCACCCGGCTCGTCTCGAGCACGCGCCGGTAGTCGGCCAGCGTGTTGCGAACGCGCGCGAGGGCGGTGGGGAGGAGGAGGCGCCGCTCGTCCACGCCTTCGCCCAGGCGCGTGATCGTCAGCCGACGCTCGAGCTCGCGCACGGAGCCGTCCTCGACGTCGGCGACGAGCAGGCGCGTCGAGTTCGTCCCCAGGTCGACGACGCCGACGCGGGTCACTTGCTGAGGTAGCGCTTCTTCAGCCGGCGCGGGTTGGCGGTCGCCTCCGACAGCGCCGACGTCAGCACCTGCAGCCGCGCGATGGAGGCCTCCGTCCGGGCGCGATGGCGCTGAAGCTCCTCCAGATGCTCCTGGTTCCGCGCCTGCTTGCGCTGAGCTTCCTCGGCGAGGAGATTGACGTCGTCGAGCCGGGCCTGAATCCCGGCAGCAGAGGCGGACAGGCGCTTCAGCCGGCCGAATGCGAAGACCGAGAACACCGCGGCCGCCACGACCGCGAGCAGGAAGATCCCGAGGCAGAGCCAGGTCCACCAAGGCACGGGCGTGATGCTATCCTTGCGCCTGCGCCGCGGGGTGGAGCAGTCAGGTAGCTCGCCGGGCTCATAACCCGGAGGTCGCGGGTTCAAATCCCGCCCCCGCTACTCGAAAGGCCCTGGTAACAGGGCCTTTCTCATTCGCCGATCTTGTCATCGAAAGGGAGACTCTTGACCAACTTTTGCCCGACCAGGTTCAGGCGAACCAACGGTGGTGAAGCTCGCCTCAGCGATCGGGTCCCCGGGCTCGTGAAGGAGCCGGCGCGCCAAGGTGGCCGCCCGAGTGTCTGACCGAGTGGAGCATCTGACCGCGGCCCAGAAGGCCGACCTGGAGACGCAGCTGGCGGAGCTCGAGGGTCCGAAGCGCGCCGAGGCTGTTCAAGCGATCAAGACCGCACGTGGTTTTGGAGACCTCTCCGAGAACTTCGAGTACCACGCCGCAAAAAACGAGCAGGGACTCCTGGAGCGGCGCATCACGATCCTCCGTAACCGTCTGGAAGGTGCGGTGCTGATCGACGAGGAAGCGGCCGCTGCCAGCGAAAAGGTCTCGGTCGGGTCGCGGGTCGTCATCGATCGAGACGACGGCGAGACGATGGACGTCGAGATCTCGAGCGTTGGCGGTGTCTCCCCCGACTCCCCGCTCGGGAAGGCGCTGATCGGGACGAAAGTCGGCGACGAGGTCGTCGTCCAGGCGCCCGGAGGGACCTGGCGCGCCCGCGTGACCTCGATCGGCCGCTAACCCTCGCGCCTCCTCGCCGCAAGCCCCGCTACTCGAAAGGCCCGCTCGCGCGGGCCTTTCTGATCGGGTCGTGGGGAAGCTCAGTTCCCGTTCGGCTGTGGGACGATCCGGATGTAGGGCTTGGGCGAGGCCCACTCGCCGAAGATCTGCTTCGCTTCGTCGTCCGACACCGACCCGGCGATGATGACGTCCTCGCCCTGCCGCCAGTTCGCCGGCGTCGCCACCTTGCGGGTCGCCGTCAGCTGGAGCGAGTCGAGCACGCGCAGGATCTCGTCGAAGTTCCGGCCGGTCGTCATCGGGTAGACGAGGATGAGCTTGATCGTCTTGTCGGGGCCGATGACGATGACGTTGCGGACGGTCTGGTTGTCCGCCGGCGTCCGGTCGAGCGGGTCGCCGTTCGTGTCGGCCGGCAGCATCCCGTACAGCTTGGCGACCGCGTAGTCGGCATCGGCGATCACGGGGAAGTTGGGGCGGTGACCCTGCGTCTCCTCGATGTCCTCGGCCCACGCCTCCTTCCGCTCGAGCGGATCGACGGACAGCCCGATCACCTTCACGCCGCGCCGCTCGAACTCCGGCTTGATCTTCGCCATGTAGCCGAGCTCGGTCGTGCACACGGGCGTGAAGTCCTTCGGGTGCGAGAAGAGCACCGCCCACGAGTCACCGAGCCACTCGTGAAAGCGGACCCGGCCTTCGGTCGTCTCGGCTTCGAAGTCGGGCGCAACGGCGCCGAGCCGCATGACTGTCTCCATGTCTCCTCCTGTGCTGGCTTGTGGGCTCCACGGTGCCTCCCGGGGATAACGAGCCCGTAACGGCGGGCGAACGGCGCGATTGCGTACCATGGGCTCCCGTGAGAGATTCGTCTTTCACGGTCACGCCCGAGGCCGGCGAGCTCGAGGCCCGCCTGGAGCAGCATCGGGTCGAGCTGACCGCCTACTGCTACCGCATGCTCGGCTCGCCGTTCGAGGCCGAGGACGCCGTCCAGGAGACGTTCCTGCGCGCCTGGCGGAGCTTCGAGCGCTTCGAGGGCCGGTCGGCGCTTCGCTCCTGGCTCTACCGCATAGCCACGAACGTCTGCCTCGACCTCCTCAACGGGCGCAACCGGCGCGCGCGGCCCATGGACCTGGGGCCCGCCCGAGAGCCCGAGGTGGCCAACCTGCAGACGCTGCCCGAGGCGACGTGGATCGAGCCGGTCCCCGACGGCCGCGTCCTTCCCGAGGGCGATCCGGCGGAGGTCGCCGTCGAGCGCGAGGCCGTGCGGCTGGCGTTCGTCGCCGCGCTGCAGCAGCTCCCGCCCCGGCAGCGCGCGGTGCTCATTCTGCGCGAGGTCCTGCGCTGGTCGGCGGCCGAGACGGCGGAGCTCCTGGAGACGAGCGTCGCGTCGGTGAACAGCGCGCTCCAGCGCGCGAGGGCGACGCTGGAGGCCGGCAGAGACGAAACGGCCGAGCAGGCCCACGACCTGGACGAGGCGGACAGCGCGCTGCTGGAGCGCTACGTCGAGGCGTTCGAGCGGTACGACATGGAGGCGCTCACCTCGCTGATCCACGAGGACGCGACGCAGTCGATGCCTCCCTACGACCTCTGGCTCAGGGGGCGGGACGACATCCTCGAGTGGTGGTTCGGGCCCGGGAAGACCTGCCGCAACTCGCGCGTCGTCCCGACGCTCGCGGCGAACGGCTCGCCGGCGTTCGGGCAGTACCGTCCCGTGCCCGGCGGCGAGGGCTACGAGCCCTGGGCGCTCCAGGTGGTCGAGCTCTCAGGCGGGCGCATCGCCGAGCTCACCTTCTTCCTCGACACGAAGCGGATCTTTCCCCTCTTCGGGCTCCCCCTCGAGTACTCCGAGTAACCCGCAGATCTCGGCCAGGCCGGTAAGGCGGAGGAGCTCCTCGAGCTCCACGGGGGCGTGCCGAACGCAGATCCGACTCCCGAGTCGCCGGGCCGTGAGCTGGAGCCGCGCGATCGCGTCCACCGCCACGCAATCCGCGTCCTCGAGCCGGCTCGCGTCGCACACGAGGACGTCGGCGCCGCTCGCCGTCAGGAGGATGCGCGCGTGGGCGCAGAGCCTGGGCAGGTCGGCTCGGGCGAGCGGGCCGCCGAGGAAGAGGACGATCGTGCTCGGCGCTGCGGCCATCTGATGAGGTGACCGGGCGAGGGGGCCAAACTCATCGTTGGAAGACCGATGAGTTCCGGCGACGTTTGACGGTCTGACCCTCCGAGAACGATCACGAGGGACGCCGAAAGGACCACCGCAGTGACAATGAACAGCCGGACCCGCTGGCTCGCGCTCTACGTCCTCTGCCTGGGGGACCTGATGATCGTCCTGGACGGGACGATCGTGAACGTCGCCCTGCCGTCGATCCAGGCGGACCTCGGCTTCTCCGACACCTCGCTGGCGTGGATCGTGAATGCCTACCTGCTCACGTTCGGAGGCTTTCTCCTCCTCGGCGGCAGGCTCGGCGACCTGTTCGGGCAGCGTCGCATGTTCCTGATCGGGATTACGCTCTTCACCGCCGCGTCGCTCGCGTGCGGTCTCGCCACCTCGCAGGGGCAGCTGATTGCGGCGCGGGCCGTGCAGGGGCTCGGCGGCGCGCTCGTCTCCGCCGTCGCCCTCTCCCTGGTCATGACGCTCTTCACGGAGCAGGCCGACCGCGCGAAGGCCATGGGCATCTTCGGCTTCGTCCTTTCCGGCGGCGGCGTCGCCGGCGTGCTCCTCGGCGGCGTGCTCACGGACGTGCTCAACTGGCACTGGATCTTCCTCGTCAACATCCCGGTCGGGGCGCTCGTCTTCGCGCTCTCGCTGCGTCTCCTGCCGGCCGCGCCCGGCATGGCCGCGGGAGGCAGGCTCGACGTCGCCGGCGCCGTGATGATCACGGCGGCGCTGATGCTCGCCGTGTACGCGATCGTCAACGGCAACGAGACCGGCTGGACGGCGGGCGAGACGCTCGGTCTGCTCGGGGGCGCGGTCGTTCTGATCGTCGCATTCGTCGTCCGCGAGGCCCGCATCGCCTCGCCGCTGGTGCCGCTCGGCCTCTTCCGCAACCGCAACGTCTCCGTCGCCAACGTCACCGGCATTCTCATGGCCGCCGGTCTCTTCGCCTACTTCTTCCTCTCCGCCCTCTACCTCCAGAACGTCCTCGGCTACACGCCGCTCGAGGTCGGCTTCGCCTATCTGCCCTCGATGATCCTCTGGGGCGCGACCTCGCTCTACTCGGACAAGCTCGTCATGCGCTTCGGCATCAAGCCGCCGCTCGTCGTCGGCCTGGGGCTGATGACTTTGTCGCTCCTCCTCTTCGCGCGGGCGCCGGTGGACGGCAACTTCGCCCTCGATGTGCTCCCGGCCACGATCGCGGTCGGCCTTGGCGCCGGCATCGGGTTCAACCCGATCCTCCTCGCCGCGATGGGAGGCGTCGCCCCGCAGGAGGCAGGCCTCGCCTCGGGGGTCGTCAACACGTCGTTCATGATGGGCGGCGCGCTCGGCCTCGCGGTCCTCGCGAGCCTGGCGGCGGCTCGCACCGACAACCTGCTCGCCTCGGGCGAGGACTCGGTCGCAGCCCTGAACAGCGGCTACCACGTCGCCTTCCTCGTCGGCGCGATCTTCGCTGCGGCGGCCGCGGTGCGTCGCCGGGCTGCTCCTCCGCTCGCCGGCGCCGGTCCCCCACGCCGAGGCGGAGCCGGCGACGGAGGCGGCGTAGACGCCTCGTCTCCTGGCAAGCTGACGTCGTGGCCGAGCAGCTCGCCATCCGCCTGCGCGGCGTCGTCAAGCGCTACGGGCCGATCACCGCCGTGAACAGGCTCGACCTCGACGTGCCCGAGGGCACGTGCGTCGGTCTGCTCGGGCCGAACGGCGCCGGCAAGTCCACCACCATGCGCCTGCTCACGGCCCAGGCGATCGCCGACGAGGGGGAGCTCGAGGTCCTCGGGTACCGCCTCCCCGAGCAGTCGAAGGCCGCGCGAGCCCAGTGCGGCGTCTCGCCGCAGCTCGACAACCTCGACACGACGCTGACCGTCGAGCAGAACCTGCTCGTCTTCACCCACCTGTACCGCATCGGCCGGCGCGACCGGCAGGCTGCGATCGAGCGGGCTCTCGAGATGGCCAACCTCGTCGATCGCCGCGACAGCCGGGTCGACAAGCTTTCCGGAGGAATGCGCAGGCGCCTGTTGATCGCCCGCTCGTTGGTTCACCGCCCGCGCCTCGTGCTCCTCGACGAGCCGACGGTCGGCCTCGATCCGCAGGTGCGTCAGGAGCTCTGGGCGCTGATCGACGCCCTGCGCGCGGAGGGGACGACGATCCTCATGTCCACGCACTACATCGAGGAGGCGCAGC
This sequence comes from uncultured Actinomycetes bacterium, assembly GCA_963775505.1. Classification (GTDB taxonomy): domain Bacteria; phylum Actinomycetota; class Thermoleophilia; order Gaiellales; family Gaiellaceae; genus JAIBJN01. Next base: position 469,160 of record CAVZIL010000008.1, read on the forward strand.
GGCTCGCCGACACCGTCCTGATCATGTCCCACGGGAGCGCCGTTGCCTCGGGTCCCCCGGCCGAGCTCGTGGCCCGACACGCGGGGCGGGAGGCGGTCGAAGTGTACGGCTCGCCCGCGCGGCTGCTCGAGGCCGAGTTCGAGGCTCGACAGGCAGGGTTCGCCACGCGGCGGACCGGGACAAGCATCTCGGTCCTGGGGATCGAGGGCGGCGACGGCAGTGTCCCTGAAGGAGAGCGGCGCCCCGCCAACCTCGAGGACGTCTTCGTTCTCCTCACCGGCGAGGAGATCGAGTGATGGCCACGAGACCCGCGGCGCGCACGACCCTGGGACGGCTCGAGCGCCCCGCAATCACGGGCGTGCTCGTCAGGGAGATCGTCAACTTCTCCTCGTACTGGCGCTCGGCGAGCTTCTCCGCCACCGTCGAGCCGACCATCTACCTGCTCGCGTTCGGATTCGGCTTCGGGGCGCTGGTCGACCGGGTCGGCGGCTACGACTACGTCGAGTTCATCGGAACCGGGATCGTTGCGACCGCCGTTCTCTTCTCGAGCGCCTTCCCGGCGATGTTCGGGACGTTCGTCAAGTACCAGTTCCAGCGCACGTACGACGCGATCCTCGCCGCGCCCGTCGACACCGAGGAGCTCGTCACCGCCGAGGCGCTCTGGATCTCCATGCGGACGAGCGTCTTCGGCTGCGTGCCGATGGTCGTCGCGATCTTCTTCGGCCTCGACCCCTCCTGGGGGATGCTCCTCGTTCCCGGGATCGCCTTCGTCTCGGGCTTCGGCTGGGCGAACTTCGGCATCTCGATCGCCGGCTTCGCCAAGTCGTTCGAGAACTTCAACTACGTGGTCAGCGCCGTGCTGACGCCGCTCTTCCTCGTCGCCGGCACGTTCTTCCCCATCGACACGCTGCCGCAGTGGGCGCAGGTTCTCGCGAACCTGAACCCCCTCTACCAGTGCGTCGAGCTCGTGCGCGGGGCCGTCTTCGGCTTCGAGAGCTGGGTCGACCTCGTTCGCCTTGGCGTCCTCGTTGCCTTCGGCCTCGTCATGTGGCGCATCGCCATCCACGCGATGACGCGCAAGCTGATCGACTAGCGGTTCCACCTGGACTCTGGCGCGCCGAGCGGACACGTGGCTCGCTCGCACGCAGCTGAGCCGAAGGGAGCCGGTCGTCCGCCGGCTCCCTTCGGATGGAGATCTAGGGGTCGACGACCTTGAGGACGTCCCACGCCGACGTCCGGCAGTGGACGCGGTCGTAGAAGAGCGACGTCGTGCCGTCCGCGTTCTCGAGCGCGCGCGTCTGACCGGAGTCCCACCCCTGCGGGAAGCGGGCGAGGACGGTGTCCCCGCCGCCGGGCGCGCGCCTGACGAGCCGGACGGACGCTCCGCACCCCCGCCCGCTGCGCAGGAAGTAGACCGTGCCGTCGTCGGTCACCGAAGGAAAGTAGTGGTGACGGTTCGCCTGGTTGGTGATCCGGGTCGTCGTCCCGGCTGCGATGTCGTACAGGAAGACGTTGCACCAGGGGGTGCACCGGTGCCACACGGCGTAGTTCCCGCTCACCTGGTTCGGCGCGGCGCCCTGGCGCCGCTTCCAGGCGATCCGGTCGAGGAGGATCGTCTCGCCGGTCACCAGGTTGCGGAGAAAGACGAAATCCCTGCGCTGCCCGAGCTGCTGCCGCCCGAAGAGGAGCCAGTCGCCCGAGATGCTCGGGCTCCACTCCCATGCATCCGTGTTGACGCCGGCGGGCGGGCTCGACCGTGTCCCGTTCACGAGGTCGTAGAAGACGATGCTGGACCGACGCGGGCGTGCCTGCACATGGACCTCCTGGAAGACGAAGGTGTCGCCCTCGAAACCGCCCGGGAAGCCGCTCGTCCGGGGCCGGTTGACCGCGTCCCTCGGCTCGCCGGTCCGCTGGACGAACGCAGTCCAGAACTGGCCGTTCCTTCGTGGCCACTGCGCCCAGGCGAGGTGGTCGGGCCCGGCGGCCGGATAGGCCTCGTAGGCACGGGTCGTCCGCACGCCGATCTGGTCGAGCGGGGAGCGGACGTCGAGTGAGAGCACGAGGCTCCCGCCCCCGCCCTTGCCTGCAGCCATCAGGTAGTAGGTCTCTCCGGGCGACGCCAGGAAGACGACGCGGGACTGCATCGTCGCCCCGCCCGCGTCGTCGTCGCACGTGAGCTGGGTGAGGCCGCCCTGAACGCCGGTGTACGCCGAGAGCGTCGTGTCGAAGTCGCTCCCGAACGTGTCCGCCGCGACCCAGGTCGTGATCGGCGTGGTGAACGCGTACCAGACCGACGCGGCGCTTCCCAGGCAGAGCGGATCGTCGGCGGCGGCGGTCGCCTCGACCGTGCTCAGCGTGGTCGTGTACGGCAGCCCGGTGACCGCCACGGCGCCGGCGAAGGGGTCGTTGGCCGGCGGCACGAGCACCTGCAGCGGCTGCTCGTCGGGCGATCCTGCAGCGGCGCCGGCGGAGACCGCGCGCCCTGACGAATCCGACGGCGGAAGCGCGCCCGCCACCGGACAGGCGAGGAGGGCGGCTAGCGCGGCCGCCCAGATGAGATGGATTCGTGCGAGGCCGGGCATGGAGACCTCCTTGTCGAACGCTACCGCAGCGCGTGCGGATTGTTGCCAAGCTAGATCCTGGGCCTCAAAATCACCTCAATGGGAGGCGGCGGGTCTTCCAGTGCCCGAGTCGGGCCGCCCGCGCTCGAGTTCCGGATCCTCGGCCCGCTCGAGGTTCGGCGGGGCGGCGCGCCGCTTGCGCTCGGGGGCGGCCGCCCGCGCGCGCTGCTAGCCCTCCTGCTCGTCCACCGCGACGAGACGGTCTCGACCGACCGACTCGTCGACGACCTCTGGGGCGAGTCGCCTCCGCGGACGGCGCGTCACATGGTCGAGGTGTACGTCTCCAACCTACGCCGCGCGCTCGGAAAGGAGCGTCTTCTCCGGGAGTCGAGCGGGTACGTCCTCCGCCTCGCCCCGGACGAGCTCGACGCGGCCCACTTCGAGCGCCTGTGCGCCGAGGGGCAGGAGGCGCTGCAGGCCGGCGAGCCGGACGTCGCCTCCGCTCGTCTCTCCGAGGCGCTCGAGCTCTGGCGCGGGCCCGCGCTGGCGGACTTCGCCTACGAAAGCTTCGCCGAGGTGGAGTCGCGTCGCCTCGAGGAGCTTCGGCTCCATGCCGAGGAGGAGCGAGTCGCGGCCGAGCTGGCGCTCGGCCGCGGAGCGGAGCTGGTCGCGCAGCTCGAGGAGCTGGTCGCCCGCGCTCCCCTGCGCGAACGCCGGCACAAGCAGCTCATGCTCGCCCTCGCGGCCGCCGGCCGCCAGGCGGACGCTCTCGCCGCCTACCGCTCCGCCCGGAAGATCCTCGTCGACGAGCTCGGCCTCGAGCCGAGCGAGGAGCTGCGCCGGCTGGAGCGCGCGATCCTGGCCCAGGAGGAGGACATGGCGGACGAGGGCGTGGGCCGCGCCGCCGACGAACGCGCGACGCGTCGAGTCGTCACCGTCCTGTTCGCCGAGCTGGTCGACGGTGGCGGGGCCGACCCCGAGGTGGCCCGCGGAGCTGCGGCCCGGTCGCTCGAGCCAGCGCGAGAGATGCTGGCGCGGCACGAGGGGACGGTCGAGGAGCTGCCCGACGGTGCGCTGATGGGGGTCTTCGGAACCCCGGTCGCGCACGAGGACGACGCTCTCCGAGCTCTCCGGGCAGCCGAGGAGCTCCGTGCCAGCGGGCTCGTCTCCCGTGTCGGCGTCGAGACGGGCGAGGCCCTGGCGACCGGCGCCGAGGTGAGCGGCGAGGTCGTGCGGGCGGCGGCGCGGCTGCGGGAGGCGGCCGCGCCGGGCGAGATCGTGCTCGGAGAGCAGACGCGCCTGCTCGCCGGCGAGGCGGTCCGGCTCGAGCCGCTGTGGGACGAGCAGCTCGCCGCGTGGCGGCTGCTCGAAGTCACGCTCCCGGGTGCAGGCGTGACGTGGAAGACGGAGTTCGTCGGCCGCCGGGACGAGCTTGGCGAGTTGCTGGACGGCTACGCCCTGGCCGTCGCCGAGGAGCGCGTGCAGATCGTGACCGTCCTGGGCGAGCCCGGGATCGGAAAGTCGCGGCTCGCCCAGGAGCTCGCCGACCAGGTTCGGGGAGAGGCGCAGGTGCTCGTCGGCCGCTGCCTCGCCTACGGCGAGGCGATCACGTACTGGCCCCTGCGCGGAGTGGTGGGTGAGGCGGGCGGGATCTCGTACGCGTCCATCGAAACGCTCCTCGCCGGCACCGGCCACACGGAGGCGATCGCCCGGCGGGTGGCGGGCGCGGTGGGCCTGTTGGACGCCGTCCACCCCGTCGAGGAGATCCGCTGGGCCGTCCGGCGCCTGCTCGAGGCGCTCGCCCGCGACCACCCGCTAGTCATCGGCTTCGACGACCTGCACTGGGCAAACCAGGCGTTCCTCGACCTCGTGGAGCACGTGGTCGAGACGTGCCAGGCCCGCGTTCTCATCGTCTGCCTCGCGCGTTCAGAGCTGCTCGAGAGCCGACGGGACTGGGCCCGCCCGCGGCCCAACGGGCGGGCGCTGACGCTCGCCCCGCTCTCGAGGAACGAGAGCGGGGCGCTGCTCGAGCGCCTGAACCACTCGACCCCGCCGCTCGCCGAGCCGGAGCGGCACCGCATCATCGCCGCCGCGAACGGCAATCCGCTCTTCCTCGAGCAGCTGGCCGCGTTCGCGGCGGAGCGCACGCCCGACGATCGCGCCGGCTCCCTCCCGACGAGCCTGCGGACGCTGCTTGCAGCCCGCCTCGACCGCCTGCCCCCCGGCGAGAGAGCGGTCGTGGAGCTCGCCGCGGTGAACGGCCGGGCGTTCTGGGTCGACTCCCTCCGGGACCTGCTTCCGGCCGACCGTGCCCCCGCGCTCACGCGTCAGCTCGAATCGCTCACGCGGCGGGACCTCCTCGAGCCGCGCCAGACCTCGGTCCCGTTCATGCAGGCCTTCCGGTTTCGCCACGCGCTCATCCAGGAGGCGGCCTATCACTCCCTGCCGAAAAGGCGGCGAGCCGAGGCGCACGAGCGTCTCGCCGCCTGGATCGAGCAGGCCCCGGATGCGGCCGTAGGCGCGAAGGATCGCGCCGTGGGCCACCACCTCGAGCAGGCGTATCTCTACCGAGCCGAGCTCGGGCTCGGGCTCGACGACGAGGAGACCCGTGAGCTGGCCGTCCGGGCTGCTCGCCACCTTGCAGCGGCGGGGGGCCGCGCCAGCGCGCGCGGGAACGCCGCCGGGGCGGTCTCCCTGCTCTCTCGGGCCTGTGCGCTTCTCCCGCACAGCGACGCGCGGCGCTTGGAGCTCCTGCCGCAGCTCGGCGTGGAGCTTGCGGAGGGCGGGGAGCCCGGCCGGGCGGAGGCGGTTCTCGCGGAGGCGATCGACGACGCGGTGGCGGCGTCGGACCGCCGGATCGAGCTCCGCGCCCGCCTCGAGCTGGCGGCTGTGCGTGGGTTCGCCACGCCGAGAACGGCCGCCGCCGAGATCGCGCAGATCGTCGAGGAGGCGATTCCGGTGTTCGAGCAGGCGGGCGACCACGCCTCGCTCGCTCGCGCCTGGCACGTGCTCGGCTACGTGGACGTCTGGTCCGTTCGCTGGGACGCGGGTGGCACGGCGTTCGAGCAGGCCCGCGAGCACTCGCGCGAGGCGGGCGACGCCCGGGAAGAGGCCTCGCTCGTCCGCTGGATCGCCCGGTCGGTGCTCTTCGGGACGACTCCCGCGCCCGCGGGAATCCGGCGCTGCGAGGCCCTTCTCGCCGACGTCAGCGGCCGACGCGACGCCGAAGTCGGGGTGCTCGAGGCGCTGGCGAGCCTCGAGGCGATGCGCGGGCGCTTCGACGAGGCGCGCGACCTCCACGGCCGCGGGGGCCGGACGTACGCCGAGCTGGGGCAGAAGGCACGCCTGGCGCGCCTGACCGCGGTGGGGACCCGCATCGAGCTGCTCGCAGGGGACCGGGCGGCGGCCGAGCGGGAGCTCCGAACCGCCTACGCGATCTTCGAGGCGAGCGGGGAACGCGCGTACGTCGCGGCGGTCGCGGCCAGCCTGGCCAGGCTTCTCTGCGAGCTGGGCCGCTACGACGAAGCCGGCCAGCTGGCGGGCGTCGCCGAGCGGACGGCGGCCAAAGGCGACCTGACGACACAGGTTCGCCGGCGGGCTGCGCAGGCGAAGGTGCTCGCTCACCGGGGCGCGCCGGACGAGGCCGAGGCGCTCGCGCGGGAGGCCGTCACGCTGACCGACGGCACGGAGTTTCCCGACTGGCGCGCCGACACGCTCCTGGACCTCTCGGAGGTGCTCCGCGTCGCGGAGCATGCGGAGCAGGCCAACACGGCTATTCGAGGGGCCGTTCGCCTGTACGAGAGCAAGGGCAACCTCGTCTCGGCGGAGAAGGCACGCACGCTGCTCCGGTGAGTTTGCGCTCGGTATGGTGGCGGGATGGCGACCGGCACCGTCTCGATCCCCGCGACGACGAGGATGGGAGCCGTCGAGGTCACCGTCGGCGACCTCGACCGCTCGCTCGGCTACTACGGCCGGAGCGTCGGTCTCGACCTGCTCGGGCGCGACGACGGCCGCGCGTCGCTCGGTGCCGGGGGCACCGAGCTGCTCGGACTGGTCGAGGAGCCGGGAGCGCGGCCGGCAGGCCGGCACACCGGGCTCTACCACTTCGCCCTCCGGGTGCCCGAACGGGTCGACCTCGCCCGCTGGCTGGCGCACGCCGCCCGCGACCGGGTGCCGCTGCTCGGGATGTCGGACCACTTCGTCAGCGAGGCGGTCTACCTCACTGACCCGGACGGGCACGGCATCGAGGTCTACCACGACCGGCCTCGCGAGGTGTGGGAGGGGAAGGTGGCGAGCCGGATGACGACCGACCCTCTCGATGTCGCCTCCCTTCTCGGCGAGCTGGACGACCCCTCGGCCGAGCCGTTCGACGGCCTTCCCGCGGGCGCCGACATGGGGCACGTCCACCTCCAGGTCGCGGACATCCCCGCCGCCGTGGAGTTCTACCGCGACCAGCTCGGCTTCGACCTGACGGCCGAGCTGTTCGGCTCGGCGGCGTTCTTCGGCGCCGGCGGCTACCACCACCACGTCGGCGCCAATGTTTGGCACAGTCGAGGCGCCTCGCCTCCGCCCGCAGGGACGGCGGCGCTCCGCCACGCGACGATCGTCCTTCCGAGCGCCGAGGAGCGCGACGCGGTCGCCGGTCGGATCGTCGATGCCGGGCAGGAGCCGGAGGCCACCCCGGACGGCGTCCTCGTCCGCGACCCGTCCGGGATCGCCCTCTTCCTCACCGCCGCTCTCTGAGCCCCGTCGCTGCGTCACGCCGGGCCCGCCGGCCGGTGTGGCGGCCGAGGCGGCCGAGGCCGAGGCGCTGGGGGTTCGACCGCATCGTCGGCCTCGGAGTCACCCCGGAGGTGGTCGCCGGCTCCGGCCCTGCGGCTCGCCCTCGCAGACTCGTCCTAAGCTACGGACGATGGATCGCTGCAGCTGGGTGCCGGAGGGGGACGAACTCTACGTCGCCTACCACGACGAGGAGTGGGGCGTCCCCGAGCGTAACGATCTCGCTCTGTACGAGCTCCTCACGCTCGAGGGCGCGCAGGCCGGCCTGTCCTGGTCGACCATTCTGCGCAAGCGCGAGGGGTATCGGCGCGCGTTCGCCGGGTTCGACCCCGAGGCCGTCGCCCGCTTCGACGGGGATCGGATCGAGGAGCTCCTCCAGGACGCCGGCATCGTCCGCAACCGCCTCAAGGTCGAGTCGGCGGTCGAGAACGCCGGGCGCGTGCTGGAGGTCCAGGAGGAGCTCGGCAGCTTCTCTGTCCTCCTCTGGGGCTTCGTCGACGGAGAGCCGCTCGTCGGCGACTGGAAGACGCTCGCCGACGTGCCGGCGGAGACACCCGCCTCGAAGGCGATGAGCAAGGAGCTCAAGCGCCGCGGCTTCCGCTTCGTGGGCCCGACCGTCTGCTACGCCTTCATGCAGGCCGCGGGGCTCGTCAACGACCACGTGGTCTCGTGCTTCCGCTATCGGGAGCTCACGGCCGCCGACTGATCCGTCCGCTCGGCCAGGAGCAGGTACGTCGTCATCTCGCCCTTGCCCTTCACGGTGACGCCCGGGCGCCGCTCGAAGGTGAAGCCCTCGGCGAGCCGGGCGTAGGTCCGCTCGGTAACCTGGATCGCCCCGGCCGGAGCGTGTGACTGCATCCGGCTTGCGGTGTTGACCGTGTCACCCCAGAGGTCGTACCCGAACTTGCTCCGGCCGATCACGCCGGCGACCACCGGGCCCGAGTCGATGCCGACCCGGAGGCTGAGGCCCGCGGCGGCGGGCAGCTCGGCAAGGGTCTCCCGCATGGCGAGCGCCAGGCGGGCGGTCGCCTCCGCGTGGTCGGCGCTAGGCGTCGGGATCCCGGCCGCGACGAGGTAGCCGTCGCCGATCGTCTTGATCTTCTCCAGCCCGTGAGCCGCGACGAGCTCGTCGAACGCCGAGAAGATCTCGTTCAGGAGCACGACGACCTCCTCCGCGGGCAGCCGCTCCGCCGCCGGGGTGAAGCCCGTGATGTCGGCGAAGAGGACGGAGACTTCGTCGCTACGCTCCGCGATCACGCCTCGGGAGACCTTGAGCCGTTCCGCGATCGGGCGCGGGAAGATGCTGAGAAGAAGCCGCTCGGACCGCTCCTGCTCCTCGGCGAGGAGCCGGTACGCACGGTCGCGGGAACGTACGAAGTACTGGAGGAGAGCGAACGTCGTCACCGCGGGCCCGAGGATGTCCAGGGCGAAGAACGTGATCACGAGCCACGTCGGGATGGGCGGGTCCGGCTCGGGAAGCAGGCCGTCGATCAGCGCCGAGACGCCGACGAGGACGGCGAAGGCCGCGAACCAGCCGACGGCCTGGCGGGAGCCGTAGAAGACGAGCGCGCCGAGCGGCGCGACGAAGGCCCAGAGCGCGACGGCACCCGACTCGACGAAGCCGCCGAGGCTCCACTGGAGCAGGAACGGGAGCACGAGGATGAGCAGGACCTGGCTGGCGCGGTAGACGTCGTAGCGCTTCGTCCTGGCGAAGTACGCGAGCCCGACGAGGCTCGCAACCTGGTATGCGAGCGGGATCAACGCCGAGCGCCAGAGCCCGAGCGCCGCATACGTTCCGATCCAGACGAAGGAAAGGATCGTGATCAGGAGCGACGAGAGGACGAGCGCCGACTTCCGGAGCCGCTCCTCCGGCGGGTCCGTGGTCAGGGAGCCGACGGCGGCGGCCCGCCGGACGGCAGCGGTCGCCCATTCGTGACCTCTCACGACATGCATCATCCCAGGGGAATACGGGTACGGAGAACGAAGTTCGAACTGAGGGCGAAGCGACGGAGGGAACGATTCATGACGCTCGAAGGCATCCACCACGTCACGGCGATCACCGGCGACGCGCCGCGGAACGTGGACTTCTACACCCGCGTGCTCGGGCTGCGGCTCGTGAAGAAGACGGTCAACCAGGACGATCCGACCGTCTACCACCTTTTCTACGCGGACGAGAAGGGCAGCCCCGGCTCCGACATCACGTTCTTCGAGTATCCGGGTCTTCCGCGCGGGCAGGCAGGTGCCGGAATGGTGCACACCGTCGCGTTCAGGGTCGGCTCCGAGGAGGCGCTCTCCTTCTGGGTCGACCGGCTCGGGGACGAGGGGATCGACTCCGAGCTCGACGGCCTTCGACTTCGCTTCGACGATCCCGAGGGCATGGGCCTGGAGCTCGCCGTGGTCGAGACGGCCGACGAGCCGCTCACCGCCCATCACCCGGACATTCCCGCGGAGCTCGCCCTGCGGGGCTTCGACGGCGTCCGCGCGTACGCGACCGAGCCCGACGCCAGCCGCCTCTTCCTCGAGGAGGCGCTCGCCTTCGAGCCGGCCGGCGGGAGCGGGTGGGAGGTCCGCGGCGAGGAGCGCGGCTCCTTCTACGCCTACGACGAGCCCCCGGCCGAGCGCGGCCGGTCCGGCGCGGGGACGGTGCACCATGTCGCCTGGTCGTCGCCGCTGGACGAGCACGAGGCCTGGCGCGAGCGCGTCGCCCAGGCGGGAGGACGCCCGACGCCGGTGATCGACCGCTTCTACTTCCGCTCCGTCTACTTCCGCGAGCCGAGCGGCGTCCTCTTCGAGATCGCCACGCTCGGGCCGGGCTTCACGGCTGACGAGCCTCTCGAGTCCCTCGGCGAGTCGCTGTCGCTTCCGCCCGCCTACGAGCCTCTCCGTGAGCGGCTCGAGCAGGTCCTCACGCCGCTGCCCGACCCTCGCCCCGCGCGGACCGCCAAGTAATCTCACCCACCCGCTAAGGTCGCGCGGTGGCCTTGCTCGAGTCCGTTCGCGTGCGCGCCTACCGCTCGGCGCGAGACGTCGAGCTCCGGCTCGGCCCGGTGACCGCGCTCGTGGGCGAGGCCCGCTCGGGGAAGTCGAACCTCCTTCGCGCCGTGAGGGCGCTGCTCGATCCGGAGGCGCCGCCGTTCGGGCGGGAGGATCTGCCGGGGCGTGCGAGCACCGTCACCGTCGAGGCGAGGCTGGCCGGGGGCGAGCGGATCGACCTGACCGCGAGGCCGCCGAAGCCGGCCGGAGGCGCGCCGGCGGGGCGCGCCGCCTGCGCTCTTCCTTCCGGCGCTGCACCGGTCGGGCCCGCTGCTCGATCCCGACGGGCGCTCCCCAGCGGTGGACGAAGCGATCGAACGCTTCCGAGTGGCTCTCGGCGAGGCGTCCGCGGCCAGTTCGAGCTCGACCGGCGCCTCCGCCCTCGTCGCGGGCGTCGAGGCCTGCCACGAAACCGGGGTCACCGGCGTCGTCCTCCTCATCGAGGAGCCCGAGCTCTTCCTCCGACCGCAGACGCAGCGGTACCTGTACCGGCGGCTGCGGGCGCTCGCCGCGGCGGGAAACCAGGTCCTCTACTCCACGCACGCACCCGCTTTCCTCAACGTCGCGCGGCTCGAGGAGCTCGTCCTCGTGCGCCACTCGGCCAGGCGCGGCACCCACGTCGTCCAGCCGCAGCCGCTCGACGCGGATGAGGCGTTCAGGATCGTCAGCGAGTTCGACGCCGAGCGCAGCGAGCTCTTCCTCGCGCGCTCGGTGATCCTCGTCGAGGGCCGGACGGAGAAGCTCGTCCTCCCCTCGATCTTCGCCGCGCTCGGCCACGACGCGGACCATGCCCAGGTCTCCGTCGTCGAGTGCGGCGGCAAGTCGAACATCCCCGTGTTCGCCCGCATCTGCAAGGCCTGCCGGATTCCGTTCGTGGTCGTCCACGACCGGGATGCGAGCCCGGGCGAGCAGCCGATTCCCGCCGAGATCGAGCTCAACCGCCTGATCGCCTCGATCGCGGGCCGGGCGCGCACGATCGTGCTCGAGCCGGACTTCGAGGGCCTCACCGGCCTCCGCGGGCACTCGAACAAGCCCGAGCGCGCCTGGGAGCACTTCACCTCGCCCGGCGTCGACGTTCCCGAGCCCCTCGCGCGCGCCGTTCGCCTCGCCCTCGCCGCTGCCTCTCGCTAGATATGCGCAGCTGCGGGCAGCCCGCAAAGCGGGTGCGACGTTTCACGGATGCGCCGCGGCGGCATGGGAGAGAAGCTCCCGGAAAAGGAGAAGAGATGAAGGTTCTCTTGGCGTACGACGGCTTTACCCACAGCGACAACGCCCTCGCCACCGCGGCCGAGCTCGGGCGAGCCTCGGAGACCGTGATCACGATCCTGAGCGTAGTGCCGGCCGATGCGCGCGGCTCGAAGTCCGGCGGCCATGTCGGGCTGCGTCCGCACGCACACGAGGACGTCGCGCGGGCACACGCGTATCTCCGCGAGCGCGGCATCGAGTCGGTCATGCAGATGGAGAACGGGAACCCGGTCAGCGAGATCATCCGAGTCGCCGAGGAGGGCGGTTACGACCTCGTCGTCGCCGGCTCCCGCGGACGCAACCCGGTCGGTGAGCTGCTGCTCGGAAGCGTGTCGAAAGTACTCGTTCGGGAAGCGCCGTGCCCGGTGCTCGTCGTCGCCAAGGATGCGTCCTCCCGGTTCGAGCCGGCCAGCACCTAGCGCCCGTCCAGATAGGGATCCCACCAGCCTGGCGCAGGCTCGATCTGCTCGACGATGTCGACCCACATGCCCGCGGGATCGGTCACCGCGAAGCGGCGCTGTCCCCACGGCTCGTCGGTGAGCGCCAGGTCGGGCTCGAGCCCTGCGCCAACCAGCCGGTCGTACTCGGCCCGCGCGTCTTCCACCTGGAGGGTCAGGAACATGCCGTCGCCCCGGTACGGGGCGGGGTTGGGCGGGGAGGACGGATGCTCGGCGTGCATGAACGCCAGCGAGAAGGCTGGCTCTCCGCTGCTTCCGAGCAGGACGAACCAGTCGGCCTCGAAGGCGATCTCGAAGCCGAACCAACGGACGTAGAAGTCCCTGCAGTCGGCGACCCGCTCGGTCACCACCACCGGGTAGGAGTCCAAAAGCTGCACGGGTCCTCAGGTGAACGCCAGGATCCGCGAGGGCGCGTCGCCCTCGATCCGTAACCGTGCCCAGGAATCGCCGGCGTCCCGGCTCGCGTAGATCGTGCCGTCGGCCAGGCCCGCTGTCAGCAGGCCGTCGGCGAACGCGAGCGCGTACGGCATCTCGTCGAGCGGCTGCGGCAACCCGCCCGTCAACGGCTCCCAGGGACCGGCTCCGCGCCAGCGGTAGACACGCGCCTCGGCCGACCCGCGTCCGTGCGCGGCGTACGGCCCGGTGCTTGCCGTAACGAACCAGAGGTCGGGGTCGTCCGGGGCGACGGCGACCGCCCACGTGTAATGGCGGTCTCGGCCGGCGTCGGCCGGCTCCCAGGTCGCCCCGCCGTCGGAGCTCCAGGCGGCTCCTCCTCCGCCGGCCTCGTACGCCCGGCCGGGCACGACGGGGTGCCAGGCGAGCGAGTGGCAGTCCGGTTGGGCCCCCGGGCGGTGGTCGCTCCAGGTCTTGCCGCCGTCCTCGCTGCGCATCACGCCGCCCAGCTCGATCCCGACGAGCAGCAGGTCGGCCTCGTGCGGGCTCGGCGCGATCCAGCGCACGTGCGACGTCCACGGCCGGGGCGGGAAGCTCCACGTCGGCGCCGAGGGGATCTCCCGCAGGCTCGCGAGCTCCGTCCACCGCTCGCCGCGATCCCTGCTGACGAAGAGCATGCTCGGCTCGCAGCCGGCGTAGACCGCACCGTCGGCGGCGCTGACGGCCACGGAGAAGACGTCGGGCTGAGGGAAGTCGAGGCGCTCCCAGCTCTCGCCGGAGTCCCGGCTCCGCCAGACGCCGCTCCCCCGGCCGCCTCCGAGGAGGAAGGCGGCGTCGCGGGGATCCCGCGCCAGGCACGAGACCGCGCTGTCCCCGGCGCGCAGGCCGGCTTTCCACGTTCCGCCGTCGGGGTCGAGGAGCGCGACCCCCGCGCCGGTGGCGGCGGCGAGGAGCGTCACCGCGGGCGAGTGAAGATGACGAGCAGGCTCAGGCGCTCGTAGGCCGTGAAGCGGTGCTCGGCGTGCGCCGCGACGAACATCGCCTGCCCCTCGGCGAGGTCGATCTCCTCGTCCTCGACCTGGAGCGTGCCGGTGCCCTCGAGGACGATGTACACCTCGTCGTCCTCGTGGGGCTGCTGCCGGTCGGGCTCCGGCGCGACGAGCACGTAGACGCCGACCTCGAGCCCGGGCGAGGTGTGCACGATCTCGTAGCCCCCGTTGCCCTCCTCGAGGCGCCGCTTGGCGGCCTGGACGTCGAAGAGGTGCTCGTGGATCGCCGCCATCAGACGGCGGCCTGCTTGAGCTCGGGGATGATCTTCTCGCCGTAGGCCTGCAGGATCTCCTCCTGGCCGTGGGTCATCAGATAGATGTTGAAGTGGTCGACGCCGATCGAGTCGAGCTCCCGCAGCTTCTCCTTGATCGCGTCGGCGCTGCCGATGACGCTGAAGCGGTCGGCGATCTCGTCCGTGACGAACTCCCCGTGCGCGGCGCCCTCGCGGCTGTGGTCCTTGTAGTCGTAGAACTTGCGCGCCTTGACGTAGTCGGTCAGCTCGTGCGGGATCTCGGAGTGCTCGCCGTAGCGCTCGATCAGGTCCATGACGTGGTTCGAGACCATCGCCGGGAACCAGCGGACGGCGTCGCGCGCCTCCTGCACGTTGTCGGTGACGATGCTGGGCGCGCAGACGATGCACTCGAGCGCGTCGGGGTCGCGCCCGGCCTCGGCGGCCGCCGCGCGGGCCTGCTCCATGATCCACTGGATGATCACGGGGTCGGCGAGCTGGATGATCACCCCGTCGCCGACGCGGCCGGCGACGCCGAGCGCGCGCGGGCCGTAGGCGGCGATGTACATCGGGATCGGCTCCCGATCCTTGGCCCAGGTGAGCTCGAGCTCCTTCCCGTTCCACTCGACGGGCCGCCCGTTCATCAGCTCCTTCATCATCGCGCAGGCCGCCTCGAACTCGGCCATCTTCACGGGCTCCTGGCCGATCACCCGTCGCGCGGAGTCTCCGCGGCCGATGCCCAGGACCGCGCGCCCGCCGGACATGGCGTGCAGGGTCGCGTAGGCGCTCGCCGTGACGGTCGGCTCCCGCGTGCCCGGGTTCGTGACGCAGTGCCCGAACTTGAGCTTCTCGGTCTGCGTGGCGAGCAGCGTCAGGAGCGGATACCCGTCGTGCCAGAGGATGTGCGAGTCGTAGGTCCAGCCGTGGTCGAAGTCGTTGGCCTCGGCGAGCTGCATCAGCTCGAGGAACCGGGTGTAGGGCGGATCCGGGAGAACGGTGACGCCGAAGGTGAGCATCTGCTGGACCTCCTCGGGGCTGGGGACGAAGCGATTCTACGTCGCCCGCCGCCGGCGGCCGGAATGCGTAAGAAAGACCCCGCGTTTCGACACGAACAGGAGATGGGTACGCTCCGGCCGATGCAGATCGAGACCCTCGACCACGTCGCCCTCTGGGTCGGAGACCGCGACGGGCTCGCGGGCTTCCTCACCTCGCACACGGGGATGCACGTGATCGACCGAACCGAGCGGTTCACGCTCGTCGGCTCCGACGCTCGGCGCGGGAAGCTGACCCTCTTCGCAGCAGAGGGGCCGCGCGATCCCGGCGTCCTCGCCCGGATCGGGCTCCGTGTCTTCGACCTGGACGAGGCGCTGGCGGCGCTCCCGCCCGATCTCTCGGTGGAGCGCCGCAACGGCTCCGTCGAGCTCGAGGCGGGAGAGGGGCTGCGCCTCTCGCTGGTCGAGGTGGACGAGGGCGTCGACTACGACCTCGACCACGTCGTCTTCCGCGTGCCGGATGCGACGGCCACCTTCGCGCGGCTCGCCGAGCTCGGCTTCGAGGCCGAGGACGGCCGCCTGCGTGCCGGCGACGCGTCGATCCTGCTCGAGCAGGGCGATCCGGGGGAGAGCGACCGGCCGCTGCTCAACCACCTGGGCCTGCGGGTCGAGTCGGCGGAGGACCACATCGAGGAAGCCGAGCGCCGCGGCCTCGAGATCGCGGACGTCGTCGACGCCCCGAACACGTACGCGGTGTTCGTCTGGGGCCCGGATCGCATCAAGCTCGAGTACGTCGAGCACAAGCCGACGTTTTCCTTGACCTGAGCGCGGGGGCAAAGCGCAAGGCGAGGGGCGGTCGAGGCCGTGCTTGTGTTTCACGCGCACAAGGTCCGACCCGCCTTCGACCTGGCTTGTCCCGGCGAGAACGGCGATCCTTCCCTTGTGCCGGTGAAACACAAGCGCCGGGGCGCCCGTGGTTGACCTGGTCGTCGCGGGGGCCGGGATGGCCGGGCTCGCGGCGGCGGCGCGGGCGCGGGAGCTGGGCGCCGACGTCGTCGTCCACGAGAAGGGCGACCGCCCGGGCGGCTCGATGCTCCTCTCCAGCGGCGTCGTCTGGCGCTACCGGGAGTGGGAGCGGTTCCGCGCCGAGTGCCCGGGTGGCGACCCGGCTCTCCAGCGCGTCGTCTGGGAGGGGCTCGACGAGGCGCTCGCCTGGCTCGAGGCCCTCGGAGCGCCCGTGGTTGCGCGGGAGACCGGCAATCCGCTCACGACCGGCGTGCGCTTCGATCCGCGAGGCTTGACCCGTGCGCTGGCGGAGGACGTGCGCCTGGAGGAGCCGCTCCTCGAGCTCCCCGACGGCGTCCCCACGATCCTCGCCACAGGCGGCTTTCAGGGAGACAGCGAGCTCGTTCTCCGCTACGTCACGCCGGAGCCCCTCCTGCTCAGGGCGAGCGCGTGGAGCGCCGGCGACGGCCTGCGCTTGGCCCTTGGCCGCGGCGGCATGCTCTCCGAGGGGATGGACGAGTTCTACGGGAGGAACCTCGCGGCGGCTCCGAGGATCGAGCCCGAGGACTTCGTGCGGCTGGCCCAGGTCTACGCGCGTCATGCCATCGTCGAGAACGCTCGTGGGGAGCGCTTCGAGGCCCGTCACTGGGCCGATCTCGATGTCGTTCAGTGGGCGGCGCGGCAGCCGGGCGCTCGCGCCTGGTACCTCGTGCCGGACGGCGCGTTGGACGAGCCGGTGCGGGAGCGGACCGTGCGCGAGGTGATCGAGCAGGCGCGGGAGGCCGGCGCCCCGGTCGAGCGGGTCGACGGCGCCACGCGCGTCGAGGTGCGGGCCGCGATCACGACGACGCTCGGCGGCATCCGGGTCGACGAGCGGGCCCGGGCGGCCGACGGCCTCTGGGCCGCGGGCGCCGACGTGGGCGGCATCTCCACGGGCGGCTGGTCGAGCGCGCTCGCCGCCGCCCTCGTCCTCGGCAAGCTCGCCGCCGAGGACGCCCTCGAGTAACCGCCCTTTGTTGGCTCGGTCAGGCGGCCTGCAGGTAGGCGCAGATGCGCTCGTCGTCCGGAAGAGGTGACGGGCCGAGCTTCGAGACCGTGAAGCGGGCGCCTTCCTCCAGCTCGACCTCCGCGCCGAACGTCGGCGGCTGGCCGTCCCGCTCGTGGAGCTCGTAGCCGGACGGCTTGGAGACGAAGAGCAGGTACTTCCCCTCGCCGTTCATCGGGCGGCAGTCTACTCCCCGCTCGCGGCCGCCACGTACGGGGGCACGACGACGCGGACGAGCGTGCCGCCGTGCTCGCCGCTGTCGATCGAGAGCCTGCCGTTCAGGATCTTGACGCGCTCGTCGATCGCCTCGATCGACCCGCGGCGGCGCTCCTCGACGCCGTCGTCGGCGATCTCCGCCTCGAAGCCGCCGTCCTCGCGCTGGCTCACGGCCACCTCGATCTTCAGGGGCCGCCGGCGGACAGCCTGGTTCAGCGACTCCCGGATGATCTGGTAGAGGGCGACCTGCGTCTTCTCGCCCAGCCGCTCGCCCGCCTCGACGTCGGTGAGGACGGTGATCCGGTGCGTCGCCTCGATCTGGTCGCCGAGCGCGCGCACCGCCGCGAAGAAGCCGGCGTCGCGGAGGACGAGCGGCTCGATGGCGAAGGAGAGGTCTCGGAGCACGCGAATGGTGTCGCGCTCCTTCTCGAGCGAGCTCTCGATCACCTTCGCGGCGTCGTCGCTTCGGCCGTCCTGCAGCGCCGCCAACGCGGCGTCGTGCATGAGCGCGATGCCCGACATCGACTGGAGCGGCCCGTCGTGGAGGAAGAGCGAGAGGCGGCGGCGCTCGTCCTGCTCGGCCGTGATCAGGCGCTCGGTCAGGCGCTCGCGCTCGGCCTCGCGGTCGCGGGCCTCCGCGAGCAGGCGCGAGTTCTCCACCGCGCGGGCGGCGAAGTCGGCGAGCACGGTCGCGCGCATGTGGTCCCAGCGATGAAACGGCTCGGCCCGCGTCAGCTCGAGGTCGCCGAGGCGCTCGCCGTGGACGGCGAGCGGAACGACCATCCGCTCCCCGCCCGGGCGCGCCTCGTCGCCGCCGGTGCGGCCGGCGGGCAGGATGCGGGCGCTGCGTGCGTCGAAGAGGCGCCTGGCCTCGTCACACGTGCGGTCGAGGATCTCGCTCGCGTCGAGCGTCGACGAGACTGCACCGATGGAGTCGACCAGCGACTCGAGGAAGGTTGCCTGCGCCTGGAGCTCGTCCTCGGCGGACTCGTGGCGGCGGCGCTCGGAGACGATCAGGTAGAGAGCGAAGGCCCCGAAGAACGCGGTCGAGGCGACCAGGCCGGCGGCAGCGAGCGCGGCCTCGCCGAACGCGAGGCCGAGCGCGCCGATGAGCGCGGCGCCGACGGTGCAGGCGACGAGGATGCCGCGCGCGTTGCGGGAGGCCCAGGCGCCCACGCTCACCCCCGAGCGTAGCGCCGCGAGGCCAGATACGAAATGGGGCGCGCCGCGGCTGCCGCCTCAGACGCAGCGGCAGGCCGCCCCGTCCTCCTTACCCAGGCCTCCTGGCCTGGGCTGCGGACGCCGGAACAGCCTGCCTTGGTCTGAGACAGCCCCGCGGCGCGCCAATTCCGCATCAGGCCTCTAGTCGATGATGGATTCCCGCAGCGCGATCGCCACTGCATGGGTGCGCGTGTCCGCCTCGAGCTTGGCGAGGATGTGCCGGACGTGGCTCTTCACCGTCTCCTGGCTGATGAACAGCCTCGCGGCGACGTCAGCGTTGGACATGCCGTCGGCGAGCAGCTGCAGGATCTCGCGCTCGCGCACGGTCAGCATCTCCTCGCGCTCGCGCGTCAGCAGCGCGGGCATGAGCGCCGGATCGACGTAGCCCTCGCCGCTCGCCACCTTTTCGATCGCCCGGAGCAGCGTCTGGTGAGGCGCTTCCTTCAAGATGTAGCCCTTGGCGCCCGCCTCGAGACCGCGGCCGAGGAGGCTTCGCTCCCCGTACGCCGTGAAGATGAGCACGGCTGTCTGCGGCAGGCGTTCTGCCAGGATCTTCGTGGCTTCGAGCCCGTCCATGCCGGGCATGCGCACGTCCATGATCACGACGTTCGGCCGCCGCCGCTCGGCGACCGCGACGGCGCTCGCGCCGTCCGAGGCCTCGCCGACTACGCGGATCTGCGGCGCGCGTGAGAGGGAGAGGCGCAGGCCTTCCCTCACGACCTCGTGGTCGTCGGCAATCAGGCAGGTGATTTCGTTGGACATGGTGCGGCTCGCTCCCCAGGCACGATGATAGATCGGGTGCGAGGCCGTCACACTTTAGAGGGACTTCTCGTTGACCCGATCGAGGGCTGCTTCACTGGAGAGCTCGTCGTCGAGGACGGCGTCATCGCCGCGGTCGAGCGGCGGGACGGTGGGGCGGAGGAGCCGCTCGTCTTCCCCGGCTTCATCGACCTGCAGGTCTACGACCCTGCGGGCCTGGCCGCGACCGGCGTCACGGGCTATCTGCTCGCCACGCGGCGCGTGCAGGAGGTCGACGATCCCCTCTGCCTGGGACTGCACCTGGAAGGGCCCTTCGTGAGCCCGCAGGCGGCGGGCGCCATCCCGGTCGAGGAGCTGACCCCGGTCGATCTCGGCGCTGTCGACGAATGGGCGGCGAGCGGCCTCGTGCGCCTCGTCACGTTGGCTCCGGAGCTCCCGCTCGCGCTCGTCGCCGTCGAGCGCCTCGTCACCTCCGGGATCGTGGCGGCGCTCGGCCACACGCTGGCGAACGACCTGACGACCCGGGCTGCGCTCGACGCGGGCGCCCGCTTCGCGACCCATCTCTGGAACGCGATGAAGCCCCCGCGAGCGCGCTCTCCCGGCCCCGTCCTGACCCTGCTCCTCGACGAGCGCGTGACGATCGGCCTGATCCCGGACGGCCGCCACTTGCACCCGGCCGTCGAGGAGCTCGCCGTCCGGGCGGCGGGGCCCGGACGCATCGCGCTCACGAGCGACCGTGTCCCGGCGCCGCAGCACCGCCCCGACGGGTCGCTGCTCGGCGGGGACCGGAGCGGCGCCGCCATCGTCGGCCGCATGGCGCGCTTCGGGCTGGCCGAGGCGGCCCGGATGGCCAGCCTCGTGCCCGCTCAGGTCCTGGGCCTCAGCGACCGCGGGCGGCTGGCGCCCGGCTTCCGCGCCGACCTCGCGGTCGTCTCCCCGGACTTCGAGCCGTTGCGCACGCTCGCCGCGGGCGTCGACCTCTGATTCCTGCGCTATCCTCAGACCGCACTTGGACGACGAGATACCACCTAGTACCCGCGCCCCGGAGAGCGGGGCGTGAGCGATTCTCTCCGCATCCTCGTCATTCTCCTGCTCGTCCTAGGGAATGCGGTCTTCGTCGCGGCCGAGTACTCCCTGGTCACGGCGAGGCGCGGCCGGCTCGAGGAGCTGGCGAAGCGCGGCAACCGCCGCGCGAGGACGGCGCTCGGGCTGCTCGACGAGCCGGTTCGCTTCATCTCGACCGTGCAGGTCGGGATCACCGTCTTCGGGATCCTCCTCGGTGCCCTGGGAGAGCCGTTGCTCTCGGACTGGTTCGGCGACTGGGTCTCGCGCGGCGTCGCGTTCCTGCTCTCGTTCCTGATCCTGACCTACCTGAGCGTGGTGCTCGGCGAGCTCGTGCCGAAGTCGATCGCCCTCCAGCGGGCCGAGCGCCTGGCGGTCTGGCTGGCCGTGCCGCTCGACTGGCTGGGCCGACTCAGCTATCCGCTCGTCTGGGTCCTGCAGAAATCGGCGAACGGCATCGCGCGCCTGTTCGGCGTCAAGCCGGCCCCGGCCGGGATGACGATGCACACGGAGGAGGACATCCGCCTGATCGTGGCGCAGACCGAGGAGATCCACCAGGCGGAGGAGGAGATGCTCTACAAGGTCTTCGACTTCGCCGACAAGGAGGCGCACGACGTGATGGTTCCGCGGCCCGAGGTCGTGGCGCTGTCCGTCGAGCTTCCGCCGCAGGAGGCGCTCGCGGCCGTGATCGACTCCCCCTACACGCGCTACCCGGTGTATCGCGGCTCGCTCGACGACGTCATCGGCATCCTCCACGTCCGCGACCTCTTCGGAGCGCTCTACGACCGGGGGATCGAGAACGTCGTCATCGAGCAGATCGTCCGCCCGGCCTACGTCGTGCCCGAGACGAAGGACCTGGCCTCGCTCCTCGCCGAGTTCCGCCGGCAGAACCAGCACATGGCGCTGGTCGTCGACGAGTACGGCGCCGTCCAGGGAATCGTCACGCTCGAGGACCTCCTCGAAGAGATCGTCGGCGAGATCGAGGACGAGTACGACCTCCCGGACGAGTCCGTGGAGCGGATCGACGAGAACCGCATCCGCGTCCACGGCACGTTCACGATCGACGACTTCAACGAGCAGTTCGGGACCGAGCTGCCGCAGGAGGACTACCACACCGTCGCCGGCTTCGTCTTCGGCGAGCTGGGGCGGGCGCCGCAGCCCGGCGACGAGGTCGAATACGACGGGCTTCGGTTCGAGGTCGTCGAGGTGGACGGGCAGCGCATCGAGCGCCTCGAGGTCGAGTTCGTCGAGCGCGGCCTCGAGGACGAGGAAGCGCCCGAGGAAGCCGCCAGCGCCGAGACGTAGGACCAGTAGGATCGCGGAGTGAAGTTCGACCTCGTCCAGCCGTATTGAGCCCCCTCGCGGAGCTTCTCGCGGACCTCGTCCGCATCGACTCCGTCAACCCCGACCTGATCGCGGGGGCGGCGGGCGAGGCGGAGATCGCGCGCTTCGTCGCCGCGTGGCTGGAAGCGGCGGGCCTGGAGGTCGAGGTCGAAGAGGTGGCGCCCGGCCGTTTCAACACGGTCGGCATCGCCCGCGGCTCGGGCGGGGGCAAGACGCTCCTTCTGAACGCGCACCTCGACACCGTCGGGGTCGCCGGCATGGCCCGGCCCTTCGAGCCCGCAGTCGAGAACGGGCGGATGCGCGGCCGCGGCTCCTACGACATGAAGGCCGGCCTGGCCGCGATCATGCTCGCCGGCTCCGAGGCGGCGCGGGCCGGGTTGCGCGGCGACGTGATCGTCACCGCAGTCTGCGACGAGGAGGTGGCGAGCATCGGCACGACGCGGGTGGCCGAGCGCTACCGGGCCGACGCCGCGATCGTCTCCGAGCCGACGGAGATGCGGCTCGTGATCGCCCACAGGGGCTTCGTCGGCTTCGAGGTCGAGACGAAGGGGCGCGCGGCGCACGGATCGCGCCCCGACCTGGGGGTGGACGCGATCGCGCACATGGGCCACGTGCTCGTCGGGATCGAAGCGCTCGACCGGCGCCTGCGGGCGTCGCCGACGCACCCGCTCCTCGGGAGCGGCTCGCTGCACGCCTCCGTGATCGAGGGAGGGCAGGAGTTCTCCAGCTACCCGGAACGGTGCCTCCTCAAGGGCGAGCGCCGCACGGTTCCGGGTGAGACCGACGCGGTCGTCGAGCGAGAGCTGCGGGAGCTGCTCGGCGAACTCGACGGCGAGATCCGCGTCTTCGTCGCCCGGCAGCCCTCCGAGATGCCCGCGGACGCACCGATCGTCGAGCTCGTCGCGCGCCACGCGGGCGGCCCCGAGGTCGTCGGCGTCCCCTACTGGGCCGACTCGGCGCTGCTCTCCTCGGCCGGCATTCCGACGGTCGTCTTCGGCCACGCCGGCGAGGGCGCCCACGCCGTCGAGGAGTGGGTCGACGTGGCGAGCGCCGAGCGCTGCACCGAGGTCTACGCCGCCGTCGCCCGCGAGCTCTGCGCCTGACCAGTTCGGCCACGTCCCAGTGCCTGGCACCGGGACGTGTCTGGCGGGGACGCGTTGGTGGGTAGGGTGGACCGAGCGTGGGCGCTTCGGGCGAGACGATTCGGATCGGCGGCGACCTCGAGGTTTGCCGGCTGGGGTTCGGCGCGATGCGGCTCTGCGGGCCCGGCATTCTCGGCTGGCCCGACGACCGCGAGAACGCTCTCCGCGTCCTGCGCCGGGCCGTCGAGCTGGGCGTGAACCTGATCGACACGGCCGATGCCTACGGCCCCGAGGTCAGCGAGCTCCTGATCGCCGAGGCGCTGCACCCCTATCCGGACGGCCTCGTGGTCGCGACGAAGGGCGGGGTCGTGCGCTCGCCGGACGGGGCGTGGTCGCGCGACGGGCGGCCGGAGCACCTGCGCGAGGCCTGCGAGGCCAGCCTGCGGCGGCTGCGCCTCGAGCGGATCGACCTCTACCAGCTCCACGGGCCCGATCCGGGCGTCCAGTTCGAGGAGACCGTCGACGCCCTCGCCGCGCTGCGGGCGGAGGGCAAGGTCCGCCACGTCGGGCTCTCGAACGTCAGCGTGCAGCTTCTCCGCCGCGCCCAGGCCGTCGTGCCGGTGGTCTCCGTCCAGAACCGCTTCAGCCTCGCCGACCGCTCCTCGCAGGACGTGCTCGACGAGTGCCAGCGCCAGGGCATCGCCTTCCTCCCCTGGTACCCGCTCGAGGCGGGCGGCCTCGCGCGGCCCGGAGGTGCCGTGGGTCGAATCGCCGCCGCTCACGACGCCACGCCTGCGCAGGTCGCGCTTGCCTGGCTCCTCGCGCGCTCGCCGGTAGTCGCGCCGATCCCGGGCACCGCCTCCGTCGCGCACCTCGAGGAGGACGTCGCTGCGGCCGAGCTCGAGCTCACCGAGGAGGAGCTCGCCGCCCTTGGCTGAGCCACTGCGCCTCGGGTTCCTCTCCACGGCGCGCATCAACCGGCGGATCCTCGGTCCCGCGCGCCGAAGCGAGCTCGTCGAAGTCATCGCGGTCGCCAGCCGCGACCGGAGCCGGGCGGAGTCCTACGCCGGCGAGCACGGCATCGCGCGGGCGCACGCGAGCTACGAGGCGCTGCTTGCCGACGCCGACGTCGACGCCGTCTACATCGCGCTCCCGAACGCAGCTGCACGTCGAGTGGTCGGGGCGGGCGCTCGAGGCCGGCAAGCACGTCCTCTGCGAGAAGCCGCTCTCCGACCGTCCGGACGACGTCGAGGCCCTTTTCGACCTCGCCGACCGGAACGGCCTCGTCGTCGCCGAGGCCTTCATGTACAGGCACAACCCGCAGACGCGCCGTCTCGAAGAGCTCGTGCGCGAGGGAGCGATCGGCCGGCTGCAGCTCGTCCGGACGTCCTTCACCTTCCTCCTGGAGCGCGAGCCCGACGTCCGCCTCGACCCCGAGCTCGGCGGCGGCTCCGTGCTCGACGTGGGCTCCTACTGCGTGAGCGGAGCGCGCCTGCTCGCGGGAGAGCCCGAGGCCGTCGTCGGTCACCAGGTATTGGGGCCCACCGGTGTCGACGAGCTCTTCACGGGCAGCCTCGTTTTCCCCGCCGGCGTGCTCGGCCTCTTCGACTGCGGGCTTCGCGCGCCCTTCCGGGCCGCCCTCGAGGCCGTCGGCTCCGAAGGATCCCTCGTGGTGGACGACCCGTGGCTCTGCAGCCGCCCGGGCATCGAGCTTCACCATGGACGGGATGCGGAGCGGATCGCCGTCCTGGAAGCCGACTCCTACCAGCTCGAGCTCGAGGACTTCGCGCGCGCCGCTGCCGGGGAGTCGCGGCCGCTCCTCGGTCGGGAGGATGCCGTCGGCCAGGCGCGGGCCCTCGCCGCCCTCAGGCGCTCCGCCCTGGAGGGCGTTCCGGTCAAGGTCTGAGCTTCGAGGTGTCGACGACCCGGAAGTCGGAGCCCTGCACGCGGTGGAGCGCGTGCAGCTGGTCGTTGGACCAGCGCGGATCGGGGACGCCCGAGATGTACCAGCTCGAGCCGTTGTCGGCGACGATCATCCCGTAGCGCTTGAGCGCGCGCAGGATGACGCGCGCCTGCGGCGGGAAGCTGGCGACCGGGAAGTTGGAGCGGAGGCGCAGGCGCAACCCCATGGGCGGGAGGTTCCGACTTGTGGAGCTCGACGCGAAGTGCCGGGCCGGGTAGACGTACGCGCGCCGCGAGCGCTGCACGGTGAAGCGGAGCGCGTGGTCGATGGCGCCGCCCGCCACCTCGTCGTAGCGTGCGAGGCCCGGCAGGATCGGGAGGCCGGCGGCGTCGGCCGACGTCCAGCCGCGGGGACGGAGCGCGTTCGAGCCCAGGTCCCAGATCGCCCCGGAGCCTGCATCCCAAGCCGGCCAGAGGTCGAAGAGCTCGTAGAGGGTGCACGAGTCCCTGTCGACGATGATCGCGTGGCGGTCGCCGTCGGCGGCCGGGCCGCCCTCGATCGCCACGTCCGGCGGGATCGGGTACGGCCCCGGGTCGCTCTCGTCGCCGTAGAGGAAGTCGACGAAGGACGTCGGCTGCGCGCTGTCGACCACAGTGACCGGAATCCCGATCGGGCCGCCGTCCCAGAGGCCCGAGCCGAAGTCCGCGTGCACGTTCCGGCTCGCGCCGATCGCTCTCACGATCTCCTTCGAGCGCCGGTGCTTCGGCAGCTTGTCGACCCGCTTGTTCCAGACGTTCGAGGCCGGAAAGACCGGGCAGTCGGGCGCCTCGGGAAGCGGCGCCGCGAGCGCGGAGGGAACGAGCAGCGCCGCGGCCAGGGCCGCGGTGAGAACGAGCCTCATCTTCTCGTTGTCTGCCCGCGTCGGGCGGGCGTCAATCCCCGACTTGGAGGAGCACGGCCATGCGGTCCCAGCGGTCGAGCTCGCAGCCGTTGGAGCGCTCGAACGCCGCGTCGACCCGCTCGCCGTCGAGAACGCCGACGACCGTGGCCTGCTCGGGACCGCCGAAGATCATCGTGCATGCCGCATCGGGGGCGACGGGCTCGAGCGCCTGCGGATCGGCGGCCAGGGCCGCGCAGGCTCCCCCGGGGTCCGGATGTGTGCCGCCCGCCGGATCGCAGGTCAGCGTCGCCTCGCGGGACTCACCTTCCGGGCCCTGAGGCCAGAACGTGATCGTCAGCTCCGTTGCCGGAGCGGCCGGTTCGCCTTCGTCGTCGCCGTCCCCCGAGCCGCAGCCGGCGGCGAGCAGCGAGATCAGTGCGACGACAAGGACGAGGCCAGCTCGTCGGTGCGCCGCGCCAGCTCGACGTCGCGCTCGGTGATCGCCCGCTTCACGTGCGTCCACCAGCGGACTGTAACCGCGTTCCAGCTGATCGAGATGTCCGGGTGGTGGTTCGCCTCCTCGGCCGCCTCGGCGAGGCGGTTCACGAAGATCATCGCCTCGGCGAAGTCCTTGAAGCGGTAGCCGCGCTGCAACGCGCCGCGAACCTCGTTCCAGCCCTGCGGGTGCTCGACGGCCATCAGCGCGCATTCTCGCTCACCGTCAGCGTCCCGTCCGAGACAACCCCGCGCAGCTCGATCGGGCGGTCCGTCCAGCTCACGGCTCCCTCGGTGACGAGGCCGTCCACCTCCTCGAGCGCCAGGCCTTCGACGACGAGCGAGGAGCCGCCGCACTGGGGCGGGAACGACTCCGCAAGCGCCGAGCAGAGGCGAACGTCGTCGCCCTGCGCGAGGAGGTTGCCGCTCACCACCAGCGGCTCATCGGAGTCGGAGGCGAGCGCGTCGTCGATCGAGACGACGGCGCCGTCGTCGTCCGCGGGGCCGTCGTCTCCGCCGCAAGCAGCCAGCCCGGCGGCGAGCATGAACGCGAGCAGGATGCAGCTGAAGGTCTTCATGCCTCTCTGACCGCCGACGCGGCGGAAAGGTTCCGTGAGCCTACGAGACCGGCAGGCTCTCCACGGTCTCGTCGGCGATCGTCCAGGCGGCGAGCTCGCCCGTGCCGAGAGACAGGATCACGTACGGCCTGCCCTTCCAGAGGCCGATCGACTCGACGTCGGTGCGCGACGGTCGCGGGGGCGAGGCGGGGTGCGAGTGGAAGACGGCGAGCTCGTAGCCGTCGTCCTCCAGGAACCACACCTCGGGGTCGATCTCGAGCTCGAAGCGATACGGGCTGGCAGCGCGGTTCCGCCCGGGGTAGAAGCGCTCCGCGACGCCGGCGCGCAGCGCCAGCAGGCCGCAGGCCTCGTTCGGGAGCTCCGCCTCGGCGTGCTCGACGAGCGCCGAGCGCACCTCGGCCGGGATCACCACCAGAGGCGGTCCTCCATCGACGCGCCGACCTCGTCGGCGGGGCGCGTCCAGAAGTCGGCGGAGAGGTACTTCCAGCCTCCGTCGGCGAGGACGGCGACGACGATGCCCTCGTCGAGCTCCTCGGCGACGCGCCGGGCCACGTGGACGACGGCGCCCGAGGAGACGCCCGCGAACAGGGCCTCGCGCTCCAGGAGCAGGCGCAGCCCGGCCACCGACTCCTCGTTCGTCACGAGCACCTTGCGGTCGAGCTTGGCGACGTCGAGGATCGGCGGGACGTAGCCGTCGGCGAGCGAGCGGAGGCCGTAGACGAGGTCGCCCTGAAGCGGCTCTGCCGCGGCCAGGATCAGACCGGGGAAGGACTCCCGGAGCCGGTCCCCTGCGCCCATGAGGGTGCCGCCGGTCCCGAGACCGGCGACGAGGGCGTCGACATGCGGGAGGGCATCTGCAATCTCGGCGCCCGTACCCTCGTAGTGGGCGCGGGGGTTGGCCTCGTTGCCGTACTGGAAGGGCATGAACCAACGCGGGTCTCGCTCGGCCAGCCGCAGAGCGAGCCGGACGGCGCCGTTGGAGCCTTCCGAGGCCGGGGAGTACACGATGTGCGCGCCGTAGAGCTCGAGGAGCTTGACGCGCTCGGGGGTGGCGTTCTCGGGGAGGACGCAGGTCAACGGGTAGCCCTTGAGCCGGGCCACGAAGGCGAGGGAGATGCCCGTGTTGCCGCTGGTCGGCTCGAGGAGCTCGCGACCCGGCTCGAGCTCGCCGGAGGCCTCCGCGGCCTCGATCATCGCCTTCGCGACGCGGTCCTTGATCGAGCCCGTCGGGTTCTGGCCCTCGAGCTTGGCGTAGATGCGGACGCCGTCGTGCGGGGCCACGCGCGGCAGCTCGACGAGCGGGGTCTCGCCGATCGTCTCCAGGAGCGACGGGGTCAGCGTCCGCTCACCGCCGGCCATGGCCGGGAGCAGGATCACCGTCGAGCCGGGACGAACCGCGGTGTCGAGGCCGTCCAGCGTGCGCACGTCCTCGCTGTCGAGGTAGACGTTGACGAAGGGCGCGATCCCGTCGCCGTCCTCGAGCACCTGCCGGCCGAGGCCGGGGAAGCGCTCGGCGAGGTCGGCGAGCACGTCGCGCATGGTCGAGCCGCTGGCTTCGACCTCGCGCGCGCCGCCGACCTCGGAGCGCAACGTGGGCGGGATGCGAACCCGGATCACGTGACGTGCGTCCTTCCTCCGGCGCAGAACTCGACGTAGTCGATGTAGTCCGTGATGGTCGGGTCGTCGCCGCAGACCGGGCACTCCGGGTCGCGGCGCAGGCTGATCTCCGTGAACTGGGTCTCGAGCGCGTCGAAGAGGAGCAGGCGGCCGACGAGCGGCTCGCCGATCCCGAGGGCGAGCTTCAGCGCCTCGTTGGCCTGGAGCGAGCCGATGATGCCGGGGAGGACGCCGAGGACGCCGCCCTCGGCGCAGCTCGGGGCGAGCTCGGGCGGGGGCGGCTGCGGGAAGAGGCAGCGGTAGCACGGCCCCTCCTTGGGCTTGAAGACGGTCGTCTGGCCCTCGAAGCGGAAGATGGAGCCGTGGACGACGGGGATGCCGTGCCACACGGACGCGTCGTTCAGGAGGTAGCGGGTGGGGAAGTTGTCGGCGCCGTCGACGATGACGTCCCAGCCCTCGCCGAGGATCCGGTCGACGTTCTCGGAGGTGAGGCGCTCGCGGAAGACCTTCACGCCGACGTCGGGGTTGAGCGCCTCGATCGTGCGCTTCGCCGACTCGGCCTTCGACTCGCCGAGGCGCTCGGTCGAGTGGACGATCTGGCGCTGGAGGTTGGAGTCGTCGACGACGTCGTCGTCGACGATCCCGATCGTCCCGACGCCGGCCGCCGCGAGGTAGAGGGACGCCGGCGAGCCGAGCCCGCCGGCTCCGATCAGGAGGATGCGCGCGTCGAGGAGGCGGAGCTGGCCCTCCTCGCCGACCTCGGGGATGAGGAGGTGGCGGGAGTAGCGCCGCCGCTTCGGCTCGTCGAGCGCCCGCGGCAGGTCGAAGGGGTAGCCGTTCCGCTTCCACTCGTTGAAGCCGCCTGCGAGCGAGGAGACGTTCTCGTAGCCGAGCTCCTCGAGCGCCTTGGCCGCGAAGGCCGAGCGCGCGCCGGAGGCGCAGTAGACGACGACCTGAGCGTCGCGGTCGGGGACGGCGCCCTCGATGCGGGACTCGAGGTTGCCCCGCGGCACGTGCAATGCCCCCGGGATGTGGCCCTCGTCCCACTCGTTCCGGTCGCGCACGTCGACGAAGACGGGGGCTTCCAGCTCGCGGAGCTCCGCGGCGGCGGGGGCGTCGATCTCGTCGATCTCGCCCTTGACCTGCTGCAGGAGCTCCCGGTAGGTGGGCATTGCTTCAGGAAGTATAGCTATGTCGCTGCGCCGTCCTGCAAGCGGGCGGAGCTAGGCTCGCCTCGTGTCCAAGAACGGCGCCCGCGTCCTCGTAGGCCTCGCCGCGACGGCGGCCGCAGCGGTCGTCGTCGGCGTCGCCGTGCTGCAGGACGGGGACGAGCCGGCGCCTGCCGCGGCGACGGAGGCGGAGCGGCCGGCGCCCCCGCTCGAGCTGGGCCTCTCGGTGCGGAGCGACGAGGAGGCCGAAGCCCTGCGTGAGGCCGAGCGGCTCGTCGACGAGGGCGACCGCGCGGGCGGGCGGACGCGGTTCGAGGAGATCCTCGCCGCCAATCCGGATTCGGTGGAGGCCGCCGTCGGCGCGGCGGTCGCCTCCTGGCCCGAAGGAACCGTGGAGCGTCTCGAGACGCTCGCGGCCGAGAGCCCGCGGAGCGGCGTCGTCCGGCTCCACGTCGGCCTGGCGCTCCTGGCGAGCGGCGACGACGAGGGCGCGCGCGCCGCCTGGCGCGAGGTCGAGCGGATCGACCCGGACACCCCGTCGGCTCTGCGGGCGGAGGACCTGCTCAACCCGCGGTTCGTACCGGGGCGCCCGCCCTTCGTGGCGCCGCTGCGAGGTGCCGCCCGTGCTCGAAGGCCTCTCGCCGGAGGAGCAGCTCGCCGAGCTCGAGCGGCGGGCCGAGCGCGGCGGCGTCGAGGAGCGGCTCGCCTACGGCATCGCCCTGCAGCGCGTCGGCCGGCCGGTCTCCGCCCGCGAGGCTTTCGAAAGCGCCCTGGAGGCCGACCCCGACAGCGTCTCGGCCGAGGCCGCGGCCGCGGTCGGGCGCTTCGACAAGGACGACCCGTCCCAGGCGTTCTCGCGACTCGGCCCGCTCGCGGACGCCGACGAGAGCGGCGTCGTCCGCTACCACCTCGGCCTCCTCCTCTCCTGGATCGGGCAGGTCGAGGAGGCGATCCGGCAGCTCGAGCTGGCCCGCGAAGCCGACCCGGACGGGTTCTACGGCCGGGAAGCTGAGCGCCTCCTCGACCGTCTCGAGGACATCGGATAGCAGACTCCCCCAAAAGGGGCATGCCGGACGTCCGACCGCCGTGCAAGAGTCGCGGCGCTTGTGGTTCGAAGTTGCGGCGAAGCGAGCGTTGACAAGTCGCCGGTCCCGACTACGTTGAGGAGTAGGGATAGGGGATTTCGAGGGGAGGAAGGGGAGCGAAGTGGGCGTCACGCTCGACCATGACGACGCCAGGGCGCTCGTGCGCCAGGGGCAGGAGGCCGGCTTCCTCACGCACGAGGAGATCGCGCTCGCCCTCGGCGAGGAGTTCGAGCCGGTGCAGCTGGACGAGTTCTACTCGGCGCTCGAGGAGCTCCACATCGAGGTCGTCGACGCCGACGACGCGCGCCGGGGTCGACCTCGAGCCCGAGACACGCGAGATCTCGACGGACGCGCTGCAGCTCTTCCTCAAGGACATCGGCAAGGTGCCGCTGCTCACGGCGGCGCAGGAGGTCGAGCTCGCCAAGCGCATCGAGCGCGGCGAGCACGCGGCCAAGCAGAAGATGGTGGAGTCGAACCTCAGGCTCGTCGTCTCGATCGCCAAGAACTACCGCAACCAGGGCCTGCCGTTCCTCGACCTGATCCAGGAGGGCACGATCGGCCTCGTCCGCGCCGCCGAGAAGTTCGACTACCGCAAGGGCTTCAAGTTCTCGACCTACGCGACCTGGTGGATCCGCCAGGCGGTGGCGCGGGCTCTGGCGGACAAGGCGCGGACGATTCGCATGCCCGTGCACGTGGTCGAGAAGCTGAACAAGATCGGCAGGATCGAGCGCAAGCTCCTCGGCGAGCTCGGCCGCGAGCCGACCGTCGAGGAGATCGCCAGGGAGCTCGAGCTCGAGGCCGACGAGGTCGAGCACATCAAGCGGAGCGCGCAGGCCCCGATCTCGCTGGAGAAGCCCGTCGGCGACGAGGAGGAGTCCGAGTTCGGCCACTTCCTCGCCGACGAGACCGCGCCGCCGCCGGACGAGGCGGTCGAGACGACCCTCCGCAAGGAGACGCTCGCGCGCGTCCTGCAGACGCTCTCGCTCCGCGAGCGGCGGGTTCTCGAGATGCGCTACGGCCTCGACGGCCAGCACCCACGGACGCTCGACGAGGTCGGGCGCACGTTCAACGTCACGCGCGAGCGCGTCCGCCAGATCGAGAACCAGTGCCTGAAGAAGCTGCAGGCCCTGGCCGAGGCGCAGAAGCTCCGCGACGTCGCCTGAGGCTCGAAGCTCGCGCCGTAGACTCCCGCGCGTGACCAGTCGACCGGATCGACCCCGCCTGGCTGGCGGAGCTCTCGGAGTGGCTGCGGATTCCCAGCGTCTCCGCCGACCCGGCGCACGCGGCCGACGTCCGTGCCGCGGGCGAATGGCTCTGCGACTTCGTCCGCGGGGCCGGCGGGACGGCCGAGCTCTCGGAGACGGAGACGCATCCGCTCGCGATCGGCGAGATCCGCGCTTCCGCGGGCGCCGCCGACGCACCCACCGTCCTCCTCTACGGCCACTTCGACGTGCAGCCGCCGGCGCCGCTCGAGCTCTGGGAGTCGGATCCCTTCGAGCCGGAGATCCGCGACGGCTACCTCTACTGCCGCGGCGCCGTGGACGACAAGGGCAACGCCTACCTCCTGCTCAAGGCCGCCCGACTCCTGGCCGAGGAGGGGCGCTTCCGGTCAACGTCCGCGTCGCCTTCGACGGGGAAGAGGAGATCGGCGGCCACTCGATCGTCGACTTCCTCGCGGCCGACGAGCGCGGCGCCGACGCCTGCCTCATCTTCGACAGCGGCATGCCCCGTGAGGACGTGCCCGCATTCGACCTGGCCGTGCGAGGCCTCGCGTACTTCCACGTCCGCCTCCGCAGCGGCGAGCGGGATCTCCATTCCGGCATGTTCGGCGGCGCGGCCCTGAACGCCGTCCACGCGCTGACGGAGGCGCTCGAGGCCGTGACCGCGCTCCCTGACGAGCTGCGCGCCGGCGTCGTCCCGCCCATGGAGGAGGAGCTGCGGTCCTGGCGCGAGCTCGATCCCGGGGCGGTCGTGCTCGCCGAGGCCGGTGCCAAGCCGATGGACGCCGAGCGCAGCCGACGACTTCTACCTGCGCACGTTCGCCGCCCCCGCCGTGGACGTGAACGGGATCCACGGCGGCGAGCCGGTGCTCACGAAGACGGTCCTGCCGGTGGTCGCCGAGGCGAACGTCTCCATCCGGCTCGCGCCGGGACAGGATCCCGACGAGATAGCCGCCGCCTTCGAGCGCCTTCTCCGCGCGGCGGCGCCCGAGGGCGCCGAGCTGGCGATCGAAAGGCGATCGTCCTCGCCGCCCGGGCTCATCCCTCCGGATTCGCCCGCCGTGCGCCTGGCGCAGGACGCCTTCGAGCGCGTTCTCGGCCGCCGCCCGCTCCTGCTCCGCTCCGGCGGCTCGATCCCGCTCGTCCCCGCGCTCGCGGACAGGGGCATCCCGACCATCCTTTCCGGCTTCGCGCTACCGGGCGCGAACGTCCACTCGCCCAACGAGCGCCTGCTCGCCCGCTACGTGCCGCTCGGGGTCGAGGCGGCGCGCGAGACCCTCGTCTCCCTGGCCGACCTCAGCTGACGGTGAAGCCGGGCGAGGCGGTCAACGGCGCGCTGCGGAAGGTCATCCTTGCCTCGTCCGGGAACGCCCGCGTGCGCGGGCTGGCGGCCAAGCACGGCCTCCGCCTGGGCGCCTCGCGCTTCGTGGCGGGCGAGGATCTGGACACGTGCGTCGGGGTCCTGCGCGGCCTGAACGAGCGCGGCCTCCACGCCAACACGACGCTCCTGGGCGAAGACGTCCTGGAAGAGGCCGAGACGCGCAAGGTCGTGGAGGACTACCTCACGATCCTCGAGCGCCTGCACGACGAGGAGCTGAGGGCGAACGTCGCGCTCAAGCTCACGCACCTCGGCCTCGACATCGACGAGGATCTCGCCGTCGAGAACGTCCGCCGCGTCGTCGAGCGCGCCGCCGAGCTCGGCAACTTCATCCGCATCGACATGGAGTACTCCGCGCTCGTCGACCCGACGCTCCGCATCTATTCACGCCTGCGGGAGGCCGGGCTGGACAACGTCGGCACCGTGCTCCAGGCCTACCTCTACCGGACGCCCGACGACCTGGAGAGCCTGCTTCCGCTCGCGCCCAACCTCAGGCTCGTCAAGGGCGCGTACCTCGAGCCGGAGTCGGTCGCGTACCCGAAGAAGGAGGACGTCGACGGCGCGTACCTCCGCCTGATCGAGGGCTCCCTCACCGGTGGCGGGTACACCGCGATCGCTACGCACGACGAGCGCGCGATCGAACACGCCCTCGCCTTCGCCGAGCGGGAGGCGATCGCCCGGGACCGCTTCGAGCTGCAGATGCTCTACGGCGTCCGCCCGCAGCTCCAGCTCGACCTCGCCGCCCGCGGCTACAAGGTGCTGGTGGCGACCCCGTACGGGCCCGAGTGGTTTCCCTTCTTCACGCGCCGACTGGCCGAGCGGCCGGCGAACCTCACGTTCGTCGCTCGGAACCTCGTGCGGCGCTAGCTTCGGGCTACGCGGCCGGGGCGACGCTCTTGCCGCGCGTGCGTGTGCGTGTGCGTCTCGTCGGTTACGAGCCAGGAATGCCCGAAGCGGCGCATCTCCTCGATGACCGGCAGGAGCGCTGTGCCCTTCTCGGTCAGCTCGTACTCGGCCCGCCGCGCGGACGCGTGCTTCTCGATGATGTCGTCCTGTTCGAGGACGCGCAGGCGCTCCGAGAGCGTCCGCGGGCTGATGCCGGGACACGAGCGCTCGAGCTCGGAGAAGCGGCGCGGGCCTTCGGAGAGGTCGTGGACGATGATCGCCGTCCACTTGGAGCCGATGATGTCGGCCGTACACGCGACCGCGCACTCCTCGTCGTGGACTGGTCGCATCGTGCGCATATGCGCATTGTAACCGGGCGGGGTTACCGCCTCCTCAGTCCCAGGGCGGCGGGTTGTGCACCCAGCGGCCGCCGAGCATGGTGGCCGCGACCCCGATTTCGCCGAGCTCCTCGACGGGGCAGTCGAGCGGGTCGCGGTCGAGCACGACCAGGTCGGCGAGGTAGCCGGGGAGAAGCTTCCCGCGGCGGCGCTCGTCCCCGGTGAGCCAGGCGGGCGCCACGCAGGTGGCCTGCAGGGCCTGCTCGACGGTCACGGCCTGCTCGGGGTGCCAGGCCTCCCGCTCGTCGAGCGAGCGCATGACTCCGGCCCTGATTCCGAGGAGCGGGTCGAGCTCCTCGACCGGGGCGTCGGAGCCGTTGGCCACGAGCGCGCCCGAGTCGATCAGGGAGCGAAACGCGTAGGCGCCGTCCGTCTTCCCGTCCCAGAAGGCGTCGGCGAGGTCACGGTCCGACGCGGCGTGGCTGAACTGGACGGAGGCGGCGACGCCCAGCTCGGCGAAGCGGCCGACGTCCTCCGGGGCCAGAAGCTGGGCGTGCTCGATCCGCTGGCGGAGGCCGCGCGGGCGCCACTCCTCCTGCGTCTCCTCGTAGGCGTCGAGCGCACGCCGGTTGGCGAGGTCGCCGATCGCGTGCACCGCCACGGGGAACCCCGCGCGGGCGCTCCGACGGACGATCTCCACGAACTCCTCGTACCCGACGATCTCCACGCCGGAGCCGTCGAGCATGAGCGCTGTGCGCGAGCCCAGCGTCCCGTCGAGGAACGCCTTGACGTACCCGACCCTGAGCAGGTCGTCGCCGAGGCCGGAGGCGAGGCCGATGCCTTCCAGGCTCTCGAGCTGGTCCCAGGGAAGGGACTGCCACACGCGGAGATTCAGCGCGCCTTCGTCGCGGAGCCGCTGGAAGACGCGCAGGGCGCCCAGCCAGCCGTCCTTGTCGTGGACGGAGACGACGCCGCGCGAGAGCGCGCGCGGGATCCCCTTGCGGCAGGCCTCCACCATCTCGTCCTCCGTCGGCCGGACGTAGGTGTCCCGGAAGTGCCAGGCGCACTCCTCCCTGAGAATGCCCGTGGGCTCGCCGTGCTCGTCGCGCTCGACGACCCCTCCGGGGACCTGCAGCTCGCCGTCCGCGAGCGCGAGCGCCGCCGAGTTGAGCCACAGCGAGTGGTAGTCCTTCGACATGAGCGCGACGGGGACGTCGCCCGTGACCGGGTCGAGCGCCTCCTTCGTCGGCTCGGCCGCGGGCGACCATTCGCCGCTCCTCCAACCGAGGCCGCGCAGCCAGCGGCCGCTCGGCACGTCTGCGACGGCCGAGGCGACGCGCGCGAGCGCCTCGGCGAGCGAGCCGACGCCCTCGAGCCTGACCTGGCGCTGCGCCAGCGACCAGGTCGGGAAGTGGACGTGCGAATCGGTGAAGCCGGGAAGGACGCACCGTCCGCCGAGGTCGACGCGCTCCGGGCTGGCGAGCGCCGTCTCGTGCGTGCCGACGCCGCCCGCGATCCGCTCCCCGGCGATCGCGAGCGCGGCGGCCTTCGGGAGCGACGGGTCGAGCGTCCGGACGACGCCGTTCTCGAGGATCACGCCGCGAGGATAGCCCGACGCCCCCGGCGGCGGCAGGGAGCCGGCGGGGGCGTCAGGCTGGAGCCGGGCTCCGGTGATTCGCGGCCCGGCGCGGGTCGGTTCGAACCCTCCTAGCGCGCGAACATGTCGGGGTTCTGGGCGACGATCGCGTCGGCGAGCGCGTCGCCCGTCGCGAGCATGTGCGCGTACGCCTCGCGGACGAGGGAGTAGGACTCCTCGTAGTCCCCCGCCGCATAGGCGTCCAGCGCGCCCTTCAGCTGCATGACATGGGTTGCCAGGCCCTCCTGGAGCGCCTCCTGCGGCAGGCCGGTGGCCTGGGCGAGGAAGCCGGAGAACGCGCCCGTGTAGCCAGTCAGGTTGTCGACAGCCTCCTGCTGGCCGGCCTTGTCCTTCCCGGCCAGGGCGACCGTGTAGTCGACGAAGAACCGGATGTGGTCGCGCCAGAGGCTCGGCCCGTCGAGGAACTGCTCCGCGGCCTCGTCGCCGTAGACGGTGCCGATCGCCTCGGCCAGCTCGATCGAGTTCGCGTCGAGCGCGGCCGCGGCCGCCTCGAAGTCGTCGGCGCCGTCGAGGCCCTTCTGGGTCGCGGCCACGGCGAGGAGCGCGTGCTCGCCGAGAAGCGAGGTGAGCGTGACGCGCAGGTCCGCGGCCGCGCTCGTGGTGTTCGCGGTCATCCCCATGGCGTCCGACATCGTCGTGGACTGGCTGGCCGCCGCCTCATCGGAGGCGCTGTCGTCGTCCCCGCCGCACGCGGCGAGCCCGAAGGCCGCGCACGCGCCGACGGCGAGGAGCGCGAGGAGCGTTCTGAGTCTCATCGTCTCTCCTGGTCGGTGTGATCTGGGCACGGCTTGTTCGCCCGGCCTCTTCGAGCGGTTCACGGCCACCGGCGCCAAACCGGCTGGAGCCGCTGCGCGTATGGATCTCCGATGCGTCGTCTCCTTCTCGTCGCGCTCGCTCTCGTGCTCGTCCCGGCCTGCGGCAGCGAGGAAGGGGGCGACGACGAGGGAGCCGCACCGGCCGGCGAGGTCGTCGACGTCGCCCTGCGCGATTTCACGATCGATCCCCCCACGATCGCACTCGATCCCGGGACCTACACCTTCCACGTGGTCAACGACGGCGGGACGGTGCACGCCCTCGAGGTCGAAGGCCCGGCGGGCGAGGTCGAGACGAGCGAGCTCGAGCCCGGCGATTCGGCGGAACTGACCGTCGAGGTCGGGGAGGACGGCGAGTTCGAGATGTATTGCCCGGTCGGCGACCACAAGCGGTCGCGGCATGGAGGGCACGATCACGGTCGGCGGCGGGCGGAGGCGGCACGACGACCGACGAGACGACGACCGACGAGGACCGCGGCTACGGCTACTAGCAGCTAGCGGCAGCACCACTCGGCGACGCGCGGGAACGTCGTCGCGCCGATGCCGCCCGGGTCGAACTCGCGTCTCATGTCGGAGGCCGCCTCGATGGCGCTCACGCCGGGAAGGCGGAGGAAGAGGAACTGGTCGGCTTCGGGCCACCCGGTCAGGAGCCAGCGTCCGTTCGGGGAGAAGACGACGTCCTCGAGCCGCCCGTCGCCTCGCTGGAGCTGTCTCCCGGCGAGGACGATCGTGCTCTGGCCACTCTCCGGGTCGTAGGCCGTGAAGGCGAGGTCGCGCGTCCCGGGAGCGAAGGCCGCGTCGAGGACGTCGTGGCCCTCGGCCGTCTCGAGTGCGCCGACGGGCCTCCCACCCGCGGCGTAGAGGGGATGTCGGCGGCCGGCGGTGAGGACGAGCAGCACGCCCGCGTCGTCCGACCAGAGCAGTTGCTCGGGCGCCGCCGCGGGGTCGGCCGCCCACAGCTCGTCGCCGTCCGCGTCGACGACGTGGACGCGGCCGTCCGTGGACGCGTAGGCGAGCACCGTCCGGCCCTCGCCGGGCTGCCAGGCGGGCGCCACAGGTGCGACGCTCTCGGCCAGGAGCCTGTCTCCCTCGCCGTCGCCGCCGACGACCCGGAGCGCCGTGCCCTCGCGGTACGCGACGTCGTAGCCCGGGGTAGGCGCCCAGCGGGCATCCGCGACCGGCGCGGATCCCGTCACCGTCCAGCGAACCTTGCCGCTGAGCTCGAGCGCGACGACGCGGCGCCCCTCGGTGGCGACCACGAAGAGCGCGTTCGGGGAGAAGGACGCATCGTCGTAGTTGCCGAGCAGGCGCTTCGAGCCGTCCGGCCTGACGATCCACGGCCCCTGCTCGGAGACGACGAGGAGGCGTCCCGCGCTGGGCAGTCCGGCCAGAGCCGGCTCCGCGTCCTCCTCGCCGGCGACCCGGTCGCGGATCCAGCCGCCCACGGAGCGACCCGGCGGCGAGAGCGCCGCGGCCACGAGCGCGGCGAGCACGGCGACCGCGACCAGGAGCCGCAGCCGGCGCCCGCGGGACGGCGTCGGCTCGCGCTCCGCGTATGCTCCGCGCACGACCGCCCACGTCCGCCGCTGGGCCTCGAGCTCATCGGGGACGCGGGCTGCGAGCAGGGCGTCGCGGACGTTCGCCTCGGTCATCGCTCCTCCCGCGGCCCGACGGCGCCCTGGAGAGCGTCGAGCCCGCGACGCAGGCGCGAGTTCACCGTGCCCCTGGGCAGCTCGAGCATCCGCGCGATCTCCCCGGGCGTGTACTCGAGGACGTAGCGGAGGACGACGACGGCGCGGTGGTCGGGCGAGAGCGAGGCGAGGGCGGCGACCATGTCCTCGGGGAGCGAGGGCGGCGGGAGCTCCCCGCTCCTCGGCGGCGGCGTCTTCGATCGCCTCGCCCACGCCGACCTCGCGCCGCAAGGCCCGCGCCCGCGCCCAGTCGATCGCGCGGTTGACGACGATCCGGTGCAGCCAGGGCCCGAACGGCCGCGTGCTGTCGAAGCGGTCGAGGGCGCGCACGGCCGCGAGGAAGGCCTCCTGCGCGACGTCCTCGGCTCCGGCCGCGTCGTGCACGACGAGGTAGGCGGCACGGTAGGCGCGGTGCCAGTGAGCGCGAAAGAGCGCCTCGAAATCGGAGGCCGACCCCGCCTGGGCGCCGCGCACCCAGGCACGCTCGTCACGGCCCGCGCCCGCCATCGCGTGCCGACTATACGAGCGGGCGCCACGGTCCGGTCCATCGCGGAGGCAATACGGCCGGGAGCCTTGCCGAGGTCCAAGCGCCGTCGTACGCTTCCAGGGCGATGCCTGCCTGCGCGAGCTGTCGCGGGGACGTGGAAGACCTCTTCCGCTTCTGCCCATGGTGCGGCGCCGCCCAGCGGACGAAGATCGTCGAGTTCTTCCCCGCCCATCCTCATGTCGAGGACGATCCGGCCAAGGCCCTCCGGGTTTCCCGCTACCTCGGCGACAGCGAGGAGAGCCGCCACGTTCGCTTCAGCGTCTGGGGCGGAGGAGAGACGCCGCGGGCGCAGGCGGCGGTCTCGCTCGCCGACCAGGAGGCCGAGCGGCTGGCGCGCTTCCTCGAGGACACGGCCAGAGTCCCGGATCAGCCGACCGCGGGCTAGGAGGAGGCGAGAAGCAGTCTGACCGCCCGGGCGTGGCGTGCGGCCGCCGCCGACGCGAGCCGGCCGGCCGGAAGCTCGACGACGAAGGACGCAGCGCCCGGGAAGCGGTGATTCTGCCAGTTCGGGGCCGTCCCGTTGAGCCAGCGGATGGAGCGGTACCGCTCTCCGGCGAGTCGCGCGTAGCGGCGGGCCCTCGGCTTGCTTCCGCCCCAGGCGCGCACGAGGCCCTGCGGCTGGTGATACCAGATCGTCACGTCGGGCCGGACGCGCGCCACGACCCGCCGGGCGAGCCGGGTCTCGCGCTCCGACCACGGGCGCGGGCCCGAGTATTGCGGATCCCACCGGCGCCCGATCGGAGTCCACTCGGAGCCGAAGTTGCGATTGAGATCGACGCCGCGCCCGTTCAGGCGGCTGCCGAGCCGCCGGCCGTCGGGGTTCAGGTTGTGGACGATCCAGAGGTCCAGGCCCGGCGGAACCGGGCCGCGGGCGAGCCGCCTGGTGACGTCGATGCCTTCGCACTCGTCGCCGTGGATGCAGCCGACGACGAGGAGCTTCCGCGCGCTCGAGAAGTTTCCGTAGCGGTGGACGCGGATCGGCCGGCCCCGCTGCGACCTTCCGAGCAGGCCGTGCCATTCCTGCGCGGGCTCTGCTGGCGGCAGCGCGGCGAGGAAGGCGGCCGTTGCGTACGCGGCGAGCACCTGAGTCGGTACGGTACGGGCTCGCCTGGAGGTCCGGGACTCGACCCGGGCGCCCGCTCGTAGAGCTTTTCGTGCGAACAGCCATGCTCGTCGTCCTGGTGGCGCTCGTCGGCGCCGCGCCCGCGGCGGCACTCGTCCATGCGGGCGGCGGCGCGGCACTCGCCTGGGAGCCGCCGAGGCCCGAGCCCCCGGTTGACTGGCGGCGCTCCGTCTCCCTGGGCGAGCCGTCGGGCGGGCGCCTCGTGCGCGGGGTCAAGCTTCCGGGCGAGGGAGAGCACTTCTTCAGCTGGGACCCGCTCCTGCACCGGGTGCCCAACCGCGCCGGGCGGCGCTGGGGCAGCGAGCGGCTGGTCCGCCTCCTGCTGCGGATCGTCGCCGAGTACGCCGCGGCACACCCGGAGGCGCCCCGGGTCGGGATCGGCGACCTCAGCAGACGCCGGGGCGGCCCCTTCGGTCCCGTGCACGCCACGCATCAGAACGGGCTCGACGCGGACGTCTACTACCCGCGGCGCGACGGGGCCGAGCGGCCGCCGCTTCGGGTCTCCCAGATCGACCGGCGGCTCGCACAGGACCTCGTCGACCGCTTCGTGGCCGCCGGCGTCGACCTCGTCTACGTCGGCCCGAACACGGGCTTCACGGGCCCGCGGGGCGTCGTGCAGGTCCTCTGGAACCACGACAACCACCTGCACGTGAGGATCCGTGCTACCACTGACTGATCGCGGTCCGTAAGGTCGCCACCTGGCTCCTCGTCGGGGCCGTCGCCGCCCTCGGCCTCGCCGCGGCTGTCGACTCGCTGCGCCCCGGGCTGGAGCGGATCGGCACCTCGTCGGAGCCGACGATCACGCCGCTCGAGTCGGCGGCCCGGCGGCTCGCGATCGAGCAGCTGCGCGAGGCGGGCATACGTGGCGTCTTGACCTACTCGAACGAGGAGTGCCGCCTCAGCGCCGTCTCGCTTCCCGAGCTCGAGCCGGTCCGGGCGCCGTCGTACCAGATGTGCCGGCCTGCCACGAGGACCGGAGGCCTCGGGGCGGTGGACGGGGAGGTCGTGTGGGCCGGGCTCGGCTACGGCTTCGCCCAGGTGGTGCTCTCGCGGGACAAGCTCGCGCGGGAGCTCGGACGGGAGCTCGGGGCGGCGCCGTACAGAGCTCGTCAGGCGGCGTCGCTGACAAGGGGGCGATACGCCGTTCTCGCGGAAGGTGGGTCGGGGCGGGTCGTGGCGATCTTCGAGGGAAAGCGGCTGCACGGTCTCGCCGCGCTCGGTCTCGACGCTGGGTTGATCCGCTCGAGCCCTCGGGGACGCTACCTTGCGATCCTGAGCGCGGACCGCGGCGTTCAGGTTGCCGACCTGGACGGGCGCGGCATCTCGCTCCCGGACGTCGCTGAGCCGCATGCGATCGCGTGGTCGCCGGACGACCGGTGGACGGTGCTGGCGGCCGAAGCGCAGCTGTTCGTCTTTCCCACAGGGCGCACGGGAGGGCCGCTCATCGGCGTCCCGCTCGCGGTCCGGGATCTCGACTGGGGCGAATAGACTCTCGGCGTGGGGTACGAGCCGCTCTCCGGCGAGCAGCGCGAGATCCGCGACCTCGTCCGGACGCTGGCGCGCGAGCGCATCGCGCCCCGGGCGGCCGAGATCGACGCCTCGGGAGAGTTCCCGTGGGACATGGTCGAGCTCCTCCGCGAGCACGAAATCCTCGGGCTCCCCTTCGAGGAGCGCTTCGGCGGCACCGGCACGGGAACGTTGCTGGTCCTGGTCGCCATCGAGGAGATCTCGAAGGCCTGCGCGACGACCGGCCTCGTCCTCGCGCTCCAGGAGCTGGGCGCGCTCGCGATCAAGAACGACGGCACCGAGGAGCAGAAGGAGCGCTACCTCCCGCGGCTCGCGAGCGGCGAGTGGCTCCCGGCCTATGCGCTGACGGAGGCGGGCTCCGGCTCCGACGCCGCGGCCATGCGCTCCGAGGCGAGGCGGGACGGCGACGAGTACGTCCTGAACGGGTCGAAGCGCTTCATCACGAACGCGGGCGTCGCGGGCCTCTACGTCGTCTTCGCCAAGACCGACCCGGAAGCGGGCCACGCGGGGATCTCGGCGTTCATCGTCGAGGCCGACTCCCCGGGCTTCGAGGTGGGGCGCATCGAGCCGAAGATGGGCATCAAAGGCTCGACCACCGGCGAGGTCTTCCTCAACGACTGCCGTGTCCCGGCCGCGAACCGGATCGGCGAGGAGGGCGACGGCTTCAAGGTCGCCATGCGCGTTCTCGACCGCTCGCGACCCGGGATCGCGGCCCAGGCGCTCGGCATCGCCCAGGGCGCGACCGACTACGCGCTCGAGTACGCGAAGACTCGCGAG
The DNA here is from genome assembly GCA_963775505.1 of uncultured Actinomycetes bacterium. GTDB lineage: Bacteria > Actinomycetota > Thermoleophilia > Gaiellales > Gaiellaceae > JAIBJN01. The sequence continues at coordinate 511,316 of CAVZIL010000008.1, forward strand.
ACGATGGGGAAGCCGATCGCCGAGCACCAGCTCATCGCCGCGAAGCTCGCCGAGATGGAGACGAAGTGCGAGGCCGCGCGCGGGCTCCTCTACAAGGTCGGCATGGCGATCGACGAGGGGGTCGAGCCGCTGACGAAGCTCTCGGCGATGACGAAGCTCTTCTGCGGCGACATCGCGATGGAGGTCACAACCGACGCGGTCCAGATCCTCGGCGGTTACGGCTACATGAAGGAGTACCCCGTCGAGCGCATGATGCGCGACGCGAAGATCACCCAGATCTACGAGGGGACCCAGGAGATCCAGCGCCTCGTGATCGCGCGAGAGATGGTGCGCGAGGCCCGCACCTCGCTGCTCGCCGGCGTCGGTTAGCCCGCGGGTTTCGCCGCGCGGAGCGCCGCCTTGTGGGCGCGCTTCTTCGCCTGGTAGTCCTCCAGCGCCTCGTAGGAGTCGACGTCGCCGAGCGTCGGGTAGGTCGGAGCGACGTCCTCCCAGCCGGGCGGGCGCACGCCGAAGCGCTTGCCGAGGATGGCGAGCAGCGAGCGCGCCTTCATCGGGCCGATCCCCGGGAGATCGAGCAGGCGGCGCTCGAGCTCCTCACCGGTCTCCGCCTCGAGCCACACGCGCTCGGCGCGGCCGCCATAGTCCTCCTCGACCGCGGCGCAGAGCTCCTGGACCCGCCGCGCCATCGCGCCCGGGAACCGGTGGATCGCAGGCCTCTCACGGAAGATCGCCTCGAGCTCGCCGGGGTCGGCCCCGGCGATGGCGGCGGCGTCGAAGCTTCCGAGCCGGCGCCGGATCTCGAGCGGGCCGGAGAAGGCCTTCTGCACGGTGACCTGCTGGTCGAGGACGAACCCGACCAGCAGCGCGAGCGGCTCGTCCGCGAGGAAGCGGTCGGCCTCGTCGTCGCCCGTGAAGTAGAGGTGTGTCGGGCGGGTCGTCGCCATGCCGCCGATTCTAGCCGCGGACGATTCTCGCTCCCGTGACGTTCCCGGCGCAGTGCGCGCGCCACGTGTGCGCCTTTCTTCGTTAGCCTCGAAGGCGGGTGGTGGGAGAGGGGTGCCCCTCAGGAGTTAAGGACAGTGGAGAACGCTTCGGCGCCCTTTCGCCCAGGGGGTACGCTGGAGCCGTGAGCGCCCTCGCGCCCTTCAGCCCCGCCGTCCGCGGCTGGTTCGAGCGGACGTTCGCAGGCCCGACGCCGGCTCAGGAACACGGCTGGCCGGCGATCGCCTCCGAAAAGCACGTCCTCATCCAGGCGCCGACCGGCTCGGGAAAGACGCTCGCGGCCTTCCTCTGGGCCCTCGACCGCGCGCGTCCCGGACAGGGCACCCAGGTCCTCTACGTCAGCCCGCTGAAAGCTCTGAACTACGACGTCGAGCGCAACCTGCGCGGCCCGCTCGCGGGGATCGGCTCCGAGCTCTCGGTCGCCGTCCGCACGGGGGATACGCCGCCGAAGGAGCGCGCGGCGATGCTCAAGAGCCCGCCCGACATCCTCATCACGACGCCGGAGTCGCTCTTCCTCCTGCTCACCTCGCGCGCCCGCGAGACGCTCCGCAGCGTCACGGTGGTGATCGTCGACGAGGTACACGCGGTCGCAGGCTCCAAGCGCGGTGCGCACCTGGCGCTGAGCCTCGAGCGCCTCGAGCGGCTCGTCGGCGAGCCCGTGCAGCGGATCGGGCTCTCGGCCACCCAGCGGCCGCTCGAAGAAATCGGGCGCTTCGTCTCCGGCGGCCGGCCGATCGAGCTCGTCGACGCGGGCACGCGCAAGGAGCTCGACCTCCGCGTCGTCGTCCCGCTCGAGGACATGCGCGAGCCGGGCGAGGGTGGCTCGATCTGGCCCTCGATCTACCCGGCGCTCCTCGAGCTCGTGCTGGAGCACCGCTCCACGATCGTCTTCGTCAACAACCGTCGCCTCGCCGAGCGGCTCGCCCTCCGCCTGAACGAGCTCGCGGAGAAGGAGATCGCGCGCGCCCACCACGGCTCTCTCGCCCGCGAGCAGCGGATCGAGGTCGAGGAGCTGCTGAAGAAGGGAGAGATCCCGTGCCTCGTGGCGACGTCGTCCCTCGAGCTCGGCATCGACATGGGCGCCGTCGACCTCGTCGTCCAGGTCGAGTCGCCGAAGTCCGTCGCGCGCGGGCTCCAGCGTGTCGGCCGCGCCGGGCACCGGCTCGACGAGGCGTCGAAGGGACGCATCTTCCCCAAGTTCCGTGCCGACCTGCTCGAGTCGGCCGTCGTCGTCCGGCGCATGAAGGAAGGCCTGATCGAGGAGACGCGCCTGCCCCGGAACCCGCTCGACGTCCTCGCGCAGCAGATCGTCGCCGTCTGCGCGCAGGAGGAGATCTCGGTCGACGAGCTCCACGATCTCGTGCGAGGGGCGTGGACGTTTCGCGACCTCTCGCGTCAGCAGCTCGAGAACGTCCTCGACATGCTCGCAGGCCGCTACCCCTCCGAGGAGTTCGCCGAGCTTCGCCCGCGGATCACGTGGGACCGCGTCGCCGGGCTTCTCCGCGGGCGCGAGGGGGCGCGGCGGCTCGCGGTCACGAACGCCGGGACGATCCCGGACCGCGGGCTGTTCGGCGTCCACCTCGTCGACGGCGGAAGCCGCGTCGGCGAGCTCGACGAGGAGATGGTGTACGAGGCCCGAGCCGGCCAGACCTTCCTCCTCGGCGCCTCGACGTGGCGCATCGAGGAGATCACGCGCGACCGGGTGCTGGTCTCGCCGGCCCCGGGAACACCGGGTCTGGTGCCGTTCTGGAAGGGCGAGGGCGTCGGACGGCCGTACGAGCTCGGCGAGGCGATCGGCCGGACCGGGAGGGAGCTGGTCGGCCTCGACGACGAGCGCGCCCGTGAGCGGCTCGTGTCCGAGCACGAGCTCGACGAGCGCGCTGCGGAGAACCTCCTCACGTTCCTGCGCGAGCAGGAGCAGGCGACCGGGGTGCTCCCGTCCGACCGCGCGGTCGTCGCCGAGCGCTTCCGTGACGAGATCGGAGACTGGCGCCTCTGCATCCTCACCCCGTTCGGCGGGCGCGTCCACGCGCCCTGGGCGCTGGCGCTGGCCGCCCGCATCCGCGAGTCGCTGGGGCTCGAGGTCAACTTCATCTGGTCGGACGACGGCGTCGCGCTCCACTTCCCCGACTCGGAGTCGCTGCCCCGGCTCGACGAGCTGCTCGTCGGGCCCGACGAGCTGGAGGACCTCGTCGTCGACGAGCTCGGCGGGACGGCGCTCTTCGGTGCCCGCTTCCGCGAGAACGCCGCCCGCGCGCTCCTCATCCCGCGCCGCCGTCCCGGCCAGCGCACGCCGCTCTGGCAGCAGCGGCTGAAGGCGCAGGGGCTCCTGCAGGTGGCCCGCCGCTATCCGGACTTCCCGGTGGTGCTGGAGACGTACCGCGAGGTGCTGCAGGACGTCTTCGACCTGCCGGCGCTGCGCGGGCTTCTCGCCGCGCTCCGGCAGCGTCGTATCGACCTCGTCGAGGTGGAGACTCCGAGCGCGTCGCCCTTCGCCTCCTCGCTCCTCTTCGACTACGTCGCCACCTACATGTACGAGGACGACACGCCGCTCGCCGAGCGTCGGGCACAGGCACTCGCCCTCGACCGCGACCTGCTCACGGAGCTGCTCGGGCAGGAGGAGCTGCGCGACCTCATCGATCCCGCCGCGCTCGAGCAGGTGGAGCAGGAGCTGCGCGGATCGCCCCGGAGCCCCGACGGCCTGCACGACCTCCTGCTTCGGCGCGGCGACCTCGCCCCCGGCGAGTTCGCCGAGGAGCTCGCGGGGCCGCTCGACGCCGAGCGCAGGGCGGTGCGCATCCGCCTCGCAGGGAACGAGCGCCTGATCGCCGTCGAGGACGCGGGTCGGTACCGCGACGGGCTCGGCGCCATGCCTCCCGCCGGCCTTCCGGACGCGTACCTCGACGGCGGCGAGGATCCTCTGGGCTGGATTCTCCGGCGCTTCGCCCGCGGGCGGGGTCCGTTCACGACCGCCGAGGCCGCGCGCCGCTTCGGCCTCGAGCCCGGGCGAACCGAGGCGCTGCTCGCCGGGCTCGACCTCGTGCGCGGCGAGCTGCGGCCCGGCGGCACCGAGCGCGAGTGGTGCGACCCGGACGTCCTCCGGCGGCTGCGCCGTGCCAGCCTGGCGCGGCTGCGGAAGGAGGTCGAGCCCGCCGACCCGGGTGCGCTCGGCCGGTTCCTTCCCGGCTGGCAGGGAGTCGACCGGCGGGCGACGCTCCGTGAGGCCCTCGTTCCGCTCCAGGGCCTCTCGCTTCCCGTCTCCCTCTGGGAGAACGAGGTTCTGCCCCGGCGCGTGCCCGGGTACCAGCCGGCCTGGCTCGACCAGCTGACGGCGTCCGGCGAGGTCGTCTGGGTGGGCGCGGGGCTCGAGCGCGTCGCCCTCTACTTCCGGGAGGACGCGCCGGCCGTCGGGCGCCCCGGCGCGTTGCCCCCGCCCGAGGGCGCGCCGCACGAGACGATTCGCTCGGTTCTGGCCGGCGGAGCGTTTTTCTGGTTCGACCTCCTCGGCGCGACCGGCCTCGAGAGCGAGGTCGTCCTTCCCGCCCTCTGGGAGCTGGTGTGGGCCGGCGAGGTGACGAACGACGCCTGGCAGCCGCTGCGGGCCAGCCGACGCTTCCAGGCTCCCCGGCCGGAGCGGCGACCGCGGCGCTTCTCGCGCGCGCGGGCCGACGCGATCACGGCGACGCAGGGACGCTGGTCATCCGCGAGCGGCCTCTTCGCCGGGGATCCGGATCCGCGGGCGCTGGCCGAGCTCCTGCTCGAGCGCCAGGGAATCGTGACCCGCGACGGCGTCCGGGCCGAGGGCATTCCCGGCGGGTACGGATCCGTCTACGGCGAGCTCCGCAAGCTGGAGACCCTCGGAGTCTGTCGCCGTGGCTACTTCGTGGAGGGCCTCGGCGGCGCCCAGTTCGCGCTGCCCGGTGCGGTGGAGCGTCTTCGCGAGCGGTCCGAGGAGGAGACGGCGCTGGTCCTCGCCGCCGCCGACCCGGCCCAGCCATACGGCGCTTCGCTGCCGTGGCCGAAGCGCTCCGGCGCCCGCGCCGCGCGCGTCGCCGGGGCGCAGGTCGTCCTGCTCGGCGGCGAGCCGGCGCTCTTCGTCGAGCGTGGAGGCCGCTCGCTCGTGCCGCTGCGCGACCCGGAGGAGGCCTGGCTGCGGACGGCGCTCGCCGCGCTCGTGGACCATGCGCGCCGGACAGGGCTCAAGCGGCTAGCGGTCGAGCGCTTCGACGGCGAGCCGGTGGGGGAGACGGAGGCGATGCCGCTGCTCGTCGAGGCAGGTTTCGTCGCCGGCCCGCGCCGCGCTGTGCTCCGGTCGTAGATGTGCCCGAGGGTGACGCCCTCCATCGCGCTGCGTCGAGGCTGAGCGTTCTCGAAGGCGAGATCCTCGCGGTCGAGACCCCCCACCCACGGGCGGCGGTCCTCCGGCTGGCGGAGCGGCTCGACGGCCTTCGCCTCGAGCGCGTCCGGGCCGTCGGCAAGAACCTCCTGCTCGAGCTCGAGGGAGGGCTCGTGCTCCGCAGCCACCTCCGCATGCGCGGCCGCTGGCGCGTCGAGGTCGCAGGCCATGAGCCGCTCGGGAGGCCGTGGCTCGTGCTGCGCGGGCGCGAGCGCCAGGCGGTTCTCTGGAACGGCCCCGTGCTCGAGTTGACGAACGGCAGGGCTCCGGCGGTCGTTAGGCTCGGCCCCGACGTCATGGCGGAGCCGCCGGACCTCGACGGGATGGTTGCGCGGCTGCGCGGGACGAGTCAGTCACGCCAGGTCGGCGAGGCGCTGCTCGACCAGCGTCTCGTGGCCGGTATCGGGAACATGTGGAAGGCGGAGGCGCTCTTCGCCGCCGAGACGTCGCCCTGGCGCCGGCTCGACGAGCTCGACGATCCCGGGCTGCGCCGGGCGCTGGAGGAGGCCTCGCGGCTCATGCGGGAGGGTCGCGGAACGCGCCGCGTGTACCGGCGGGCAGGCCGGCCGTGCCACAGCTGCAGGACCCCGATCCGATCGCACCCGCAGGGCGACGCTGCCCGGATGGCGTACTGGTGTCCGGCGTGTCAGGCAGGAACGGGCCCAGCGGGGGCGTAACCGTTTCGCGTGTCCGACTGGGCGTCCGACAGCCGACCTCCGAAGGGGGGAGCGGGCAGGGCTCCACGCTCGCCGCAGCTCTTCACCGCGCTCCGCGGCTTCTGCCTCGGAGCGTTCTTCGACCTCGGCCTCGAGCTCGAGGGCGGCGCCGACCTACCGATCGCGCTCGAGGAGCACGCCGGCCCGAACCGCCCGACCCTGTACGAGTACCGGCCGCTCGTCGGCTCGTTCATCGAGCAGCGCGCCGGGCGGATCGCCCTGCGCGAAGACGCCCGCGAGGCCCTGGCGGCGCTGAAGGACGAGCCGGCCACCGGCATCTTCGTAAGCGCTCACGCCGACGAGCGCGTCGGTGAGGACGAGGCGCTCCGCCGCACGATCCTCGTGCCGCTGCTCGTCGCCACCGCCGAGGCGTGCGGCGGCTTCGACTGGGACGACGACGCCTTCGAGCGCTCCTACGCCCAGCTCGAGCGCTCGCTCTACGGCGACCAACGCTCCTACACGGCGCTCGCACCCCTCGTCGGCCTGACCGCGGGAGGCGCCGTCGAGCTCGGCCGCGGCGTTCGGGTCCGGCCCGCAGCCGCGAACGAGCTGACCGTCGCCTGGCCCGACGCGGGGCGTCTACTCCCACGTCATTGGGGACGCGAGATCGACCGCACGCTCGTTCTCGAGCTGGAAGCCGAGCTCGACTCGCGCGCCTGCCGCGTCCCCGATGCTCCCGGCGAGTTCGGGAGGGCGGTCAGCGCCCTGCGGTTGGCGACCCCCGGTGGAATCGCCGCCGGGCCGGTCGTCTTCGAGCGGCTCGATTTCCGCCCTTACGGGGTCAAGCCGATGCCGGCGATGGCCGCCCAGGTGCCGCCCGGCCAGGCCACCCGCCTCGACGTCTTCCGGGCGCCGCTCGTCGTCGAGCTGCAGGGCCGGCTGGCGCAGGCGCCCGACGACCTGCTCGAGGCGCTCGACCGTTGGGAGCTCGCGCTCTTCCACTCCGGCGCCCACCGCTCCGACGAGCTCCGCGAGGCGTTGGAGGCGCTTCTCGGCTGCGACGAGGGGCCGTGGGCGGCGGCGATGCGCGCGGCCGTGCTCCTCGGCGAGACCGCCCGCGAGCGGGAGGATCTTCTCATCGCGCTTCGCGCGTTGCTGGACGGCGACGGGCCCGGCGCGCGGGCCGAGGACGCAGTCCGCCGCGCACTCGTCGAGACGCTTCTCGAAGGCTCCAGGGAGGAGCTCGTCGCCATCCTCGACGAGGCGCTCCTCGGCCTGCGCCCGCGACCGCAAGTCAGCTCGTCGTCACGCGTGCTGGCGGCCGGATGACCTTTCCGAGCCGGGCGGAGCTGATGCGCCGCCGTCGCTGCCGGCTGCTGGCCTTCGGGATGGTGCTCGGCGCGTTCCTCCCGGTCATCCAGTGGAGTTGGATCACGCTGGCGGTTGGCCTGGGCGGCATAGCCGCGCTCCTGATCGTCTACCGGCGCGAATGTGCCGGCTCTTCCGCCCAGGAATCGACACAGAACGACACACATCCGCGCGGTCCTGAGGCGTAGCCTCGGACGCGTGGACGAAGCACGAAAGGTCATCCGGCGACTCGAGCGGATCGAAGCGCTCCAGAGCACCGAGGCGCCGGCCGCGCAGCTGCTCGGCGAGGTACGGCAGCTCCTCGCCGAGGGCGAGGCCTGGCTGGCTGCCGAGCGAGCGGGTGGCCGCGGGGACGGTGGCCGGCGTCCGGTCGGTGACCGGTCGGGGGAGACCGGATCGGCGGAGACCGCACTCGAAAGCTGCCGGGCGTCGCTGACCGCGGAGAGGGAGGTGATGTCGGGGACGGCCGATCTCGCACCCCTATAATCGCGACCCCATGCCGCGCTACGGGCCGCCGGACCCGTTCCTCACGCCTCGCTTCTCGGGCCCGCGAACGTTCATGCGGCTCCCTCACGTCCGCGACCTGGACGGCGTCGACGTCGCGATCGTCGGCATCCCGACGGACGGGGCGGTCGTCTACCGGACAGGCGCACGCTTCGGGCCCGAGGGGATCCGCAGCGTCTCGGTCACGTTGCGCAACTTCAACCCGTTGCTCGGCGTGAACGTGGTCGACAAGCTCTCACTCGTCGACTACGGCGACGTGCCCACTGTGCCGGGATCGACCGCGGACTCGCTTGAGCGCTCGACGGCGGCGCTGGCTGAGATCGCGGCCGCCGGCGTGACCACCGTCTGCCTCGGCGGCGACCACACCGTGCTGCTTGCCGAGCTACGCGCGCTCGCCGCCGTCCACGGCCCGCTCGCGCTCGTCCAGCTCGACTCGCACCACGACCTCTGGGACGAGTACTTCGGGCAGAAGCTCTTCCACGGGAGCGTCGTCCGCCGTGCCCTCGAGGAGGGGCTGATCGACCCGTCCCGGTCGATCCAGGCGGGCCTGCGCGGATCGCTGAACGAGGCCGGAGACGCGCGCCTCCCGGCCGAGCTCGGCCTGGACGCGCTCACCTACGAGGAGCTCGCCGCTCTGGGCCCAGGCGGCTTCTCGGAGCGTGTCCGGGCGCGGGTCGGGTCGAGCGCGTGCTTCCTCTCCTTCGACATCGACTTCGTCGACCCCGCGTTCGCGCCCGGGACGGGAACCCCCGAGGTCGGCGGGCCGTCCAGCCGGGAGGCGCTCACCTACGTCCGGTCGCTTGCGGGCCTCGACTTCCGTGGCTTCGACTGCGTCGAGGTCTCGCCGCCGTTCGACCCTGCCGGCGTGACCGCGCTCGTCGCCGCGAACGCCTGCTTCGAGATGCTCTCGCTCCTCGCCTTCCGGCGCTGAGCCCTCACCGGGCAACCTGGCCCGCCGCGGGTCGCCGAATCCCCGCAGAGCCGCTCCCCAAGCCGGATTGCGCAGCGTAGAACGGAGAAGGATTGTGCTACCCTGGCACGAAACAGGAGCCCTCAATGGGCCTTTCGGGAATTCTCACGCGTCCGCGGAAGCGGACGTCTACTTCACAGGGAGTCACGCTGGGTCAGGTCATCGCGCTCGCCAACCAGAAGGGCGGCGTGGCGAAGACGACGACGACGCTCAACCTCGCCGTCGCCTTCACGGAGCAGGGGTTCAACGTCCTCGGGGTCGATCTCGACCCGCAGGGGAACCTGACGATGAGCCAGGGCATGGATCCCGACGCCGTCGAGCGCTCGATGTTCGACGTCCTCGTCCACAGCCTCCCGCTCGACGAGGTCATCCATCGCACCGAGATCGACCTCGCCGTCTCGTCGATCGACCTCGCCGGAGCCGAGCTCGCCCTCTCGAGCATGATCGGGCGCGAGCGGGCGCTCCAGAAGGCGCTGCTCCCGGTACGCAGTCGCTACGACTACATCTTCATCGACACGCCGCCGTCGCTGGGGCTCCTGACGATCAACGCGCTCACGGCCTCGGACAGCGTCATCGTGCCGGTGCAGTGCGAGTACCTCTCGCTCCGCGGGCTCGTCCAGCTCGAGAACACACTCTCCATGATCCGCGAGAACCTCAATCCGACCGTCGAGATTCGCGGCATCCTCCCGACCATGTACGACGGACGGACCCTCCACTCGAAGGAGGCGGTCGAGATGCTGAAGGAGAACTTCGGCGATCTCGTGTTCGAGACGAGGATCCGCAAGACCGTGCGCTACGCGGAAGCGCCCGTGCAGGGCAGCTCCGTGCTCAAGTACGACCCGGCGGGAAGCGCCGCCGAGGCGTATCGCGACCTGGCGAAGGAGGTGCTCGATGGCGCGACGCCGAGCCAGCATGCGTGAGGGCCCGCTCGCCGAGCTCTTCCGGGCGACCGAGGCCGCCCAGCGGCAGAAGGAAGGCGAACCGGCCTCCTCGGCCGCCTCGCCTCCGCCCGAGGACGCGGACGCGACCGTCGAGTCGGCGGTGCCCTTCGACGAGGCGACGCAGCCCGCCGACGAGGAGAGCACGCTCGCGGCGCCGGCGGCGCCCGCGGCGCCGGCAGACTCGAGCCCGCCTTCCGCCGAGCCCCGTTCGGCCGAGCAACCCTCGCGCCCGTACGCCGAGCCGGCGACATCCCCGCAGCCCGTCCGCCGGCTCGTCGAGCCGACACCGCGCATGCGCACGACGCCGCGCCCGGACTCCGCCGCCTACCTCGCGGTGATCCGCGTAATCGGCGTCGGCGGCGCCGGGCTGAACGCCGTCAACCGGATGATCGAGGCAGGCATCTCGCAGGTCGAGTTCATTGCCGTCAACACGGACATCCAGCAGCTGAAGCAGTGCGAGGCGCCGATCAAGCTCCACATCGGCCGGGACCTGACGCAGGGGCTCGGCTCGGGCGCCGACCCGGACATCGGCCGGCGCGCGGCCGAGGAGGCCGAGGATCAGATCAAGCACGTCCTGCGCGGCTCCGACATGGTGTTCGTCACCGCCGGGGAAGGCGGGGGAACCGGCTCGGGCGCGGCGCCGATCGTCGCCCGCCTGGCCCGCGACGTCGGCGCGCTCACCGTCGGCATCGTCACGATGCCCTTCCGCTTCGAGGGCACGCGTCGGCGTGCCCAGGCCGAGGCCGGCGCCGACGACCTCCGCGAGGTCTGCGACACCGTCATCGCCATCCCGAACGACCGCCTGCTCGAGGTGCTCGACCGCTCCACCTCGATGCTCGACGCCTTCCGCATCGCGGACGACGTCCTGCGCCAGGGCGTGCAGGGCATCTGCGACCTGATCACCATGCCCGGCCTGATCAACCTGGACTTCGCGGACGTCCGCACCGTCATGTCGGACGCGGGCTCTGCCCTCATGGGCATCGGCTTCGCCACGGGCGAGAACCGGGCGCACGAGGCCGCCGAGCGCGCGCTTCGCTCCCCGCTGATCGACACGGAGCTCGTCGGCGCGAAAGGCATCCTGCTCTCGATCGCAGGGGGCGAGGACCTCACGCTGCTCGAGGTGAACGAGGCGGCCGAGGTGATCCGCCGCGGTTCTACCGAGGAGACGAACATCATCTTCGGCGCGACGATCGACGAGCGGCTGGCAGGCCAGGTCTGGGTGACGGTGATCGCCACCGGCATCGGCCAGCCCGCCAGGGCGAGCACGCGCCCGGCGGAGCCCGATCCGCTCGAGCCGCCCAGCTTCCTGACCGACCTCTGAAACGCGCCCGTAGAGCTACCCTCTGCCCATGAAAGGCGCCGTGGCCGCAGGCCACCCGCTCACTGCCGAAGCGGGAGCGCGGATCCTCGCGGAGGGCGGGAACGCCGTGGACGCCTGCATCGCGGCCGCGTTCGTCTCCTGGGTGGCCGAGAGCCCGCTGACCGGTCCCGGCGGGGGAGGCTTCATGCTCGTCCACCGGGCCAGGGACCAGGTCGACAGCCTGCTCGACTTCTTCGCCGCGGTCCCCGGGAAGGGGCTGCCTGTGAGCGAGCGGGGCGAGATGCAGACGGTGGACGTGGCCTTCGACGAGCACACGACCCAGGTCTTCCACATCGGCCCGGCCGCCGTCGCCGTGCCCGGGGTCCCCGCCGGGCTCGCGACGGCCCATCGCCGATATGCGACCCTCCCCTGGGCCGAGCTCCTGGCGCCGGCCGTCGAGCTCGCCCGCGCCGGGGTTCCCCTGAACTCCGGCCAGGCGTTCTTCCACGAGATCCTCGACGTCATCCTTCGCAGCGAGCCCGAGGGCAGGCGGATCTACGGGGGCGACTGCCCCCTCGGGGAGGGGGAGCGCGTCGTCATGGCCGACCTGGCGGAAACGCTCGAGTGGCTGGCCGCCGAGGGCGCGGCCGTCTTCTACCGCGGCGAGCTGGCGCGGCGCATGAGCGAGGCCGTGCGGGGGCGGGGAGGGGCGGTCACGGAGGCCGATCTGGCCGCCTACCGCGTGATCCGGCGGCGTCCCGTCCGCGCCGCCTTCCGCGACGCAGAGTTCGTCTCCAACCCCCCGCCCTCGTCAGGAGGCCTGCTCATCGCGTTCGTGCTCCGCGTGCTCGACCGGCTGGGGCCGAGCACCCCCGCGGGGAGCCCCGAGGGGATCGCCTTCGTTGCCGAGGCGATGCGCGAGGCTGCCCGGCTGCGGGGCCCCGGCTTCGTCGGCGACCTCTACCGCGGGGGCGCCGCCCGGCGCATCCTGTCGGACGAGCGCGTGGGAGCGGCGGCGACCGCCGCCCGCGCCCACGCGCGAGAAGCGGCCCTCGAGCCTAGCGGCGTCCCTTCGACCACCCACATCAGCGTCGTCGATGCGAACGGGAACGCCGCCTCCCTCTCGGCCTCGACCGGCTGCGGCTCGGGCGTCATCGTCCCGGGCACGGGCGTGCAGATGAACAACATGCTCGGCGAGCCCGATTTGAACCCGCCCGGCGCGGTCTCCCGCTCCGGGGCGAGGCTGACCAGCATGATGGCTCCGTCTCTCCTGCTCGAGGGAGGGCGGCCTCGGCTCGTCGTCGGCAGCGCGGGCTCGATCCGCCTGCGCGCGGCCATCGTCCAGATCGTGCTCAGGGTGGTCGACGACGGGCTCAGCGCCGAGGAGGCCATCGAGGCGCCGCGCGTCCACCTGGACGACAGCGTGCTCCAGCTCGAGGGCGGCATCCCGGCCCGGGTCGCCGCGGCGCTCGAGGACGCTGGGTACGCCGTCAACCGCTGGGCGGAGCGCAACCTCTACTTCGGCGGCGCGTCGGCCGTCGCCCTCCTTCCCGACGGGACGCTCGAGGCAGCGGGCGACTCACGTCGGGGCGGCGCCGGCGTCGTGGTGGGCGCGTGACCGTTCAGGTGCGCCGGGCGGCTCCGGGCGACGCCTCCGAGCTAGTCGACCTGGCCCGGGCCGTCGGCAGCGAGCCGGAGGGCTGGCTGATCACGGACGGCCAATGGCGCTCACCGGCCGAGGAGCGGCGTTATCTTCGCAGCATTCGGCGGCATGCGTACGCCGTCGTCTTCGTGGCCGAGACCGCCGACGGGATCGTGGGTCGCATCTCGCTCGCGCGGGACGCGCACCCGGCGAGCCAGCATGTCGCCGACCTGGGCCTGATGGTCGCGGCGCCATATCGCCGGCAGGGGATCGGGCGGGCGCTGATGGAGGCCGCCGAGGCCTGGGGACGCGAGGTCGGCGTGCGCAAGCTCGAGCTGCACGTCTTCCCGTACAACGAGGCGGCGATAGCGCTCTACGAGTCCATGGGCTACGAGCGCGAGGGCTACCGCCGTGACCACTACCGCCGCTCCGAGGGCTTCGTCGACGCCATCCTCATGGCGAAGGTGCTCCGGTGACCGATCCGCTCGATCCCAGGCGCGGCTCCGTCCTCTTCGAGGAGGAGCAGCTCGCCGAGGAGGAGGAGCTCTGGAGCGACGACTCCGGCGAGGACTACTCCGGCTGGTTCTGCGTCCGCACGGATCCGTTTCCCTGCCCGGCGCCGGGGTGCAGCTTCGTGGCCGAGTTCATGACCGCTGTCCATCTCGTTCTCGTCTGGCAGGAGCGAGACGACCCCAACCTCCTCTGGCACGCCCAGCGGGCGAAGGAGGTCGGCCGCAACCCGCGCATCGTCCCGTATGAGGCCTCGTTCGGCCCCAGCGCCTCGTACTACGCGTGGGAGGCGTCGGGCCGCCCGGTCCACGGCGTTCGCCGCCCGGCGTGAGGTCCTAGAGCGGCTCGACGCGCCCGTTGCCGCCGGCGCGGTGGCGGATCTCCGTCTCGCGCTCGACTGCCTCCGCCGCCTGGTTCAGCATCGGCGCGAGGCGCAGTACCCGCTCGCGCTCGGATCGGAGCTCGAGGAGGCCCTGCTTGATCTCGGTGCCGAAGTCGACCCGCGAGGCGATCTGGTAGGCGATCGAGTCGGCGTCGAGGTCGAGCTCGTCGAGCTCTGCCTCGGCCGCGGCGACGACGCGTGCGTAGGCGGCGAGGCATTCCTCGACCTCGTCCTCGCTCGGCGTGTCGGGCTGGTCGGGAACGGTCTCGATCTCGCCTGTGTGGAACGACCGGCCCTCCGTCAGGCCGATCAGCTGAAAGCGTTCGTGGGCCTCGACGACGACGTTCAGGCGGCCATCCGAAAAGCGGTCGATCACCTCGATCACCGCGCAGCGCACACCGACGTCGCGCATGCCCTCGCCGTCCTCGAGCACGAGGCCGAACTCGTTGCCGAAGTCGAGGCACTCGGCGATCAGCTCCCGGTAACGCGGCTCGAAGATGTGCAGCGGCGCCTGCTCGCCGGGCACGAGCACGAGGTCGAGGGGGAAGAGCGCGATCTCGTCCATGGGGCAACAGGTTAAGGTTTCCGCGTGGCCCGTGACCTAACCAGGCCCGCGCTCGCGGAGCTCGTGCCGTACGAGCCGGGAAAGCCGGTCGAGGAGGTGCAGCGGGAGCTCGGCCTCGCGCGCGTGGTGAAGCTCGCCTCGAACGAGGGCCAGTACGGGCCCTTCCCGTCGGCGCTGGCGGCGCTCGAGCGCGGGGCTCCCGAGCTGAACCGCTACCCCGACGGAGGCGCCTGGCGCCTCGTCCAGGCGCTTGCGGAGAAACACGGTGTCGAGCCCTCGAGCGTTGCCGTCGCGGCGGGCGCCGACGCGATCATCGCCTACCTCTGTCTCGGCACGCTCGACCCCGGAGACGAGGTCGTGTTCGGCTGGCCTTCCTTCGCCAGCTACCCGCTCGCGGCGATGAAGATGGGTGCCACGCCGGTCCGCGTGCCCCTCTCCGACCACGCCTACGACGTGGAGCAAATCCTGGGCGCAGTCACCGAGCGGACGAAGATCGTCTTCCTCTGCAACCCGAACAACCCCACGGGGACGATGATCCCGCGTGCCGCGGTGGACCACTACTTCGAACACGTTCCAGACCACGTCCTCACCGTGCTCGACGAGGCGTACTTCGAGTACGTCGACGAGCCCAATTACCCGGACGGGATCGAGGAGCACGTGAAAGCGGGCCGCGACGTCCTCGTGCTGCGCACCTTCTCGAAGATCTACGGGCTGGCAGGGCTGCGCGTCGGCTACGGCGTGGGGCCGAAGGAGGTCGTCGACTCCGTGAAGAGGGTGCGCAACGCCTTCGACATCACGCAGCCGGCACAGGACGCCGCGGTCGCGAGCCTCGAAGACGCGGAGGAGCTCGCGCGCCGCCGTGCCTTCAACGCCGAGGCTCGGGCCCACCTCGTGGAGCTTTCCGCCGCCCTCGGGCTCGGCCTCGCTCCGTGCCCGGTGGCCAACTTCGTCTTTGCAGAGGTGGGGGAGGACGCGCGCCCGGTGTTCGAAGCGCTCCTGCGCGAGGGCGTGATCGTCCGCCCGCTCGCTCCCTTCGGCGCGCCCGGCGGGATCCGCGTGACCGTGGGGACGAAGGACGAGCACGCGTTCTTCGCGCAGGCCTTCGGGCGCGTTCAGGCGCTTGCCTAGGAGTTGGACTCTCGAAGAGCTCGTCACGGGCGTCCGCGAAGGCGACCGGCGCGCCCTCGCCCGCGCGATCACCCTCGTCGAGAACGGCGACCCGCTCGCGTACGACCTCATCAGGGAGCTCTATCCCGAGACCGGCCGGGCGTACGCGATCGGCATCACCGGACCGCCCGGCGTCGGCAAGTCCAGCCTGATCAGCGCGCTCGTCCGCCTCGTGCGCGAGGAGGGAGCGAGCGTCGGCGTCGTCTCGGTCGACCCCTCGAGCCCGTTTACAAAGGGCGCCCTCCTCGGCGACCGCATCCGCCTGGCCGACCACTTCCTCGATCCCGAGGTCTTCATCCGCTCCATGGGGACGCGCGGTCACCTCGGCGGGCTCGCGGAGGCGACGCTTCAGGCCGCGCTCGTCCTGGACGCGGCCGGCAAGGAGCTCCTCTTCCTCGAGACGGTCGGCGCCGGCCAGAGCGAGGTCGAGGTGATCGGCATCGCCGACACCGTCCTCCTCGTGCTCATGCCCGGCTCCGGCGACTCGATCCAGGCGCTGAAGGCCGGTATCATGGAAATCCCAGACGTCATCGCCGTGAACAAGCGCGACCATCCGGCGGCGAAGACGATGGTGAACGAGGTGCGCTCCGTCCTCGCGCTCGACACGGAGCGCGACTGGAAGCCGCCCATCGTCCTCACCGAGGCGGTGACCGGCGAGGGCGTCCCCGAGCTCTGGGAGGGGATCGCAGCGCACCGTGCCCACCTCGAGGAGAGCGGGACGCTCGCCGAGCGCCGGGCGGCCAACCTGGCCGGCGAGGTCTTCGCGGTGGCGAGCGCGCGGGCCAAGTCGCGGCTCGAGGCGGCTGTGGCCGAGGACGAGGAGCTGCGGCGCGTGCTCGCCGAGGTCCAGCGCCGCGAGCTCGATCCGCTCACGGCGGTACGTGAGATCATGGAGCGGGTATTCCAGCTTCGTGATGGCGACGGCGACGGCCCCGACACTCGCTGAGATCCAGGAGGCGCGGCAGCGGCTCCAGGGAGTCGCGCGCGAGACGCCCGTCATCTCCTCGGAGACGCTCGGGCGCCTCTCCGGGCGTCCGGTCTGGCTCAAGGCGGAGAACCTCCAGCGCACCGGCTCCTTCAAGATCCGCGGCGCCTACAACCGGATCTCGCTGCTGACCGACGCCGAGCGCGCCGCCGGCGTCGTCACCGCGAGCGCCGGCAACCACGGACAGGCTGTCGCCTGGGCCGCGCGCGAGGCCGGAGTGCGTGCGACCGTCTTCATGCCGGAGGACGCGCCGACCGCGAAGATCGAGGCGACCAAGAGCTACGGCGCCGAGGTCGTCCTCGTCGGCGTCGGCTTCGACGAGGCGGCGGCGGCCGCGCAGGAGCGCGGCGCGGCGGGGGAGACGTACGTTCACGCCTTCGAGGACCCGCTCGTCCTCGCCGGCCAGGGAACGCTCGGGCTCGAGCTGGCGGAGCAGCTCGCCCCAGAGGTCCAGACCCTCGTCGTTCCCATCGGCGGCGGCGGGCTCGCGGCCGGCATCGCTCTCGCCGTCAAGGAGCTGCGCCCGGAGATCGGGATCGTCGGCGTCCAGCCGGCGGCCTGCGCTCCCTTCGCCGGCCTCGCGCCCACGGGGAGCACCATCGCCGACGGCATCGCCGTGAAGCACCCCGGGGAGCTGACCCGGAGTCTCCTGGACGGGCGGCTCGACGGCGTCGTCACCGTGACCGACGCCGAGATCGCCGGCGCGATCCTCCTCGTCAGCGAGCGCTGCAAGCTCACGGTCGAAGGCGCCGGGGCGGCCTCGGTCGCCGCGCTGCTGGCCGGGAAGCTCGAGGGCTCGGGAGCAGCGTGCGCGCTCCTCTCCGGCGGGAACATCGACGCGAGCATGCTCATCGAGATCCTGCGCCACGGCCTCACCCGCGCGGGCCGCTACCTCGTCGTGCGCACGCGCGTCGACGACCGCCCGGGGAACCTCGCCGATCTGCTGGCGGTCGTCGCCGAGGAGCGCGCGAACGTCCTCGGCGTCGACCACCACCGCGAGGGCATGGACCTTCCGGTCACGGGCACGGAGATCGAGCTCACCCTCGCGATGCGCGACGAGGCCCACTGCGAGGAGCTCCTGGCGAAGCTCGCCGGACAGGGCTACGCAACCGAGCGGCTGCGCTAGGGGCCGGCATCCGCGCAGAGCAGAGGGAAGTCGATGTGACCCAGAACCTCCTCCTGGGAGTGGTCCACCACCGCTAGTCGTCGAGCTCGAGCCGCTCGTGGGCGATCTCGAGCGTCTCGATCGCGATCTCGTTCTTCGAGGCGTCGAGCTCGGACAGCTCCCACTTCACGGGCCACGCCTCCCGCAGGGTCCAGCGCCGCACCGGTTGGCCGGAGTCGTCGAGGAGCGCGATCAGGACCGTGCGGCGCTGAATGGTGCCGTCGCGCACCGTCTGCCACCAGTCCCACAGGTCGCGCGAGGTCGTGAGGCCGCGCCGGAGGGTCACGTTCGGGTAGCGGATCCGCCCCGGAAGCTTGATCGAGTGGGGGCCGCCGAGCTCCCGATACTCGATCACCTCCGCCTCGGCCGCCAGCCCGCTGACCGACCTGAAGGCCGCCGCGGCGACGCCGTCGATCTCGACGAGGAAGCTGAAGTTCTTGAAGGGATCCCTGCGCGGCGGCATCTCAGTCTCCTCTCGGGTAGGCGAGCTCGCGGTAGATCTCGAGGTCGTGGGTCATCGTGCTCTTGTAGGCCTTCTTCTCCGGGTCGGCGTAGGCGACGCGGGCGGTGATCGTGTTCGAGCGCGCCCGCGCGAACCAGGACGCGGCGGAGTCGAGCAGCGTCCTGATCTCCTTCCCCGGTGCGAGGAAGGGGATGTTGCGGAAGAGCGGGAGCGCGGCCACATCCCTCGTCCCGCCCAGCCCGACGAGCTTGCGGTTGAAAGTCGTCTGGACGTTCAGCGCCGGCCGGTCGCCGATGTTCTGGACGGAGAGGAAGAAGAGCCCGTCCTCGAAGACAACGTCCACGATCACCTCCGGCCGGCCGCTCATCGCGCGCAGCCTACTCCCCGACAAGCTCGCACAGGCGCTCCGCGTAAAGCGGCGCGGTCGGCTCGTCCTCGTGGCGGAAGAAGGCGTACACGTCCACTCCGGACGCAACCTGGGGCCGGACCCGGCCGGCGAGCACGGCCAGCGCCTCCTCGTCGTACGGCGGCTCCCGGAGGCGGAGGTAGCGGAACAGGGCCGCGCCCTCCCAGGCCCCGGCCCGCGCGACGCCGCGCTCGTCGAGCTGCGCGGTCACCTCCGGGTCATCCCAGGAGTCGTGCCGGAAGTCGAGGGCGACCGGCACCTCCGCGTCGAGCGAATCCAGGAGCAGCCGCAGGAACCCGTCGTCGCGCGCCTGCGGCACCTTGAAGCGGAGCGGGCCGAGCTGGTCGCCCATGCGCCGCGCCATGCGGCAGAACTCGGCCACCCCCTCGACGCGGCCAAACGAGGTCAGCCGCCGGCTCGCCGTCACGGCGAAGCGAAACCCGTCCGGCACCTGCGCGGCCCAGCGGTCGAACTGATCCTCGGGCGGGACGCGGTAGAAGGTGTTGTTGAGCTCGACCGCGTTCACGCGCTCGGCGTAGAGGCGCAGGAAGTCCTCGTTGCGCGCGTCGGCCGGGTAGAAGCCGGCCTTCCAGGACGGGTAGGAGAAGCCGGAGGCGCCCGCGTAGAGCCGGCCGGTCACGTCCGGAGTATGCGCACGCCGCCCTCGCCTAGGAAGGCGGCGAGGCGTCGGCCCTCGGCCTCCACGGCGGCCGTGTCCTTCTTGGACAGGCGGCGGGCCGGCTTGACGACGATCTCGCCGTCCACGACGCGCCAGGCGGCGCGGACGAACCCGCCGACCAGGAGTAGCTTGAAGAAGCGCCCGTCCCCGAAGCCGAGCAGGGGCCGGTCGGCCGGGTCGCCGATCCGCGAGCGGTCGGCGTGGCCAAGGAAGACGTTGTCGTACTCCGGCAGAAAGCGCACCGGCGCCGGCGCGTCGGGGTCGCCGTGCGGCGCGTCCGGAAGGTCGAAGAGCTCGACGCCATTCTCGTCGCGGAACGTGCGTAGCCCCGGGCGCAGTCGGTCGACCACCTCACGGACGCCCGTGAACCCGGACCACATGGCCACGTCCTTCACGCTCGCCGGCCCGAACGCGCCCAGGTAGCGGAGGACGGCCCGGTCGGGCGCCGGGTCGCCGTCGAGCGGACGGCCGAGCCAGCTTTCGACGGTGGCGAGCGTCGCCCGCCCGCTGCGGCTCCAGAGGCCGCGCGGCGGGATCTGCACGACGGGGAGGAGGTAGGTGACCGTGTGCGCCATCGCCTCCGCGTCGCGGGCGGGCCAGCGCTCCGCGAGGTGGTCGCGGATCTGCGCGCGGGTGCGCGGGGCCTCCTCGAGGAGCGCGCGGCCCGCGGCGACGACCTCGGCCGGGTCGGCGTCGCCGAGCCGCTTGCCGAACGGGCTCGCCGTCCAGTGGACACGCTCGGTCACCGCCTGGATCGCCGGACGGAGGGCGATGCAATCGCGCGCGGTGACGAGGTGGATCGTCCCGCGCATGAGCGTCAGCCGCACCGCCTCGCGCGCCTCGAGCAGCCCCTCCAGGTCCTCCGGCCGGAACCCCTGGAGCCGCGTCCAGAGCGCCACGTACGGATCCTTCGGCTCCTGCGCCTGCAGGCCGACCAGGCGCTCGATCACTTCCGCGGCCGGCAGCTCGACCCGCTTCAGCAGGAGCTGCCGCTGGAGCAGCGTTCTGTTCAGCTCCTTCGTGCTCAGAGCCCGAGGTGCCGCGCGATCACCATCCGCTGCACTTCGTTCGTGCCCTCGCCGATCTCCAGCACCTTCTGGTCTCGGTAGAGGCGCGAGATCGCGTACTCGTCCATGAAGCCGTAGCCGCCGTGGAGCTGGAGCGCCTTGTCCGCGACGCGCTTGGAGAGCTCGCCGGTGTAGAGCTTGGCGATCGCCGCTTCCTCGGCGAACTCCCGGCCCTGGTCCTTGAGCCAGGCCGCCCTGTAGACGAGCCCGCGCGCGGCCTCGAGCTCCACGGCCATGTCCGCGAGGGCGAACTGCACCGCCTGGAACTTCGCGATCGGCTTCCCGAACTGCTCTCGCTCCGCCGTGTAGGCGCGCGCCAGCTCGTAGGCGCCCTGTGCCAGGCCGAGGCCCATCGCCGCCACCGAGATGCGCCCGCCGTCGAGGATCTCCAGGAACTGCCTGAAGCCGGCGCCGCGCGGCCCGAGCAGGTTTCCCTCCGGCACGCGGCAATCCTCGAAGGAGAGCTCGCGCGTGTCGGAGGCGCGCCAGCCCATCTTCCGCATCGGCGCCGAGATCACGTACCCCCGCGTGCCGTTGGGGACGATCAGGTTCGAGACCTCGTCGTCCCCCGTGCGAGCCGTGATCGTCACGCAGGCGGTCATGTCGGTGCCGGCATTCGTGATGAAGATCTTCGAACCGTTCACGACCCACTCGCCGCCGTCGAGGTCGGCCGTCGTCCGGGTCGCGCCCGCGTCCGAGCCGGCGCCGGGCTCGGTCAACCCGAAGGCGGCCAGCTTCCGCCCGGAGGCGAGGTCGGGGAGCCACTCCCGCTTCTGGTCCTCCGAGCCGAAGAGGAGGAACGGCATCGTCCCGAGCGAGGTGTGCGCGGCGACGGTGATCGCCACCGACGAGTCGATGCGGGTGAGCTCCTCGATGGCGATGGCGTAGGCGAGCGTGTCGCCGCCGGCCCCGCCGTACTCCTCCGGGATCGGGATGCCCATGAGCCCGAGCTCGGCCAGCTCCGCCACGATGTCCGACGGGAAGCGATGCTCGCGGTCGAGCTCCTCCGCCACCGGCGCGATCCGCTCCTCGGCGAACGCGCGCACGGTCTCGCGCAGGAGCTCGTGCTCGGGCGAGAGGTCGAGGTCCACGGCTAGGCGGCCAGGCGGCGCGCCAGCTCGGCGAGCAGGCGCACGCCGTACCCGGTCGCCCCCAGCCGGGAGTAGTAGTCGCCGCGGCCGCGGTCGAGGTAGGCGGTGCCGGCGATGTCGAGGTGGGCCCACGGCCCCTCGCCGGCGAACGTCTCCAGGAATGCCGCGGCGAGGATCGGCGAGGCCTGCTTGTAGTCGGACGAGTTCTTCAGGTCGGCGAAGGCAGAGTCGTTGTAGCGGTGGTAGCGCTCGTGGAGCGGGAGGCGCCAGGCATGGTCGCCGCTCGCCTCGGCCGCCGCCTGGACCTCCGCGCACCAGTCCTCGTCGTTGCCGAAGAGACCGGCGTAGAGATCGCCCAGGGCGACGACGATTCCGCCGGTGAGCGTGGCCAGGTCGAGAAGGTGCGTCGCTCCGGACTCGCGCGTGTACCAGAGCGCGTCCGCGAGGATCAGGCGTCCTTCGGCGTCGGTGTTGGCGATCTCGATCGTCTTCCCGCTGAGCGCGGTGACGATGTCGCCGGGACGCGAGGCGTGGCCGCTCGGCAGGTTCTCGCAGGCGGGCACCACGGCGAGGATCCGAACCGGGAGGCCGAGCTCCGCGATCGCCGCCGTCCCCGCCAGGACTGCGCCGCCGCCGCCCATGTCCGACTTCATGTCGTCCATGTGCAGCGCGGGCTTCAGCGACAACCCGCCGGCGTCGAACGTGATCGCCTTGCCGACCAGGCCGACGCGGAGATCTGGGCGGGCAGGGTCCGGCGGCTCGTAGGTCAGCGTGATCAGCCGGGGCGGGTTGTCGCTCCCCTGAGCGACCGCGGCGAAGGCGCCCATCCCAGCCGCGCGGATCTCCTCGGGGCCGAGGGCCTCGAAGCGCAGGTGCTCGCTCCCGCCCGCGAGCTCCTCCGCCCAGTCGGCGAGCCCCTGCGGCGTCAGCTCGTTCGCCGGGGCGTTGACGACGTCCCGGCAGCGGTTCGCCCAGGAGGCCGCGACGTTCGCCCGCCGGGCCGCGTCG
Organism: uncultured Actinomycetes bacterium; assembly: GCA_963775505.1. Lineage (GTDB taxonomy): Bacteria > Actinomycetota > Thermoleophilia > Gaiellales > Gaiellaceae > JAIBJN01. The sequence continues at coordinate 533,583 of CAVZIL010000008.1, forward strand.
CCGGCCCCGCCCGCGGCGGGGCCGCAGAGGACGAAGCGCTCGATGCCGCCGCGCAGCTCGTCCTTCGTCTTCCAGCGCCCGTTCTCGTAGGGGCCGAGCACGGTGCCGTCGACGAGGGCGCGGCCCTGCTCCTCCGCGGGAAGGCCGTTCTCCTCGACGACCCAGGCGACGGATGTTCCGCCGAGGTCGAGTGTTCGGGCGGCGATCCTCGCCGCCGCAGTGCGCAGCCGGTCGGCGTCGAGCGGGCGGCTGCCGAGGCCGACGGTGGCGACGCGGGCGGCGGCCAGGCGGCCGTCGGCATGCAGGAGGGCGACGTGGCCCTCGTCTCCCTTCAGCTCGCCCGCCTCGAGGAGCCCGGTGAGCCTGCCCTCGACCAGCCGGTCGAGGCCCTCCGCCGCGCCGCGGATCTCGGCGGGATCGCGAACGGCGAAGGCGAGGACGTCGGCTTCGACCCCTCCCGGCGGCGCCTCGACGACGTCGATCTGCATGAGCGAGGCGGGATGGTAGCTGAGGGTTGCAGCCGCGTGCCCCGTTCGAGGGATGGGCCGGGGGCCGGGCGCTCCCGATACAGAAGGGGCGCGAGAGCGCAGCTTCACCCTCTCCCCCAAGCCCGCACCTCCCCTCCGCGGGCGAATACCTCTCCCCTCGAAGCCCTCCTCTTCGGAGGGCTTCCTCGTGCTGGGTAACGTTCGCTCGTGCACGGCGTCGACCCGAAGGGGATGGCGGCCCTCTCGTCGGGCCACTTGGCGACGGACCTCGCCCAGGGGGCGCTCCCGGCGCTCCTGCCCTTTCTGGCCACTCGCTTCGACCTCTCGTACACCATGGTCGGCGCCCTCGTGCTCGCGGCGACGTTCAGCTCGTCGCTGATCCAGCCGGCGTTCGGCCTCTGGTCGGATGCGCGCAAGGCGCTCTGGCTCCTCCCGGCCGGCGTCGCCCTCGCCGGCGTCGGGATGGCCTTCGCGTCGGTCGCGCCGAGCTACGCGCTCGTCCTGCTCGGCGTGCTCGTCTCGGGCCTCGGCGTCGCCGCCTACCACCCGGAGGGCTCGAAGTTCGCCAGCTACGTCAGCGGCACCCGGCGCGCGACCGGGATGTCGTTCTTCTCGGTGGGCGGCAACATCGGCTTCGCGCTCGGCCCGCTTCTGGCTTCGTTCTTCGTCATCACCCTGGGACTCGGCCTCGACGGGGGGGCGCTCCTCGTGCTCCCGGGACTCTTCGTGGCCGCCCTGCTCCTGGTGGCGCTTCCCTATCTCGCGGCCTTCGTGCCTGCGGAGGAGGTGCTGGCCCGGCGGGCGGCGGCGGGGAACAACTGGTACGGCCTGTCCCTGCTCCTCGCGGTCGTTGGCCTGCGCAGCGTCGCGCACATGGGCCTGTTCGCGTTTGTCCCGCTCTACGAGATCTCGCGCGGGCACAGCGCCGGCTACGGAACCGCCCTGCTCGCCCTGTTCCTCTTCGCCGGCGCGCTGGGCACCCTCCTCGGCGGCAGGCTCGCGGACCTCGTCGGGCGCCGTGCCGTCCTCCTCGGGTCGTTCGTCGTCTCGACGCCGCTCATCGTCGTCTACGCCCTCGCCGGCGGGGTAGTCGGCGTCGTCGCGCTCACGCTCTCGGGCGCCGCGGTCATCGGCACCTTCGGTGTCAGCCTCGTCATGAGCCAGGAGTACATGCCGGGGCGAGTCGGCATGGCGTCAGGGCTCTCGATCGGCTTCGCCATCGGGCTCGGCGGCGTTGCGGCGCTCACCCTCGGAGCCCTCGCCGACGCCGTCGACCTCCGGACCGCCGTCCTCGCCACCTGCGTCGGCCCGGCTCTTTGCATCCTCCTCACCCTCCTCCTGCCCGCATCGCGTACGGTTCGGACGGCGGAGCCCGCCGTGGTGCCCACCGCGACCTACTGATGGCCGAGACTGCCCGCGAGTTCTTCGATGAGCTGGCCGCCAGGACGGCGGGTGGCGCCGAGCGGACGCGCGGCCTCACCGCGAGCTATCGCTTCGACGTCGAGGGCGCGGGAAGCTGGCGCGTGGAGGTCGACGACGGGACCGTCGCCGTCGCCGAGAGCGACGGCCCCGCCGACTGTGTCATCGCGGCGCCGGAGGACCTCTTCTTACGCATCGTTCGCGGCGAGCAGAGCCCGATGGGCGCCTTCCTCATGGGGAAGATCCGCGTCGACGGCGACCCCGGGTTGGCGATGCGCCTGAAGGACCTGCTCGGCTAGCGGGCGGCCCGAGTGGCCTCGCGCTGCTGGGCGCGGAAACCCTCGGCGAACTCCTCGACGAGCTTCTCGCAGAAGGCCGGCAGGTCGTCGGGCCCGCGGCTCGTCACGAGCCCGCGGTCGACCACGACCTCTTCGTCGATCCAACGGCCGCCCGCGTTCCTGATGTCGGTCTTGAGGCTCGGCCAGGACGTGACCCTCCGTCCCTTCACGACGCCCGTCTCGACGAGGCTCCACGCGCCGTGGCAGATCGACGCCACCGGCTTCCCCTGCTCGAAGAACGCGGCCACGAACGCCATCGCGCGGGAGTCCATCCGGAGGAGGTCCGGGTTGATCACGCCTCCGGGGAGGACCAGAGCGTCGTAGTCCTCGGCGTCCGCCTCGGCGACGATCCTGTCCACCCGAAAGCGGTCGGCTTTGTCGTGGTGGTCGAAGCCCTGGATCTCGCCGGTCTCCAGCGAGACGAGCTCGGGCTCGCCCCCGGCCTCCTCGACCTCGTTCCACGTCTCCGTCAGCTCGACCTCCTCGACGCCGTCGGTGGCGAGGAACGCCACGCGCTTGTCCTTGAGCGGCGCGCCCATGTCGGTCCTCCTTCTTGTGGGTCACCTCGCGCGTACCCCGCCGTGCGGGCGCCAAAACCGACGAGAGCGCGTCAGGGCGCGAGCCGCTCGAGGCGCCAGGAGCTGCCGGAGCCGAGGGTGTAGCGAAAGCGGTCGTGCAGCCGGTTCGGGCGGTTTTGCCAGAACTCGAGCCGGCGCGGACGGAGGAGGTAGCCGCCCCACCAGGGCGGAAGGGGCGGGTCGTCGCCGTAGGCGGCCTGCGCCTCGGCGAACGCGCGCTCGAGCGCGTCCCGGTCGGGGACGACCTCGCTCTGCCGCGACGCCCACGCCCCGAGCCGGCTCCCGAGCGGGCGCGTTCGGAAGTAGGCCTCGGACTCGTCGCGCGGGAGCGGCTCCACCGTTCCGGAGACGGTGACCTGCCGCCGCGGGTCGAGCGGCCAGTGGAAGACGAGCGCCGCCTCGGGGTTCTCGGCCAGCTCACGGGCCTTCCGGCTCTCCGTGTTCGTGAAGAAGCGGAAGCCGTCCGCGTCGACGCTCTTGAGCAGGACCGTACGCGCCGAGGGGCGCCCGGCCGCGTCGGCGGTGGCGAGCGTCATCGCCTCCGGCAGCTCGACTCCGCCCTGCCGCGCGTCCTCGAGCCACCGGGCGAACTGGGCCAGCGGGTCCGGCAGGAGGTCGGCTGCGTCCATCAGTCCTCGAGCTCCACGAGCAGCATCCCGCCGGAGACTCGATCCCCCTCCGCGACGTGGACGCGCTTCACGACGGCCTCGTAGGGCGAGAGGAGCGGCGTCTCCATCTTCATGGCCTCGAGCACGACGAGCGGCTGGCGGGGCTCCACGCGGTCGCCCTCGCCGGCGAGGACGCGGATGACGACGCCGGGCATTGGGGCGACGAGCGTGCTGGTCTCGTGGAGCCCGTCGGCGGCGTGCGCCGCGCTCTCGACTGTCGGAGCCGGCCGCGGGCCCGGGACGGCCGCGTTCCGGTCCCGGTTCAGCCGCCAGTACCCGGACCAGGGCTTCCTCGCGGGCGTCGGGAGCGAGAGCGGCGGATGCTCGCGCAGGAAGGCGGTCGTCGTCTTCCCGGCCCGCACGGCCGGGTGGTCGACGAGCCAGCGGAGGAAGCCGAGGTTGGTCGTCGTGCCGGCGACGCGGGTCGCGCGGAGGGCGCGCGAGAGGTCGGCGAAAGCGTCCTCGCGAGTCTCGGAGTGCGCGCTGAGCTTGGCGATCAGGGGGTCGTAGGCGACCGGGATCTCGTCCCCGGCCTCGACACCCGCGTCGACGCGGACGGTCTCCGGGAGGCGGAGCAGCTCGAGCCGGCCGGCCTGCGGCAGGAACGTCAGCGGGTGCTCGGCATAGAGGCGCACCTCGACCGCGTGGCCTTCGGGCTCGCGCGAGCCGAGGCCGAGCGGCTCGCCCGCTGCGATCCTGAGCTGCTGCTCGACGAGGTCGAGACCGGTGACGAGCTCGGTCACCGGGTGCTCCACCTGGAGCCGGGCGTTCAGCTCCAGGAAGAAGAAGTGCTCGCCGTCGAGCATGAACTCGGCGGTGCCGGCGTTCTCGTAGCCGACGGCGCGCGCGAACGCCACGGCCGCCTCGCCCATTGCGGCCCGAAGCTCGGGGTCGAGCGCGGGGGAGGGGCTCTCCTCGAGCACCTTCTGGTGCCGGCGCTGGATCGAGCACTCGCGCTCGCCGAGGTGGATCACGTCTCCGTGGCGGTCGGCCAGCAGCTGGATCTCGACGTGCCGGGGCCGCTCGACGTACCGCTCCGCGAAGACCCGCCCGTCCCCGAACCCCGCCTCCGCCTCGCGCGCCGCCGACTCGAGCGCGCCCGCCAGCTCCTCGGGCGAGTAGACGACGCGCATCCCTCTTCCGCCCCCGCCCGCCGCCGCCTTGACGATGAGCGGATAGCCGAGCTCATCCGGCTCGCCCGACTCGACCACGGGGATCCCGGCCTCCCGTGCGAGGCGCTTGGCTTCGAGCTTGTCCCCGGACGCGTTCAGCGCCGCGGGCGGCGGGCCGACGAAGACGATGCCGGCCTCCTCGACCGCCTCGGCGAACTCGCCGCTCTCGGCCAGGAACCCGTAGCCGGGGTGGATCGCGTCCGCCCCGGCCTGCTGCGCCGCCCGGATCACCTCGCGGGCGTCGAGGTAGCTCGCGACCGCGATGCTCTCGTCCGCCTGACGCGTGTGGTACGTGCCCTCGTCGTCGGGCGCGTGGACGGCCACCGCGCCGATGCCGAGCCGGCGGCACGTGGCGAAGACGCGCGCGGCGATCTCGCCGCGGTTCGCTACGAGGAGCTTGCGGATGCTCATTCTTCGCCAGTCGTTCGGAGGTCGGCTAGAGCCGTGTCCTGCCTGGACAGGGCCGAAAGAGCCGTTGTCGAGGGGGGCAACTCTGTTCTATCCTGAAGCAAATCGAACTCGAGCGGCGCAGCCCGCGGCCTCGACTCAGTTCTCGACGAGGAGGTCGAAGGTGTGCACGTCGCTCTGGTCGACGAATCGGAAGGGAGCCGCGTGGTGCGCAGGCGTGGCTGCCGCGAAAGGCGTGGGCGTGACGCTCGTCGCCGCGTGCTTCCTCGCGGCGGCGACGGTCGCGTCCGCGGAGACCGTCACCACCGAGGAATCGGCTGTGCTGGACAACGGTGAGACCGTGCTCGAGGTCTCCCAGATCACGGATGACGCCGTCGAGACGGTGACCGGCACGACGATCAAGTGCAGGAGGGTCCACGGGTGGCACGGGCTCAAGCATCCCCTGTTCGGCTACTTCTACTGGAAGTACATCCTGACCATTCGCTGGTGCTGGCGGGCCGGGGGCTCCCTGATCGTCAAGACCACCAACCCGTGGTCGCCCACGTACTGGCGCGAGGTCGAATGTTGCTTGCAGTTCTCCGGCTGGGACTTCAAGGAGCACATCGGGCTCGACATCGACGGTGGCGCCAACAAGAGCCTGTACCGCGTCCGGGCCCAGGGCAAGTTCCAGCAGTGCTTCCAGTTCTGCTTCAACACGAAGACGCCGTGGGTCCGCCTCACCGGCTACCCAGGAGGATCGTGGGGATTTGCCCATGGCAACTAGGCGAGCCGTCCGGCGCCTCGTGATCGTGGCGGCGCTCGCCGTCGCCACGATCATCGCGCTCACGGTCTTCCTCACCTGGGGAGCCGGCGCCGGAGGAACCGGCGTCGGCTAGCCCGCCGGCCGCTATCGCGTCTCCTGCTCTCCCGCATACACGCCCCACGTTCCTCCACCCGGAAGGGTCGCGGGGCGCTTCTCGAGAAACGCCCGGAGCCCTTCCTGGCCCTCCGGGCTCGTCCGCAGCCCAGCGGCCAGCTGCGCGGTCGCGTCACCCTCCGGGCGGTCGCGGATCAGCCGCTTGGCTGCCCGCACGGCCTCGGGCCCGGCGGCGAGCAGGTGGTCGACGACGCGCTCGACGGCTCCGTCGAGATCCTCGGCGATTTCATGGACGAGCCCGATTCGGAGCGCTGCCTCGGCATCGAACCGCTCGCCGGTGAGGAAGTAGCGGCGGGCAGCGGCCGGGCCGATACGGGCCAGCACGAACGGCGAGATGACGGCCGGGACGATCCCCAGCCGCACCTCGGTGAACCCGAAGACGGCGTTCGGGCCGGCCACGGCCACGTCGGCGCAGGCGACGAGGCCGGACCCGCCGCCGAGGGCAAAGCCTTGAACGCGAGCCACCACGGGGGCCGGACAGGCGTCGATCGTCGCGAGCATGCGGTAGAGGCGCATGGCATCCGCGACGTTCTCGTCGTAGGACAGGTCGATGGAAGCCCGCTGCCACTCCACGTCGGCCCCCGCACAGAAGCTGGAGCCTTCTCCGGCCAGCACGACCGCGCGGGCGTCGCCGACGTCAACGAAGGCGTCCGTCAGCTCGGCGATCAGCGCAGCGTCGAAGGCGTTGCGCCGTTCCGGCCTGGCGATGGTGACGCGGAGGACGTCGCGGTCTCGCTCGATCTTCAGCGCGCTGAGCGAGCTCATCGCCGCGCAGCATAAGAGCTTCCAACACGATGATGGCCCGGCATCGCCCTCGTTGTGTTGGGAGCTCTATGGTTCGCCAGGTGATCAAGGGCGCGCTGGCCGCTGCAGTGACGCCGCTCCGGGACGGTGGAGCGGCGCTCGACGAGGAGGCTTTCGGGCCGCTGGCCGACTTCCTCGCCGCCGGTGGGCTCGACGGGATCCTGGCGATGGGGACGACCGGCGAGGGCATCCTCCTCTCGCCGCCCGAGCGACGGCGGGTGGCGGAGCTCTTCGTCTCGGCGTTCGCCGGCCGTCTCGACGTCGCCGTTCACTGCGGCGCCCAGACGACCGCGGACACCGTGGGGCTGGCCGAGCATGCGGCGGCCGCGGGCGCGGCTGCTGTCGCAGTCATCGGGCCGCCGTACTTCCAGCTCGACGACGAGGCTCTCGTCGCCCACTTCCGGGCCGCAGCGCAGGCCTGCGCGCCGACGCCCTTCTACGTCTACGAGTTTGCGAAGGTGAGCGGCTATGCGGTTCCGGTTCAGGTCGTCGAGCGACTGCGCGAAGTCGCGCCGAACCTCGTCGGGATGAAGGTCTCCGACGCGCCGTTCGACAAGCTCGAGCCCTACTTGCTCGAGGGCCTCGACGTCTTCGTCGGTGCCGAGGGCCTGATCAGCGCAGGGATGGCGCGCGGCGCGGCGGGATCGGTGTCGGCTCTCGCCACGGCATTCCCCGAGTTGGTTGCCGCTGCCGTGCGCGATCCGAGCCCCGAACGGAGCGCGCAGCTCGGTGAGCTCCGCGACGGCCTGGAGGCGTTTCCGCGTCACGCGGCGCTGAAGCGCATCCTCGGGCTGCGTGGAGTCGCCGTTCGCGCGGACGTGCGCGCCCCGCTCCGCGACCTCGACGAGGAGGAGCGGCGAGCCCTCGAGACATGGGCGCCCGGGTGGATCGCAGGGGCGAATCGGGACAGGCTCGCCAGGCCCGCCGGGTAAGCCCCCGCCGTCCTGGGGCCACCCCGGGCCACCACCCATTTCCGAGCCTAACGAGGAAAGACGCGCCCGTGGGTGCCGCATTGTGCCGAGAGCGTCGCGATTCGTGCCAGAGGGGCCGCAGGCGCCCGCCGGGGCCGCAGTCTCCGGCGGGCGCGTGTGTCCCGAGCCCCCTCCAACCTAAGAGTCCGTCGAAGCGCGAAACTTGCGCGGCACGCCGGAAGTGACCGCGCCACGGGAACGACGCCCTCCGGGGCCTTACATCCGGAAGACGCCGAAGGTCGTCTCGGGGATCGGCGCGTTGAGCGCCGCAGAGATGCCGAGCGCCACGACCTTGCGGGTGTCGACGGGATCGATGATCCCGTCGTCCCAGAGCCGTGCGGTCGAGTGGTACGGGTTCCCCTCGCGCTCGTACTTGGAGCGGATCTCGTCGGGATCGGCGCGGCCGACGGCCGAGAGCACGGTCGCGGCCTGCTCGCCGCCCATCACCGAGATGCGCGCGTTCGGCCACATCCATAGTTGCCGCGGCGCGTAGGCGCGTCCGCACATGCCGTAGTTGCCCGCGCCGAACGATCCCCCCACGATCACGGTGAGCTTCGGCACCTGTGCGCACGCGACCGCGGTGACGAGCTTGGCGCCGTCCTTGGCGATGCCGCCTGCCTCGTATTCCTTCCCGACCATGAAGCCCGTGATGTTCTGAAGGAAGAGGAGCGGCACACGCCGCTTGCACGCGAGCTCGACGAAGTGCGCGCCCTTGAGCGCCGACTCCGAGAAGAGGACGCCGTTGTTCGCCAGAATCGCCACCGGGTAGCCCTCGATCCGCGCGAGGCCGCAGACGAGGGTCTCGCCGTAGAGGGCCTTGAACTCGTGCAGGCGGCTTCCGTCGACGAGTCGCGCGATGAGCTCGCGGACGTCGTAGCCCTTGGCGTAGTCGGTGGGGACGATCCCGTAGAGCTCGTCCGGATCGAAGAGCGGCTCCTCCGGCGGGAGAACGTCCCAGGGCGGGTCCGGCTTGCGCCGATTCAGGTTGCGCACGATCTGTCGAGCCAGCGCGAGCGCGTGCTCGTCGCTGACGGCGTAGTGGTCCGTCACCCCGGAGATCCGGGAGTGGACGTCGGCGCCCCCAAGCTCCTCCGCGCTCACCTCCTCGCCGGTCGCCGCCTTCACGAGCGGCGGGCCGCCGAGAAAGATCGTCCCGGTGCCGCGCACGATGACCGTCTCGTCGCTCATCGCCGGCACGTACGCGCCGCCGGCGGTGCAGGAGCCCATCACGACCGCGATTTGCGGGATCCCCTTCGCTGACATCCGTGCCTGGTTGTAGAAGATCCTGCCGAAGTGATCCCGGTCGGGAAAGACCTCGTCCTGCAGAGGCAGGAAGGCGCCCCCGGAGTCGACGAGGTAGATGCACGGCAGGCGGTTCTGCTCGGCAACCTCCTGCGCGCGGAGGTGCTTCTTGACCGTGAGGGGGTAGTACGTCCCGCCCTTCACCGTTGCGTCGTTGGCGACAATCACACACTCGACGCCCTCGACCACTCCGACGCCGGAGATCATGCCCGCACCGGGCGCGTCACCGCCGTAGAGCTCCCACGCGGCGAGCGCGTTCAACTCGAGGAAGGCCGAGCCGGGATCGAGGAGCCGCTCGACCCGCTCGCGGGCGAGCAGCTTGCCGCGTGCCCGGTGACGATCGACGGCCTCGGCCGGGCGCTCCGCGGCGACCCGCTCGGTGCGCTCCCGCAACTCGGCGACCAGCGCCTCCATGTCCTCGCGGTTGGCCGTGTACTCCTCCGCGGCCAGATCCGCTCGAGAATCGAGGACGCCCACTACGAACGGCGGGGATCGAGGCTAGCTATGCGGATAGCGTACTCTCCGGAGAGACGGGAGATGCGCGGGACGTCTGGAAATCAGCGGACGCGCTCGATAGCGTCTTGCTTCCATGAGCCCCGGGACACGCACGTGGGTGCTCGCCTTGCTCGCGGGCGCCGTGGCGTCGCTAGCGGTCGCGCCGGGGGTGCAGGCGAAGCTGATCGTCGGCAACAGCAAGGCGAACAAGCTCGTGGGCACCGGTCAGCGGGACGACATCCACGGGCGCTTCGGCGCCGACGTCCTCGTCGGGATCCGAGGCGCCGATCGTCTCCACGGTGAAGAGGGCCCCGACATCCTCCTGGGCGAGTCGGGGAACGACAGGCTGTGGGGCCTCGGTCGCGACGACACCCTCGACGGCGGGCTCGGCGCCGATCGACTCTGGCCCGGTTACGGCGGCGACGTCGTCGAGGCCGGCCCCGGAGACGACATCGTCCGGGCCGGCGACGACGACGGCCGCATCGACTCGGTCGACTGCGGCCTGGGCTTCGATCGCGCCGTCGTCAACCGACGCGACCAGGTCTTCGACTGCGAGCGCGTCACCCGTCGCTCGGGAGCCTGGGTACGAGGGCGTCTCTGGGTGGACTGGAACCAAGAGAACCAGTGGAACCAGATGGACGGTCACTTTCGCGATCTCCTCGTCGGACTGGCCGGTAATGACTTCCTGAACGGCTTCGCCTTCCCGGACATCATCTGGGGAAACGAGGACGACGACGACCTCTTCGGGAACAGCGGCCCCGATTTCCTCCTCGGTGGCCCCGGCCACGATGAGCTCCTCGGCGAGGGCGGGGACGACCGCCTCTGGGGAGGCACCGGCCTGGACCACCTGGCCGGCGGCGAAAACCACGACCAGCTGTTCTCGGTCGCGAAGGACCGGGAGGTCGACGTCGTCGACTGCGGCCTCGGCCGAGACCGCGCGATCGCCCGACCCAACGACGTCGTTCTCAACTGCGAGCGCGTGATCAGGATCAGTCGCTAGCCAAGTCCTCGCGGCCGCACTCCGCGACGACGGCGCAGACAGGCTCCGGGGCGGTTCCGAGGACGACCCTCCTCTCCGGCCGCTGGGCCCGAGGTTTTCACCCTCTCGGCGCACTCGGTGACACACGTGCGCGTTTGGTCGCTGTACGCTCGAGAGCGGGTGGTGGGAGAGGGGTGCCCCTAGAACTGGGAGTGCGATTGCGGCGCTCGCTACGACGCGGCAACCGACAGCGAGTCCAGCGCCGCTCGCAAGGACGCGACGTAGCTCCGGAGACCGGCTGGGCCCGTCTCCTCGGCGACCTGCACGGCCCGGCTCCCGACGATGACTCCGTCGGCGAGCGACGCGGCGCCGGCCGCCTGCTCCGGCGTCGAGATGCCGAAGCCGGCGAGGAGCGGGACGGTCGTGACGGCTCGGGCGCGTTGGACGAGGAGTCCGAGCTGCGACGAGACGGTCTCGCGCGCGCCGGTCGTGCCCGTCAGCGACACGAGGTAGAGCCAATCGTGCGTCCGCTCGGCCGCCAGCTCGATCCGCTCGGCGGTCGAGGTCGGGGCGACGAGCTGTACGCGCGGGATCTCCGGGGCGGCCTCCAGGGGGAGGTCGGCGACGATCAGGCTCGTTGCTCCCGCGGCGTGCGCGTCCGTCCAGAAGCGCTCGTAGCCGTACGCCTCGAGAAGCGACGAGTAGGTCATCGGGATCAGCGGAACCTCCGGGCCGACACGACGGCGCGTCTCGGCGAGGCACTCCAGGCACCTCTGTGTTCGCATTCCGCGCGCGAGGGCGCGCTCGCCCGCGAGTCGAATCACAGGGCCGTCGGCGAGCGGGTCGGAGAACGGGAAGCCGAGCTCCAGGAGGTCGGCACCGCCGTCGACCGCGGCCTCGGCCAGCTCCGGGGTCTCCGGGAAGGACATCAGGTAGACGGAGAGCCGCTTGCTCATGCGTCGTGTAACAGAACGACCGCGAGATCCTTGTCGCCGCGGCCCGATAGGCAGACGACGATCAGCTCCGCGTCCAGCTCGAGCGCGCGGGCGAGCGCGTGCGCGGGCTCCAGCGCCGGGATGATCCCTTCGCGCTCGGCGAGGAGGTGAAGAGCGGCGAGCGCCTCCTCGTCCGTCGCCGGCACATACTCGGCGCGCCCTGTGTCGCGGAGATGTGCGTGCTCGGGGCCGACGCCGGGATAGTCGAGCCCGGCGGATATCGAGTGCGCGTCCGCGATCTGGCCGTCTTCGTCCGCGAGAACGGACGAGCGAGCCCCGTGGAGAACCCCGGGGCGCCCGGCGCCGAGGCTGGCGGCGCCGGCCGCTTCCACTCCCATCAGGCGCACGTTCGGGTCGTCGAAGAACCCCGCGAAGATGCCGATCGCGTTCGAGCCGCCGCCTACGCACGCGACGACGGCGGCGGGGAGCGTTCCCTCCGACTCGAGGATCTGCTCCCGAGCCTCGCTGCCGATGACCGACTGGAGCTCCCGCACGATCTCCGGGTACGGGTGCGGACCGACGCAGGACCCGATCAGGTAGTGCGTCGACTCGACGTTCGTGATCCAGTCGCGAATCGCCTCGCTGGTCGCCTCCTTGAGCGTGCGGGTCCCGAACTCGACCGCTCGTACCTCGGCGCCCAGGAGCCCCATCCTCTCGACGTTCGGCCTCTGCCGCTCCATGTCCTCGGCGCCCATGTAGACGACGCACTCCAGGCCGAAGCGGGCGCAGACCGTGGCCGCGGCGACCCCGTGCTGGCCGGCTCCGGTCTCCGCCACGATGCGCTCCTTGCCGAGCTGCCGGGCGATCAGGGCTTGCCCCACCGCGTTGTTGATCTTGTGCGCCCCGGTGTGGCAGAGGTCCTCGCGCTTCAGGTAGATGCGGCGGCCTTCGCCTATTCGCTCTGCGAGGTACAGAGGCGTCGGCCGGCCCACGTACGTGCGGTGGAGCGCGGCAAGATCAGCCGCGAAGCCCGCGTCGGCGCGGATCTCAGCCCAGCCGCGCTCGAGCTCCACCAGCGCGGGCATGAGCGTCTCGGGAACGTACTGGCCGCCGTAGGCGCCGTACTCGGCCAGGCTCACGCCGGAATCCCCTGCTCGGACCGAACGGCTGCGACGAACGCCCGAATCCGGGAATGGTCCTTTATCCCGGGGAGAGCTCGAGGCTGCGGCTGGCGTCCACGCACCACGGACGGACGGCCTCGATCGCCGCGCGGACGTTCTCGGGTCCCAGGCCCCCGGCGAGCAGGATCCGGCCGGAGACGGCGGCGGCCTCCTCCCAGTGATGGTCGTCGCTCCCGAGCCAGGGGAGGTCGCGAACGCTGGCAACGGGCTCGCCGTCGCGGAGCAGCACGCCGTTTCGCGCGCGATGGCCGTCCTCCTCCGCGTAGAGCTGCACGAGGTCGGTCCCCGCGTTCACGGGCTCGCCGACGCAGACGGCGACGGAAAGCATCGTCTCGGGAACGGGAAGCGGGGCGTCGGCCCGGCGGGGGCTCTCGGCGAGGACGAAGCCGGCGAGATCCGCTCCCGCCTCGGCGGCAGCCGCGACGTCCTCCTCGCGAGTCAGGCCGCAGACCTTGACGAGCGGGCGGGCGAGGAGCTCGGCGAGCGTGGCGCCGGGATCTTCCGCCCGCATGAGCGCGGAGCCGACGAGGATCGCGTCGGCACCTGCGAGCTCGGCCTCGGCGCCGTGCGCCCGGTTGGCGATCGCGCTCTCGGCGACGACGACTCGGTCGCGGGGAGCGGCGGCGACCAGGTCGAGCTGAGCACGGCGATCGATCTCGAAGGTGCCGAGGTCGCGCGCGTTGACTCCGATGATGTCCGCGCCCAGCGCGGTCGCGCGCTCGAGCTCGCCCGCGTCATGGGCCTCCACGAGCAGGTCGAGGCCTAGCTCTCGTCCACCCGCGAGCATGAGGCGCGCCTGGTCGTCGTTCAGGTCGCGGAGAAGAAGGAGCGCCGCGTCGGCGCCGGCGATGCGGGCCTGGAGGAGGTCTCCCTGGTCGTCGAAGAACCCCTTGGCGAGGAGCGGGACGGTCGTGGCCGCCCGCGCGGCCGCAAGGTCGCCGAAGCAGCCGTCGAAGCGGTCGTCGACCAGGATCGAGACTGCCGCCGCGCCGTTCTCCTCGAACGCTTTGGCGAGGACCCCGGGGTCGGCATCGGGCCGCAGGTCTCCGGCAGAGGGCGAGCGCCGCTTGACCTCGGCGATCGCGCGGAGGCCCTCTCCGGCCAGTGCGTCTCTGAAGCGCCCCATCAGTTGACGCGGCCCCTCCGGCCACGTACGGGGACAGGCCCCGGGCGTGCCTCGACGGGACAGGCTGTAGACACTCTTTCCGGCGCTGGCTGGGAGTTCGTGCCGCATCTGCCTCCGCGCGGCTTCCATAGCTTGTGGGCCGAGGCGCCGTCTCGTTCGGCCGCGGCCGGGGACAGGCCCAGGGCGTGGCTCATGGGGACACGGCCTCCTGCTGCGAAAAGGCGACGAGCGCCTCCAGGCGCTCGGCGGCGCCGCCGGAGTCGACCGCCTCGGCGGCGAGGGCGTAGCCCTCCGTGAGGCCGGCGGCATGGCCCGCCGCCGCGATCGCGCCAGCGGCGTTCAGGAGCACGGCCTCCCGCTTGGGGCCGGCGGCGCCCTCCAGGATCTCCGTGACGACGACCGCGTTCTCCGCCGGCGTGCCGCCGGCAAGGTCGGCGGACGAGCAGCGCGGGACGCCGAAGTCCGCGCGGGTCGATCTCGCGCCGCGTGACGTCGCCGTCCACGACCTCGCAGACGAGGTTCGGACCGGCCGGTGACAGCTCGTCGATCCCTCCGGCTCCGTGAACGACGTAGGCGTGCCGCGCGCCGAGCGCGGCCAGGACGGACGCGATCGTCTCCACGAGCTCCGGGGCATAGACCCCGACGACCTGCGCGCGGGCGCCGGCGGGGTTCGTGAGCGGCCCGAGGACGTTGAAGACCGTGCGCGTCGCCAGCTCTCGTCGCACCGGGGCCGCATGGCGCATGGCCGGATGGTGCGCCTGCGCGAAGAGGAAGCCGAAGCCGAGCTCGTCGATCGAGCGCTCGATCTGGGGAGGCGTCAGGTCGAGCCTGAACCCGAGCGCCTCGAGCACGTCGGCCGAGCCGGAGGCCGAAGACACCGCGCGGTTCCCGTGCTTCGCGACGCCGGCGCCGGCCGCCGCCGCCACCAGGGCCGCCGCCGTGGAGATGTTGAACGTGCGCGCACCGTCGCCGCCGGTCCCCGCGGTGTCGACGAGATCCTCACGAGTCGGCCGCACGGAGACGACGTGCTCGCGCATCGCCTCGGCGCACCCGGCGATCTCGTCCGCCCGCTCGCCCTTGAGCCTCAGCGCGACCAGGAAGCCGCCCATCTGTGCCGGGCGTCGCCTCGCCGCTCATGATCTGGTTCATCACCTCGCGAGCCTCCGCGCGCGTGAGGTCCTGCCCTCGAGCAGCCGCGCGAGCGCCTCCTGGATCGTCACAGCCGCCCCTCCAGGAAGTTGCGCCCGAGCGCAGGGCCGTCCGGCGTCAGCACCGACTCCGGGTGGAACTGGATGCCGACGACCGGAAGCTCGCGGTGGCGCACGGCCATGACCTCGCCGTCGGCGGCGGTTGCGCAGACCTCGAGCTCGTCCGGCACCCGAGTCGCCGCCAGCGAGTGGTAGCGCCCGCCCTCCAGGGGATCGGGAAGCCCGGCGAAGATGCCGCGGCCGTCGTGCGTGACGGCGCTCGCCTTGCCGTGCAGGAGCCTGCGGGCCTGGCCGATCTCGCCGCCGAAGGCCTGGACGATCGCCTGGTGGCCGAGGCAGACGCCGAGCGTCGGCGACGCGCGGCGCCAAGGCGGCCGACGATCTCGACCGAGGTGCCCGCGTCCTCGGGTCGGCCGGGGCCGGGCGAGATGACGAGGTGGCTCGGCGCCATGCGTTCCGCGCCCTCCGCGTCGATCGCGTCGTTCCGGAGCACCGTCACCTCGGCGCCCAGCTCCTGGAAGAGGTGGGCGAGGTTGTAGGTGAAGCTGTCGTAGTTGTCGACGAGGAGGATCACGTGAGGGTTCTCCCATTCTGCTCCGCGTCGTCGATCGCCGCCTCCAGGGCCGCGAGCTTGCGCAGGCACTCCTCGTGCTCGGCGGCGGGGTCGGAGTCGGCGACGAGGCCGGCCCCCGCCTGCAGCCGGGCGAGCCCGTCGGCCAGGACCACCGTGCGGATCGCGATGCAGGTGTCGAGCGACCCGTCCGGGAGCGCGTAGCCGACCGCTCCCGCGTACGGGCCGCGACGGTAGCGCTCGAGCTCGGAGATGATCTGCATGGCCCGCACCTTGGGCGCGCCGGAGACGGTTCCGGCCGGAAAGCAGGCGCGCAGGAGGTCGAAGCCGGTGCGGCCCGGCGCGAGCTCGCCCGGCGACCTCCGAGACGAGGTGGGTCACGTGCGAGTAGCGCTCGGCCTCCAGGAAGCGGACGAGGCGAACGGTCCCGGGCGCGCAGACCCGCGAGAGGTCGTTGCGGCCCAGGTCGACGAGCATGACGTGCTCCGCCTTGTCCTTCTCGGACGCGAGCAACCGTTCGGCGTCGCCCGCGCCGGGGCTGGTGGTCCCGGCGATCGGGTTCAGGGACGCACGGCTGCCCTCGAGCTTGACCAGGGTCTCCGGCGAGGAGCCGACGAGTGAGATCCCGTCCAGCTCGAGCAAGAAGTGGTACGGCGACGGATTGATGCGCCGGAGCGAGCGGTAGAGCGCGAGCGCGGACGCGCCTGTTCGCCGCTCCGCGCGTTGCGAGAGGACGATCTGGAAGGCGTCGCCGGCGCGGATGTGCTCCTTTGCGTGCCGGACGCCCCGCTCGTAGGCTCCCGCGCGCGGGGAGCGGTGCGTGGAGCCCGGCCTCGCCCGCCACGAGCTCGCTCGGCGGCAGCCTCGCTTCCCAGGCGCGCCGACACGTCGCCCGGATCGCCGGCCAGCACGTCCGCCATGCTCGCCACATGGTCGAAGCGGACGAGCGTGTCGGCGACGACGAAACGGCTCTCGGGCAGGCCGGGCCCGGCCTCGGGCAGCGGCACGGTCGGCTCCAGCACTGCCACGTGGTCGTAGCCGAGGTAGCCGACGACCGGCCGGCCCGCTTCCACCTCGCTCTCGGCCTGGGCGAAGCTCGACGAGCCGTGCGCCGGCGCCGACGAGGCTGTGACGGCCCAGGCGTCCCTTCTCGACCGATTCGAGCAGGAAGCCTGCGCGCATGCCCTCGCGCAGGCGCAGGTAGGCGCCCAGCGGGGTGATCAGGTCGGCGTGGATGTCGGGTGCGTGAGCCATGGCAGACGAAAAGACCCTCCTGGCGGGGGTCTACGAGCGGAGCGGGCTGTGAGGATGCCTCTGGGCTAGCAGGCGACGCTCCCGCTCCGCTCGCGGCGCCAGGCCCACCAGGTGCGGACGGGAGTGGTCATGTGCCCGGAGCGTAGGCGAGCGCGGAGGGGCGCGTCAAGGCGGCGTTTCGGCATCCGGGCGGATGGCCGATAATCCGTCGCGATGGAGCCGCACCCCATCCGCATGGTCGTCGCGCGACGACCTCAGGCGCTCGCGGCTGACGGTCTTCTTCCGGCTCCTGCTGGCGATTCCCGCACCTGGTTTGGCTCTGGCTCTGGTCGTCGATCGCGCTCTTCCCGATCGCGCCCATTGCCTGGATCCTGACGCTCGTCGCGCGGCACGCTGCCGCGGCCCCTCTGGGACTTCTACTGCGGCGCTCGTCCGCTACGCGACCCACGTCTATGCGTACATCTTTCTCGCGGCGAACCCGTTCCCTGGCTTTGTCGGGAGAGCCGGCAGCTACCCGATCGATCTCGAGATCGCACCGCCCGAGCGCCAGAACCGCTGGAAGACGGCCTTCCGGATCGTGCTGGTGCTGCCTGCGCTCTACCTGGCGACCGTCCTGCTCGTCTACGCCGTGCCTCAGGCCGGAGTACGACGAGGCGCACGGGGCAGGGCTACGCATACTTTGTCGTCTGGGGCGTCTCGGCGGTCGTCTCATTCCTCGCCTGGTTCGCTTGCCTCGTGCGTGGCCGCATGCCCACCGGTTTCCGGGACCTCCTCGCGTACGCGCTGCGGTACGGCGCTCAGACCTGGGGCTACCTCCTCTTCCTCACCGATCGGTATCCCGACGCCGACCCGAGCAAGCCGCCCGCGTCCCAGCCGACGCCGAGCAAGCCGGTCGGGCTGCGGGTCGAGGACGACCTTCGCCGCTCGCGGCTGACTGTCTTCTTCCGGCTCCTGCTCACGATCCCGCATTTCGTCTGGCTCGCGCTCTGGGGCGATCGCGGTCTTCTTCGCGCTGATCGTCGGCTGGTTCGCCACGCTGATCACCGGCCGGCTTCCCGAGGCGCTGCACCGCTTCATCGGCGCGTACGTCCGCTACGAGACCCACGTGTTCGCCTTCCTTACCCTCGTCGCCAACCCTTTCCCTGGGTTTACCGGGACGCCGGGGAGCTACCCCGTCGACGTCGAGATCGCACCGCCGGAGCCGCAGAACCGCTGGAAGACCCTGTTCCGGCTTTTCCTGGCCATTCCGGCGCACATGCTCGCCTCGGTCGCTCACGGTGCCGCTCGAGCTCGTCGCGATCTTCGGCTGGTTCGTCGGGCCTCGTCCTCGGGCGGATGCCGGCTGGCCTCCGCAACCTCGGCGCCTATGTCCTTCGCTACCAGGCGCAGACGTACGCTTACTCTGTTCCTGCTCACGGACAGCTATCCGTTCAGCGGGCCCAGTGAGTACGTAAAGCCCGTGCCTGCATTCGACCCCGAGGGGCTCCCCGCATGGCCCGGCCCGCTGCGGCCGCCGTCGCTCTCCTCGTAGTCGCCCTCGCGGCTGCGTGGGCGGCCGCGGCGTGGTGGCTCTGGCAGACGTCGGTCCCGGCCGGCCTGGACCTGCCGGAGGTGGCGGCTGACGAGGTGCTCGCGCAGCCACAGCTCGACGAGGCCAGGGACTTCGAGCGATTCCTCCGGTGGAGCTACGTCGTGTCCGCGGTCGTGCTCGTCGGGGCCTTTGCCGTCTACGCGCGCTACGGCGTGCGCTTCGCGAAGGAGTCGGCGGCGGGCCGCATCGGCACCGGAATGCTCCTGGGCATGCTCGGCCTCGCCATCGTCTGGCTCGTCCTGATCCCCTTCGGCATCCTCGACCTCTGGTGGCAGCGCCGCCACGACGTGTCCGAGCTCGGCTACGTCGACTGGATCCTCCTCAACTGGTTCGCCCTGGGCAGCGAGTTCCTGTTCGTCTGCCTCGCGCTCCTGATCGTGATGGGCCTCGCCGGGCTGATCGGGAACTGGTGGTGGATTCCCGGCGCGCTCGTCTTCGTCGGGCTCGCCACCCTCTTCACCTTCATCTCGCCGTACCTCATCCCCGCGCAGCGAGACGCGCCGCGCGGCATCGTCCGCGAGGCCGACCGGCTCGCCGAGGAGCAGGGCCTCCCGCCCATTCCCGTGCGGATCCAGAAGGTGGACGCCTGGGAGAGCCCCAACGCCGCCGCGACCGGGCTCGGCCCGACGCGGCGGGTCATCCTCTGGAACACGCTCGTGCGCCGCTTCGATCGCGAGGAGGTGCGCGCCGTCCTCGCCCACGAGCTGGCCCACCATTCCCGGAACCACCTCTGGAAGAGCATCGCGTGGTATGCGCTGTTCGCTCTCCCCGGCGCGTTCCTGATCGCGTGGGCGACGAAGCGCCGTGGGGGCATGCGCGACCCCGCCGCGGTGCCGCTCGCGCTGCTCGTCCTCGTCGTCCTCCAGCTCGTGGCCCTGCCGGCTCAGAACGCGATCACGCGCAACCTGGAGGCCGAGGCGGACTGGGTCGCGCTCGAGACGACCGAGGACCCGGAGGCCGTGGCCCAGCTCTGGCGCGGCTTCGCCGACGAGGCGCTCGTCGATCCGAGCCCTCCGACATGGTCGTATCTCCTCCTCGACACGCACCCGTCGATGGCGAAGCGCGTGGCGATGGCCGAGGCCTGGCGCGAGCGCAACGAGTAGGGGGAACGAGTGGCTCGGCCGGGCGGATGCGGGTTGGTACGCTGGCCGCATGGCCCGCTCGGTCATCGTCGCCGCCGCCCGCACGCCGTTCGGAAAGCTCGGCGGCGCCCTCAAGGACTACGAGGCGCCTCAGCTCGGGGCGATCGCCATCCGCGGAGCGCTCGATCGCGTCGACGTCCGCGACGACGAGGTCGAGTACGTGATCATGGGCCAGGTGCTGCAGGGCGGCGCCGGCCAGGCGCCGGCCAGGCAGGCGGCCGTCGGCGCCGGCCTCCCGAAGGAGGTTCCGAGCGACACCATCAACAAGGTCTGCGCGTCGAGCGTGCGTGCGGTCGAGATGGCCGACCAGATGATCCGCGCCGGCGACCACGACGTGATCGTCGCGGGCGGCATGGAGTCGATGTCGAACGCGCCGTACATCCTGAAGAAGGCGCGCTACGGGTACCGGCTCGGCGACGGCGCCGTCATCGACCTGATGCTCCACGACGGGCTCGTCTCGAGCTTCGACGGGAAGCACATGGTCGAGCAGGCGTCGTTCGTCTCGCGCGAGCTCGGGATCACCCGCGAGGAGCAGGACGCGTGGGCGCTCCGCTCCCACCAGCGGGCCGTCGCCGCGATCGACGAGGGCCGCTTCCTCGACGAGCTCGTCTCCGTGAACGGCGTCGACACCGACGAGGCGCCGCGACGGGACACGACGCTGGAGAAGCTGGCGGGCCTGAAGCCGGTCTTCGACCCGGAGGGGACGACCACCGCCGGCAACGCGCCGGGCGTGAACGACGGCGCCGGCGCGCTCGTGGTCGTCAGCGAGGAGTTCGCGAAGAAGCGCGGGCTCGAGGTCCTGGCGACGATCCTCGGATCCGCCTACATCGCCGACGAGTACGCCTACCTCGCCCGAACGCCGGCCAAGGCGGCGGCGCGTGTGCTCGACAAGGCCGGGAAGACGATCGACGACGTGGATCGCGTGGAGATCAACGAGGCCTTCTCGTCGGTGACGGTCAACTCCCTGAAGATGCTCGGCGCCGACCCGGAGAAGGCGAACGTCAACGGCGGCGCGGTCGCGCTCGGCCACCCCGTCGGTGCCTCCGGCGCCCGCATCCTCGGGACGATGATCTACGAGCTGCGCCGAAACGGCGGCGGGCTCGGCCTCGCGGCGATCTGCTCCGGCGGCGGCCAGGGCGACGCGCTGCTCCTCGAGGTCTAGGAACTCTCCGGCGCCCTGATGCGTCCCAGTGAGATGGATGCGCGCAGTCGTCGTCACTGCTTGCCTTCGTCGCTCGCGACGGGGCATGCGGGGCGGTCGGGAGACGGCAGTGGGGATAGTCCGCTTCGGCCTCCGAGGCCGAGCCGCTGCCGAGGACGGTCGATCCGAGGACGACTGGCGGAAGACTAGCAACAACCGCCCGCGGTGATTCGTGGTGAGCGACGCTGCGGAGGTCGCCAGGGGGGAGTCCAGGGCATCGAGTTGCGTCACCGGACACCGTGGGTGGGGGTCTGCAGCGACGCCGTGGAGCCTGACCGCCGTGGAAGCTGAGCGTCGTGCGCCCCGGTGAGGTGATCGGGATGCAGCTCGAGGACGCGGAGGTCGTCCGTTCGGACGGCTGTCCGGGGCGGACAATGAACAGGAGTGCATCGGGACCACCGTCGTGCGTCCGCTCGGTTGTCGAAAGGCAGTCGCGGAGCTCTCGTCGCCCTCGGGCCTGGCGACCCCACGACCGAGTGGACAGGCTGATCTCGCGTCGGGCGCCTACGAGCTCGAGACCTTCGCCGTCTTCGAGACCTACTTCGTGGCAAGAACAAGGGCGGCGACACGAGCGCCTCACTCGGACTAGCTCGTGGACGAGACGGCGCGCCGCCCGAGGTCGTTCCCGCGCCCGAAGCGGCCCGACTGCCCATCGGGCTGATCAGTCGAGATGGAGGAGCCAGGTCTCGAGGCGCGGCGACGCCCGGCCGACGGTCTCGCCGGTCTCGAGGTCGATGATCTCGAAGCGAGTGCCGTCGGGCGTCGTGGCGTAGAGGTGGTGGCCGCTGACCTGGGAGAAGTCGGCGCCCTCGCGGATCAGGCTGAAGCGCGACGTGCCGTCGACATCGGACACGATCAGCGCCTGTTGATCCGAGCCCTCGGTCCAGGCAGAGGCGAGGAGGGCGACGCCCCTGAACGTCACCCAGCTCGGCTGGTCGCTCAGCCGGCGGATGCTCCAGTCGCTCGGGTCGATGAGAAAGAGCCCTGCCGGAGTGACCTCGCCGCTGTCGCCGCTACGAGGAGGAGCCGAAGCGCCATCACCTTCAGTGCACCACCGGCTCGGCGCATGTTCCAGTAGGCTCGCCCGGATGCGGTTCGAGCGCGTCCTCGTCGTCGGAGCCGGGCAGATGGGCGCCGGGATCGCGCAGGTGCTGGCCGCTTCCGGGCGCTCCGTCCACCTGCACGACGCCGCGCCCGGCGCGGTCGAGAATGGGCTCGCGGGGATGCAGAGGAGCCTGGAGAAGCTGGCGGCGAAGGGTGCGCCCCACGACCCTGCCGAGGTGCTCGCGCGGGTCGAGCCCGTGGGCGACCTCGTCGACGCCGACCTCATGGTCGAAGCCGTCGTCGAGGACGCGGCCGTGAAGCAGGACGTCTTCCGCCGCGCCGACGCCGTGCTCGCCCCGGAGGCCGTCCTCGCCTCCAACACGTCGTCGATCCCGATCGGCTCGCTCGCTGCGGTGACGGGTAGGCCCGATCGCGTGGTCGGGATGCACTTCTTCAACCCCGTGCCGGTGATGAGCCTCGTGGAGGTCGTCAGGGCGCCGGGCACCTCCGACGAGACCGTGCGGGAGGTCGTCGAGCTCGCGGGCGAGCTGGGCAAGACGCCCGCCGAGGCGAACGACTTCCCGGGCTTCGTCTCCAACCGGATCCTGATGCCTTTCATCAACGAAGCTGTCTACGCCCTGCAGGACGGGGTGGCCGAGGCCGAGGCGATCGACACGATCGCCAGGCTCGGCTTCAACCACCCGCTGGGCCCGCTCGCCCTCGCCGACCTGATCGGGCTGGACACCTGCGTCTCGATCATGGAGGTGCTCCGCGACGGGCTCGGCGACGAGAAGTACGAGCCCTGCCCGCTGCTCCGCGCGCACGTCGACGCCGGCCGCCTCGGGCGCAAGGCAGGCGAGGGCTTCTACAGCTACCGTTAGCCGCGTCCCGGGTCGGCAAACCGATCGGGGTCGTTCCTCCGAACTACGAGGAGCCGCCAGTGCGCCTGCTCATCGTCGACGACGACGCCGCGTTCCGGGCGCTTCTCCGCACGACGTTCGAGGTCGTGGACGTCGAGGTCGAGGAGGCCGGGACCGCCGAGGCTGCCCGCGAAGCCGTGCAGCTGCGGCCGCCCGACGCGATCGTCCTGGACGTGCGCCTCCCGGGCACGAGCGGCGTCGAGCTCTGCCGGCGCCTGAAGCAGGACGAGAGCACCGCGGGCATCGCCGTCGTCCTCCTGTCGGGCTCCGTGGGCGACGCGGTCCCCACGCGTGACTCGGGCGCCGACGCGTTCCTGCGCAAGCCGTTCAGCCCGCTCGAGCTCCTCGACGTCGTCGAGCGGCTCACGGGCGGCCTCGCCGCCGTGCCGCCGCCGGCCCGCGGAGAGGGGCCGGTCGAGGACGAGCAGCAGCTTCTTCTCTACGCGCGTGACCTCCGCCACCTGCTCGAGATCGAGCGCGGCCAGCGCGTGCTCCTCCAGAACGCCTACAGGCAGACGGTCGCGGCGCTCGCGAGCGCGCTCGAGTCGAAGGACACGGGCACTCGCGCTCACTCGCAGCGGGTGCAGCGCTACGCGCTCGAGCTCGCCCGCTCGCTCAGCCCGGACCTCGTCGACGACCCGAGCGCGGAGTACGGCTTCCTGCTCCACGACGTCGGCAAGATCGGGATTCCCGACCGCATCCTGCAGAAGCCCGGGCCGCTGAACGAGGGCGAGACCCGCCTCATGCGGACGCACACGCTCCTGGGGGAGCAGATGCTCGGCGGCGTCGCCTTCCTCCAGGGCGAGGGCCTCAGGATCGTGCGCTCCCACCACGAGCGCTGGGACGGGAGCGGCTATCCGGACGGGACCGAGGCGAGCGACATCCCGCTTGCCGCGCGGATCTTCGCCGTCGCCGACGCGCTCGACGCGATGACGAGCGACCGGCCGTACCGGCCCGCGCTCTCGTGGGAGCTGGCCGGCCGCGAGATCGTCGGCGAGTCGCGGGCCCAGTTCGATCCGGCGGTCGTCAAGGCGTTCGTGGAGCGCGAGGACCGCCTGCGCGAGATCCGCGCCCTGGTCGCCGCCTAGTCCTCCAAGTCACACTTCTGGGTGTCGACCGGCGCGGCGTCCCGGCCGATCTGAGCCTCATGCGCCGCGTCGCGTTCGTCGTCTTCCTCGTTTTCGCTGCCCTGGCTCCGCTCGCGTGCGCCGGCGCGGACGGGCAGCGGGCGCAGGAGCTCCTGGAGGAGTCCGACCGGGCGCTCACGCAGGTGGAGTCGTTCCGGTTTTCAGGCCGCATGACGATGGAGACGCCGGTGGGGGACTTCCGCGTCGTGCTCTTCGGGGGAGGTGACGCCAGGCCGGGCGGAGCCTTCTTCATGACGATGAAGGCGCCCGACATCCCCGAGTTCCCCGAGACGACGATGGTCGTCCGCGGAGACGAAGCCTGGATGCAGCTCGACGGCGGCTGGCAGCCCGTGCCGATCCCGCCCACGCAGGCGACCGGCATCGAGCAGTTCGACTTCGCCGAGTACGTGAAGGACGTCGACCTCGACGAGGACGCCGAGGTCGACGGCAAGCCGGCCGTGAAGATCACGGGCGTCATCGACACCGCGGCGCTCTTCGACGGGCTGCTCGGCCAGCTCGGGGCGGTTGGCGGCGGCCCGATGCCCGACCTCTCGGAGATGCTCGGCGACACGCGCGCCGTCATCTACCTCTCGCAGGAGAGCCACCTGCCCCTGCGGATGCTCCTCGACCTGACCATGGAGATCCAGGGCGAGGAGGTCGACATGCACCTCGACTACGCGATCACGAACGTGAACGAGCCGGTCGAGGTCCCCGACCCCGGCGCGTAGCGCGCCTATACTCGCCCGCGTGCCTCGACGCCGGGACGAGCCCGTTCGGCTCACGCGGATCTACACGCGGGCCGGAGACGCGGGTGAGACGAGCCTCGGCGACGGCAGCCGCGTCTCCAAGACCGATCCGCGCATCGAGGCCTACGGGACGGTCGACGAGCTCAACTCGTTCCTGGGGCTCGTCCTCGCCGGTGAGGTGTCGGACGAGTTCCGTCCCTGGCTGGAGCAGATCCAGAACGACCTCTTCGACCTCGGCGCCGACCTCAGCGTCCCGCTCGAGGACGAGCGCCGCGAGCGGCTCCGCGTGACGACCGCGCAGGTGGAGCGGCTCGAGGAGCTCTGCGACCTCGTCAACGAGAGGCTCGAGCCGCTTCGCAGCTTCGTCCTTCCGAGCGGGACCGAGGCCGCGGCCCGTCTCCACGTCGCCCGCGCCGTCTGCCGAAGGGCGGAGCGCCGAGCCGCCGCACTCGACCGGGCGCAGGGCGCGAATCCCGTGGCGCTCGCCTACCTGAACCGCCTCTCCGACCTCCTCTTCATTCTCGCCCGGGCCGCGAACGCCGGCTCCCGGGAGACCCCTGTGGAGGCCTGGGAGCTCGCAGTAGCGACCGGATCGGAGTGACCGCTGCTCTCCTCTAGGAGAGCCTCAGGAAGCGACGAATCGCCTCGGCGATCCGCTGATCCCAGAGCAGCAGCTGATCGCCCTGGGCCGCCGAGGCTGCCGCCGCCGGCCGTCGTGCCCTGAGGCCTGCGATCAGGGCGATCGAGAACGCCGCTGCCAGGAGGCCGAAGCCGAGCTCCCGGCGGACCTCGGAGAAGCTGTCGATGCTCCGGCTCGCGAAGGGGAAGACGCGGCCGCGCTTCGGCTGCACGGGCTCAGCGAGGCTCGTGGTGGTCGTGCTCGTCGTCGGGGGCGTGGGAGCGGTCTCCGCGGGAGCCGGGCTCGGAGGGCTGCTCGCCGGCGGAGGGCTCGTCGGGCTCGAGGGAGGAGGTGCCGGAGCGAACGAGCGGCCGGCGGCCTGGCCCCTCGAGACGCGGAGCCCCACCTTCGACCCGGCCGCCCTGAGGCCGCCCACGGCGCCCTTGACGACCCTGCCAGCGGGGACGGTCGCCGAGGTCATCCAGGTGATCTTGCCGGTCTTGAAGCCGCGCTTCTTGAGGGCCGCCTTCGCCGCCGCCAGCGAGAGCCTCGCGAGCTTGGGGACGACCTTGAGCGCGACGGTCTGCGGGCCGACGTTGCCTGCACCGTCCACCGCTGCGACCCGGAATGCGCGCCGGTCGGTGAGCTTGAACGCGCCCATTCCCACCAACCGCTTCGATCCGTCCACGGTCTTGACGAGCGCGTTGTTCGCGTACACCCGGTACGCGGAGATCAGCCCGGAGTTGTCGGCGGCGGCCGTCCAGGAGAGCGAGAACTTGCTCTTCTTGACGATGCCCTTGAAGGCGCCCGGCTTCGTCGGCGCCTCGACGTCCTCGAGGAGCGTGAAGAGCGAGAGGTGGCGGGTGAGGATCCTGACGTTCGTCCCGTCGAAGGCGAACCCGTCGGCCCAGGCGGCCGGGAGCCCGCCGCCGGGGACCTCGGCGAGGGGGCGCCACGCGCCGCTCTCGAAGACCGCCGGGACGACGTGGGGCTCGGCGTTGTCGACCACGATCTCGAGCGGGAGCGAGAAGGAGGTCACCGCGGAGCCGTCGAGCGCCCAGTACGCGGTGACGTCGAGGTTCTCGCTCGCAGGCTGGAAGCCGCCGGAGGCGCCGGTGCCGGGCTGCGGGTCGATCCGCACGACGAGCCAGTCGCCGGCGGGCGCGCCCGCCCAGCCGCCGGCCGGAACCGTCACGGTCGTGGTGTCGCTCGCCGAGCGGAGCGACATGCTGGCTGCGGCGTGGGAGTTCTTCTCGACGTACGGGTAGTCCGCCGTCGCCCCCGTCCAGGTCGTGAAGTGGATGCGGATCGGCTGCCTGTTGCCCGCGAGGTCCTCGAGCTCGCCGGCGAGCAGATGCGGGCCGGGGGCGAAGGAGTGCGTGTACGTCACCGTGTCACCGGAGACGCTCGGGGCGGGTGCGGGCGAGCCGTCGATCTCGGCGCCCACGATGCCCGCCAGGTCCTCGCTGGCAACGACCTCGAGCGAGCCCGCCGATGCGATCGTCACGCCGTCGGCCGGGGTGGAGGCGGTGAGGCTCGGCCTGGTGTTGTCCACCCTCCGATCCGTCACCGGCGCCGAGGTCGTCGAGTTGCCGGCGTTGTCGGTCACGATGACGCGGAGGTCGTAGAGACCGTCGGCGACGCCGGTCGTGTTCCAGGAGTTCGCGACGGCCGTCCAGGCGCCACCCCCGGCCGGCGAACGCTCGAAGGAGACTGTGTCGACGCCGGAGCCCGCGTCGCTCGCGTCCGCGCTCAGCGAGACGGTGGCGCGGAGATACGCGCCGGGGTCGTTCATGGTCGCGCCCGGCGCGGTGTTGTCGACGACGCGATCCTCGATCACCGCGGAGGGACTGGAGTTGCCGGCGTTGTCGGTGACGACGATGCGGAGGTCGTGGGCGCCGTCCGCGACCGTCGTCGTGTCCCAGCCGGTGGCGTACGGGTCGGTCGTGTCGAGGCCGACCGACGTCCACGATCCCGTGTCCGCGGGGGAGACCTGGAAGTCGACGCTCTGGACGCCTGCGCCGTCGTCGCTCGGCGACCCGCTCAGTGCGACCGTCCCGCGCAGGAACTGACCCGGGTCGGCCAGCCCGCCGCCGGGCGGGGTCGCGTCGATCGTCCACACGTGGGTCGCCGGCGTCGGGTCGACGTGGCCGGCTGCGTCGGCCGCGCGCACCTGGAAGGTGTGGCTTCCGTCGGCGAGGCCGGCGTAGCCTTGCGGGCTGGAGCAGGCGCTCCAGGCGTCGCCGTCGAGGCGGCACTCGAAGGTGGAGCCGCCCTCGTTCGCGGAGAACTCGAAGCTCGGCGCCTGACTTCCGCTCGGGTCGCCCGGAGCGAGGTCGATGGTCGTCTCCGGGGCGACGGTGTCGACCGTCCACGAGAAGGTCGCCGGAGTCGGGTCGACGTTGCCTGCCACGTCGGTCGCGCGGACGTGGAACGTATGGGCGCCGTCGGTCAGGCCGGCGTAGCCCTGGGGGCTGGAGCAGCCGCTCCAGCCGCCGGCGTCGAGGCGGCATTCGAAGGTGACGCCGCCCTCGCTCGCGCTGAAGTCGAAGCTCGCGCTCGAGCTCCCGCTCGGGTCGGAGGGGGCCGAGTCGATCGCCGTCGCCGGCACGGTGCGGTCGATCGTCACGTCGACCACGTCGGCGCCCGCGTTGGAGGCGACGTCGGTGGCGACTGCGCGGAGCGCGCGGTTGCCGTCCGGGTCGAGCGGCCAGGAGGCCTCGTACGGCGCGGTCGCGTCCGTGCCGAGCGAGACCCAGGATCCCGTCGCGCAGGCTGTCGAGGCGTCGGAGCAGCGGAAGAACTCGACGTCGGCGACGTCGCCGTCGGGGCTCGTCGCCCGCACCGTGTACGGGTCGGCGTCCGAGGCGTTCACGAAGCCGCTCGGCTGGGTGATCGTCACGGGCGGCGCTCCGGTGTCGACCATCCACGTGTAGGCCTCGGGCGCGGTCTCCTGGTTCCCGGCCGGGTCGGTCGCCCGGACCTCGAAGGTGTGGCTGCCGTCGGCGAGCGGGCCGACCGTCTCGGGGCTCGAGCACGCGGTCCAGGAGCCGGCGTCGAGGCGGCACTCGAAGGTGGAGCCGCCCTCGCTCGCCGAGAACTCGAAGCTCGGGGTCGTGTCGTTCGTCGGGTCGGCGGGAACGACCGAGAAGGACGAGTCGGGAGCGACCGTGTCGACCGTCCAGGTATGGGAGGCGGGCGAGGGGTCGACGTTCCCGGCCCCGTCGACGGCGCGCACGTCGAACGCATGGCTTCCGTCGGCGAGGAGGCCGATCGTCTCGGGGCTCGAGCAGGCCGCCCAGGCGCCTCCGTCGAGCCTGCACTCGAACGCCGAGCCTGCCTCGCCCGCGGAGAACTCGAACGTCGGGGCGTCGTCGTTGGACGGGTCCGGCGGCACCTCGTCGAAGGCCGTGTCCGGCGAGACGGTGTCCACCGTCCAGGTGTGGGAGGCGGGGGTCGGGTCGGTCAGGCCGGCCGCGTCGGTCGCCCGCACCTCGAAGGCGTGGCCCCCGTCGACGAGCGGGCCGACCGTCTCCGGGCTCGAGCAGGCGCTCCAGGCGCCGCCGTCGAGGCGGCACTCGAAGGTGGAGCCGGCCTCGGTCGCCGAGAACTCGAAGGCGGGCGAGGGGGCCGAGCTCGGGTCGCCCGGCGCGACGCCGATCGTGGTCTGCGGCGCGGTGAGGTCGACCTTGACGACGTTGGCAGAGCTGTAGGTCGCCTCGTTGCCGACGCGGTCGGAGACCCGGTAGCGGTACTGCGCGCATGTCGAGTCGGGGACCGTGTCGGGGCTCGAGACAGCGCTCCAGCTGCCGACGAACGGATCGCAGGCGCCGCCGGCGAGCGTGGAGGTCTGACGCTCGAGGACGGCCGAGCCCAGAGCGATGCCGGAGAGCGCGTCCGTCCCGGCGTCCAACGCGATCGCGACCGTCCCGTCGGCGTCGTAGCCATCCGGGTAGTCGACGGAGCCGCCGGCCGGGGCCGCCGTGTCCGGCGTGACCGTGAACGTATCGCCCGCGGTGTTGCCGGCGGCGTCGTGCGCCGTGACCGTCTGGGCGCCGGAGAGGTCGTCGAGGTCGTAGGTCGCCGAGTACGGGCTCGTGTCGTCGTCGATCCCGCCCGGGAAGGAGACCCTGTCGATGCCCGACCCTGCGTCGGAGGTCGTCGCCGAGACGTCGTAGCCGCCGTTCTCGTCCGTGTTGACGAAGACCTCGCTCCCGCTCACGTGCGCGTACGGGGTCGACTCGTCCAGCGTGATCACCGGCTGGCTCGGGTTCGTCTGGTCGATCCGGATCGTGGCGAAGGCAGTGCGGACCGGCTCGACGTTGCCGACGTTGTCGACCGAGAAATAGCGGATCACGTACACGCCGTCGGCGGTCAGGTCGACGGAGGTGCCCTCGTCCGAGCTCGTCGTCGGGACGCTGCCGTCGGACGTGTAGTACGTCGCAGCGACGCCCGAGCGCGCGTCCGTCGGCGTCAGCGTGACCGTGACCGGTGCGGTCTGCCAGGCCGAGCCGATCGAGGCGGTGTCGTCGGTCGTGGACGGCGCCGAGATGTCCTCGGTGACGTCGAAGTCGGAGCTGGACGTGTTGCCGGCGCCGTCGTGCGCGGTGACCGTCTCGCTACCGAGCAGGTCGTCGAAGTCGTAGGTGGCCGCGTACGGCGCGCTCGTGTCCTCGACGCCGCCCGGGAAGACGACCTTCGCGATTCCCGAGACGGAGTCCGAGGTGGACGCGTCGACGTCGTAGCTGCCCGTCTCGTTCGTGTTCACGAAGATCTCGGTGCCGACGACGTGGGCGAACGGGCTCGACTCGTCCAGCGTGAGCAGCGGGGCTTCCGGATCGACGAGGTCGACCTTGACGACGCTGGCCGAGCTGTAGGTCGCCTCGTTGCCGACGCGGTCGGAGACGCGGTAGCGGTACTGCGCGCAGAGGCCCGCGCCGACCGTGTCGGGGCTCGTCACGGTGCTCCAGCCGCCGGCGAAGGGGTCGCAGACGCCGTCGGAGAGGGCGGCCGTGCGCCGCTCGAGGAGGGCCGAGGCGGGTGCGACGCCGGAGAGCGCGTCCGCGCCGGCGTCGACGCTCACGGTGACGTCGCCGTCGGCGTCGTACCCGTCGAGGTAGTCGACCGAGCCGCCCGTCGGCTCGGCGGTGTCCGGCGTGACCGTGTACGGGGTCGACGCGGTCAGGCCGGCGCCGTTGAACGCCGTGACCGTCTGCGGGCCGCTGAGGTCGCCGAAGGCATAGGTGGCCGAGTACGGGCTGGACGGGTCGTCGGTCGGGCCCGGGAAACGGATCTTGTCGATCCCCGAGTGGGGGTCGGAGCTCGTGGCTTCGACGTCGTACGAGCCCGACTCGTCCGTGTTGACGAAGATCTCGCCTCCGCTCACGTAGGCGAACGGGCTCGACTCGGAGAGCGTCACGACGGGAGCCGAGGGCGTCGTGTTGTCGACGGTGACCGTGCGGAGGGGGGAGGTGGAGGTGTTGCCGGCGTCGTCGGTGGTGAGGGCGCGGAGGTCGTAGTCGCCGTCGGCGAGGGGGGTGGTGTCCCAGTTGATGGAGTAGGGGGCGTTGCTGTCGGTGTCGATGGTCGTCCAGGGGCTGCCGCCTGCGGGTCGGCGTTGGAACTCGGCGGACTCGACGCCGGAGCCTGTGTCGGCGGAGTCGGAGGAGACGGTGATCGTCCCGGCGAGGAAGGCTCCGTCGGCCGGCGCCGTCAGCGAGCCGGTCGGGCTCGTGCGGTCGATCGTCACGTCGACGACGTCGCCACCCGTGTTTCCCGCCGTGTCGGTGGCGACCACGCGCAGCGCCCGGTTGCTGTCGGGGTCGATCGCCCAGGAAGCGGAGTAGGGGGCGCTCGCGTCAACCCCGAGGGAGATCCAGGAGCCGCTCGAGCAGCCCGCGCTCTGATTCGAGCAGCTGAACAGCTCGACGTTCTGGACGTCGCCGTCCGGGGTCATGGCGGTGACCGTGAAGGGGTCGGGCGCGGCCGCGTTGACGAAGCCCGTCGGCGCGGTCAGGGTCACGCTCGGCGCCGTGTTGTCGACGGTGACCGTGCGGAGGGGGGAGGTGGAGGTGTTGCCGGCGTCGTCGGTGGTGAGGGCGCGGAGGTCGTAGTCGCCGTCGGCGAGGGGGGTGGTGTCCCAGTTGATGGAGTAGGGGGCGTTGCTGTCGGTGTCGATGGTCGTCCAGGGGCTGCCGCCTGCGGGTCGGCGTTGGAACTCGGCGGACTCGACGCCGGAGCCTGTGTCGGCGGAGTCGGAGGAGACGGTGATCGTCCCGGCGAGGAAGGCTCCGTCGGCCGGCGCCGTCAGCGAGCCGCTCGGATCCGTGTTGTCGACGAGGACGTCCTCGCTGGCCGAGTCGAGCGTGTTCCCGGCACGGTCGGTCACCCGCACGAGCACGCGCACGTCACCGTCCGCAGGCTGGGCCGTCCAGGCGACGCTGTAGTCCGGGCCGGTGGTCGAGGAGCCGATCGGCGTCGACGGCGTGCACGGGGGGCCCGCGCAGTAGAGATACGTGAGCGAATCGATGCCCGAGGTCGCGTCCGCGCCGGAGCCGGTGAGCGCGTGCCCGTTCCTGATCGCAGCCGGGAGCGCGTCGAGCGTTGCCGAGCTCGGCGCCGTGTTGTCGACGGTGACCGTGCGGAGGGGGGAGGTGGAGGTGTTGCCGGCGTCGTCGGTGGTGAGGGCGCGGAGGTCGTAGTCGCCGTCGGCGAGGGGGGTGGTGTCCCAGTTGATGGAGTAGGGGGCGTTGCTGTCGGTGTCGATGGTCGTCCAGGGGCTGCCGCCTGCGGGTCGGCGTTGGAACTCGGCGGACTCGACGCCGGAGCCTGTGTCGGCGGAGTCGGAGGAGACGGTGATCGTCCCGGCGAGGAAGGCTCCGTCGGCCGGCGCCGTCAGCGAGCCGCTCGGATCCGTGTCGTCGAAGCTGAAGGTCCGGCTCGCAGGCGCCTCGCCGTTGCCGACGGTGTCGGTTGCGAACACCCGAATCGTGTAGTCGTCGTCTGCAGGGAAGTTCGAGGCCGGGAAGGTCCGAGTCCAGTCTCCGGCGGCCAAAGACGTGTTGAGCAGGACCTCCGCCCCCGACGAGAACGCTGCCCCGTTCCAGTAGAGGCCGGTGGAGACCCGGCGAACCGAGACCTGCACCTGGTCGACCCCGGAGCCCGAGCCGTCCGAGTACGACCCGCAGGCGCCCGCGATGGCGCACCCGTCGTTCCAGCCCGCCGTGTTGTACTCGCCCCCCGCCGCCGGGAAGTCGATCGTCGAGGAGGGCGCGGTCGTGTCGACCAGCCAGGTGAAGGAGGCCGGGGAGCCGTCGGTGTTGCCGGCGACGTCGGTTGCCCGGACGTCGAAGGTGTGGCTTCCGTCGGCGAGGCCCGTGTAGCTCCCGGGCGAGGTGCACGCGCCCCAGGCGCCGGCGTCGAGGCGGCATTCGAAGGTCGAGCCGACCTCGTCGGAGGAGAAGTCGAAGTCGGCGCTCGTCGAGGCGGTCGGGTCGGCCGGGCTCGAGTCGATGACGGTCTGGGGGGCCGTCGTGTCGTAAGTGAACGTGCGTGCCGAGGCGCTCTCGACGTTGCCCGCGTCGTCGCGGGCACGCAGTCTGACCGTGTAGTCACCGTCGGCGGGGAAGTCCGTCGAGTCGAAGGCGTACGACCAGTTGCCTGCGGCGAGGGTGGCGTCGTTCCAGACCTCGGAGCCGCTGGTGAAGGCGGAGCCGTCCCAGTAGTCGCCGCTGCCCTGGCGGATCGAGACCTCCACGTCGACGACGCCGACGCCGGTGTCCGAGTACGTCCCGCAGAGGCCGGCGGGCGCGCAGCCGGCGTCCCAGGCGGCGGCCGTGTAGACGCCCGAGGCCGCCGGGAACCCTGCGGAGCTCGAGGGCGCCACGGTGTCGATCGTCCAGCCGAAGCTCGCCGGATTGCCGTCCGTGTTGCCCGCGGGGTCGGTCGCCCGCACCTCGAACGAGTGGCCGCCGTCGGAGAGGCCGCCATAGGCCTTCGGGCTGGTGCACGCGCTCCAGGCGCCGCCGTCGAGCGCGCACTCGAACGTCGAGCCGGCCTCGTCCGAGGAAAAGTCGAAGCTCGCGGAGGTCGAGTTGGTCGGGTCGGCCATGCTCGAGTCGATGGAGGTCTCGGGCTCGGTCGAGTCGAAGGTGAACGTCCTGCTCGAGGCGGTCTCCGTGTTCCCGGCGTCGTCTCGCGCGCGCACGCGGATGGTGTACGAGCCGTCGGCGGGGAAGTCCGGCGAGTCGAAGGCGTACGACCAGTCGCCGGCGGCGAGGGTGGCGTCGTTCCAGGTCTCGGTGCCGCTGGTGAAGGCGGAGCCGTCCCAGTAGTCGCCGGTGCCTTGCCGGATGGAGACCTCGACCTCGGCGACGCCCGAGCCGGCGCCGTCCGCAGAGGTTCCGCAGAGGACGCTCGTGGGGCAGCCGGAGTCCCACCCCGACGGGTTGTACAGGCCGGAGTCGTCCGGGAAGTCGATCGTCGAGGAGGGTGCGGTCGTGTCGACCAGCCAGGTGTAGGAGGCCGGGGAGCCGTCGGTGTTGCCGGCGACGTCGGTTGCCCGGACGTCGAAGGTGTGGCTTCCGTCGGCGAGGCCCGTGTAGCTCTCGGGCGAGGTGCAGGCGCCCCAGGCGCCGCCGTCGAGGCGGCAGTCGAAGGTCGAGCCGACCTCGTCGGAGGAGAAGTCGAAGTCGGCGCTCGTCGAGCTGGTCGGATCCGAGGGCGAGGAGTCGATCGTCGTCTGCGGGGCGGCGCGGTCGATCGTGAAGGAGCGGCTCGCCGGCGTCTCGACGTTGCCCGCGACGTCCGTCGCGCGGACGCGAACGGTGTACATGCCGTCGGCAGGGAAGCCCGCCGCGGCGAAGTCCTGCGACCAGTCGCCGCCTGCCAGCGTGGCGGTGTTCCAGACCTCGGTTCCGCTGGTGAAGGCGGAGCCGTCCCAGTAGTCGCCGCTGCCTTGGCGGATCGAGACCTCGACGCTCTGGACACCGGATCCGCCGTCCGAATGAGTGCCACAGAAGCCGCTCGTCGCGCAGCCGGCGTTCCAGCCGGCCGTGTTGTAGGTGCCGGAGTGCGCAGGGAACGAGACCGTAGAGCTCGGGGCTGCGTTGTCGATCCGGAACACGCGCGTGGGGCCGGGCTCCGAGTTTCCCGCATCGTCGATCGCACGGATGTGGACGGTGTACTGCCCGTCGGCCGGGAAGGTCGCGGCGGCGAAGTCCAACGACCAGTCGCCGCCGGCGAGAGTCGCCGTCTCGAAGGTCTCCCCCGTCGACGAGAACGAGCTCCCGTCCCAGTAGAGGCCGGTCGCCGGGCGCTGAATCGAGACTTCGACGGACGCCACGCCGGAGAGTGAGTCCGACTGCGTGCCGCAGAAGCCGCTCGCCGGGCAGCCGCCGTTCCAGGTCGCGTTCGTATAGTCGCCGCCGGCGCCCGGGTGGATGAACAGGGCGCTCGGGCTCGACGTGTCGTAGGCGAACGTCCGACTGGACGGAGCCTCCGCGTTGGCGACGGCGTCGGTCGCGCGCACGCGGATGGTGTACGAGCCGTCGGCGGGGAAGTCCGTCGAGTCGAAGGCGTACGACCAGTCGCCGGCGGCGAGGGTGGCGTCGTTCCAGGTCTCGGTGCCGCTGGTGAAGGCGGAGCCGTCCCAGTAGTCGCCGGTGCCTTGCCGGATGGAGACCTCGACCTCGGCGACGCCCGAGCCGGCGCCGTCCGCGGAGGTTCCGCAGAGGCCGCTCGTGGGGCAGCCGGAGTCCCAGCCAGTCGCGTTGTACTCGCCGCTCGCTGCCGGGAAGGCAATCGTCGAGCTCGGCGCCGCCGTGTCCACGAGCCAGGTGAAGGAGGCGGCTGAGGCGTCCTGGTTTCCGGCCACGTCGGTGGCCCGAACCTCGAAGGTGTGGCTCCCGTCCGCCAGGCTCGTGTAGTTCCTCGGGCTCGTGCACGCGCTCCAGCCGCCGCCGTCGATCCGGCACTCGAACGAGGAGCCGCCCTCGTCGGAGGAGAAGTCGAAGTCGGCGCTCGTCGAGGCGGCGGGGTCGGCCGGATTCGAGTCGATCGTCGTCTCGGGCGGGTCGCGGTCGATCGTGAAGCTTCGGCTCGCCGGCGCCTCGACGTTGCCCGCGACGTCGGTCGCGCGGACGCGGATCGTGTAGCCGCCGTCGGTGGGGAAGCTGCCGGCGGCGAAGCCGTAGGACCAGGTGCCGCCGCCGCTGGTGGCCGTGTTCCACACTTCGCTCCCGCTGGAGAAGGAGCCGCCGCTCCAGTAGTTGCTGCTGCCCTGGCGGATCGAGATCTCCACCTGCGCGACGCCCGAGCCTCCGTCCGAGTACGTCCCGCAGAAGCCTGCCGTCGCGCAGCCCGCATTCCAGCTTGCCGTGTTGTACGTGCCGGCGGCAGCCGGAAACGTGGTGGTGGACGCCGGCGCCGTGTTGTCGACGCGCCTGTCCTCGACGACGGCGGAGTTGGTGACGTTGGCTGCGGCGTCCGTGACGACGACGCGCAGGTCGTAGAGACCGTCGACCACGGCCGTGGTATCGAAGGAGGCCGTGTACGGCGAGGCCGTGTCGGCGGTGCCGATGTTCGTCCAGGTGCCCAGGTTCGCCGGCGAGCGCTGGAACTGGACGCTGATCGTGGAATCCGCATCGCTCGCGTTGCCAGTGAGGCCGACCGTGCCGACGAGCGGCGTGCCTGGATCGTTGAGGCTCCCTGTCGGGGCGGTGTTGTCGACGTTGAAGGAGGCCTGGGTGCCGCCGTTCCTGGTCGAGGTGACGGTCGACGTCTTGTTGCCGGTCGCTCCCGCGGTGACCTGGACCATCGAGTCGGTGGCGACGGCCATGCCCCCGGATGCAGCCGCCTCGTAGAGCTCCGTCATGCCGGCCGCCTGGGAGAAGGCCGAGTTGGCGCGTACCGAGAAGAAGGCCAGGACGAGCGCGTTGTTCGTCGTCGTCGTGATCGAGGTCGCGGTCACGGTGCCGGAGTTCGCGAAGCTCGGAGTGGTATCGACGACGTTGAGCGGCCCCGGAGCCGTCGTGGTCTTGACGCCGTAGAAGGCACTGATGCCTCCGGCTGCGGCGCCGCTCGTCCCGAAGCTCCAGGTGTAGTTGGCCGGCTCGGAGGCGGTCGCGACCTTGTACCAGACCGACTGGCGAAGCCAGTTGCCCCCCGTCGTGTACGCGGCGTTCACGGCCTGCGTCCAGCCCGCGGGCGCCGTGATCGTGCCCGTGTTCCGAATCGTGACGTGGGCGACGAGGAGATCCTTCTCCACTGCGCCGGCCGGCTTCGCGATCGTGAGGCTGGTAGACCCGCCGCCGTTGTTCGCGGTAGCCGAGGTCCGGTGCGTGACCGCCGGGTCGATGACGTACGGCAGCGGCAGGTCGCGGTCGTCGAGCGCGAGCGTGAGGAACCAGGCGCCGTCGCCCCGCTCGAGATGCCAGCGGAGGCCGGCCGGCGTGACGTCCTTGCCCTCGGCGTCGAGAATCCGCACCGGATCGATGCTGATGTTGGTGACGAGATGCCGGTCCGGGTCGAGGAAGGTCACGGCGCCGGCGCGGTCGAGGCGCGGCTGGAGCCGGGACGCGATGCGCCAGCGCCAGGTTCGCTCGCCCTGCCGCTTCGCAACCGTGAGGAACGACTCCGTCTTCGCCCGGCCGATGAGGATCGTCTCGGTGCCGAAGTCGGTCTCGCGGGTGACCCCGTGAACGTGGCGCCGCCACATTGCTCCGCCGACGTCCTCCGAGGCCAGCGAGACGGACATCCCTCGGTGGGAGACGCTGTAGCCGCGGTCGTGGATCCGCACGTCGACACCGGTCGCCGGCGTGCGCTCCATCGGCGCCTCGGCCCTCTCCGGTCCCAGCGCGTCCGCGAGGAACTCGGGCACGCCCCCGTCGACGCGGCCCACGCCGGCGACCAGGACGACGGCGAGGAACACGGCGGCGGCCGCCGCGACCGCGGCGGCCGTCCGCACGGGCGAGGAGCCGCGGAGGACGGCGGCCGGCTCGACGTCAGCCGAGCCGGTCTCCGAGGGCCGCAGTGGAGGGAGAGGAGTCATCGTTCTCTGGCGCGCGAAAAGCGTCTTCCTGGTCGAACCAATCGGCCAGAGGCGTAGGGTCGTGGCCGCAAAGCGGTATGAAAACGGGATGAGAGGCTGCGAAGCACCCGTTCGGGTGGCCGGCCACTCCCCCGGAAGGAGGAGAACGCCGAGCGCCTAGAATTCATGGCCGCATGGCCACGACGGAAGACCGCCGCGGTCTCGACGCCACGGAGGAGTGGCGGCGCGACCTCTACGCTGCGACGCCCGAGCGGGAAGCCCTCTTCACCACGATGTCGGGCGTGCCGGTCGAGCCGCTCTACACGCCCGACAACGTCGACGTCGCCTACGAGCGCGACCTCGGCTACCCGGGTGTCTTCCCCTACACGCGCGGGGTCTACCCGTCAATGCACCGCGGGAAGCTCTGGACGATGCGGCAGTTCGCCGGCTTCGGCACGGCCGAAGAGACGAACGTCCGCTTCCGGTACCTGCTCGAGCACGGGCAGACCGGGCTCTCGACGGCGTTCGACATGCCGACCCTCATGGGCTACGACTCGGACCACGCGAAGTCGCTCGGGGAGGTCGGGCCGCGAGGGCGTGGCGATCGACTCGCTCGCGGACATGGAGCAGCTCTTCGCGGGGATCCCGCTGGACGAGGTGTCCACCTCGATGACCATCAACGCGCCGGCCGCGATGCTGCTCGCCTTCTACATCTGCGTCGCCGAGAAGCAGGGAGTGGGCCGCGACAAGCTCCGCGGGACGATCCAGACGGACATCCTCAAGGAGTACATCGCGCAGAAGGAGTGGATCTTCCCGCCCGAGCCGTCCATGCGGCTCTGCGTAGACATGATCGAGTTCTGCGCCCGGGAGGTGCCGCTCTGGCACCCGGTCTCGATCTCCGGCTACCACATTCGCGAGGCCGGCTCGACGGCCGCGCAGGAGCTCGCGTTCACCCTGGCCGACGGGTTCGCGTACGTCGAGGCCGCCGTCGCGCGCGGCCTCCCCGTCGACGACTTCGCCCCGCGGCTTTCGTTCTTCTTCAACGCGCACATCGACTTCTTCGAGGAGATCGCCAAGTACCGCGCCGCCCGGCGGATCTGGGCCCGCGAGCTGCGCGACACGTACGGCGCGAAGAGCCCGCGGTCGTGGCTCATGCGCTTCCATGCCCAGACCGCCGGGGTCTCGCTGACCGCCCAGCAGCCCGAGGTCAACATCGTGCGTACCGCGGTGGAGGCGCTCGCCGCCGTCCTCGGCGGCTGCCAGTCGCTGCACACGAACTCCTTCGACGAGGCGCTCGCCCTCCCGACCGAGCATGCGGTCAAGATCGCGCTGCGCACGCAGCAGGTTCTCGCGCACGAGACCGGCGTCGCCTCGACGATCGACCCGCTCGGAGGCTCCTACTTCCTCGAGGACCTCACGAACCGCCTCGAGGCCGAGGCGTACGACTACTTCGACCGAATCCGCCGGCTGGGCGGCGTCGTCCCCGCCATCAAGGAGAACTTCTTCCAGCGCGAGATCGCCGAGGCGTCCTTCCGGTTCCAGAGCGAGCTGGAGGCGGGACAGCGGGTGATCGTCGGCGTCAACCGCTTCCAGGAGCCCGATGAGCGGCCGATCGAGATCCTCAAGATCGACCAGGCCCTCGAGGACAAGCAGGTCAGGCGGGTCAGGGAGCTCCGCGAGACCCGCGACGCGACGGCCGTCGAGGCCGCGCTCGCCCGTCTCAAGGAGGACGCCGCCGCCGAGGACAAGAACCTGATGCCCGCCATCGTCGAGGCCTCGCGCGTGTATGTGACGATGGGCGAGATGTGCGAGGCCCTCCGCGAGGTCTGGGGAACCTGGCGCGAGACGCCGGTGTTCTGACTCTCACCGAGTGCTCGGTCTCGCCGAACGGCTAGTGGCAGCCGACCGGCCGGTTCAGTAATGTCGCGCCTCACACGGGCGGCGGTTGGCCGCAGCCGACGCCCGATCAAGCGGGGGCGCCGTGAGCCTTCCCTCTACGGCCCTCGCGTGGGGTTGCGCGGGCCCTCCCGGAGACCAAGCGGGACGTGGCCCGCCTCCCCCTTCCGGGGGATAGACGCGCGGGCTTCCCTCAGCAAGATTTTCGGGGCGCTCCTCCAGGGCGCGCGCGGCCGCCCCCGATTGGTCGGGGGGTGGCCGCGCTCCGTTTCTGCGAGCGTCTCCCGCCGGTAGCGGCTAGGCCGCCGCCGGGCTCTGGGCGGACTGAAGCGGAAGCAGCCCGTGCACCTGCGCCCACCGGCTCGCCTCGGTTCGATTCGAGACGTTGAGCTTGCGGTAGATGTTGGACAGGTGGAACTTCACGGTCTGCTCCGTGACCCAGAGCATGCGGGCGAGCTGTGCGTTCGAATGGCCCTCGGCCACGAGGGTCAGGATCTCCAGCTCGCGACGGGTCAGGCCCCAGGACTCCTCGATCGACTCGCGGGACCTCTGGCGCGTGCCGTTGTGTCCGCGGGCCAGGTAGATGGAGTGGTCGAACGCCTGCCTGATCGCGGACGCGAGATCGTCGGCGTGGGCGGTCTTGAGCACGTAGGCCTCGGCGCCCGCCGCCAGCGCCGCGTCGACGTACTGGGGATCCGCGTACGCCGAGAGGACGATCACCTTCAGCTCCGGCGCCTTCTGCTTGGCCAGCGACAGGCACTCGATGCCGTCCATCCGGCCGTTCTCCAGCTCGACGCAGGTGACGAACAGGCTGGGATTGTGCTCCTCGATCAGCGCGACAGCGTGCTCGGGCGAGGTCGCCTTCCCCTTGACCTCGATCCCGATCCGCGCCAGAACTTGCTCCACCCCCTCCAGCCAGAGGGGATGCTCGTCCAGCAATACAGCAGTGCGATGCTCGGAAGGACTCATCGAAAGGGCCGCCTTTCGATCGGACTACACGAAGAACTAGACCATAGCTCATCTTTCGGCGTGTGCAAAGTTTCGGCGGAAAAGGTGCGGAAACTGCGTCTTTCGGGCCGAGCTCACGCACACGGAAGTGGGTCGCGCCCCCTCGAACGGCTAGAGGCCGTCGAGCTCGGCGACGAGCAGCGGTGGCGCGTGCAGGTACTCGGCGGCCCTTCGCTTTCGCTCGATGTCCTCGTAGACGCGCTCGACGATCTCCGCGTCGAGGCCGGTCGCCGCCGCCGCGGCCTCCGCCGGAAGGCCGTGGTTTCGGGCGTAGAGGCAGAGGTCGAGCTTGTCGAACGGGACCGAGAAGTAGAACTCCTCCTGGCTCTGCTCGAGCGCGTAGGTGTCGGTCGTCGGGGGGCGCTCGCGGATCACCGCCGGCACTCCGACCTCCTCGGCGAGCTGGTAGACCTGCGTCTTGTACAGGTGGGCGATCGGCTTCACGTCCGCGGAGCCGTCGCCGTTCTTCACGAAGAAGCCCTGGTCGTACTCGAGCCGGTTCGGCGTCCCCACGACGGCGTAATCCAGGCGGTCGGCGTGGTAGTACTCGAGCATCTTGCGCACGCGCTGCTTGAAGTTCGTCGCGGCGACCACCTCGCGGTAGGCCGTCGCCGTCAGCCGCGCCTCGCGGCGCTCGCCCTCCGGCGACTCGGCGACGACCGTGAAGAGGCTGTAGCGCGAGCCGCCGAGCAGGCTGGGCAGCACGATCTTCGCCTTCCAGCCCGCGCCGTACTCCGGGAGCACCGCGCGAATGGCGGCGTCGCGGCGCTCGTAGCAGCCGGCCGCCTCGAGCAGCTCCGTGACGTCCTCGAGCACCGTCTCCACGCCGGCGGCCTCGGCGGCGACGTTGGAGAGGTCGAGCGTGTCGGAGGCGGACTCGCCTTCGGGCATGAGCACCCCGAGCACGCGCTCCGGCCCGAAGGCGCGGACGCAGAGGAAGGCGACGAGGCTCGAGTCAACGCCACCGGAGAGGCCGACGACGGCGCCGCGGCGGCGCAGGTCCTTGTAGACGACGTCGCGAAGCCGCTCGGCGATCTCGTCGACCGCCCGCCCGGCGTCGAGACGCAGCGACTCGAGCGTCAGCTCAGCCTGCGGCGCCATTCGTGCCGGCGGTCTTCTCGCCGACGAAGCGGGTGATGTTCGCGATCGAGTCGAGGTTCTCGGGAAGAACCTCCTCGTCCGCGATCGCGACCTCGTAGCGCTCCTCGATGAACCCGATCAGCTCGAGGACGCCAGTCGAGTCGATCACGCCCACCTCGATGAGCGAGTCGTCCCGGTCGAGCGCGACGCCGTCCGCGCTCAGCGGGAAGTTGTCCCTGAGGAACTGGCGAACTTCCTGCTCGATCGCGTCGGGTCCGGGCATGACGGGCAAAGAGAAGTCGCCCGAAGACCGCGCGGGGCGACGATCGGAGAATAGCAGCGTCCTTGGCGGCTTTCGACCAGGATTTCCTGCCCTTGCCGCTTTCGCGGCTCCCCCGTATCGTCAGGGACATGTGCGGCATCGCCGGGATCTACGCGCGCGCCGACTCGGCCGCGCCCGAACGGCTCCTCCTGACCATGGCCGGCGAGCTTCGCCACCGCGGCCCGGACGGCACGGGCCTCTACCTCGACGGCCGCTTCGGGATGACGAACAACCGCCTCGCCATCGTCGACCTCGAGGGCGGCGACCAGCCACTCGCGAGCGAGGACGCCCGCTACTGGGTGATGCAGAACGGCGAGATCTACAACTACGTCGAGCTCCGTGCCGAGCTCGAGAGCCTTGGGCGGCGCTTTGTCACGACCAGCGACACGGAGGTCATCGCCCAGGCGTACGCCGCGTGGGGCCCCGGATGCCTGGGTCGGCTGAACGGGGACTTCGCCTTCGCCGTCTGGGACCGGCGCGAGCGGGAGCTCTTCCTCGCCCGAGACCGCTTCGGGGTGCGGCCGCTGTTCGTCGCCGAGCTCGGCGACGACCTCGTCTTCGCCTCGGAGCAGAAGGCGATCTTGCGGCACCCCGCTGCGCGCCGCGAGCTCGACCCGGCCGGGCTCGTCGAGAGCTTCACGACGTGGTGCATCTCGCCGGACGCCTCCTCGTTCCCCGGCATCCGCGAGCTCGCCCCCGCGCACTACCTGCGGGTCGGGCCCGAGGGCATCCGCGAGGAGCGGCGCTGGTGGGATCTCCGCTTCTCGGACGCGCCGGACGTCTCCCCGGCCGAGCGTGACGCCCTCGCCGAGGAGCTCGACGCGCTCCTCGGCGACGCGACCCGCGTGCGCCTGCGCGCGGACGTCCCCGTGGCCGCGTATCTGAGCGGCGGGCTCGACTCGTCGGCGATCGTCGCGCACGCGCTCGAGCAGATGGACGAGACGCTCTACGCCTTCGGCATCGCCTTCGCCGACCCGCGCTTCGACGAGAGCGCCTACCAGGATCTGCTCACCGGTGCCAGGGGCCTCAGCCTGACCCGGGCCACCGTCAGCGCCGGCGACATCGCCGAGCTACTCCCGCAGACTGTCGAGCTGGCCGAGAAGCCGACGCTTCGGACCGCGCCCTCTCCGCTCCTGCGGCTCTCGGGCGCCGTCCAGGACGCGGGGCTGAAGGTGGTCACGACCGGCGAAGGCGCCGACGAGCTCTTCGGGGGCTA
Organism: uncultured Actinomycetes bacterium; assembly: GCA_963775505.1. GTDB lineage: Bacteria > Actinomycetota > Thermoleophilia > Gaiellales > Gaiellaceae > JAIBJN01. The sequence goes on from CAVZIL010000008.1 coordinate 576,336, forward strand.
CGACCTCTTCCGCGAGAACGCCGTCCGCCACTTCTGGGCCCGCGAGCCCGAGTCGGAGCTGCGCCCGCTCCTCCTCACCCGCCTGAACGCCTTCATCGGCAAGGATCTGAAGCGCTCGGGGGCCTTCCTCGTCGGCTTCTACCGCAAGGGGCTGACCGAGACCGACGACCCGCTCTACAGTCACCGGTTGCGCTTCGCCAACACGGCGCGGCTGCTCTCGCTCCTCTCCGGCGACGTCCTCGCCCGCGCCGGGGAGCGTGGCGACCCCGCCGAGCGGCTGGAGGCGCGGCTGCCTCCCTGGTTCGGGGAGATGACGCCGCTCGGAAGAGTGCAGTACCTCGAGATCGCCACCTTCCTGGAGGGCTACCTCCTCCACACGCAGGGTGACCGGATGCTCATGGGCCATTCGATCGAGGGTCGCTTCCCCTTCCTCGACCATCGCGTCGCGGAGTTCGCGGCGGCGCTGCCCGACCAGCTGCGCCTGCGCGGGCTGACGGAGAAGTACCTCCTGCGGAAGGCGGTCGGGCACCGGCTGCCGGCCGAGATCGCGGCCCGGAAGAAGCAGCCCTACCGGGCGCCGATCGTCGGCGCGTTCGTCGGCGCCGACGCGCCCGCCTACGTTCGGGAGCTCCTCGACGAGCGCCGCCTCGCTGAGGCGGGCCTGCTCGCCCCCGAGGCCGTCACGCGCCTCGTGCGGAAGTGCGAGGCGGGGGCGCCGCGGGACGCCGTCAGCGAGACCGACGAGATGGCCCTCGTCGGCGTCCTCTCGGTCATGCTCCTCCACGACCGCCTCGTCGAGAGCCCGCGCCTTGCCGAGCCGCTCGTCCCGGACCGCGTCGTCGTCGGCGACCGGCTGCACGAGCCCGCAGGCGCCGGTGCGGGCGACCGCATGACCGTCAGGCTGCTCCACGAGACGCTGCCCGCCTCGGCAGAGCGCGTACCCGAGCGCGAGGCCGTCGTCGCAGGGCCCGTTCGGCTCACGTACTCGGAGCTCCTCGACCGCTCGCTGCGGCTTGCCAAGGCCCTGCAGGAGCTCGGTGTCCGTCGCGGCGACCGGGTGGCGATCTACATGGACAACTCGGCGGGCTGCGCAACCGCGATCTACGGGACGCTCCTCGCCGGCGGGGTCTTCGTCGTCGTCAACCCGCAGACGAAGGAGGACAAGCTCCTCTACGTGCTCGACGATTGCGAGGCGGCCGCTGTCCTGACCGAGGGCAGCCTCACGCGCACGGCGCTCGCTGCGGCCGCGTCCGCCCCGAGCGTGAAGGCCGTCGTTGCCGACGCGGCGCCGGAAGGCGTCGCAGGCGCGCTCGACTTCGCCGAGGTCGTCGCCGCGGCCGATCCCGCGCCGAGGGCGCCCGGCACGATCCCGCTCGACCTCGCCGCTCTCATCTACACGTCGGGGTCGACCGGCTTCCCGAAGGGCGTGATGATGACCCACCAGAGCATGGTCTTTGCCGCGGGGAGCATCTCCCAGTACCTGCGCCTGGGCTCCGACGAGCGCATCCTCGGCCTGCTGCCGCTCGCCTTCGACTACGGCCTCTATCAGCTGCTCATGAACGTCCTCGAGGGCGGGACGCTGATCCTCGAGCGCTCCTTCGCCTTCCCGGCGCAGATCGTCAAGCGGGTGCAGGAGGAGGAGGCGACCGTCTTCCCCGGCGTCCCCACCGTCTACGCCACGCTCCTCTCCATGCGCCGGAGCATGGACTTCGAGTTGCCGAGCGTCCGCCGGGTCACCAACACGGCGGCCGCCCTGCCGGCGACCTTCCACGGCGAGCTGGCGCGGATCTTCCCGAACGCGCTCGTCTTCGCGATGTACGGCCTCACCGAGTGCAAGCGCGTCAGCTACCTCGAGCCTGAGCTCCTCGCAGAGAAGCCGACCTCGGTCGGGAAGGCGATCCCGGGCACGGAGACCATGGTCCTGCGAGAGGACGGGACGCCCGTCGAGCCGGGCGAGACCGGCGTGCTCTACGTGCGCGGCCCGCATGTCATGGTCGGCTACTGGCGGAAGCCGGAGCAGACGGCGGAGATGATCGTGGAGGGCCCGCTGTCGGGCGAGCGGATGCTCTGCGCGCAGGACCACTTCACCGTCGACGAGGAAGGGTTCCTCTATTTCGTCGGGCGCAGCGACGACATCATCAAGACGCGGGGCGAGAAGGTGAGCCCGATCGAGGTCGAGAACGCCATCTTCGACATCGAGGGGGTCAAGGAGGCAGCGGTCGTCGGCGTACCGGACGAGATCCTGGGCGAAGCGATCAGGGCCTTCGTCGTCCTCGACGAGGGCGCGGCGCTGACGGAGCAGGAGATCGTCGCGGCGTGCCGGACCCGCCTGGAGAACTTCATGGTCCCGGCCGCGGTCGAGTTCCTGGACGCGCTCCCCACGACCGCGACCGGCAAGGTCCGCCGCAAGAGCCTGCTCGAGAGCGCCGGCTGAGCTTCTCCCGCCGCTCCGACCTTTAGCCAAATCCCCCCGATCCGGGGACACCCCACGAGGGATTCCTGCTCTCGCGGCGCGCGCGGCGCATGCCGATCAGGCCGTCATGAGCCGCATCTCCTTCCCTTGCCAGTTTTTCTCGATCCGGTCGACGAGCCGCGTCGCCGTCGCCCTGATCGCCGGCGCCGCCGCGCTGACCCTCGCCGCCCCGGCGGGCGCCCACCACCGCGACCGCCCCCACCGACCGGACGACCTGCAAGTCGTCACCGTACGCCCCTACTCGATCACGGTCTCCTGGGCCCGCGTGCCGGGCGCGTACGCCTACCGCCTCTACAGAAACGACGCCCGCGCCGGATGGCAGCGCGAACCCCGCGTCTTCACGTTCTGGGGCCTTCGCTGCAACGAGAGCTACCGGCTCGGCGTCCGCGCCTTCGACCGCGACGGCGACCGCTCGCGTCGGCGCTCGCTGCAGGCTCGGACCGGCGCCTGCCTGCCTCGGAATACCGAGCTGCCCACGATCACCGGACTGCCGGAGGAGACCCAGACGCTGGTCGCCTCGCCGGGCTCCTGGGAGAGTGCGGAGCCGCTCACGTTCTCGTACCAGTGGGGTCGCTGCGCCGCGAACGGCAACTCCTGCTCGTCCATCTTCGGCGCCACTGGGTCGACGTACGTCGTCGGCGCCGCCGACGCCGGCCTCACCCTGCGCGTTCGCGTGTTTGCGGAAAACACCGCCGGCTCCCGGATGGCGACCTCGCCCGCGGCCGGGCCCGTCGGTCGGGGACCCGTCGCCCGAGCCCGAGCCCGAGCCGGACCCCGAGCCCGAACCCGAACCCGATCCCGAGCCGAACCCGGACGGCGACTGCACGATCGCGGACACGTCCGGCTGCGTCCCGGGGACGACGTTGCGGCTCACCGACACCAAGTTCCTCTGCGACCGGCCGCTCTCGAGCTACGGCACGCTGCCGCTCAAGGTCGACCTCGACTTCACCCCGGCCGGCGTTCGGCGAGAACGGCGCGATCGACCTCTACACGGGCTGCGCCGGCGACGGCGACCCGCGACCATCGACCTGATCGTCGACGTCGAGGGCGACGGCGTGACGTACGGGCCGGGCGTCGACGCGTTCAAGGTCCGCCAGGCCGCGGGCTACAACGCCGGGATCCAGCTCACCGGCCACGTCGACTGCGGGCCCCGGTACGCGCCCGACGTGCACCAGGACGGCGTCCAGCTGCAGGGCGGCCGCAACATCACCTTCGTCGACTTCTCGGTGGGGAACTACGCCAACGGCCGCTCGACCTGCCAGGGGGCCGGCGGGGCGTTCTTCTACTCCGGCGCCTCCGGCTACGTCCCCACGAACATCGACGTCGTGCGCGGAAGCTACATCGCCTGCAACCACTCGCTCTTCATGGGCCTGGGCTCAGGTGACGTCCTCGACGCGGACTTCCGCTCCGGTCGCACGGACGGCAGCGACCCGCTGTGCTCCCAGTTCGCCGGCTCGCCGGCCTGCACCGGCGGCGCCCCCGGGGTGACTACGACCAGCGTCACCTGCCAGCGCTGGAACCCGTCGACCGATCGCTGGGAATAGCGGCTCACCCGACCTGCGTTCCAGCGAGGGCCGCCCCGGGCGGCCCTCGCTGCGTCCGCGGGGACCGAGTACCGTGAGACCCGTGGACACGGCTCCCAGACCGCGCCTGACGGTCGTCGGCCTCGACGCGGCCACCCTCGACGTGGTCGAGCCGCTGGTGGCCGCCGGCCACCTCCCGAACCTCGGACGCCTGCTCGCGGAGGGGAGCGGCGGCGTCCTGCGATCGACCACCCACCCGCTCACGCCGCAGGCCTGGGCGACGCTCGTCACCGGTGTCAACGCGGGCCGGCACGGGATCTGGGACTTCACCGAGCGCGACGAGACGGGCTACCGCCTCCGGTTCGTGAACGGGAGCTTTCGCCGGGCGCCCGCCGTTTGGGACCGCCTGGCGGCGAAGGGCCGGGGGTCGGGCCTCGTCGGCATCCCTTTCACCTGGCCCGCGCCCCGGATCGAGGGCTTCTCGGTCGCCGGCTTCGACGCCGCCGCCCGGGAGGACGGAATGACGTACCCGCCGGAGCTCGTCTCGGAGATCACGCGCCGCTACGGCTCCATCGAGCTCGACAACCGTTTTCCGCTCGGCAAGGACGGGCGCGTCGACCTCGAGATCGTGCGTCGAGCGGCCGACCAGAAGGTCGACGTCACGCTCTGGCTCGCCGAGCGCTTCGAGCCCGCCCTTCTCTTCGTCGTCTTCATGGCGGCGGACCACATCCAGCACCTCTGCTGGACCGACTGGGAGCGAGACGGCGCGGAGAGCCCGCTCGCCGAGGTGTACCGGATCCTGGACGAGCGCCTGGGCCGCCTGCTCGAATGGCTGGGGCCGGGACACGACGTCGTGGTCGTCTCCGACCACGGAGCCGGCCCGCTTCACGGGGTCGTCAACCTCAACGCCTGGCTCGCGAGCCAGGGCTACCTGACGTTCGTACCCGGGAGTGCGCGGCTGGGCCGGCGCGCGGCCGACCGGCTCTTCGATCTCCGCCGCCACGTCCCGCAGGGGCTCCGCTCCGCGGTCAAGAAGCGGCTGCCCGCTCTTCGCGAGCGCGCGTACGACCGTGAGGAGTACTCGGCGATCGACTGGGCGAACACCCGGGCGTTCGCCTACGGCACGTTCGGGAACGTCGTCGTCAACGTCCGCGGCCGGGAGGCGAACGGAGTCGTCGCGCCGGGCGAGGAGTACGACAGCGTTCGAGGCGACATCGCGGCGAAGCTCCTCGACCTGCGGGGCCCGGAAGGCGAGCGGATCGTCGCCGCGGTGCACCGGCGCGAGGACCTCTTCGAAGGCGACGAGCTGGACAAGGTGCCGGACCTCCTGGTCGAGTTCGAGGAGTACGCGTGGCTCGGCAAGGGGAACCTCAAGAGTCGCTCGGACTCGATCTGGGACCGCATCGAGATCGAGCCGGGAAGCGAGCATTCGTATGTCGGCAGCCATCGCCACGAAGGGCTCGTCGTCCTCGCCGGCCCCTCCGCGCGACCCGGAGTGAAGCTGTCGGCCACCATCCAGGACGTCGCGCCGACCCTCCTCTACCTGCTCGAGGAGCCGGTGCCGACGGAGCTCGAGGGCCGCATCCTCCTGGAGGCGATCGACCCCGCTCTCCTCGAGCGGCGCCCGCCCGAGTACGAGGAGGCCGCGGACATCCGCCCGGGGGAGACGGAGGAGTACGCCGAGGGCGAGACGGCCGTGGTGGAGGAGCGTCTCCGCGGGCTCGGCTACATCGAGTAGCCATGACCGTCGCGGCCGGTCGCCTCGGCGAGGAAGCCGCGTAGGTCCGCTACGAGCCTGTCGTCGGGTCGCGGAGGGGGCGGCGGTGATTCCTGCTGTCCGGCGATCGCGGCGACCAGCGTGTCCGTGTCCTCGACGAGCGTCACGAAGCCGGCCTCACTCGCGCGCCGGGCGAACTCGAGCTGGTGATCGTCGACCGCCTCGCCGTAGCGCACCAGGCGAGGGACGACGATCGGCCGGGTTCCGTTCAGGAGCGCGGTGAGCACCGAGCCCACCCCGGCGTGCGTGACGACGGTTTCCGCCTGACTCATCCTCTCGGCCATCTCCTCGAAGCTCACGTAGTCCGTGCACGTGGCTCCCGCCGGGCGGATCGGCGAGGGGCCGTGCTGTACGAAGAGCTCGGCGTCGGCGGGGAGACCCTCGAGCGCCTCGAGCAGGCGGTCGAAGCGGGCCTCGTTCGTCCCGACGGTGACGAAGATCACGAGCCCGAGACGACGCTGCCGAGGTAGCGGGCGCGAGGTACCGCCCGGGTGAGCTCCGGCCACTGAGCGTAGATCCTGGTGGCAACAGGCGCGATGAGGCGGCAGCTGAGCGACGGGTGGTCGATGCGAGTGAGGCTCTCGACGTAGACCACCCGGGCCCCCAGCAGGCGACCCACCCAGGCGAAGGGGACGGCCACCCCGGCTCCGGTCGTGAGCACGACCTTCGGGCGTACCGCCCGGACGAGCCGGAGGGCCAGCACGCTGTTCCGGATGAGGTTCCTGACCGCGAGCAGGCCGAAGTTCCGGTTGGTGGGCCCGCGCGCGAACGTGACGCGCTCGTCCGCGAGCAGGGAGCGGGCGTCGCTCTTGTCGAACGTGACCCAGACGCGCGAGAACCCTTCCCAGGCGTCGCGCAGGGCGACGAGCTGCAGGAGGTGACCCCCCGTCGAGCAGACGAGGAGCACGTCCGCGCGTCCCAGCGCTGCAGATGTCACGGGTTCGCCAGGGCTGGAATTTTCAACCATTGTTTACAAAGGCCTGTTTCCGCCTGCTCAGCGGCGGAAATCGGCTACGGTCAAACCGGAGAGCCGTCGGCCGTCCTTGCTAACCTCCGGCCGCTTCGGCACCCCGGGCCTTTCCTATGCGTTTCAGACACGTCTTCGTTCTCGCAGCCATTCTGACAGCCTCGGCGGCAGCGGCTCCGTCTGCCGGCGCGGCCACCGCCGAGGGCTCTCAGCTGGCCGAGACGGCGCTTCTCGACTGCACCGTCGCGAGCACCAGCACCTGCAATCCCGGCAGCAAGATCACCCGGAGGAACCGCGCGTTCCACTGCACCCGTCCGCTGAGTCGGTGGGGGCCCCTGCCCCTCAAGGTCAAGGTCAAGTTCAGCAGAGGCCGCCGGTTCGGCGGGGCCGGCGCGATCGACCTCGACACCGGCTGTGCCGGCGACGGGGACCCGAACACGATCGACCTGATCGTGAAGGTGAAGGGAAACGGGCGCACGTACGGTCCAGGCGTCGACGCGTTCAAGGTCCGCCATCAGGCCGGCTACAACGCGGGTATCCAGGTCACGGGCGACGTCGACTGCGGGCCCAGGTACTCCGGCGCCGTGCACCAGGACGGCGTCCAGCTGCAGGGCGGCCGCGACATCACCTTCGTCGACTTCACGGTCGGCCGCTACCGCCGCGGGAAGTCGACGTGCCAGGGCGCGGGAGGCGCCTTCTTCTACTCGGGCGCGTCGGGCAACACGCCGCAGAACATCGACGTCGTCCGCGGCAAGTTCATCGCCTGCAACCACTCGCTGTTCGGAGGCCTCGGCACGGGCACCGTCGTCGGGGCGAAGTTCCGGTCAGGACGGGTGGACGGCACGGATCGCAGGTGCCGCGGGTTCTTCAGCGCGCCGCCGTGCGACATCAGGTCGGCCGGCATCAGCACCTCCGGCCTCACCTGCGAGCGCTGGGACCGGAGGCGGAACCGCTGGGTCCAGACGAGCGTCGTGCGCGCCGGCGCCGTTCAGTAGCCGACGAGCCGATCGCGGTGCACCGCCTCGACGCCGCGGGGGCGCCCCTCGAGCTCCGCCGCGGAGACGCTCGCGAGCCCTTGGCGAAGGCGGCTCCGTCCGGCCCGACCAGCTCGACCGCGTCGCCGGGCTCGAACGTGCCCTCGCAGCGCTCGACGCCGATCGCGAGCAGGCTCGCGCCTTCTCTGACCACTGCGCGCCGCGCGCCCTCGTCGACGTGGAGGTGCCCCGCGACCGGCTTGCCGAAGCGGAGCCAGAGCTTGAACGCCGAGTGCTCGTGGCCGCGCGGCTCGAAGACGGTCCCGCGCTGCTCGCCGGCGACGATCGGCTCGAGCACGGCCTCGCCGACGCCCCCGGCGATGACGGTGTGGATCCCCGCGGACGCGGCCATCTCGGCGGCGAGGACCTTGCTGCGCATGCCGCCCTTCCCGGTGGGGGACGCGTCGCCGAGGGCGGCAGCGCGGGCTGCGGCGCCTTCGGGGATCAGCTCCGCTCCGGGAGATCCGGGAGCCTGCGTGTAGACGCCCTCGACCTCCGTCAGGAGGATGAGCAGCCGCGCCTGCACGAGCACCGCGACCTGCGCGGCGAGCGCGTCGTTGTCGCCGAAGGTGATCTCGTCGGTCGCGGTCGCGTCGTTCTCGTTCACGATCGGCACCGCGCGGAGACGGAACAGCGCCGAGAGCGCGTTTCGCGCGTTGACGTAGGTGGCCCGCTCGGCGATGTCGCCGGCGGTGAGGAGGATCTGAGCCGCCTGGACTCCGTGGCGCCCGAGCGCGGCATCCCACGCGGCCTGCAGGCGGGCCTGGCCGAGGGCGGAGGCTGCCTGCAGCTTCGGGACGCTCGCCGGTCGGCGGGTCAGGCCGAGCCTCGGCAGGCCGAGCGCGATCGCGCCGGAGGAGACGACCACCACCGGCGTGCCCTCCTGTACCAGCCCGGCGATCTCGCGCGCCCGGTGTTGGAGCAGGGTGCGCCGCAGGCGGCCGCCGCGCCCGGCGACCAGGCTCGTGCCGAGCTTGACGACGACCGGGTGCCCTCGCGTCACCGCTTCTGGGTGCCGTCGCCGACGATCCGGTACTGGCGGAGCCAGAGGTCGCGATAGGTGACCGGGCCGCGCGGCCCGGGCTCGCGGCCGACGTTGATCCCCGTCTCCGGTGCGCTGGTGAGCTCGAAGCCGTCGACGAACCTCGTCGAGGCGTTCCAGGCGGCCGCGGTGCCGCGGTAGCCCTCGAGGAACGCCCGCGCCGCCGTCTCGTCCTCGGCGACGATTCCCGCGGCGAGCCCCGACGTCTCCTCGTTGGCGAGACTCACGGCCTCGTCGAGGCTCTCGACGACGTCGACCGTGACGCTGGCGGTGCGGTCCGGGTCGTTCGCCCACTCGTGGCCGAGCCGGGTCTCGAGCTCGTGGAGGTCGGCCAGGCTCCGCGCCCGCTCGGTCCCGTACACGTCCAGTCCGAGCCGCGCGAAGAGCGCCAGCAGCGCTTCCAGCGTTCCCTCCGGCGCGCTGCGGTCGACGAGGGTGAGGTTGAGCCGGTTGCAGACGCCGATCCGGTCGAGGCTCGCCTCGGCAATCGCCAGGAGGCGGTCGCGGTCGGCGCTCTCGTGGACGTAGAGGACGCCGCCACCCTCGGCGTGCGCCAGGGCGCGGACCCCGTTCTCCGCGGCGAGCCGAGCGAGCGCCGCCGTCGTCTCCCCGCTCCCGCGGAGGATGACGAGCGGGATCCGCCGCGGCAACGAGACGAGGGCGCGCGCACCCTCGTGGTCGGGCGTGCGGACGAGTCCGACCGCCCCCGGCGGCAGGCCGGCGTGCTCGAGCGCCGGGCGGAGGACGTCGTCGACGAGCGTGGTCACGGTGCGAAGCGCTGCCCCGCCCGTCCGAAGGACCGCGGCGTTGAGGCTCTTGAGGAGCTGGCCGGCGATGTCGAGCGCCACGTTGGGCCTCGCCTCGAAGTTCGCCCCGACGGTGCCGATCGGAATCCGGCGCTCGCTGACCTCGAGGCCGTTCGCGAGCGTCCGGGAGCCGATCTCACGCTCGAGCGGGTCGATCGCGGCGGTCGCCTCCACCTGCGCGGCGAGCGTCTCGATCCGCTTCTCGTCCAGGCGCAGGCGGTCGAGCGTGCCCTCGTCCAGGCGGTCCGAGGCCGCGTCGTAGTCGGCCGCGTTCGCCTCGAGGACGGTCGTGCGCCGCTCGCGCACGAGCGCCGCCGCTGCTCCGAGGGCGACGGCCACCGCCTCGTCGGTCAGCGAGGAGGAGGCGCGGTTGGCCTCGATCGCCTCGAGCTCGACCTGCTCGCGAACCTCCACGAGGTCACCCAGAGCTCCCAACACAATGAGGAGCGATGCCACCTGGCCGCGCTGGGCGGCCCGAGGCGGTGTCCTCAGTCGCGCCCATACCTCTGCAGGTATGAGCGCTCCCTGCGTCCTAGCCTCGAACCACCCATCGCACCCAGTCGGCGGGCCCTCATCGTGTTAGGAGCTCTCTGCGGGGGAGCTCTTCGCCGCGACCAGCGCGGCGATGTCCCGGATCGTCTTCCAGTTGGCGGGGACGACGTCGTCGTCGTCGATCTCGACGTCGAACTCCTCCTCGATCAGCGAGACCAGCTTGAGCATGCCCAGCGAGTCGATCACGTGCTTCGCCAGGAGCGGGTAGTCCTCATCGACCTCGCTCCAGGAGCCGCCGTAGGTCAGGTTCTCGACCATGAGCTGCTTGATCCGCTCCGCAGTCCGGTCAGTCGACACGGGTCGCCTCCGGGGGCGCTGCAGCGAGCGCGCGCCGGTCGACCTTGCCGGTGGAGGAGCGCGGCAGGGCCTCGCGGAACTCGAAGAGCTCGGGCGCCATGTAGCGCGGGAGCCGCTCGCAGACGAACGACACGAGCTCTTCCTGGCCGACGTCGCCGCCGGTGACGACGAACGCCTTGATCCGGTTCGTCACCACCTCGTCCGGGATCGGCACGACCGCGCACTCTAGCACCGAGGGGTGCTGATCCAGGGCTGCCTCGACGTCCCCCAGCTCGATCCTGTAGCCCCGGCTCTTGATCTGCGAGTCGCGCCGCCCGAGGAAGATCCAGTCGCCGTTCTCGTCGACGTAGGCAGGTCCCGGTCTTGTACGTCGGATGCAGGCTCGACCCCGGGCCCCAGCCGTGGAAGAGAGTCGCCTCGGTCCGCTCGGAGTCGCCCCAGTACCCCTGCATGACGGTCGGCCCGCGGACGTACATCTCCCCGGTCTCGCCCGGCTCGAGGATCGACCCGTCCTCCGCCACCGCGAAGATCTCGACGTCGCGCACCGGCTTGCCGATCGGGATCGAGGCGGGCGGCTCGCCGTCCCAGCGCGGGCACCTCGTACCACGTGTTCACGTTCGTCTCGGTCGGGCCGAAGAGGTTCGCGAAGCGGACGTGGGGGAGGAGCTGCATGAGGGCGTGCAGGTACTTGGTCGGGAACACCTCGCCGGCGAACAGGACGTGCGGAGGGCCGGGAGATTCACCTCGGCCAGCTTCCCGCGGAGCACGAGCAGGGTCAGGATCGACGGCACCGAGTACCAGACGGTGATGCCCGTGTCGCGGATCCACCTCGCCTGCTCGAGCGGGAAGAGCGAGAGCCCGCCGGGGACGAGCACGACGGCGGCGCCCGCCCGCGCGGCGGCGAAGAGGTCGAAGACCGAGAGGTCGAAATGGAGCGGCGCGTGGCTCGAGAGCCGGTCTTCCGCGCTGACGCCGAACTCGTCCGCCGCCCAGTCGACGAACGCGAGCGCGTTCTCGTGGGAGAGCATGACGCCCTTGGGGACGCCGGTCGAGCCGGAGGTGTAGAGGATGTAGGCGAGATCCGAGTCGGAGCGGGGCACGCCGTCGGGGGGCTCGTCGGATTGCCCGTCCAGGGCCGTCCCGGTCAGCAGCCGCACCCCCTCGGGCGCCTCGACCTCGTCGTCGCGCGCCGACGGCGCCACGAGGACCTCCACGGGGGCTCCTCGCCTGCAGCAGCTCGGGCCAGAGCTCGGCCTTCTCGGCGCCGGTGACGAGACAGCGGAGGCCGGCGTTGGCGGCGATCGTCGCGAGACGGGCCGGAGGCGCCGCCGGGTCGAGCGGGACGTACGCGGCGCCGAGCTTGAGGATCGCGTAGATGCCGAGCAGGCTCTCGAGCGACTTGTCGAGGTAGAGCCCGACCAGGTCGCGGTGCTGCACGCCGCACTCGCGAAGCAGGCGCGCGAGCCGGTTCGAGCCGGCGTCGAGCTCCACGTAGGTGAGGCTGCGGTCGCCGTCGACGACGGCCACCCGGTCGGGATGGGCCTCCGCGGAGTCCGTGAGCAGATCGTGGACGAGCGCTCACAGGCCCAGGCCCTTCGCCGCGACCTCGTACTGCAGCTCGGACGTCCCCGAGTACAGGCGGGCGCCGATCGCGTCGCGCACGTCGCGCTCGAGCTCGTACTCGGTCATGTAGCCGTAGCCGCCGTGCACCTGAAGCGCGTCGAGGCTCGAGCGGACGTAGCACTCGCTCAGGTAGAGCTTTACGAGCGCGGACTCGAGCGTCGCCGACTCGCCCCGGTCGATCAGCCAGCCCAGCCGGTAGAGGAGCAGGCGGGCCGTCTCCAGGCGCACCTTCATGTCCACGAGCTTGTGCGACACGGCCTGGAAGCTCCCGATCGGCTGCCCGAACTGCCGCCGCTCTCGCGCGTAGTCGAGCGACCGCTCGAGCTGGCGCGCCATCGTCCCGACCGTGCTCGCCAGGATGCAGCTTCGCTCCCACACCATCGAGGAGTCGAAGACGAGCATGCCCTGGCCCGGCTTGCCGAGGACGTTCTCCTCCGGCACGACGCAGCCGTCGAAGAAGAGCTCGCCCATCGGCGACGTCCGCAGGCCCATCTTCGAGAGCGGCTTGCCGACCGTGAGCCCGGCCGTGCCCCGCTCGACGAGGAACGCGGTGACGCCGGCGAAGCCGAGCTCCTTGTCGATCGTCCCGAAGACGAGGAACAGGTCGCTCTCGGGCGCGTTGGTCACGAAGGTCTTCGATCCGTCGAGGACCCAGGCGCCGTCCTCGTGCCGCGCGGTCGTGGCCAGGCTGAACGCATCCGAGCCGGAGCCGGGCTCGCTCATCCCGTGCGCGGCGATCAGGGAGCCGTCGCAGAGGCCCGGGAGCCACCGCTGCTTCTGCTCGTCGGTGCCGAAGCGGACGATCGGCGTCTCGCAGGCCCACATCTGCGCGTTGACCGAGAAGATCAGGCCACTGTCGGTGCAGCCGCGCCCGAGCGCCTCGAGCGCGACGATCGTGGTGAGCGCGCCGGCTCCCGAGCCTCCGTGCTCCTCGGGCACCGGGAGGCCCAGCAGGCCGATGTCGGCGCACTTCTGCCATGCCTCCCGGGAGAACGTGCCGGTCTTGTCACGCTCGACGACGTCGGCGTTCAGCTCGCGGCCTGCGAACTCGTGGATCGAGTCTCGCAGGGCGCGCTGCTCGTCGGTCAGGTCGAAATCCATAGGAACCGCGGAGGCTTCGTATATAAGACGTTAACCGGGATGTCGTCCAGCAGGCACACGCTCAGCGCGCTTCGCCGCTACGAGGACCCGGAGGGGGGCTTCTTCGAGGAGTTCGCGGAGCGGCGGCTCGGCCCGGGCGGGGCGTTCGCGCTCCTCGCCGGTCCTCTGCAGGACGCGCGTCCGCGCGCGTGGGCGATCTGCCCGACCGTCGGGCCCGAGCAGGGCAACCTTCGCCGCCTTGAGGCCCTCGTGGCGCGACGTCTCGCCGGCTCCGGGTTCGAGGTCGCGCGGATCAGGCCGGACGTGGACCCGCAGCACGCGCAGATCTCGCTGCCGGCGCGACTCGCCGAGCTCGAGGAGGCGGTCGACCTCCTCCGCAGTCGCGGCGCGAGGGACGTGGGCCTCGCCGGGGTGCTGTTCGGGGGAACCGTTGCGGCGCTCGCGGCCGAGCGGCTCGCGGCCTTCGGCCTCGCGCTCGTCGAGCCGGTCGTCCGCGGTCGGCAGTACGCGCGCGAGCTGCTGCGCCGGGAAGCCGTGGCGCGGCTCATGGGCGACGAGGAGGCCGACGGAGACGGTCCGAAGAGCGAGCTGGCCACCGCCGGTCGCGTAACGATCCGCGGCCTGCAGCTCACGAAGGACGCCTACGAGGCGATCGGGGACGTCGACCTCGTCACGGGCCTGCATGCGTTCGCTGGGCCCTCGCTGCTCCTGGGCGTCTCGCCGTCGGGCGAGCCTGGGCCGGCACTCGCAAAGCTCCGCGACCGCCTGCTCGAGCTGGGAGGCGATGTCGCCGTCGCGGGGATCGCGGATCCCCTGTACGCGCCGCTCGGCGAGTACTACTACCGCGAGGCGGGCCTGTTGAGACACGACACCCGGCTCGAGCTCGATCAGAAGGTGGCCGACGCGGTCGCCGGCTGGGCTCTCGACCGGGCCGTGGCCTCCGCGCCCGCATGAGGGAGCTTCCGGTCTTCGTCGCCGCCGGTGCGGACCGCGTGGCGGCGGTCGTGACGGCTCCCGAGGAACAGCCGCGGGGAGTCGTGCTCCTCCTCGCCGGCACGGGCCGGCACATCGCCATCGGCTCGACTCTCTCGGCGCGGCTCTCCGAGCGTCTGGCCGCGGAGGGGCTTGCCTCCGTTCGCCTGGACTACGCGGGGTCGGGCGACAGCCCGGGCCTCGTCTCGCAGTGGGACCCCGCGGAGATCGGGGCCACCACGGCGCAGGCGCGCGCGGTGCTCGACGTGGCCCGCGATGCTCTCGACGTGAAGGCGTTCGCCGAGGTGGGAACCTGCTACGGGAGCCGGATCGCCCTCTCCCTCGTCGGGGATCCCTCCTGCACCGGGGCGGTCTGCCTGGCTCCGCCGATCCTCGACGTCGGCGGCCTGGGACGAATGAGCCGCGGCGTTCGCGACGGCCGCGTCGGCGCGCTCGTCCGCTCGAACGCGACACTCCGCCGGGTCGTGGGAGCGCCGGCTCGGCGACTCTTGGGAGTCCGCAAGCCCGCTCCTCGAGTCGTCGGGGCCTTCGCGCACCTCGACCGAGCACGCCTCGTGTTCCTGTACGGCGCCCGGAACGCCCACGAGGATCACTACAGCGGCCGCGCGCAAAAGAGCATCGACGCGGCGGTCGCCGGGCTTTCCCCGGAGGAGCGATCCCGGTTCGAGCTGCACATGATCGCGGGCGGGCCCTTGACGACGTTCGACGGATTACCTCCGGAGGAGCAGGAGGAGATCGTGGACGTCGTCGTTCCCTTCGTCACGTCGTTCTTCGAGACCAGGAACTGACCTGCCGGGTCGGTGGAAGTCGGAGAGGTGGAGCTTGCTAAGCTCGTCGGGCTTGCCCAGACGAGGGGTCAATCCGGCTCGCGGGCCGCGGCGTTTGGGCGCGACACACGTCCGGGGCCTCGCGGCCTTTGCTTCTGCGGCTGCGGCCGCCGTATTCCTGTCTGCCTGCTCGGGCTCGTCCGAGGAGCCGGTCGCGGTCTCCTCGGAGCCGGTCACGACGACCACCCCCGAGGCCGGGAACAAGGTCAGGATCCTCCAGGAGCGTCAGTTCCTTTGCCGCGGCCGGGTTGACCTCGACCTCGTTCGCGTGACGATGAGGAGCACGGTGGACGATGCGATCAGCCTCGACGAGAACTGCAGCGGGCGCATCGGGCGCATCGAGGTCGACACGTGGACGGCCGACGGGATCAAGGTGCAGAACCACGGCAAGGTCGCTCACGATCTCGTGATCGAGTCGGGGTACGTCAAGTGCCACGACATCGCCGGGGAGTACCACCAGGACGGCATCCAGGTCATGGGCGGTCGGTCGATCACGTTCCGCAACCTCCGGATCGACTGCCTCGGCAACGCGAATCTGTTCCTCGCCGAGGGCGGGCTCGGAGCGGTGACGCCGACCGACGTCGTCTGCGAGGACTGCGTCCTCGGCCCGAACTCAGGACAGACGCTCTTCTATGCGGACTCCATCCGCTCGGGAGCGCGCGGGACGACGATCTGCACCGGTCGCTTCCGCGCCGTTCGGGTCGAGCCCGGAGCGGTCGAGATGGTCAGCGACGGAAACCGGGTACTCCCCCACGACGACCCTTCCTGCCGGGACGTGACCGGGAGCGAAGCTTCCTCGCGGTGAAATCCGCGGTGCCCAGGAGGATCGCCAGGTGAGCGTCGGCGACCGCCTGCGCAGGTGGGCCAAGCGCAGCGACACGGTCCGCCGCTGGCGCGAGCAGCGGTACAACATGTTCGTCGAGCTGTGCTCCGTCGAGCCCGAGGAGCGGATCCTCGACGTGGGCGCCGGCGAGGGGTCGGCTCTCGAGCGCTTCAACACGACGAACCCGATCGTCGCCGTCGATCTCGAGACGGACGAGAGGGACTGGCTCAAAGGTGAGAACGTCACGGTGCAGCGCGCCGACGGGACCCAGCTCCCCTTTGCGGACGGCTCGTTCCCGGTCGTCTTCTCGAACTCGGTCATCGAGCACGTGCCGAAGGGGCTCCAGCCGGCCTTTGCGCGCGAGATCCGTCGCGTCGGCGACCGCTACTTCGTGCAGACGCCGAACCGCTGGTTCCCGATCGAGCCGCACTACCAGATGCCGTTCGTACACTTCCTCCCGGAGCGCGCCCTGCGTGCCCTCAACCAGCGGTTCACCATGGGCTGGCGCAAGAAGGGGGAGTGGTACGAGACCACGCTCCTCTCGGCGTCGGACCTCCGCCGCCTGTTCCCGGACGCGACGATCCACCGGGAGCGGATGCTCGGGATGACGAAGAGCTTGATGGCGGTGCGCGGCCCGCGGGCGAGCTTCGTCGACGCAGCCGGGCCGGGCGAATCCCCGCCGCCCTCCCAGCCGCCCGACTTGGAAAAGACCTAACCGGAAGTCTGGCGAACCTACCCGCCGAAGAGAGGACGGCGCGCTCCGGGCGAGCTACACTGCGACGAGCCGAGCGCGAGCCCGTCCCCCCGGTGTCCGGCTGAATCCGAGTCATATGTCCTGCTTCAACTGCGGCCATGAGATTTCCCAAGATGCGCGCTTCTGCGAGTGCTGCGGTGCGCCGCAGACCGGGACGCGTGAGGGCCCTCTCGGCGTCGTCAAAGCCTCGCCTCTCGTCTCGAACCAGTACGTCCGCGCGCTCACGCGGTTCTGGTGGCTTCTCGCCGCCGGCCTCGGGATCGCGGCGATCGTCGCCATGCTGTCGGTCTACCGAGTCGACCTCTCGGTCCCGCCCGGCGTCGCGAAGAAGGCGGAGATCACCTACACCGCCAACGCCCAGCTGCTGGTGACGAGCGAGGAAGCGCCCTACGTTCGCACGAGAGTCACTCAGGAGGTCCAGGGCGGGGACGGCACCGTGCAGACCTACACGAGCTCGCCCGACATCACCACGCTCATCTCCGCCGCGAACCTCTATCCGGTCCTCATCTCGTCCGACGAGGTCGAGCAGCTCCGGGACGAGATGGCGGGGCCGCTGCCGGGAGCGATCACGACGCGCGCGATCTACGAGGTGAGCTCTCCCAGCCGGTTCGAGCTCTCCCAGGTTCCCGTCGTCGAGGTCTACGGACACGCGGACTCCCCGGCCGCAGCAGTCGAGATCACGCAGGCGACGGTGGAGGCTTTCCTCGCGTACATCGACGGGCAGCAGGACGCGGCGAGCCTCAAGGGGCCGGAGCGGATCGTCCTCGAGGAGATCCAGCGGCCCGCGGGCGCGATCGCCTCGGGGGGCACGTCGCTGAGCCTGCCGCTGATGCTCTTCCTCGTGATCGCCGCCGCCTTCCTCGCGTTGGCGATCCTCCTCGACCGTCTCTTCCCCGCCGGCATCCGCCTGCCGCTCCGGAGGAAGGCCCCGTCCGCACCCGTCGAGGAGCCGGAGCTCGGAGAGGCCCTCTCGGCGGCCGAGCGGGAACGACGCGCGCAGGCCGGGACTCGGGTCTAGCGGAGCGGTCTGCGTGGCGTCCTACACCCAGCCGCAGGCGGCTCGGCGTGGGGTGCCGCTGGCGCTGGCGGCGTTCGGCACGCTCGCCTTCCTGATCACCATCCCTCTCGGCCCCGAGGCCGCGGTAGGAGGGGCGATCGTGCTCCTCCTTGCTTGCGCCCTTGCGGTCCGGGACACGGCGGTGCCGGTGTTCACGTGGGCGAACATGGCGGCGAGCCTCGCGCTCCTCGTCTGGTTCGTCCCCATCAAGACCTACTCGTTTCCGGTCAACCTGCCGTTCAACTTGGAGCCGTACAGGGTCTTCCTGCTGCTCCTCGTCTTCGCCTGGCTGGTCGGCCTGATCGGAGGCCGCTCGCGCTTCTCGGCCGGCGGGCAGGCATACCCCCTCATCCTCTTCACCGGTGTGCTGTTCGCGACCCAGATCGCGAACTTCAGCGAGCTCAACGCGGGCTCCACCGAGCCGGAGGCGCTCAAGTCGCTCTCGTTCTTCCTGAGCTTCGTGCTCGTCTTCCTGCTCGTGACCTCGACGCTGGACTCGGCCGCTGCGATCGACAAGGTCGTCCGGGCGCTCGTGTTCGGCGGTGCCGTCGTGGCGGTCACGGCGCTCTACGACTCGCGCTTCACGTACAACGTCTTCGAGCACCTCCACCAATGGATCCCCGTGCTCGACTACCAACCGCGGGAGGTCGACGCGGCCCGCGGCGGGCTGCTCCGCGTCTACGCGTCGGCCCAGCACCCGATCGCGCTCGGCGTCGCCCTGCTGATGATGGTGCCGCTCGCCATCTACGTGTCGGGGCGCGCGGCCACCGTGTTCCGCTCGCGGCTGTGGGTGGGGGCGGCGATCCTGTGCGCCGCCGGCGCTCTCAGCACCGTGTCGCGGACCACGGTCGCGATGATCGTGACCATGCTCATCTTCGCCCTGGTGGTCCGGGGAAGCGCGATCGCCCGCTTCGCTCCGCTCCTGCTCGTCCTTCCGATCGTCGTCCATTTCCTGACCCCGGGCGCGCTCGGTGGCATCTACAAGTCGTTCTTCCCGGAGGAAGGCCTGGTGACGGCGCTCGAGGGCAGGGCCGGTGAGGGGGGATCCGGACGACTCGCCGACCTCGGTCCCGGGCTCGATATCTGGCAAGAGTCGCCGCTCGTCGGGGTCGGCATCGGCGAGCAGACGATTCCCAGCGATGCGCCTCCCGGGGTCACCGACCCGTCGACGGCGGTGCTCATCTTCGACGACCAGTACCTGAACACCGTCGTGACGACCGGCCTGCTCGGGTTCGTGGCGGTGGTGTGGCTCGTGTGGGGGAGCGTGGTGAAGCTCGCACGTGCGGCTCGCCGCCGCGTGGGCCATGCGAGTGACCTCATGGCGGCCTGCTGCGTTGCCGCAGCGGGGTTCGGCGCGAGCATGGCGCTGTTCGACGCCTTCTACTTCGTCCAGTGCACGCTCTTCTTCTTCATGATCGTCGCCCTCGGCCTCCGGATGCGCGAGCTGTCGCCGCCGGCCGTCGACCTGCGGGCCGTCTGAGGCCGTCTGCAGAAGCTGGCAGCGCGTGCGCATCGTCGTGAACGCCGACGACTTCGGGGCCTCGGCCGAGACGGTCGCGGCGACCATCCGCTGCCTCGAGAACGGGACGCTCACGAGCGCGACGATCATGCCGACGATGCCGGCGGCCGGCGAGGCGCTTGCCTACGCGCGCGAGCGGTCCGACAAGAGCTTCGGCGTGCACCTCACGTTCGTCGGGGACGGCGACGAGCGCTGCGCCGCCGCGCCCGAGGACGTCGCGGCGCTCGTGGAAGAAGGGGGCCGCTTCCCGGCGACGACACCGGTGCGCCTCCGCGCGCTCCTGCGGCGGCTCCCGGTCGACCAGATCGAGCGCGAGATCGCCGCCCAGCTCGCCCTCGTCCGGGACGGCGGCGTGGCGATCTCGCACGTCGACTCGCACCGGCATCTGCACAAGCTGGCGCCGTTCCGGAGGGCGCTCGAGAGCGTCTTGCCCCGCTTCGGAGTCGACCGCGTGCGCACCGTGCAGGACGTCTACCTGACCCGACCGCTCGCCGGAGCCACGTACTGGGTCGGGTCGCTGTGGCGCCGGCCCCTCCGCCGGGCGTTCCGCACGACCGATCACTTCTACATGCCCGCGAGCACGGGCGACCTGAGCTGGGCTGACGACCTGCTGCGCCGGGTCGAAGGGCTCCCGGGCGACACGCTCGAGGTGGGCGTCCACCCCGGGCCGGACGGCTGGCGGGACGACGAGCGCCGCTCGGCCGAGCGCCTGGCGAGCGCCGCGCCGGAGCTCGGCCACGAGCTCGTCTCCTGGCGCGCGATCGCCTAGCGCTCGCCGGCGAGGAGGCTCCGCCCGCGCATCGAGGCGGGGACCTCGAGCCCCATGAGCTCGAGCGTCGTCGGGGCGACGTCGAGGAGATGCGCGCCCTCGCGCGGCCCCGGCGCGACTCCCGGCGCCGCGAGCACGAAGAGCCCGTCCTGCGCATGGTTCGCGTCGTCGGGCCCCGTGTCGTTCTCGAAGCTGTGGATCCCCTCCTCGCCGCCGACGGTGCCCACCGATCGCCAGAGGAGGTCGCCGAAGTGGACGATCAGGTCGGGCGCGACGCCGTTCACCTGCTCGTAGATCTCCTCCGGGACGTATACGCGGGTTCCGAGCGGGTTCCCGTTCTCGTCGGGGATCGCCGCGATCCGGCGAGCGAGATCGTCGCGAACCCGTTCGTAGTCGGCCGCCGGAACGACGCCCTCGGGCTCCCGGCCCTGGACGTTGAGGAAGATGCGCGAGTAGTAACCGCCCTCGCCCCAGGCGCTCGTTCGCGACCAGTCGATCCCCGCCTCGCGCAGAGGCACGGCGGTGTCGGGGCTGGCGAGCGTCGCGAGGAGCCCTTCTCGTCGCAGCCACTCGTTGATGCGAATGCCGCCGTCCATACGCTTGCCGCCGTGGTCGGAGACGACGAAGACGGCGGTGTCCTCGTCCGCGTGCGCGAGCAGGCGCCCCATGAGCTCGTCCACGTGCCGGTGGTAATCGAGGATCGCGTGCTCGAAGCGGTTGCCCGGCTCGTGCTTGCGGTGCTCGGGGTCCATGAGCTTCCAGAAGCCGTGGTACATGCGGTCCACGCCCATCTCCACCATGGCGAAGAGCTCCCAGGGCTTCGACACGAGGAGGTGCTCGGCGAGCGCGAAGCGGCGGTCTGTCATCTCGTAGACCTGCCGCAGGAGGTAGTCCTTGTCCTCGGTGCGGAAGTCGCGCACGTCGAGGACGTACTCGCCGACCACCTGCTCGATCTCGCGCTTGAGCATCGGCGGGAAGGTGTACGCGCTCTCCGTCGTCGGCGTCAGGAAGCAGCTCACCATGACCCCGTTGAGCGGGCGCGGCGGGAAGGTGCCGGGCACCCCCAGGACGACGGAGGGCTTGCCCGCCCGGGTCGCGTAGTCCCAGAGCCGTGGCTCCTTGATCGCCGTCCCGTTGGCGATGAAGAGCGCGTCGTAGGAGTGGTCGGCGCGATTGCGAAAGCCGTAGACGCCGAGGTCGCCGGGCGTGCGGCTCGCCATCATGCAGGACCAGGCCGGGACGGTGATCGGCGGGACGACGGAGGTGAGCCGCCCGTACGCACCCTTCTCCATGAGCCCGGAGAGGACGGGCAGCTCGGTGCGCCAGCGCTCGAGTAGGAGGGACGGCTCGGCGCAGTCGAGCCCGACGATCAGGACCTTGATGCCTCAGTCCTCCAGGTATCCGAGAGCCCGAAGCCGGCGGCGGATGGCGGCGACCTCCTCGTGGGTCAGCTCGTCGCCGTCCGCGGGACCGTGCGCCGACGCGAGGTCTCGGAGCACGTAGACGCAGAACTCGGTCACCGAGCGGAACCCGGTGCCCTCGATCACCGTGCGCAGGCGGTCGTAGAGCGGGCGGGGAATCTTGAGGGTGACGTCGCTGGTGCGAGAGCCGGCCATGACACTTCCCTGGGGGTGTTCCCGGAGTGTAGCCTGCCCCGCTTCCGTCGAAGGTCTGGACCATCTACTCTGGACTTGGATGTGCGCCGGGGATGGCGTACGACGTGACCGAGGAGCGATGCAGTAGATGAGCCACAGACGCTGGCGAGGAGTCCTCACGTCCTTCCTGGACCCGATGACCTACTTCCAGGTCATCCGCCTCCTCCACTACTACGGCTACAGCCACGTCCAGCCGCGCCGGCACGTGACGATGGGCGAGCACGCGACCCTCGCTCCCAACGTGTCGCTGCGGAACGGCGAGCGCATCACTGTCGGCGCCCGCACGCAGATCGGCGAGCGGGTCTACCTGTGGGCCGGAGACACCACCGGGCGCATCACCATCGGCGAGCAGTGCCGCTTCGGGCCCGAGGTCTTCGTGACCGCGTCGGACTACGGCCTCCTGCCGGATCAGCCGATCGCCTACCAGGAGCGAAACGAGCGCGACGTCGTCATCGGCAACGACGTCTGGCTGGGCGCCCGGGTCTTCATCGGCGCCGGGGTGACGATCGGGGACGGGTGCGTGGTGAGCGCAGGCTCCGTCGTCACGAAGTCCCTTCCGCCCGGCTCGGTCGCCGTCGGGGTTCCCGCCAGGATCGTGCGACGTCGCGAAGACTACGCGCCTACCGCCGAGGCGGAGGAGCCACGCGACGAAGGGTCGGAGGCCCCGGAGCACGTACGCCGGGAGGCCCCGGGCGCGGCGTGAGCGTCGACGTCTCGGCCCTCATCGTCACGTATCACTGCCGGGAGGCCGCTCGCGCTTGCCTCGAGTCTCTCTACCAGCACGTGGGTGACGTCGCACTCGATGTGATCGTCGTCGACAACGCCTCAGGAGACGGAACCGTCGAGATGCTGAGGGAGGAGTTCCCCCAGGCGCGCCTCCTCGCGCTGGCCGAGAACGTCGGCTTCGCCCGGGCCGTGAACCTCGCCGCCGAGGAAGCCCGCGGCGAGTATCTGTTGCTGCTCAACCCGGACACCGAGGTGCACGAAGGGATGCTGGCCGCCTTCCTCGCCTTCGCCGAAGGCCTCCCCGAGCCCGCGATCATCGGAGGCAGGACTTTGCGGCCTGACGGCAGTCTCGACCCGGGATCGTGCTGGGGCGCGCCCACCCTCTGGAGCCTGGCCTGCTTCGCCACGGCACTCTCGAGCGCCTTCAAGGGCACGCGCATCTTCGACCCGGAGTCGCTCGGCGGCTGGAAGCGTGACTCCGTTCGCGACGTGGACATCGTCACGGGCTGCTTGCTGTTCGTCCCGAAGGTGCTCTGGCGGGACCTGGGCGGGTTCGATCCGCGGTTCTTCGTCTACGGAGAGGATGCGGACCTCGCGCTCCGGGCCGCGGCGGCCGGCGTGCGCCGCGTGATCACGCCGGACGCCGTCGTCACGCACGAGGTCGGCGTCTCGTCGGCGACGCGGCCGGACAAGCTCATGCTGCTCTTCCGCGGAAAGATCACGCTCCTGCGCAAGCATTGGGGCCCCGTCAAGAGCCGTCTCGGCGTCGCTCTCGTCGCCGGCGGCGTAGGCCTCCGGGCCGGGCAGGCCCGCCTGCGCGGCCGGGGCGGCGGCGAGGCGTCGGGCTGGCCCACGCTCTGGCGGGCCCGGAGCGAATGGCTGCCGGGGTTCGAGCCGACGGAGACGACCGCCCCGACTGCTCCGCCCGTCGAGACCGAGCGGCTGCCGTCCTGACGCACTGACTGGACGGATGTGCAGTGCGCTCCTCGTGCGGCCTGCGCTAGAGTCGGAAGAGATGGACGCTCGTCTGGTGGGCGCCTCGGGAGCGCTCGGCGGCAACCGGCAGCGCGCAAGGAAGCTGCTCGCCACGCTGCGGCGCGACGGTCTCGTCGAAAGCCTCGCTCTCGTTCGCGGCTACCTCGGGTACCAGCTCGAGAAGCGGTTCGGCGCCCGCGTCGACAGGAAGTACGGCTGCGAGACGGGCGGGCGGATCCCGCTCGACCGGCTCGAGATCGACAGCCCGAACGTCGGGGAGGGCGTCCAGTACGAGCCCGTCAGCGAGTTTTACTTCCGCCGGATGCTCGGCACGGTGCCCATCCCTCCGGACACCTACGCCTTCGTCGACCTCGGTTCGGGAAAGGGACGGCCGCTCCTGATGGCCGCGGAATACCCGTTCAAGCGCCTGATCGGAATCGAGTTCTCCCCTGAGCTCAACCGGATCGCCCACGAGAACGTCGCCCGCTTCAGGGCTCGAACCGGCTCCACGCAGACGTTCGAGCTCCACCTCGGCGATGCGACGAGCTTTGACTTCCCGCCCGAGCCCATCGCCCTGCACCTCTTCAACCCTTTCGGCGAACCCGTGCTCCGGCGCGTCCTGGGTCGGCTCGAAGCATCGCTCGAGCGTGCGCCGCGTGACGTGGTCGTGTTCTACTTCAACCCGCTCCATCGTCAGCTTCTGGACGAGGCGCCGTTCCTTCGCCGTGTGAAGGCGACCTCCCAGTACGCCGTCTACGCACCCCCGGGCGCGACCTACTAGCCGTCCCTCGACGATCCGGCGGCGTCTGCCAGAATGCGAATGCGCGTCCCTGCCCACGAGACTCGATTGACAGACCCCGCGGCCGTCTACCCGTCCCTGCACGACGCGCGCATCGACGCGCTCGAGCGCGTGACGACCGTCGCCGGACCGAACGTCATCGGAGCCACCGGCGGGTCGGGGACCCGCATCGTTGCTCGGATCGTCAGCGAGAGCGGAATGTTCGTCGGCACTCGACTGAACCCGTACGAGGATGCGGTCGCGTTCGGCGACTACTCGGATCGCTGGATCAACCGGTTCGTCGAACGAGCCGCGGAGCCGCCCGAGAGGGAGCTGCTCGAGGGGATGCGGGGCGACCTCGACAACGTCGTCCGGGACCATCTCGCAGAGCTTCCTCACGAGGCCCGGGCGTGGGGTTGGAAAGAGCCGCGCAGCATCTACCTCGTGCCGCTCCTCGACGCGGCGATGCCGTCCCTGCGCTTCCTCCACTTCATCCGCGATGGACGGGACATGGCCTTCTCGGAGAACCAGAACCAGCTCGTGAAGCACGGCGAGGCCCTGCTCGGCGACGAGCTGCGGAAGGAGAAGAAGCCCGTCCGGTCGATCGCGCTCTGGAGCCGGGTCAACACGGCGGCCGCCGACTACGGCGAGACGCGGCTGGGGGAGCGCTATCTGCGGGTCCGCTTCGAGGACCTGTGCGCCCAGCCCGAGGAGACCGTGGGGCGCGTCTTCGAGTTCTTCGGGCTGAAGGGCGACGCGGAGGCCGCGGCGGCGGCCGTGCGCCCGCCGGACACGCTCGGCCGCTGGCAGCAGCGCCGGAAAGGCATCCTGGACGCGCTCCACCGCACCGCCGGGCCCGCTCTCGCCCGCTTCGGCTACCTCTAGGCCCGCAAGACGCCTACCTACCCGGAGGGATGGTCTTTCGGGGAGGTTCGCTCCAGATCCTTGATTCGGAGATTCGCTTTCACTACCGTCCTGAGGGCCCCTCGGGAGGGCACTTCTTCCTGATCCTCAATTGGCCGTGCGGCGTCTCATCCGTCATTCTGTCCGACCCGTGCTCGGGGTCCTCTGCGCGGGCGTGGCCTTCGCGTTCCCGTCGTTGGCGCAGGCGGAGAGCTGCACGTACAACCCCGCAACGGCCTCGGTGAGCGCGTCGATCACGCCGGGCGGCTCGGCCGTGGTCGACGTCGTCGGCGGCGCGATTCGCTTCGGCGCCGTGCCGGCGCCGTGCGGAGCGGCGACGACCACCAACACGAATTCCATCTCGATCGCCGGAGCCGTGGGAACGACCGAGCGACTGACATTCGACCAGCGCACCGGCCTCCTCGCTCCCGGCGCGTCGTCCGAGTCCAACATCCCCGAGATCGAGGTCGCGACGTCGCTCGGCGACGCGACGGACACCATCGTTCTCTACTTGACCCAGGGCAATGACGTCGTCGCGCAGGGCCAGAACGGCCTCGCCATGAACTCGGACGGCGACGTCGACGTCACCGTCTCGCCGGGCGCGTTCCCGATGGAGATCTACGCGCTCGGTGGTAATGACATCGTCAACGCCCGCGGCTCCAACGGTGCGGGCCTGCACTTCCTCGGCCCGGTCGTAATCGAAGGCGGGGACGGCGACGACACGCTCCGCGGCAGCTCCGAGCCCGACACGTTGACCGGAGGCCCCGGCAACGATCGCATCGAAGGGCAGGAGAGCGCCGACCTGATCGACGGTGGCCCGGGGAACGACAACATCAGCGCCGGGGACGGCCCCGACAACGTCACGGGTGGGCCGGGCGCCGACATCTTCGCGCTCAGCGCCGGGGACGACGTCGCCTTCGCCGACGACGGGGAAGCGGACAGCTCGATCAACGGCGGCGCAGGGATCGACACGGTCCGCTACGACGCCGGCCTCGACCCGACTCCGGTGGCGGTCGAGAACAGGATCGCGGTCACGCCTCCTCCTCCGCCTCCTCCGCCTCCTCCGCCCGCAGGCTCGTGCATCTATGACGCCGCGAGCAAGGCCGTCACCGCGCAGATGACGGCCGGCTCGCAGGGAACGCTCCGCGTCGCCGGGACGGGGGAGATCCACTTCGGCGCCGTGCCCGCGCCTTGCGGAGCCGCGACGACCGCGAACACCAACTCGATCACGCTCCTCGGCGCAACCGGGTCGGCGGAGCACGTGACGATCGACCAGAGCGGCGGGGCCTTTGCCCCCGGCGCGACCGCGGAAACCGGGTCCTCTGAGATCGAGATCGCCGTCAACCTCGGGGACGCGACCGACCAAGTGGTCGTCCTGGGCACGGCCGGCAACGACGTGATCTTCGTCGGCCAGAACGGGGTCGCCCTGAACGCCGACGGCGACGTCGACGTGACGTTCTCGCCGCTCCCGGCGATCCTGGAGATCCGCGGAGCCGGTGGCCAGAACACGATCACCGGCCAGGGCAGCCAGGGAGCCGGGGCGCGGTTCGCGGGCAAGCTCCTGCTCTTCGGTGGCGATCTCGGCGACACGCTGACGGGCGGCGACGGTGCGGACGAGCTCAACGGAGGCGCAGGCGCCGACGTGCTCGGAGGTCGGCTGGGAGCCGACGTGCTCATGGGCGCGGGTGGAGCCGACAGCCTCGCCGGCAACGACGGCAACGACGAGATGACCGGCGGAGGCGGAGCCGACTCCTTTATCGGAAGCGCCGGAGACGACGTCTTCTTCGCGGTCGACGGAGTCGC
This sequence comes from uncultured Actinomycetes bacterium, assembly GCA_963775505.1. Lineage (GTDB taxonomy): Bacteria > Actinomycetota > Thermoleophilia > Gaiellales > Gaiellaceae > JAIBJN01. Next base: position 603,113 of record CAVZIL010000008.1, read on the forward strand.
GGACACGCAGCTCAACGGCGGCGCCGGAATCGACACGGCCCATTACGACGCCGCGCTCGACCCGACGCCCCTCGCGGTCGAGAACCGGATTCCCGAGTAGCGTGAAAGGGGTTGCGGCCGCCGTTGCACTGGCCGCAGCGGGGCTCGCGCTGCCCGGAGTCGCTCGGGCGGAGTCCTGTGCGTACGAGCCGCTCACGCGCACCCTGAGCGCGTCAGTCACGCCCGGCGGCTCGGCCGTGGTCGTCGTCGCCGGTGGCGAGATCCATTTCGGCGCCGTCCCCGCGCCCTGCGGAGGCGCGACGACGGTGAACACGGACGCGATCGCGATCGTCGGAAGCGCCGGGACCACGGAGCAGCTCACGATCGACCAGCGCGGAGGCTTCTTCGGCCCCGGAGCGACCGCCGAGAGCAACGTCCCCGAGATCGAGATCGCGGCCTCGCTCGGCGATCCCACCGACCGCGTGGTCGTCTACGGAACCGAGGGTCCCGACCACTTGGCCGCGGGGCAGAACGGCATGGCGACGAGCACCGACGGCGACGTGGACATCACCTTCTCGCCGAGCGCCTTCCAGCTCGAGGTTCACCTCCTGGGCGGAGACGACTACTTCAACGGCCGCGGCGAGGGCGGCGCCGGCCTCCACTTCCTGGGCCCGATCGTCCTGACGGGCGGCCCGGGGAACGAGTCGCTCCTGCGGGGCAGCTCGGAGCCCGACTCGATCGACGGAGGCTCGGGGAACGACGAGCTGCGAGGAGAGGACTCGGCCGACATCCTCGTCGGCGGCGAGGGGGACGACCTCCTCGCGGCGGGCGACGGGAGCGACACGCTGACGGGGTCCTCCGGCCGCGACCGCCTCCTCGGGTCGAGCGGCGGCGACACGCTCCTCGCGCGCGACGGAGAGGCGGACGTCGAGGTCAACGGCGGGCCCGGCGTCGACACCGCCTACATCGACGCCATCGACCCGGCGCCACTCGCCACCGAGAGCGTGATCCGCCCCGCGGAGTCGTGCGCGTACGACGGCATCAGCCTGGCACTCTCGCTGACGATGACGGCGGGCTCGACGGCGACGCTCGTCCTCGTGAACGGGGAGATCTGGTGGGGCGAGGTGCCGCAACGGTGTGGCGCGGCGACGGCGACCAACACGGACTCGATCTCCATCGAGGGCGCGGTCGGGACGACGGAGACGCTCGTCCTCGACCAGCGCGGCGGTTTCTTCGGGCCCGGGGCGACTCCGGAGTTCAACACGCCGGAGATCGAGATCACGACCGCGCTCGGCGACGCGAGCGATCGCGTGATCGTGTTCGGGACGGAAGGGGACGACTTCACCGCATCCGGCCAGAGCGGCTTCGCGACGAGCACCGACGGTGACGTCGACATCACGTTCTCGCCGAGCACGTTCCGGCTCGACGTCCATCTCCTCGGCGGGAACGACCACTTCGACGCCCGCGGCACGGGCGGGGCGGGGCTCAATTTCCTCGGCCCGATCGTGGCGACCGGAGGCGACGGCAACGAGACGCTCATCCGCGGCGGCGCGGCCGTCGACTCGCTCGACGGCGGGCCGGGAGACGACGTGCTGGAGGGCCAGGACTCCGCCGACCTCCTGGTCGGCGGCCCCGGAGACGACACGATCGGTGCCGGCGACGGCGCCGACACGATGAACGGCGGTCCCGGGGCCGACGTCTTCAACGCGAGCGCCGGCGACGACACGCTCCTCGCGCAGGACGACGAGTCCGACGTGTCGCTCTCGGGCGGGGCCGGCAACGACACGGCGTTCATCGACACGGGCATCGACCCGGCGCCGGTGACGGTCGAGAACGTCTTCGGCGACGAGACCCCGCCGCCACCGCCCGCGGCGGGGTGCACGTACGACGCCGGGAAGCGCGCGGTCACGGCGAGCCTCGAGGCAAACGGACAGGCGACGCTCGTCGTCGCGGCCGGCGGCGAGATCCACTTCGGCGCCGTGTCGAGCGCGTGCGGCGCGGCAACGACGGCGAACACCGACTCGATCGCCGTCGCGGGCGCGGCCGGGTCGGTCGAGTCGGTCACGATCGACCAGTCGGGCGGCGCCTTCGCGCCGGGCGCGACGGCCGAGACCGGATTGTCCGAGATCGAGATCGCCGTCAACCTCGGCGACGCGGCGGACGAGGTAACCGTGCTGGGCACGCCGGGGGACGACGCGATCTTCGTCGGCCAAAACGGTGTCGCGCTGAACGCCGACGGAGACGTGGACGTCACCTTCGCGCCGCTTCCGGCCGGCCTCGAGATTCGCGGCGGCGGCGGCCGCAACTCGATCAACGGTCAGGGAAGCCAGGGAGCCGGAGCGCGGTTCCAGGGCAAGCTCGTGCTCTACGCGGGCGACCTCGGCGACGCGCTGACGGGCGGCGACGGCGCCGACGAGCTGTACGGGGGCGCGGGCGCCGATGCGCTCGAGGGCCGATTGGGGTCCGACACGGTCTCGGGCGGGGCCGGAAACGACACGCTGGCCGGCAACGACGGGAACGACGAGCTGACGGGTGGCGAGGGCGCCGATTCCTTCGCCGGAAGCGCCGGCAACGACGTGCTCTTCGCGGTCGACGGCGCCGCGGACGTCCAGCTCAGCGGCGCCTCGGGGACCGACACGGCGCACTTCGACGCCGGGCTCGACCCCACGCCGGTCGCGGTCGAGATCCACCTTCCGGAGTAGCGAGCTCCCGGATTCCCCCGGTCGCTGGCGAAGCACGTCACGATGTGACGTGCACGGAATTCGATGACGCAGAACCCGCAGACATTCGGATACACGCTCAAGTGGGCGACGGTGATGACGTCCGGGACCCGCGCGATCGCCACCGCCGTCACGTTCGTCATCGCCGCGATCCTCGGGCCCGGGGACTTCGGCCTCGTGACGGTTGCGCTCGTCTACGTCATGTTCGTCAACGTCTTCCTCGAGCAGGGCCTGCTCACCGCGATCATCCAACGAGACGACCTCGAGCCAGAGCATCTCGACTCGGCTTTCTGGCTGAACTTCGGCTGGTGCCTCGTCCTGACGGGTCTCGTGTACCTGAGCGCCGGCTGGTGGGCCGGGGTGAACGACATGCCGGACGTGGAGCCCGTGATCCAGGTCCTCTCGCTCCTCGTCTTGATCGAGGGGCTCGGGATCGTCCAGACCGCGGTTATGCAGCGGTCGCTCGCGTTCAAGCGGCTCGCGCTCCGGTCCAACGTCGGCGCCGTCCTGAGCGGCGTGGTCGGCGTGTCGCTGGCGCTGCAGGGAGCGGGCGTCTGGGCGCTCGTCGCGCAACAGCTCGTGATCGAGGGCACCTTCCTCGTGCTGGTCTGGGTCCTCAGCCCGTGGAAGCCTCGTTTTCGCTTCTCCGCAATCCACGCGCGCCAACTGCTCGGGTTCTCCGTCAACGTCCTGGCGGCGAACCTCGCCGCCTTCGCGGGCCGGCGTGCCGATTCGCTCGTGATGGGAATCTTCTTCGGCCCCGTCGCGGTCGGGCTCTACCGCCTGGCCGATCGCGTGGTCGAGGTCGTGCTCGACCTGACGATGCAACCGGTCGGCGTGATGTCGCTCCCGCTCCTCTCGCGACTCCAGAACGACCCGGCGCGCCTCCGCGAGACGGCTCTCAAATGTCTGCGTGCGACTGCGGTGATCGCGGTGCCCGCCCTGCTCGTCGTGGTGGCGACGAGCCCCGAGCTCGTGGCGCTCCTCGGAGAGGAGTGGGAACAGGCTGCGGTCCCCCTCCAGCTCCTCTGCCTGGCGGGCATCGGCAAGGCCGTGGGGCTGTTCACGGGGCCCGTTCTCTTCGCGGTGTCGCGGCCGCGGTTCCGCGCGGTCATGCTCTGGCTGATCGCCGGCGCCAGCACGGCCGTGGCGGTGGTGGTCGGCGACGCGCTGAGCGGAGACTCGGTCGAGACGCAGGTGGTCGGCATGTCCGCCTCGCGGGCCGTCCTCTTCCTCATCGTGCTCCTTCCGGTCTACGTCGCGATCATCCACCGCTTCACGGGGGTTTCCGTGCGGTCGTTCCTCAGCGACGTCCCTGCGCCCGCGCTCTCGGGGCTCGGCGCCGTGGTCGCCGCGTTCGTGGTGCGGGAGTCGGGGGCGATCGACGGGCTTTCGCCCTTCCCGGCGGTGCTCGTCACCGGGAGCGTCGCGCTGCTGACGACAGGAGGCCTCCTCGTCCTCCTGGACGACTCCGCACGCCGGTATGCGCGCACGCTCGCGGGGCGCGTGTGGCCCTCGCTCGCGCCCAGGTCCGGGGGCTCGTAGGAGGCGCCCGGGCCTACGAGGCCGAGGGCGTCTGCGCCGGTCTGCGGAAACGCCGCTTGAGCGAGTGCGCGAGCCTGCCGTCACCGGCGATGCGCTTCGCCGCCCCGATGCTCGTTTCCAGAGCCGTGCGGGTGAGGTTGATGCGGGCGCCGCGAAACGTGGGCGCGTAGATCACCACGTTCCCCTCGCGCCAGCTACTCGTCCCGAACCGCTCCTTGTAGTCGGCGTCGCCGATCCCGAAGTCGACGACGCGCGCCGTCCCGTCGCGGCAGAGGTCGTCGAGCGCCTGCAGGAGCAGGTAGGTCCCGACGCGAAGGTGCGCCAGGGCCGGGTCGTAGCCCGGGCGCCCCAAGCGAAACCGACCCCGGTAGAGCTCGCCGTAGTGGAACGAGCAGGGGCGGCCGTCGAGGTCGAGCACGTACCCACGGAACCAACCGCGGTCGAGCGCTATTCTCGTGCGCTCCCGCTGCACGGGCGTGTCGCGGAAAGCGACCCCGAGGGCGTGCTGGTACGTCTTGGGCGCCACCGCCTCGACGTCGCGGAAGAAGTCGTCTATCTGCTCCGGCCTCGAGTAGCGGCGGACGGCGAGCCTACCTTCGTACTGTCGCTCGAGCTTCCGCATGTAGCCCATGAGCCGCTGTCGGGTCTTCCGCGAGGAGCGGCCGAGGATCTCCTCGACCGAGGCGGGCAGCTCGAGCTCCCAGTGCACCTCGGAGTCGCCGAAGTGCTGGCGCGCGAGGAAGGGCACCTCGGCCGTCGCCATCCGGTAGAGCGGTGAGTCGAGCGGGAGGTAGCGAAGGACGGCGATGTCCGCCTCCCGGGCGGCGAGCGAGGACCGGAGGCTCCCGAGCAGCTCGCGAAACGCCCCCTCGTCGACGGCGCCGAGGATCCCGCCGTTGAGCACCGAGATGGAGCGGACCGTGGGGGCATAGAGGGTGCGGTAGCCGACTCTGCTCTTGAGCTGGAGCTCCTCGATCCGCGCGACGAGCATCGCTTCGGGGCTGCCGTTCCTCTCGAGCACGAGCACGTGCGGCCGGAGAACCGCCGGATCGAGCTGAGAGGCCTGGAAGAAGTCGGGATCGGCGACGATCTCATCTCCCTGGAGGCTCAGCCAGGCGTCCCGCACGGAGGCGAGCTCGGGCAGGCTGCGGAGGACGCGAACGTGCTTGCCGCTCACTGTTCCCTCACCCACTCGAGTCGCTCGCCGCCTCCGCCCGGCGCTTGAGTGCCTCGGCCATCAGGTCGAGGCCGGCCTGCTCCTCCTCGGTCGACGTGAAGGGCGTCAGGATGCCTTCGAACCGCTTGTGCATGACGACCCGGACGCGCTCGTCCCCGAGCGAGTCGATGATCACCTCGTACTCGCGATCGGAGACGCCGGGCATGACGTCACGCGACATCCAGGCCAGCTTCCGGTCGGGCCTGAGGATGGTGATCTCCGGCGAGAGGTCCTGCCCCTCGTCGCCCGGAGGCTGCAGGTGGACCTCGATCTCGGCTCCGAGTCGCGCCTCGCCCTCCGCCTCCGTCATGAGCGGGTTCCAGCTCGCGTAGCCCTCGAAGTCGGTCAGGATCCGCCACACCGTCTCCTTCGAGGCGTCGATGGTCACCTCGCTCTGGATCGTCTTGGACGGCCGGTCGAGGGCGGCGCTCGCGAGCACGGCGAGTGCAAGCAGCACGATCACGAGGACGAGGGCCGCGAGAACGATCGTGACGAGTCGCGGCGGGCGTCTCACGATCCACCCTGCGAGGCGCGCGTGCGCCAGATCCGGCGCGCTTTCGCCACGAGCCCGCCGCGCCGGAGCGCGGCTCTGGCGGCGGAGTCCGCCCCCGCCAGCACCGTTCTTGTCATGTTGAGGCGAATCGATCTCGGCCTCGGCGTCCACACGGAGACGTCCCGCTCGAGCCAGCTCTCGTCGCCGAGCTGGCGCTTGTACGTGGCGTCCCCGAAGCCGAAGTCGAATGCGTGCACGGACTCGTCGGCGCACAGGTCCTCGATGAGCCGCATGAGGAGAAAGCCGCCGGGGCGGGACTCGGCGTGGGCGGGATCGAACCCCGTCGCATCCAGCCCGAACGTGTTCCGGTAGACGTTCCCGTGGCAGAACGCGACGGGCTCGTCTCGAAGATAGAGAACGTAGCCGCGGAACCAGCCGCGCTCCATGGTGAGCTGCGTCAGGCGACGGTGCAGCTCGTCGGAGGAAAAGCCGACGCCGAGCCCCGCCTGGTAGGTCGTGCGATGAACGGCTGCCGAGTCCTCGAAGAGCCGGTCGAGATCTTCCGGCGCGCGAAACACGCGGACCGACACGTCGTCGCCGTAGGTCTCCCGCATGTTGACGGCGTCCTTGCGGGCCTGCCAGCGAACCTTCTTCTTCCTGGGGGCGAGGAACTCGTCGAGCGAGCCGGGCAGGGCCGAGCGCCAGTGCGGCAGCGGCTCGGCAAGACGGTCGCGCCGCAGCCGCGGAGCCCGCTCGCTCGCGACGGTGTGAAAGGGCGATCCCAGCTTCAGCATCCGGATCCGGACGAGGTCGGCTTCCTTCGGGGAGACGGAGCGCCAGAGCGCGTCGACGAGGTCGGGGGCGCTGGCCTCGTCGGCGTCTCCCAGCACACCGCCGTACGCGACGATGATCGTCCGCACGCGCGGGTTCGAGACGGTCGCGTAGCCGAGCTTCGCCGGGAGGCGCTGGTCTTCGAGGCGCCCGACGAGCAGCGCGCGCCGGCCCTCCTCCTCGACGTGGACGACGTGGGGCCGCACGACTCCAGGGGCATGGCGCAGATAGGTGAGGAAGAAGTCGAGGTCGCTCGTCAGAGCGGGGCTCTGCAGCGCCTCCCACTCGGGACGGAGCGCCTCGACATCCTCGAACGTGCGCGCGACGCTGACGCGGGATCCCGTTCCGACGGCCGTCCCCATCAGGCCGAGCCGCCCATGGCCGCCCGCCGAAGCCGTCCGGTCAGCCGTCGCGCCCTGCGGAGGAGGACCCGGCTCTCGTAGCCGAGCAGGGGTCGTTCCAGGGCGGCGACCTCTTCCTGGCCGAGGGCGATCCCGGCGGCGGCGACGTTCTCCTCCAGGTGCTCGAGGGACGAGGTGCCGGGAATCGGGACGGCGGCCGGCGAGCGTCGCAGCACCCAGGCGAGCGCGAGGCCGCTCGGCGTCGCGTTCCGGGCAGCCGCCGCACGCCCGAGGCGCCCGGCCCGCTGGGCGAGGTAGCCCTTGGCGAGCGGTGCCCAGGCGATGAACGCGATGCCCCGCCGCTCGCACTCCGCGAGAACGTCGGCCGACGAGCGGTCCGCAAGGCTGAAGCGGTTCTGAACCGAGACGATCTGTGCGACCGAGAGGGCGCGCTCGAGCCCGGCGAGGCTCACGTTGCAGATGCCGATCCGGCGGATCTTGCCTTCGGCCTGAAGCTCGGCCAGGACGCCGACCGACTCCTCGAGCGGGACGGCCGGATCCACCGAGTGGAGCTGGTAGAGCTCGATGCAGTCGACCCGCAGGCGCCGGAGGCTTCCCTCGCAGGCCGCCCTGAGGTGCTCCGGCCGTCCGTCCTTGCTCCAGCGACCGGGCCCGTGGCGGCGCAGTCCGCCCTTCGTCGCGACGAGGAGGTCCCGGAACGGGTGGAGCGCGTCGGCGACGAGGAGCTCGCACTCGTCGGGCCCGTACGCGTCCGCGGTGTCGATGAAGTCGACCCCGAGCTCGACGGCCCGCCGCAGGACGCGCAGGGCCTCGCCGCGATCGGGCGGCGGCCCCCAGGTCCCGGGGCCGGTGAGCTGCATCGTCCCGAAGCCGAGCCGGGCCACTTCCGCTCCCCCGATCTCGATCGTCCCGGCGGCCCGGGCACGAGGCTGTGCGCCCAGGGCCCTCAACGGAAGCCCCCTGCGGCCTGGCCTCGAAGCGGCGGGCGTCGGAGCGCGTACCGCAGCGCGCTCGCCCCGAGCGTCCACTCGGCCGCGACGAGGCGCGGGACGTTGCGGAGGAAGGGGTCGCGCAGCTCCGGCGTACGCCTGATGCGCCCGTAGATGGGGAGCAGGCGGACGAGCGCGAAGTAGTGAACCGGCAGGCGAGAGAGCACACGCTTGTGGAGGCCCTCGCGCTGGACGGGGCCGATCCGGGCCAGGCCGTACGCGAGCCGCCGCTGCTGCCCTCTGAGCGCGGCGAAGGACGAGCGATCGTGGTCGTGGAACGCCTGGAAGCGCGGATCGAAGACGAGCTCCATTCCGGCCGCGAGCGCGTCGGCGCAGAAGATGCCGTCCTCTCCGCCGTAGCTCGGGTCCCAGCGGAGCGGGGCGGAACGAGGCACCGCCATGCAGTAGGACGAGACGAAGGCGACCGTCCGGGGGCCGCCCCTGGGCAGGTAGGGCGTCTCGCTCTGCAGATGCGCGACCCACCCCCAGGGCGTCTTCCCGCGAAAGGTCCGGGCGCAGCCGACGATCGCCCCGGGGAACTCCGCGAGCGCCCGCCTCAGGCCGGCGCCCCAGCCCTCGCCCGGGACCGCATCCGAGTCGAGAAAGACGACGACGTCACCGGTCGCTTCCTCCCAGCCCCGGTTCCGGGCGGCGCCGGCGAAGCCGCTGCCGTCGGTCTGGACGACCACGGCACCGTGTCGGGCTGCGAGCTCGGCCGTCCCGTCGGTCGATCCGTCGTCGACGACGATCACCTCGTCGGCGGGCTCCGCCTGCGCCAACAGGGCGTCCAGCACCCTGCCGAGCGTGCGTTCCGCGTTGTACGCCGGGATGACGACGGTCACTGTGGGCACTTCCGCGAGCGTAGCGGCTGGTGGATCCGGCGCGGCCGGCGACGTCAGTTCGACGCGCGCGGGCGGAAGATCGCCGGGAGCGTTCGCAGGATCAGCTTCAGGTCGTTGAACGCGGACCACGTCGTCACGTAGACGTAGTCGAGCCGGACCATCTCCTCGAACGGGATGTCGTCGCGTCCGAGAACCTGCCACAGGCCGGTGATGCCCGGCTTCAGGTTCAGCCGGTTGCGCCGCCAGTCGACGACGTGCCGATCCTCCTCGAGGATGAGCGGTCGCGGGCCGACGAGGCTCATCTCGCCCTTGACGACGTTCCAGAGCTGCGGCAGCTCGTCGATCGAGTAGCTCCGGAGCCGGGCCCCCACGCGCGTGATCCGCGGGTCGTTCGGAATCTTGAACATGCGCGGGTCTCCGTCCTCGCTCCGGTGCTTGTTGAGCCCCGCGTAGTCCGACTTCCGCTCCTCGGCGTCGGCCGTCATCGTCCGGAACTTGAGGATCTCGAAGGTGCGGCCTCCACACCCCATCCTCAGCTGACGGAAGAAGACCGGCCCTCCGGAATCGAGCTTGATGCAGACGGCGACGACGGCGAACACCGGGGCGAGCAGCGCGAGCCCGACGAGCGAGAGCGTCAGGTCCATCGCGCGCTTGAGGGTGACCGACGAGCGGGAGAGCCGCAGGGGCGGGAGGCCGATCAGCGGCAGGCCCTCCGCCGTGTGGATCCCCACGTTCGTCCCGATCACCTCGAAGAAGCGCGGCACGAGGTCGATCTGGATGTCGAGGTCCTTGAGCGAGCGGATGAGGTCGAGCATCTCCTCGTGCGAGTCGTTCGAGAAGGCGACGATCACCCGCTCCACGTCGAGGACCTGCACGAGTCCTGGGAGCTGCTCGGGCCCGCCCAGGAGCGCGACGTCGTCGAGGCTCGCGGGCCGCTCCTTCGGATGGTCGTCGACGAAGCCGACGAGGTTCAGGCCGTACTCCGGGTGGTGGCGCAGCTTCTTGGCCACGAGCTGCCCGACCTGGCCCGCGCCGACGATGATCGTGTTCTGGACATACGCGAGGTGCCGGCGCGAGAGGCTCCGGGCCGTCGCGCGCATGCACGTGATGAACGCAATGGCGAGGATCCAGAAGCCGAACAGGCGCCAGAACCCGGGGTTCGCGCTCTGCGTGACCGAGGTCAAGGCGAAGAAGAGCCAGGTCCCGACCGTGACGAGGTGGAGGACCGGGACGAGGTCGTCGGTCGTCGAGTGGTCGGTGCGCTCCTCGTCGAGGTCGTAGAGGCCGTAGAGCTTCGCCACGACGACCCAGAGCGGAAGGGTCAGGAGGAAGGCCAGGATCTCAGTGCTCGTCCCGAGCCGGTCCACGGGGGCCGGGGCGTCGAAGATGAGCGTCGCGGTCACGAACGCGCCCACGAGCCCGACGAGATCGGCGAGCACGAGCGCGCGACGGACGAGCCAGCCCCGCCGCATGGGCCGCGACGCTGCCTGGCGTCGTGCGAGGATCTCGAGAGTGCGCTCGTCGAGCGCCACGGCAATGTCGCCGACAGCCCGCGGCCTGACGGCAGGCTCAACAGCGCTCATCTAGCGGGTCACCCCGATTTGGTTGTGCCGCACAACCAGCCGCACCTCCGGCCCCCCTGTGATCGGTATCGCCCGCGACACGTCTCTCCCGAACGTGTCCGGGTTATCCGAAACTACTCGCAGCGAGGTCATCGGGCAATGAACGAATGGACGGCCTCTCAAGCCGTATTCGCGCCCGGCTGCTGGACTTTCGGCTAGGGCCCGATCCGCCCTGGCCTACTTGAAGCGTGCGAGCTCCCGGTGAGGGCCCTTGCCGGGAGGCGGGCCCACGTCCATTCCGTCGAGCTCGACCCACGCGTGCGCGTCCTTGTCGGCGGGCGTCTGCTGCAAGCCGATGACGAGCTCGGCCGCGTCCCCCTGCTCCCGGAGCAGGCGGTAGAGGACGAGCGCGTTGACGAGACAGCGTGGCCGCCGGGAGCCGAGCCGGAGGCTCCGGTCCACGGCGCGCGACAGCCGGGCGGGGGAGAGGGGCTCGTGCCGCGCGCCGGGCCTCCCGAGCCGGGCGACGTACCCCGGGAACTGCTCGCGCCGGAGGCCGACGAGAATCCGCGGGTAGAGCGACCAGATCCGCAGGGCGAGCCCGACCTTCGCCAGGAGCGACAGCTGGGGCTCAGGGTGCATCGGATCAGTAGAGGCCGAGCGTGCCGCGACGCCGCTCGCGCCGCAGCGCGCCTCGAAAGGCGACCGCGCCGACGGCGAGCGAGACGGCGGCGAGCGGGAGCAGGACGGCGACGGCCTTGCCGACCCCCTCCCAGCCCGTGCCGCCGAGGAGCGGCTCGCGCATGCCGTCCACGGCGACGGTGATCGGGTTGAACTCGGCGAGGGTCGCCATCCAGTTCGGCAGGAGGTCGAGCGGGTAGTACGCGCCCGAGAAGAGGACGAGGACGGTCATGCCGAGGCCGACGGCGCCGGAGCCGCGGCGGAAGGTCAGCGTCGCGCCGGCCGCGGCGATTCCGAGCCCCCAGACGAAGGGGATGAACACGACCAGCACGACGAGCGCCGGCAGGACGCCGTTCGCATGGAAGTCCAGCCCGAACGCGAGCGCGATGACCACCAGGAACACGGCCGTGCGGAGCGGGACGTAGATGAGGTCGTAGAAGACGGCGCCCAGCTGCACGGTCGCCGGGCTCGTCGGCGTCATCAGGAGCGACTCGAGCGTACCGGCGAGCTGCTCCTGCTGGATTCCGGCCGAGACCCGGCCGAGCGCGAGCGTCAGGAACGCGGAGATGGCGATCCCGACCGCCGCGAACGCCAGGTAGGTCGTCGGCTCGCCCCCGAAGGTCGGCAGCTTCGTCGGGTCGACCATGAGGCCGATGAAATAGAAGATGAACGCCTGGAACGCGAGGCCGATCCAGTCGGTGATGAACGGGAGGCGGTAGCTCCAGGCGACGAGGAAGTCGCGGCGGACGAACGCAGGCAGCTTGCGGAGCTCGCCGGCGAAGGCGCTCACGGGCCACCCGGCCTGTGAGCGTGGGGAGGGTGTGTGAGGGAACCGGGAGGTTCCCTCACTGCATCGAAGAAGGGGGCTCGTGGGGGAAACATGGTTTCCCCCACGGGACTGAGCCGAAGGCGAAGGACGGTCATGTTTCTCCCCCGGCGAGGTTCAGGTAGGCGTTCTCGATCTCCGAGACCTCCTCGCGACAGCCGAGAATCTCGATGCCGCCCGACGTCAGGGCCGCCAGCGCGTTCCCGAGCATCACGTCTTCTCCCAGGTGCAGCACGTAGTCCTCCGGATCGCCGTCGTCCGCTTCCGCGATCGTCGTCCCGTTCCCGACCGCCGCTCTGAGGAGCGGCTCCAGGTCGGCGCCGGTCGCACGACCGTTGCGGAGGCGAAGGACGTAGCGCCGCGGTGCCGCGACCGCGATGAGCTGGGAGACCGTGCCCTGGAACGCCACGTGCCCTTCTCGCAGGAGCGTGACGCGGTCGCAGAAGCCACGGATCTCCTCGATTCGCTGCGTCGCCCAGACGACCGCGGCCCCCTCGTCGGCGAGACGCCGGACGAGCTCGCGCATCCGCGCCGCCGCCTCCGGATCGAGGTCGTGCGTCGCCTCGTCGACCAGGAGGACGCTCGGCTGCGTCAGGAGCGCGCGCGCGATCGAGAGGCGCTTCTGCATGCCGTGCGAGTAGAAGCCCGAGCGCAGGCGCGCGGCGTCGGCGAGGTCGACGAGCTCGAGCAGCTCCCACGCGCGGGCGCGGGCCTGCCGCTTCGACATGCCGTGGAGGCGCCCGAAGAAGATGAGGTTCTCGAGGCCCGAGATGCGCAGGTAGAGCGAACGATCGCCGGACGGCACCAGGCCCATCTGCGCCCGCAGGTCGCGGGGGCAGTCCCACGTGTCGACCCCGAGCACGCGCGCCGTGCCCGTATCCGGCTTGACGAGCCCTGTCAGGACGCGGACGAGCGTCGTCTTGCCGGCGCCGTTCGGGCCGAGGAGCGCCTCGACCCTGCCGGAGTCGACGGCGAGGGAGACGCCGTCGAGCGCCACCCGCTCGCCGAAGCGGCGCGAGACCGCGTCCGCCTCGACGACCGGCGCCGCCGGTGGCGCCGGGACGACCTCGTCGCCCGGCGGCCTATGCCGCAATCCGAGCACGTAAAAAAGTGTGCGGGCTGATCGATCTCTCGTCCACCGTACCTCTATATCTCGACGACGAGACCGTCGTGCGCCACGGCCACGCCGTCGGGCGCCGGAAGCTCGACCGGACGGTGCGTCAGCAGGACCGGCCCGTCGGCCGCGGCGAGCGCCTCCTCAGCGGACAGGTGCCCTCGCGGAAGCCCGTCGGCGGCGGGGTCGCCGAGCGTCGCCTCGCAGAGAAAGAGGTCGGCGCCGCGCGCGAGCTCGGCGAGCTCCTCCGTGGGGGCCGAGTCGCCGGAGTACGCGAGCGTCCGTCCTCCGTCGCTCACCCGGAACCCGTACGCCGTGACCTGGTAGTGGGGGAGCGTGCACGCCTCCACCTCGAACCCCGCGGTCCTGAAGGGCACGCCGGGCTCGAACTCGCGCATCTGGAACGCGTGCTCGAACATGGAGTCGTTCCCCCAGTTGGAGGCGAACTGGTCGAGCTGGTCCCGTCCGCCGGGCGGGAGCCAGAGGGCGCACTCGATCCGGTGCTCCTGCGGGCCGTAGGCGTTGAGCCACGCCCAGGGGACGAGGTCGCCCCAGTGGTCGAGGTGGAAGTGAGTGATGGCGATCGAGCGCGGGTAGAGCTCGAGCTCGCGGAGGCGGCCGAGGACGCCGGGTCCGCAGTCGAGGAGGAGCGCGCCCTCGCCCTGCACGAGGTAGCCGGATTGGGCGCTGCCGGGGTTCGGCCAGGCGGGGGACGACCCGATGACGGTCAGGCGCACGTCCATATACTGGCGCACGATGGCCAGGAAGATCCGGGTCGTGATCGCCAAGCCGGGGCTCGACGGTCACGACAGGGGCGCCAAGATCATCGCGCGGGCCTTGCGGGACGCCGGCATGGAGGTCATCTACACCGGCCTGCACCAGACGCCCGAGCAGATCGTCGAGACGGCCATTCAGGAGGATGCGGACGCCGTCGGCATCTCCATCCTCTCCGGCGCGCACATGACGCTGGTGCCGCGGATCCTCACCGGCCTCCGGGAAAACGGCGTCGAGGACGTGCTCGTGGTCGTCGGCGGGACGATCCCACGCGAGGACGTGGTCGCGCTCAAGGAGCAGGGCGTCGCCGAGATCTTCACCCCTGGCGCGCCGGTCTCCGAGATCGTCGACTTCCTGCGGGCGAACGTCCCTGTGGGAGCGTAATGGCGATCGACGTCGAGCGGATCGACGGCACCGCCGTGGTCGCGGTGAACCGGCCGGAGGCGCTGAACGCGCTCGACCTCGAGCACGCCGAGACGCTCCGGGACACGCTCGCCGAGCTCGCGGCGGACGAGTCGGCACGGGTCGTCGTCCTCACGGGCGCCGGCGAGAAGGCCTTCATCGCCGGCGCCGACATCAAGTACATGCAGAGCCTCGGCGTCCTCGAGGCGCGCCGGTGGGGAGAGCTCGGCCACGCGTGCGGGAACCTGCTCGAGACGATGCCGAAGCCGACGATCGCGGCGATCAACGGCTACGCGCTCGGCGGGGGCTGCGAGCTCGCCCTGGCCTGCGACCTGCGTCTTGCCTCCTCCAACGCCCGCATCGGTCAGCCCGAGATCGATCTCGGCATCCTGCCGGGCTGGGGCGGCTCCGTCCGTCTCGCCCGCACGACGACGCTCGGCTTCGCCAAGGCGCTCATCCTCACCGGGCGGCCGGTGGACGCGGCCGAGGCGCTCGAGCACGGCCTCGTCAATGCCGTCTTCGAGCCGGACGAGCTGCGCGAGAAGACGCTCGAGCTCTGCCGGGGGCTGGAGGCCAAGAGCCCGGTCGCGCTCGCCTATGCGAAGGAGGCGGTGAACCTCGCCCTCCAGGGCCCGCACCGGGCGAACCTCGAGAGCGAGGTGCGCCTGTTCGCCATGCTCTTCGCGAGCGAGGACCAGAAAGAGGGCATGGCCGCGTTCACCGAAAAGCGCCCGCCGGATTTCACCGGCCGCTAGTCTGACTGGAGCGGGAGCCTCTGATCGGAGGCTGAGAGGAGGCCGCGAGGCCTCGACCGCCACCACCTGATCTGGGTCATGCCAGCGAAGGGACTCGAATGAGCACTCAGGATCCACTCGTCATCGCCGGGCGCGAGTTCCGCTCGCGATTGCTCACGGGCACCGGCAAGTACGACACCTTCGAGACGATGCGCGAGGCGCTCGGCGCATCCGGCTCCGAGATCGTGACGGTCGCCGTGCGCCGCATCGACCTCGACGAGCGCGGCGACGACGACATCACCGCCTTCGTCCCCGACGACGTCCTCCTGCTCCCGAACACGTCGGGCTGCGAGACCGCGGACGAGGCGGTGCGCACCGCCCGGCTCGCGCGCGCGGGCGGCCTCCCGGACTGGGTGAAGCTCGAGGTCATCCCGGATCCCCGCTACCTGCTGCCCGATCCCGTCGAGACGCTGCGCGCGGCGGCGACCCTCGTCGAGGAGGGGTTCACGGTGCTGCCCTACGTGCTGCCCGACCCGGTTCTCCAGAAGAAGCTCGAGGAGGTCGGCTGCGCCACCGTCATGCCGCTCGCGGCCCCGATCGGAAGCGGGCGGGGCCTGAAGCTGCGGGACTCGATCCGGATCATGGTCGAGCAAGCCGAGGTGCCGCTCGTCGTCGACGCGGGCCTCGGCTCGCCCTCGCACGCGGCCGAGGCCCTGGAGCTCGGAGCGGACGCCGTCCTCGTCAACACCGCCATCGCCCGCGCCGGCGACCCGGTGGCGATGGCGCGAGCGTTCCGCCTCGCGGTCGATGCCGGCCGCGCCGCCTTCCGCGCCGGGCTCATGGAGGAGGGCGTCCAGGCGGTCGCCTCGAGCCCGCTCACGGGCGCGGTGCACGGGCCGTGACGGCGAGCGTCCGCGTGAACGGCCGCGCCGAGCCGGTCGCCGAGGGAGAGACGGTGGCCGGCCTCCTGGAGCGGCTCGGGCTGGGAGCGCGCTACGCGCTCGTCGAGCGGAACGGCGAGGCGGTCGAGCGGGAGCGCTACGAGGAGGTAGAGCTCGAGGATGGCGACCGCCTCGTCGTCGCCCGGCCCGTCGCCGGCGGCTGAGAGCAGGCTCTACCTGATCACCGGTGCCCGGCCCGACCTGGCCGCGTTTCTGGAGGCGGCGGTCCGCGGCGGCGTCGACCTCGTGCAGCTCCGCGAGAAGCAGCTTTCCGACGGAGAGCTGCTCACTGTGCTGGAAGAGGCTCGCGCGGTCACCAGCCGGATCGGGGTTCCGCTGGTCGTCAACGATCGTCCCGACCTGGCAGTCCTCGTCGGAGCCGACTTCGTCCACGTCGGCCAGGACGACCTCCCGGTCGAGGCGGTTCGCCGCTTCGGGCTACCCGTCGGCCTCTCGACGCATTCCCCGAAGGAGCTCGCGCGCGCCGAGGCCGACTACGTCGGCGTGGGGCCCGTCTACTCCACGCCCACGAAGGAGGGGAGGCCTGCGGTGGGGCTCGAGTACGTCCGGCACGCGGCCGCCCACACGCGCGTGCCGTGGTTCGCCGTCGGCGGCGTCGACGAGACGAACGTCGCGGCCGTCGTCGCTGCCGGCGCAAGGCGCATCGCGGTCGTGCGGGCGATCGGCGATGCGGACGACCCCGAGCGCGCGGCTGCGGTCCTCCGCGTGGCCCTCGGCGACTGACTACTTCCTGAGGAGCCTGAGCAGGTCGGTGACCGTATGGCGTCCCGCTGCGCCTCTCGCCGAGCGGACCGTCTCCGGGAACTCGTCGGTCCAGGCAACGACGCGGTCACCCTGCTCGAAGCCCGCGAGCGTGATCGGCACCGAGGCCCTCTCGGTGGTGGTGCGGCGGACGGTCGCATCGGACGGGACCGAGAGCGTCACGTTCCGAGCAGGCTCCACGACCAGGTCGCCGGAGAGGCGGAGCCTGATGATCCTCAGCCGGATGCGTTGCGGGTCGGTCTCGAGGTTGGTCTCGATGACCCTGCCCCGAATGCGCAGCCAGGCGGTGTCCGCTTCGCCGCTCAACGGGCGCGGATAGAGGTGCTTGTGCGCCCGCCGGAGGTGGTTGTACGGCGAGACCGCCCGGCCTCCGTTCGGGTGCAGCTCGAAGTGGAGGTGCGACGCGATCCCGTTCGCGTCGCCGGAGTCGCCGACGTAGGCGATGAGCTGGCCGGCGCGCACCCTCTGGTTCGATTGGAGCCCGCGGGCGTAGGCGATCCCGTTCCTGCAGCCGCCGCGGTTGTCGTTCCGGAGCGTCCTGTCGTTGTTCAGGTGGATGTACATGTAGGTCGTACCGCTCCGGCCGTAGAGATAGAGCATGCAGCCGGCCGCCGAGGAGCGCCTGTACTTGAGGACGCGGCCGGACTCGACGGCGACGACGGGGGATCGCTTCGCGGCCATGAGGTCGTTGCCCTGATGGCGGCCGCTGCCCCGCGGGTCACCGAAGTCGTCCACGTATGAGGTCTCCGCGACGATCGGGAAGACGAGGCGCGGCACCTCGGCGCCCGCCGTCCCCGCGAGGGCTCCTGCGGAAAGGAGGGCGAGAAGGGCTGCGGCTGTCGTCCGGTGGCGGCTCATGTGAGCGGTCCAACGTTCCGGTGCGGCGCCTCGAAGGCGCGGAGACTAGCAGAGCCTTCGGCACGAACGTGGAAAGACTTGAGATCCCGGAGAACCGAGGCCGCTCGATAGGATCCGCCCCCGGTGAAGCTCGCCGTCTGCGTCAAGGAGGTACCGGAGGCGTCCGCACGCACGCGGATCGACCCGGGCACGCTCAGGCTGGACCGCAGCGGCCCGGCCGCGCTCAACCCGTTCGACGCCCATGCGCTCGAAGAAGCGCTCCGGATCAAGGAGGGGAGCGGCGAAGCGGAGGTGGTCGCGATCATGGTCGCGCCGCCGAGGGCCGCCGACTCCCTCCGCAAGGCGCTGGCGATCGGCGCCGACCGCGCCGTCCACGTCGCCGACGACAGCCTCGCGGGCTCCGACCTGGTCGCCATGGCCCGCGTGCTCGCGAAGGCCGTCGAGCGCGAGGAACCCGACCTCGTCCTGCTCGGCCAGCAGGGAGCGGACTCCGACGGAGCGGTGCTCTGGTCGGCCTTGGCCGACCTGCTGCGGCTGCCGGTCGTCTCGCAGGCGGCCAGCCTCGAGCTCGGCGACGGGAGGGTCGCCGTCAAGCGTCAGACGGAGTACGGCTACGACGTGATCGAGACCCCGCTCCCGGCGGTCGTCGCCGTGTCGGACGCGATCAACGAGCCGCGCTACCCCTCCCTGAAGGGGATCATGGGCGCGAAGAAGAAGCCGTTCGAGACACTCGCCGCCGGCGACCTGGGCGTGGCGGCCGAGGGGATCGGAGAGCCCGGCTCGCGCACCGAGGTCCTCGCCCTCGCCGACCCGCCTTCGCGCGGGGAAGGGCTTCGCATCGAGGACGACGGCAGCGCGGCCGAGAAGATCGTCGACTACCTGTCGGAGCGGAAGCTCATCTAAGTGGCTCCCCCGACGGCACCTCTCGGCACCTGGCGGCTGCAAACCGGCGCCAGGCGTCGTCCTCAGTCGCGCACAGGCTCGTCGAGCCTGCACGCTCCCTGCGTCCTAGCCCGGCTTGGTTTTCGCGCGCCAGGTATCCAAGAATGCCGCCGGAGGAGCCACTGATGCCGACGCTCGTCTTCCTCGAGGATCACGAGGGCGAGCTCGTCAGGGGCTCGCTCGGGGTGCTCTCGAAGGCGGCGCAGCTGGGCGGCGACGTCGCTGCGGTCGTGGCCGGCTCCGGCGTGACTGAGCTGGCGCCGGGGGCGGGGCGCTTCGGAGCCGCGAAGGTCTACGTGGCCGACGATCCCGCGCTCGCCGCGCCGCTCCCCCAGCCGCGCGTGGACGTCCTCGCCGGCCTCGTCAGAGCGAAGGGCTTCGACACCGTGCTCTTCGGCTCGTCGGTCCTCTCGGCCGACGTCGCCGCCGGCCTCGCCGCGCGTCTCGGCGCCGGCCTCAACTGGGATCTGGTCGACCTTGAGCTCCGCGACGGGACGCTCGTCGGCAAGCGGCCTGCGCTCCAGGACTCCGTCTACGTCGACGTCGGCTGGAAGGGAGTGCCGCGCCTGGCGCTCGTCCGCTCCGGGACCTTCGAGCCCGTCGAGAGCGGAGGCGAGGCGGCGGTCGAGGAGGTGGTCGTCGAGCTCGAGGAGTTCTCGACGCAGGCGGTCATGCTCGAGCGCGCGCACGCCGAGAGCGAAGGCCCGTCCATCGAGGAGGCGGACGTGATCGTCGCCGGCGGCCGGGGGCTCGGCGACCCCGCCAAGTTCGCGCTCGTGGAGGAGCTCGCCCAGGCGCTGGGCGGCGCCGTCGCGGCGACGCGCGCCGTCGTGGACGCCGGCTGGTACCCGTATGCCACCCAGGTCGGTCAGACCGGCAAGACGGTGGCGCCGAAGCTCTACGTCGCCTGCGGGATCTCCGGCGCGATCCAGCACAAGGTGGGGATGCAAGCGTCCGGGACGATCGTCGCCATCAACAAGGACCCGAACGCCCCCATCTTCGAGTACGCGGACGTGAGCGTGGTCGGCGACCTGCACCAGATCGTCCCCAGGCTGACCGAGCTCGTGAAGGAACGTCGAGGATGAGCGTCAAGCCCGCCGACTTCCCGCCGCCGTTCGACTGGCGCGAGTTCGTCGCCGAGCCGACCGACCCGCCGGACGAGAGGATCGACGTCGGGGTGCTGATCGTGGGCGGGGGGCCCGCGGGCCTCGCCGCGGCGATCCGGACGGGGCAGCTCCTCGAGGAGCGTCCCGAGATCCGCGAGCAGCTGGGCGACGTGCCGGTCGCGCTGGTCGAGAAGGGGCGCGCGCCGGGCGCGCACCTTCTCTCGGGCGTCGTCGTCAACCCGCGCGCCTTCCGCGAGCTCTTCCCCGGCATGGTCACCGAGGACATGCCCTTCCGGGCGCCGGTGATCCGCGAGGGGGTGTACTTCCTGACGCCCAAGCGGCACCTGCGCGTCCCCGCGCCGCCGACGATGTGGAACCACAACCACTACGTCGCCTCGCTCTCCGAGGTCGGCCGCTGGCTTGCCGAGAAGGCGGAGGAGGTGGGCGTCACGCTCGTCCCCGAGACGTCGGCGCGGACCCTCCTCGTCGACGGCGGCCGCGTCGTCGGCGTCCGCACCGGGGACAGAGGGCGCGGCAAGGAGGGCGAGGAGCTGCCCAACTACGAGCCCGGCTCCGACATTCGCGCGCGGGTGACGATCCTGGCCGAGGGAACCCAGGGGCATCTGGCCGGCGTCGCGTCCCAGCGCTTCGGCCTGAGGTCGGCGCCGCAGGTCTACGCACTCGGCGTCAAGGAGGTATGGGAGGTCCCCAAGCCTCTGAACCGCGTGATCCACACGATGGGCTGGCCCCTCCGCCCGGGCAAGCGGTACCGCGAGTTCGGCGGCAGCTTCATCTACCCCCTCGGCGACGACAAGGTCGCCATCGGCATGGTGGTCGGGCTCGACTACACGGACGCCACCCTCTCCGTCCACGACCTGCTCCAGGAGCTGAAGACGCACCCCTTCGTCCGCGGCATCCTCGCCGGGGGGACGCGCGTGGCCTGGGGCGCGAAGACGATCCCCGAAGGCGGCTTCCAGGCCCTGCCCGACCGTTTCTCCTTCCCCGGCGGGATGATCGTCGGGGACTCCGCTGGCTTCGTCAACGTCCCCGCGCTCAAGGGCGTCCACTACGGGATGAAGTCGGGGCTGTTGGCGGCCGAGGCCGCGTTCGAGGCTGTCGGACCGGGGAGCACCGCCTGGGTGCCGGGGGCGCTCGACGCGTACGACGAAGCGGTGCGTAGCAGCTACATCTGGACAGACTTGCACCGGGTTCGCAACGCCCGGCCCGCGTTCCGCAACGGCTTCTACCGCGGCGCGCTGGTCGCGGGCATCTCGATCACCACGCTCGGCGCTTTCCCGCCGGGCACGAAGAAGCTCGAGCGCGACGCGGACGTGCCGGTGACCGTCGGCGACCGGGAGAAGGCGTACCCGTCCGCGGACGGGCAGCTCGTCTTCGACAAGCTCTCGAGCGTCTACCTGTCGGGAAACAAGACGCGCGACGACGCGCCGAGCCACATCCGCGTGGACACGAAGGTGCGGCGCGAGCTGGCCGAGGCCTGGGCGCACATGTGCCCGGCCCAGGTCTACGAGATCGGCGGCGAGGCGAGCCCCGCCGGGAACGTCGTCGACGTGGAGGTCACGGCCTCGAACTGCATCCAGTGCGGCGCGATCACGGCGAAGGGCGGCCGGCTGACGCCGCCCGAGGGCGGGGACGGCCCGGAATACACCCAGATGTAGAAGCAGCCGCGGCCGTGATCAGCGGGCGCCTGCTCCGGACGCCGCTCCTCTCCTCGGAGACCCTGGGGCGCTCGTTCGGCGGCCGCGCCTTCCTCAAGGCCGAGCTGCTCCAGAAGGCGGGAAGCTTCAAGCCGCGCGGGGTGCTCACGAAGCTCGCGTCGTTGACTGCGGAGGAGCGGCGGCGAGGCGTGATCGCGGCCTCGGCGGGAAACCACGCCGCCGCGCTCGCCTACGGCTCCGCGGTCGAGGGAATCGACTGCCTCGTCGTCATGTGGCAGGGAGCGAGCGAGGTCAAGCGCGCCGCGGCGCTCGGCTACGGCGCGACCGTCGACCAGGCGGCCGCCGGACCGGAGGAGGTCTTCGACCGCCTCGCCCGGCTCCGGGAGGAGACCGGGCGCGTGCTCGTCCACCCGTTCGACGACCCCCTCGTGATCGCCGGCCAGGGAACGGTGGGGCTCGAGATCGCGCAGGATCTGCCCGAGGTGGACGTCGTGGTCGTCCCTACCGGCGGCGGCGGTCTCGTGTCGGGCGTGGCGGTCGCCCTCCGGGGCAGGCGCGTGGTCGCGGTCGAGCCCGACGGGTCGGCGGCGCTCCACGAGGGCCTCGCCGCCGGAGCTCCGGTTCCGGTGTCGCCGAGGTCGATCGCGGACGGCCTCAACGCCCCGTTCGCGGGAGAGCTGGCGGTCCGGCTCGGGCTCGAGCTCGACGTCGATTCGGTGCTGGTCACGGAGGAGGAGATCGAGGCCGGCTTCCGCTTTCTCTACGGGCGCGCGAAGCTCGCCGCGGAGCCGGCGGGGGCCGCGGGCGTCGCCGCGCTTCTGGCGGGGAAGATCCCGGGAATCGAGGGCGCCACGGTCGCCGTGGTCGTCTCGGGGGGCAACGTGGCCCCGGAAACGGCCTCTGGTATCCTCAAGCCCGTCCAGCGCCAGGCCGATTCATGAAGACCGACATCCATCCCGAGTACGTCCTCGCGACCGTCACGTGCTCCTGCGGGAACACGTTCCAGACCCGTTCCACCAAGGCCGAGCTTCATGTCGAGATCTGCTCCGAATGCCACCCCTTCTACACCGGCAAGCAGAAAGTCGTTGACACCGGCGGTCGCGTCGCGCGCTTCCAGAAGCGCCTCGAGAAGGCCGGCGCCAACCGCGCCAGCGAGCAGTAAGGAGCGGCCGTGAGCGCGCCGATCGGCGGCCAGGCGGTCCTGGAGGGCGTGATGATGCGCGGGCCGTCGGCGTGGTCGGTCGCCGTCCGCAAGCCCGACGGCGAGATCGCCGAGGTCAACCGGCCCATCTCCTCGTTCCTGCTCAAGCACCGTTGGGCGCGCATCCCGGTCGTCAGGGGCGTCTTCGCGCTTGGCGAGTCGCTGGCGATCGGCTTCCGCGCTCTCGCCATCTCGGCGAACTACGCGGCGCAGGAGGAGGGTGAGGACGGCGAGGTCCAGACGGAGCTCTCGCGCGGGCAGCTGCTCTTCGCCTTCGGCCTCGCGATCGGCTTCGCGCTCCTCCTCTTCAAGGTCTCGCCGGCGCTGATCACGAGCTGGCTCCCGATCGACTCGACGGGGTGGTTCGTCGTCGTCGAGGGGCTCGTTCGCGTCACGATCTTCGTCCTCTACCTCGTTGTCGTCGGCCTCCTGCCCGACCTGCGCCGCGTCTTCCAGTACCACGCTGCCGAGCACAAGGCGATCAACGCCTACGAGGCGGGCGACCCACTCGAGCCCGAGGTCGTCCAGCGCCACAGCCTCATCCACGTGCGCTGCGGCACGGCCTTCCTCCTGTACGTGATGGTGATCGCCATCTTCGTCTTTGCGTTCGTGGGTCAGCCGGGCTGGTTCTGGCTGATCGCCTCCCGGATCCTGCTCTTGCCGGTGATCGCCGGCATCGCCTACGAGGTGATCCGCTTCGCGGGCAAGCATCCGGGGAACCCGATCCTGCGAACGATCCTCGCGCCGGGCCTCTGGCTCCAGCGCCTGACGACACGGGCGCCGTCCCTCGACCAGATCGAGGTCTCGATCCGCGCGCTCCACGAGGTTCTCCGCCTCGAGGGCCGGCTGACGCCGGAGGAGCGCAAGGTCGAGGTCATGGCCTAGCCGCTTCTGCCGGCGCGTTTCCAGCCCTTTCCGGGGCTATCCTGAGCCGGTCATGACGGCCCAGATCGACAGCCTGGTCGACGAGCTCGAGCGTTCGTACTCGGAGGCGCAGGAGCGTATGAACGACCCCGGGCTTTACTCGGACCGCAACGCCGCCGCGGACGCGGGGAGGCGCCTGAAGGAGCTGGAGGGCCCGCACAAGCTGGCGCAGGAATGGCGTGAGGCCCGTGACGACGCCGACGCCGCGCGCGCCGATCCCGACCTTCGCGAGCTCCTGCCCGAGCTGGAGGAGCGGCTGGAGAGCCTCGAGGAGGCGCTGAAGCTCGCGCTCGTCGAGCGGGACCCGAACGACGGGAAGGACGTCGTGGTCGAGATCAGGCAGGGCGCCGGCGGCGACGAGGCAGCGCTCTGGGCGGGCGACCTCTTCCGGATGCTCACGCGCTATGCGGAACGTCGCGGCTACCGGTGGGAGCCGCTCGGCTCCGGCCCGAACGACGGCGGCGGCTTCAAGGACGTCACCTTCGCCGTGAAGGGCGAGGGGGCGTACTCGGTCTTCAAGTTCGAGGGAGGGACCCATCGCGTGCAGCGCGTGCCCGAGACGGAGTCGCAGGGGCGGATCCACACGTCCACGGCGACGGTCGCGGTGATGCCGGAGGCCGAGGAGGTCGACGTCGAGCTCGACCAGAACGATCTCAAGATCGACGTCTACCGCTCGACAGGGCCCGGCGGGCAGAGCGTGAACACGACCGACTCGGCCGTGCGGATCACGCATCTCCCCACCGGGATCGTCGTCGCCATGCAGGACGAGAAGTCGCAGCTCCAGAACAAGCAGAAGGCGCTGCGCGTCTTGCGCGCGCGCCTGCTCGAGGCGGAGCTGCGCCGCCAGCAAGAGGAGCTCTCGGCGCAACGCCGCTCGCAGATCGGAAGCGGCGACCGTGCGGAGAAGATCCGCACGTACAACTTCCCCGAGAACCGCGTCACCGATCACCGGATCAAGCTCACGGTCCACCGGCTGGACTCCGTCCTGGACGGGGACCTGGACGACCTCACCGAGGCGCTGACGGCCGAGGAGCGCCGGCGCGCGCTCGAGACGGCGGCGACCGCCTCGTGAGCGTCGCTCGCCTCCGGCTCGCTCCCGTGGGGGAAACCATGTTTCCCCCACGCGCCCCCTTCTTCGATGCAGTGAGGGAACCTCCCGGTTCCCTCACACACCCTCCACCGGCTCACGCGCCGGGCGCCGCCGCGTGAGCCCGCTCGACGCGGTGCACGAGGTCGCCCTCGAGCTCGACGACGCGGGCGTCCCCTCGTCGAGGGTGGACGCGGAGCTCCTCGTCGCCGACGTGCTCGGCGTCTCGCGGTCCGAGCTGTATTCGTCGGACCGCGCTCTGGACGCCGCGCAGCTTGCGCGCCTCCGCGAGCTCGTGAGGCGCCGGCGCGCGCGCGAGCCGCTCGCCTACGTGCTCGGAGAATGGGGCTTCCGCCGACTGGTGCTGGCCGTCGACGGGCGCGCCCTCGTCCCGCGCCCCGAGACCGAGGTGGTCGTCGAGCGCTGCCTCGTCCACCTGCGCGCGCTCGAGACGCCCCGCGTCCTGGACGTCGGAACCGGGTCGGGCGCGATCGCGCTCGCGATCGCGGACGAGCATCCGGGAGCGCGTGTAGTCGGGGTCGAGCGTTCCGAGGCGGCGCTCGCGCTCGCGCGAGAGAACCTCGCGCGAAGCGCGCTCGCCGACCGCGTCGAGCTGCGCGTCGGCGACCTCCTCGACGGCGTCGCGGGCCCGTTCGACCTGGTCGTCTCCAATCCGCCGTACGTCCCGGCCGCGGAGTACGACTCGCTGCAGCCCGAGATCAGGCTCTACGAGCCGTACGAGGCGGTCGTGGGCGATCGCGTCTGGGAACGGGTCGCGGCCGCGGCGCGCGGCGTTCTCGCCCCCGGTGGCCACCTGGTCCTGGAGTGCGGCGACGGCCAGGCCGCCGAGGTAGCCGAAGGCCTGGCGGCCCTCGGCTACGAAGGCATCGTGTGCACCCCGGACCTGGCCGGCCGCGACCGGGTGGTCGAGGCGCGCCGTCCCTAGCGACCATGGCCAAGTGCCTGGCACCGAGGCGGGGCCGGTGGGGACAGGCGTGAGCGACGAGGCGGTCGCGGCGCTGCGGGCCGGGCAGCTCGTCGTGCTCCCCACCGACACGGTGTACGGGCTCTGCGCGGACGCCTACCGGGAGCGGCCCTGCCAGCGGCTCTTCGCCGCGAAGCGGCGGCCGGAGACGATGCCGGTGCAGCTGCTCGCCGCCGACCTGGACACAGTCCTCGACGCGGTGCCGGAGGCTCGGGGGCGCGGCGCGGTCGTCGCGCGCGCGCTCCTGCCTGGCCCGTACACGCTGATTCTCCCCAACCCGGCGCGGCGCTTCCACTGGCTCACCGGGACGAGGCCCGAGACGATCGGCGTCCGCGTGCCCAAGCTGCCCCCGCAGGCGCTCGACGTCGTGCGGCGCGTCGGCGCCGTCGCGGCCACGAGCGCGAACCTCCACGGCGAGCCGGACGCGGCTCGCCTTGCGGACGTGCCGGCCGAGATCACCGAGGGCTGCGGCGCCCTCGTCGGCGGCGGGGAGCTGCCGGGGACGCCTTCGACGGTCCTCGACCTCACAGGCCCCGAGCCGATCGTCCTTCGCGAAGGGCTGGTTCCCGCGAAGGACGCGCTCAGCGCGGCCGCTGCTGCGCTCGCTGCGGCTCGATAGCCTCGCCGACCGCGCGCACGGCGAGAGAGTAGGCGGCGAGCGCGGCCGCCACGGTCACGCCCCACTGCACGAACGGCCACGCCGCGAGCGGCAGCGCGACCGCCAGCCCGACGGCGACCGCCGGGGCGACGAGGCCGGTCAGCCCGAGCGCGGCCAGGCGTCCCAGACCCCAGGCACGGCGAAAGTCCGCGTACTCGCGAAACAGCGGAACGACGACCAGGGCCGCCAGGGCCAGGATCCCCACAATCCCCACGCACTGACGATGGCACGCAGCCACACGCCCGTCCAGAGGTCCCGGAGTAAAGTGCGAACCGATGGCGGTCGCGGTGGAGACTCTCGAGGAGCTGCGGCGGGCGGCGCTCGCGGACGTCGACCCCGACCTCGTCGAGCTGATCGGGCGCGAGCTGGAGCGCCAGCGCGGGACGATCGAGCTGATCGCGTCGGAGAACTTCACCTGGCCGTCGACGTTCGAGGCGGTCGGAAGCGTTCCGACGAACAAGTACGCCGAGGGCTATCCGGGCCGCCGCTACTACGGCGGCTGCGAGGTGGTCGACGAGATCGAGCAGCTTGCGATCGACCGGGCGAAGGCGCTCTTCGGCGCCGAGCACGCCAACGTGCAGCCGCACGCCGGGGCGCAGACGAACATGGCCGTCTACTTCAGCTCGCTCCAGCCGGGCGACACCATCCTCGCCATGCGGCTGGACCACGGCGGGCACCTGACGCACGGCCTCAAGGTCAACTTCTCAGGCAAGCTCTACGACGTCATCGGCTACGGCGTCGACCGCGAGACCGGTCTGATCGACTTCGACGATGTTCGCCGTCTCGGGCTCGAGCACCGGCCGAAGCTGATCGTCTGCGGGGCCTCCGCCTACCCTCGTACGATCGAGGCCGACCGCTTCCGCGAGATCGCCGACGAGGTCGGCGCGCTCCTCCTCTGCGACATGGCCCACATCGCCGGGCTCGTCGCCGCCGGGCTCCATCCGAACCCGGTGCCGCACTGCGACTTCGTCACCTCGACGAGCCACAAGACCCTCGCCGGCCCGCGCGCAGGGTTCATCCTCTGCAAGGAGGAGCACGCGGCCGCAATCGACAAGGCGGTCTTCCCCGGCATGCAGGGCGGGCCGCTCCTGCACGTGATCGCGGCGAAGGCGACCTGCTTCAAGATCGCGGCCTCGGACGCCTTCCGCGCCTACCAGGGCCAGATTCGCGCCAACGCCGACGCGCTGGCCGACTCGCTCGTCGGCGGCGGCTTCGACCTGCTCACCGGTGGGACCGACACCCACCTCGTCCAGGTCGACCTGCGCCGCAGCGACTGGACGGGCCGCGCCGCGGAGGAGCGCCTGCACGACGTGCGCATCACCGCGAACCGCAACACCGTTCCGTTCGACGAGCGGCCACCCATGGAGGCCTCCGGCATCCGGCTCGGCACCCCGGCGGTGACCATGCGCGGCTTCGACGAAGAGGACCTTCGCGAGGTCGGCGAGATCATCGGCGGCGCGCTCGGCGGCGGCGACCTCGACGCGCTGCGCGCCAGGAGCGCCGCGCTCTGCGACCGCAGGCCGCTCTACCCCGGTTACCGGGGCTACCCGGAGTACGTCGCGTGAGCGCAATCACCGAGCGGGTCACCGTCGTCGACCACCCCCTCGTCCAGCACAAGCTCGGGCTGCTGCGCGACCAGGAGACGCCGACGCAGTTCTTCAGGCAGCTGGTGAACGAGGTCGCCGTGCTCCTGACCTACGAGGTCACGAAGGACCTGCCGGTCGAGGAAGTCGCGATCGCGACGCCGCTCGAGCGGGTGACCGTGCCGCGGATCTCCGGGAAGAAGGTCGCCGTCGTCCCCATCCTCCGCGCCGGGATCGGGATGCTGGACGGCGTGCTGTCCCTCGTGACGGCCGCCCGCGTCGGCTTCATCGGCCTCTACCGGGACGAGGAGACGCTGCAGCCGGTCGAGTACTACGTGAAGCTCCCGGCCGACGTGGCCGAGCGGGACGTGATCCTGCTCGACCCGATGCTCGCGACCGGAAACTCGACCGCGGCCGCCGTGGACATCCTCAAGCGGGCGGGCGCGCAGTCGGTCCGCATGATCGCCATCATCGCCGCGCCCGAGGGCCTGGAGCGCCTGCATGCGGCGCACCCGGACGTCCACGTGGTCGTCGCGTCGATCGACCGCGCGCTCGACGAGCGCGGCTATATCGTTCCGGGCCTCGGCGACGCCGGCGACCGCCTCTACGGCACGAAGTGAACGACGAGACCCCGGCGGCTGCGCGGCTCGCGTTCGAGCAGGCCTCCGCCTGGCTCGCGGGGCTCGACGAGCGCCCGGTCCTGCCCGCAGGGGCGGACGAGGCCGCCGCCGCCTTCGGCGGCCCGCTCCCGGAGGACGGTTCCGGCGCCGTCCCTGCGCTCGAGGAGCTCGTCGGCGGGCTCGACGCCGCGACCGCGTCGCCCGGCCCGCGCTTCTACCACTTCGTCACCGGCGGCGTCGCGCCGGCCGCGCTCGGCGCCGACTGGCTCACGACCGCGCTCGACCAGAACGCGTTCAGCTGGGTGGGATCGCCGCTCGGAACGCGGCTCGAGACGGTGTCGGTCGCCTGGCTGAAGGAGCTCTTCGAGCTCCCGGCCGAGTGGGGAGGGGCGCTCACGACCGGCGCGACGACCGCCAACTTCATGGGCCTGGCGGCGGCGCGCCAGTGGTGGGGCGAGCGGCACGGCCGGGACATCGGTGCGGACGGGATGGCCGGGCTGCCGGCGATGCCCGTGCTGTCGAGCGGCTTCATCCACCCGAGCGCGCTCAAGGCGCTCGCGATGCTCGGCATCGGCCGCGCGGCCGTGCGGACGTTCTCCCGTGACGAGGTGGGAAGGCTCGACCTGCCCGCGCTCGAGGGGGCGCTCCGCGAGCTCGGGGGCGCGCCAGCGATCCTCGTCGGGAACGCCGGGGAGGTCAACGCCGGCGAGTTCGACCCAATTGCCGCACTTGCCGACCTGGCCGAGGAGCACGGGGCCTGGCTTCACGTCGACGGCGCCTTCGGGCTCTTCGCCAGGGTCTCTCCCCGTGTCGCGCACCTGGCGGAGGGCGTCGAGCGCGCCCACTCGGTCATCGCGGACGGGCACAAGTGGCTCAACGTCCCCTACGACTGCGGCTTCGCGTTCGTCCGCGACCCGGCGCTCCTGGCCAAGGTCTTCTCGCTCGCCGCCGCGTATCTCCCCGAGGACGAGCGGGAGCCGACGTACGGCTACCTGACGCCGGAGTCCTCCCAGCGGGCGCGCTCGCTGGCCGTGTGGGCCGCGCTCCGCGCCTGGGGGCGGTCCGGCTACCGGGAGATGGTCGAGCGGCACCTCGACCTGGCCCAGCGCCTCGCCCGCCTCGTCGACGACGCGGCGGATCTGGAGCGGCTCGCGGAGGTCCCGCTGAACATCGTCTGCTTCCGCTTCCGGCCGTCGGGCCTGCCGGAGGAGGAGCTCGACGCCGTGAACGCCCGGCTGGGCGAGGACGTGCTGGAGGACGGGCGGGTCTACGTGGGGACGACGAGCTTCGGCGGCACGGTCGCCTTCCGCCCGGCGATCGTGAACTGGCGGACGCGCGAGGGCGACATCGACCTCTTCGTCGCGGTCGTCCGGGGGCTCGGCGCACGCCTGCTCGCCCGCACAAAGTAGCCGACAAATGGCTCTGATTGGGCAAAAACTCTGTTACGAACTCATGCTTCCGACTGATATCCTTCCTGCGAATAAGATGCATGCCGTCGTGGCCGCCCACGTCCGTCGCTCGGACGCCCCGTGACCCCAGGGGCGCTGCTCACGCCGCGTCCCATGCCGGACCGGCGGATGCCCGTCCTCGTGGGCGGCGGCGTCGTCGCACTCGCGCTCCCGATCTTCCTGCTCGCCGGCTGGGACGTGCGCGGCTGGGCGCTGGGCGCTCTCCTCTGGGCCGGTAGCCAGTTCGTCGGCCTCCTGCTGAACAAGGCCGGGATCGGCGAGCCGACGCTCCGTGGCTCCGGCGTCGCCGCCTTCGGGATGATGGGCCGCGGGATCGTGCTCGTCCTGATCCTGCTCGTCGTCGCCGTCGCCGACCCGTCCCTGGCGCTCGCGGGTGCGCTCGTGTACGCCGCCGCCTACAGCGCGGAGCTGATCACGAGCCTCGCCATCTACTTCTCGGGGAGCCCGAGGCCATGAACGTCCTCGTCGCGGCCTCGGAGAGCGACTTCGATCCCCAGCACGAGTTCATCCTCGAGGAGTGGATCCCGATTCACATCGGGCCGCTCGACATGTCCGTCAACAAGGCGGTCGCGTACCTCTGGCTCGGCGGACTTCTCACGATCCTGCTCGGGATCTGGCTCATGCGCTTCGGCCTCTCGCTCCGGCCCGACCGGCGACAGACGACCGGGGAGGCCATCTACGAGGCGGTCCAGGAGCAGATCGCGGAGTCGAGCATTCCCTCGAAGGCCCTCCACATCTGGTTTCCCTACGTCGCCTCGCTCTTCCTCTTCATCTGGGTCCTGAACATCGTCGGGTTCGTGCCGCTTCCGATCTCGAACGACAAGTTCGACTTCTTCGGCGTCGAGCTGCCGACCCTGGGCATCTACGCGGCGACGGCCAACCTCAGCGTGACGCTCGCGCTCGCACTGCTCACGTTCGGCGCCACCCACGTCGAGGGCATCCGCTACAACGGCCCGGTCCGGTACTTCAAGAGCTGGATCCCCGAGGGGGCGCCCAAGCCGCTCCTCGCGCTCATCGTCCCGCTCGAGGTGATCTCGCAGTTCATGCGGCTGATCTCGCTTTCGGTACGGCTCTTCGCCAACATGCTCGCGGGCCACATGCTGATCCTCGTCATGCTCGGCCTGATCTTCATCTTCTCGGCCTGGTGGCTCGTGCCGTTCTCCGTGGGGTTCGGTCTCGTCATCTACCTCTTCGAGGTCGGCATCGTCGTGACCATCCAGGCCTTCGTCTTCGCGCTGCTCTCGGGCATCTACATCGGCGCGGCCATCGAACCGGAACACTAGGTAGCAAAGGAGGGAGAGAACGTTGGACATCCTGCTCGCACAGACCACTGACGCAGGTCTCGCCGATCTGGGGAAGGCCATCGCCTTCGGGGTGGGAGTCGGGCTCGGCGCGGTGGGCGCCGGCATCGGCATCGGCACGATCTTCGGCTCCATGATCCAGGCGGTCGCCCGGCAGCCCGAGCTCCGCGCCGAGCTCACCGGCATCCAGTGGCTCGGCTTCGCGCTCACCGAGGCCGTCGTCTTCTACGCGCTCCTCGGCGGCCTGCTCGCCTTCGTCCTCGTCTGATGCTCCAGCAGGCGATACAGCAGCACCTGAAGGAGCATCGGTGATGCGAGACGCGCTACTTCAGGGGCTCGTCTTCGCCCAGGAGACGACCACGACGGCGGAGGAGGAGGGGTCGCTGATCGACGTCGTCCCGGGCCTGATGGTCTGGACGATCCTCACCTTCCTCATCGTCCTCTGGGTGCTCCGGCGCTTCGCCTTCGGGCGAATCCAGGGGCTGATCGACCAGCGGCGCGACCGCATCCGCGAGGCCTTGGACGAGGCCGACAAGGCCCGCGCCGAGGCGCGCGAGCTCCGCGAGCTGGTCAAGAGGGAGCGCGAGGAGGCCCTCGCCGAGCGCGAGCGCATCCTCGACGAGTCGCGCCGCCAGGCCCAGGTCCAACTGGACCAGGCGCGGGCTGCCGCCGACACCGACCTGAAGGAGCGGCTCGAGAAGAACCGCGAGGAGCTGGAGGCGGAAAACGCCAGGCTCCGCGAGACGATCCGCCGGGACGTCGTCGAGCTGACGCTGCTCGCCGCCGAGAAGGTGACCGGCAAGGTGCTCGACGAGGAGGACCAGCGGCGGCTGATCGACGAGACGATCGTCGAGGTGGACGTGAAGCGGATCGCGAGCGAGAACTAGGGGCGTTCGGGCATGGCGGTTGCACACCGGGTGTACGCTGAGGCGCTCCTCGAGGCCGCCCGCGACCACGGGCGCCTCGACCAGGTGCGCGAGGAGCTGGCCGACTTCGCCGCGGCCGTCGACGCCTCGGACGAGCTGCGCTCGCTCCTCCGCAACCCGCAGATCGAGCCACGCGTCAAGCGCGACGCGCTCGACGCCGCGCTCGGCGGCGCCGACCCGCTCGTCCGCAACTTCCTCCTCCTGCTGGCCGAGAAAGGACGGATCGCCGAGGTCGAGGAGATCCAGGCCGAGCTCGAGCGGCTGATCGCCGAGGCCGAGCGCGTCCTCGAGCTCGAGCTGACGACCGCCGTCGAGCTCTCCGACGAGGAGGCCGCCAAGGTCGTCGGCCAGATCGAGCAGGCGGCCGGGCGCAAGGTGGAGGCCACCTGCAGCGTCGATCCCGACCTGATCGGGGGCATCGTCATCCAGGCCGGCTCCCAGCGCCTCGATGCGAGCGTGCGCGGCCGGCTCGACCAGCTACGGCACGAACTAACGGCAAGGAGCTGAGAACCAGGTGAAGCTACGCCCCGAAGAGATCACGTCCATCCTCAAGCAGCGGATCGAGGCCTACGACGTCGAGACCGACCTCGCCGAGGTCGGCACCGTCCTCCAGATCGGGGACGGCATCGCGCGCGTCTACGGGCTCGAGAGCTGCATGGCGACGGAGATGCTCGAGCTCGAGCACGGCGTCACGGGCATCGCGCTCAACCTCGAGGAGGACAACGTCGGCGTCGCCCTCTTCGGCGACTGGGAGAAGGTTGCCGAGGGTCAGACGGTCAAGCGCACCGGAAACGTCATGAGCGTCCCGGTCGGTGACGAGCTCGTCGGGCGCATCGTCGACCCGCTCGGCACCCCGCTCGACGGCCAGGGGCCGCTCGAGGCTTCGGAGAGCCGCCTGCTCGAGTTCAAGGCACCGGGGGTCGTCAACCGCCAGCCCGTCTTCGAGCCGCTCCAGACGGGGATCAAGGCGATCGACTCGATGATCCCCGTCGGACGCGGACAGCGCGAGCTCGTGATCGGCGACCGCTCGACCGGCAAGACCGCCATCCTCGTCGACACGATCCTGAACCAGCGCGGGCAGGACATGATCTGCATCTACGTCGCCATCGGCCAGAAGGCGTCGACCGTCGCGCAGGTCTACGAGCGCCTGAAGGAAGCGGGCGCGATGGACTACACGATCATCGTCACGGCCTCCGCCACCGAGGCGGCGCCGATCAAGTGGATGGCGCCCTACGCCGGCTGCGCGATGGGCGAGCACTTCCTCTACAACGGCAAGCACGCCGTCTGCATGTACGACGACCTCTCGAAGCACGCCGACGCCTACCGGCAGATGTCGCTGCTCCTGCGCCGCCCGCCGGGCCGCGAGGCCTTCCCGGGCGACGTCTTCTACCTCCACTCGCGCCTGCTCGAGCGGGCCTGCAAGCTTTCGGACGAGCTCGGAGGCGGCTCGCTGACCGCGTTGCCGGTGATCGAGACGCAGGCCGGCGACGTCTCCGCGTACATCCCGACGAACGTGATCTCGATCACGGACGGGCAGATCTTCCTCGAGTCCGACCTCTTCTACTCGGGTGTGCGCCCGGCCATCAACGTCGGCATCTCGGTGAGCCGCGTGGGCGGGAACGCGCAGACGAAGGCGATGAAGAAGGTGGCCGGCCGCCTCCGCCTCGACCTCGCGCAGTACCGGGAGCTGGAGGCGTTCGCGCAGTTCGGCTCCGAGCTCGACCCGCAGACCCAGCGGACGCTCGCCCGCGGCGAGCGCATGGTGGCGACGCTGAACCAGCCGCAGTACCAGCCGTGGCCCCTCGAGGAGCAGGTGATCGCCATCTTCGCCGGCATCCAGGGCCTCCTCGACGACATCCCGCCGGAGCAGGTCCCGCGCTTCCAGGAGGAGCTCAGGGAGTACCTGCGGACGGAGGGCACCGTCTACGCGGGCATCCGCGAGAACGGCGACCTCCCCGACGAGGCGCAGGCTGCCGCCCGCGCGCAGATCGAGGAGTTCCGCAAGAACTTCGCCGTGCACGAGGAGGCCGGGCTCGCCGGGGCGCCGGCTTAGTCCGCAATGGCCACCGTCCAGGACATCAAGCGGCGGCTCCGCTCCGTCCGCAACACCAGCAAGATCACGAAGGCAATGGAGCTCGTCGCGGCCGCGAAGCTGCGGCGGGCGGAGACGCGAATCGAGGCGCTCCGCCCGTACGCGGAGCGCATGCGCGAGCTCATGATCGGGACGGCGAGGGCGACGCCGTCGCGCGGCTTCCCGCTGCTCGAGGCCCGAGAGTCGATCCAGTCCGTGGCGATCCTCCCGCTGACGGGCGATCGCGGCCTCGCCGGCGCCTTCAACGCGCAGATCGTTCGCCGGGCGCTCCAGCTGGAGCGAGAGGTGCGGGCCGGCGGGGCCGACGTCCGCTGGGTCGTCGTCGGCAAGAAGGGGCGCTCGACCCTCCGCTTCCGGCGGTACTCGATCGAGCAGGCCTGGGTCGACTTCACCGACCGCCCCGTCTACGCGGACGCGGTCGCCATCTCGAAGAAGCTCGCCGATCTCTTCGTGGACCGCGAGGTCGACCGCGTGGTCGTCGTCTACAACCACTACGTCTCGCCGCTAACGCAGACGGTCTCGGTCGAGGACGTCCTTCCGATTCCCCGCACGCTGCTCGAGGAGGAGGAGAAGAGCGCGTACGAGATCGCGCTCGAAGGCGACTTCATCTACGAGCCCGAGCCCGAGGAGATCCTCGGGCGGCTCCTGCCGACCTACCTCGAGACGACGATCTACCGCGCCCTGCTCGAGTCGGCCGCCTCCGAGCACGGGGCCCGCATGACCGCCATGCGGAACGCCTCGAAGAACGCCGGCGAGCTCATCGACCGGCTGACTCTGGACATGAACCGCGCGCGCCAGTCGGAGATCACGCAGGAGATCCTCGAGGTCGTCGCCGGCGCCGACGCGCTGACGCAGTAGCTAACGCTGCCCCCGGGTGACCGTCTCTACTAATTGACATGCGCTCGCTCGCCGTCATCCTGGCCGTGCTCGCAATCGTCACGGCCGCCGCCGTGATCGGAAGGCTCGGAGTCGACGCCGGCGAGGCCGAGGCCGCGCCCTGGACGCTCGCCGAACCGATGTTCCAGCGTCGGAGCTACATCGCAGCGGCTCAGATCGGCGAAAGGATCTACGCGGCCGGGGGGATGGTCGGGGAGACGGGTAAGCCGCTCCCGAACTTCGAGGTCTTCGATCCCGAGTCGGGCTCGTGGAGCATCCTTCCGAGGATGCCCGAGGCCGTCCGCGCCGCCGCGGCGGCGGCGGTCGGCGACGTCCTCTACGTCATCGGGGGCACCACCGACGACGGGAACTCCCGCACCGTCTTCGCGTACGACACGGTTGCCAAGACCTGGAGCGAGCGGGCACCGCTTCCAGAAGCGCGTTTCGACCACGCGGCGGTGACGGTGGGCGGGAGGGTGTACGTCCTCGGCGGCTACCTCGAGGGCCAGGCCCGCGACGAGGTCTTCGTCTACGACCCGAGCACAGACGAGTGGTCCGAGGGCCCGTCGCTCCCGTTCCCCAACCATTCTTTCGGGGCGGTGGTCTACGACGGCGAGATCTGGATGATCGGAGGACTGAGGGGAGAGGGGCTCCTGCGGGAGGTGTGGATCCTCGACCCGGAGACCGGCCGCTGGCGGGAGGGGCCTGCGATGCCCGAGCCCATGGAGCTGCTCGGGGCCGCCGTCGCCGGCGACGAGATCCACGCCGTATGGGAGAGCACCTACCAGATCTACGACGGAGAGACGAATGCCTGGCGCAACGGCCCCCGCTCGCTCGTCACCCGGCACGGGCTCGAGGTCTTCCACGCCGACGGCGAGCTCTACACGGTCGGCGGCTGCACGACGGCCCTCAGAGACACGCAGGTCGTCGAACGTCGCGTCCTGACCGGGCGCTAACTTCGTTCTGCTGGGAGCGTCTAAGCACCCAGTGGCTGCCCGGCAAGGACGCCCAGCGGCCGTTGCAGAACAAGAGGAGGGCATACGTGCGCAGTAACAGATGGCTTCTGCTCGTCGCGGCAGTAGTCGCGGCTCTTGCGCTCGGCGCCGCGGGATGTGGCGGCGACGATGACGACGCGGCGGGCGACACCGGCGAGGCGGAGCCGGCAGCGGAGCAGGTGCTCCGGATGAACCTACAGTCGGAGCCGCCGACGCTCGACCCGACCCTGGCGACGGACACCACTTCCTTCTTCGTCCTGAACCAGCTCATGGACCCGCTCGTCAGGCTCGACGAGGACGCGCAGGTGGTGCCCGCGCTCGCCGAGAGCTGGGACGAGGAGGGGAACGTCGTCACTTACCACCTCCGTCAGGACGGCAAGTGGACGAACGGCGACCCGGTGACCGCGAACGACTTCGTCTACGCGTGGAAGCGGATCCTCGACCCCGAGGTCGCGGCGGAGTACGCCTACCAGCTCTTGGGCATCGAGGGCGCAGCCGACTACAACAGCTGCACGCCGGCCGGAAGTCCGAAGTGTGACGAACTTGCTGACAAGGTCGGCGTCCGGGCGGTCGACGACTACACGCTCGAGGTCACGCTCACCTCGGAGCAGCCGTGGTTCGTCTCCCAGACCTCGCACCTGTCGTTCCTGCCGGTTCACCAGGCGACGGTCGAGGAGTTCGGAGAGGCCTGGACGGAGCCGCAGAACATCGTCACCAACGGCCCCTTCCGGCTGGTGGAGTGGCAGCACGACGAGTCGCTCGCCCTGGAGAAGTGGGACGAGTGGCGCGGCGCTGCCGACGTGACGCTCACGAGGGTCGAGGCGCGCATGATCAGCGATGCTGTTACCGCGCTGCAGGCCTTCGAGAACGGCGAGATCGACGCCTGCCTCGACAACAGCTGCGAGCCGCCCCAGGAGATCGACCGGCTCAAGGAGACGGACACCTGGCTCGTCGGCCCCAGCCTGGCGACGTACTACTACGGGTTCAACCTGGAGAACATCCCCGATGTCAACCAGCGGAAGGCGATGAATCTCGCGATCGACCGGACAGTCGTCGTTGAGAACGTCACCAAGAGGGGCGAGGCCCCGGCATCGAGCATGACGCCTCCCGGCGTGCCGGGCTTCGACGTCTACATGCAGGACTACCTGCCCGCGACGGCCGACCTCGAGCAGGCGCAGGCCTTGATGGACCAGGTCCAGAACCCGAAGACTGACATCACCCTCATCTACAACGACTTCCCCGGCCACAAGGAGATCGCGGTCGCGATCCAGTCCATGTGGCAGGAGCTCGGTCTCGACGTGGAGATCAAGCAGCAGGGGTGGGCCCAGTTCCTCGAGTTCATCGGGCCGCCGCCGGACAATTCGGTCGACGTCTTCCGGCTCGGGTGGATCGGCGACTTCGTGGAGGCTTTCAACTTCCTCGAGCTGTGGATGTGCGACTCGGGCAACAACAGCACGGGCTACTGCAACGAGGAGTACGACGCCGTCATGAACGAGGCGCGCGCGACTCCCGATAACGACGCCCGCTACGAGCTGTACCGCCAGGCCGAGGAGATCCTTTTCGGCGAGGACGGGGACTTCCCCATCATCCCGATCTACTGGTACGTCAACTCGACCATGGCCGCGACGACCGTCGACGGCTGGGCGCCGAACATACTCGGGCAGTACGACCTCACGAAGGTCAGCATCACCAACTAGACGACGCGGGCGAGAGACGGGCGGGGCATGCGTCCCCGCCCGTCCGCCCGGTCGGTTGCTTAGTCCCGTGCCCGGGTAGATGATGAAACGGTGACGGCTTTCGTCCTCCGACGGATTCTCTGGACGATCCCCGTCGTCATCCTGGTGATCTTCCTCACCTTCGCGATGATGAGGGCGATCGCGGGCAACCCGTTCCGAAAAAGCGACCGTCCCATACCCGAGTCGATCCAGCGGAACCTCGACGAGAGGTTCAACCTCGACGCGCCCTGGTACGAGCAGTACGCGCTCTACGTAAAAGGCGTCTTCATGTTCGACCTCGGCCCCTCGATGGTCCTGCGGGGTCGCACGACCAATCAGATCGTCAAGGACAACTTCCCGACCTCGATCGAGCTCGGCCTGCTCGCGTTCGTTTGGGCCATCCTGATCGGCGTCCCGGCCGGAATTCTCGCGGCCTTACGCCCGAACTCGATCTTCGACTACGCGGCGATGTTCTTCTCCAACGTCGGCTTCGCCCTGCCCAGCTTCCTGGTCGCGACCCTGCTCATCTACTTCGTGTCGGTGAAGGCGGGGTGGGTGCCGACGAGCGGGTGGGGGGAGGACTGGCAGCCCGACTCGCGGAAGATCCTCCCCTCCCTGGCCCTGTCGCTCGTTCCAATGGCGTACTTCGCGCGCCTCGTCCGCGCGTCGATGCTGGAGACGATGCAGCAGGACTACATCCGTACGGCGAAGGCGAAGGGCCTCCGCTGGCGCCGCGTCGTCGGCGTCCACGTCATGCGGAACTCCCTCATACCCGCGATCACGGCCGCCGGCCCTCTGCTCGGCTACATCATCACCGGCTCGTTCATCATCGAGCTGATCTTCGCCATCCCCGGCATCGGGACGTACTACGTGACGGCCGTCGAGGCCAGGGACTACTCGGTCGTCATGGGGCTCACGGTGCTTCTCTCGGTGATCATCATCATCGCGAACCTGATCGTGGACATTCTCCACGGCTTCCTCGACCCGCGAATCCGCGAGCAGGCCGCGTAGCGTGGCCGCCGATCCCCGGCAAGCGACCCTGCCCGAGGTTCCCGCGGCCGTGGCCGCCGGGGAGCCAAGCACCGCCGGGGCCCCGATCCGGCAGGCGAGCCTCTGGCGGGACGCCTGGCGGCGCTACGTCCGCAACAAAGCCGCCGTCGCCGCGGGGATTGTCTTCATCCTCATCCTCCTCTACGCGGTGTTCGTGCCGATCTTCTCGCCGTACGACCCCAACAAGGTCGACTTCTCGCAGGCCTACATCAGCCCGAACCTCGAGCACCCGTTCGGAACCGACCAGTTCGGCCGCGACCTCTTCACGCGGACGGCGCTGGGCGGACGGGTCTCGATCGCGATCGGCCTCGGGGCGGCGGTCGCGATCCTCGTCATCGGCACGCTGTACGGATCGATCTCGGGCTTCGTCGGCGGCAAGCTCGACGACGCGATGATGCGTTTCCTCGACGCGCTCTACGGGCTCCCCTACCTCCCGTTCGCGATCCTCGCGCTCGCGCTCGTCGGCACGGTCAACATCCTCACGATGGTTCTTGCGCTCTCGATCGCGAGCTGGTTCACCGCCGCCCGCGTCGTCCGCGGGCAGATCATCTCGCTGAAGCAGAACGACTACGTGCGCGCGGCGCACGCCGTCGGGGCCCGGTGGCAGCGAATCCTCTTCCGTCACCTGCTCCCGAACACCCTCGGCATCCTCATCATCGTCATGTTCCTCGAGCTGCCGGGCGTGATCCTCGGCGAGGCCTTCCTCTCGTTCATCGGCCTCGGGATCAACCCGCCGGACGCCTCCTGGGGATCCATGGCGCAGGAGGGCCGCGACGCGTATCGCGTGTACCCATACATCATCATCATCCCGAGCGTCTTCATCGCGACGCTCGTCCTCTGCGCGAACTTCATCGCGGACGGCGCCCGCGACGCCCTCGATCCGCGCACCCGGGAGACGTAGTGCTCAGTCAGGTAATCCAGCCCAGCTTCTGCGTCGCGAGCACCAAGCCAGAGGTCGCGCTCGCGCGTCCTCTGGCGCCGCGTGATCGCGGGGTAGAGGCGGGCTCGTATTGCCTGAAGGGGCACTAGGACCATGGCGTTGCTCGAGGTCAGCGATCTGCGGACGTACTTCCATACCCGGGAGGGGATCGTCCGCGCAGTCGACGGCCTCTCCTTCGCGGTCGACAAGGGCCGGACGCTCGGAATCGTCGGCGAGTCGGGCTGCGGCAAGTCCGTCACGGCGCTCTCGATCATGGGTCTCATCCCCAAGCCACCGGCGAGGATCGAAGGCGGCTCCGTCGTGTATGACGGTCGCGATCTCACGAAGCTCTCGGACAAGGAGCTGGAGGACGTCCGCGGCCGGCAGATCGCGATGATCTTCCAGGATCCGATGACGAGCCTGAACCCGACCTTCAAGATCGGGACGCAGATCACGGAGACCCTCCGGCGCCATCTGGACATGACGAAGGCCGAGGCGCGCACCCGCGCCGTCGAGCTGCTCGAGGAGGTCGGCATCCCCAACCCGGCCGAGCGCCTCGACGACTACCCTCACCGCTTCTCGGGCGGCATGCGCCAGCGGGTGATGATCGCGATCGCGCTCTCGTGCAACCCGCAGCTCCTCATCGCCGACGAGCCGACGACCGCGCTCGACGTGACGATCCAGGCGCAGATCCTCGACCTCCTCGAGCGCCTGCGCGAGGAGCACGAGATGGCGATGATCATCATCACCCACGACATGGGGGTGATCGCCGAGGCCGCTGACGAGGTGGCGGTCATGTACGCCGGCCAGGTCGTCGAGCAGGCCGGCGTGCTCGACCTGTTCGACGGCCCCGAGCACCCGTACACGGAGGCGCTGCTGGGCGCCCTGCCGCAGCTCGAGGGCGACGACATCCGCGAAGGCAGGCTCACCGCGATCCCGGGCCGACCTCCTGACCTCGTCGACCTGCCCGAGGGCTGCCGCTTCGCGCCCCGCTGCCCCTACCGCGAGCAGGACGCGTGCGCGAGCGAGCCCCAGGAGCTCCGGGAGGTGCGGCCCCGCCACTGGGTGCGCAGCGCGCATCCCGCCAGCGAGCGCGACCGCGCCCGCGAGATGGTGACCTCGTGAGCCAGCTGCCCCCGACCGACGACGGGGCGCTCCTCACCGTCACCGACCTCCGGAAGCACTTCCCCGTCCGGAAGGGGCTCCTGTGGGAGAAGACGGTCGGCTACGTCAAGGCCGTCGACGGCGTCTCGTTCTCCATTCCCTCCGGAAAGACTCTCGGCCTCGTCGGCGAGTCCGGCTCCGGGAAGTCGACGACCGGTTATTGCATTCTCCAGCTCCTGAAGCCGACGAGCGGCTCCGTCCGCTTCCAGGGGACGGAGCTGACGGAGCTGAAGCGGGAGCAGCTCCGGAAAAAGCGGCAGGAGATGCAGATCGTCTTCCAGGATCCGTACTCGTCGCTCGACCCGCGCATGACCGTGGGGCGCATCGTCGCCGAGCCGCTCGAGGTCCACAGCATCGGCACCCGCCGAGGCCGCGCCGAGCGAGTGCGCAGCCTCCTCGAGGTGGTCGGGTTCAACCCGAACTTCACCAACCGCTACCCGCACGAGTTCTCCGGGGGCCAGCGCCAGCGCATCGGGATCGCCCGCGCGCTCGCCCTCAGCCCCAAGCTGATCGTCTGCGACGAGCCCGTCTCGGCGCTCGACGTCTCCATCCAGGCGCAGATCCTCAACCTCCTGAAGGACCTCCAGCGAGACTTCGGGCTCACATACCTCTTCATCTCGCACGACCTCGGCGTCGTCCGGACGATGTCCGACGAGATCGCCGTCATGAACAAGGGCGAGCTGGTGGAGGTCGGGCCCGCCGAGCAGGTCTACTCGCAACCGAGGCACGAGTACACGAAGGCGCTCTTCACGGCCGTGCCGGTTCCCGACCCGCGGCGCCAGAAGGAGCGAAAGGCCGAACGGGCGCGGCTCAAGCTCGAGCAGATCGCCGGCATGTAGGTATTAGCCGGGTCTAACCTCCTGCCTTCGCTATCGTCTGAGCAGGTATGGTCGGCAGAAACCCGCTGGC
This sequence comes from uncultured Actinomycetes bacterium, assembly GCA_963775505.1. Taxonomy (GTDB): domain Bacteria; phylum Actinomycetota; class Thermoleophilia; order Gaiellales; family Gaiellaceae; genus JAIBJN01. The sequence continues at coordinate 644,963 of CAVZIL010000008.1, forward strand.
GGAGCGGGCTCCTTGCGAGCGGGCGCGGGAGTGGGCCTCGCTGCGTCTGGACGGCGAGCTCTCGCCGCTCGAGGAGGAGCTCCTCGTGCGGCATCTCGAGACGTGCGAGGAATGCCGCACGTTCGAGAGCAACGTCCGTTGGGCGACCGACGTCATGCGTTTGACGGCCGCCGAGCGGCCCTCGCGGCAGGTGACGATCCCCGCCCGGCCCGCAGCCGGCAGGTGGGTCGGGCCTCGACGGGCCGCGCTCGCGGCCGCGGCCGCCCTCGCGCTCGGCGCGCTCGTCGGCTCCACCGCTCAAGGCCCCGGACCGAGCGAGCCCGACTCGCCCGGCCAGGTCAGCCTCGTCGACGCGGACGACCTCGAGAACTTCCCGCGCCCGGCTCCGGTGCCGGCTCCTTCGCCGGCCCCGTCGCCCTCCCCGAACCCGCCCGAGGGCGTCATCTAGCCGCCGCCGGCGGCCAGCCGGTCGGCGTAGAGGAGTCGGAGGCCCGCGACGCCCGGCTCGCTCTCCACGCCGTCGCAGGCGCGGAGCACGAGCGTGAATTCGTCTCCTCGCTCTATGTAGGGGACGCCGTGGCGCTCGAGGCCCGTGATGACGGTGTCCGTCGTCAGTGAGACGACGCGTTGAGTGCCCGCCTCGGTCAGCAGAGACTCGACGGCCGGGTCCTCCGCCTGAACCTCCAGCGGGAAATTCTGACGAGGCGTGGACAGGGCGCGCGCACCGGTCTCGAGCGGGGGCCCGCACGTGAAGTCGTCTCCAGGGAGATCTCCGATGCCCAACGTACGCACCGCGGGCCCCTGCAACGGATGCTCGGGGCTCTCGAGGAGATAGCCGCGCCCGAGCCAGACGATCGGCTCCGTGCTGCCCTCGAGCGCGACCGCGACCGCGACGGCGGGGTCGATGCCCTCGATGCGCCTGACGCCGACGCGCTCGTCGGGAATCCCTCCCTCGCTGAGGTCGCCGCAGCCGAGGACGGTGCCGGTGCCCAGGCTGGGGCCGAGCTCCGAGGTAGCCGGGAGATCGAGCCCGGGATCGTAGGTCGTCCCCGCCCAGACGAGCGGGTAGGCGCAGTCCGGCTCGGGCCGATCGGCGGAATCGGAGGCCGAGCCGTCGCCGCAGCCGGCCATGCCGAGGGCCACGAGGATGAGGGCGGCGCGTCGCATGCATCGATTCAGACGTCTCCGCGTCGGAAATAGTTCGACCGGGAGGGCCGTCCGGGCTCGGATAGACTTGGAGCGGCCGGAAACGCGGCCGTCCTCGCACGCGATCATCCAGGAGATCCATGGCCACCGAGAAGAACGTCGGCAAGATCGTCGAGATCAGGGGCGTCGTCATCGACGCCGCCTTCCACGGCGAGCTCCCCAGCATCTACAACGCCCTTCGGATCGAGGTCCCCGAGCAGGAGGGCCGGCCCGCGGTCGACCTGATCGCCGAGGTCCAGCAGCACCTCGGGAACGACCGCGTCCGGGCCGTGGCGATGGACTCGACCGACGGCGTCCCACGTGGTGCCGACGTCGAGGACACCGGTGCCCCCATCTCCGTCCCCGTCGGCCAGGTGACCCTCGGCCGGATCTTCAACGTCCTCGGGGCGGCCATCGACGAAGGCGAGGAGGTCGAGGGGGAGCGCTGGCCGATCCACCGGCCTGCCCCGAGCTTCGAGGAGCTCGAGCCGACCGTCGAGATCTTCGAGACCGGGATCAAGGTGATCGACCTGCTCGCGCCGTACGTGAAGGGCGGCAAGGTCGGCCTCTTCGGCGGCGCCGGCGTGGGCAAGACGGTGCTCATCCAGGAGCTGATCCGCAACATCGCCGCCGAGCACGAGGGCCTCTCGGTCTTCGCCGGCGTCGGCGAGCGGTCGCGCGAGGGCAACGACCTCTGGCGCGAGATGACCGAATCCGGCGTGATCGAGAAGACCGCGCTCGTCTTCGGCCAGATGAACGAGCCGCCCGGAGCGCGTCTGCGCGTCGGCCTCGCCGGCCTGACCATGGCCGAGTACTTCCGCGAGGAGGGCCAGGACGTCCTCCTCTTCATCGACAACATCTTCCGCTTCGTGCAGGCGGGCTCCGAAGTCTCGGCGCTGCTCGGGCGCATGCCGTCGGCCGTGGGCTACCAGCCGACGCTCGCCACCGAGATGGGCCAGCTGCAGGAGCGCATCACCTCGACCCGGAAGGGCTCGGTGACGTCGGTGCAGGCGATCTACGTCCCCGCCGACGACCTCACCGACCCGGCGCCGGCGAACACGTTCGCCCACCTCGACGCGACGACCGTGCTCTCGCGCTCGATCGCCGAGCAGGCGATCTACCCGGCCGTCGACCCGCTCGACTCCTTCTCGCGCGCGCTCCAGCCGGACATCGTCGGCGACGAGCACTACGACACCGCGACGCGCGTCCAGGAGATCCTCCAGCGCTACAAGGAGCTCCAGGACATCATCGCCATCCTCGGCATGGACGAGCTCTCCGACGAGGACAAGCTCACCGTGCAGCGCGCGCGCAAGGTGCAACGGTTCCTCTCGCAGCCGTTCTTCGTCGCCGAGGCGTTCACCGGCAGCCCCGGCCAGTACGTCCGGCTCGCCGAGACGATCAAGGGGTTCCGCGAGATCATCGAGGGCAAGCACGACGAGCTCTCCGAGCAGGCTTTCTACATGGTCGGCCCGATCGAGGAAGCCGTCGAGCGCGCCAAGACGATGGCGGGCGAGGAGGCGGAGGCTCCGGCCGCGAAGGCCGAGGCGGAGGAGCCCGAGGCCGCGGAGGAGCTCGAGGCCGAGCCGGCGGCCGTCTAGCGGAGCGCGTCGATGTCCGTCCAGGAAGGCGCAGCACGCACCTTCGACCTGTCGCTCGTGACGCCGGAGGGCGCGGCGTACGAGGGCGAGGCCGAGATGCTGATCGTCCCCGGCGTCTCGGGAGAGATCGGCGTCCTCGCCCGCCACGCGCCGCTCGTGGCGATGCTGAAGGCCGGCGAGATCCGCATCAAGTCGAGCGGGGACTGGCAGGCGTTCGCGGCCGGTCCGGGCTACTTCAAGGTGCAGCAGGACCGGGCGCTCGTCCTCGTCGACGACGCCGTCCGCGCCGAGGAGATCGACGTCGAGCAGGCACGTCGCGAGGCCGAGGAGGCCCGCGCGCTCCTGGACCGGATCGACTCGGGAGCGGAGGAGGACGACCGCTGGAAGGTCGAGCAGCGCCTCCGCCACGCCGAGAACAAGATCGCCGTCGCCGGCCGCGGGTAACGCGGCCGCACGTCTGACGGCACAATTCGTCCATGGCGACCACCGTGGGTTCCCGCACCGAGCTCCTGCGCGATCTGCTCGCGCAGCGGATCCTCGTGCTCGACGGGGCATGGGGGACGATGCTCCAGGGGCGCGGGCTCACGGATGCGGACTACCGCGGTGAGCGCTTCCGCGACCACGCGCGCGACGTCGCCGGCGACCCGGACCTCCTCAACCTGACGCGGCCCGACCTCGTCCTCGACATCCACCGCGCCTACCTCGACGCTGGCGCGGACATCACGACGACGAACACCTTCACGGCCACGCGAATCGGCCAGGCCGACTACGGGCTCGAGGACGTCGTCTACGAGCTGAACCTGGAGGGTGCCCGGCTCGCGCGGCAGGCCTGCGACGAGCGCGACGACGGGCCGCGGTTCGTCGCCGGCTCCCTGGGCCCGCTGAACCAGACGCTCTCGCTCTCGCCGAAGGTGGACGACCCGGCCTACCGCGCGGTCACGTTCGACTACGTGCGCGAGTGCTACGCGGAGCAGGCGCGTGGCCTCGTCGAGGGTGGGGTCGACCTGCTCCTGGTCGAGACGATCTTCGACACGCTGAACGCGAAGGCGGCGATCGTCGGCGTGCGCGACGTGCTCGACGAGCTCGGGCGCGAGCTGCCGCTCTGGATCTCCGTCACGATCGTCGACCTCTCGGGCCGCACGCTCTCCGGCCAGACGCTGGAGGCCTTCTGGGCCTCGGTCGAGCATGCGCGGCCTCTGATCGTCGGCGTCAACTGTTCCCTCGGAGCGCGCGAGATCCGCCACCACGTCGAGGAGCTCGCGCGCCTCGCCGACTGCTACACGAGCTCCCACCCGAACGCCGGCCTCCCCAACGCCTTCGGCGGCTACGACGAGGGGCCCGACACGACGAGCTCCCTCCTCAGGGAGTTCGCCGAGAGCGGGCTCGTCAACGTCGTCGGCGGCTGCTGCGGCACGACGCCCGACCACACCCGCGCGATCGCCTCGGCGCTGCGCGGGATCCCGCCTCGGAGGATCTCCGAGCACCGCCCGCTCACGCGCTTCAGCGGCCTCGAGCCTTTTGCCTTCGCCCAGGACACGACCTTCGTCATGGTCGGCGAGCGCACGAACGTCACCGGCTCCGCCCGCTTCCGCAAGCTGATCGAGTCCAACGACTTCCAGGGGGCGCTCGACGTCGCCCTCGACCAGGTGCGCGGCGGCGCCAACCTCCTCGACGTGAACATGGACGCCGACCTCCTCGACTCCGAGGCGGCCATGACCACCTTCCTCAACCTGATCGCCACGGAGCCGGAGGTCGCGCGCCTCCCGATCGTGGTCGACAGCTCCCGCTGGTCGGTGCTCGAGGCAGGACTGAAGTGCATCCAGGGCAAGGGCATCGTCAACTCGGTCAGCCTCAAGGAGGGCGAGGAGGACTTCCTCGCCAAGGCGCGCCTCGTGCGCCGCTATGGGGCCGGCGTCGTCGTCATGGCCTTCGACGAGCAGGGCCAGGCGGAGACCGCCGACCGCAAGGTCGAGATCTGCGAGCGGGCCTACCGGCTGCTCGTCGACGACGTCGGCTTCGCGCCCGAGGACATCGTCTTCGACCCCAACATCCTCGCCGTTGCCACCGGCATGGAGGAGCACGCCGGGTTCGCAAAGGGGTTCATCGAAGCCGTGCCGCGCATCAAGGAGCGCTGCCCAGGCGTCAAGGTCTCCGGCGGCGTCTCCAACCTCTCGTTCGCCTTTCGCGGCAACGAGGTCGTGCGCGAGGCGATGCACTCGGCCTTCCTCTATCACGCCATCCAGGCGGGCCTCGACATGGGCATCGTCAACGCGGGCCAGCTCGCCGTCTACGAGGACATCCCGCCGGACCTCCTGGAGCACGTCGAGGACGTGATCTTCGACCGGCGGCCCGACGCTACCGAGCGCCTGGTTTCCTTCGCGGCCACGGTCCAGGGCGAGGGGATGAAGCGTGAGGTCGACCTCTCCTGGCGCGAGGCGCCCGTGGAGAAGCGGCTGTCGTACGCGCTCGTCCACGGGATCGTGGACTTCATCGAGGAGGACACCGAGGAGGCCCGGCAGGCGCTGCCGCGGCCGCTCGACGTGATCGAGGGGCCGCTGATGGACGGGATGGCGGTCGTCGGCGACCTCTTCGGCTCGGGGCGGATGTTCCTGCCTCAGGTCGTGAAGAGCGCCCGTGCGATGAAGCGCGCGGTGGCCTACCTCGAGCCGTTCATGGAGGCGGAGAAGGCAAGTGGCAACGGGCGCGCCAAGGTCGTGCTCGCGACCGTCAAGGGCGACGTCCACGACATCGGCAAGAACATCGTCGGCGTCGTGCTCGGCTGCAACAACTACGAGGTGATCGACCTCGGCGTGATGGTGCCGGCCGACCGGATCCTCGACACGGCCGTCGAGGAGGACTGCGACATCGTCGGCCTCTCCGGCCTGATCACGCCCTCGCTCGACGAGATGGTGCACGTGGCCGACGAGATGGAGCGGCGGGGCATCGAGCTTCCGCTGCTGATCGGGGGCGCCACCACCTCGCGCCAGCACACGGCCGTGAAGATTGCTCCCGCGTACGGGCAGCCCACCCTGCACGTCCTGGACGCCTCGCGCGTCGTCGGAGTGGTCTCCGACCTGCTCGAGCCCGAGCGGCGCCAGCGCCTCGACCACGAGAACCGTGCCGCGCAGGAGCGGCTGCGGGAGCTTCACAGCGAGAAGGAGCGGAAGCCGCTCCTCCCGCTGGCCCGCGCGCGGCAGCACCGCACGCCGATCGAATGGCACGCGGATGACCTTTCCGCGCCCGCGTTCACCGGCCTCCGCGTCGTCGAGCCCTCCCTCGCGGCCTTGCGCGACTACGTCGACTGGACGTTCTTCTTCCACGCTTGGGAGCTCAAGGGCCGCTTCCCGAAGATCCTCGACGATCCCACGGTGGGCCCCGCCGCGCGTGACCTGTACGAGAACGCCGGCGAGCTCCTGGACGAGATCGTCGCCGGCGAGTTGCTGCGGGCGCGCGGCGTCTACGGCTTCTGGCCCGCGGTCGCGGAGGGCGACGACGTCGTCCTCGGAAACGGCGTGCGCTTCCCCATGCTCCGCCAGCAGGCCGACCACAAGGACTCGCGCCCGAACCGCTCCCTCGCCGACTTCGTGGCGCCGGGGGAGAGCGGGCTCGCCGACCACGTCGGGGCCTTCGCGGTCACGGCCGGCATCGGCGCGGACGAGCTCGCCGACCGCTTCGCGGCCGAGCACGACGACTACCGCTCGATCATGGTCAAGGCGCTGGCCGACCGCCTCGCCGAGGCCTTCGCCGAGTACCTGCACGAGACGGCCCGGCGCGAGTGGTACGAGACCGGCAAGAAGCTCACGAAGGACGAGCTGATCGCCGAGAGCTACCGGGGCATCCGGCCTGCGTTCGGCTATCCGGCCTGTCCGGACCACTCGGAGAAGGGGACGCTCTTCGACCTGCTCGAGGCCGGGGAGGCCGGGATCAGGCTCACCGAGAGCTTCGCGATGACTCCCGGCGCGAGCGTGTCCGGTCTCTACTTCGGCCACCCCGCTGCACGCTACTTCTCGGTCGGTCGGGTCGCGCGCGACCAGGTGGAGGACTACGCGGCCCGAAAGGGCGCCCCGCTCCCCGAAGTCGAGCGCTGGCTCTCGCCCAACCTGGCCTACGATCCGGGGTAGACGCAGGACTCAGACCGGGCGGCGGAGAACCGGCAGGGACGACCATGACCTCCGCTATCCTCAGCGCGTCGCCTGCGGGCGGCTTTCCTCCATGCGCACGACTCTGAAGAGAGGCACCAGGCGGTCCGCGAACGGGAATGGTGCCCTTCCCCCCGGCCCGCTCCCGCCGCTCGAGCCGGCAGCTGCGGCCGCACCGCCGCCTCCGCCGCCGACGGCCGGGAGCGCCCGTGCCTTCTACCGCGTGCGCCGAAACCCGCTCAAGCTTCTCGCCAAGGGCGTCATGTGGCTCGTCGTCGCCGTCCTCGTGGCTGCCGGAGCCCTCGCGGGAGGCGTCAAGCTCTACTTCGACCACAGCGTGTCGGAGATCCGGGCGACCGATCCTCGGGTCCTCGCCGCCGCGGAGGATCTGGCCGAGCTCTCGGGAGCCGACAAGCCGGCCGTGGCCATCGTCATCGGCTACGACGAGCAGCCGCGCATGGCCGCCGGCGGACGCTCCGACACCGTCATGCTCGTGCGGGTCGACCCCGGCGAGGAGGCGGTCACGCTGCTGTCCTTCCCCCGCGATCTCCTCGTCTCGCATCCCGGATGCGAAGGCCATCCACCGTGGACCGGCCGCATCAACGAGGCGTACGCCTACTGCGGCCCCCGCGGGACGCTGGGGACCGTGAAGGAGCTCACCGGGATCCCGATCAACTACATGATCACCGTCAATTTCCGCGCGTTCAAGCGGATCGTCGACAGCGTCGACGGCGTCTACATGGACGTCGACCGCCGGTATTTCAACGACAACTCGGGGACCGACACGTACGAGGACATCGACCTGAAGCCCGGCTACCAGCTGCTCGACGGCGAGGACGCGCTCGACTTCGTCCGCTACCGCCACACCGACTCCGACCTCTACCGCGTCGTCCGCCAGCAGGAGTTCGTGAAGGCGCTGAAGCAGCGCGTCTCGAACGCCTGGGACATCTTCGAGCTGCCGGGCATCGTGCAGGCGGTCACTGAGAACATCGAGGTCGCCAAGGGCGGCGGGAAGCCGATCAGCTCGGGCGAGGTTCTCAGCTACGCGCAGGCGCTCTACAACCTGCCCGGAGGGAACTTCCAGCAGGTGCCTCTCGAAGACGTCTCGGGTTACTTCGAGCTCGAGGTCTCCGAGAGCTCGCTCGACGAGGCGATCCGCCGGTTCATGAACCCGGACGTGAAGGCGTCGGACCGGGCGATCACGGTCGCGACGGGGGAGAAGCCGAAGGGCGAGGAGGGACCGCCGCCCTCGCAGGTGAGCATCAACATCCAGAACGGCAACGGCGAGGACGGCGCCGCCGACGAGGCGGCCGTGCTCCTGGGCCAGATCGGCTATCAGACGAGGAACGGCGGGAACGCCGACAACTTCAGGTACTTCCGCTCCCAGGTGCAGTACGACGCCGACACCGACCAGGCCCAGGCCGCTGCGCGGGAGGTGGCCGATCTCTTCGGCGACGCCGAGGTCGTGCAGGCTCCCGCCGGCGCGCAGATGAAGTCGACGCTACGCGTGATCGTGGGCGAGACCTTCCAGGGAACGCTCGGCGAGGCGCCGGTGGACGACACGCCCGAGCGCCAGCGCCCCGACGTGGTCACCGATCGGACGTCGATCGCGCCGGCGCTCCGCCAGCTGCGGAAGGAGGTCGACTTCCCGCTGCTGGTGCCCACCGTCCGCGAGTCGGGCTCCTCCATCGACGACGACGAGGGCATCCGCGCGTACAAGATCGACGGCAACCGAGCCTTGAGGCTCACCTACAACACGGGGTCGAACGAGTACTGGGGCATCCAGCAGACGAGTTGGGACGATCCGCCCGTTCTCGCCGATCCCACGCTCGAGCGGACGATCGCCGGCCGCGACTACAAGCTCTTCCTCAGCGGCTCCAGCCTGCATATCGTCGCCTTCGAGCAGGACGGCGCCGTCTACTGGGTCGTGAACACGCTCCGGAACCGGCTCTCGAACGAGACCATGCTCGCCATCGCCAGGGGCCTGAAGCCCCTGGACGGCTAGTCGCGCACCGTGGAAGCCGTCATCCTGGCCGGCGGCAAGGCCGAGCGTCTCGGCGCGGCCGCACGCGGGCGCCCCAAGGCGTTGGTGGAGGTGGCGGGCCGGCCTCTGGCCGCCCACCAGGTCTCGCTGCTCGTCCGCGCTGGGGTCGATCGCGTGCTCGTCAGCTGCGTCGCGGGCGAGGAAGCCCTGTTCGAGTCCGAGCTCGGGGGCCAGGGAGCCGAGATCGTTGCGGTGGGCGAGCCGGAGCCGCTCGGACGGGGCGGAGGCCTCCGCTTCGCCGCCGGGGGCCGGCTGGAGGGCGGCGACCTCTACGCCCTGAACGGCGACGAGCTCCTCGACGCCGACTTCCGCGCCCTTCTCGAGCGGCACCGCGCAACCGCTCTCGCGGCCACGATCGTCGTGGCGCATCCGCGCTCGCCCTTCGGGGTCGTCGAGCTGGACGGGAACGATCGGATCACCGGCTTCCAGGAGGCCGGCCTCCTGCCGCACTGGGTCAGCTGCGGCGTGTACGTCCTCGGGGAGGAGGCCCTGGCGGAGCTGCCCGAGCGCGGCGACCACGAGACGACGACGTTTCCCGAGCTGGCCCGGCGGGGCTGCCTGGGAGCGTTCCGCCACGAGGGCTTCTGGCTGACGGTGAACACGCCCAAGGATCTCCGCACCGCCGACGAGTACCTGCGGGAGCACCCGGACTGGCTTGACTCCCCGGCGCGGCCTGCGGTATGACCGCCCGGTGGGCGACCTGACGCCGAATCTCCTCGACCTCGACCGCTTCGCCGTTCCCGTCGAGCGGGTGGAGAAGCCGTGGGGCTACGAGATCGTCTATGCCTCATGCGACCACTACCTGGGGAAGGTGCTCTTCATCCGCGCCGGGGAGCAGCTCAGCCTCCAGTTCCACCGCCGCAAGGACGAGACCATCTACGTGCACTCCGGCCGCATCGAGCTGGAGGTGGGGGAGCCGGGCCGGACGCCCGACGTCGAGGTCGTTGGCCCCGGGCGCGCGTTTCGCTTCTCGCCGGGCGTCGTGCACCGCTGGCGTGCGCTCGAGGACACGTTCGTCCTGGAGGTCTCGACCCCCGAGCCGAACGACGTCGTGCGCCTCGAGGACCGCTACGGGCGCGCCGAAACGTAGACTGCGGCCCATGAGCACCACCGCACCGCGCCACGACGTGAAGGACCTCGCGCTCGCGCCCGCCGGCGTGACCCGCATCACGTGGGCCGACGGCGAGATGCCGGTGCTGGCGTCGATCCGCGAGCGCTTCGAGCGCGAGCGTCCTCTCGACGGCATCCGGATCTCCGCGTGCCTGCACGTGACCACGGAGACCGCCAACCTGGCCCGGACGCTGCACGCGGGCGGCGCCGACGTCGTCCTCTGCGCCTCGAACCCTCTCTCCACGCAGGACGACGTCGCGGCCGCTCTCGTGGAGGAGTACGGCATCTCCGTCTACGCCATCCGCGGCGAGGACAACGACACGTACTACTCGCACATCGAGGCCGCCGTCGACCACCGGCCGCATCTGACGATGGACGACGGCGCCGACGTGATCGGCGTCCTCCACAAGGAGCGGCGCGACCAGCTCTCGGAGATCATCGGCGGGACCGAGGAGACCACGACCGGGGTCATCCGCCTGCGGGCGCTCGAGGCGCAGGGCGAGCTCGGCTTCCCGATCGTGGCCGTCAACGAGGCGTTGACGAAGCACCTCTTCGACAACCGCTACGGCACCGGCCAGTCGACGATCGACGGGATCATCCGCGCGACGAACGTCCTCCTCGCCGGGCGGCGCTTCGTCGTCTGCGGCTACGGCTGGACCGGACGTGGGGTGGCCTTGCGGGCCCGCGGGATGGGCGCGCACGTGATCATCACCGAGGTCGACCCGGTGCGGGCGCTCGAGGCCCTCATGGACGGCTACGAGGTGATGCCCATCGAGAGGGCCGCGGAGGTCGGAGACGTCTTCTGCACCGCGACCGGCGACAAGAACGTCATCTCCCGCGCCGCGATCGAGCGGCTGAAGGACGGGGCCATCCTCTCCAACACCGGCCACTTCAACGTCGAGATCGAGATCCCGGCGCTCCGGGAGCTGGCCGTCGCCACGCGCGAGGCCCGCCGGGAGGTCGAGGAGTTCGAGTTCGCCGACGGGCGCCGCGTCTACCTGATCGGCGAGGGCAGGCTCGTCAACCTCGCCGCCGCCGAGGGGCATCCGGCCGCCGTCATGGACATGAGCTTTGCGAACCAGGCCCTGTCGGCCGAGTACGTCGTCTCGCACGCGGACGAGCTCGAGCCCCGGGTCTACGTCGTCCCCGAGGAGATCGACCGAGAGATCGCCCGCCTCAAGCTCGAGAGCATGGGCGTCGAGATCGACAGCCTCACCGAGGAGCAGGCGAGGTACCTGGCGTCCTGGGACGAAGGCACGTAGCACCGGTAAATGCCGCGCATTTTCCGGTGACGGACCTTCAGCCTTCCGAGATCGTCCGGCTCGAGGCCGAGGCGGTCGTGGTGTTGGACCAGCGACTCCTCCCGGACACGGTCTCGTACCTGGAGTGCCGCTCCGCCGCGGAGGTGGCGGAAGCCATCCGCACCCTGGCCGTGCGCGGCGCGCCTGCCATCGGGATCGCCGCCGCCTACGGCTACGCGCTCGCCGCCGCCCGCGGCGACGACCTGGACGCGGCCGCCGGCGCGCTCCTCGCCTCGCGCCCGACCGCGGTGAACCTGCCCTGGGCGCTCGCCGAGCTGCGAAGTGGCGGCCAGGGCGCGGCCGAGCTAGCCGAGCGGGCGAGGGCGCTGCACGACGAGGAGGTCGAGCGCTGCCGCCGGATGGCCGCCCATGCGGCGAGCCTGCTCGAGCCAGGCTCGCGCGTGCTCACCCACTGCAACGCCGGCGCGCTCGCCACCGGCGGGGTCGGAAGCGCGCTCGGCGCCGTCCACGAGGGCTACGACCGTGGCCTCATCGCACACGTGCTTGTGGACGAGACGCGGCCGCTCCTCCAGGGAGCGCGCCTCACCGCCTGGGAGCTCGAGCGCGCGGGCATCCCCCACAGCGTCGTCGCCGACGCCGCGGCCGGGTCGCTGATCGCCCGCGGCGAGGTGACCGCGGTCCTCACCGGCGCCGACCGGATCGCGGCCAACGGCGACACGGCGAACAAGATCGGCACGTACCCGCTCGCTGTGGTCGCCGACCGCCACGGAGTCCCGCTCTACGTCGTGGCGCCGAGCTCGACGGTCGACCTCACCGCGGCGAGCGGCGACGCGATCCCGATCGAGGAGCGCGACCCCGGCGAGGTGAGCGAGCGCTTCCCCGCCCGCAACCCGGCCTTCGACGTGACGCCCGCCGATTTGATCTCGGCGATCGTCACCGAGGAGGGCGTCCACCGCGCTCCCTTTGCCGAGTCGCTGGCGGCCCCGCAGGAAGTCGCGCGGTGAAGGCGATGGTCATGGCCGCCGGCCTGGGGACGCGGCTCCGCCCGCTCACCGACGTCCTGCCGAAGCCGATGATGCCGGTCGCCAACCGGCCGGTGCTCCACCACCTCCTCAACCTCCTCCGGCGTCACGACGTCAGCGAAGTCGGGATCAACCTGCACGCCTTCCCCGAGATGATCCGGAGCTACTTCGGAGACGGTGCGGCCCTCGACATGTCGATTCTCTGGTCGGAGGAGCCGGAGCTGCTCGGCACCGCCGGCGGGACGAAGAAGCTCCAGGACTACTGGGGCGACGAGACGATCCTCATCACCTCGGGCGACGGGCTCCACGACGTCGACCTGACCGCGCTCCTCGGCCACCATCAGCGCACCGGCGCGCTGGCGACCCTCACCGTCAAGCCCGTTCCCGATCCGTCCTCTTACGGCGTCGTCATCCTCGACCGCGACACGCGGGTGCGCGGCTTCCAGGAGAAGCCGCGACGCGACGAGGCGCGGAGCGACCTGGCCAACTGCGGGATCTACGTGATCGAGCCCGAGCTGCTCGAGCGGATCCCTCCCGACACCTTCTACGACTTCGGTGAGGACGTCTGGCCGAACCTCGTCGCCGCGGGCGAGGAGGTCTACGCGTACACGACGATGGCCTACTGGAACGACGTCGGCGATCTCGACGAGCTGCGCAACACGATCCTCGACGCCGTGCTCGGCCACGTGCGCGTGGACATCCCCGGCGAGGAGATCGACCCGGGCGTCTGGGCGGAGGAGGGCTGCCGAATCCACCCCGACGCCATGATCGACGGGCCCGTCGTCCTCGGGCCGAACGTCACCGTCGAGGCGGACGCCCAGATCCGGGGCCCCGCCGCCATCGGCGCCGACTGCCAAGTCGGGCAGGCGGCCGCCATCCGCCGGGCGGCGCTGCTTCCGGGGAGCGTCGTTCCCGACGAGGGCCTCGCCATCGCGGGGATCTTCGGCGACGCCTCGAAGCTCGCGGAGAGCATCCTCCGCTACCCCGCCGCGTCGTCCTGAGCTTTCAGGACTTGTCGCCGGCTCCGATCGGTGCCAGGCCCGCGGAGCGGAGGCGGTCGGTGTCCGCGATCACGAGCGCCATGGCGCCGAGCACCTCGGTACGGTCGCCCAGCACGCCCGCCTTGACCGCCGCCGCCTGGGCCGCGCCCGGGGAGCAAGTAGCGGTCGATCTCCTCGCGCACTCCGTCGAGGAGCGCGTCGCCGGCTGCACGAGGGTTCGCACGGCGCGCTCGAGATCCTCGATCCCGGTGAGGAACGAGCTCTCCCCGAACAGCCGTGGTCCACGGCGACGTCGAAGCAGCGCCCGTCGGCGGCGAAGAGGCGCTTCAGGCGATCGCTAGCGATACGCGACGTCCTCGCGCCGGCCCGAGTCGCTCGAGCGCACGATCGCGTCGCAGACCTCGGCTGCGCGGTATCCGTCCTCGAACGTCGCTCCATGCGGCCCGACCTCGCCGTCCGCGGCGATCGCGGCGAGCAGGTGGTGTAGCTCGTGCACGAAAGAGTGCTCCCAACCGATGATGTGCCCGTGCGGCCACCAGTGCTCCCAGAACGGGTGATCGGCCTCCGAGACGAGCACGCTTCGGAATCCCTGAGCCCGGTCGGCAGGCTTCGAGTCGCGAATGTGCACCTGCAGCTCGTTCAGCCGCTCGAGGTCGAAGGCGATCGAGCCCTTCGAGCCGTTGATCTCCCAGGCGAAGGCATTCTTGCGGCCGGGGCAGAAGCGTGAGGCCTCGATCGTGCCGACGGCGCCGTTCTCGAACGTGACGACCGACTCGAACGCGTCGTCGACGTCACGACCCTCCTTGAACGTCCGGGTGGCGCCGCTCACCGACTCGATCTCACCGACGAGGTAGCGCGCCAGGTCGATCACGTGCGCGCCCAGGTCGCCGAGGGCTCCGGAGCCGGCGGCGCTGCGGTCGAATCGCCACACCTGGTCGTCGATGTCGCCCCACTCCTGCAGATAGCGGCCCCTGAAGTGGTAGACGTCTCCCAGCTCGCCGGCCTCCAGCAGCTCCCGGGCCAGCCGCACCGCCGGGACGAACCGGTAGTTGAACGCGCACATGTGCTTCACGCCCGTCGCGGTAACTCGTTGCCAGACCTCGTGGCTCTCGTCGGCGGTGCGCGCGAGGGGCTTCTCGCAGACGACGTGCTTGCCCGCCTCGGCTGCCGCGATCGTGGGCTCTGCGTGCAGGTCGTTCGGTCCGCTGTTGTCGAAGAGCTCGATCTCGTCGTTTGCGAGCAGCTCGCGCCAGTCGGTCGTGTAGCCCTCGAAGCCGTAGCGCCGAGCGGCCTCCGCGACCGCCTCCTCGGTTCTCCCGGAGACCGAAACGAGCCGCGGCACGAGCGGCGGCGGCCAGGTCATGTACGCGATCTTGCGGTAGGCGTTCGAGTGTGCCTTGCCCATGAAGGCGTAGCCGAGCATGCCGACCCCGATCGTTCGCGCCTGGCCCGGGCCCCCGGCCCGCCCCATCGTGAGGAAGCCGACCTCGCTCTCGTCTGCCATGTCAGCTCCTCTCGTAGGCCGCGTCGAAGGCGAGCGCGGACGGCGTGAAGTCGCTGCGGCGCACGAAGGCCAGCGCGTCCTGGGCGCCCCACTCACGATCCATTCCCGCGTCCTCCCATTCGATCGAGAGCGGCCCTTCGTAGCCGATCCGGTTGAGGGCGCGGAACAGCGACTCGAAGTCCACGTCCCCGTGCCCCGGCGAGACGAAGTCCCAGCCGCGGCCGGTCTCCCCGAAGTTCAGGTGGCCGCCGAGGATCGAGCTGCGGCCGTCGAGGTTCTTCTGCGAGTCCTTGACGTGCACGTGGTAGATGCGATCGGCGAACTCGTCCACGAACGCGGCCGAATCGAGGAACTGGTGCGCGAAGTGGCTCGGGTCGAAGTTGATGCCGAAGCCTTCGCGGCGGTCGATGGCGTCCAGCGTCTTGCGAGTTGTCACGAAGTCGTAAGCGATCTCCGTGGGATGCACCTCGAGCCCGTAGTGAACGCCCTCGGCCTCGAAGACGTCGACGATCGGGCCCCAGCGCTCCGCGAAGTCTCGATAGCCGGCTTCGATCGCGTCGAAGTCGTTCGGCGGGAACGAGTAGAGGAGATGCCAGATGGGAGACCCAGTGAAGCCGTTCACCTGGGTGACGCCGAACTTGGCGGCCGCCCGGGCGGTGGCCTTGACCTTGTCGGCTGCGCGCTGCCGAACCCCTTCCGGATCGCCGTCCCCCCAGACGTCGGGGGGCAGGATCGCCCGGTGGCGCTCGTCGACCGGGTCGCACACCGCCTGGCCGACGAGGTGCGTGGAGATCGCGAAGCACTGGAGGCCGTGCCGCGCGAGGATCTCACGGCGCCCGTCGACGTACCCGGGGTCGGCGAGTGCCTCGTCGACGTCGAAGTGGTCGCCCCAGCAGGCCAGCTCGAGGCCGTCGAAGCCCCAGGCGGAGGCCTTGCCGGCGAGCTCGTCGAGCGGAAGGTCGGCCCACTGGCCCGTGAAGAGCGTGACAGGACGTGCCATTCGCTGTCCTCCTTACGCGTTCGTGGACGGGGTGGTTGCCTGGCTCGGGGCCAGGATGAGGTTGACGCCGGCAGCCTCGTAGGCCCGGATCGCCTTGCGCGGAAGGCCGTCGTCGACGACCAGGGCGTCGAGCTCTTCCGGGCGCGCGATCGAAAGCAGGGCAGAAAGGCCGAACTTGGACGAGTCGATGAGTCCGATCGTCTTGGCCGAGGAGGCGGATGCGGCTTTCAGGGTGTCGGCAAGTGCTCGCCGCGTCGTGGTCAGCCCGTTCTCGAGCGTGATGCCTCCGGCCGAGACGAAGGCCGTCTCCATGTTGAGGTCGCCGAGAAACTCCGCCGCCCAGCGGCCGCCGATCATGCGGAGCGTCTGGTCGACCTCGCCGGGCGTGACGACGACGTGGATCGACTGGGCGTGCAGCTCGCCTGCGATCGCGGGTGAGTTGGTCACGAGAGTGAGCGCCCGCGGCGGATGGCGCTGCAGGTGGCGGGCGAACACGAGGCACGTCGTGGACGAGTCGACGAAGATCGTCGAGCCGTCCTCGACGAACCGGGCGGCACGCATCGCGATCGCCTCCTTCGCGGACAGTGCATGCTCCAGCCGCTTCGTCCAGTCCGTGGCTACGCGGAGCTCGCTGGGCCCGCTCCCGGGCAGGCGTGCGCCACCGTGGACGCGCTCGATGAGGCCGTCGCGGCCGAGGCGTTCCAGGTCGCGATGAACAGTGATCTGGGAGACGCCGTAGTCGCGAGCCAGCTCGGCGATCGATGCACCACCGTCGCGCTGGATCCGCTCGAGGATGCTGGCTCTGCGCAAGTCGGCTGGCACCAACCGTCCTCCTCAGGTTGCCGACGACGCGGAGGCCAGGACGAGGTAGCGCTCGGCGACCAGGTCGGCGAACTCCGGGTCGTTCACGTGGGTGTCCACGAGCTCGAGTTGGATGTCTGGCCGCAGAGCGGATCCCAGCGCGTCGAGGAATGCGGCGTCGGCCTCGGGGAGCCAGAGGTCGCCGCCCTCGACGTCTGCCAGCGAGAACCCGAGGGTCGGGGCGACGACGTGAACCGGCCCGCGCGCGTCGTTCAGTCGTCCGGCGACGACGCGCCCGAGCTCGGCCATCTCCGCCGGCTCTAGTCGGACGAGCGTCGCCACCGGGTTGTGGTAGTAGCTCTTGCGCCCGCGGTATTCCGCCGGGACGGTTTCGCGCGCCCCCTGGTTGAAGAAGTCCACGCAGCCCGGAACGACCACCTGCGGCAGACCATGTGCGCCCGCGACACGGAGGCGGTCGGGCCCGGTCGCATGGAGCCCGTCGAGGAGCGAGTTCGCGAGCTCGGAGAGCGTGTAGTCGATCACCCCCGCGAGCGCGCCTGCTTCGACCAGCTTCTCCATCGCCGGCCCGCCGACGCCGTTCGCGTGGAAGATGACCGGCTCGTGGCCGGCCCGCTCGAGCGCCGCGCGGATGCGCATCACCGCGGGAGTGGTATGGCCGAGCATCGTGATGCCCACGCTCCGGCCGCCCAGGTCCCGAAGCGGGCGTCCGGCGTCCCGAGCCATGCCCGCGACGGCTGCGGCCGCATTGTCGAAGACCGCCCGCGCGATCGGGTTGAGGCCGAGGATGTCGACGACCGAGTGCATGACGAGGACGTCGCTCTCGCCGACGAAGGGGCCGAACGCACGCCGGCCCGAAGCGCTGGGGGTCACGATCACCTTCGGGACGCCGACGGGGAGAGCGCGCATCCCGGCGGCTCCCAGGAGCGCTCCCTCCGCACCACCGAGACAGAGCACGCCGTGCAGGCCACCCTCGAGCCAGAGGCGGAGGCAGACGGCACGGACTCCCTGCTCCATGAGCTCGACCGCGGCGCCTCGGCTTCCCGCCGACTGGACGTGCTCCAGCTCGTAGCCTGCCTCGCGGGCCACCTCCTCGCGCGTGACGTCGGCGCCCGTGCCCGGCTCGCCCAGGATCCCCGAGTCGATCACGACCGGCCGAACGCCGAGGCCGGCGAGGCGCTCGCGCACGTACGCGATCTCCTCGCCCTTGGTGTCGAGCGTCCCGATCAGCGCGATCCGCGGCTCGTTGGTCACGGGTCACTCACGCGCGTTCGAGCCACTCCCGGGTGTGCACGTCGACCGGCACCTTCTGGAACTCCTCGAGCGCCTCGGCAAGGTGCCCGGCGTAAAGCTCGTAGGTGCGCTCTCCCTTCTCGGCCGTCGCGCGAAAGGGATTGCCGATCACGCCGCTCGGCGTGAAGTCGCCGTGATCCGTGGGGAAGAGGAAGTACTGGTATCCCTGGAACTCGACTTCGGGCGCGCCGTCCAGCTTGACGAAGCCCTCGGGAAACCAGTCCGGCCGCCTCACCTTCTGGTTCACGGCGCGGTCCATGCGGACGAGCCGCTCGTCGTGGGCCATGACCTGCGCGGTCTCGAGCTCGCTGGAGTGCCAGCCCGGCGTCTCCTCCGGCGGGTTCTCCATCACCGGCTCGACGAGCCCGAGGTAGCGCTCGGCGTAGAGCTTGGAGAACGTGACGAACGCGCCGGTCTCGTAGCGAATCCGCCGCAGCAGCGGATCGATGATCTTCGTGTTCGACCCGTGGTTGTTCACGAACACGAGCCGGTTGAACCCGTGGTGGATGAGCGAGCGGGCGACGTCGTGGTAGACGTCGAGCAGGATCTGCGAGCGAATCGTGATCGTTCCCGTTCCGTCGCCGGCCCCGTACATGTGCTGCGGCGAGTAGCCGAACCAGATGCACGGGGTGTAGAGAACCTGGGCCCGTTCGGCCGCCCGCCGTGTGATCTCGTCGGCCTGGATCGTGTCCGTCGCGAGGGGCAGGTGCGGTCCGTGCTGCTCCAGGCTCGCGATGGGGATCATCACGATGTCCTTCTCGCTCAGGTATGCCTTGATGTCCGGCGGGGCGAGATCGGCGATGTTGTAGGAGGGAAGCTCCATCGGATCTCCTCTAGGCAGGAGCCGCGGCGCTCATCGCCTGGCGCAGGCAGTCGATCGACTCCTGGACGTACCTGTCGTACAGCTCCTCCGGTACCGCGCCCGTGCCGTGATCGCGCAGGAACTGCTCGAGCCCCACGCTCGCGTCGGCCTCGGATGCATCGCCGATCTCCGTGCGCTCGGAGATGCGGCTGCGATCGACGGTGGCGACGAACTCGACGGTGAGATAAGCGTCGTAGCCGATCTCGCCGAGCGTGCGCACGATCAACTCCCAGTCGATGGCTCCCTGCCCGGGGGGCATGCGGTTGTTGTCGGCGACGTGGAAGTCGACCAGTTGATCGCCGGCGGCCCTGATGGCGGCAGGCCAGTCCGCTTCCTCGATGTTCATGTGAAAGATGTCGAGGCAGACGCCGCAGTCGCCGCCGACGTCCTCCGCCAGCGCGAGAGCCTGGTCGCAACGGTTGAGGAAGTACGTCTCGAAGCGGTTGAGCGGCTCGAGCGCGAGTCGTACTCCGCACATCTCGGCGTGGGCCTGGCACTCCTTCAGGCTCTCGACGGCCCACTTCCACTCCGCTTCCGGGGTCGACATCGGCGTGACCTTTCCGACCGTGGACGGGACGACCGTCAGGATCGAGCCGCCGAGCTCCTTGATCAGGTCGAGCGTGTCCTTCACGTACTGGACGCTGCCGACGCGCACGTACTTGTCCTCGTGCAGGAGGTCACGGCCGCCGACCATGAGCGTCACGGACCCCCAGCACTCGAGCCCGTTCTCCTCGAGCAGCGACCGGACGTGCTTCGCGTCGTAGAGTGCGGGCTCGCCCGAGATCTCGATGCCGTCGTAGCCGCACCGGCCCAGACGCCGGAGCGTCGTCTCGATCGGCTCGGGCCGCATCCAGTTGTGCATCGCCACCTTCAGTCCCATCGGTCCTCCTCGCGTTACAGATCGAGCTTGCCCGGGTTCATGATCCGGTTCGGGTCGAGCACCTCCTTGATCCGTCGCAGGACGTCGAGCGCCGGCCCGTGCTGGGCGCGCATGTACGGGGCGAGCTTCAGCCCGACGCCGTGGTGGTCGTTCATGACGCCGCCGGCGCCCAGCATCGCCTCGACCGCGTCCTCCCAGATGCGGTCGTGCAGGTCGATTGCTTCGGGCCCGCCGTCCGGGACGATGAAGCGGCCGTACATCATCGTCCCCCACGGGTACCAGTGGCTGAAGTGGACTTTGAGCGTCAGGCCATGGTCGGCGTAGGGCGCCTCGACCGCTGTTTTCACCGCCCGGTAGACGTCGTAGATGCGGGCGTAGGTGGCGACGGCCTCGATCGTCCCCCAGATCGAGGGAAGCTGAGGGTGGTGCGGCGGCTTGTAGAACTCGTACCGGCGGCGCCACCAGGTCTCGCCGAGGCCGCCGTCCAGTACGACCCCGCCGTGCTCCTGCGCCACCGCGACGAGCGTCTCCGCCTCTGCGTCGGCAACCGCCGGCTCCCCTTCGCAGCAGAAGACGGTGCAGACGCCGTCGAGCTCCCGATCGACGACGGGGCCGAGCGACGTTCGCGTCGCCACCTCGTCGTACATGCGCACGACGGACGGGCGCAGCCCTCGCGCGATACAGGAGCGCACGGCGGCGATCCCTGCGGGCACCGACGCGAACGAGACCGCCTCGAAGCGACGCGCCGCCGGAACGGGGGCGAGCTGCAAGGTGGCACGGGTGATGACACCGAGCGTGCCCTCGGAGCCAACGAAGAGCTGGGTCAACTCGGGCCCGACCGCGTGTCTCGGGACGGCCACGGTCTCGATCACGCTTCCGTCGGCGAGCGCGACGCGAAGCGAGAGGACGAGATCCTCGATCTTGCCGTAGCGCGTCGAGAGCACTCCCGAGCCTCGCGCGGCGACGTAGCCGCCGACGGTCGCCAGGTCGACCGAGGCCGGGTAATGCGGCAGCATCAGCCCCCGCTCGTTCAGGGCGCGCTCGAGCACCTCGCCGTTGACGCCCGCCTCGGCCGTGACCGTCAGCGAATCCTCGTCCACCTCCACGATCCGGTCGAGGCGCGTGAGGTCGAGGAGGATGCCTCCTCCGACCGGGACCGCTCCTCCCTGGCTTCCCGAGCCGCCGCCGCGTGGGACGACCGGAAGGCCGCGTTCGTTGGCGAAGCGCAGGACGGACGCGACGCCCGCCTCGTCGGCGGGCAAGACGGCCGCGTCAGGGAGGCCGAGCGGAGCCCCGTGCGCCCGGGCCGCGAGCGCCTTCCAGTAGGTGTCCGCGGAGTAGCGCTCCAGGAGGCCCGCGTCCGCGACGACCGCGTCGGAGCCGACGAGGTCGCGAAGATCCCGCGCGAGGGTCTCGGTCTTGGGGGTCCCAACGCTCATCGGCTGGCCTCCGGCCGGGGAGCGGGTGGAGGGTGTGTGAGGGAACCGGGAGGTTCCCTCACCGTCTCAAAGAAGGGGGTACGTGGGGGAAACATGGTTTCCCCCACGGGAGCGAGCCGGAGGCGAGGGACGCTCATGGCGAACGCAGCGACCTCCAGGGCTCCTCGCCGGATACGTCCACGAGCTCGTAGCCTCCGTCGCCGACGCACGGGCCGAGCGAGACCGTCAGCCGTGCGGTCTCCTTCCCCGTGTTGAAAGAGGCATGGACAGTGCCCCTGCCGATGAACACGGCCTCGCCGGGGCCGAGGACGGTCTTCTCGGCTTCGAGCCATTGCTCGATCGCGCCCGCCTGGACGACGATGACCTCCTCCTGCTCGGGGTGCGTGTGGAAGTCATGGCCGTGCCCGGGCTCGAGCGAAACGTCGATCACCGTGAGCTGCCGCGCCCCGGTGGAGGGAGGCCGGCTGATCCAGCCGAGCCCTCCCCAGTCGAGCTGCTCGCGTTCGATGTCGGCCTGGTGGACGAACCTCCCGTTCATACGCGCCCTCCTTCCCTCGGTCGGGCCGGAATCTCCTTGAAGCGCTTCACGGTCTCGGTCAACGCGACCTCGGTCGGGAGCCGCTCCATGCTCGAGGCGCCGAAGAAGCCGACGACGCCCCGCGTTCGCTCGAGTACGTAGGCGGCGTCCTCGGGCTCCGCGATCGGGCCGCCGTGGCAGAGCACGAGGGCGTCCGGCGCGACCTCCACGGCGGCGTCGTGCATGGCCTGGATCAGCTCGACCGACTCGTCCAGCGTCCTGGCGGTCTCGGCCCCGATCGTTCCTCCCGTCGTCAGCCCCATGTGCGGAACCAGCACGTCCGCGCCCGCCTCCGCCATCGCCCGGGCGTCGTCCGGCGTGAAGACGTAGGGGCACGTGAGCAGGTCGAGCTCGCGGGCGGCGCGGATGGCGTCCACCTCGCGCGCGTAGCTCATGCCCGTCTCCTCGAGGTTCTGACGGAAGGTGCCGTCGATCAGGCCGACGGTGGGAAAGTTCTGGACTCCCGTGAAGCCGGCTTCCTGCACCTGCCGGAGGAACACCGGCATGAGGCGAAACGGGTCCGTGCCGCACACGCCGGCCAAAACGGGCGTCGACTCCACGACCGGGAGCACCTCGCCGGCCATCTCCATGACGATCGCGTTCGCGTCGCCGTAGGGAAGGAGGCCCGCGAGAGAGCCCCTGCCCGCCATGCGATAGCGCCCGGAGTTGTAGATGATGATCAGGTCGGCGCCGCCGGCCTCCGCGCACTTCGCCGAGAGCCCCGTCCCGGCGCCGGCGCCGACGATCGGCCGGCCCTCCCGGACCTGCGCACGAAGGCGTTCCAGAGCCTGCTCGCGCGTCATGCCCGCACTTCCCGGGCCGTCCAGGACCGGTAGTGCTCGTGAAGGGTGTCCACCATCGCGTGGGCGAAGTCGGGGTCGTTGATGTCCGTTTCGAGCTCGCGCACGTCCACGCCGGGGTCGAGCGTCTCGCGAAGGCCGTCGAAGAGCGCCCGGTCGGCCTCAGGGTCGTAGAAGACTTGGCCGTCCACGGCGATGAGCGACACGCCGCGAAGCGGGATGAACAGCGTCACGGGCCCGGTCGCGGCCGAGAGCTTGCGGCCGATGCGCCGCCCGAGCTCGGCGCACTCCTCCGGCGTCGTGCGCATGAGGGTCACCGTCGGGTTGTGCTGGTAGAGGAGTCGGTCGCGAAACTCGACCGGGACTGTGTCGACGGGCCCGAAGTTGACCATGTCGAGCGCACCCAGGGAGACGACCTGGGGAATCCCGAGCTCCCCGGCGGCCTCGAGCCGGTCAGGGCCGGCGGAAAGGACCCCTCCGACGAGGTCGTCGGCCAGCTCGGTCGTCGTGACGTCCAAGGACGCCGTAATGAAGCCGCTCCGCATGAGCGCCTCCAGCGACTGGCCGCCCGTGCCGGTCGCATGGAAGACGAGCACCTCGTAGCCGAGCTCCTCGAGGCGCTCGCGGGCCGCGGTCACGCACGGCGTCGTGACGCCGAACATCGTCGCCCCGACGAGTGGCCTCCCGCCCTCGACCGGAGGCGGCTCCGCTTTCACCATGCCCGCCATCGCGGCCGCGGCGTTGGCCAGGATGCGGGACGAAACGGCGTTGATCCCGGCGATGTCGACGACGGAGTAGGTCATCGTCACGTCGGTCGCGCCGACGTAGGGGCGCGTGTCGCCCGAAGCCATCGTCGAGACGATGAGCTTCGGGACCCCGACGGGCAGCTCTCGCATGGCCTCCGCGGCAACGGCTGTCCCGCCCGAGCCTCCAAGCGCGATGACGCCGTCGAGCCGTCCCTCGGCGTGGAGCCGGGAGACGATCTCGGCGGCGCCGCGCGCCATCGTCTCGACAGCGGCCCCGCGATCGGCCGCCTCGGCGAGCGCGCCGAC
This sequence comes from uncultured Actinomycetes bacterium, assembly GCA_963775505.1. Taxonomy (GTDB): domain Bacteria; phylum Actinomycetota; class Thermoleophilia; order Gaiellales; family Gaiellaceae; genus JAIBJN01. Next base: position 668,550 of record CAVZIL010000008.1, read on the forward strand.
GTCGGCGCCCGCGGCCCTGGCCACGTCCTCGCGCGTCACGTCGGGGGGAGTGCGAGGCCCGCCCAGAACGCCAGTGTCGACGAGGATCGTCTCGACCCCGTGTCCACCCAGCAGCGAACGGAGGAACGCATACTCGTCCCCTTTCGTGTCGAGCGTGCCAAGCAGGACGACGGTGGCCACGATGTCTAGTCGACCGTTCCTTCCACACGGGTGACCCCGAGGTAGCGCTGCTGGGCGTCGGGGTCGGTGAGCAGCGCCTCCCCGCCCGTCTCGGTCGCGATCTGGCCGGCGACCATGATGAGCTGCCGTTCGGCGAGCGACGTCGCGACGCCGAGGTTCTGCTCGACGAGGAGGAGCCCGACCCCCTCCTCGACGAGGTTCAGGCACGTCTCGACGAGGCTCTCGACGATCGCCGGCGCGAGGCCCTCGGAGGGCTCGTCCATGATCAGAAGCTTGGGATTGCCGTAGAGCGCGCGGGCGATGGCCAGCATTTGCTGCTCCCCGCCGGAGAGCTGGGCGCCGCTGATCTTGCGGCGTTCGGCCAGCCGCGGGAAGAGCTTCCAGATCGCGTCCTTCGTCCACCGGCCGCCGTTGCCGGCGCCGAGCATGTCGAGGTGCTCCTCCGTCGAGAGCGAGGGGAAGAGGCGGCGGCCCTGCGGCACGTATCCGATTCCGGCGCCGGAAATCTTGTAGGGCGCGCGGCCCATGAGCTCCTGTCCCTCGAAGCGGACCGAGCCGTCCGCGCGCGCCATCAGACCCATGATGGCGAGGCAGAGCGTCGTCTTCCCCATGCCGTTGCGGCCGATCACGGCGACCGGCTCACGGCCCATCTCGAAGCTGACGTCGTGCAGGACCTGCCCGCGCCCGTAGTAGGCATTGACCTTCTCCAGGGTGAGGACGGGCTCACTCATCGTGGTAGTGGTGCCTCCCGAGGTAGAGGTCGTGCACCAGCTCGTTGGCGCGGATCTCGGCCGGCGTGCCCTCGACGATCACGCGCCCGTCGTGCATCATCGTCACCTGCTCTGCCACCGTGAGCGCGACGTCCATGTCGTGCTCGATGAGGATGAGCGTGATGTCTCGGTCGAGCGCAAGGAGAAGCTCCGTCAGCAGGATGCGCTCGCCGCGCGAGAGGCCTGACGCGGGCTCGTCCAGCATCATGATCTTCGGGTCGCACGCGCGCGCGACGCCGACCTCGAGTTGGCGCTGCTCGCCGTGCGAGAGCGAGCCAACCAACGTCCCGAGCTGGTCCTTGAGCCCGATCCGCTCGGCGAGCTCACTGGCCCGCTCGCGGACGGCACCGTCGCGGCCGGGCAGGCGCACGGGGCGGAGATGCCCGCCCCGTGGGCCCAGCGCGGCCAGGTAGAGGTTGTCCTCGACCGTCAGGCCGAGGAAGAGTCGCGAGGTCTGGAAGGTTCGGGTGAGCCCGAGCCTCGCCCGCTTGCGCGCGGGCATGGTCGTGACGTCGCGTCCGAAGAGCTCGACGGTTCCTCCAGTCGGCGGGAACTCACCGGAGATGACGTTGAAGAGCGTCGTCTTGCCGGCACCGTTCGGGCCGAGCAGGGCCCGGCGCTCGCCGGGCTGGACCTCGAGGTCGACGTCGCGAACGGCGTGGACGCCCCCGAAGCGCCGGCCGACGCCGCGGAGGCGGACGATCGGCTCGGCGCTCTGGGGCTGTGTCGCTGCGACGGTCACGGCTCGTTCGGGGCTCGCCTAGCCTCCTCCACCCTGATCCGTCCACGGAGGCGGCGTGCCCTCCTCGCAGGGCGGGTTCTCCCGGTCGGGCGACGGCGTCTCCGGGCTGAATGCGCCCGCGAAGGTCTGGTCGACCTCCGGGATGGTGGCGAGTGTCTGCACGTCGGGGACGTCGTCACCGGTCTGGTCCTCGACGATCTGCTGGAGGAAGTTGTCCATGATCGCCTGGCGGTTCTCGTCGAGCCTGATCGGCCCGAGCGGAGCCTCCAGGGTTAGATTCGAAAGCGCATCGCGGAAGGCGGCGTGATCGTCCGAGAGGTCACCGTCGACCTGCTCGAGCGCCTGCGCGATCGCCTCCATGGCGGTGTAGTAGCCGTAGAAGAACACGCTCGAGCCGGTACCTGCGAGATCCGGATACGCGCTCTCGATCTGCGCCGTGTACTCGAGGTACGCGGGCTCCTGCGAGTCGCCCGCGGTCATCCCGGCCGTCACGACTCCCACGACCTGGTTCCCGAGCTCCTCGAGGATGACCGGGTCGGTCATGAAGATGCCGCCCATGATCTTGTCGGCGAGGTTGCCGCGCAGCTGCCCGTACTGCTTCACGAAGGCGACGGTCCCGGTCCCGCCGACGCCCATGAAGAAGCCGTCGACGTCCTCGGGGATCTGCGTGATGTACGAGGAGTAGTCCTCCTCGCCCAGCGGCGGCCAGAGCCGCTCGGTGACGTTCCCACCGATCGAGCAGAACTCGGCCACGAAGCCGGCGATCTGCGAATACGGGAAGTCGTAGTCGTCTCCGATCGTGACGACGTTCCGCCAGCCGAGCTCGTTGTAGGCGTAGTTGCCAAGGCCGGCCGTCCACTGGGTGCCGTCGTTGTGGAAGCGGAAGAAGTTCGGCGAGCGGACCTTGAGCGTCGTGTCCTGCGCGCCCGAGATGCCGTTCACGAACGTGACTCCCGGCTGCTCCTTGGAGTACTCGGCGACGGCGATGCCCTCGCTACCCGACAGTGGCCCGACCAGGATGTCGACTTGCTCCTGCTCGACCAGCCGCCGGGCTTCCTCGACCGCCTTGTCCGGCGTCGAGTCCGAGCCGCCGTAGACGATCTCGACGGGGTGTCCGGCGATCGTTGCGTTCTCGACGCCTTCGGTCGAGTCGCCGCTCACCGGGGTCGCCCCGCGGTTGATCAGTGGGAGCATCGCGCCGCCCCAGGTCTGGCCTTCGAAGGGCGCGAAGGCGCCCTCGTTGTTCGCGAAGACGCCGATCTTGATGGGCTCTCCGCTCGCTTCGCCGTCCGCCTCCCCGCCGGTGTCGGTCGTCGGGGCTGCCTCGTCATCGTCGTCGTCGTCGCCGCCGCAGGCTGCGACGGTCGCGGCGAAGACGAGCACGAGCACGGCGAGCAGAGCCCAGAACCGGGCCTTCCCGCCCTCGGTGGAAACTCTCATTCCTACCTCTCCTCCTGTTGGGTCCATCCGAACGCCCGGTTGCCGGCCGGGGGTTCCCATCGAGCGTTGGCGCGCGTTGTTCCTCCCTTCTCCGTCATGACGGCTGTGGACTGTCCGATGCCGGTCGAGCCTCGTCCGCCGGCCCCAGCCGAGGGCCGTGCCGGAGGCCTGCCCGAGAGTCGGCTCGCAAGGAAGTCCGTGATCGACTGCCAGATTCCCATCAGCCCTCCCGGCGAGACGAGGACGATGGCGAGGAAGATGACCCCGACCACGGTGTTGAAGCGCTGGCCGACGATGTCGAGGCCCCGGGTCCAGTTGTCCAGGGCGACGAACACGAAGGCTCCCACCCACGCACCCTCCAGCCGGTAGAGCCCTCCGATCACCGCGATGACCAGCACGTCGATCGTTCGCGCGAGGTCGATCGAGCCAGGCGAGATCCGGGTGTTCCACCAGACGGAGAGAATCCCCGCGAACGAGGCGATCAGCGCCCCGAGGCCGAAGGCGAGCATGCGCAGGAGCGGCACGTTGTACCCGAGCGCCCGCATGCGGGACGGGTCGTCGCGGACGCCCTGGAGCGCGAGGCCGAACGGCGTGCGGGCCAGGTAGCGGACGAAGAGGTAGACGGCGGCCGACGCGACGAGAGCGATATAGAAGAGGTTCAGCGGGATCCCTGACGGGGTTCGAGACGATGCCGGGGCGGGTGACGTTGTTGACGCCTCCGAAGCCGGAGAGCTGTGTCACCTGGGCGAAGAAGTAGAAGGCGAGAACGCCCACGGCGAGCGTGATCATCAAGAAGTAGATCCCGTAGCTGCGGCTCGCGATCGCGCCGATGAAGAGGCCTGCGCCGACCGCTGCGAGGATGCCCGCCAGGGTGGCTGGCCACGGGCCCCACGCAATCGCCGAGCCGCCGTCGGCCGCGGCCAGGTTGGCCATCGTGAAGCCGGCGATCCCGTACAGCGCCACCTGGCCGAGTGACACCATCCCGACGTAGGCAGCGAGGAAGATGAGGCTCGCCGCCGCGATTCCGAGCCAGAGTCGCCTTCGTGATCACCTGGCTCAGATAGAAGTCGGAGAAGAGAAGCGGGGCGAACGCGAGCACGAGCACGAACACGAGGCCCGGGTCCCCACCAGAGGGCGCGCTCGACGGTCAGGGCCGGTGCGGTTCACCCGGGTCTCCCGAGAAGCCCCTGAGGCCGGATCGCGAGCACGAGCACGAGCAGCCCGAAGATGAGAAGGATCGAGTAGTTCGTGTAGCCGGCGGGCAGATACACGTCGCCGAAGGAGTCCACCAACCCGAGGGCGAGAGCGCCGATCGCCGCCCCCGCGAGGCTCCCCAAGCCGCCGATGATCACGACGATGAGCGAGATGAGGAGGTACTGCGTGTCGTTGGCCTTGTCGACCGAGATCATCGTCCCGCCGAGGACGCCGCCCAACCCGGCGAGCACGGCCCCGAGGAAGAAGGCGCTCGCGAAGACGAGCTGGATGTTGATGCCGAGCGCGGAGACCATCTGCCGATCGTCGACGCCGGCGCGCACGATCATGCCGAAGCGCGTGCGCTGGATCATCGCCCAGAGAGCAAGCCCGACGGCGATCGCGACGAGGAGGACGAAGATGCGGAAGAACGGATACGTGAGGTTGGAGAACGGCAGGTGGACGCTGTCGGGGAAAACGTCCGGCGCGGCGAGCGACTCCGCGATGCCGCCGAAATGGGCAAGCGTCTGATCGGCGATGATGATTCCGATGGCGATCGTGATCAGCGCCTGACGCAGTTCCTGCCCCTGGTTCCAGCGCAGAAAAAGCTGCTGCATGACGAGGCCGATCACGCCGACGCCTAGGCAGGCGACGACCAGCGGGATAAGCCAGTCTCCGAGCCCCGCCTCGGACGAACCGAAGGCTGACGTCGCCTCGCCGCCCGTGAGGGTCGTCTGGAGCTCGAGCGCGAAGAAGCCGGCCAGCATGTACAGGGAGCCGTGGGCCATGTTGACCACCCGCATGAGCCCGAAGATGAGCGTGAAGCCGCTCGCGACGACGAAGTAAAGACCGGCGAGCGTCAGGCCGTTGAGGCCCACGATGACGAAGGTGCGCGGATCGCCGTACGCCTTGTAGGCGACCCAGACGGCCACGAATGCGATCACGAGCGTGACGGCGACCCGAAGCGCGAGCGCCCCGGGCGGCAGGCCCGTGGGCCGAATGCGCCGGCCCAGTCCGGCGGCGGTCGCCGTCTGCCCGCTCACCTGGGCAGTTCCCCCCAGCTCTCGCAGAATGATCGCTTTTGAAGGGACATGAACGGTTTTGAAGGGCGAACGTAACAGGATGAAGCATTAGAGTCAACGGCGTTAGACTGCGCCGCGTGGCAAGCGCGGTCAGGCGTCTCCAACACGTCTCGACGCCGTACCCGCGCGGGCGGCAGGATGACGTCCGCGCCTTCTACGGAGACGTGCTCGGCCTCGTCGAGAAGCCGGTTCCGGACTCCCTCGTCGACCAGGAGCTGGTCTGGTTCGAGGCGGGGCCGCCCGACCTCGAGCTTCATTTCCTGCCCGATCCGGCGCCCCCTGACTTCGCGGCGCAACGGCACCTCTGCCTCGAGGTCGAGGACCTCGACGGCTGGCGGCGAAAGCTGGAGGGCGCCGGGGTCGAGACGAGCGACCAGACGCCGATCCCGAATCGGCCGCGCTTCTTCTGCCGCGATCCGTTCGGCAACCTCATCGAGCTCACCACGATCCTGGGGGACTACCGCACATGAGCAACGGACTGAAGACGAGCCTCGGCATCTGGGCCCTCGGATCGATGATCACGCGATTCGTTCCCGGCGGCTACAAGCCCGAGTACGCGAATGAAACCACCGCCGAGAGAGTGCGCAGGGCGGTCGATGGGCTCGGCGACCTGATCGACGGCTACGAGTTCCACTACCCGCAGGAGCTCAACGAGGAGAACCTCGACGAGGTCCGGGACGCGCTCGACGGGCACGACGTGTACTGCATGGCCACCGGCCTCCATCTCGACCCGCGCTTCGGCCGCGGGGGCCTGGTCTCTCCCGACGACGCCACGCGCGCGGAGGCGCTGCGCCGCACGACCGCGGCGATCGACTTCGCCGGCGAGCTGGGCGCGCACTTCATCATCTGGCCTGGGATCGAGGGCTACAACTATCCGTTCCAGGCGCCGTACAAGGAAAGCTGGGCCTGGCTCGTGGAAGGGATCGGCGAGGCTGCCCAGCGCTGCGCCGACCGCGGCATTCTGCTCTTTCTGGAACACAAGAACTCGGAGCCGGCCATGAAGATCCTGATGCGGAACATCGGGATGACGCTCCACGTGATCCACAAGCTGCGCGAGCAAGGGCTCACGAACGTGAAGGTGAACATGGACTGGCAGCACCTGATCATGAATCGGGAGAGCCTCGCGGAGTACGCCGCCCTCCTCGCCGCCGAGGGGCTCCTCGGCCACCAGCACGCGAACTCGGGCTGGGGGGACTTCGACGACGACAACATGCTCGGGGCGACGGCCTTCATGGAGACGCTCGAGCTCGCGGTCGAGCTCCGCCGCGCCGGCTACGGGGAGAATGGCGAGCGGCTCGGCTTCGACCTCTACCCGTACACCGAGGACGCGGTCGCGGCGGTGCGCCGGAGCGTCCTCCAGTGGCGGTTCATCGACGACGTCGCCGGCAGGATCGACGACACGGCGCTGCGCGAGGCACAGGCGGAGAAGGACGCGGTGCGAGCCTACGAACTCGTCTACGGTGCTCTGGGAGCCGGGTGAGGCTCGAGCAGGCGCTCCGGTGAGCGTCCTCGTGGGGCTCGACGTCGGAACCACCGGCGTGAAGGCGCTCGCCGTCGACCGCTCCGGCGAGGTGGTCGCGCGGGCCGAGAGCGACTACCCGCTCTTCACTCCACGCCCCGGCTGGGTCGAGCAGAATCCCGAGGACTGGCGCGGCGCTGCGGAGGAGGCGCTCGCGGCGCTCGGGGCGGACGAGGTCGCGGGGATCGGCCTCACGGGGCAGATGCACGGCCTCGTTGCCCTGGACGCCGACGGCCTCGTGCTTCGTCCCGCGATCCTCTGGAACGACCAGCGTACGGCCGCCGAGTGCCGTGAGATCGAGGAGCGCCTCGGTGTCCCGCGTCTGCTGGAGCTGACCGGAAACCGCGCATTCCCCGGCTTCACCGCGCCGAAGCTGCTCTGGCTGCGCGCGAACGAGCCCGAGACATACGAGCGCATTGCCCACGTGCTGCTCCCGAAGGACTTCGTACGGCTCGCGCTCACGGGCGAGCGCGCGACCGACGTCGCGGACGCGTCCGGGACCCTCCTCTTCGACGTCGCTGGTCGCCGCTGGAGCGACGAGGTGCTCGCCGCGCTCGAGCTGCCCGCGGACTGGCTTCCCGCAGCGCTCGAGTCACCGTCACACTCCGGCGTGACCGCCGGCGGCGTTGCGGTCGCGGCCGGCGCCGGCGACCAGGCGGCCGGCGCGGTGGGCGTCGGCGTCACGAAGCCGGGGCCGGTGTCGGTCGTCCTCGGGACCTCCGGCGTCGCCTTCGCTGTTCTGCCGGGTGCCCCAGGCGGCCAGGACGGCCGCGCGCACGTCTTCTGCCACGCGGTGCCCGGCGCCTGGCACGCGATGGGCGTGATGCTCTCCGCGGCGGGGGCGCTCCGCTGGCTCCGGGATGTCCTCGCGCCCGGCGAGCCGTACGACCGCCTCCTCGCCGAGGCCGGAGGCTGGGAGCCGGGGGCGGAGGGCCTGCTCTTCCTGCCCTACCTCGCGGGCGAGCGGACGCCGCACGTCGATCCGAACGCCCGCGGCGCGTTCGCCGGCCTCTCGCTCCGACACGACCGCGGAGCGCTCGTGCGCGCCGTGCTCGAGGGAGTCGCCTACGGCCTCAAGGACTCGCTCGAGGTTCTGCGAGCGCTCGGCTGCCGTCTCGACGTCGGCCGCGTGTCCGGGGGCGGCGCCCGGAGCGAGCTCTGGCTGGAGATCGTCTCATCCGTCCTCGGGCTGCCGCTGGAGCGGACCGCGGCCGAGGAGGGAGCGGCCTACGGCGCGGCGCTCCTCGGTGGCGTCGCGGGCGGCGCGTTCGCCGACGTCCACGAGGCGGTGGCTGCCTGCGTGCGCGTTCGCGACACGATCGAGCCGAACGCGGACTGGCAGCAGGTCTACGAGGAGGGCTACACGCGCTATCGCGCTCTCTATCCAGCAGTGCGACCCTTGGAGGAGAAATGACGACGAAGCGGGGGATCATCTCGACCGCGCACATCAACCGGCTCGAGGACGCCGCCGGCCAGGCGAGGACGATCGCCGCGCTCTACCGGTCGGCCGAGGAGGGCGCCCCCGTCGTCCTTTGACACGACACCGGCACGGTCCCGCGCGTCCTGACTCGCTATCCAGAACGCATGGAGATCGGCCGTGGCTTGCTGGGAGTCCTGCTGCCGGAGCGGTGCGTCGCCTGCGGGGCCGGGGAGGAGCTCCTGTGCAGCGCCTGCTGGCGGCGGCTGGTCGTCCTGCGCGGGACGCTCTGCGCCCGCTGTGGATGCCCGACCGCGTGGCCGGTGGAGCGCTGCGGCGAGTGCGCCGGACGGCGGCTCGCCTTCGCCTCCGCGCGCGCCGCTGTCGCCTACCTGGGGCCGGGGCGCGACCTGGTCGTCGCGTGGAAGGAACGTGGGCTGCGCGGCCTCTCGCGGCTCGCCGCCGATCTCGTCGTCACGACGGTTCCGCCGCCCGAGGTGGAGGCGCTCGCGTTCGTCCCTGGCGACGGCGACCGTGTCGGCTGGCGCGGCGCCGACACCGCGGAGGAGCTCGCCAGGGCGCTCGGGAGGCGCTGGGATCTGCCCGTCTCGCGGCTGCTCGGGCGCGCCCGCCGGGCGCGTCCGCAGCGCGGCCTCTCGAGGGCGGAACGCGGTGCCAACATCCGCGCGGTTTTCCGCGCCACGGGCGCTTCGCCGGTCGCCGTGGGCCTGGTCGACGACGTCTACACGACCGGGGCGACCGCCTCCGCGGCGGCCCGCGAGCTCAGGGCGGCCGGCGCCCGTCGCGTCCACGTGGTCACCTTCGCCCGTGCTGTGCGTTAGGAGTTAGGCTGCGTGAACCCGACGAGGAGGCTCCGGTGAGACTGCAGGTCAAGGGCAAGAACGTCGAGGTAAGCGATTCCCTCAAGACCTACGCCCAGGAGAAGCTCGGGAAGCTCGAGAAGCATTTGAACGACGCGGCCCGCCTCGAGCTGGAGCTTGCGGTCGAGAAGAACCCGTCCATCGCGGAGAACCAGATCGCCGAAGGGACGATCTGGACGAAGGGGCCCGTGCTCCGCGCGCGCGAGAGCTCGCCCGACATGCGCGCGTCGATCGACATGCTCGTGGAGAAGCTCGAGCGGCAGGCGCGGCGCTACCGCGACAAGCGGCGGAGGTCGAGCTCCCGCACCAACGCCGGAGGCGTCGAGGCGGAGACGATCCCGGTCGTCGCCGAGGAGGAGAGCCCGGTGATCGTGAAGACGAAGCAGTTCGCGGTGAAGCCGATGACGCCGGAGGAGGCCGTCCTCCAGCTGGAGCTGATCGGCCACGACTTCTTCGTCTTCCAGAACGCCGACACGACCGACGTCAACGTCGTCTACCGGCGCCGCGACGGGAACTACGGGCTCATCGAGCCGCAGGTCTGAGTGCCTCCGGACGACGACATCCTGGATCCCCGCGGCGCCTTCCGCTGGGTCGAGGCCGGCGTCTCTGGCCTCGCGCGGGCGCGGGAGTGGGACGCGACCGCGATCGTCGAGCTGCGCGAGCTCGCGGCCACCGACGAGTCCGAGATCGACTTCCGCCTGCTCGGGGACGGCTCGGTGATCGGCGACGTTCAGCCGACCGTCGTCGCGGAGCTGACGAAGGAGCTGGGGATCGAGCCGCCGTACGCGGCGCGCGCCGTGCGCCAGAGCGAGACCGAGTGGATGGTGGGGGCGCTCCGGTTCGAGTCGGAGCTGGTCGAGCTGCCCGCGGGCATCGAGGCGCTCACGCTGGAGGCAGCCGTTCCACCGGAGGGGGAGACGGTGTACCTCGTGGACGGGGACCTCCTGGCCGAGCTGCCGGAAGGCGTCGAGGCCGAGGCCCTCGAGCGGCTCGCCGAGCTGGGCGCGGCGCGCTTTCAGGCTTTCGCCGCCCGTGCCGATAGGTTGGAGGACGGCCGGTGGGAGCTGACCGTCGACCCACTCTGAGAAGAACCCGCCAGCTACCCTGAACCAATGCCCCAGAACTACGGCGCCCTCGAGAAGGTCCTGCGCGTCGGCGAAGGACGCCGCCTCAAGCGCCTCGCCCAGCAGGCCGACTATGTCACCTCGCTCGAGCCCGACTTCGAGCAGCTTTCGGACGCCGAGCTGGCCGCGAAGACCGGCGAGTTCCGGCAGCGCCTGGAGAACGGCGAGTCCCTCGACGAGCTGAGCTTCGAGGTGTTCGCGGCCGTCCGCGAGGCGGCCAGGCGCTCGGTCGGGATGCGTCCCTTCGACGTCCAGATCATGGGCGCCGTCGTGCTCCACGAGGGCGACATCGCCGAGATGAAGACCGGCGAGGGGAAGACGCTCGTTGCCACCATGCCGCTCTACCTGAACGCCCTGCGGGGCATCGGCGTCCACCTCGTCACGGTCAACGACTACCTCGCCAAGCGCGACGCCGAGTGGATGGGGCCCGTGTACGAGGCGCTCGGCATGCGGGCGACGTTCATCCGCAACCAGATGCCCTTCGCCGAGCGCAAGGAGGCGTACGCCGCCGACATCACCTACGGCACCAACTCCGAGTTCGGCTTCGACTACCTGCGCGACAACATGGCGACCTCCCTGCAGGGGACCGTCCAGCGGAGCCACGCCTACGCGATCGTGGACGAGGTCGACTCGATCCTCATCGACGAAGCGCGGACGCCGCTCATCATCTCCGGCGAGCCGGAGACCGCGGCGAGGACGTACTACGACTTCGCACGCATCGCCAAGGGCCTCACGGGCGTCCCGGCGAAGTTCGTCCCCAAGGGCCAGCAGCGCACGGAGGACGACGCGGACTACGAGTACGACGAGAAGTTCAAGACGGTCTCACCGCGCGAGACGGCCATCGACACGGTCGAGCGCGCGCTCGGGATGGAGAACCTCTACGACCCGCGCAACGCGCAGCTCGTCAACCACCTGATCCAGGCGCTCAAGGCCCAGTCGCTCTACCAGCGCGACGTCGACTACGTCGTTCAGGACGGCGAGGTCAAGATCGTCGACGAGTTCACCGGCCGCATCATGGAGGGCCGCCGCTGGTCGGAGGGGCTCCACCAAGCGATCGAGGCCAAGGAGGGCGTCGCCATCCGGGAGGAGCACGTCACGCTGGCGACGATCACCCTCCAGAACTACTTCCGCCTCTACGAGAAGCTCGCCGGCATGACCGGGACGGCGAAGACCGAGGAGAAGGAGTTTCAGGAGATCTACAACCTCTCCGTCGTCGAGATCCCCACGAACGTCCCCGTCGTCAGGGCCGACGAGAACGACTTCATCTACAAGACGGCGGATGCCAAGTACAACGCCGTCATCGAGGACATCAAGGAGCGGTACGAGCGAGGGCAGCCGGTGCTGGTCGGCACGATCTCGGTCGAGGTTTCCGAGTACCTGGCCACGTTGCTCCAGCGCCAGGGCATCCCCCACAACGTGCTGAATGCGAAGCAGCACGAGCGCGAGGCGGAGATCATCATGGGCGCGGGCGAGCCCGGCGCCGTCACGATCGCCACGAACATGGCCGGCCGCGGCGTCGACATCAAGCTCGGTGAGGGCGTCGTCGAGCTGGGCGGCCTCTACGTGCTCGGCACCGAGCGTCACGAGGCGCGGCGCATCGACAACCAGCTACGCGGCCGCTCCGGCCGCCAGGGCGACCCGGGCGAGTCACGCTTCTACCTGTCCGGGCAGGACGAGGTCGTCCGCCTCTTCGCCGGCGACAGGATCTACCGGATCATGGACCGCTTCGGCCTGCCGGACGACGAGCCGATGCAGCAGGGAATCCTCACCAAGCAGATCGAGAACGCCCAGAAGAAGGTCGAGGAGCAGAACTTCGTTTCGCGGAAGAACGTCCTCAAGTACGACGACGTCATGAACGTCCAGCGCATGGTCATCTACGAGCAGCGCCGGCACGTCCTCGCGGGCGCCGACCTCTCCGAGGAGATCGGCGGCTGGATGGACGACCTCATCGCCCGCATCGTCTTCGACCACACCGAGTCGGAGTACAAGGAGGAGTGGGATCTCGACAGCCTCGTCACCGAGATGCAGGCGCTCTACGAGACAGAGGTGTCACGCGACGAGGTGAGCGAGACCGCGACGCGGGAGGAGCTGATCGAGGAGTTCCAGGACGACGCCCAGGACGCGTACGAGGCGAAGGTCGAGGAATACGGCGCCGAGCTCATGCGCGAGGTCGAGCGCTACCTCGTCCTCCAGGTCGTGGACGCGCGCTGGCGCGAGCACCTCGAGTCGATGGAGTACCTGCGCGACGGCATCCACCTGCGTGCCATGGCCCAGAAGGACCCGCTCTCGGAGTACCGCTCCGAGGGTCACGGGATGTTCGAGGAGCTCACGGCGACGATCCAGGAGGAGATCGTCCGCTACCTGCTCCGCATCCAGATCGAGAAGCCCCCCGAGCAGGGCGAGCTCCAGGCGGAGGCCACCGGGACCAACGGCGACCGCCTCAGCTACGAGCACGAGTCCGCAGCCGGCTCGGACGCGATCCGTGCCGCGGGCGCGGGCGCGGCCCAGGCCGCGCCGCAGCCGGCCGCGCGCGCGGCGGTCACGGCCGGTGCGGGCGCCGGCGCGGCGACCACGGTCTCCACGGGCCAGCGGGTCGTCGCCCCGGAGCAGCGCGTGGGCCGGAACGACCCGTGCTGGTGCGGGTCGGGCAAGAAGTTCAAGAAGTGCCACGGCGCCTAGGAGGGTTTGGCGGAACGTCGCTCGTCGCCGGGGTGCGATGATCGTTCCGAGGCAAGGACGCAGGGAGCGCTCGTAGCGAGTGAGCTACGGGCGCGACCGAGGACGCCGTCCTCGGGGCGAGCAGCGCGGCCCGGCGGCACAGGCTGCGTTTCGTCAAACCCTCCTGGCGGCGCCGTCCCGCTCGCTACCATCCCCTTCCATGGCCGAGCGCAGCGCCGTCGAGCGAGAGCTCGAGGAGATCGGGATCCAGCTCGCCTGGGTCCGTGATTACCTTTGACCCGGAGGGGTTGAGCGAGCGCCTGGCCGTCCTCGAGGAGGCCATGGGCGCGCCGGGGTTCTGGGACGATCAGCAGGAAGCCGCGAAGGTCTCCGCCGAGCACGCCCGCCTCTCGCGCCGCCTCGAGCGCTACGAACGCCTCAGCGGCGAGGCGGCCGACCTGGCTGAGCTGCTGGAGCTCGCCTCGGACGACGGGGAGCTCGACGAGATCGATCAGAGCGCCGGAGCTCTCCGGGCCCAGCTCGACCGCTTGCAGGAGGACTCGCTCTTCAGCGGCGAGTACGACGCCGGCGGCGCGGTCGTGTCCATCCACGCCGGCACGGGCGGGACCGACGCGCAGGACTGGGCGGAGATCCTCCTCCGCATGTACCTGCGCTGGGCGGCGGAGCGCGGGTTCGCCACCGAGCTGATCGAGGTCTCGCCGGGTGAGGAGGCAGGGCTCAAGTCGGCCACGTTCACCGTCGAGGGCGAGAACGCCTACGGGACGCTGAAGGCCGAGCGCGGGGTGCATCGGCTCGTCCGCCTGTCCCCGTTCGATCAGGCCCATCGGCGCCATACCTCGTTCGCGCAGGTGATCGTCAGCCCGCTCGTCTCCGACGACGTGGACATCGAGGTCGACGAGGCCGAACTGCGGATCGACACCTACCGGGCGAGCGGGGCCGGCGGCCAGCACGTCAACAAGACCGACTCCGCCGTCCGCATCACGCACGTTCCGACCGGGATCGTCGTCCAGTGCCAGAACGAGCGCTCGCAGCTCTCCAACCGCCAGACCGCGATGCGGATCCTCAAGAGCCGCCTCGCCGAGCACGAGCTCGAGCGCCACGAGGCCGAGATGGCTCGCGAGCGGGGAGAGGTGCTCGACACCGGCTTCGGGAGCCAGATCCGCTCCTACGTCCTCCATCCGTACCAGCTCGTGAAGGATCACCGCACCGACGTCGAAGAAGGGAACGCACAGGCCGTCCTCGACGGCGACCTCGACCGCTTCATCCGCGCCTACCTCCTCGCCAACGCCACCGGAGCCGTCGCTTAACCAGGTCCGATGCCCGACCCTTTCGCTACACTCGTGAGCTTGCAGAGAGCCGACCGGAGCGCCCTCGGGACGGGCGCCGCCGCCTGACCCGGTGCAGGAAGCAGACCTCACAGAACACGTCGACGATTCCGCGCGGGCGACGACGCCCGAGCTGAACGGCGACCCCGCCGAGGACGTCGCGACGGACGTCGAGCCCCTCGAGGGCGAGCCGGCGCCCTCCGGGACGCCGATGATCGTCTTCGAGACGGTGACGAAGGTCTACGACCCGAACGTCGTCGCGCTTCGCGAGACGAGCTTCGTCATCGACAAGGGCGAGTTCGTCTTCCTCGTCGGCCCCTCCGGGTCGGGCAAGTCGACGATCATGCGGCTGCTCCTCAAGGAGCTCGACCCGACCGAGGGCAAGATCATCGTCGGCGGCCGCGAGCTCGCGCGCCTGCGCCGGAGCACGGTGCCGATGCTCCGCCGCAACATCGGCTGCGTCTTCCAGGACTTCAAGCTCCTCACCGACCGCACCGCGTACGACAACGTCGCGTACGCGCTCAAGGTGCAGGGCCAGTCGAAGGCGCAGATCCGGGCGAAGGTGCCCGAGATCCTCGCCCTCGTCGGCCTAGGCTCGAAGATGAACAGCTTCCCGCACGAGCTCTCCGGCGGGGAGCAGCAGCGCGTCTCGGTCGCGCGCGCGTTCGTGAACCACCCGCCGCTGCTCATCTGCGACGAGCCGACGGGCAACCTCGACCCCGACACCTCTGTCGGGATCATGCAGCTCCTCTACCGCATCAACCGGACCGGGACGACGGTCGTCATGGCGACCCACGACCGCGAGATGGTGGACAAGATGCGGAAGCGCGTGATCGCCCTCGAGGAGGGCGTCGTCGTCCGCGACGAGCGCCGCGGCGGCTACGGATGAGAACGAAGCTCTTCTTCGGCGAGGCGCTCCGCTCGATCGGCAGCAACATCTCGACCACGATCGCGGCGGTCATGACCGTGTTGATCGGGATGTTCCTGCTCGGCCTCTTCATCGGGCTCGGCAGCTGGGTGATCTCGTGGACGAACCACGTCAAGAAGGACCTCGTCGTCAACGTCTACTTCTGCACCGACACGACGTGCGACAGAGAGGTTCAGCCGCAGGAGATCAACGCCGTCAGCGCTCAGCTCGACCAGAACCCCGACGTCAAGTCCTACAAGTTCGTCTCCAAGGAGGACGCCTGGGAGGAGATGCAGGAGCGGTTCCCGGAGCTGACCAAGGAGACCGTGCGGAACCCGCTGCCGGCGTCGTACGAGGTCATCCCCCACGACGCCGACCAGGTGCAGTCGATCGCGACCGCCTTCCAGAGTCCTCTGCCTGCGGGCGTGGAGACCGTGAAGTACGGCGAGAAGAAGGCCGAGCGGGTGCTCCAGGTGGCGACGATCATCGGCGCGATCTTCCTGGTCGGGAGCATCATCCTCCTGGTCGCCTCCACGATCCTGATCGCGAACACGATCCGCCTCTCCATCTTCTCGCGAAGGCGTGAGATCGAGGTGATGAAGCTCGTCGGGGCGTCGAACTGGTTCGTCCGCGCCCCGTTCATGCTCGAGGGCCTGCTCTGCGGCCTGGCGGGCTCGATCCTCGCGGTCATCCTCTTGCTCCTGGCCAAGGAGCTGGCGCTGCCCGGGATCATGGGCCGGATCGAGAGCCCTGGCGACATCCAGGCGTGGAGCTTCCCGATCGTGGCGCTCATCCTCGTGGGCATGAGCCTCCTCGTCGGAGCCGCGGGCTCCGGTATCACGCTGCGGCGTTTTCTGCGAATCTGAGTTCGTGCACGCGGCATGCCCGGGATTGATCGGGGCGGGCGGCCTGTGAGACGGGGCGTCGGCTATCTCGCTGCGCTCGTCCTGGTCGTCGGCGCCTTCGTCCTCGGGATCTTCCTCACCCGGGCCGAGCAGGGCACGACCGCTTCGGCGCCGCCGGCTCGCCCGGCCCAGCCGCTGCGGCTGATCGACGAGGTTCGCACGGAGCTCGAGGACTCGTACTACCGCTGGATCGACCCCGCAGTGCTCGGGCGCCCGACGGTGAAAGGCATCCTCGCCGGGCTCGACGATCCGCACACGGACCTCCTGACGACGGCCGAGTATGAGAGCCTTCGCGAGGACACCGAAGGGACGTACTCGGGGATCGGCCTCACCGTCGGGCCGGGACGCATGGGCCTCCTGGTGACGTCGGCGCCTCCCGGGCCGGCGCGCGAAGCTGGCATTCGCAAGGGCGACGTCATCGTCAGGGTGGACGGCGAGGCGATCGCCAGGCTCCCGTTCGAAAGCGCGCTCGCGCTCGTCAAGGGCGAACCCGGGACGGCCGTCAACCTCGTCGTCAGACGACCGGCGAAGCATCGCCCGCTCGACCTCGTCGTCGTCCGCCGGGAGATCGAGGTTCCCCCCCTCAGTGCCCGCCTGCTGGCGACGAAGAACACCAAGCTCGCATACATCCGCGTCTTCTCGTTCCCCGCCGGCGCCGCCGAGCGCATCGAGCAGACGATGTCCCAGCTCGTCGAGCAGGGCGCCGCGGGCGCGATCATCGACCTCCGCGACAATCCCGGCGGCCTGCTCTCGCAGGCTGTGGACGTGACGTCGGTCTTCGTCGAGGAGGGGATCGTCTGCCGCACCGACGGCCTCCACGAGGACGCCCATGAGTATCGCGTGACCGGCGCCGCTACCCACCGCTCGCTGCCTCTCGTAGTGGTCGTGAACGGCAACAGCGCGAGCGCCGCCGAGATCGTCGCCGGCGCCCTCTTCGACCACCACCGGGCGACGCTGGTCGGCGAGCGCACGTTCGGTAAGGCGTCGGTGCAGACCATCGCGCCGCTGCGCGCGGGCGGGGCCCTGAAGCTGACGACGGCCAAGTATCTGACGCCTGCTGGCGCCGACATCACCGACCTCGGGCTCGAGCCGTCGGTGGTCGCCGCCGACGACCCGCTCACGGAGCGGGACGAGGGCCTGCAGATCGCGCGGCGCGCGCTGGCCGAGATCGTCCGGGCCGAGTAGCCCGAGAGCCCGTCGGGATGGACCTCCTTGTGTGCGAGCTCGCCCGCAAGGGCAGGCTCCTGGTCGGTGAGCCCTACTTCGAGGGCGGCGTGCCCGTCGTCGTCGACCGCAAAGGAGCGGGCGACGCCTCCGTGGGCGACCTCGTCGTCGTGAGGCCCGGCCGCGGGCGGGCCAGGCTCGAGCGCGTCCTCGGGGCCGCCGGGCGCATCGAGGCGGTCCTCGAGGGCCTGCTCTGGCACGAGGGCGTGCGGCGCGTTCACGCGCCCCTGCCGTCCCTTCCTCCCGCTGAAGAGCCCGACCGGGTCGACCTGCGCCATCTCTACGCGTTCACGATCGATCCCGAGGGCGCGAAGGACTTCGACGACGCGCTCACGTTCCAGCAGGAGGAGGGGGGCGGCGTGCGCGCCTGGGTGCACATCGCCGACGTCTCTGCATACGTCCCCGCCGGCTCGCCGCTCGACCGTGACGCCGCCGAGCGCGGGAACTCGGTCTACGTCCCCGGACGCGTCGCGCCGATGCTCCCGCACGAGCTCTCGGACGACCTGTGCAGCCTGCGGCCGCACCAGGACCGCCGCTGCGTCACCGTGGAGCTCCCGTACGACGCGGCTCTCGAGCCTGGGGAGCCGCGCTTCTACCGGAGCCTGATCCGCAGCCGGGAGCGCCTGACGTACGGCCATGCGCAGGCCGTGCTCGCAGGTGGCGAGCGGGCGGACGACGAGCTCACCGAGGCCCTGCGGCTGGCCGAGCGGGTCTCCCGAGCGCTGCGCAACCGGAGGTTCGAGCGCGGCGCGCTTCGCGTCGAGGGGCGCGAGGTCGAGTTCGCCTTCGACGGCGAGGGCGGCGTCGAGCGGGCCTGGATCGAGCGCGAGCCGCTCGCGCACATGCTCGTCGAGGAGCTGATGATCGCCGCGAACGAGGCCGTCGCAGAGCTGCTCGCGGGCCGCCGGCGCGAGGCGCTCTACCGCGTGCACGAGCGTCCGGATCCGCAATCAGTCGAGTTGCTTCTCGCCAAGCTCACCGACCTCGAGGTGCCGACGCCGCCCGTCCCGGAGCACCTCTCGCCGGCCGAGGCGGCGCGGCTCGCCGCGCGCGTGAGCGAGACCGTCACCGGCTACGTCGAGAGGTCGGGGCGCGGGGAGGAGGCGTTCCCCGCGCTCGTCTTGCGGGCGCTCAAGCAGGCGCGCTACGACCCGAGGAACCTCGGCCACTCGGGCCTCGCCAGCACGGCGTACTGCCACTTCACGTCCCCGATCCGGCGCTACCCCGACCTCGTCGTGCATCGGGCGCTGCTGCGGGAGCTCGGCGTGCTCGACGTCGAGCTTCCCGACGACCTTCCGGCGCTCGGCGACTGGACCTCGGAGCGCGAGCGCGCCGCTGCGCAGGTCGAGTACCGGGCGGACGAGCTGTGCCTCGCGTGGCTCCTGGAGCGCCGGCTCTTCGAGGAGGGCTGGGACGCGACCTTCGAGGGCGAGATCGTCGGCGCGATCGGCTCCGGCGTCTTCGTGCGCTTCGAGGGCGTCTTCGAGGGCTACCTGCCCGCCCGCCGGCTCGCCGGCGACTACTTCGAGCTCTCGCCGCTCGGCACGGCCCTCGTCGGCCGCCGCAGCGGCTCCGCCTACCGCCTCGGCGACCCGATACGGGTCAAGGTCGCCGAGCTGAAGCGCTGGGAGGGAAGGGTGGAGCTGGCCCCGGGGAAGCGTTGAAATTCTTTTTGTCGCTCTTTGCAGAGAAACGCTCTCGTTCCCGCTTGCGCGGAGTCACCCGTCCCTTTAGGTTGCCTCTTGCGCCGAGCACGGGGCGCGAGTAGGTTGAAGGTTCACCGGTAGGCGCTACGCGGAAGCGGAACGTTCGCCGGGGAACTGGACGAAAGCGAACCCGGCTCGGCGAATTTTTTTGGTCCAATGCAGGCGATGACCGCAGGGACCAAGCTCATCGCCGACAACCGCCGTGCGCGGCACGAGTACCACCTCCTCGACCGCTACGAGGCGGGACTCGCCCTCACTGGCACGGAGGTGAAGTCGCTCCGCGACGGCAAGGCTACGCTCCAGCGCGCCTTCGGCGATGTCCGCGACGGCGAGCTCTACCTCGTCGGCCTGCACATCCCCGAGTACACGCAAGGGAACGTGGCCAACCACGATCCCGACCGCGACCGCAAGCTTCTCCTCCACCGGCGCGAGATCGACCAGCTCGCGGGCAAGGTGGCCGAGAAGGGTCTGACCCTCGTGCCCACGCGGCTCTACTGGAAGAACGGCCGCGCGAAGGTCGAGCTGGCCCTTGCCCGCGGCAAGGACGTGCGCGACAAGCGCCGCACGATCGCCGACCGCGACGCGAAGCGGCAGATCGAGCGCGCTCTCAAGACCCGCGAGTAAGGACGACCGTGTGCACGACGGCGGCGGCGGCGAGGAACGCGGCCACCGACCACAGGGCGATCTCGCCGTGCGTGTCCAGGCCCGTGTCGGCCGCCAGCAGCCAGATCGCGAGGACGGCCGCCGCAATCGCGCTCCCGACGGCCGCCGCAAGGGTCACCGCCCGCTCGGCCGCGGAGCCGGCGAGCCTCCACTCGACGATCGCGAAGGCGACGAGCGCGGCGCCGAGAAGCTGGGCGTAGATGGGAGGTTCGGCCAGCGGCAGGCCGAAGAACTCGTAGAGGGCGTCCCAGGTCGCGGCGAGCAGGAAGGCCGCCAGGAGTGCGTTGGAGACCGCGTCGATTCGCAGGACGCGGGCCTGGGTGAGCCGGGGGCGAGCCACCTCGCGGCTATACTTTCAAGCTCTGGGGGCGATCCGGTTTCGACGGGGTCGGTTCTCCGGAAGAGCTGCAAGCCGAGGTCCCCGGTTGGCCTCGTTAAACCACCGGGAACAACGCAAGTGCGAACAAGAACGAACTCGCGCTCGCTGCCTAATTAGGCAGCGCGTCGGCTCCGGTCTCGGCCCGTGGATCGGAGACCCGGCGTCAGAAAACGGGCTCGCCGCCGAAGGAGCGCTGATCGCCGGAGGCGGGACTTCTCAGGATCGGCTAGCCCGACGGTAGGTTCGCCAGCCCACCGGCCGGCCGGGCGAAATTCAAGGGCAGGCTGAGCTTGGAGATGCTCTTCACGGTGCGACTTCGGACGCGGGTTCGATTCCCGCCGCCTCCATCGGCTCGGTTGAGCGGGCAAGGGATCCCGCTTTGAGGGATCAGGCGACTCGCGAGGGCTACGTTAGGTTGTCGGCCCCGGGATGACCGTCGAGACCTTTGGGTCACGCCTGCCCAGGAGTCTTGTGGCTCGCGCCGAGGCTTCAACCACGCGCGTAAAGCTCCAGCGGCGGTTCGTGATCCGCGAAGTGCGGGTCGGTCCCTTTCGGGGGCGGTCCGAACGGAGGAGGCTTTCCTACGCCTGGGAAGGCATTCCGAGCGCAGTTCACCTTGGTTCTGTCCGAATTTGCCGTGCCCGTGTTGGCGAGTGCGTCGATCACGAGCCTGTATGTGACGTCGTCGCTCGCGAGCGCCCCGTGGTCGACGCGACGGCCCGGGCAGAGATCCTGCAGCAGGATATTCGTCCCTCCCTCGACGTTCTGGGTGCCGACCGGCTGGATGAGCTCGTCGGTCCTCGAGTAGATGCTGGTGTAGTCGATCGGGCCTGGAGTCTCGTCACCGCGATTCAGGGCGGCAAGGAAGTTCGAGTTCGTGCGCATCTGCCAGCCGGCCTCGACCTCGCGGCGCGCGGGGGTCTTGTCGAACGTGGATGACCCGTGGTTCGGCGTCGCCAAGGCGATGTAGTCATCGACGAAGGCACCCGCCGGGAACCACTTGATCACCCAGCGCGGCTCGAGTCCGCCCTGGCTGTGTCCGAGTACGTCGATGCTCTCCCCGGTCCTTTCGTGCATCACCTCAACCGCGCGCGCCACGTACTCCGAGGCGGTCTGAATGTCGCCGAAGGCGAGATCGGGCAACTGCACCCAGCAGACCTCGTAGCCAAGGCCCGGAAGCGCGTCCCAGTAGTTCCATCCCCAGTTCTGCTCGCGGGTGACGGTTGTCCCGTGTACGAGGAGAACCGGGTCGTCTGCCCCTTCGCCGCTGAGTTCCTCCTTGCCACCCTTGCAGGCAAGCTCGCGGTCCAGCCTCGCGGTTGAGATCGAATAGTCAGCGGTACCGGGGAAAGAATTGGCCGGTTCGCCCGGTCCGCTCGGCCTCGCTTCGTTGTCTTTCCCTCCGCACGCGCCGCCAAGAGCGGCGACGATCACCAACAGCGCCGGTATCACAAACCGAGCCCGGGCCTCACGTCGCGGTGCCGTGCGCCCCGCGCGAAGCACCGCCCAGGCGATCCAGCACGCCGCGACGAACTGGATCACGTGGCCGGCGAGGCCCTGCTGCAGGATGAAGTCGACGAGGACGAACGCCGGAATCAGGAGGACGGCCCCGCGCGCGACTGCGCCGGAACGCCACAGGGCGGCGGCGATTGTGAGCAGGCCGAAGAACCCACCTACCAAGAGGAGAACGATCATGGCGATCGCGGGCGGGATCGTCGCGTCGTCGATCGCATCCGCGAGCTCCGTCAGATCGAAGCGGCCGTCTTGAGCGAGCCCGAACTGGAGCGTCTCGAAGCCCTGCACGAGCGTCAGGCCGACCAGGCCGAAGCCGAGGAGGGCTCCACCCGCGTAGGAGAGACGTGGCGAACGCTCTCTTGAGAGCAGGACGTAAACGAGCACGGTGGCGATCAGAAACGGCATCGCGAGCACGTCGCACAACTTCGCCAGATTCGCGCGATCCGGGTTGTCGGCGATCCAGCGAAGCCGGTCGATCGTCTCGTCGTTCGCGGGCTCGATGGCGAAAGAGGCAAGCTGCAGCCCGGCTCCGAGAACGAGCGTCCCCGCCGCGGCCAGGCGGCCACCCGGGGTGAAGCGTGCCGCCGGGCTCGTCGCCGGCTCGGGAACGTCGAGCAGCGATCTGATCCGGCTCATCTGGAGTCTCCTTTCCCGCCCTCGAGGGGCGATCGATTCACTCGTACTGGAGCGCTTCGAGCACGTTCAGGCGCGACGCACGGCGCGCCGGGAAAACGGCCGCGAGGATCCCCGCGGCGATCGCGACGAGCACGAACACCGCGAGGGATCCGAAGGGGAGAGCGAAGACGAGGCCCTCGTCGGAAAGCGCCTGGGTCACGAGGGCGGCGAGGAAGATGCCCACCGCGATGCCGAGGGTGGCGCCGATCAGCGCGGTGACGATGCTCTCGTGCCGGATCATCCGTCGGACCTGCCGCCGCGTCATGCCGATCGCGCGAAGCATTCCGAGCTCGCGGGTCCGCTCGAAGACCGAGAGGACGAGCGTGTTGACGATCCCGAACAGGCTTACGATGACGGACAAGCCAAGCAACGCGTAGAGCACGTTGAGCACGGTCGTGAGCGCGGCGATCTGGGAGTCCTTGAACTCGTCGCGGGTCTCGACCTTCGCGTCGGGGTAGGCTCCGAGGGCGCCGTCGAGGGTGGCGGTATTCTCAGGCGTCGCGCCGGCGCTCATGTTCACGAAGGTGAACACGCTGGCGCGCTCGGCGAAGGCTGCATCGAAGGCGCCGGTAGAGATCGCGACGGGCTCGAACGGCGATCCACCCTTCGGTTCCGCGAAGATGCCCTCGACCTTGAGGTCGAGGACGTCGCCGGTGGGCGTCTTCAGCTGAACCGGCGAGCCGAGCTCGAGGTTGTGCTCCTCGGCGTAGTCGTCCGTGACGAACGCTCCATCGCCCCCGAGGCGCGCCGCCACGTCTCCCGAACCGCTGGCCCAGCTCATGTTCACGACTTGCGCGAGGTCCGACTCCACGCCGTTCACGCCGACGTCCTCCCCGAACGCCTCTCCGGTGCCGGTTCTGATGGAGGAGACGACGGTGACGCCCTCAACCTGCGCCACGGCTGTCGCGCTGGCGTCGCTGATCGCTCCGAAGTCCCCCGACGGGGTCAGCGCGTAGTCGGCGACGAAGAGCTCGTCGACGGCGTCGGTGAAGGACGTGCGGATCCCTTGCGCCAGGACGGCGACCAGGGTGACCAGGGCGACTCCGATCATGAGAGCAGCCGCGGTCGAGGCCGTTCGGCCGGGGTTGCGCACCGCGTTGTCGCGGGCGAGCCTGCCGGCCGCCCCGCCGAGGCGGGCTCCCGGTGCGCCGAGGACGGCCGCGAGCGGGCGGACGAGCCGCGGCGCGATCAGCGCCACCCCGAGGAAGAGCAGGAGCACGCCGGCGCCGAGCGACAGCAGACGCGTGGAGGTCTCGAGGCCGTCCGCGAATACGCCGTAGGCGAGGAGGGCGACGGCCAGCGCGACCACGGCGATTGCGGTCACGAGCCCGAAGCGCGCAAAGCGCGACTTGGGCAGCACCGCGCCCTCGCGCACGGCGGCGATCGGCGGGACATGGGTTGCCCGCAGCGCCGGGCGCAGGCTGGCAAGGAGAGCGATCAACGTCCCGACCAGCAGGCTGACGACGATCGTGCGGGTGGCGAAGACGAGCCCGCTCTCCGGCAACTCGGTTCCGGTAGCGGCCAGGAGCGCGTTCAGCCCCAGCGCGAGCCCGAGACCGAGGAAGAGTCCAACCACCGAGGCGATCAGCCCGATGACCACCGACTCGAGGACGACCGACCAGAGCACCTGCCGGCGGGAGGCGCCGAGCGTTCGCAACGTGGCGAGCTCCCGCACTCGCTGCGCCACGGTGATCGAAAGCGTGTTGGCGATGACGAAGGCGCCCACGAAGAGCGCGACTCCGCCGAAGGCGAGGAGGAAGGTGCGGAAGTAACCGACGCCGACCTGCGTCTCCTCGCTGTCTGCTGCAGCCTGCTCCGAGGCGCTCTGCACCTGTGCCGTCTCAGGGAGCAGCGGGCGGATCTCCTGGACGAGCTCGGGCGTCGAGGCGCCTTCCCTCGCCGCCAGGCGAATCATGTCGAGCTTCCCGACCTTGTCGAACAGCTGCTGGGCAGTCGCCAGGTCGAAGACGGCGATCGTCGCGCCGCCGAGGGAGTCCGCTGAGCCGAACTGGACGATGCCGGTAATGCGGTAGGCCTGAAGCGGGCCATCGGCGACGACGCCGACCGTGTCGCCGACCTCGAGGTCCTTCTTCTCCGCGGCCGCCTTGTCGATGGCGATCTGCTCTGCACCTTGCGGCCACTTACCGCCGACGAGGTTGAGCGGATTGAAGCGCTGGTCGTCGGAAAGATGGACGCTCATGGCGAAGCCCTCAGTGCCGATCAGGTCGCCGCCCTCGTCGGCGAGCCTCGCCTCGTCTTCGATCGTTCCGGCGGCCGCCTCCACGTCCGGGAGCTGTTCCACCGTGCCGAGGACGTCGGCCGAGAAGGCCGGGGCGTCGGCTCCTGTCTCGCCGTCAGTGGAGGTCGCCGCCTTGGAGCTGATGACGACGTCGGAGTTCTCGTACGAGTCGCTGAAGATGGCGTCGAAACTCTTCGCGATGGTGTCGGTGAGGATGAGACTGCCGCTGACCATGGCGACACCGAGGACGATCGCGAGCCCCGTGAGGATCGCGCGCAGCTTGCGGCCGAGGAGACCTTTGAGCGCGACACGGATCATCGCGCACTCACCTCCTCCATCGCCTCGAGGATCTCGTGCGCCGAGGAGGGGCCCAGATCCTTGACGATTCGCCCGTCAGCCAGGAAGAGGACGCGGTCGGCGATGGCGGCCGCGTTTGGGTCATGAGTGACCATGACGGTCGTCTGCCCAAAGCTCGTGACGGAATCCCGAACGAGCTCGAGGATCTCGGCACCCGTCGTCGAGTCGAGATTGCCCGTGGGCTCGTCCGCGAACATCACGGTCGGCCGCGAGACGAGCGCGCGTGCGATCGCAACGCGCTGCTGCTGGCCGCCCGAGAGCTCGGCCGGTCGGTGTGAGAGGCGATCGGAGAGCCCGACCTTGCCGGTGAGCTCGTCCACCCAAGCGCGATCCGGCTTCGTTCCCGCCAGGTTGAGGGGGAGGACGACGTTCTCCTCGGCGGTCAGCATCGGTAGCAGGTTGAAGAATTGGAAGATGAAGCCGATGTGCTCGCGCCTGAGCTTCGTCAGCTCCGTGTCGTTCAGCTCGGTGATGCTCGTACCCTCGATCTCGACCTCGCCCTCGGTCGGGCTGTCCAGGCCGGCGAGGATGTGCATCAGGGTCGACTTGCCGGAACCGGAAGGGCCCATCACGGCCGTGAGCTTCCCGCGTGCGACATCGAGCGACACGCCCCGGAGCGCATGCACGCACGTGTCACCTTCGCCGTAGCGGCGAGTGATGCTCGTCGCCGCGACCACGGTCGGCGCCAGCGACGAGTCCTCCCGATCCTTCTGAATGAGTACCGTCTGCATCGCGCTGCACTCCTTTCGGTTTTCCATGCGTCACCGTCTCAGGAGCGTGCGCGCGTGAGAATGGAGCCTGCTGGCGTCTTGGGGTGCGTCCAAGCGCACCTCGAGTGGTACGTCTTCTACGAGCGCAGGAAGGCGAGCACGGCCAGTACACGCCGATGGTCGTCCGTGCTCGCGGGCAGCCCGAGCTTCCGGAAGATGCTCGTGATGTGCTTCTGCACGGCACGCTCCGTGATGACGAGGCGCTCGGCGATGCCTTGATTCGAGCGTCCCTCGGCCATGAGCTCGAGCACCTCGCGCTCCCGCGGCGTGATGCTCTCGAGCGGATCGTCGCGGCGGCCGCGATCGATGAGCTGCGACACGATCGTCGGATCGATGACCGATCCTCGGTGCCCCACGCGCCGGACCGCCTCAGCAAACTCGTCGATGTCCGTGACCCGGTCCTTCAGCATGTAGCCGACGCCTTCCGCGTCCTCGGCGAGGAGCTTCATGGCAAGGCCGACGTCAGCGTGCTGGGACAGCACCAGGACGCCAACCCTCGGATAACGCGAGCGGATCTCCAGCGCCGCTCGAAGGCCTTCGTCCGTCTGCGTGGGCGGCATGCGCATGTCGGTGATGGCGACGTCGGGCGAGTAGCTGCGCACCTTGAGGAGAAGGTCTTCGGCCGTCGCGCTCTGGCCGACGACGTCGAAGCCGGCCTCGCTGAGAAGCCGCGCCACCCCTTCTCGCAGCAGGACGGCGTCGTCAGCGAGGACTACCCGCATGGCATCTCGGCTCGGACGCTTGTCCCGCCTCCGGCGGGGCTGCGCACGCGTAGTCGGCCGCCCAGTGTCTCGATCCGGTCGGCGAGACCGCGAAGGCCGGAGCCGCTGCTCGGATCGGCTCCGCCGACGCCGTCGTCGGCGACTTGGACGACGACCTGGCCGTTCGTGCGCGAGACCTCGACGGTGGCTGCCGAGGTCTGGGCGTACTTGGCTACGTTCGTGAGGCCTTCCGAGATGAGGTAGTAGGCGGCCACCTCGATCGGCTCGGGCAGGCGAGCGTCCACGTCGACGCTCAGCTGGACGCGCAGCGGCGCCCGCGCCGCGAGCGTCTCGAGCGCTACCCCGAGCCCGTGGTCGCTCAGGACTCCCGGATGGATGCCCTGGGCCAGCTCGCGCAGCTCGTGAGAGGACTCTTTCAGCTCCGCGCGTGCCTCTTCCAGAAGCCGGGCCTCCTCCGAGCCGGGCTGCAGGCGCGAGGCGAGGAGGCGAAGCGCCACCGAGAGCGAGATGAGCCGCTGCTGGGCGCCGTCGTGGAGGTTGCGCTCGAGCCGGCGCCGCTCGGCATCGCCCGCCTCGACGATGCGGGCGCGCGAGCCTTTGAGCTCCTCGAGCCGCGCGCGCAGGTCGGCCTGCAGACGCTCGTTCTCGAGCGCGATCCCCGCCGCCGCGCAGACCGCCGCCACCAGCTCCGGCTCCTCGCGCAGCGACTCGTCGTGGACGAGCGCGGCAACCTGCCTGTGCCCCCTCTCCACGATCGTCGCGACACGGCCGCTCCCCTCCGTCGGCAGCGACACCGGCCGGCCGTCCACATCCACATAGCCCTCGAACTCCGGCAGCCAGAACGCAAGCGCCAGCGAAGGATCGCCTAGCGCGCGGGCCACTGCGTCACGGACGTCAGTGCGAGCCCTGGCCTCGCCGAGCTCGACGAGGATGTCTCCAGCCGCCGAGCGGGCAAGGCGGGCGCGGAGACGTCCCGCCATCACCGCGATCGGAACGGCGATGAGCGCGACCAGTCCGATCAGCTCCATTACCTCGAAGCGGCCCACCACTCCGTCCAGCACGACACGACTCGAGGCGACGAGGATGGCGGCGCTACCCACCAGGATGGGCGTGAGCGCCCGGCGAAGCGGCAAGCTGGCGAGCAGCCAGCGCCGGGCGAGGACGGCCGTGAGGACGACCGCCCCCGCGACGGCGATCGCTCGTCCCGCCGAGTCGACCGCGTCGACGACGTCCGCGTTCGGCCAGACGAGGAGGGCGTTCCCCGGCTCTCCTGGATCGTAGAAGAGGAGCCAGAGCAACTCGAGCGGAACCATGGCGACGACGAAGGGCACGAGGAGCAGGGCATCACGTCTCGAGGCCAGCCGGCCGTTCGGGAAGGCGAGCAGGAAGAGGACGAAGAGGATGACCCAGGTGTCGGCGAGCCACATTCCCGCCGTGAAGACAGGCGCCGAATCCGACTCCATCAGGAGCCCCGCTGCCAGCCAGGCCAGCCCGACTCCCACCATGAGCAGGCCCAGCGCGTTCTCCGGTCGCCGCGCCCGGACGACGAGCCCGCTCGCGACGAATGACCAGCCGAGCAGGACGTCGAGAACCGCAATCGCCTCGAGCCCGGCCGTGCCTACGCGCGACAGCGTCAGTGCGAGAAGGCCGATGCCGCCAGCAAGAGCGAACGGCCCGAGAACGAGCCGAAGCCACCAATCGGAGCCGAGGACTACCCGCATGGCATCTCGGCTCGGACGCTTGTCCCGCCTCCGGCGGGGCTGCGCACGCGTAGTCGGCCGCCCAGTGTCTCGATCCGGTCGGCGAGACCGCGAAGGCCGGAGCCGCTGCTCGGATCGGCTCCGCCGACGCCGTCGTCGGCGACTTGGACGACGACCTGGCCGTTCGTGCGCGAGACCTCGACGGTGGCTGCCGAGGTCTGGGCGTACTTGGCTACGTTCGTGAGGCCTTCCGAGATGAGGTAGTAGGCGGCCACCTCGATCGGCTCGGGCAGGCGAGCGTCCACGTCGACGCTCAGCTGGACGCGCAGCGGCGCCCGCGCCGCGAGCGTCTCGAGCGCTACCCCGAGCCCGTGGTCGCTCAGGACTCCCGGATGGATGCCCTGGGCCAGCTCGCGCAGCTCGTGAGAGGACTCTTTCAGCTCCGCGCGTGCCTCTTCCAGAAGCCGGGCCTCCTCCGAGCCGGGCTGCAGGCGCGAGGCGAGGAGGCGAAGCGCCACCGAGAGCGAGATGAGCCGCTGCTGGGCGCCGTCGTGGAGGTTGCGCTCGAGCCGGCGCCGCTCGGCATCGCCCGCCTCGACGATGCGGGCGCGCGAGCCTTTGAGCTCCTCGAGCCGCGCGCGCAGGTCGGCCTGCAGACGCTCGTTCTCGAGCGCGATCCCCGCCGCCGCGCAGACCGCCGCCACCAGCTCCGGCTCCTCGCGCAGCGACTCGTCGTGGACGAGCGCGGCAACCTGCCTGTGCCCCCTCTCCACGATCGTCGCGACACGGCCGCTCCCCTCCGTCGGCAGCGACACCGGCCGGCCGTCCACATCCACATAGCCCTCGAACTCCGGCAGCCAGAACGCAAGCGCCAGCGAAGGATCGTGAAGTGCCCGCGCGAGCGCGTCTCGCAAGGCACCGGGAGCTCGAGGCTCCTGCAGCTGGACGAGGAGATCGCCGACGGCCGAGCGAGCGAGCCGCGCACGCAGCAGTCCGACGAGAAAGATGATCGGGACGGACGCGAGGACGACGTGGAAAATGCCGTCGAGGAGCCCCGTCCTCCCGCCGATCCAGTCGAGCAGGATGACCAGGGTGAAGAGGATGACGGCTCCTGCTCCGGCCAGGACCGGAGTGAGCACGCGGCGAAGCGGCGGACTCGCGCGCAGCCACCGCCGAACGAGGACGGCCGCAAGCACCGCGAACGCAGCGATGGCAATGATCCGCTGCGATTTGTCAACGGCGGCCGCGACCTCGGCGTCTGGCCAGACGAGAAAGGCGTTGCCCGGACCCTCGTCCATCTCGAGGAAAAGCAGCCACAGCGCCTGCATAGGGATGCCCGACAGGAGAATCAAGGCGACGATGAGCCGGTCGAGCCTCGAGATGAGGCGCCCGAAGGGGAACGCGACCAACAGGGCGGCGAACACAACGGCCCACGCGTTCCAGAGCAACACGCTGATCGTGTAGACGAGCGGCGAGGCGGACTGCGCGAGGAGCTCCGGAGCGAACCACAGGAAGCCGACGGACACCATGAACACGCCGACGCGGTTCTCCGGTCGGCGCGTCCAGCCGACGAGGCCGCTCGCGATGAACGACCAACCGACGGCGAGGTAGAGAACGGTCAGGATGCTGAGGCTGGTCCTCCCGGTACCGAAGAGGGCAGGCGCTACCGCGCCAATCCCTGCGGCGAGCCCAACGGGCCAGAGAGCCCGACGAATCAGTCGCCATCGATCAGAGTCGGTCCGCGCCGGGCGACGCTGAGCGGCGCTGTCTGCATCGGGAGGAGCATGTCCGGCGTACCCGGGAATGTGGGCCGTCGCCATCCTGTTCCTCCCATCTCCCCCCGGCGCTCGATTCGGCAACGAGATCCCTTGGGCGCGATCACCCACTGGCCGCGAGGACAACCGCGCGGATGGAGCCGGCGTCTTGGCGTGCGAGCGTACCACTTTCGTCCTTGCCTTTCAGTGGCCCATCCGGCGCTCCATCCAGTCACTGCAGGGCGCCCGTAGCCCAGGCGTCGCTTCGTTCAGCGCGTGGTCGACACGCTGTACCGCGGTCTCGAGTGCTGGCTGGCGCGAAACGTGCCGTGCGCTCGACCAGATGCGTCTACGGT
This sequence comes from uncultured Actinomycetes bacterium, assembly GCA_963775505.1. Taxonomy (GTDB): domain Bacteria; phylum Actinomycetota; class Thermoleophilia; order Gaiellales; family Gaiellaceae; genus JAIBJN01. The sequence continues at coordinate 698,772 of CAVZIL010000008.1, forward strand.
CGTCCTGACACCAGACTCATCGGCTGGGCTACAGCGCAGCGTGGGTAACGAGACGTGACTCGCTCGAGCAGGGCGTTGGGCGGCTTCGGACGCGGGTTCGATTCCCGCCGCCTCCATGAGAACAGGTGTGCCAGCCGGTTGAGATTGGCGCGCTGCGCGCGCGGGCTCATCGCAAATCGCTGACGAGATGAGCAAGGCTCGCCCGCCTAGTCCTCCGGGCGGTGGCAAACGGCCTCGACGTTGTGGCCGTCCGGGTCGAGGACATAGCCGCCGTAGTAGTCGGCGTGGTAGCGCGGGCGAAGGCCGGGCGAGCCGTTGTCGCGGCCACCTGCGGCGAGGGCCGCGGCGTGGAACGCTTCGACGGTCGCGCGGTCCGGTGCGGCAAACGCGACGTGCATCGGCGCCGCCGGCTCGCCCTCCGTGACGAAGAAGTCAACGCTTCCGAGGTGGAAGCCCACAGCGCCTTCCTCCTCGGTCATCTCGACCCCGAACGGTGCGAGCGCGGCCTCGTAGAAGCGCGTGCTCGCCGCCAGGTCACGGACCGGGATGACGAGGTGGTCGATGAAGGCCATGTTGCACTCAGGTGATCAGCTGCCGAGCGGCGAGCTCCGGCAGGACGTGGTTCCGTATCGCTGGGGCGAGTCTCCCGGGCCCGTCGCCGTCCGCGCCGACCCAGGCCAGGGCCGCGATCTCTGCTCGAGTCGAGATCGGACCAGTGACACGGACCAGGTACACGTGCATCTCCATCGCGACGCCTTCGATGGCGGCCTCGTCCGATACGACGCCAAGGAGGTCGGCGTGCACGATCGCCACGCCAAGCTCCTCCTCGAGCTCTCGGGCGAGCGTGTCCCGCGGCTTCTCGTCCCTTTCCGGCTTTCCGCCAGGGAGATAGAAGACATCGGGCGCCTCCTGCTTGCTGACGAGCAAGACCTTCTCGGAATCGATGATGGCGGCCGCAACGACCTGGAGAGGAGGCACGACGCTCCCATCGTTAGTGAACGGGCACCGCGTAGAGCAGACGCCGCCGGTCTCTCCTCGTCGCCCGCCGATTGCAGCCTTCGTCACGAGCAGGGGTGCAAACCACCGTGACCAGGGGGTGCAGGCGGCGCGCTGGCGCCGTCGCGACGCGAGCAGCCAAGCAGCGCGCCTGAACTCCAGAACGGTCCCATCGGCTTGGTTGAGCGAAGAAGGGATAGCAACAACCGACACGCCTGACCCATCCACTCGCACCCAGAAGGGGTGGTGGGCTGCGTGCTCCTAGGTCTGAATCGCGCGACCGCTCGCTGACCGAGCGTCCGTCTCTCGAGTCGGGTCGGGCGAGTGTGGCTGTTTGGGCAGGAGGCGGTGGCCGTCAACGACTGCCGAAGCTACGTCGACGAGCTTCCGGTTCGCCGAGCGCGCGTGGTCTCGGAGCAGTTCAAAAGCTGCCCGCTCGTCGATCGAGTGGCGTTCCATGAGAATGCCCTTCGCCCGCTCCGTGACCGCTCGGCGGCCGAAGGCGCCTTCGAGGTCGTGGTATTCAGTGAAGCGGCGCAGCACGATGTCGATCGAGCTCTGCCAGTCCTTGACGTCCGCATCCGTGATGTAGGCGAAGACGCCACGTTTGGATGCCTCCCTGACGAACGGCGACCGGCTGTGGCTCAAGGCCGCCCGACAGTTCGGGCGGGCCGGTGCTAGGGTGGATGTTCGTCCAGCTCTCGCCCTCGGCGGACGATTTCTTTCGGCTCCGACACTTGGCCGACGTGGCGCGTGACCCGCCTGGTCGCGCGGAAAACACAAGCGTCGGGAGCCGCCTTATGTCTCTCTCTTTCGTGAACCGCTCGATCGGTTCATATCCCTGCACGGATGAGAGGAGAAGCAATGACTGAGAAGACAGGGCGGCGCGTCCCGCCGCGCTTCCCGCGACGCGCCGAAGACAGCGCAATCCGCCCCTTCCACATCGACGTTCCGGAAGACGAAACTCGTCGACCTCCGCGAGCGCATCGCGGCCACGCGCTGGCCCACCAAGGAGCTCGTCCCGGACCGGTCGCAGGGCGTCCAGCTGGCGACGATGCAGGAGCTCGCGCGCTACTGGGCGGAGGACTACGACTTCGGACGGATCGAGGCGAGACTGAACGCGCTGCCGCAGTTCACGACCGAGATCGACGGGGTCGAGATCCACTTCATCCACGTGCAGTCCAAGCACGAGGACGCGTTGCCGCTGATCATGACGCATGGCTGGCCCGGCTCGGTGATCGAGCTGCTCGAGACCATCGGCCCGCTCACCGACCCGACCGCTCACGGCGGCACCCCCGGCGACGCATTCCACCTGGTGCTGCCGTCCTTGCCTGGCTACGGCTTCTCGGGCGAGCCGAGCCGAGCTCGGCTGGGACGCCGACCGCATCGCACGCGCGTGGGCTGAGCTGATGGACCGCCTCGGCTACACGCGCTACGTCGCCCAGGGGGGCGACGTGGGCGCCTACATCACCGACTCGATGGGCCGCCAGGCGCCCCAGGGTCTGCTCGGGATCCACCTCAACGTGCTCACCGCGGCGGTCGGTCTCAAGGACCAGCTGCCGGCGGAGTCCGAGCAGGAACGGGCGGCGCACGACGCGCTCAACACGTTCTTGACGGATGGCTTCGCCATCGTCCTCGAGCAGTCCACCCGGCCGCAAACGATCGGCTACGCCCTGCTTGATTCACCCGTCGCTCTGGCGGCCTGGATGCTCGACCACGACACGGACTCCTACTACAAGTTCTCCCGCGCGATCGTCGACGGCGAGCCCGCAGGCAACCTCACCCGGGAAAACATCGTCGACGACATCACGCTGTACTGGCTGACGGGCACCGGCGCGTCGGCGGCCCGGTGGTACTGGGAGTTCGGACGGGCCGCAGCCGGTGCGGCCGGACAGGCTCCGCCGCCGGTCGCGGTTCCGGTCGCCTACACGAACTTCCCCGGCGAGGTCTTCCCTGCCCCGCGCAGCTGGGTCGAGGTGGTTTTTCCCGGCGTCGCCTACTTCAACGAGCCCGACAGGGGCGGCCACTTCGCCGCCTGGGAGGAGCCCGAGCTCTTCTCGACGAGGTGCGGGCTGCGTTCCGCTCGCTGCGATAGCAAAGGAGGAAGTTTGAGCACTGCTGTCGACACAACCACGGACATCCGCACCTTCCGCATCGATGTCGCGGACGAGCAGATCGACGACCTGCGCCGACGCATCGCCGCGACCCGACTGCCCAGCATGGAGCTCGTCGCAGACCGGTCGCAGGGAGTGCAGCTCGCGACGATCCAGGAGCTCGCGCGCTACTGGGCGGAGGACTACGACTTCGGCCGGGTCGAGGCGCGGCTCAATGCGCATCCGCAGTTCACGACCGAGATCGACGGAGTGGACGTCCACTTCATCCACGTCCGCTCGCCGCACGAGAGCGCGTTGCCGCTGATCATGACGCACGGCTGGCCCGGCTCGGTCGTTGAGCTGCTCGAGACGGTCGGCCCGCTGACCGACCCGACTGCGTACGGCGGAACCGCCGAGGACGCATTCCACCTCGTCCTGCCGTCCGTCCCCGGCTACGGCTTCTCCGGCGAGCCCACGGAAGTCGGTTGGGGCCCCGGCCGCGTCGCGCGTGCCTGGGCGGAGCTGATGCAACGCCTCGGCTATACGCGCTACGTCGCACAGGGCGGCGACGTCGGCGCCGTGATTACTGACGCGATGGGCCGCCTGGCGCCCGAGGGGCTGCTCGGCATCCACCTCAACGTGCTCATCGCGGGTCTCGAGGACCTGCCGGCGGAGTCCGAGCAGGAACGGGCGGCGCACGACGCGCTCACCACGTTCTTGACGGACGGCTTCGGTTACTTCTCGGAGCAGACCACGCGGCCGCAGACGATCGGCTACTCCCTGCTGGATTCGCCCGTCGGGCTGGCGGCCTGGATGCTCGACCACGACACGGACGGCTACTACAAGTTCTCCCGCGCGTTCGTCGACGGCGAGCCCGTGGGCAATCTCACCCGGGACAACATCGTCGACGACATCACGCTGTACTGGCTGACGGGCACCGGCGCGTCGGCCGCCCGGTGGTACTGGGAGGTCGGACGGGCCCAGGCCGCAGCCGGTGCGGCCGGCGGCCAGGCTCCTCCGGCGGTCTCGGTTCCGGTCGGCTTCACGACGTTCCCCGGCGAGGTCTGGGCTGCCCCGCGCAGCTGGGTCGAGAAGGTCTACCCCACCCTTACCTACTTCAACGAGGTCGACAGGGGCGGCCACTTCGCCGCCTGGGAGGAGCCGGAGCTCTTCTCCGACGAGGTGCGGGCCGCATTCAAGTCCCTGCGGTAGCTCAGGGCGTCGACTGGGGCGGCGACCGTGCCGCCCCAGTCACTACCCGCGAACCCGGAGACGACTCTCATGGCCCTACTGGACAACGAGGACTGGCTCAGGTGGTGGGCACGCCGCCACCGAGAATCCGGCGTGCAGGCGCTTGCTGAGGAACTCCGTCGCTTGCCGTGGCGCGCCGGCGCCCAAGGGAGCTGAGACGACATGGTGGAGTTTCGTGGCTGGTGGATCGTCCTGGACGCCGTCTGCTGGATCTTCATCGCGATCGCCTTGGGGATGGGCGCATTCGGTGAGTGGCCCCCGTCGCCGTACAACGCGATCCTTCTTGTCGCAGTTGTGCTCGCATGCATCTGGTCACTGTGGGCCTGGAGAAGCGCTCGAGCCGGCAGACGTCCGCCTGATGCGGGCTCAGCTGACTGAAGAAAGCCGCCTACGGCGCGCGCTCAGGCGTGGCGCCCCGAACAGGTCGCGAAGGCCGCGCCACCTCGAGGGCCCGCGCGAGATCGGTGATCGAGAGCAATCCTGCGAGACGTCCGTCGTCGACGACTAGGCCGCGGTTCACCTCGCTCGCGGACAGCTCTGCCAGCGCGTCGATTGCCTCTTCGTCCTCGTCGAGCGACGGCACCTGATCGAAAGGAATCATCGCGTCCCGCACGCGGCGCGCGTTCCATTCGTCGCGCGGAACTGCTGCGACCGAGCGAAACGCGAGCAGCCCGATCGGGTGCCCGTGCTCGAGCACCGGATACGTCGTGTAACGCAGTGACCGTGCGACCTCGTCCATGAACTGGCCGAGGCTGAGGTCGGCATCGACGGTCACCGGCTGACGGGTCATGAGGTCACGCACCTTGAGACCGTTGAGCGCCTGCCTGGCGACCACGTAGCGGGCTTCGGCCGTCGCCGCCTGGAGCAGGAACCAGCCGATAAACGCCAGCCATGCGCCGCTGAAAGTCCCTTCGACGATGAGCATGAGAACGCCGAGCCCGATGAACAGGAAGCCGAAGCCGCGGCCGACCCCGGCAGCCACGTGTGTCGCCCATTGCAGGTCGCCCCGCAGTTGCCAGAGCGCCGAGCGCAGGACGCGCCCCCCGTCCAGCGGCAGCGCCGGCAACAGGTTGAACGCAAGCAGGATGAGGTTCGTGAACCCCAGCCAGGCGACCACCCCGTCGACCGCGTTCGGAAGCCCCGCGACCGCCGCGACCAGCACGCAGAGGAGGCCGATCACAAGCGAGACGAGCGGACCCGCAATCGCGATCCGGAACTCGGCGCCGGCGCTCGGAAAGCCGGTCTTGAACTGCGCCACCCCGCCGAAGAGCCAGAGGTTGATCCCCTCGATCTCGACCCCCTCTCGTCTCGCCTGCAGCGCGTGACCGAGCTCGTGCAGCAGGAGCGAGACGAAGAAGAGAAGCGCGGCCACGACGGCCAGCGCGATGTACTCACCGTCGGAGAAGCCAGGGTTCTGGGACGGGAACACGGCGACCGCGAGCGACCAGACGATGAGCGCGAACACGATCAGCCAGCTCCAGTTCACCCCGATCCGGATGCCGGCGATCCGGCCCAACTGAAGAGTCGGGCTCACAAGGACGAACTCTACGCCTCGGTGTCTGATCGAGGCACCCCGCCGTCGCAAGAACGCCTGAGCGAAAAGTCGCTGCGTGGACCAGGCGTGTGCAATCTGCACCGCGCAGTTCTGCAGACGATTTGTCGCGCCGCGTATCTAGGTCTCGCGGGCGGCTTCGGACGCGGGCTCGGGTTCCCTCCGCCTCCATGAAAACGCGGTCGCGTGCAGGGTTTTTCTCATTGCGCCAGACCCGTCGGCCGACGGAATCCGAACACGGCGCACATGTACGTGTCGCGCACCGGCAACCAGACAGGACGGGCGACGATGCGGACGCGGACACTGGGCAGTGGCGAGTGGGCGGTCGAGGTGAGCGAGCAGGGGCTCGGCTGCATGGGGATGAGCGAGTTCTACGGCGCGGCCGACGAAGCTGAGGCAGAGGCGACGCTGCTCCGGGCGGTGGAGTTGGGAGTCACCTTCTTCGACACCGCCGACGTGCTACGGTCCCTTCACCAACGAGCGGCTCCTGGGACGCGTGCTGGGACCGCGCCGCGACGGCGTGGTGATCGCCACCAAGTTCGGCAACGTACGCGGTGAGAACGGTGAGTGGCGCGGCCTCCGCGGAGACGCCGCCTACGTGCACGAGGCCTGCGACGCGTCGCTGCAGCGGCTCGGCGTCGACCACATCGACCTCTACTTTCAGCATCGCGTGGACCGCACCGTTCCGATCGAGGAGACGGTGGGCGCGCTCGCCGAGCTGGTGGTTGCGGGCAAGGTACGGCGCCTGGGGCTGAGCGAGGCCTCGCCGGAGACGATCCGTCGGGCGCACGCCGTGCACCCGATTACGGCGCTGCAGACCGAGTACTCGTTGTGGGAGCGGACACTGGAGGCGGAGATTCTGCCGACGCTGCGCGAGCTCGGGATCGGCCTCGTGGCGTACTCGCCGCTGGGGCGGGGCTTCCTCACCGGGCAGCTCCGGGACGTCAGCACGCTCGATGACGGCGATTTCCGCTCGGTGGCATTCCCGCGCATGGCGGGCGAGAACCTGGAGGCCAACCGGCTGCTGGTCGACGAGCTGGCGGGCATCGCCGCCGGCGTCGGTGCCGAGCCGGCCCAGGTGGCGCTGGCGTGGGTGCTCTCACGTGGGGGAGACGTCGTGCCCATACCGGGGACCAAGCGGCGCCGCTGGCTCGAGCAGAACGCGGCGGCCGGCGACATCGAGCTCTCCGCGGACGTGCTGGCGCAGCTGGAACGGGCGTTTCCCCCGGGTGCTGCCGCAGGCGACCGCTACCAGAGCATGGCCTCGATCGACGGCTGAGCGTCCGCCACGCGTCGGTTGGGGTGAGGCTCGTCGACGCCTTACCGAGCCGCCGCCTCCACTTCAGGGCTCGCGGCCGCCGGGTTGGATCCCCGTGCCGGGCGCGGCGTCCGTCGGTGCCTGGTCGGGTCGGTGGCGCTTCCACGTCGCGCCGGCCAGGAGCCCGATCACGAGCGTGGGCACCATCGTCAGGACGCGGTAGACGAGCACGGCGGCGACGACCTCGGCCTGGCCGCCGCCGAAGCCGATGAGTGCGGTCGTCAGGCCGAGCTCGACGATGCCGAGGCCGCCCGGGGTGATGGGTATCGAGCCGAGCAGGCGTACGAGGGACCAGGCGGCGAACGCCTCGACGGCGGTGACCTCGTCCGCGCCGACGCCGAGGACGCGGAGCGAGACGAGCAGCACCAGGTAGACGGTGAGATGCCCGGCGAGCGTCGCGAGCGTCAGGACGTGCCAGCGGCGCCTGAGGAGCGAGTTCGTGCGGGCGCGGAAGCGCACGAACGCCTCGCCGTCCCACGTCACCGGCTGCTTCCGGAACAGCCGCTTGCCCCACGAGGCGGCTCGGGCCGCGAGGTCGCCGACCCGGCGCGCCAGCCTCGCGGTGCTGAGGCCGGCGGCGAAGCCCGCCAGCACGACCACGAGGATGGCAAGCCCGATGAACGCGATCGTGTCGAGCGCGGCGTGGGGGGTGCCGGTCAGCGCCAGCAACGCAAGCGCGACGGTCGGGAACGCGAGCATGGCGAGCTGGTTCCAGACGCCGGTGACCGCCACCGCCAGGCTGACCGGCGCGGGTGCGAAGCCCCAGCCTCGCAGGATTGCGAACGACAGCGCCATCCCGACGGCGACTCCTGCCGGCGCGACGTAGGTCGAGGCGGTCGAGGCCTGGGTGACCACGAACGCCTGGCGGAACCGGAGGCCCGGCAGCGCGGCCATCCACGGAGGCGCGAAGGTGGCGAGATTCAGCGCCGTCGCTCCCGCGAGAAGCCCGAGATCCGCCCAGGAGAGGCCCTTGACGACGTCCCACACGTCGCGGTAGTCGGCGATGCGCGGCAGGACGAATGCAAATGTTCCGACCACCACGGCGATCCCGAGGCCGCCGCCGAGCACATGTCGCTTCGAGATCCTCTTCCGCATTGCCGTCGGTGCGAGTTTCCCCGATCCCTCCTGCTCCAGTGAGCTCGATCTCGCCTCCGGCGCAGCAGGTGGCGAGCGAGCGCGCACTCGCCGGGTCTCAGCCCGTTGAAATCTCGCGCGGGTACGATTCCCGCGCCTCCATCGCTTGGTTGAGCGAGACCGCTCGAGTCTACGTACGTCTGCGCGTGTCCTCGCCGAGCATGGTCTCGAGCCGGCCGAGACGATCAGCCAAGTCGTCGAGCCGGGCCTCGATGCGAGCTGCAGCCTGATTCTCGTCTGCGGCGCCTGCGGCATCGTGCTCTCGTTGCGCCCGTGCGACAAAGGTCGAGGTGATTGCCGCGACCGTGACCGATAGGAGCGCGATACCTTCGAGCATCACGAACGCTGCGATGATCCGACCGGCGGGTTCCTTCGGCGTGACGTCCCCGTAGCCGACCGTGGTCACGGTCTGGAGCGCCCACCACATGCCCTCCCCGACGCTCGAATACTCCTCGTGGTCGAAGACCCGCATCAACACTCCGCTGATGACGACGATCACGACCGTTGCCGTGACGATGACGCCGGCTGCCAGCCGGACGGAGGGCGGCTCGCGCAGAAAGCGCGACATTCGGCGCTCGATGGGATTGGGGCGAGGCATGCTGGCAAGCTCAAGCTAGGGTCGAGGTCGGACATTGCCCTCTGCCCGTGTTCACCCGGGTGAAGCACCGGCCGGCGTCGCACCCCGATCGCGCTCCCAGCGGTCGACGAGGTCGCTTGTGCCGGTTCGACGTTCGGCTCGGTCGACTCCCTCGACTCCTCCCACCCCCATTGACCCGGCACGGTTGACCGATAGATAACGAAGATATATAGTCGTTATCTATGAGAGAGCTCTTTCTCGCGCTGCTGAGCGGCGAGCGTGCTCACGGGTATGAGCTGAAGCAGTCGCTGGAGCAGCAGTTCGGCGATCTGTTGCCGGCTGTGAACGCCGGCCAGATCTACGTAACGCTCGGGCGGCTGGAGCGCGATGGCCTCGTCGTCGGTCAGCCGGTGCCGGGGGACAGCCGCGGCAAGCGTGTGTACGAGCTGACCGACGTCGGCCGGGAAGCGCTCGCGGCCTGGATCGAGGCACCTGTCTCGGGCAGGCGGCTCAAAGACGAGTTCTTCATGAAGTTCGTCGTTCTCGCGTCAGCTCAGCTGGCGGAGCCGAGGCAGCTGCTCGAAGGGCAGCGGCGCGAGTACCTGCAGTCGCTGCGCGACCTGAACGCGCTGCTCGAGGCGAATGGGAAGGGACCCGCGGACGAGCTTCTGATCGAGGGGGCGATCTTGCATCTGAAGGCCGATCTGGAGTGGCTCGAGCTGATCGAACAGCGGCTTGCGCCGAAGGAGGAAGGCGGATGACACCGGTACTGGAGGCGAGGCAGCTCGCGAAGACGTATGAGACCGGCGGCGCGAAGGTGCTGGGTCTTCGCGGCGTGGACATCTCGATCGAGCGTGGCGAGTTCGTCGCGATCATGGGCCCGAGCGGGTGCGGGAAGTCCACCCTGCTCAATCTGCTGGCCGGGCTCGATCGACCGACGGCGGGGGAGGTCTGGCTCGATGGCCAGCGGATCGACGGCTTGAGCGAGGCGGAGCTCGCTCGTCTACGCCGTCGCAAGGTCGGCTTCGTGTTCCAGTTCTTCAACCTGGTGCCGACGCTCTCTGCAGTCGAGAACGTCGAGCTGCCCTTCCTGCTGGTCGGTCGCGGGCGCAGGGCGGCCCGGCGGTCGGCGAACGAGCTGCTGAGCGAGCTCGGCATTCCCGAGAAGCACGACGCCGCTCCGGCCCAGCTCTCCGGCGGACAGCAGCAGCGGGTGGCGCTGGCGCGAGCGCTGGCAAACACGCCGGACGTCGTTCTCGCCGACGAGCCGACCGGGAATCTCGACTCGGCGGCGGCTCGGGAGGTGCTCGCTCTCTTTCGCGACGCCCGCGATCGCGGGCAGACGCTGCTGCTCGTCACGCATGACGCGAGCGTCGCCTCGGCGGCGGATCGGGTGATCACGCTCCGCGACGGGTTGGTTGCCGACGAGACGGAGCTCGCCGCCGCCCGCCAGGTCGCTCCCCTGCTCGAGCTGGAGAGCGCGGAATGACGGTAATGCTGGTCAGGCTGGCGTTCGCGGGCATTCGCTCGCGGCTGCTCGCGAGCGGGCTCACGATCACGATCGCGGCTGCTGCCGTGGCGACGATCGTGCTCGCCTTGGAGGTGCGCTCGAGCGGGGTCGAGCCCTGGCAGCGGACGTTCGCCGAGGCCAACGGGGCACACGTGCTCGCGTTCGCCCGATCGGAGGCCGACGCGGCCGCGATCGGCGAGCTGCCCGGCGTGACCGAGCGCGGCGCGCCCGTCCCGCTCGCGCAGGCGACCGTCGGCCCGCGCGACAGTACCGATCGAGTAGAGCTCGCGGGCCTGAGTGGCCGCACGGCGGTGAACATGCCCGTGCTGACGGCCGGCTCGCAGCTGCGCGAGGGCGGGATCGTGCTCGAACGCAGCCTCGCCCGCGCGCTCGGCATCGAGGTCGGCGCCATGCTCGAAATGACGAGCACAAGCGGCTCGATCGAGATTCCGGTTCTCGGGACGGCGGTTGTTCCCAGCCAGCCGCGCTACCCGCGCCGCAGACCCGGCCTGGCCTGGGTCACCCCGGCCACGCTCGAACGGATCGAACCCGATCGCGCCCGCTGGCGCTGGTCCGCGGCGGTGCGGCTGGCGAATCCCTCCGCGGCCGCGGCGTTCACCGAGCGGGCGGCGGCAGGCTTTCCGGCAGCTGCCTCACGGTCCGGGGCTCTCTACTTCGAGACCTGGCAAGACCAGCGCGACAACGCGCTGGGCGATGCACAAGGCACGCAGGTGATCGTCACCATCTTCACCATCCTGCTCCTGATCGTCGCCTTCGTCGTCGTCGGAATTCTCGTCGGCGCCCGGGCCAGCGAGCAGCACCGTCAGATCGGGCTGCTGAAGGCGGCCGGCTTCACCCCGCGCCAGGTCGGTATCGTCTTCGCGCTCGAGTCCGCCGCTCTGGGTCTCGTCGCGGCCGTCCTGGGCTTCGCGCTCGGGGCGATCCTTGCGCCCCGCCTTGCCGCACCCAGCGCTGACACGCTGCTCGGCTCGCCGACGATCGCGGCGGATCCCTGGCACATTCTCGTCGCCGGCTGTGTGGTGGTTCCCGTGCTCTTGGCCGGAGCCTTGACCTCCACGCGCCACAGCACTCGCTTCACCGTCGTCGAGGCGATCCGCGCGGGCAGCTCGTCTCCCCCCAACTCACGCCTGGCGCGTGCCCTTGTCCGACCGGTCATGCCGTTGACAATCGGGCTCGGGCTCAAAGACCTCCTCGCGCGAGGGCGCCGGGCCCTTCTCCTCGCCGCCGCGATCGCGCTCACCGGCGCGGTGGTGGTCGTCGCGCTCTCACTCGACGCCACCCTCGACGCGCAGCGGGCCACCAAAACCAGTGACTTCCCGGACGAGCTGCTGCTCCTCATCTACACGCTCGACACCACGTTGCTGCTGATCACCGCCACGACGCTCGTTGCCGTCGCCTTGCTCTCCGTTCGCGAGCGCATTCGCGACTACGGCGTGCTCAAGGCGATCGGCCTCACCCCCGGCCAGATCGTCTCCACCGTCGTCAGCGCCCACGCCGCCCTGGCGGCGCTCGCATCGCTCCTTGCCATCCCGCTCGGCATCGGGCTCTACCTGGCCCTTTTTCGGATCGCCGGTGACGCGACCGAGGACGCGATCATTGCACCCTGGTGGTCGCTCGCACTGATTCCGATCGGAACCGTGCTCGTCGTCGTCGTGGCGACCAGCCTCCCGGCCCGCCTCGCCACCCGAATCCACACCGCCGACGCGCTCCGCTACGAATGAACCGCGGCGCGAGGTGCTTGACGGCGAAGCCGGCGTCTGTCAGAGTCGCGACGCCAAGTCCTGTGGGCCTTCGGGTTCGCAGGATTTGGCGTTTGTATGGGTGGAGCGAGAGCTCGGCGCCCCTCTCGTCGTCGGACGGCGACGCGTGGCAACATGAGCGGGTGAGAGCGAGCCGTCGCACGGCCCTTGGGTGGTTCTAGAGAGCCGTCTCGCCGGCTCGAGCCCGCAGGCGCTGCGATGTCGCGCAGATTGCCAGACCGACAGATCGCTCGAGTTGCACGCGGATCGAGCCCAGCGGATCGGCCAGCTGGCACGTGCCGAGTCGCCGTTCGTGAACACCCCGACTCGGTGACGCTTCTGGAACGCGATCTCGAGCTCTCGGAGCTCGGCGAGGCGCTGAACCAGGCGCAACAGGGGCGCGGCCGGCTCGTGGTCATCGAGGCTCCTGCCGGCCTCGGCAAGACGAGCTTGCTCAGGGCTGCCTGCCAGGTCGCGGAAGAGGCGGGCGTCGCCTGCCTGCGGGCCCGCGCCTCGGAGCTCGAGCGCGACTTCGCCTACGGCTGCATGCGGCAGCTGCTCGAGCCGGTGGTCGCAAAGTGCGACGGGACGCCGGGAGGGCAGCCTGTTCGCAGGGCGCCGCAGCCCTTTCGAAGCCGCTCTTCGAGCCGACCGGCCCACCGGCAGGTGCCAGCGCCGTCCGACAGCGCCTTCTCCGATGCTCCATGGGCTCTACTGGCTCCTCAACAACCTCACCGACGAAGGCCCCGTGGCCGTGGCGGTCGACGACCTCCACTGGGCTGATGCGGAGTCGTTGCGTTTCTTCAACTATCTGGCCCCTCGTCTCGATGGCCTCCCGCTTGCGGTGCTCGCCACCGCTCGCAGCGGCGAGGACGGCTCGGTCGACCTGGTCCGGCTGGCGGCCGGTCCCGACACGACCGTCCTCAAGCCCCGCCCGCTGAGCACAGGTGCGACGGTGAGGTTGTGCGAGCGCAGGCTCGACGCCGAGGTGGCGCCCGAGTTCGCCGCGGCCTGCCGGGAGGTAACGGGCGGCAATCCGTTCTTCCTCGAGGCGCTCCTGCGTGAGATCGACGAGCAGGGCGTCCCGCCCGATGCGCGCGAGGCTGCCCGCGTTCGGGAGATCGGCCCTCCGGCCGTCGCGGAGGCCGTGCACCTGCGCCTCTCCGAGCGGCCCCCGGCGGCGACGGAGCTGATGCGCGCGGTCGCCGTAGTCGGGGACGGCGCGAGCCTCGCGGAGGCTGCGCTCCTCGCCGAGCTCTCCGCGGAGGAGGCGGCCGGCGCCGCGGACATCCTGATCGCGCTGGAAATCCTCACGTCGGCGGAGGGCCTCGAGTTCACGCACTCGATCGTCCGCGAGGCCGTCTGGGCAGGCATCGGCGCCCACGAACGCTCTCAGGCGCACGCTCGCGCTGCGAGGATCGTCGCCGCGGCGGGCGGGTCGGACGAAAGGGTCGCGGCCCAGATCGTCGGCGCCGACCCGGCCGGCGACCCGGAGCGCGTCGAGCTCCTGCGTCGAGTGGCGGCCGACTCACTCCGCCGGGGAGCTCCCGCCGCGGCAGTCGCCTGGCTCAGACGGGCACTCGCGGAGCCACCGCCGGAATAGGTCCACCGCAGCTGTGCTCCTCGAGCTCGGCTCTGCAGAGCTACGAGTCGCCGCGCCCGACGCGGTCGCGCATCTCGCAGCAGCCGTCGAGCTGCTCGACGAGCCGCAGCAGGTCGCGACGGGCGCGCGCCTGCTGGCGAACGCGCTGACGTGGTCGGGTCAGTCGGACCGTTCCATCGCCGCACTCGAGTCGGCGATCGCAGTCGTCGAGCCCGCCGACCGGGAGTTGGCGCTGCACCTCGAGGCGGAGCTTGCGGCCCACGCGCAGGAGGCCAGCCGCGACGCCCGGGCGCCGGCGGCGAGGCGGCTGGAGCGGTTCGCCGAGCTCGAGGGCGCCACGCCGGGCGAGCGCCTCGTGCTGGCAAGCCTCGCCTTCGAGCGTGCGAGGGCGAGCCTGACGGAACGCGAAGCGGTGGCCCACCTCGAGCGGGCGCTCGCCGGCGGCAGGCTGCTGGACGAACAGGGGATCGACGTGGCGCCGCCGATCTACGTGCTCCTCGTCGGCCTGCTCGCCACCGAGGCGCTCGACGTCGCAGGTGAGTGCCTGGAACAGATGCTCGCCGAAGCCCGCGCCGAGGCTTCCATCCCGGCACTCGCGTTCGCGACCGAGTTTCGGGGCTGGGTCTCCTTACGGCGAGGCGCCTTGGCTGAGGCGAAGGAGGACGCGCGGACGGCGCTCGAGCTGCTCACCACCATGGACATCGAGCTTGGAAGAGCGTTCGCACTGGCTCTCCTGATCCAGGCGCTGATCGAAGAGGGTGAAGTCGAGGAAGCCGAGCGGGCGCTTCGCACTAGTGGCGTCGGCGACGACATCCCACCGGGGCTGGCCACCAACGACCTGCTCGAAGCACGCGGCTTGCTGCGCCTGGCCCAGGGCAAAGCCGGAGACGGCCTCGACGACCTGGTCGAGTTCGGTCGCCGCGACGAGCTCTGGGGCGGCGCGAATCCGCTCGCCTCACGCTGGCGCTCGCGCGCCGCCCTCGGCCTCGCGGCCGGGGGAGACGGTATGCAGGCGCGCCGACTCGCGCTCGACGACCTCGAGCGGGCGCGGCGCTGGGGAGCATCCTCCGGGATCGGCGTCGCCGTGCGGGCCCTGGCACTTGTCGAGAGCAGCGCCGCTTCCGTGGATCGCCTGCATGAGGCCGTGAAACTCCTCGCAAGTTCACCGGCGCGACTGGAGCACGCTCGTGCACTCGTCGACCTGGGCGCCGCCCTGCGCCGTGCGAATCGCCGTGCGGAGGCGCGAGACTGGCTCCAGGAAGGACTCGAGCTTGCAAGGAGCTGCAGAGCAAGCGCGCTCGCGGAGCATGCCCAGACGGAGCTGCGCGCCGCCGGTGGCCGTTCGAGCCACCCCGAAGGGACGGGAGTCGAGCAGCTGACAGTCTCGGAGCGGCGCGTCGCCGAGCTCGCTGCCGAGGGGAACAGCAACCCCGAGATTGCGCAGACGCTGTTCGTGACGCGGAAGACCGTCGAGACGCACCTCGGGCGCGTCTACCGCAAGCTCGGCATCCCGGGTCGCGAACAGCTCGCGCACGCGCTCGGCGAGCAGGTCGCCGCAGCCGGCGACTGAACGTCCCGTACGACCCGCCTGCTGAAGATCAGGGAGCTGGTTCGGGGAGCTCCCCGACGCGACGGCCCCGGGTGCCGACGTACGGTCGGAGGAGCCTCATGAGCACCGTCGAGATCACGCAGAGGCTGTCCCGTTCAGCCCTTTTCGTTCGTCGTCATTACGACACCCGGTGAGGAGCGACGTGAAGAACACCGCACTCGCACATTCCGTGAGGGGAGATCCCAGGGTCGCCTACGACCACACGACGTGGCTCGTGCTCGACCCAGTCGTCGCTGCCGCGACCGCCGGCGACGAATCGGCGTTCTCCGAGCTCGTCCACCGTTACGGGCGCGAGCTCCGCGCGCACTGCCACCGCATGCTCGGCTCGTACGAGGACGCGGAAGACCTGACCCAGGAAACGTTCTTGCGCGCCTGGCGCAGCCGCGACAGCTTCCGAGGCAACTCCTCGTTCCGAGCGTGGCTGCACCGGATCGCCACCAACGCGTGTCTCACCGCGCTCGACCGGCGGTCGGGTCGGCACGAGACAGCGCGCAGGGAAGAGACGGCCTCGAGCCGGTCGTCGGACCAGGAGGTCGAAGGGATCGCGACGACGGACGCCGGGCCGGACGACGAAGTCGTCTCGAAGGAGACGATCGAGCTCGCACTTCGCGTCGCCGTCTGCTACCTGCCCCCGAGGCAACGCGCCGTCCTCTACCTACGAGACGTTCTCGACTGGTCGGCGAGAGACACCGCCGAGCTGTTGGAGACAAGCCTCGCGTCGGTAACCAGCGCGCACCAGCGCGCGCGGACGACGTTGCGGAGGCACCTGCCCGAGCGCCGCCTCGAGTGGACGACCTGGCCGGCTCCGAGCGAGGACCCGCGGATGTCGGAAGGTCGATGGCTGGGGGGCCGCAGTGGCTAGAGCCGGTGACGAGCTCGTCAACCCGGCGACCGGCTTGCGGACGGTCTTCCGAGAGACGGCACAGACGACGAGCGGTGACTTGCTTCAGGTGGACTGGATCGGCGATCCGGGCTGGACGACGGGCCCCGACCACCTCCATCCGCAGCAGGAGGAGCGCTTCGAGGTCCTGTCCGGTGAGCTGGGCCTGCGGGTGGCCGGCGTCGAGCGCCGCCACGGCGCGGGCGACGCGATCGTCGTCCCGGCGAACGTTCCCCACGCAGCGTGGAACGCAGGCGACGGCGCGGTGCACGTGCTGGTGGATTTCAGGCCCGCACTCAGGACCGAGATCGCCTTCGAGACTTTGGCCGGCCTCGCCCGCGACCGAATGACCATGGCAGCAGGAGTCCCCCGGAATCCGCTGCGGCTGGCGCTCGTTCTGCGCGAGTTCGAGGACGAGATCCGCTTCGTCCGACCGCCGCTGGCCGTCCAGAAGGCAGTCCTGGGCCCTCTGGCCGCGGTTGGGCGGATGCTCGGCTATCGGGCGGAATACACCTATCGACAGGACGTGCGCCATGCGGCGTCGTGATCGAGCCCTACCCGCCGCGGTGAGTTCTGTCTCGCCGGGCGGTCTATCCCTTCGAGGAACCCACGAGAGGAGCATCGTGACCATCGTCTCGCCTGACAGCGTCGCTATCGCGCAGATTCGCGCCGATCTCGCAGGGCAGGTGATCGGCCCTGACGATCCCGGGTACGACGAGACCCGGGCCGTCTTCCTGCCTCAGGTCGACCGCCGGCCCGCGGTGATCGTCCGCCCGGCCGACGCCGGGGAGGTCGCGTACGTCGTCGCGCTCGCGCGGGAAAGCGGGCTCGAGCTCGCCGTCCGCAGCGGCGGCCACAGCAGCGCCGGCCACGGCGTCAGCGACGGCGGGATCGTGCTCGACCTCTCGCTCATGAAGGCGCTCGACGTCGACGCGGACGAGCACGTCGCCTGGGCGGAGACGGGCTTGACGGCGGGCGAGGTGACGAACGGCCTCGGGGAGCACGGCCTGGCGGTCGGCTTCGGCGACACGGGCTCGGTCGGCATCGGAGGGTTGACGCTGGGCGGCGGCGTCGGCTACCTCGTCCGCAAGCACGGGCTCACGGTCGACGACCTGCTCGCAGCCGAGATCGTCACGGCCGACGGAGAGCTGTTGCAGGTCGACTCGGATAGCCACCCGGAGCTTTTCTGGGCGATCCGCGGCGGCGGCGGCAACTTCGGCGTCGCTACCCGCTTCCAGTATCGGCTCCATCCGCTGGAGACGGTGACTGGCGGGATCCTGTTGCTGCCCGCGACCCCCGAGGTGATCGCCGGGTTCATCGCAGCCGCGGAGGAGGCGCCCGAGGAGCTGTCGACGATCGCCAACGTCATGGCGGCACCGCCGATGCCGTTCGTCCCGAGCGAGTACCACGGCAAGGTCGTGGTGATGGGGATGCTCGTCCACGCCGGCCCGACCGAGGCCGGCGAGCAGGCCGTCGCGCCGTTTCGAGCCCTCGCGACGCCGATCGCCGATTTCGTTCGGCCGATGCCCTACCCCGAGATCTACCCGCCCGACGACCCGGACTACCGCCCGCTCGCCGCGGCGCGGACGATGTTCGTCGACGAGATCGACAGCGGGGTGGCCGGTGAGATCCTGGATCGTCTCGCAGCCTCCACCGCGCTGATGCCAGTGGCGCAGCTGCGGGTTCTGGGCGGTGCGATGGCGCGGGTGCCGGCCGAGGCAACCGCGTTCGCGCACAGGGCGAGCCGGATCATGGTCAACGTCGCGGCCGTCTATGCGACCCAAGAGGAGGCGCCGGTTCACGAGGCCTGGGTGACCGAAGCCGCCGCCGCGCTGCGCCAGGCCGACCGGGGTGCCTACGTCAACTTCCTCGCCGACGAGGGCGAGGAGCGGATCCGGGCCGCCTACCCCGGGGGCACGTGGGAGCGGCTCGCAGCGGTCAAGCGTCGCTACGACCCCGCCAACCTGTTCCGCCTCAACCAGAACATCCCACCGATGCCGCAAAGGAGTTCACCATGAGAGTCTTCGTGGCTGGAGCGAGCGGTGCGATCGGCACGCGTCTCGTTCCGCAGCTGGTCGAGCGGGGCCACGAGGTGATCGGCACCTTCAGATCGCCCGCGAGCGCCGAGCGAGTGGCGGCGCTCGGGGCAGAGCCGCTCGCGCTCGACCTGCTCGACCGGCGCGCCGTGCGCAGGGTCGTGCTCGAGGCCGAGCCCGACGCGATCGTCCACCAGGCGACCGCCCTCGCCGACGTCCGCTTTTCCAGGAGCCTCGACCGCAGCTTCGCGCAGACCAATCGGCTTCGGAGGGGAGGCACCAGCGCGCTCCTGGCCGCCGCCCGCGAGGCGGGCGTGGGCCGGTTCGTCGCCCAGAGCTTCGCCAACTTTCGGTACACGCGCGAGGGCGGGCCGGTCAAGAGCGAGGACGACCCGCTCGACCCGACCCCGGTGAGAGGCATGCGCGAGACCAGCGCCGCGATGACCTACCTCGATGAAACGGTCATCGCCGCCGGCGGAATCGCGCTCCGGTACGGCAGCTTCTACGGCGCCGCCAACGACGGGCTGGTCGAGCCGGTGCGCAAGCGGCGGTTCCCGATCGTCGGCTCGGGCGGCGGCGTCTCCTCGTTCGTCCACCTCGACGACGCTGCCGCAGCGACGGTGCTCGCGCTCGAGCACGACGGCCCCGCCGTCTACAACATCGTCGACGACGAGCCCGCCCCGGTGCGCGAGTGGCTGCCGGTGCTCGCGGAGGCGCTCGGCGCCGAGCCGCCGCGCCGCTTCCCGCGCTGGCTCGCGCGCGTGTTCGCAGGCGGCGCGGTGGTCATGATGGGAACCGACGCCCGCGGCGCCTCGAACAGCAGGGCCAAGCGCGAGCTCGGCTGGACGCCCAGCCACCCGAGCTGGCGGCAAGGCTTCGCAGAGGCCTACCGGGGACCGGCCACCGCGACGGCCACGTCGATGCCGACCCCCGCACGCGGATAGCGGGGGAGGTGCCGAATGCGCACACTGAGCTCCCTCGTCGTGGTGGTCTCCCTGATCCTCACGGTCGTGTTCATCCCAGTGGTCGGCGGGGTCATCTTCGCGATGGTGTTCTTCGGCCTGTTCCTGCTCGCGCTGGTCGGTGTCCTCGGCGGGGTGGAGGACCGCACGGTGCGCCAGCACAACCCGTCCATGAACCCGAGGGAGTGGCGAGACGGCCCGTAAGCCGTCGGTTGCTGATTGAGGAATGAGAGGAGTGCTCAGATGATCACCAGTGGTCAGCTCACCACCAGGCAGGCGCAGCCGAGACCGACGCTCATCACGGGCGGGACGGGCAAGACCGGCCGCCGGGTGGCGGAGCATCTGGCGGCGCGCGGAGTCCCGATCCGGATCGGCTCGCGGTCGGGAAGTCCACCGTTCGACTGGAACGACAGGGAGACGTGGTCGGCGGCCCTGCACGGCGCCGAGGCCGTCTACGTTTCCTACTACCCGGACCTCGCCGTGCCGGGCGCGATGGCGGCGGTGCGCTCGTTCTCGGACCTCGCGGTGCTCAGCGGTGTCCGGCGGCTCGTCCTCGTGTCCGGCCGCGGCGAGGAGGAGGCTCAGCGCGCCGAGGAAGTCATCCAGGAGGCCGGCGTCGAGTGGACGATCGTGCGCTGCGCCTGGTTCAGCCAGAACTTCAGCGAGAGCTACCTGCTGGAACCGGTGCTCGTCGGCGAGGTCGTGCTCCCAGCCGGGGACGTGCCGGAGCCGTTCGTCGACGCCGAAGACATCGCCGACGTCGCAGTCGCCGCGCTGACCGAGGACGGGCACGCGGGCGAGGTCTACGAGCTGACCGGCCCCCGGCTGCTCACATTCGCGGAAGCGGTTACGGAGATCGGCGAGGCGGCGGGCCGGGAGATCCGGTTCGTGCCGGTGTCGGTGGAGGAGTACGCGTCCGCGCTCGACGAAGGGGGCGTTCCGGCCGAGTACGTGTACCTCGTGAACTACCTCTTTAGCGAGGTCCTCGACGGCCGCAACGCGCACCTTGCCGACGGCGTTCGGCGCGCCCTCGGCCGCGAGCCACGCGACTTCGCGGACTACGCGCGGGACGTCGCCGCAACCGGAATCTGGACTCCAGAGCAAGCTCGGATGGATGCGGCATGACGAGAGCAAGGGGCACAAGCTGAATGCATGCGTTGGCTGCCGCGAACCACTTCGGACATCGGGAAGGCGGTGGAATCGTCGTCGACCTGTTCTGGGATCGCGGAGACGTCGACGACCGATTCCGGGTCGAGGTCGAGGACCGGCGCATGGGAGTCCGCTTCTTTCTCTACGCGACAACCGGGAGAGAAGCGATCAGGGCCTTCCACCACCCGTTCGCAACCGCGGCGAGCGCCCATGGCGAGGCGCGGGCGGCCTGACGCGGCGTGCCTTGCGATGAGCTTTCGCCCGGTTCCGGGTCTAACACACTGATCCGCAGAGTCATGGGAAGCAGTCGACCGATCACGTTGGCAGGCGAGTGCGGTTTCGCTCAGCATCGGCCCGTGCCACCTGGGCTGCGCGACCTGGCAGCCGCCGTCCGCTCCGTCGTGAGTCAGCACGCGGACTGGCGGAAGACCGCCCGGCTGGTGTCTGATGAGCTGGCCCGGCATCTGCCGTCGGCCGACGTGCTCAGCCCCGAGCAGAGGATCGGCGATCCGGACGGCTACCGCAGCCACCTCCTGTACTCCGAGCCCGGCGGGGTCTTCTCGATCGTTGCCCTCGTTTGGCGCCCTGGGCAGGTGACGCCGATTCACGATCACGTGACCTGGTGCGTGTTCGGAGTCATCCAGGGTGAAGAGCACGAGGAGCTGTTCGTGCTCGACGAGGAGCGCGAATGTCTCGTCGGGGCGGGGGCGAGGACGAACCGAGAGGGCGAGGTGAGCGGGTTCGCGCCGCCGGGAGACATCCATCGCGTGCGCAACGTGGGCGACGAGACCGCGATCTCGCTCCATGTCTACGGCACCGACGTCTCCCGGATCGGCTCGAGCGTGCGGCGCTACTACGACCAGCCGGTGCTGGCGGCCCCCTGAGCAGCGGCGCGTCCTCGCTCAGCCCGGTGGCCGGTCTCCGATCCAGTAGCGCGGGCCGGGTCCCAGCCGGGCGGCGCGGTCGCCGGGGTTGGACAGCTGGCAGCGGTCGAGCGAGAGGCAGCCGCAGCCGATGCATTCGGTGAGGCCGCGCTTCAGGCGCTCGAGCTCGGCGATGCGCGCGTCGATCCTCGACGTCCACGTGGCCGAGAGCCGGGACCAGTCGCCGCGGGTGGGCGCCTGGTCGGGAGGGAGCTTGGCCAGCTCCGCTGCGATTTCGTCGAGCGACAGGCCGACGCGCTGGGCGAAGACGATGAAGGCGATGCGGCGAAGGACCGGCCGCGGGTAACGCCGGTGACCGGAGCCTGCTCGCTGGGAGCTGATCAAGCCCCGCTGGTCGTAGAAGCGAAGCGCCGAGGAGGCCACACCACTGCGGCGTGCCACCTCGCCGATCGTGAGCACATCCGACATTTGACTTCAAGCTTACTTCAACTAGTAGTCTCAGCAACGAAGGACGAAGGGAGGAAGCAATGCCAACGGACGAGCAAAGAGCGAGCGAGCGGATCACCGAAGTGGTCACCTCGTGGCCGGGTGTAACGGCGGGCCCGGGACGGCGGGGCGAGTTCGGGTTCACGGTGGGCCGGCGCGAGATCGGTCACCTGCACGGCGACTACGCCGCCCACTTCGGCTTCCCGAAGGAGGTCTGGCACGCCCTGTACGAGGAAGGGCGGATCGACTACCACCCGGTCTTCCCCGGGAGGCCCGGGTTCGCCGCCCGCGCGATCGAGACGGACGAGGACGTCCAGGACGTGATCGCGATCCTGCGGCTGAACTACGAGCGGGTGGTCGCTCGGCACGGAATCCCGGGACGGGAGGCGGCGTGATGCCAGGCTATCCACGCATCCACCGTCACTCCACGGGGCCGCAGGGAGCCCTCGTCAACGCCTACCTCGTCGAGACGGAGGAGGGCGTCATCGCCGTGGACGGCACGCTTACCGTCTCCGACGGCCGAGCCCTTCGCGCACGACGAGAGGCGCTGGGCAAGCCGCTGCTGGCGGTGCTCGTCACCCATGCGCACCCCGACCACTACGGCGGCATCGTCGAGCTCGTCGGCTCGGACGAGGTGCCCGTGATCGCCACGGCCGGTGTCGACGAGGTGATCCGGCGCGACGATGCCCTCAAGGAGGAGATCCTGCGCCCGATGTTCGGCGACGAGTGGCCGCGGGAGCGCACGTTCCCGGACCGTGCTGTCGCCGACGGCGAGACGCTCGAGCTCGGCGGCGCCCGGTTCACCGTTCTCGACCTCGGCCCGGGTGAGTCGCCACACGACAGCATGTGGTTCGTGGGCGACGACCGGCGGACGGTCTTCCTCGGCGACCAGATCTACGACCACAAGCACGCTTACCTGGCCGACGGCTTCTTCGAGGAGTGGCTCGGCCACCTGGAGCGTCTTCGGCAGGAGCTGCCCTCGGACGCGATCCTCCGCATCGGACACGGCGGCCCCGTCGCGCCGGCGCATCTGGACTGGCAACGGGAGTACGTGGAGACGTTCGTCGAGGCCGTCCGCGGCGCGGAGTGGTCGCAGCCAGACCGGGCGCGAGCCGCGGTCGTCGAGCGCATGACTCGTCTCCTGCCGACGGAGGAGCTTCAGTTCCTCATGGAGCTCTCGATCGAGCCGGTCGCCGCAAAGCTCGGGATCCCGGTCGCCGCCTAGGCGACGATGAGTTCCGAGCTGCCGGCCAGTCAAATGGCCATGAGCGGAAATCGGCGCCCCGAAGGCCGGACGGTGCAAATGGATTCTGCTGCCTTTGCGCTCGCGTGCCTTCCGACGGGATGACTCGGGAACGAGCCAAGTGGCGAAGCTGATCTACCTGGCGATTGCGTCGCTGGACGGATACGTCGCGGACGCCGACGGCAAGTTCGACTGGGGAGAGCCGGACGCGGAGGTGCACGCGTTCGTCAACGACCTCGCGCGGCCGGTCGGCACCTACCTCTACGGGCGCCGGCTGTACGAGGTGATGCTTGCCTGGGAGGGCTTGGATCTGGCGGACCAGCCGCCCCACATCCGGGACTTCGCCGAGATCTGGCGGGCGGCCGACAAGATCGTGTACTCGAAGACGCTGGAGTCGGTGTCCAGCGCGAAGACGCGGCTCGAGCGGGAGTTCGACGCTCAGGCGGTCCAGGAGCTGAAGGAGGCAGCGGGCCGTGACCTCGGCATCGGCGGGCCGGAGCTCGCCGCCCACGCGTTCAGGGCGGGGCTTGTCGACGAGCTGCACGTGGTCGTGGCGCCCATCGTGGTGGGAGGCGGCAAGCAGTCCCTTCCCCGCGATCTCCGCTTCGAGCTCGAGCTTCTGGACGAGCGCCGGTTTGCAAACGGCATGGCCTACCTCCACTACCGCACCAGGACGTAAAGCCAGGTCAACGCTGCGGGGGCGGGCGCCTGGGCAGCGTCTCGACGACAATGCACCGAGAACCCACAGAGGAGGCCACGATGACGACGGAGACAGAGGACGGGGCGGCGCTCGCCGACGAGCTTCTGAAGCGGATCGGCCAAACGGTCGGGGACAAGGCGAAGGCCTCGACCGTGTTCGGCGAGCCCGTCGAACGCGCGGACATCACTGTGATCCCGGTGGCGAAGGCTCGGTTCGGGTTTGGCGGCGGTGGGGGCGGCGGCGAGGAAGGGTCAGGTGGAGGGGGCGGCGGCGGTGCGGTCATTAGCCCGGTGGGGTACATCGAGCTGAGCGAACGCACGGCCCAGTTCAGGCGAATCTCCAGCCCGACGGACGTTCTCGCGCTGGTCGCGGCGGCAGCGCTCACGGCGGTTGCTGTCAAGCGACTGCTGGGTGCGTAGCGACGCTAAACGGCCACGCGTGTTCGATCTCGCTAGGGCGAGGAGAGCACCGAGCGCGACTCCGCGCGGGCCTCGCGCCACCAGACGAGCTCGTACGTGTGCAACGCCAGCCACACGGCGGTGACGAGCGCCAGCGCGGCGAGCGCCGGAACCATCGTCGCGACCGGGAGCAGGAGCAGGAGCAGGAGCGCCGCGACCAACCGGCCGCGGCTCACCCGCCACCGCCGTTCGACCCGGATCCGGATCGCCGAATACGTCAGCAGGTAGAGCGCGCTCCCGCCGCAGAGCGCGAATGCCGCGACGGAGTCGAGCTCGTCGCCGACGTGCGCGACGATTTCCTTCATCGCGAACGCGAACAGCACGATCCCGACGATCATCGGAAAGTGGAGGTAGGTGTACGCATCGCGGGCGAGGGCGACGCGCTCCGGCCCCCGGGCGTCACCGAGCAGTCGCTCGCCGCGGATCGAGAAGAAGTCGAAGTACGCGAGCCAGAACGAGGTGGCGACGAGGAGCCCGAGGATCGCGGCGGCGACCTCGCCCAGGCCGATGCCGATCCCCGTCGCGCCGATCCCGATGGCGATGAACGCCTCGCCGAGCGCGATGATGAGCACGAGGCCGTGGCGCTCTGCGAAGTGCGACGGGTGGACGAGCCAGCCGGTCGATCCGCTCAGCGCTGCGCCGACGTAGGTGAGCGCGATCGCGGCGATCCAGAGCCATGTGCGTGCCCCGTCGGCGATCCCCGCGACGAGGATCAGCGTCGCGCCCAGCAGTGCCCACGGGGCCAGCCGCAGCACGGCGCCCAGCAGGTCGCGGTTTCCGCGGCCCGCGAGTGCGTAGAGGCCTAGATGCACCGTGCACACGACGAGGAAGGCGGCGCCGAACAGGACGCCCTCGTCCTGGAACACGCCCGGCACGACCAGGGCCGCGACGAACATCGCGACCAGCGCGACGAGCAGCGCGGCGCCGACGAGGCCCTCCTCGGGGTCGAGGTTGTTCGTCAGCCAGGCGTATGCCGACCAGGCCCACCAGAGCGCGGCGAGGACGAGCACGCCCCGTCCGATCCCCGCGAACGTCGGGTCGTCGGCGAGCAGCGTCGCGACCTGCGTGAACGCGAAGACGAAGACGAGGTCGAAGAAGAGCTCCCGCGGCGTGACGCGGTGCTCGTGATCGACGGCCGCCACGCTCATCGGTCGCGACCCTACCGCCTCGGAGCCCGTATCGGACTCGCCCTACGACCGCTACGTGGCTGTGCCGGTTTCGAGCAGCGTCTTGAGGCGCGCGTAGCCCCGGTCGAGGTTCTTCTGGGTCGTCCGGGCGATCATCGGCTGGAGGAGCCGCATGGAGCCGATCGGGCGGCCGGTCACCGAGGCGTTGACCTGCGTGCCGCCGTCCCGGCCGGCGAACTGGAACTCGAGCGTCGTGGGGAACGGGCCCGACGTGCTCTCGACCTTCATCCGCGTCGGCGGCTCGTGCTCGACGATCTCCCAGGTGTACTCGTAGTCCTTGCCCATCGAGCGCAGCTTCGTGCGGACCGTGCTCCCGACTCCGATCGGCTCCGGGGACGTCAACTCCTCGCTGTCCACGCTGTCGTCCCAGCGCGGCCGGTTCCGGACGTCGGAGACGAACTCGAACACCTCGTCGAGCGGACGGGCGATGAGCACCTCGACCCTGCTCGTGAACACGGCTCTCCCTCTCGCGAGTCGGTCAAGGATAACGCGACCCGGGCGCTGGTTCGCAGCCCTGAAGCGTTCGCCTGATTGGGGTCTGCTCGGGCGGGGTAGGGGATCAGGCGGAATGGAAGCGCTCACGCCAGAGCTCATCGGGAGCGTGCCGGTCACCGCCGGGCTCGGGCTGCTCATGGTCTGGCTCGCCCGCTCGCAGAACCTCGTCGAGCGGCGTGACGAGGACAAGCGCTGTCCGTCCTGCGGGCTTCACGTCCGCTGGGACGGATCGTGCGGATGCACTCGGTGACTCCCGGTCGCCGACCTCGAGGTCGCCGTGCGGCTCCCCCGAGGTCGACGTAGCTCGGTGCCTAGAAGATCAGGATGAGCAGGACGATGATGAGGATGACGGTCAGAAGTCCAGCGCCGATGTACATTCGTTCTCCTTTCTGGCTCACGGGCCGTCCTACCCCCGACACCCGGGTTCTCAAACAGAGCTCGCGCCTCCGTGCCACGCCTGCGCCGTAGCGACTGCTCGAAGCCGGGAATCTCCAGGCGGCGGCGTGGCCGCGGTTTCGAGTACCGCCGGGAGGACGGCCGGCCGCTCCGAGACCGGCGCGAGCTCGAGCGGATCCGCTCGCTGGCGGTTCCGCCCGCGTGGACGGAAGTGTGGATCTGCGCCGATCCGCTCGGCCATCTCCAGGCCACCGGAGTGGACTCGGCCGGACGGCGGCAGTACCTCTACCACGACGCCTGGCGCGCGCGGCGCGACCGGGAGAAGTTCGAGCGCATGCTCGACTTCGCCGTAGCCCTCGGGCCTCTCCGGACGCAGACGAGCCGCTGGCTCGCCGGCGACGGCCTCGGACGCGAGCGCGTGCTCTCCTGCTCGGTCCGCCTGCTCGATCTCGGCTTCTTCAGGATCGGGAGCGAGGCCTACGCCGATGACAACGGCAGCTTCGGCCTCGCGACGATGCTGCGTTCGCACGTGGCGCTTCGGGACGACCACGTCGTGACCTTCGACTACCCGGCCAAGGGAGGGAAGCGTCGCGTCCAGTCCGTGGTCGACCCCGAGGCGTTCGACGTCGTCGCGGCGCTCAAGCGTCGCCGGGCGAAGGGCGACGAGCTGCTCGCCTACCGGTACGGGCGGCGCTGGGTGGACGTCACCTCGGTGGACGTCAACGAGTTCATCCAGGAGCTGACGGGCGGGCCCTACACCGCCAAGGACTTCCGGACGTGGAACGCGACGGTGCTGGCAGCGTCCTCGCTCGCGCTACTGGGCCGGGAGGCGAAGAGCGCCACCGCTCGGAAGCGGGTGGTCTCCCTGGCGATCCAGGAAGTCGCCCGCTACCTGGGCAACACGCCCGCGGTCTGCCGCTCCTCCTACGTCGACCCGCGCGTCGTCGACCGTTTCAACGCCGGCCAGACGGTCCTTCCCGACCTCGAGCGGCTGCCCCTGGAGCTGCCCGAGGCCGAGCGCCGGGAGAGAATCGAGCGGGCGGTGCTCGGACTCCTGCGCGACTGAAGGATGTTTCGGCGCCCGTTGCTCTCGGGAAGAGATGCGCCGTGTCGCGCATCTTCTCCTCGGTCGTAGTTCGCCTGCGACACCTCGTGCTGGCCGGCTGGATCGCGGCCGCGGTGGCGACGACCGTCTACCTCCCCGGGCTGGGAAGCGGGGAGCCGCTCGAGCTCGGCGGGCTGATCCCCGACGACTCGCCCGCCGTGCAGGCGGGCGCGCGCTCCCAGGAGCTCTTCGCGGTCCCGCTGATCGCGGACACTGCCGTCGTCGAGCGCGATCCCGGCGGCCTCGCTGCGGAGGAGCAGACCGCGATCGTCGACCGCGCCGTGGACGCGACCACCCAGGACGCCGAGGGCGACGAGATCGCGCTCGCGCTCCCGATCCTGAACACGCAGGAGCTCTTTCCCGGCTCAGAGGAGGACGGGACGACTGCGGTCACGCACCTCTTCTTCTCCGGGGGCGCCAGCCTCAGCAGTCGCGTCGGGATCGCGCAGGAGTACGCGGCAGGCTCCGAGGTCGACGGGTTCGCCGGCGTCACGGGGCCCGCACCCGCTCGCCTCGCCCAGTTCGAGGAGATCGAGAACGCGCTGCCGCTCGTCGAGGGCGCGACGGTCGCGGTCATCGCGCTCGTCGTCGGCCTCACCTTTCGCTCGCTCGGCGCCCCGCTCCTGACGCTCGTGGCCGCGGGCATCGCCTTCCTCGTCTCCCGCGGCCTGATCCCGTGGGTCGGCGAGCGTCTCGGGGCCGGAGTCCCGCAGGAGGTCGAGCCGCTCGTCGTCGCCCTCACGCTCGGCGTGGTGACGGACTACGCGATCTTCTTCCTCGCCGCGTGCCGGCGTCGGCTCGCCGCGGGCGAAGAGCGCCTCGAGGCGGCGCGCCGCTCCTGCACGATCGTCGCTCCAATCGTAACCACGGCCGGGCTGATCGTCGTCACCGGCACGGCCGCCCTCGTCGTCGGAGAGCTCGAGTTCTTCCGCGCGTTCGGACCTGCACTCGCAATCACCGCCGCGGTCGCCCTCGCCGTCTCGGTGACCTTCGTACCGGCGAGTCTCGCGATCCTGGGGCGCGCCGCCTTCTGGCCCTCCCTCGATCGGCGGGCGGACGACGCGATCGACCCGGAGCGCCCGACGCAGGTGCGCTCGGCGGCAAGCCGGTTGCTCACCTCGCGGCCGGTCTCCGCACTCGTCGCGCTCGCGACCATCGCCGTCCTCCTCGCCGCCGCGACGGGGCTGCGTGAGACGAAGCTCGGCATGCGCCTCGGAAGCGGCCTTCCCGCCGACTCGGAGGTCCAGCAGGCGGCGGAGGCGGCGGCCCAGGGCTTCGCCCCGGGCGTCCTCGCGCCCGCGATCGTGCTCGTCGAAGGAGAGGCGGTCGCCGATCGCCGGGACGAGCTCACGCGGCTCGAGGACGCCGTCGGCGAGGTTCCCGGAGTGGCCGGCACACTCGGGCCGGGCACGATCCCGGCCGACGTGGACGGCGAGGTCATGGTGTCGGAGGACGGGAACGCCGCCCGCCTGGCCGTCGTCCTTGACGACTCGCCGCTCGACTCGAGGGCGATCGAGACCGTGAACCGGCTCGACGACCGGCTGCCGGAGCTCCTCCGCGAGTCCGGCCTCGGGCAGCACGAGGCGGCGCTCGCAGGGCAGACGGCGATCGCGGCCGACACCGTCGAGGGGATCGTCGACAGCTCGGTCCTCGTGGGAGCGGTCGTGCTGGCCCTCAACGTCATCCTGTTGGCGGTCTTCCTCCGCGCCGTCCTCGCGCCCCTCTACCTCGTCGCCGCGAGCGTCCTCTCCGTGGCCGCGACGCTGGGGCTGACGACGTACTTCTTCCAGGGCTACCTGGGGCACAGCGACCTGACGTACTACGTCCCGTTCGCCGCCGGTGTGCTCCTCGTCTCGCTCGGCTCCGACTACAACGTCTTCGTGGCGGGGCGGATCTGGCAGGAGGCCGATCGGCGGCCCCTGCGGGAGGCGATCGCGGTGGCCGCCCCAGGCGCCTCGCGGGCAATCGGGGTCGCCGGGCTCGCTCTCGCGCTCTCGTTCGCCATGCTCGCACTCGTGCCGGTGGACGGGTTTCGCGAGTTCGCGTTCATGATGGGGGTGGGGGTGATGCTGGAGACCTTCCTCGTCCGGCCGCTGCTCATTCCCGCTCTCGTGGCCCTCTTCGGCGAGGCCGGTACCTGGCCGAGCAGAGGTTTTGGCCGCCGCCGATCGGGGCATCCTGTCCGGGTGTCCGGAGGAGGTGAATCCGCTTGACGAACAGCCCCGACACGCTCGCGCTCCTCTTCTTCACGTCCAGCCGCTCCGGCCCGGCCCGGCGAATGGACAGCCTGCTGGCGCAGCTGACGCGCAAGGAGCGCGGCAAGCTCCGCGTGGTGACGGTGGACGCCGACGCGTGCGTCTCGCTGACGGAGGCGCTCGGCGTGGGAGAGGTGCCCACGCTCGTCTTGCTTCGCGACGGGCGTCCGGTGGCACGGATCGAGGGCCGCGCGAGCGGCTCTGAGATCGACGCCATGATCCGGCAGCACCTGCCCGACGCGTCGGACGCTCGAGCGGCCTGAAGAAAGGAGAGCTCATGGCCACCTGTGACGTCTGCGGCAACGACTACGACAAGAGCTTCGAGGTTTTGCTGGCGGGCGAGCGCCGCACGTTCGACAGCTTCGAGTGCGCGATCCACGCGCTCGCGCCGACCTGTGCCCACTGCGGTTGCAGGGTCATCGGCCACGGCGTCGAGCACGACGGAACGATCTTCTGCTGCGCCCACTGCGCCGAGGCCGAGAACGTCCACGGCTTGACCGACCGAGTGAGCGCGGGCTGAGCCGGGTCCTGATCACACCGAGATGCTCACGGGGAACGTCGCCAGCCAGATGACGGTGCCGACGAGGACGAAGACTCCGAAGGCGAGCAGCGCCACGCGAAGGCGGTGCGTCCTGAACTTCGCAGCCATGCCGGCGAAGAACAGGGCGGTTGCGAAGAGGACGACGGCGAGCACGTAGTTGGTCGCCCGCTGGACGTTCGCCCTGGCCTGGGCCGAGAGAGCATCAGCCTCTGCCTCAAGGCGCTGCGCCTCCTCCCTCGCGGCCACCTTGTACTCGGGCATGGCGAACGGCGTCAGCGGCGCATCCGGGTTCTGGAGCGGCCTCGTGGCGATCCACGCGTCCATCGCCGGCTTGAACTCCGCGCGGAAGCGCCTGAAGTAGAAGTCGGCCAGCTCGGTCTGCTCCTGGGCGTAGGCATCCACCCACTGGGTGAACGTCGCCACGTCGATTTGTGTCTGAGCGTTCGCGAGGCTCCCAGCACGCGTCGACTCGATCCGCGCGGCGTTGGCCCGGCTGAACGCCTTTGCCTGCTCTCCGTTCCACCGGCTCGCCTGGTAGCCGCTCCATGCAGTGGCGACCGTGGCGAGGGCCAGGAGCACGGCTGCGACCGTCTCCACGCGGTCGGTCTTCTTCTCGCCCGCCTCGCTACTCAGGGGGATTCCCCTCGGCATCGCACGGAATCGGAACCTCGCTTCCGATGGCGTCGAGCGCCTCGTCCACGATGCGCAGCGTCCGCTCCATGGCGACGGGCCGGAGGCCTCCGACATCCGAGTGGAACGGGCTGTTGAGAAAGTTGAGGAGGAGGAGCATCAGCACGATCACCGACGTGACCGAGCCCATGAGGACGGCCTGGGTGAGAGCTCGCTCGCCGCTGTCGGCGAAGAAGAGCATGTACACGAAGATGACGATCGAGATGAAGAGGAGGACGATCCATAGCGGCGTCGGGATCACGCCGACCGCCCCATGGATCCGGTCGAGGCGACCCTCCTCGCGAGCCGACGTCTGGTCGAGCCACTTGTCGTAGGCGGACTGCTCGCTCGCAGTACTCGGCTCGACGTCCTGCAGCGTGCGAAACATCGCGACTCCCCAGGGATTAATCGCGTCGCCGAGCGTCCCGGCCTCCATTCGCTCCCATTCGTCGTTCACCACCGAGCGCCCGTAGCAGACAAGCTCACCCGTCAGATCGGAAGTGGTTACAGCCGGAAAGAACTGGGCCGTCTGCACCTGCTGCGTCACCACCAGCGCCTCGGCCTCCGCGCCTGTCCGCGACTGGTCGTAGCTCGTGAACGTGAGGAAGATGATGAAGCCGAGCAGGATCGAGAAGCCGGTCGCCAGCACGCCGAAGACGCCGGAGGCACGGTCCCCGTCGGAGAAGTAGCTCCCCTCGGGGGCTCGCCGGCGGACGAGCAGCATCGCCGCGACGGCAAGGGCGGTCGCCCCTGCGGTGACGAGGAATCCCCAGAGCAGGTTCACGGTCGACCGCGAACCCTAATCAGGAGCGCTCTCCGCGAGCAAGCCGACGACGAGCCCGAGGACGACCTGGAGGCCGATCGGCTCGTGCACGTGGCCTGGGTCGAACGGGGCTCCGAGCTCGTCCTACGTTCTCGCCTCGGAGAAGACGAGCGCGGGCGCCCTCGTGCCGCCGTGATCCACTTTCAACGTTCGGCCCCCGTAGTGGAGAATGGCGCTCGTGACGACCGCTGAGACTGCCCAGTCGGCACGCGCGAGCGGCGCGACGCTGGTGTTGCTGACGTTGGCCGCGGGCCAGTTCTTGATGACGCTGGACACCTCGGTCATGAACGTCTCGATCGCGACGGTGGCGGAAGACGTGGGGACGACGGTGACCGGGATTCAGGGGGCGATCACTGCGTACACGCTGGTGATGGCGGCGTCGATGATCACGGCCGCGAAGGTGGGGGCGATGATCGGGCGCAAGCGGGCCTTCGCGATCGGCTGCGTCATCTACGGGTGCGGGTCGTTCATAACGGCGCTCGCGCCGAGTCTGGAGGTGTTGCTGTTCGGCTGGTCGTTCCTGGAGGGGATCGGCGCCGCCCTGATCCTGCCCGCGATCGTCGCGCTGGTGGCCGGAAACTTCGCGGTCGAGCGCCGGCCGGCCGCCTACGGCCTGGTCGCGGCTGCGGGCGCGATCGCGATCGCCGTCGGGCCGCTGATCGGAGGCTTCTTCACGACCTACTTCTCCTGGCGCTGGGTTTTCGCCGGCGAAGTCGTGCTCGTGCTCATCATCCTGCTTCTGACGCGCCGGATCGCAGACGCTCCGCCCGAGGAGCGTCCACAGCTCGACGTGGTCGGCGCCGTCCTCTCCGCGCTCGGGCTCGGGCTGCTCGTCTTCGGTGTCCTCCGCTCGGGCGAGTGGGGCTGGATTCAGCCCAAGGAGGGGGGCCCCTCCTGGGCAGGGTTGTCGCCGACCGTGTGGCTGATCCTGGCCGGACTGTTCGTTATCTGGCTCTTCTTTCGCTGGCAGGCTCGGCGGGAGTCGCGGGGCGAGGAGCCGCTCGTGCGCCCGGCCATGTTGCGCAACCCGCAGCTCAACGGCGGCCTGATCATGTTCTTCTTCCAGTACCTCGTCCAGGCTGGCTTCTTCTTCGTCGTGCCGCTGTTTCTCTCCGTCTGTCTGGGCCTGTCCGCCCTCGAGACGGGTGCGCGGCTGTTGCCGCTCTCGGTCACCCTGCTCGCAGCTGCGATCGGAATCCCCCGCTTCCTGCCCGACATCTCGCCGCGCCTCGTCGTCCGCACCGGCCTGCTCGCCCTGCTCGCGGGCACGCTCGTGCTACTCGGGGCGCTGGACGCGGACGCCGGGCCGGAGATCGTGGCCGTGCCTCTGCTTCTGATTGGGCTCGGGATCGGCGCGCTCGCCTCACAACTCGGAGCCGTCACCGTCAGCGCCGTCCCAGACGACGAGGCTCCCGAGGTAGGCGGCGTGCAGAACACGGCGACGAACCTGGGCGCCTCGATGGGCACTGCATTGGCCGGCTCGCTCCTGATCGCCACCCTGACCTCGTCCTTCCTGGCCAACATCGAGCAGAGCCCGGCAATCCCCTCCCAGGTGAAGGCCCAGGCCCAGGTCGAGCTGGCCGGTGGCGTGCCGTTCATCTCTGACGCCGATCTCGAAGAAGCACTCGACGAGGCCGGCGCCGAGACGGAGACAAGCGAAGCCGCTATGGCCGCCTACCAAGACGCGCGCATCGACGGCCTTCGCTCCGCCCTCGCCATCCTCGCGTTGCTTGCGATCGTGGCCCTGTTCTTCGCCCAACGCATCCCGACGACCCAGCCTCGGGGAGCGCCAACGTAGCCGAGGCGCAAGCGGGACGCGTCTAGCAGCTTCCTCATGGAGTGCGATGGAGCCGATGGAGTTCATGCGATCGCGGGCAGTCGGCCGGACTCCACGGCTTCGCGGAGAGCTGTGTAGTCGCGCTCGTTCTGGTCGGCGTAGATCTCCGCGAACGAGGCCAGCGCGCGATCGAACGCATCGCCCTTGCCGAGATAGCTCGCGATCGCGAGCGCATCGCCCGAGCGGGCGTGTGCGCGCGCGAGGGTCCAGCCACAGATGTGGGCGTAGAAAGCGAGCGCACGCGGATTCATCGAGTCGATGTCGCCCGAGCCCTTGCCGTCCCAGAGCTGACGCACGTAGAAGTCGGCCTGCACGCCGAATTGGTCGACCCGTGTCCAGCCGAGCATGATGTCGCTCGCCGCCTGCATGAGGCGCTGCCCCGCGACGACGCGCCTTCCGTGGTTGGAGAACTCGGTCTCGCCGAGGAAGGGCTCGAGCACGGACCGGTCGGCCTGCTTGATCTGGAGGAAAAGCGGGTCGTCGACATCGCGGCCCAGAAGGAGAGCGATCCAGGCGCGTGAGCCGACGCTGCCCACCCCGACGACCTTGCGTGCAGCGTGGGCGTAGCGGAAGCGTTCGAGCAGACGCCGATGGTCGTCCGTGAGGGTCTTGCGGTAGGACGCGAGCACGCCCTGGACGAACCCCTCGATCTGCTCCGCATCCGCGCCTGCGTCCGCTGCGACTTCCTCGATCGGCACGATGAGCGGCGGGTCGCTGACGATGCGGGGCTCCCCGCCCACGACCTCGGTCAGCTTGGCAAGCGCCCTGAGGCTGTCCTTCGTCTGCGCCTTGACGACGCTCTCCTGCGTCCGCTTCGCCTGTTTCTTCGAGGCGACCTGGTTGACCAGCCGCATGAGCTCGTCCTTGTCGAGGCGCGCGTACCAGACCTCGAGGTCCCTCATTCCGGCGAGGGCGGCCATCGCTTCACGGTAGGAACGAACGGCCTCGAGGTTGACGGTACGACGCTCCTTCTCGTCGAAGCCGCGGTCCCTGCCCGCGACCGCAAAGCTCGCGACGAGGCGCTTGACGTCCCACTCGAATGGGCCCGGCAAGGTCTCGTCGAAGTCGTTGAGGCCGAAGACAAGCCGGCGGTCCGGTCCCGCGAATCCGCCGAAGTTGGACAGATGCGCGTCTCCGCACAACTGCGTTTGCAGGCCCGTGCGGGGTGAACCTGCGAGATCGGCCGCCATGACGTAGGCGGCGCCCCGGAAGAACGTGAAGGGGGACACGAGCATCCGGCCGTACCGGATCGGGAGGAGCTCGGGGAGGCGGGTGGCCGCCTGCTCGTCGAGCAGCTCGACCGGATCGCGCCGACCGGTGGCCGGCTCCCACTCCGCATGGCTCGAGCGCGGTACCTCGCCCCGCACCTGCTTTCCCCGCGCGGCGCGCTCCGCAGGTGTGAGCCAAGCCTCGACCCTCCGCGAGGACGCTTTCTTCGGGCCCGATTCCGACTCCGATCCGCGGCGGCGGGTGGGTGGCGTCTCCGGGTGTTCAACGCCCGCCATGATCAGCATCCTTGCCGATCGCGCCTCGGCAGCAATGATTCCGGATTCACGTGGGCAAGCACGCGGCCCTGGCGGCAGATCACGGGCCGTCTCCCAAGTTGGCGATGAATTTGATGGCCGTGATGCTCGGCAGAAAAACGTACCCTGCGGCCTTGGTCGTAACGAAGCTC
The DNA here is from genome assembly GCA_963775505.1 of uncultured Actinomycetes bacterium. Lineage (GTDB taxonomy): Bacteria > Actinomycetota > Thermoleophilia > Gaiellales > Gaiellaceae > JAIBJN01. Next base: position 733,956 of record CAVZIL010000008.1, read on the forward strand.
ATGAGACCCGTAACCTCGATCGGCGGGCCCCCGTCTGCCTGAGGTATGACGAAGATGCTTTCCGCCGGGTCCTGGGTGCCGAGCAGTGG
>CAVZIL010000009.1:0-321577 GCA_963775505.1 uncultured Actinomycetes bacterium
GCCTAGCGGCGAGCGCCTGGAGCAGATCGTCCGCGTAGCGCTCCAGCTTGGTCGGGCCGACGCCCGAGATCGCGCTCAGCTCCTCGCGAGTCTGTGGCCGAACGGCGGCGATCTCGTGGAGGGTCGAGTCGTGGAAGACGACGTACGCCGGCACCTCGTCGGCCTTCGCGCGCTCGGCTCGCCAGCGGCGGAGCGCCTCGAACTCCGGGGTCGGCGCGGGCTTCTCGGGCTTCGGCCGCGCTGCGCCCACGACGCCGAGCTCCCGCAGGAAGCGGCTCGGCTTCGCGCCTGCCGTCCACGTGATCGTCAGCCAGCGCTTCGCGCGCGTGATGCCGACGTAGAAGAGGCGGCGCTCCTCGGCCAGGCGCTCCGGGCTGCGGGCCTTGCCGTACGGGAGCTCCTTCTCCTCCAGGCGCGGGAGGAAGACCGCCTCCCACTCGAGGCCCTTCGCGCGGTGGTAGGTGAGGAGGTGGACGCCGCGGCCCTGGGACTCGGCGCCGAAGCGCGCCTCCAGGTCGCGGAGGAAGTCACCGACCGACGCGCCCGCCGGAAGCTGCTCGGCCAGCGCCAGGAGCCGCCCGAGGTCGGCCTGGCGCGTCAGCTCCTCGTCGCCGAGGCCCGCGGGCGGGTTGGCGACCCAGCCCTGGCGGCGCACGACCTCTGTGACCGCCCCGACGGCCGACGAATCCGAGCGGCCCCGCAGCAGCCGCAGCGTCCGCCGGGCGGCCGGCCGCTGGATGAACGCCGCGCCCCGCACCTGGAACGGGATCCCGGCGAGCGCGAAGGCCTCCTCGTAGTCCTCCGAGCGGGCGTTCAGGCGGTAGAGCACCGCCATCTCCTCGTACGGGACGCCCTCGCCGGCGAGCCGGCGCACCTGGCCGACGACGAGCTCCGCCTCCGTCAGGCGGTCGGGCTGGACGAGCGCAAGCGGCTCCGGCCCGCCCGGGAGCACGGCGCGCAAGACCTTCTCCGATCCGCCCAGCTCCGGCACGAGCCGGTTCGCCGTCGCCAGGATCTCCGGCGTCGAGCGGTAGTTCTCCTCCAGCCGCACGACGAGCGCGCCGGGGAACCGCCGCGGCATCCCCAGGAGGTACTCCGGCGTCGCGCCCGTGAAGGAGTAGATCGACTGGTAGTCGTCGCCGACGACGCAGAGCTCGTCCCGGTCGCCGAGCCAGCGCTCGAGCAGCGACTGCTGCAGCAGGTTGACGTCCTGGTACTCGTCGACCGTGAACGCCCGGTAGCGCTCGCGGAATGCGGCGCACGCGGCGGGATCCTCGTCGTAGAGGCGGATCGCCAGCTCGAGCAGGTCCTCGAAGTCGACGAGGCCGCGCTCGGCCTTCCGGGCCTCGTACGTGCGGAAGACCCGCTCCATCAGGTCGGGCGGAATGGGCGGCTCGTGGTCGCCGAGCTCCCCGCGGTAGGTCGCCGGGGTCAGCCGCCGGTTCTTCGCCCATTCGATCTCCGTCGCCAGGTCGGCCAGCGGCCGGAAGCGGAAGGCACCCGGCAGGGCCCGCGCGATCGGCAGCAGCACGGGTGCCTTCGACGGGAGCAGCTCGCCGAGGTCCTCGCCGCGGAAGTAGCGGAGCTGGGCGAGCGCCGCCGCGTGGAAGGTCCGCGCCGGAACGCCGGTGACCCCCAGGGCCGCGAGGCGCGAGCGCATCTCCGTCGCCGCCTTGTCGGTGAAGGTGACGGCGAGGATCTCGCCGGGCGCGAACGCGCCCGACGCGACCTGGTGCGCCACGCGCCGCGTGATCGTCGTCGTCTTGCCGGAGCCCGCGCCCGCGAGGATGCAGACGGGACCGCGCACGGCCTCGACCGCGCGGCGCTGCTCGGCGTTGAGCCCCTCGAACACGTCTGGCACGGAGGACGAGGGTAGCGGCCGTCCAGGAAGGCATCTGCGCCGAGAGCGTGAAAAGAGTGGCATGCCAACCGATCTGACCGTGAAGCTCGTCGACCATCCGGGCGCGATGGCCGGCGCGTGCGAGGCGCTCGGTGCGGCCGGCGTCAACATCGAGGGCTGCTGCGCCTACCCGGCTGGAACCGCGGGGCAGCTCCACCTGCTCGTCGAGGACGCCGGCCGCCGCGCGGCAGGCCCTCAGCGCGGCCGGCTACGAGGTCGTCCAGGACCGGCCCGTCGTCGCCCACGAGCTGGAGGACGTCCCCGGCTCCGCCGGCGCCGCGCTTCGCCGCATCGCCGACGCCGGTGCCAACCTCGAGCTCGTCTACCTGGCGACGGCCACGCGCCTCGTCGTCGGCTCCGACGACGTCGACGCCGCCCGCTCCGCCCTCGAGGGCTAAGAGGCTAAGCGGCGCTCTCGGAGAGCCCGTCCGCGCGGCTCGCGTGGTAGAGCGCGGGGATCTCGGCGTCCGGCACCGGCCGGCTGAAGTAGAAGCCCTGCCCGAGCTCGCAGCCGTGGGTGAGCAGGAAGTTGCGCTGCTCCTCGGTCTCGATTCCCTCGGCGAGCGGCTCGAGCCCGAGGTTGCGGGCCAGCTGGACGATCGAGGAGGTGAGCACGGCGGTGCCGGCGTCGTCCTCGAGCCCGCCCACGAACGAGCGGTCGATCTTCAGCATGCTCACCTTCATCTGGTTGAGCCGGCTCAGCGAGGAGTGCCCCGCGCCGAAGTCGTCGATCGCGAGCCGGAGTCCGCGGTCGTGCAGCTCGTCCAGGACGAACTCCATGCTGCGTCTCCCGTCGAAGGCGAAGGCCGCCTCGGTGAACTCGATCATGAGGCGGTTCGGGCTGAGGCCGAAGGTCTCGATCGTCGCCAGCACGTGCCGCATGGCGGTCGGCTGCCAGAAGGACGGCGGCAGGTTGATGGAGACGTACAGGTCGAGCCCCGCGTCGCGCCATGTCCTCGCCTGGCGGCAGGCCTCGCCGATCACCCACTCGCTGAGCGTTCCCATCAGGCCGGTGCGCTCCGCCAGCGGCAGGAAGTCGCCGGGGGGGACGAGGCGGTCGCCGTCCTCCCAGCGGATGAGCGCCTCGACGCCGACGATCTCCCCGGACTCGAGACGGACGAGCGGCTGGTAGTGGAGCACGAGGCCCTCCTCCCGCTCGAGGGCCCCGCGGAGGCGCCCGGCCATCGAGATCTGCGCGAGCGGGTCGCCGCCGTCGACGGCGTAGACGAGGTACCGGTCGCGGCCGTCGTCCTTGGCCTTGTACATCGCCGCGTCGGCGTGCTTGAGCAGGGTCTCGGTGTCGGGCGCGTCGACCGGGAACAGGCTGATCCCGATGCTGGCGCTCACGAAGATCTCGACGCCGGAGACGACGAACGGCTCGCGGAGCGAGCGGCGGATCCGGCGCGCGACCGCCTCGGCCGCATAGCGCACGCCGTCGACGTCGGGCTCTTCCTTGGCCTGGCTCTCGCCCAGGACGAGGAGGAGGAACTCGTCGCCTCCGTGGCGCGCCACCATCTCGCCCGAGCGCGTGGCGTCGCGCAGCCGCTCGGCGACCGCGGCCAGGAGCTGGTCGCCGGCCTGGTGCCCGAAGCTGTCGTTGATGAGCTTGAAGTCGTCGAGGTCGACGAAGAGGACGGCAAGGGCCCGGTCGCGCGGGTTGTCGCTGCCCACGGCCTGCTCGAGGCGCTGCTGGAACGCGATGCGGTTGGGGAGGCCGGTCAGGGGGTCGTGGTAGGCGATGTGGCGAAGCTGGCGCTGGGCATCTGCCAGGGCTTCGGACGCCTGCCGGCGGTCCGTGATGTCGACGACGACGCCGTCGACGAGCAGGCGGCCGTCCTCTGTTCGCCTGGGGTGCATGCGGTCCCAGACCCAGCGCGTGCGCCCGTCGTAGCCGACGAGGCGGTACTCGACTTCGTAGGGCTCGCCCCGCTCGATCGCGTCGGACGCAGTGCCGTAGGCCGCCTGGTCGTGGGGGTGCACGGCGTCCTCCCACGCCTGCTCGGGCGTCCGGTCTGCGGGCAGCGGCCCGAGGAGGCTCTCGAGGCCCGCGCCGATGAACGTGGTGCACACGTAGCTCCCGTCCGGCTGCATCTCCATCTCGTAGACGTGCATGGCGACGGTTCCCGCCACGCGGCGGAGGACGTCGCTCGTCTCGGGGGCGCTCGGGTTGTCGCTGGTCTCGGGCATGGCACGGCCGCAGTCGGCCCTGCCGTCATCGGCAGGACCGGCGAGAAAGTGAAGTCCCCCGAGGCACTAGCATCGCGGCGTGCGCCGCCGACCCGATCGGCTCGAGCGGCTTCCGGAGCAGTACTTCGCGCGGCTGCTCGCGCGCGTTGCCGCCGCGGCCGCGGAGGAGGGAGACGAGGTCGTCGACCTGGGCCGCGGGAACCCCGACATCGGGCCGCCGCAGCACGTGATCGAGGCACTGAGCCGGGCCGCTGCCGGCCGCGCCGCGCACGGGTACCCGCCCTTTCGCGGCATCCCCGAGCTGAAGGAGGCCGTCGCCGCCCGCTACCGAGACGTCTACGGCGTCGAGCTCGACCCCGAGCGCGAGGTGGCCGTCGTCCCGGGGACGAAGACGGCGATCGTCGAGGTGGCGATGTGCCTCGCGGAGCGGGGCGACACCATCCTGCTCCCCGACCCCGGCTACCCGGACTACACCTCGGGTGTCGCGCTCGCGGGCGCGCGCGAGGGACGGGTACGGCTCGACCCGTCGGCTGCGTTCGCGCCCGACCTCGACGCCGCGCCCCGTGAGGGCGTGGCCGCGCTCTACCTCAACTACCCCTCGAACCCGTGCTCGGCCTCGGCGGCGCCCGGCGTGTTCGCGGCCGCGGTGCGCTGGGCGGAGGACGACGGGCGCGGCGGTCCTGCACGACTTCGCCTACGCCGACCTCGTCTTCGACGGCCTCCGCCCGGCGAGCTTCCTGGCCGAGCCCGGGGCAAAGGAGGTCGGCGCCGAGCTGTTCTCCATGTCGAAGAGCTACGGGATGGCCGGCTGGCGGCTCGGCTTCGTCGTCGGGAACGCCGAGCTCGTCGAGCGCGTGAACCTCCTGCAGGACCACGTGCGCGCGGGCGTCTTCCGGCCCGTGCAGGAGGCGGGCGTCGCCGCTCTGCGCGGGCCCTCAGGAGTCCGTCGAGGAGCGGCGCGCGATCTACGAGCGGCGCCGCGACCAGGTGGTCGCCGCGCTCCCGGGCACGCGCTCGGACTCGACGTTCTACGTCTGGTGGCGCCTGCCGGACGGGCTGACGCCGGAGCGGATCCTGGCGGAGACGAGGGTGGCGGTCGCGCCGGGCGAGGGCTTCGGCCCGAGCGGCGCGGGGTGGGCGCGGATCTCCCTCGCCACGCCTGACGACCGCCTGACTCCGGGCCTCGAGCGCCTCAGTCGCCTCGTGGCGCCCTGAGCTCGTCGGAGAGCGTGCGGTACTCCATGGCCATGACCTTGTCCCTCGGCCGGCCGGCGGCCTCCTTCATCGCGATCAGGTGATCCAGCGAGGCGATCCTGACAGTTGAGCGTCCGACCTCGATCGGCCACGCGTTTGCCCTGAGAACGCCGTAGCGGGGCGCGCCGCTCGGGTTCGCGAAGCACTTCAGGTGACCGAGACTGGTGTGGTAGCTGAACGCTCGAGCCTCGAAGGGCCGGTCCGAGCCAACATCGGCCAAGGCTGCCGACAGGCGACCGAGGTTCTCTGGCTCATCGGCAAACGCGATGTCGACATCGAAGGTGCCGTATGAGGAACCGTGCGCCGCTCCGGCGACCGCGCCGATGACGACGAAGTCCACGCCCGCGGCAGCGAGTCGCTGCAGCAGGGAGCAAGGATCGAACGGCTCGCTAGCGGTTGGCAACGCCTTGGAACTCCCTCATCGCGCGAGACCACTCGGCCTGCCGCGAGATCCGTTCCTGCGGCGCGAAGCTCAGGTTGGCCTCTATCAACGTCCGATCGTGGCCGTAGTCGATCGGGCTCGCCGAGAGCTCGAGCTCCTCGCCGAGGAGGTCGAGGAGCGTCGCCAGCGTGCTCACGGACGGCGAGACGACGTCCCGCTCGATGCGCGAGATCGCCGCCTGGGAGGTGCGCGCACGCGCGGCGAGCTGCTCCTGCGTGACGCCGTGACGGCGCCGCGCCTCGCGCAGGAGCTCACCGGGGGTCACGGACGCAGTATATCTCTTCTGACGTGAGCTAGCGGTAGCGGAAGACGATGCGGCCGCGCGAGAGGTCGTACGGGGAGACCTCCACCTTCACGCGATCACCGGGGTTGATCCTGATGCGGTAGCGGCGCATCTTCCCTGCGGTGTAGCCGAGCACGTCCTGGCCCGTGTCCAGCGCGATCTTGAACATCCCGTTGGGAAAGGCCTCGACGACCTCCCCCTCCAGCTCGAGCTTTTCCTCCTTTGTGGCTATGGCGTCACCTCCTCTCGCGCGGGAGAATAGCGCCCTAGTCGAGCGGAAGCGGTCGCGGGGAAACCGGGGCCGAATGGACGATCGACGTGGTCGTCTGCCCGTAGAGGACGAAGCGGTCGAGGATCGGCTCGAGGTCCTCCATCGCGCGCAGGTGGAGCTTCACGAAGAAGCAGTCCTCGCCCGTGATCCGGTAGCACTCGACGACCTCCGGGATCTCGCGAGCGACCTCGGGGATCTTGTGCAGCTGGCGGGAGGCGGGGCGGACGCGGACGACCGCGGCGAGCGGGAAGCCGATCGCCTTCGGGTCGACGGTGGCGTGGTAGCCGGTGATGACGCCGGCGCGCTCGAGCCGTTGGACGCGCTCGGCGACGGCGGGCGGAGACAGGCTCACTCGCCGGCCGAGCTCCGCCATGGTCAGGCGCGCGTCGGCCTGGAGCTCATCGACGATCCGACGGTTCGTCTCGTCCAGGATCTGTGGTTCGTAGGCCATCGGCTCAGAACCCCTTGGCTGCGTAGGCAATCGGAGAGGAATGCCTTCGGTCGGCCATTTCGGAATTCTAGCGCCGCGGCGAGACTTTCTCCATGGAGACGGCGCACGCAGTCCGGCGGATCGAGCGGGTCCCGCCGGCGACCTACTTCGTGGGCAGCGCCGTCTTCCACTACCTCGGGCCGGCCTTCGCCGTGCTGCTCTTCGCGCTCGTCCCGCCGCTCGGAGTCGCCTGGCTCCGGATCGCCGGCGCGGCGCTGATCTTCGCGGCGTGGCGCCGGCCCTGGCGAGCCGTGACCGCAGAGCGTGGGGCCGCTTGATCGTTGCCATGGGGACCGTGCTCGCGGTGATGAACGTCTGCTTCTACGTCGCCATCGACCGGCTGCCGCTCGGGACCGTGGCGGCGATCGAGTTCCTGCCGGTGATCGCGCTCGCCGCGCTCGGGGCGCGGAGCCCTCGGAATGGGGCGGCGCTCGCACTCGCCGTCGGCGGCGTCTACCTGCTGACCGACGTGCAGCTGGCCGCCGAGCCGGTCGGGCTCGCCTTCGCCTTCGCCAACGCGGGGCTGTTCGCGCTCTACATCGTCCTCGCCCACCGGGTGGCGCAGAACGGGGCGATCAGCGGGATCGACGGGCTGGCCGCCGCGATGCTCGTCGCCTTCGTCGTGGCCACGCCGCTCGGCGGCTGGGCTGCAGTGCCGGCCCTCCTGAGCCCGGTGGCCCTGCTCGCCGGGCTCGGCGTGGCGGTGACGTCCTCGGTGATCCCGTACGTCTGCGACCAGCTGGCGATGGCGCGCATGTCGCGCGCGACCTACGCGCTCCTGGTCTCGCTGCTGCCGGCCACCGCGACGGTGATCGGGATCGTCGTCCTCGGCCAGGTCCCGTCCGGAATCGAGGTGGCCGGGGTCGCTCTGGTCGTCGGCGGCGTGGCCGTCCACCGCGAGCCGCCGGATCGGTAGTTCTCCACCTGCCGCCTGAGGGAACCCGCCGATGCCGGCGCGGCCTCCGTCGGCGAAGCTCCCTCCATGGAGCTTGCCGCACCGCACATGGGAGGCGGGCGCCGCCTGTTCCTCTGGGCGCTCGTCGCCTCGCTCTGCGTCACCGCGGCGATCGCCATCGCGACGCTCCTCGTCGCCGAGTTCGACGAGACCGCCCGGCGCATCCTGGCGACGACCGCTCTCCTCTCGCTCGCGAGCCTCCTCTCGCTGCCGGCGGGCGTCCTCCTCGACCGGGAGCGCGTCGTCCCGCTGGCCTGGGCGACGATCGCCGCCTCGGCGGCCGGGTTCGCGCTCGCCATGATCGTCATCTGGGGGCTTCGGGAGGATGAATCGCTGGCCCGGCTCAGCTGGACGTTCTGGCTGGGAGCGGGCGCCGGCGCCCAGGCCTCCGCGGTCGACGTCGATGCTGCAGCCGGGAGACTCGCGGCGCCTCCGGGTCGTCAGCGTCCTCTCGATCCTCCTGGCCGCGTTGCTCGCGGCCCTCATCGCCCTGGCGGTCTGGATCGAGCCTGACGTCGCCGCCTACTTCCGCGCCACCGGGGCGGTCGCCGTGGCAGCCGTCCTCACGAGCCTCCTCCAGCCGATCCTGCGGCGGGTCGAGCGACCCGCGGCGCGCACTCGGGAGCTCGTCCTCGAGCTCGACCGCGAGCCCTCCGAGGAGGCGGTCGCCGCGGCGATCGAGGCACTCGAACGGCACGGAGTCCGGGCCGACCGTCGCTAGGCGAGGGTTCCGCGCCGGGCGAGCCACTCCGCAGGCTGGCCCGTGACCCGGGCGATCAGGTCGAAGTGGCGGTCGTAGTGCAGGAGGACCGCTCCGTTGACCCTGGCGATCGCCGCGATGAGCAGATCCATTGGCGTCGGTCCCCGGTGCTGGCTCTTTGCGGCGAGCGCTTGCTGTGTCCTCAGTGCCTCCGCCTCGGCGGCCGCAGTCGTGGGAAGCGGGACCAACGCGTCGAGCTCACCCCGGAGCACCGAGTAGTCGGCCGGGCCACGGGCGGAGTAGAGAAGCTCCAGCTGGAGCGGTGCGCAGACTGCAAGCTCGCGTCCGACGAGCAGGCGGGCCCAGCGGAGCGCGATCGGCTCGGTGGCACGACTCCTTCGCCAGGCGCTCGTGTCGGCCAGGTAGAGCACCTACTAGGGCTCGCGGAGCTTGCGGAGCTCCTCCGGGCTCGGCCCGATACCGCCGTCGCGGACGATCCGTTCCATGAGCCGGCGGCGAGCGGCGAAGTCGATGACGTCCTGGAGCGCAGCGTCGACGGTCTCGGCGATCGTTGTCGTCCCGAGGATCCTCTTCGCTTCTTCGACCTTTTCGCGGTCGATGACCAGAGAGGTCTTGTCCGATTTGGATATCTGCTTCGCCATCAATTAGATATCCTAGTTCCGCCGGAGGTTGGCGTCCACCGACAGGTCTAAGATGGCTCACCCGATGGCCGGCGCGCCCTTCGTCCACCTCCACGTCCACTCGGAGTACTCGATCCTCGACGGGGCCTGCCGGATCCCCGAGCTGGCCGCGCGGGCGGCCGAGCTGGAGATGCCGGCGGTCGCGCTCACCGACCACGGAAGCCTCGCCGGCGCGGTCGAGCTCTACCGGGAGGCGGGCAAGCACGGCGTCAAGCCGGTGCTCGGCTGCGAGGTCTACGTCGCCGACGACCGGCGGGCCCTGAAGAAGGGCTACGCCCACCTGACGCTGCTGGCCGAGTCGAACGAGGGCTATGCGAACCTGATCAAGCTCGCCTCGGCCGGCTACCTGGAGGGGTACTACTACAAGCCGCGCGTCGACTGGGAGCTGCTCGCCGCCCGGGCCAAGGGGATCGTCGCGCTCTCCGGCTGCCTCTCCGGCCGGGTGGCGAAGGCGCTGGAAAGCGGCAACCGGCCCGAGGCCGAGGCGGAGGTCGCGCGCCTCGTCGACATCTTCGGGCGCGAGTCCGTCTATCTGGAGATCCAGGACGCCGGCCTCGAGGTGCAGAAGGGGATCAACGCCACGCTGGCGGAGATGGCGAAGGCGAGCGGCCTGCCGCTCGTCGCCACCGGCGACGTCCACTACCTCCGCCACGAGGACGCGCGCGCGCACGAGGCGCTCCTCTGCATCCAGTCCGGGGACACCCTCGCCAACCCGAGCCACTGGCGCTTCGACACCGACCAGTTCTACCTCAAGACGCCGGGCGAGATGGCGCAGGACTTCGCTGCCTACCCGGAGGCGGTCCGGGCGACGCTCGAGCTCGCCGAGCGCTGCTCCGTGTCGATCGAGCTCGGCGTCATCCGCCTGCCGCGCTTCCCGACCCCCGACGGGCGGGACGCGTTCGACTACCTGGTCGAGCTCTGCGAGAAAGGCCTGCAAAAGCGATACGGAACGGTGACGCCTGAGCTCCAGGAGCGGCTGAGGTTCGAGCTGAAGACGATCAGGGAGATGGGCTTCGCCGACTACTTCCTGATCGTCTGGGACTTCATCCGCTTCGCGAAGACGAACGGGATCGGCGTCGGGCCCGGCCGCGGCTCCGCCGCCGGCTCGATCGTCGCCTACGCGCTCGAGATCACCGACATCGACCCGATCAAGTACGAGCTCCTCTTCGAGCGCTTCCTCAACCCCGGCCGGAAGACGATGCCGGACATCGACATCGACTTCTCCGTCCACGGGCGCGACCAGGTGATCAACTACGTCTCCGAGAAGTACGGCCGCGACCAGGTGGCGCAGATCATCACCTTCGGGACGATGATGGCCCGCGCGGCGGTGCGCGACGCCGGCCGCGTGCTCGACATCCCGTACGGCACCGTCGACAAGGTCGCCAAGCTGATCCCGGAGGGGCCGAAGGTCTACCTGGACGAGTGCCTGAAGCCGGGCGCCGAGCTCAAGCAGGCCTACGACGCGGACGAGATCGTGCGCCAGATCGTCGACCTCGCCAAGCCGCTCGAGGGGCTCGTCCGCCAGGACTCCATCCACGCCGCCGGCGTCGTCATCGGCGACCGGCCGCTGACCGAGTACCTGCCGCTCCAGCAGAAGGGCGCCGACCAGGAGGTCGTCACCCAGTTCGCCATGGAGGACGTCGAGGCGCTCGGGCTCCTGAAGATGGACTTCCTCGGCCTGCGGAACCTCGACGTGATCGACAAGGCGGTCGGCCTGGTCGGCGGGATCGACATCACCAGGATCCCGCTCGACGACCCCAGGACCTACGAGATGCTGGCGCGCGGGGAGTCGACCGGCGTCTTCCAGTTCGAGTCGTCGGGGATGCGCGAGGCGCTTCGCCAGGTCCGGCCGACCGAGTTCGAGGACCTGATCGCCCTCGTCGCCCTGTACCGGCCGGGTCCGATGGCGTACATCCCCGTCTACGCGAAGCGGAAGCACGGGCAGGATCAGGTCACCTTCCTCGACGAGCGCCTGAAGCCGATCACGGAGCCCACGCTCGGCCTCTGCATCTACCAGGAGCAGTACATGGAGATCGCCAAGCAGCTCGCGGGCTTCTCGCCGGCCGAGGCCGACGACCTGCGCAAGGCGATCGGCAAGAAGATCCACAAGCTGATGGCGTCCCTCAAGGACAAGTTCCTCGAGGGGTGCGCGGCGAACGGCGTCACGCCCGCGGTGGCGAACCAGCTCTGGAAGGACATGGAGCAGGCGCAGGACTACTCCTTCAACAAGTCGCACGCCGCCTGCTACGGGCTGATCGCCTACCGCACCGCCTACCTGAAGGCGAACTGGCCGGCCGAGTACATGGCCGCGCTCATCTCCTCCGTGATGAACACGAAGGACAAGGTTCCGTTCTACGTGGCCGCGTGCGAGGAGCTGGGGATCGAGGTCGAGCCGCCCGACGTCAACGTCTCGGTCGAGGACTTCCGTGTCGTCGACGGCAAGATCCGCTTCGGCCTGAACGCCGTAAAGAACGTCGGGGAGAGCGCGGTCCGCTCAATCCTCGCCGCGCGCGAGGAGGGCGGGCCGTTCGCGTCGATCTGGGACTTCTGCGAGCGGGTCGACCCGCAGCAGGTGAACAAGCGGGCGCTCGAGAGCCTCGTCAAGTCCGGCGCGCTCGACTCGACCGGCGCGACCCGCAGGGGCATGCTCGAGGTGCTCGAGGACGCGCTCGTGTCGGGCGGCCGCCTGATCGCCGACCGGCTGGCGGGCCAAAGCTCGATCTTCGACCTGGGCGGCGAGGAGAAGCAGGGGGACAAGCGGGCGCACCACCGTCCGATCCCTGCGGACGAGTTCGAGAAGCGCGAGCTGCTCGCGCTCGAGAAGGAGAGCCTCGGCCTCTACGTCTCCGAGCATCCACTCGACGGCGTGCGCGACCAGCTGCGGCGGAAGACCGACTGCCGGCTGGCGGACGTCGAGCGCCGGCGCGACGGCGAGGTCGTGACCGTCGGGGGCATCGTCGGCGCGCTCAAGCAGCTGACGACGAAGAAGGGCGAGCCGATGGTCTTCCTCCGCCTCGACGACCTCTCGGGATCCCTCGAGATCGTGGTCTTCAACTCGGTGTACACATCCGCGCGGGAGCTGCTCGAGGCCGACCGTGTCCTGGTCGTCAAGGGTCGGGTCGACCACAAGGAGGGCGAGACGAAGCTGATCGCCCTCGAGATCGCCCCCTTCGAGGCCTCTGCCGACAAGGGCGAGGTGCGCCTGCGCCTCGATGCCCGCCGAGCGCCGGCCGGGACGATCCGCGAGCTCGCCGAGGTCGTGCGCCGCTTTCCGGGGGAGGCGGAGGTGCTCCTCGAGCTGGAGACGTCAGGCGGGCCCCAGGTCTACGCGTTCGGCCCGGAGTTCAGGGTGCGGCCGGAGCCGGACTTCCACGCCGAGGTGAAGGCGCTCCTCGGCGAGGCCGCGATCGGCTAGGCGGAGCCGGTCTCGGCGCGGGCGGCGCCGGCGCGGCGTGCCCGGTACGCGGCCAGGATCCGCCGGATGCGGCTTGGCCGCGGCTCGTGGACGTCGGGCTCGGCGTCGCGAGGCGCGGCGCCGTCCAAGGGGCGGGCGCCGAGCATGGAGCCTGCTACGGAAGCCGGGTGCAGATCGAGAAGGCTGTTCCTCCGCTTGCTCATGGACACAGGACGGGATCCGCCCCGGCTTTCTTCCGCGGAGGTTGAATCCCCAATTAAGGGCACGTTAATCGCGGACTTCCCCCGGTCGGGGGACAACCGCGCGATCGTTCTGGCCGAATGTGAAGGTAGACCAGCGGAACGAAGACACCATGATGCCTGCGGTAGAACTCGATCTCGAATTTGACGCCGAAGCGGAGCTCGTCAGGATCTGGCGGATGGAGGAGCTCGAGCGAGCCGGATACGCGGCCGCCCAGGCCAGGGAGCTCGCCGACCTGACCTACGTCGACCTGCACCTGGCCACCGACCTCGTCCGGCAGGGCTGCACGCCCGAGCTCGCCCTGAAGATCCTGGTCTAGCTTCCCCTCGACCGCGATAGCCAGCCGGTAGGCTCTCGCCCGTGCAGGTGCCAGCCCTCATGGGCTCGTTCCCGAGCCCGTCCAGCGGCGAGATCGACGTCGGGTCGGTCCAGATCCATGCCTACGGGCTGATGCTTCTGCTCGGCATCATCGCGGCGACCTGGCTCACGGGTCGCCGGTGGACCGGGCGATGGGCCTTCTGGCGCGACCCGCGCGGCGATCTCGTCTTCCGCGTCGCGATGTGGGGCGTGCTCGCCGGCATCGTCGGGGCGCGGCTCTACCACGTGATCACGAGCTGGAGCACGGTGGACGGGGAATGGTGGGAGCCCTTCGCAGTCTGGGAGGGAGGTCTCGGGGTCTGGGGCGGCATTGGGGCCGGGGTGCTCGTCGGCGCCTGGGTGGTGCACCGCTCCGGCGAGAGCGTGTACGCGTTCATGGACGCGGTCGCGCCGGGGCTCCTGCTCGCGCAGGCGATCGGCCGCTGGGGCAACTACTTCAACCAGGAGCTGTTCGGGAAGCCGAGCGACCTGCCGTGGGCCGTCGAGATCTCGCTCGAGAACCGCCCCGCCGAGCACGCGCTCGTCGAGACGTTCCACCCGACGTTCCTCTACGAGTCGCTGTGGAACTTCCTGGGCGTCGCCGTGCTCCTCCTGATCGACCGGCGGTTCAACCTGAGGCCGCCGGGGCTCTTCGCGCTCTACGTGATGTGGTACTGCGTGGGGCGCTTCGGGATGGAGCTCCTCCGCATCGACGACACCCACGAGTACCTCGGCCTGCGCCTGAACGCCTGGGTGGCGATCGGCGTCTTCGTGCTCGCGCTGATCGCGTTCGTCTGGTCCCAGCGGCGGCGGGAACCGGACTCGCGGCCGGCGCCGCCCCCGTCCTCGCCGCCCGAGGGGCCGACGATGGCCGTGCCGAAGGGCCGCGTCCGGTAGCACCTCTAGCATCGCGGCCATGGCGGTCGCGGTGCGGGAGCTTCCCCTCGACCTCGACGCGTTCGAGGGGCCCTTCGACCTGCTGCTGACGCTCGTCCTCAGGGAAGAGCTCGAGCTGCGGGACGTCGACGTGGTCGAGATCGTCCTCGCGTTCGTTGAGTCGCGCGCCGAGCGCGGCGAGCTCGACCTGGAGGCGTGCGGCGAGTTCCTCGTCCTCGTCGCGGCGCTGCTCGAGCTGAAGGCGCGCGGACTCTTCCCCGGGGAGGAGCTCGACCTGGAGGGCCTCGATCCCGAGGAGGCCGCGGAGGAGCTGGCCGAGCGCCTCGCCGCCTACCGGAGGTTCAGAGCCGCCGCGGGGTGGCTCGAGGAGCGGCTGGCGGCGGAGTCGGACCGATACTTCCGTCTCGGCGCGGCGCCGCTCGCTCCCGTCCCGGCCCGTCCCCTGGCCAGGCAGGACCCGGCCCGGCTGGCCGGCGCGCTCCGTGCGCTCGCGGTCGTCCCGCCGGAGCCGTCGCTTCGCCACCTCGTCCTCTCCTACCCGCCGCTCTCGCGCTTCGTCGAGCGCTTCCGCTCGCTTCTCCGCTCGCGCGGCCGCTTCGCCTTCGACAGCGAAGTCGACCGCCTCTCGCGCGTGGAGCAGATCGTCGCCTTCCTCGCCCTGCTCGAGCTCGGGAAGCGGGACGAGGCGCGGATCGCGCAGGCGGGCCCCTTCGAGCCGATCACGGTATGGAACGCCTCCGCCTCGTAGAGAATCCCGTCGACCGGCTCGCCCGCACGGTCGAGGCGCTGCTCGTGATCGCGTCGAAGCCCCTGTCCGTGGCCGAGCTCGCCGCGGTGACGGAGGAGGAGCCGGAGCGGGTGGAGACGGCGCTCGGGCTCATCGCGGGACGCTTCCGCGAGGGCAGGAGCGGCGTGGTGCTGGAGCACGTCGCCGGTGGCTACGCGTTCCGCGCCGCGCGAGAGGCTGCGGATGCCTGCGCGCGGCTCGTCGAGCGGCCGGTCCAGCGCGGGTTGACGCAGGCGTCGCTCGAGACGCTTGCGGTCGTCGCCTACCTCGGGCCGGTCTCGAGGCCTGAGATCGCGCGGATCCGCGGCGTCGCGGCCGACTCGGCAGTGGCCGGCCTCGTCGAGCGCGGCCTGATCGCGGAGGCCGGGAGGGAGCGGGAGGGTGGTGCGGTTCGCTACGAGACGACGCCGCTCTTCGAGCGCGTCTTCGGGCTCGCCGACCGCTCGGAGCTGCCCGAGCTCGACGAGCTCGGCGGCGACGTCGAGGAGCTGCGGTCGCGCCTCGAGGACGTCGCGCGCAGGCCCGCCTAGCTTCCCCTGACGATCCGCTCGGCCTCCTCGCGCGTGAACGCGCGGAGGGTCTCGGTCGTGACCTGACCGTGCTTCGCCACCTCGATGAGGATCTGGTAGGCGGTCTCGTCGTCGGGAGCCTCGAAGACCTCGACCACGTCGTACCGCCCGAGCGTGACGAAAGCGTCGAGCAGCTTGCCCCCGCGCGCCTCGATCGCGCGCTCGGCCTCCTCGACCCGGTCCCGCCAGGCCGGAATGCCGCCCATCCCCTGCGACGTGAACTTCATCAGGGTGATGTAGATCGGCACGCCGGGATCATGACAATCCTGCGCCGGGAAGGAGGGGCCGGGCTTAGAACTCGTCTCAAAATGAAGCCTTGTGCCGTCGGGCCGCGCTGCTCGCCCCGAGGACGGCGTCCTCGGTCGCGCCCGTAGCTGATTCGCTACGAGCGCTCCCTGCGTCCTTGCCTCGGAACGACCATCGCACCCCGACGGCGAAGCATCATCCTGAAACGAGTTCTGGAACTGGCCCGGCCCCCTTCGCGCCGCTACCCGATGACGTGGAAGACGAAGTCGAACTCGGTTGCGCTCCTCGCGTGGAGGTCCATCGTCCCGCGGGCGTTTCGGTACGCCCCGGTGCCGCCGGTGATCGCGAGCGTCGAGTCGGCCGCGTCGTAGAACGGGCCCTGGACGGTGATCTGCCCCTTCGGCAGGAACGTCGTCCAGTAGCACTCGAACGCCTGGCCGACGACGGTCCGGACGCACTGGCCCTGGTCGGTGCCGACCTTCTTGCCGGTGCGCGCGTCGAAGACCTCGTTGGCGAACGTGAGCGTGTCGCCGAGCGAGTCTCCCGCCGGCGGGAGGTCGACGAGCGTGTCCGTCGTCGCGCGCTCGAAGACGGCGATGCGCTTCCCTCCTCCGGAAGACGCGGCGCCGGTCGAGCCCGCTGCGAGCGTGACGGCGAGCACGGCAGCGGCGGCGAGGACGATGAGGGTGAGCAGGCGCTTCATGGCCCCTCCTCTCGTGGTGGATCGGCCGACCCTACGCCTCCGTGACGTCAGAATCATCCCGTGCGCCTGAACGCCTACCTCGCCCGGGCCGGAGTGGCGTCGCGCCGGGGCGCGGAGGAGCTGATCCGGGCCGGCCGCGTGCGCGTGAACGGAGACGTCGCGGGCCTGGCCACGTTCGTCGAGCGGAGCGACCGGGTGGAGCTCGACGGCCGGCCGCTCGTGCTCGAGCCGCTCGCCTACGTGCTGCTGCACAAGCCGCCCGGCGTGGTCACGACGGCGAGCGACCCGCACGGACGGCGCACCGTCGTCGACCTGGTCGACCTGCCGCAGCGAGTCGTCCCGGTGGGGCGCCTCGACGCCGACACGACCGGCGCGCTGCTGCTCACGAACGACGGGCCGCTCGCGCACAGGCTCATGCACCCGCGCTACGAGGTGGACAAGGCCTACGAGGTGGAGGTCGAGGGCGAGCCCGACGACGAGGCGCTGCGCCGCCTCGCCGAGGGCGTCGAGCTCGACGACGGCCCGACGGCGCCGGCCGGCGCGCGCCGCCTCGGCCCGTCCCGCCTCGAGCTCACGCTCCACGAGGGCCGCAAGCACCAGGTGAAGCGCATGTGCGAGGCGGTCGGCCATCCCGTACGCCGCCTCCACCGGTCCCGCTACGCGGGCCTCACCGTCGCGGGCCTCGATCCGGGCGAATGGCGCGCGCTCACCCGGGAGGAGGTCGCCGCCCTGCGGGCGGCGACCCAAGCCAAGTAACACCGTTTTATCTGGGCGGGACGAAGCCGACCGCGTCGTGCGCCCGCTTCAGGGTGGCGGCGGCGATCGCGTGCGCCTTGGCGGCGCCGCGGGCGAGGATCGCCGCGAGCTCGCCGGGGTCGCCCCGGAGCTCGCCGTAGCGGAGCCGGATCGGGTCGAGGAGCTCGACGACGGCCTCAGCCACCTCCTCCTTGAACCTGCCGTAGCCGGCGCCGTCGTAGCGGGCCTCGATCTCCTCGGGCGTCTCGCCCGTGGCGACGGCCATGATCTCGATCAGGTTCGTGACGCCCGGCTTGTCCTCGGCCCTGACGACCTCGCGCCCGGAGTCGGTGACCGCCGAGCGGACCTTGCGCCTGATCGTGTCCGGTGGGTCGAGGACCTTGACGAGGCCGAGGTCGGACGAGAGCGAGGTCGACATGCGGCTCTCGGGGTCCTGCAGGTCCATGATCTTCGCGCCGACGTCCCCGTACGTCCCCTCGGGGACGACGAACGTCTCCCCGAAGCGCTGGTTGAACCGCTGGGCGATGTCGCGCGCGAGCTCGAGGTGCTGGCGCTGGTCCTCGCCCACGGGGACGACGTCGGCGTCGTAGAGGAGGATGTCGGCCGCCTGCAGCACCGGGTAGGTCATGAGCCCCACCGAGAAGCTCCTCTGCGCGGCCGACTTCTCCCGGAACTGGGGCATGCGCCGGAGCTCTCCGTACGGCGTCATGCACTCGAGGACCCACGAGAGCCGCGGGTGCTCGGGCACGTGGCTCTGGACGAAGAGCGTGCAGACGTCCGGATCGAGGCCGCACGCGATCAGGAGCGCGGCGAGGTCGAGCGTCGACTCGCGCAGCTCCTCCGGCTCCTGCGGGACGGTGATGGCGTGGAGGTCGACGATCGGGTGGAACGCGTCCACCTCGTGCTGCTGCGCGACCCAGCGGCGGATGGCCCCGACGTAGTTGCCGAGGTGCTTCTCGCCCGTCGGCTGGATTCCGGAGAGGACGCGCACGTCGGGCCGATTATCCCTCACTACACTGACGGTCGATGGCCGTAACGAAGCCCGTCTGGACGCCCTCCTCGTGGCGCTCGAAGCCGGTCCTCCACCAGCCGGAGTGGCCGAGCGAGGAGCGGGCCGAGGCCGCGCGTGCGCGGCTGGCGGTCGTGCCGCCGCTCGTCTTCGCGGGCGAGGCGCGCCAGCTCCAGGCGGCCCTGGCCGAGGCGGCCGCCGGGCGCGCGTTCCTCCTCCAGGCGGGCGAGTGCGCGGAGTCGTTCCACGACCTCTCGGCCGTCCACATCCGGGAGAAGCTCAAGATCCTGCTGCAGATGGCGGCCGTCCTCACCTACGGCGCCACGCTCCCCGTGGTGAAGGTCGGGCGGATCGCCGGCCAGCTCGCCAAGGCGCGGACGTCGCCCACCGAGAAGATCGGCGGGGTCGAGATCCCCTCCTTCCGCGGCCACATGGTCCACGACGACGCGCCCACGGAGGAGGCGCGCATCCCCGACCCCGACCGCATGGTGCAGGCGTACAACCACGCAACCGCGACGCTCAATCTCGTGCGCGCCTTCACCAAGGGCGGCTTCGCCGACCTCATGCGCGTCCACGAGTGGAACCAGGAGTTCGTCGCCTCCTCGCCCGAGGGGCGGCGCTACGAGCAGCTCGCCTCCGAGATCGAGCGCGCTCTCCGCTTCATGGCCGCGTGCGGCATCGACCTCTCCGCCGAGTCGCAGCTGCACCAGGTGGACGTCTGGACGAGCCACGAGGGCCTCGTCCTCGACTACGAGGAAGCGCTCACCCGGCGCGACTCGACGACCGGCGACTGGTACGACTGCTCGGCGCACATGCTCTGGATCGGCGAGCGCACGCGCCAGCCGGACGGCGCCCACGTCGAGTTCTTCTCGGGCGTCCTGAACCCGCTCGGGCTGAAGGTGGGGCCGACGGCGACCCCCGACGAGATCCTCGAGCTCTGCGAGCGCCTCAACCCGGATCGGGTCCCCGGGCGACTGACGCTGATCGCGCGGATGGGCGCCGACAGGGTCTTCGACCTCCTGCCGCCGATCCTCGGGGCCGTGCGGGACTCGGGTCATCCGGTCCTGTGGGCGTCGGATCCCATGCACGCCAACGTCTTCGTCACGGAGTCCGGCTTCAAGACGCGCCGCTTCGACGCGATCATGGCCGAGATCGAGGGCTTCTTCGCCGCCTGCCACAAGGAGCGCGTGTGGCCCGGCGGCGTCCATCTCGAGTTCACGGGGGAGGACGTCACGGAGTGCCTGGGCGGCGGCGAGGCGGTGCTCGAGGAGCAGCTCAACGCCCGCTACATGACGCTCTGCGACCCGCGCCTGAACGCCCGCCAGTCGCTCGACCTCGCCTTCCGGCTCGCCGAGCTCCAGCGGGTCTAGTGGAGTCTCGATCGCCTCGCCATCGTCGGCACCGGGCTGATCGGCGCCTCGGTCGGCCTCGCGGCGAAGCGGGCGGGAGTCGCCCACGTCGCCGGGTACGACGCCGACCCGGAGTCGCTCGCCGGCGCAGCCGAGCGCGGCGCGCTCGACGAGCCCCACGGCAGCGTCGTCGCGGCGGTGGAGGAGGCCGAGCTCGTCGTGGTCGCGACCCCGGTGGCCAGCCTCGAGGAGCGGATCGGGGAAGCGCTGGCGGCGGCCGGCGCCGGGGCGACGGTCACCGACGTCGGCTCGACGAAGTCCGCGCTCTGCGCGGCCGTCCCGGACCGCGTCCGCTTCATCGGCGGCCATCCGGTCTGCGGCTCGGAGGCGCGCGGGCCGGCCAGCGGGAGCGAGCAGCTCTTCGACGGGGCGACCTGGTTCCTGACGCCGGTCGCCGAGACGGAGCCGGAGCGCTACCGGCTCCTGCACGGATTCGTCGCCTCGCTCGGGGCCGTTCCCGTGGCGATCGACCCTGTCGCCCACGACCGGCTCCTGGCGCTCACGAGCCACCTCCCGCACGCGCTCGCGAACGTCGTCCTGAACCACGCGGGCTCGGTGCGGGTGGACGGGCACGAGCCGCTCGCAGGCGCGGGCGGGTCGCTCAGGGACATGACCCGCGTGGCCGGCGCGAACCCGCGCATCTGGATCGACATCTTCCTCGACAACGCCGAGGAGCTGCGGGCCGCGCTCGGGGAGCACCGCCGGCGGGTCGAGGAGCTCGAGCGCGCCCTCGAGGCGCGCGACGCCGGCTGGCTCGCGCGCTGGGTGGGCGAGGCGGGCGGCAACCGGAGCCGGCTCCTGGCCGAGGCCTACGCGGATCCGGGCGCGCTGCAGCGCGTGCGCGTCCACGTCCCCGACCGGCCCGGCGTGCTCTCGGGGATCACGCAGGCGCTCGGCGCCGAGCAGATCAACATCGAGGACTTCGAGCTCGACCATCTGTCCCCCGAGCGCGGGGGGACGCTGAGCGTGCTCGTGGCCGGCGAGGAGGCTGCTCGCCGGGCGGCTGACCTCCTCGAAGCGCAGGGCTACTCCGTCATCGTCTCGCCGGCCTTCGAATGACGATCGAGCCGGCGGCGTCGGTCCAGGGCGACATCGCCGTCCCCGGCGACAAGTCGATCTCGCACCGGGCGCTCCTCCTGGGCATGGTGGCCGACGGGGAGAGCGAGGTCGACGGCTTCGGCGTCTCGGAGGACACGCTGTCGACGGTCGACGTGGTGCGCGCGCTCGGCGCCGGGGTGGAGGTGGAAGGCGATCGCCTCCAGGTCCAGGGCCTGGGCCTGCGCGGGATCCGGGAGCCGGCCGGGCCGCTCGACTGCGGCAACGCCGGGACCCTGATGCGGCTCCTGCCGGGGATCCTGGCGGGGCAGGAGGGCAGGTTCGAGCTCGTCGGCGACGAGTCGCTGAGCACACGGCCGATGGAGCGGATCGCGGAGCCGCTGCGGGCGATGGGGGCTCGCGTGACGACGGCCGAGGGGCACGCGCCGGTCGTCGTCGAGGGCGGCGGGCTCCGCCCGGTGCGCTGGGAGCTGCCGGTGGCGAGCGCGCAGGTGAAGTCGTGCGTCCTGCTCGCCGGCCTCTACGCCGAGGACGGGCCGACGACGGCGGTCGAGCCGCACGCGAGCCGGGATCACACGGAGCGGATGCTCGAGGCGATGGGGGCCCGCGTGCGCCGCGGGCCGGGGGAGGCGTCCGTGTGGCCGGTCGAGCGCCTCGGGCCGCTCCGGACGACGATTCCCGGCGACGTCTCCTCGGCGGCGCCGTTCGTCGTCGCGGCGACGCTCCTGGCCGGCTCGAAGCTGCGGCTCCACGGCGTCGGCCTGAACCCGACGCGGACCGGATTCCTCGACGTCCTCGAGCGGATGGGCGGGCGCATCGCGGTCTTCAACCGCCGCTCGGCCGGCGGCGAGCCCGTCGGCGACCTCGAGGTCGAGGCCGCCGAGCTCGTGGCGACCTCGATCGGCCCCGAGGAGGTGCCGTCCCTGGTCGACGAGCTCCCGCTGTTCGCGCTGGCAGCCGGAATGGCGCACGGCGACAGCGTCGTCACCGGCGCGCAGGAGCTGCGCGTGAAGGAGTCGGACCGTGTCGAGAGCGTGAAAGATGTGCTCCGGCCACTGGGCATCCACATCGAGACGCGTCACGATGGCTTCCGGGTTCGTGGGGTCCCCACCCGCCCTCAGGGTGGGGGCGTGGTCGATGCCCGCGGCGACCACCGGATCGCCATGCTGGGAGCGGTCGCCGGGCTCGTTTCCCGGCAGGGGGTGGAGCTCCGGGGAGCCGAAATCGCCGCGGTAAGCTTCCCCGACTTCTTCCCGATGTTGGACTCGCTCGCCCTTCGATGATCGTTGCTCGCCTCCAGCCCGCTCCCGCCCGGTTTGGGAGCCCGGGGCGGCCGTGATCGTGGCCATCGACGGCCCTGCCGGATCGGGCAAGAGCACGGTGGCGCGCGGCCTCGCCGAGCGCCTGGGCTTCCGCTACCTCGACACCGGCGCCATGTACCGGGCGCTCACGTGGCTGGCGCTCGAGGACGGAATCGACCTCGACGACGGCTCGGCCCTCGAGGCGCTCGCGCTCGCGAACCCGATCGCCTTCGCGGGCGACCGCGTCCTCGTCCGCGACGGCGACGTCACGGCCGCGATCCGCGAGCCGCGCATCGATCGCGTCGTCTCCTCGGTGGCGCGCCATCCGGAGGTGCGGTCGGTCATGAAGGAGCGCCAGCGCGAGCTCGCGGAAGGGGGCGACGCGGTCATCGAGGGGCGCGACATCGGCACGGTGGTCTGCCCGGACGCCGAGGTGAAGGTCTACCTCGTGGCCGACCCGGGCGAGCGTGCGCGACGGCGGCAGGCCGACCATCCCGACATCGGCACCGAGGCCTTGGCCACCGACCTGCGGCTCCGCGACGAGCGCGACGCGGCGCAGATGCAGGCGGCCGCGGACGCCGAGAAGATCGACACCACCGAGCTGACGATCGACGAGGTTCTCGACCGGATCGAACGGCTCGTCGAGGCGCGGGCGAGCGCGAGCGCATGAAGCCGGTCGATCTCGTCTACTGGACGGTGGGCAAGGGCTTCCTGGGGAGCCTGACGCGCGCCGCGACCTCGATCCGGGTCTACGGGAGGGAGCGCGTGCCGCGCGAGGGCGGCGCCGTGCTCGCCGTGAACCACTTCAACTTCATCGACGTTCCCGTGATCGGCACCATGTGCCCTCGCCGGCTGGTCTTCGTGGCGAAGAGCGAGCTGTTCGACGTCCCTGGGCTGTCGCAGCTCATCGCGGCGCACGGGACGCTCGCGATCCGCCGGGGGGAGTCGGATCGCGACGCGCTCCGGCGCATGCGCAAGACGGTGCGGGAGAACGACATGCTGGGGCTCTTCGTGGAGGGCACGCGCCAGACGAGCGGCGTGCCGGGGGAGGCCAAGCCGGGCGCGGCGATGATTGCCATCTCCGAGGGTGTCCCGATCGTGCCGGCTGCGATCCACGGCTCGCAGACCTGGAAGCTCGGCAACCGCGCGGCGGTCTCCCTCGCCTTCGGCGAGCCGATGCGCTTCGCGGAGCACCCGCGGAACTCGAAGGGCTACGCGGCCGCCTCGGAGGAGATCATGGCCGAGATCAAGCGCCTCTGGGAGTGGCTGGTCCGGATCCACGAGCTCGGCCGGCCGCGTGACGCGACGCCGCCCCGCCGCGAGACGGTCCCGACCAAGGTCGCCTAGATGGAAGCGCCGCTCCTCGGCGCGGTCGCCGTCATCGGCTTCCCCAACGTCGGGAAGTCCACGCTCGTCAACCGGCTCACCGCCACGCGCGAGGCCGTCGTCTTCGAGACGCCCGGCGTCACCCGCGACCGCAAGGACGTCGTCTGCGAGTGGGCGGGAAAGCGGTTCGTGCTCGTCGACACCGGCGGGGTGGACGTCGCCGACTCTTCGCCGCTCACACAGCAGGTGGCGGAGCAGGCGCGCCGCGCCGTCGAGGAGGCCGACCTCGTCGCCTTCGTCGTCGACGCCAAGGCCGGCGTCACGCCGGGCGACGAGGAGATCGCCGACATCCTCCGACGCTCGGGCCGGCCGGTGCTCGTCGTCGCCAACAAGGTGGACGACCCCAAGCGCGACGACGAGGCGCTCGAGTTCCACCGCCTCGGCCTCGGCGACCCGCTTCCCATCTCGGCCGTCCACGGGTACGGGACGGGCGACCTGCTCGACCGGATCGTCTCGCTCCTCCCGGGCGAGGGGCCGCCCGAGGTCGGGGAGGACGCCATCCGCGTCGCCGTGCTCGGCCGGCCCAACGTCGGCAAGTCGAGCCTCGTCAACGCCCTCGTCGGGCAGGAGCGGGTGATCGTCTCGGACCAGCCGGGGACGACGCGCGACTCGATCGACACCGTGCTCCGGCGCGGGGACACGACCTACGTCCTCGTGGACACGGCGGGGCTCCGCCGCAAGCGCCGCCACCGGCAAGGGGTCGAGTACTTCTCCGAGCTGCGGGCGATCAAGGCGGCCGAGCGGGCCGACGTGGCCCTGGTGCTCATCGACTCGACCGAGGGCCTCGTCGACCAGGACCTCGCCGTCGCCAACATCGCGCGCACGGCCGGCGACTCGACTCTGGTCGTCCTCTCGAAGTGGGACGCTGCCGAGGTGGGGATCGAGGACGTGCGGCCCCGCATCGAGAGCCGGCTGCGCCAGCGGCCGCCCGTCGTCGCCGTCTCGGCCAAGACCAACCGCGGCGTCGGGAAGCTCCTCGACCGCGTGGAGGAGCTCTTCGCCAAGCACACCGCCCGCGTGCCCACCGCCGGCTTCAACCGGATCCTGCAGGAGCTGCGCGAGGCCAGGCCGGGGCCGAGCAGGAACGGCAGGCGCCTGAACCTCCTCTACGGCACGCAGGTCTCGACGCGCCCGCCCCGCTTTCGGATCCACGTCAACGACCCGGGCCTCCTGACGCGCGACTACGGCTACTGGGTCGAGAACCAGCTCCGCGACCGCCTCGGCCTGCAGGGCGTGCCGGTGATCATCGACTTCGTGCGGCGCTCGTGAAGGTCGTCGTCGTCGGGGGCGGCTCCTGGGGATCGGTGTTCGCCGTGCTCCTCGCCGAGCGCGGCCACGAGGTCACGCTCGCCTGCCGCGACCCCGAGCAGGCCCGTGCGATCGCCGAGACCGGCCGGAATCCGCGCTACCTCACCGACGTGGACCTCTCGGCGGTCGAGGCCGCGACGCTCGAGGCCGCGCCGGTCACGGAGGCCGAGCTCGTGTGCCTGGCGCTTCCGAGCGGCGCGTTCCGCGAGGTCGTCGAAAGCCTGCCTGGGAGCGCGCCCGTGCTCAGCCTGACGAAGGGCCTCGACCCGGAGACGGGCTCGCGGCTCTCGACCGTCGTCCGCGGCCGGGCGGTGGCCGTGCTCTCGGGGCCGAACCACGCGGAGGAGATCGCGCAGGGCCTGCCCGCCGCGGCGGTGATCTCGAGCGAGGACGAGGAGCTTGCGGTCGAGCTCCAGCACGCCGTCATCTCGACGCGCTTCCGCGTCTACCTCAACTCCGACCTCGTCGGTGTCGAGCTCTGCGCCGCGGCCAAGAACGTGATGGCGCTCGCGGCGGGGGGCGTGGACGGCTTCGGCTTCGGCGACAACGCCAAGGCGGCTCTGATCACGCGCGGCCTCTCCGAGATGGCCCGGCTGGGCGAGGCGTGCGGCGCCCGCGGGGAAACGTTCTCGGGCCTCGCCGGCATGGGCGACCTGATCGTCACGTGCTTCTCCCGCTACAGCCGAAACAGGCGCGCCGGCGAGCTGATCGCCCGGGGCCGCTCGCCGGAGGAGGCGAAGGAGGAGATCGGGATGGTGGTCGAGGGCCTGACGACCGCCCCCGTTCTCCGCGACCTCTCGCGGCGGCTCGGCGTCGAGCTCCCCATCACCGAGGCGATCTGCGAGGTGCTGAACGGCACGAGCGCCCTCGACCTGGTCTCAGGGTTGATGAACAGAACGCCGACAGATGAGTAACGTGATGTCGATGCGCTTCAGAGTCCTGATCCCGGCCCTGCTCGCAGCCGCCCTCCTCCCGCTCCTCGCCGGCTGCGGGAACTCAGGCGAGGCTGGGAGCGCCGCCTCGGCCGTGCCGGCGAGCGCCGTTGCCTACGTCTCGGTGGACACGTCCTTCGAGGGCGATCAGTGGCGGGCCGTGTCGGGCCTGTTGGCTGAGTTCCCCGACGGCGAAGGGCTGCTCGAGGACTTGCTGGAGAAGGCAACGGCCGAGGCGGGTCTCGAGAGCGACGCCGACCTGCGGGCCGCGCTCGGCCCCGAGGTCGCGCTCGTCGTTCTCGACGTGCCGTCCGACCCCGACTCGGAGCCGCCCCTCGTCGTCCTCACGAAGCCCGAGGACGAGGACGCCTTCGCGGAGCTTCTCGAGGGCGAGGACGCGGCCCGGGCCGAGGTGCAGGGCTGGCAGGCCGTCGCGCAGACGGAGGCCGACCTGGACCGCTACCGCGACGCCCTCGAGGGCCCGTCCCTCGAGGAGTCGGAGGAGTTCGCAGAGGCGATGGACGACCTTCCGGCCGACGCGCTCGCCCGCATCTACGTAAACGGCGAGGCGCTGGCCGAGGCGTTCTCCGAGCTCCCGGCCGGAGCCGGGCCGATCCCGTTCGGCTTCGCGGGCGCTGACGTCGGCTCCCTCGGCGCGGCGCTCGTCGCCGAGGACGACGGCGTCCGCCTGGAAGGACGAGCTCCGGCGGCCGGCGACGCCGAGACGCCCCGACCCGAGCCGTTCGAGTCCGAGCTGGTCGAGGAGGTGCCCGCGGACGTCCTCGCGTTCGTCTCCTTCGCCGACCTCGGCGGCACGCTCACCGGCGCCGGCGGCCTCGGCCTGGAGATGCTCGGGCTCGACACCGCCGAGATCGGCGAGCTCTTCGCCGGGGAGACCGCGGTCTTCGCCCGCGCCGGCAGGGGTGAGCCAGACGTGACCCTGGTGACCGAGGTGGAGGACGAGGCCGCCGCCCTCGCGACCGTCGAGGGGCTCGTCGGCACCGCAGCCCCCTGGGCAGGCACGATCGCCTACGAGGCGTTCGACGGCCTCCTCGTCGTCTCGACCTCGAAGTCGGAGATCGCGGCCGTGCGCGGCGACGGCCCGCGCCTCGACCAGGACGACGGCTTCGAAGCGGCGCTGGACGCGGCGGGCATGCCCGACGAGACGACGGGCTTCGGCTACGTGGACGTCCAGGCGGCGGTTCCGCTCTTCCTGCCTCCTGCCGCTCTCGGGGGGTTCGAGGCTGCCGCGGCGGCCGCGTATCTCGAGCCGCTCGGCGGCCTGGTCTTCTGGGGCTCGGACGGCGGCGACGCCCAGCGTTTCTCGCTCTTCCTGGGCATCGACTAGAGCGGCTCGGTAGCCTTTCCGCCCATGGCTGCGCGCGAGTTCCTCTTCACGTCCGAGTCCGTCACCGAGGGGCACCCGGACAAGGTCGCCGACCAGGTCTCCGACACGATCCTCGACCACGTCCTGGCCGACGACCCCGAGGGGCGCGTCGCCTGCGAGACGCTCGTCACGACGGGGCTCGTCGTCGTCGCCGGCGAGATCACGACCGAGACCTACGTCGACATCCCCCGCGTCGTCAGGGCCAAGATCAGGGAGATCGGCTACGACCGGGCCAAGTACGGCTTCGACGCCGAGACCTGCGGGGTCATCGTCGCGCTCGACGAGCAGTCGCCCGACATCGCCCAGGGCGTGGACGCGTCCTACGAGATGCAGCGCGGCGACGACGACCCGCTCGACCAGATCGGGGCGGGCGACCAGGGGATGATGTTCGGGTACGCCTGCACCGAGACCGAGGAGCTCATGCCGCTCCCGATCACGCTCGCGCACAAGATCGCGAAGCGGCTCTCGGAGGTGAGGAAGGCGCAAATCCTTCCGTACCTGCGGCCGGACGGGAAGACGCAGGTGACGATCCGCTACGAGGTCGACGAGCACGGGCGCCAGCGGCCCGTCGAGATCGTCCGCGTGCTCGTGTCGACCCAGCATCGCGACGGGCTCGACGAGGAGGCGCTGATCAAGCCCGACCTGATCGAGCACGTCCTCCACCCGATCCTGCCGCGCGACCTCTACGACGAGCACCGCTTCGAGGAGCGCGACTTCGTCCTCGTCAACCCGACCGGGAAGTTCGTGCTGGGCGGGCCCATGGGGGACACGGGCCTCACCGGCAGGAAGATCATCGTCGACACGTACGGCGGCGCGGCGCGCCACGGCGGCGGCGCGTTCTCCGGCAAGGATCCGACGAAGGTCGACCGCTCCGCCGCCTACGCCGTCCGTCACGTGGCCAAGAACGTCGTCGCCGCAGGGCTGGCCGAGCGCTGCGAGCTCCAGGTCGCCTACGCCATCGGCGTCGCGCATCCCGTCTCGATCGAGGTCGAGTGCTTCGACACCGAGCGGCTCCCGCTCGGGCGCATCGAGGAGCTCGTCAGGGAGCACTTCGACCTGCGCCCGGGCGCGATCCTCCGCGACCTCGATCTCCGCCGCCCGATCTACGCGAAGACCGCGGCGTACGGCCACTTCGGCCGCGCCGAGCACGACTTCACGTGGGAGCGGACCGAGAAGGCGGACGCCCTCCGAGCCGCCGCGGGCCTGGCCGAAGAAGTCCCGGCCTCGTAGCCCGCGGCGCGCGGGTCCTCCAGCACGCCGAACCGCCCTTGTGTTCCAGGAGCACAAGCGCAAGGCCGTGTCCGAAGCGGACAGAGAGGACGGGCGAAGAGCGGGGACGGAAGCTCGTGCGCGTGGAGCACAAGCGCCGCGCGGCCTCGGGACGGCGCGGCTCCGAGGAGCGGAGTAGGGGCTAAGCGGCGGGGCGGACGAAGAGCCCGGCTGCGGCCTTCTCGCCGATGGCGCGCTCGTCGCCGTCGACCGTGAGCGCGAACTGGCCGGCGGCGGGCTCGGCCCGGCGGAGCTGGATCCTGGCGCCGGGGACGAGGCCTTCGTCGTAGTACCAGTGCAGGAGCTCGCCGTCGTGCTCGGCGAGGCGGACGATCTCGGCGCTCTCGCCCTCGGCGAGGTCTGCCAGCGGCTTCAGCTCGCGATTCTCCGCCTGCTCGAAGTTGACGTCGACGGGCCAGCCGTGCGGGCAGCGGTCGGGGTTGCCGAGCTGCTTCTCGATCCGCTCGACCATCTCGTCCGTGAAGGTGTTCCCGAGCAGGTCCGCCTGCACGTGCGCCTCGGCGGCCGTGTAGCCCATGAAGTCGGTGAGGAGCCGCTCGATGATGCGGTGCCTGCGAACGACGCGCTCGGCGATCTCGCGGCCCTTCGCGGTGAGGATCGCCTCCTTGTGCTCGCCGCGCTCGACGAGGCCCTCGGCCTCGAGGCGCTTCAGCATCTCGCCGGCCGAGGCGCGCGAGACGCCGAGCATGTCCGCGACGCGGACGGCGAGCGTCGGCGCGCCTTTCGTCTCCGGCTTGTATTCCCCGATCGGAAAAGCCAGGAAGTAGATCGTCTCGAGATAGTCGTCGACGGAGTGCCCAGCCGCCATGTCCGCGATGATCCTACCGTGGCCCGGTTTGCCTCCGTCGTGCCGCTCGTGTCCGCGCGCGCCCTCGCGCGGCCGTTCACGTACCTCGCCGACGGCCTGGAGAAGGGCGCCGTCGTGTCGGTTCGCTTCGGGCGCGCGAGCCGCCGCGGCGTCGTCGTCGGGCTCGAGGACGAGGCCCCGCCCGAGGTCGAGCCGGTCGCCGTCGAGCGTGTTCTGGGGGCGGTGCCGGGGCATCTGGTCGACCTCGCGCTCTGGGTCGCCGACTACTACGGGTCGACGCCTGCCCGGGCGCTCGGCCTCGTCGCGCCGGCGCTTCCCGCGCGGCGGCCGGCTGCGAGGCGCCGACAGCGTGAGGCCGACCTGCCCGCGGAGGAGGCGCCCGCCGAGCCGAGCCCGGCGCAGGCGGCGGCCCTCGAGCGGATCGGCTCGGCCCTGGAGGGCGGAGGGGGCGCCTTCCTGCTCTACGGCGCCACCGGCAGCGGCAAGACCGAGGTCTACCTCCGGGCCTGTGAGCAGGCGCTCGCACGCGGGCGAGGGGCGATCGTGCTCGTGCCGGAGATCGCGCTCACCCCGCAGGCCCTGGGTCGCTTCCGCGCGCGCTTCGGGGAGCGGATCGCGATCCTGCACTCCGGGCTGACCGAGGCGGAGCGCCGCGACGAGCGCGAGCGGATCGCCTCGGGCGTCGCTCCGATCGTCGTCGGTGCGCGCTCCGCGATCTTTGCGCCCGTCCCCTCCCTCGGCCTGGTCTGCGTCGACGAGGAGCACGACCCCTCGTACAAGCAGGAGTCGGATCCACGCTATGACGCCCGCACCGTCGCCGCCAAGCGCGCCGCGCTCGAGGGCGCCGTCGCCGTCTTCGGCAGCGCCACGCCGCGGCCCGAGAGCTGGCAGCGCCTGGAACGGCTCGAGCTCGGGGGACGGCTCGCCGGCCCGCTCCCGCCGGTGAAGGTCGTGGACCTCCGACGGGAGGCCGGCTACCCGCTCTCGGCACCGCTCCTCGAAGCGCTCGGGAAGCTCGCGGACGGCGGCGGCAAGGCGATCCTGCTCCTCAACCGTCGCGGCGTCGCGCCCGCGCTCCACTGCCGTGCGTGCGGCCTGACGCTGCGCTGCCCCGACTGCGACGTCGCGCTCACCCTCCACGGGGACGGGCGGCTCCACTGCCACCACTGCGGCCGCCGCCGGCCCGCGCCGGAGCTGTGCCCCGCCTGCGGCGCCGCCGAGGTCGCACGGCTGGGTGCGGGGACCGAGAAGCTCGAGGCGGAGCTCGCCGCGCGCGTCCCCGAGCTCGAGCGCTTCCGGCTCGACGCCGACGTCGCCGCTCGCCCGGGAAGGCTGAGCGAGGTGCTGACGGGCTTCGCCGCCTGCGAGCGAGGCGTCCTCCTCGGGACGCAGATGGTCGCCAAGGGCCACCACTTCCGGGGCGTGGCGCTCGCGGCGGTCGTCGACGCGGACACGGCGCTCGGCCTTCCCGACTTCCGCGCCGAGGAGCGCACGTTCCAGCTCGTGACGCAGCTCGCAGGGCGCAGCGGCCGCGATGCGCCGGGCCGCGTGCTCGTGCAGACGTACCAGCCGGACGCCCGCCCGATCGTGCTGGCCGCGCGCCACGACGTGGTGGAGTTTCTCGCCGGCGAGCTCGAGCGTCGCCGGGAGCTCGGCTACCCGCCCTTTCGCCACCTGGTCCGCGTCACGGTCGCGGGGCCGGCGCCGGCCGGCCCGACCCGCGTCCTCCAGGAGCTCCGGGGCGAGCTCGAGCGGTCCGGAAGCCCCGCCGACCTCCTCGGCCCGGCGCCGCTCCTGCGCCTGCGCGGGCGCCACCGGGCGCAGCTCCTCCTCAAGACGGACGTTCCGCGCCGCGTGGCGTCACAGGTCGCGGGCCTTCTCGCCGCCGCCGCTCCCGCCATGCGGCGGGACGGCCTCGCCGTCTCGGTGGACGTCGACCCCCAGGGCGTCTCCTAGTAGGAGGGTTTGGCGAAATAGCGGCTGAAGCCCTCCGAGGTTTCCGCGCCCGGCAGGCGGGAAGGAGCATCCCGCTCCTGCTCTACCGCGCGCTCTTCGGCGAGCGCCGCACCACGAGAACGATCTAGCGAAAGGGTCATCGCGGCTTCTAGACTCTCCCCCTCGTGGGTGAGGTCGAAGGCCAAATTCGCAGCGAGGAGCTCGACGCCGAGCGGGAAGCGCGGCGTCGGGCCGCCCTCGCGCAGATTCGCCAGTACCCCGATCCCGCGCTGCGGCTGCCGGCAAACGAGGTGGAGGACGTGGGCGACGCGGTCGCCGAGCTCGTGGAGCGCATGACGAGGCTGATGCAGGAGGCCCGCGGCGTCGGGCTCGCGGCGCCGCAGGTCGGCGTCCTCAGGCGCGTCCTCGTCTACCAGACCTCGGACGAGGAGCCGGTCGTGGCGCTCGTGAATCCCCGCGTGACGGCGAGCTCGGACGAGGAGGAGACGGCCGACGAGGGCTGTCTCTCGCTCGGGGCCGCCTCGGTCGTCGTGCCGGTCCCGCGACCCGTGTCCGTGTCGGTCGAGGCCGTGACTCCGGAGGGGGAGCCGCTGACGGTGGAGGCCGAGGGCCTGGAGGCCCGGGTCATCCAGCACGAGCTCGACCACCTCGACGGCGTCCTGATCATCGACCGCACGGGCCCGGACGACCGCCGCCAGGCGCTCGGCCAGCTCCGGCCTCAGCCCATCCTCGGTCCCCTGGTGTGAGCATCGCAGTCGCGGCGACCGGGAGCTTCGGCGCGGGGATCCTCGACGGCCTCGCCGCCCGCCGTGAGATCGACTTCCTGCTCACCAAGCCCGACAGCTCCCAAGGTCGCGGGCGCAAGAAGCTGCCGCCGCCCGCCAAGGAGGTCGCGCTCGCCCACGGCCTCGACGTCCAGCAGCCCGACCGGCTCACGGAGTTCCCGTGGAACGCCCGCATCGTCATCGTCGCCGACTACGGCGTCCTCATCCCGGAGAGACTGCTCGCCGACCGGCTCTGGCTCAACGTCCACCCGTCGCTTCTGCCGCGGTGGCGGGGGCCGGCGCCTGTCGAGCGTGCGCTCATGGAGGGAGACCGGGAGACCGGTGTCACCATCCACCGGACGACTCCCGAGCTCGACGCGGGGCCGATCGCCGCCCAGCGACGCTTTCCGATCGGGCCGGAGGACGATGCAGGCGTCGTGTCCGAGCGCGCGACCCGCGTGGCGCTCGAGCTGCTCGACGAGGTCTTCGCCGAGCCCACGTTCGTCCCCCAGCCCGAGGTGGGGGTGACCTACGCCGACAAGATCACCGCCGCCGACCGCGAGCTGGACTGGTCGCTGCCTCCCGAGGTGAACCTCAACCGGATCCGGGCGCTCTCGCCGCACATCGGGGCGCGCGGGCTCGTCGAGGGGCGCCGGCTGATCGTCTGGAGGGCGCGTCCGGCGCGGCCGGAGGCGACCTTCGTGGCCGGCGGCATCGAGCCGCTCGAGGTGCAGCGGGAGGGAGGCCGCCGCCTGCCCGTGGAGGAGTACCTCCGAGGCCTACGGAAGTGACGGCCCGGGCGGTCGCCGCCCGGGTCGTCCAGCGGGTCTTCGAGGAGGGCGCCTACGCCGACCGGGCGTTCAGGGGCGCCGCGGAGCGGCTCGACGCGCGCGACCGCGCCTTCGCGCAGCAGCTCGCCTACGGGACCGTCCAGCGCGTGCGGACGCTCGACCACGCGATCGAGACGCTCGGCCGCCGGCCCGTGCGGAAGCTCGACCCGCCCGTCCGCGCAGCGCTCCGCACCGGCGCCTACCAGCTCGCCTTCATGGACGCCGTGCCGCCGCACGCGGCAGTCAACGAGACGGTCGAGCTCGTGCGCGCGGCCCGGCTCGAGCGCGCCGTCCCGTTCACGAACGCGGTCATGCGGCGGCTCTCCGAGGGCCTGCCCGACCTGCTCGGGCGCCTGCACGAGGAGACCCCGGCTGCGGCAGCGCTCCTGCACTCCTACCCGGACTGGATTGCCGAGGCCTGGTGGCGGGAGCTCGGCCCGGCGGACGCGCGCGCTCTCATGCGCGCCCAGAACGAGCCGCCCGAGACCGTCGTGCGCACGCCGGACGGGCCCAGGGTGGTGGATTCGATCCCGCCGGAGTGGCTGGAGAGCGGCTATGCGTGGCCCCAGAGTCGCGGCTCCCAGCTTGCCGGCGCCGCCGTGGGCGCGCGTCCAGGCGAGCGAATCCTCGATCTCTGCGCCGCGCCGGGCGGAAAGGCGACGCAGCTTGCCGCTGCGGGCGCCGACGTGGTCGGGGTCGAGAAGCATCCCGGCCGCGCGCGGGAGCTGGCCGACAATGCGCGCCGGCTCGGCGTCGAGCTGACGGTGCTGAACGCGGACGCCCTCGAGCTGCCCGGCGAACTCGGCGGCTTCGACCGCGCGCTCGTCGACGCGCCCTGCTCCGGGCTCGGCGTCCTCAACTCGCGTCCGGACCTCCGCTGGCGCGCCGAGCCGCTCCCGGAGCTCCAGCTCGGCCTCCTGCGCGCCGCGGCGGAGCGGGTACGGCCGGGCGGCACGATTACGTTCGCCGTCTGCACGATCCACCGCTCGGAGAACGCGGACGTCGTCGACGCGTTGGGCCTGCCGGTCGAGGATCTCGGCGCCGAGTGGCCCGAGTACCGCCATCCGCGGCGCCCGGAGTTCTTGCTGACGCTGCCGCACGTGCACGGGACGTCCGGGTTCTTCGTGGCGCGCCTCCGGACGTAGGATCCGGGCGTGCCCTGGCGAGACTGGATCCGGACCGTGGAGATCGAGCCGTCCCTCTACGCTGCCGACTTCTCGCGCCTCGGCGACCAGGTGCGCCACCTGCTGAACGCCGGCGCGCGCGTCTTCCATTTCGACGTCGGCGACGGTCATTTCATCGAGCCGATCACGATCGGGCCGGTCGTCCTCCGCGCGATCGCGCCCATGATCCACGAGGTGGGCGGCGTCGTCGACGTCCATCTGATGGTGACGAACCCCGAGCACCACTTCCCGCAGGTGAAGGCGGCCGGGGGCGACAGCGTCACCTTTCACGTCGAGGCCTGCGAGGAGCCGTGGAACGCGATCGCGCTCGCGCGCTCGGACGACCTCGGCGTCGGCGTCGCGTTCAACCCCGAGACGCCGGTCGCCGACGCCGTCGCCGCCTCCCTCGGCGCCGACCTCGTCCTCTGCATGAGCATCCACCCCGGCTACTCGGGCCAGGAGTTCATGCCGGAGGCGCTCCCGCGGATCCGCGAGCTCCGCTCGCAGCTCCACGAGCGCGTCGTCGTCCAGGTGGACGGCGGCATCACGCACGACAACGTCCGCCAGATCTACGAGGCCGGGGCCGAGGCGATCGTGGCCGGCACGGCCGTGTTCGGCTTCGAGGACATCAACCGTGCGTACAACCGGCTGGTCCGCAGGCTCAATCCGGATGACTGACCGGGAGTGGCTCGAGCGCGCGCTCGAGCTGGCCGAGCGGGGGCGGGGGACGACGGCCCCGAACCCGGTCGTGGGGGCCGTGCTCGTCCGCGACGGAGAGATCGTGGGGGAGGGCTGGCACGAGCGCGCTGGAGGTCCGCACGCGGAGATCGTCGCGCTGGAGGCGGCCGGCGAGAAGGCTCGCGGTGCCACGCTCTACGTCACGCTCGAGCCCTGTGCCCACCATGGACGGACGCCGCCCTGCGCGGACGCGCTCGTCACGGCCGGGGTCGCGCGCGTCGTCGCGGCGGTGGGCGATCCGAACCCCGAGACGGACGGCGCCGGCCTCGATCGTCTGCGCGCCGCGGGGATCGAGGTCGAGCTCCCCGGTGGTGAGCTCGAGTGGCGGGCGCGGGCTCAGAACGAAGCCTTCCGGGTCTGGGTGGCAGAGAGCAGGCCGTTCGTCGTCTACAAGGCGGCCGTGACCCTCGACGGGCGCGTGGCCGTGCCGGGCCGGCGCTGGGTCACCGGGGAGGAGAGCCGCCGCCGCGTGCACGAGCTGCG
Source organism: uncultured Actinomycetes bacterium (assembly GCA_963775505.1). Classification (GTDB taxonomy): domain Bacteria; phylum Actinomycetota; class Thermoleophilia; order Gaiellales; family Gaiellaceae; genus JAIBJN01. The sequence goes on from CAVZIL010000009.1 coordinate 34,974, forward strand.
CGCGAGCGCGGACGCGGTGGCGGTCGGGATGGGGACCGTGCGTGCCGACGACCCGCAGCTCACGGCACGCGACGTGGGCGCGACACGGCAGCCGCGGCGGCTCGCCTTCGGCCGCGGGCCGCTGCCGGACGGCTCGGAGCTCGAGCTGGTCGCCGGCCCGCTCGAGGAGGAGCTCGCGCGCCTGGCGACGGAGGGCGTGCAGTCCCTCCTCCTCGAGGGCGGCCCGACGCTCGCGACGTCCTTCGTCGCCGCCGGGCTGGTCGACAAGCTCATGCTCTTCGTCGCGCCGACGCTGGCCGGCGCGGGCCCGCGGTGGCTCGGGGAGCTGCCCGAGGCGGTCACCGTGCTCCGGCCGTCCGCGGAGCGCGTGGGGGGCGACGTCCTCTTGACGGCGTACCTGCGCGCACCGTGACTATCCTCGGGCCATGTTCACCGGCATCGTCCGCGAGGTCGGCAGCGTGGAGTCCGTCGAAGGGGACGGCGACGTCGTCCGACTGCGCGTGCGTGCGCCCAAAGCGGCGGAGCACACTGCAGTGGGCGACTCGGTGAGCGTGAACGGCGTGTGCCTGACCGCGGTCGGCGCGGCCGACGGCGCGGTCGAGTTCGACGTCGTCCCGGAGACGTTGCGGCGCAGCTCTCTCGGTCGCCTGGAGGCAGGAGCGGCCGTCAACGTCGAGCCCGCGCTGCGCGCCGGCGAGCCGCTCGGCGGCCATCTCGTCCAGGGCCACGTCGACGGCATCGGACGGGTCGTCCGCGTGGACGCCGAGGGCCTCGAAGTCTCGGCGGCCCCGGAGCTCCTCCGCTACTGCGTCGAGAAGGGCTCGATCGCCGTCGAGGGCGTCAGCCTCACGATCGCCGCCCTGAGCGGCGAGTCGTTCACGGTCGCACTCGTTCCGCACACGCGGGCCGCGACGACGTTGGGCGCCGTCGCGGTGCGAGACGAGGTCAACCTCGAGGTCGACGTGATCGCCAAGCACGTCGAGCGGTTGGTGTCGCCGGGTTACGATCCCAGGAGCAGATGAGCGTGCAGATCGAGACGACGACGCCGTTCGCCACCATCGAGGAGGCGATCGAGGACATCCGCCAGGGGAAGCTCGTGGTGGTGGTCGACGCTGCCGACCGCGAGAACGAGGGCGATCTGACGATCGCGGCGCAGTTCGCGACGCCCGAGGCGATCAACTTCATGGCCACGCACGGGCGCGGGCTCATCTGCCTCTGTCTGACGGAGGAGCGCTGCGACGAGCTCGACCTCAAGCCGATGACGTACAACAACGAGACGCCCAACGAGACCGCCTTCACGATCGCCATCGAGGCCCGCGAAGGCGTGACGACGGGCATCTCCGCCGCCGACCGGGCGCACACGATCCAGGTCGCTATCGACCCGACGAAGGGCCCGGGCGACCTCGTCCAACCCGGACACGTCTTCCCGCTGCGCGCGAGCCCCGGCGGCGTGCTCCAGCGGGCGGGCCAGACGGAGGCCGCCGTCGACCTCGCCCGCCTCGCCGGGCTCAACCCCGCCGGCGTCGTCTGCGAGATCATGAACGCGGACGGCACGATGGCCCGCGTGCGCGACCTGATCCCGTACTGCGAGGCGCACGGGCTCAAGATGATCACGGTCGAGGACCTGATCGAGTACCGGCGCCGGACCGAGAAGCTCGTGGAGCGGATGACCTCGGTGCGGCTCCCGACGGCGTTCGGAGAGTTCACGGCCGTCGCCTTTCGCGAGGTCCTCTCCGGGAAGAACCACGTCGCGCTCGTCAAGGGCGAGGTGGTCGGGCAGGAGGACGTCCTCGTCCGCGTCCACTCCGAATGCCTCACGGGCGACGTCTTCCATTCGCTCCGCTGCGACTGCGGCGAGCAGCTCGAGCTCGCGCTGCGGCGGATCGCCGGGGAGGAGCGCGGCGTGCTCCTCTACATGTCCCAGGAGGGCCGCGGCATCGGCCTCCTGGCGAAGCTCAGGGCCTACGAGCTCCAGGAGAACGGGTTCGACACGGTGGAGGCCAACGTCGAGCTCGGGTTCCCGCCGGACGCCCGCGAGTACGGCATCGGCTCGCAGATCCTCGCCGACCTCGGCCTCTCGACCATCCGCATCCTCACGAACAACCCCCGCAAGATCACGGGCATCGAGGGCTTCGGCCTCAAGGTCGTCGAGCAGGTGCCGATCGAGGTGCCGCCCAACATGGAGAACCGCCAGTACCTGGAGACGAAGCGCGACAAGCTCGGCCACCGGCTCCACCACCAGGAGCAGCGCTTCGAGCCGCCGGGGGACGATCGGTGACGGTCGCTCGCCTTCGGCTCGCTCCCGTGGGGGAAACCATGTTTCCCCCACGGGCCCCCTTCTTTGATGCAGTGAGGGAACCTCCCGGTTCCCTCACACACCCTCCCCCACGCTCATGGGCCGGTGGGCCCATGAGTGACGGAGTCCAGGCGCCGGACCACGCCGTCGGACGGCTGCGCCTGCCGGAGGGCGTCGGCGTGATCGAGGGATCGCCGAACGGCGCCCGCCGGGCGGTCGGAGTCGTCGTCGGCCGGTTCAACGGCGAGATCACGTCCAAGCTCCTCGACGGGGCGATCGCCGCGCTCGAGGAGGCCGGCGTCGAGCGCGAGCGCATCCATGTCGTCCCCGTGCCCGGCGCCTTCGAGCTCCCGCTCGGAGCGATGGCGCTGGCGAGAACGCGTCAGTACTCCTGCATCGTCGCCCTCGGCTGCGTCATCCGCGGCCAGACCCCGCATTTCGACTTCGTCGCCGGCGAGGCCGCGAGCGGGCTCCAGCTCGCCGCGCTCGAGACCGGCATCCCTGTGGCCTTCGGCGTCCTCACCTGCGACACGCGCGAGCAGGCCGAGGCGCGCGCCGGCGGCCCCCAGGGAAACAAGGGCGCCGACGCGGCCCGCTCCGCGCTCGAGATGGCCGACGTGTTCGCGCTCCTGCGGGACCGCTCCGGGCCAGTCAGCTATACTCGTCCGCCGATGTCCAAGGTCTGCGCAGTCTGCGGGAAGGGCCCCTCGTTCGGCCACAGCCGAAGCCACTCGATGGTGGCCACGAAGCGCCGCTTCAACCCCAACCTCCAGCGGGTCCGCATCCTCGTGAACGGGACGGCCCGCAGGGCTTACGTCTGCGCCCGGTGTCTGAAGTCGGGCCGCGTCCAGAAGGCGGTCTAGCCCTTTCGCGCGCGGCGCTGGCCGCGCTCGAGGCGAGCCGCCAGCGGATCGACGATCTGAACGTCTACCCGGTTCCCGACGGGGACACGGGGACGAACATGACGCTGACCGTCCGCGCGGCCGTCGCGGCGCTCGAGCGCGACCTGGCGGCCGACATCGGCCGGGCGGTCCTCATGGGAGCGCGCGGGAACTCCGGCGTGATCCTCTCGCAGCTCGTGGCCGGCGCCTTGCGGCAGGTCCCCGAGGGCGCGCTCGACTCGCACGCCCTCGCGCGCATGCTGCGGAGCGCGAGCGACGCCGGGTACGCCGCCCTCCGGAACCCGCAAGAAGGCACCATCCTGACGGTGGCGCGCTCCCTCGCGGAGCGGGCCGAGGAGATCGCCGCCGACGACCTTTCCGTCGAGGCGGCGCTCGCCGACGTGCTCGCCGCCGGGGAGGTGGCTCTCGCAGAGACGACGGAGCAGCTCGACGTCCTCAAGCAGGCGGGGGTTGTCGACGCGGGCGGCGCCGGCCTGGTCGAGATCGTTCGCGGCATCGCCTCGCACGTGCGCGGCGAGGAGCTGCCCGAGCCCTCGCCGCTCCTCGAGCCGATCCCGCTCGAGGCGATCCACCTCGAGCTCTCGCGGTTCCGCTACTGCACGTCGTTCTTCGTCGAGGGAGACCGGGTGGATCCCGGCGAGCTCGAGCAGGAGCTCGAGAAGCTCGGGGACTCGTTGCTCGTCGTGGGCGGCCGCGGCGCCGTGAAGGCGCACCTCCATACGGACGAGCCCGGAACGGCGCTGGCGCTCGCCACCGCCGTCGGCGTGATCGAGGAGGTGGACGTGAAGAACATGCACGCCCAGACCGCCGAGCGGGAGGAGCGAATCCTGGAGGCCACTGCGTGCGGTGTGGTGGCCGTCTGCGCCGGCGACGGCAACCGGAGGCTCTTCGCGAGCCTCGGGGCGGCGTGCGTGGAGGGCGGTCAGTCCATGAATCCGTCCACCGCGGACATCGTCGCCGCAGTCGAGGCGCTGCCCGCGAGCGAGGCGATCGTGCTCCCGAACAACAAGAACGTCGTCCTGGCCGCCGAGCAGGCGGTGGGAGCGTCCGCCAGGCCGGCGCGGCTCGTCCCCACGCGGTCGCTGCAGGCCGGGCTGGGGGCGATGGTCGCGTTCGATCCCAACCGGTCCGCCGACGAGAACGTCGCCGAGATGGAGCAGGCCGCCGCTGGAGTGCGCTCCGGAGCGGTGACGCGTGCGTCGCGCGACGCCATCATCGGCGACCTCGCCGTGGAAGAGGGGCAGTTCCTCGGTTTGCTCGAGGGCGAGCCCGTGACTGTGGGACCGGTTCTCCAGCCGGTCGCGCGTGAGGTCCTGGAGCAGCTGCTCGAGCAGGACGCCGACGTCCTCACCGTCCTCGCGGGCGAGAACGCCGAGGGCGTGGAGGAGCTCGTCGCCTTCGCTCGGGAGCAGCACCCGGACCTCGAGATCGAGGTCCACGAGGGGGGCCAGCCGCACTACCCGCTCCTCTTCGCCGCCGAATAGACCGCTAGTCTGCCCAGCCGTGGCAGGCGATCCGATCACCGTCGTCCTTGTCGAGGACAACGACGTCTTCCGCGAGTCGCTCGAGCTCCTGCTCAGCACCGTGCCCGACGTGGAGGTCGCCGCAGCCGTCCCGGACGGCCGCAGGGCGCTCGACGTCTGTGAGCGCGTGCAGCCCGATGTCGTCCTGATGGACTACCGCCTGCCGGAGCTCGACGGCGTCGAGGCCACCGTAGCGATCGGGAAGGCCTGCCCCGACACCGCCGTCGTCGTCCTCACCGCGACCGCGGAGAGCGAGGAGATCCACGCGCTCTACGGCGCCGGCGCGGTGGCGTGCCTGACGAAGGACCGGGAGCTGGACGAGATCGTCGGCGCTGTCAGAGACGCCGCGGGGCGCGATGCAGCTCACGGCTGAGAACACGGCGATCGTCCTCGACTCGACCGCCGACTACCCGGACGCGCAGAGCCGGCATCCCAACTGGCGCATGGTCCCGCTCTACGTGCGCTTCGGCGACGAGACGCTCAGGGAGTACGTCGACATCACGCCGGAGGAGTTCTACCGCCGGCTGCGGGACGCGCCGGAGCCGCCGAGGAGCTCCCAGCCGACCCCTGCCGACTTCGCCGCCGTTTACGAAGAGCTCGCCGGCTACGAGCAGGTGCTCGCGGTGCTGCTCTCCGCGAAGCTCTCGGGGACGTACGAGAGCGCCCGCCTCGGGGCCGAGTCGATCGGCGACCGGCGGGTGACGCTCGTCGACTCCGGCGTCATCTGCGGCGGCGCGGTGATCCTCGCGGACGCGCTCCAGCGGCGCCTCGAGCGGGGAACGACGGAGGAGGAGCTGTTGGCCGTCGTCGAGCGCTTCACGCGGACCCGCGGCCTCCTGTTCACGGTAGAGACGCTGGAGTACCTCGTGCGCGGCGGTCGGATCGGGAAGGCGTCGGGGCTCGCTGGGCAGCTCCTGAACGTGAAGCCGATCCTCCACTTCGACGAGGGGGAGGTGGCGCCGCTCAAGCGCGTGCGCGGGCGCGCGAAGGCGCTCGCCGAGTTCGAGGCGCTGTTCCTGGCGGACACGGAGGACTCGCCGGATCTCCGCGTCGGCGTCGGCCACGCCGACGCGCCCGAGGACGCTGCGAAGCTCGTGGAGCGGATCCGATCGGGCCGCCCGAGCGCGTCGCTCGACATCGTCACCCCGCTCGGCCCGGTGATCGGCACCCACGGCGGCCCGGGCACGCTCGGCCTCTTCTGGTTCCAGGACGAGCCCGTCTGACGCGCGAGAGCGTGGCGATTCCTCACGGACCCGTCCCCGCCGGCCACGTCCGGGGCCTGTCCCCGGGCATGGCCTTCGTGGCCGGTGCGGACTTCGCCCATGCCGCCGACGCCCGGTAAAGGGCCTCCGCGTTTTCCCCGCCGACCTGTGGATCTGCTCCTACGCGGTTCGGGCCAAGAGGGAGCGGATGGCCGCCTTCGGGTCGTCCGTGATCGCGCTCCCGTGGTCGAGGCAGAGGACGTCGAACTCCAGGTCGAGGAGCCCCTCCACCGTCCGCCTGGTCTGCGCCGGGTCGTCGTGATACTGGAGGGGCACGAAGTCGAGGCCGCGCCCGCCGTAGTTCGTGAGCAGGTCGGAGCAGAAGAGGACGCCCGGCGCGCGCTCCCGGAGGAAGGAGAAGTGCACCTCCTCGGGGCCGGGCGTGTGCACCGCGCGCAGCCCGCCCGGGAGGAAATCTCCGGCGCGATAGCGCTCGTCCGGCTCCTCCTCCATCGGCCTCGTCCCCTCCGGCGCCCACACTGGAGCGCCGAGCTCCCGCCGGTAGCGCCACGCCGAGCGCTGGTGGCACTGAGCGGTGAGCAGGATCCCGACGACTGGGCCCAGCATGGCGAGAGCCGCCGGCGCCAGCCGCACCGGGTCGACGAGCACGACCCCGTCCTTTCCCGAAACCGCGTGCCCGGTGCTCTCGGCGCCGCCGATCCGCTCGTTGGCGACGCCCCAGTCCCAGACGCCGGGAACGACCTCCTCGGCGGCTTCGGCGACGGCCTTGGGCTCAGCCATGCGGCGGTATCGTAGGCGACCGTGCAGCACGTGACCCACTGGGACGAGGTCGAGCCGCGACGCCGGGACGTGGGTCACCTGGCCGGGACCTGGCGCGACCTCGGCACGGCCGCGGGCACCGAGGGCGTGGGCGTGCAGCGCATCGACGTCGACCCCGGCCGCTGGTCGACGCCGGCTCACGTGGAGGGCGTCGCCGAGGAGATCTTCTACGTCCTCGAGGGAACCGGGCTTTCCTGGCAGGACGGCGCCGTCTACGAGATAGCGACCGGCGATTGTCTCGTCCATCTCCCCATGAGCGAGGCCCACACCCTGCGCGCGGGCCCCGCCGGGCTCAGCGTGCTCGCCTACGGCCACCGCGCCCTCCACGGCAACACCGTGCTCCCGCGGGCCGGCGTGGCGTGGATGCGGCCCGGCTACGTGGACGTGACGACGATCGGAGCCGGCCGCCATCCCTTCCTGCGCGAGGCCGAGGCGGGCGAGCCCGAGGTCGGAGAGGCCGAGCCTCGCCCGGCCTCGATCGTGAACGTCGCCGCCGTCGAGCCGTACGTCCAGGAGCACAGCGATTCGCTCATCCACGACCGCGACCTCGGCACGGCGGTGGGCTCCGAACGGACGGGCATCTCCCACGTGACCATCCCGGCCGGGCGGCTCGGCTACCCGCCGCATTGCCACTCGGCCGAGGAGGAGATCTTCGTCGTCCTGGCGGGCGAGGGGACATTGCTGCTCGGCGACGAGGAGCACCCCGTGCGGCCCGGCAGCGTGGTCGGCCGCCCACCCGGGACCCGCGTTGCCCACTCGTTCCGGGCCGGCGAGACCGACCTCGTCTACCTCGCGTACGGGACGCGCGAGCCGAACGACATCGCCTACTACCCCCGCTCCGGCAAGGTCAACCTGCGCGGAATCGGCGTCATGGGGCGGATCGAGCCCCTGGGCTACTGGGACGGCGAGCCGTAGCCGCCCCGCCGACCGGGTTCGCCGGCGCCGACACCGGCCCGCCGCAGCCCGCGCGCCGCCGCACGGATTCCGACGCGTCGGTCGAGACCCTCGCCGGCGTCGGGCCCAGGGTCGCCGAGCGCCTCGGGAAGCTCGGCCTGCGTACCGTGCGCGACCTCGCCGAGCACATTCCGCGCGCCTACCTCGACTGGGAGCAGGTGGCGAGCTTCGGCGACCTCGCGGCGGGCGAGGAGGCGACCGTGCGCTGCACGCTGGAGCGAGTCCGCGTTCGGCCGACGCGGCGCCGCAACCTCAAGATCGTCGAGGGCCTCGTCGTCGACGCAGCGGGTGTCCGGGAGACCGCGATCTGGTTCAACCAGGCCTACCTGGCGAAGCTCGCCCCGGGAACAGAGCTGCTCCTGCACGGCACGCGCGAGCTGGGCGGCGGCTTCAAGGTCGTACGGACCGAGGTGCGGGGCACCGGCCTCCACACCGTCGGGCTCGTCCCCGAGTACCGGGCCAGCGAGGAGGTGCCCTCGTACCGCCTCCGCGCCTACGTCGAGGCCGCCCTGCCCCGCGTCCGCTGGTTCCCCGACCCCTTGCCGGCCCGGCTGCGCCACCGGGAGAACCAGCCGCTCCGCGCGGACGCGCTCGTCGCGGCGCACCGGCCCCGCGACCGGGCCGAGGCCGAGACCGCCCGGGAGCGACTCGCGCTCGAGGAGCTGCTCGCACTCCAGCTGGGCTTCCAGGAGCGCCGGCGGGCGCTCGAGGAGCAGGCGAGCGCGCCCGCGCTTCCCGCCGCCGGCGAGCTGATCGCGCGCTACTACACGGCGCTGCCGTTCGAGCTGACGCCGGAGCAGCGGGCCGCGATCCGCGAGATCGGTGGCGACCTCGAGGCGACGAGGCCGATGCAGCGCCTCCTCCAGGGCGACGTCGGCTCGGGCAAGACGGTCGTCGCGCTGTACGCGCTGCTCCGCGCCGTGGAGGCGGGACACCAGGGAGCCCTGATGGCCCCGACGGAGACCCTCGCCGAGCAGCACTTCCTCACCGTCGAGGGGATCTGCAACGAGCTCGGCGTCCGCTGCGAGCTCCTGACGAGCTCGGTGCCGGCCGCCCAGCGCCGCGCTGTGCGCGACCGCCTCGCGAGCGGCGAGACCGACCTCGCGGTCGGCACGCACGCGCTCATCCAGGAAGAGGTGGAGCTCCGCTCGCTCGCCGTCGCCGTCGTGGACGAGCAGCATCGCTTTGGCGTCGAGCAGCGGCGGGCCCTCGGCAAGACGACGCCCCACGTCCTGCACATGACCGCGACGCCGATCCCGCGCACGCTCGCCCAGACCGTCTTCGGCGACCTGGACGTGACCGAGATCGCCAGGCCGCCGGCGAACCGCAGGCCCGTGATCACGAGCTGGGTCGACCACGAGAAGAGCAGCACCGCCTACACGCGCCTGCGGAAGCACCTCGCGGACGGCCGCCAGGCCTACGTCGTCTGCCCGCTCGTCTCCGAGTCGGAAACAATCGAGGCGCGGGCGGCCGAGCAGGAGGCCGAGCGCCTGCGGACGCACGAGCTGCGCGGCTTCCGGGTCGGCGTCCTCCACGGGAAGCTCAAGACCGCGCAGCGCCGCCAGGTGATGGACGCCTTCAAGCGGCGGGAGCTCGACGTGCTCGTCGCGACGACGGTGATCGAGGTCGGCGTCGACGTTCCGAACGCGACGATCATGATCGTGCAGGAGGCCGATCGCTTCGGGCTCGCCCAGCTCCACCAGCTCCGCGGCCGCGTCGGCCGGGGCGCCGAGCAGTCGTACTGCCTGCTCGTCTCGCGGCCGAAGGAGGAGCTCACGGAGGAGGCCGTGCGCAGGCTGGAAGCCCTCGTCGAGACCTCCGACGGCTTCCGGCTCGCAGAGGTCGACCTCGAGCTGCGCGGCGAGGGCCAGCTCCTCGGCGTCCGCCAGTCGGGGTACTCGGACCTCAAGTTCGCGCGGTTGGCGAGGGACCGGCGCCTGATCGCCAAGGCCCGCGTCTGGGCGGAGGAGCTCGTCGACGCGGAGGACGCGGTCCTCGAGCCGCTGCGACGGGAGACGGAGAGGCTGGATGAGGATCGTCGCGGGTTCGCGTAAGGGCGCGCGCATCCTCGCGCCCAAGGGGCTCGACACCCGGCCCACGGGCGACCGCGTCCGCGAGGCCGTCTTCAACCTGCTCGGCCCGGTTGACGGAGCGGAGGTGCTCGACCTCTACGCCGGCTCCGGCGCGATGGGCCTGGAGGCGCTCTCGCGCGGCGCCGCCCGGGTGACATTCGTCGAGTCCGATCGCGCAGCCGCCGAGACGATCCTCCGCAACCTGGACAAGCTGAGGCTGGACGGCGCGGTCGTCCTCCGGGAAGACGCATGGCGGAAGCTGGCGGCCGACGCAGCCGGAGGCAAGCGTTACGATCTCGTGCTGGTCGACCCCCCGTACGCCATGCTCGCGTCAAACCTCCCCATCCTCGCCGCACACCTGCCCTCCGTGCTCGCGCCGGACGGCGTCGCCGTTATCGAGTCCGACGCGCGCGACGAGCCTGACCTGCCGCTCCCCAAGCGGACGAGCCGCCGGTACGGCTCCGCCCGGGTGACGGTCTTCGAGGCGTCGAAGTGAGCGACTCCCAGCCGGTCACCTGCATCTGCCCGGGGAGCTACGACCCCGTCACGAACGGCCACCTCGACATCATCAGGCGCGCGGCGGGGATCTTCGAGGGCGTCGTCGTCGGCGTCGTACGCGACCCGCAGCACAAGGCGACCATGTTCTCCGTGGACGAGCGGGTCAGCTTCCTCCGCGAGGCGCTCGCCGACCTCCCGAACGTGCAGGTGGAGGTCTTCTCCGACCTCGTCGTCGAGTTCGCGCGCCGCTTCGGCGCGCGGACGATGGTGAAGGGGCTGCGCGCCATCTCGGACTTCGAGTGGGAGTTCCAGATGCACCACCTGAACCGGAATCTCGCCCCCGAGGTCGAGACGATGTACCTGATGTCAAGCCCGCAGTACAGCTTCCTCTCCTCGAGCGGCGTCAAGGAGGTCGCCTCCTTCGGAGGCAACGTGGACGCCCTCGTGCCCGAGCCCGTGGCGCGCCGTTTCCGCCAGCTCTTCCCGCAGGGAAGGCCCGGCGCGCCCGTCAGCCCGCAAGAGTAGACTCATTGCCCATGGACGTACTCGTGCTCATCGACAAGCTCGACGACCTCGTGCACAACGCGAAGGCCGTTCCGCTCACGGATCAGGTCCGCATCGACCGCGAGGAGATCTACGACATCCTCGACCAGATGCGGGCGACGATCCCGGAGGAGATCAAGCAGGCGCGCTGGATCGTCAAGGAGCGGCAGGAGATGCTGGCGGAGGCCAAGCGCGAGGCCGACAGGATCCTCGGCGAGGCGCGCGAGCAGGCCGTGCGCGAGGCGTCCCAGACCGAGATCGCCAAGCTGGCCGAGCGCCAGGCGCAGGAGATCGTCGAGGAGGCCCGCCGCCAGGCGCGCGAGACGCGCCTCGAGATGGAGGACTGGGCCGACTCGATCCTCTCGACGCTCGAGGTGAACCTGGACAAGTTCCTCGGCGCGGTGCGCCGCGGTCGCGAGCGCCTGCACGAGCGCTCCCAGGAGACGGTCGTCGCCGACCTGGCCGACGACCAGCAACCCGTTTAGCGTCGCCTGAGCTCACCTGTACTCGTTCGCTACGGTGAACGGGTGACCACGTTCAACCTCCGCAACGTCAAGCTACGCCCCGGCGAGCAGTTCCGGGATGCGGTCGAGGTCGAGCTCGGGCCGCTCGAGCTGGGCGGCCAGCGCTATGTCCCGGTGCCCGAGCGCCCGGAGGCCATGCTCGAGCTCACGCAAACGAGCTCGGGGCTCGTCCTCGAGCTCGAGCTGACGACGCGCGTCCTCGGCCCCTGCATGCGCTGCCTGGCCGACGCGGGGCTGGACGTGCACGTCGCCGCCCGCGAGTACCAGGCCACGAGCCCGGGCGAGTCGGACGAGCTGACGACGCCGTACATCGCAGACTCGAAGCTCGACCTCTCGGCCTGGGCCCACGACGCCGTCGCGCTCGCGCTCCCCGACAAGATCCTCTGCCGCGAGGACTGCGCTGGCCTCTGCCCGCTCTGCGGCCGCGACCTGAACAAGGAGCCGCACGAGCACGAGGGCGAGGAGATCGATCCGCGCTGGGCGGCGCTCTCCGAGCTGCGCGACCGCCTGTAGGCACAGGGCCCCCGGGCGCTCTCGCTATACTCAGCCGCCGCGATGGCCGTTCCGAAGCGAAAGACCTCGAAGTCGCGCCGCGACAAGCGCCGGGCGAACCACAAGGCGTCGATCCCGACGCTCGTCGAGTGCCCGCAGTGCCACCAGCCGAAACGGCCTCACCACGTCTGCCCGACCTGCGGCACCTACCGCGGCCGCGAGGTCGAGCCCCTCCGCACGACGGCGCCCTAAGTGCCTCTCCAGGCACAGCAGCAGCACCTGAAGAGGCACTAGATGCCGCCCGTCCGGGTCGCCGTCGACGCCATGGGCGGCGATCGTGCACCGGAGGAGGTCGTCGCGGGCGCGCGCGCGGCCGCCTCCGCCGACGTCGTTCCGGTCCTCTTCGGCCCGCGCAACGTGCTCGAGCCGCTCGCCGACGGCCTGGAGGTCGTCCACGCCGAGCAGGTCGTCGCCATGGACGAGAAGCCGGCCGACGCGGTGCGCGAGAAGCGCGAGAGCTCGCTCTTCCTCTCCTGCCGTGCGGTGTGCGACGGCTCCGCGGACGTGGTCGTCGGCGCCGGAAACACCGGCGCGATGCTCGCCGCCGGCCTCCTCGAGATCCGCCGCCTGCCGGACGTCCACCGGCCCGCGATCGCCGTTCCCATTCCGTCGCTCGGCGGCCCCTCGATCCTGATCGACGGCGGCGCGAACGCCGACGCGCGGCCCGAGCACCTGGTCCAGTTCGCCCACATGGGCGCCGTGTTCGCCGAGGAGGTCGCTGGGCTTCCGAGCCCGTCGGTGGCGCTCCTTTCCATCGGCGAGGAGCCCGAGAAGGGCAACAGGCTCGTGCGCGAGGCCCACGCGGAGCTCGCCGAGGCGCCGGGCCTTCGCTTCATCGGCAACGTCGAGGGCCGCGACCTCCTCCGCAAGGTGGCCGACGTGGTCGTCTGCGACGGGTTCACCGGCAACATGGCCCTGAAGCTCCTCGAGGGCACGATTCAGACGACGCTGCACGCCTTCAGGGACGAGATCACCGCGTCCGCGCGCGGCAAGCTCGGCGGGCTTCTCATCCGTCCGGCCGCGCGGGCCATGCGCACGCGGCTCGATCCCGACACGTACGGCGGCGCCTATCTCCTCGGCCTGCGCGGGCTCGTCGTCATCGCGCACGGCAACTCGTCGGCCGCCGCGATCGCAAACGCGGTGCGCTACGCGGCGCGCGGGGTCGCGGGCGGTGTCGTCGACCGCGTCGCCGAGCGCCTGGCGGCGCGCGTCCAGGCAGTGAACTGAACGCCGCAAAGCGTGGTAGCATCCGGCGCCGTTCACGCTGGGTGTCCGAATCAGAGAAAGGCAGGAGAAAACCGAGATGGCAGCTTCGCGCGAAGAGATCGCCGAGCGGGTGAAGGACGTCCTTGTCGAGCAGCTCGGGATCGAGGAGAGCGAGATCGCGGAGGAAGCCTCGTTCCAGGAAGATCTCGACGCCGACTCGCTCGACCTCGTCGAGCTCATCATGGAGCTCGAGGACCAGTTCGGGATCAAGATCTCGGACGAGGATGCCCAGCAGATCCAGACCGTCGGGCAGGCAGTCGACTACATCTCCACCCACCAGTAGCCAGGGGACGGGGGGCGAGCTCCTCGCTCTGATCCAGGCGCTCCCGGGCGAGCGCCTACGGCACGCCTTTACGCACGCCTCCTGGGCCCCGAGCCGGGCGGACTCGTACGAGCGCCTCGAGTTCCTCGGCGACAGCGTGCTCGGGCTGGCGATCGCGGAGGAGCTGTACGACCGCTTCCCCAACGAGGCGGAGGGCCGCCTTGCCAAGATCCGGGCGCATGTCGTCTCCCGCCAGAGCTGCGCCATCGTCGGCAAGCGCCTGGGGCTGGGGGAGCTGTTCGCCGGCCACGCCGGTGCGGTGGACCCGGACGAGCTCCGGCGCCTCGCGGCGAATCGCAACGTGCTCGCAGCACTCGTCGAGGCCTGCCTGGGCGCTCTGTACCTCGAGCACGGTTTCGAGGCCATCCGGGTGCCGATCGTCGAGGCCTTCCAGGAGCGCATCGACTACGCGCTCGAGGGCCACGTCGACTACAAGACCGAGCTCCAGGAGGAGCTCGCCCGGCGCGGCCTCGCGGTCACCTACACCGTGGTGACCGTGGACGGGCCACCGCACGACCGCAGCTTCACGTGCGCCGCCACGATCGAAGGCGAGGTCGTCGGCACCGGCCAGGGAGCTTCGAAGAAGGCGGCGGAGCAGATCGCCGCCCGCCAGGCCCTCGAAACGCTTGCCGGCGAAGAGTAGGAGTCAGTTCTCGAAGAGCAGGGAGGCGCCGATCGCGCCGCCCAGGTCGCCGAGCGCGGCCGGCAGCATCGCCGGCGGCCTGTCGTCGACGAAGAGGTGCGGCTGCATCGCCTCGGCTATCCGCTCGACGTACGGCTCTCCCAGCCGCGTTCCGAGCCCACCGCCGATGACGACGGCCTCCACGTCGAGGAGGTTCACGGCGGAGGCGATGCCCGCACCCAGGGCCGTGACCGCCCGGTCGATGAGCGTCGTCGCCATGTGGTCGCCGTGGTGGAGCGCCGCGGCCCACACGCCGCTCGTCAGCCGTTCGCGCCCGCGCTTCTTCATCAGGTGGAAGAGGTCGGTCTTGTGCCCGCGGTCGTGGAGCTCCCGCGCCCGCGCCTCCATGGCGCCTCGCCCCGCGTAGGCCTCGAGACAGCCACTGCGGCCGCAGGGGCAGCGCGCGCCACCGCGCTTCACGACCATGTGCCCGATCTCTCCGGCGGCCCCGCGGCCGAGCCAGAGCTTCCGGTCGAGCACGATGCCGCCGCCGACGCCCGTGCCCCACCACACGCCGAGGAACGAGGAGTACGGCCGTCCGGCACCCAGCTCGAGCTCGCCGAGGACGGCGACCTGAACGTCGTTGTCGATCCGGACCGGGCAGTCGAGCGCGTCGGCGAGCGCGGCCGCGAGCGGGAAGGGCTCCTCCCAGTCGGGGAGGTTCCGCGCGTGCGCGACCGTGCCGGAGTCGTGGTCGACTGCGCCGGGCGAGCCGACGCCGGCGCCGCCGAGCTCCTCGACGGCCACGCCGGCCGAGCCCGCCGCCTCCTCGACGGCCCCCGCGATCGCGGCCGTCACCGCCGGAGGGCCGCCATCGGTGGGCGTGGGGTGGCGCGCCTGGCCGACGACGGCGTGGTCGGGACCGACCACGACCGCCTGGATCTTCGTCGCCCCGAGATCGACGCCCGCCCTGAAGGTCGGCATCAGCGGCGCAACCGAATCGCGTTCAGATCGTCCGCGACGATCTGCTCGGCACGCGCCGCGACATCGTCGACGTCGTCGTGCTCCGCGTGGAGATAGCGACCCGAAAGCGCATCGAGCCGGCCGGAGGCGAGCGCGCGCACGAGACGGGGCGCGAGCTCCGGCGGCGTCCAGGGCGCGTCGTCGCCGAAGGTGTCGCCGATCAGCTCGGTGCGCACGAGGCCCGGGCTGATCGAAAAGACGGGGATGCCGTGCGGCTCGAGCTGGGTCGCGAGCGTCTCGCTGAAGCGGTGCACGGCGGCCTTGCTCGCGCTGTAGGCGGTCGAGCGGCTGCCGGGGAGGTACGCGGCGCCGCTGGCGACGTTGACGATGCGGCCGCGGCCGCGCGCGATCATTCCCGGGATCGCCGCGCGGCAGCACAAATAGACCCCGAGCACGTTGACCTCGAGGACGTGCCACCACTCCTCGGGCTCGAGCTCCCACGCGGACTCTTCCCAGAGCGCGATTCCCGCGTTGTTGACGAGGAGGTCGAGAGGGCCGAGCTCCTCCTCGGTTCGGGAGACCATCCGCTCGACGTCTCCGCGGTCGGAGACGTCGGCCTGGATCGCCAGGCCGCCGGTCTCGGCAGCTGTCGTCTCCACCTGCTCCAGCGTCCGCGCGGCGGCGGCCACGCGCGCGCCCGCGGCGGTCAGTTCGAGCGCTATTCCACGGCCGATGCCGCGCCCGCCGCCCGTGACGAGCGCGACCTGCCCGGCGAGCTCCGCGTCGGAGGCCATCCTGCGGGGATCCTACGCTGCCCGGGATGAGCGTCACTCGCCTATGGCTCGTTCCCGTGGGGGAAACCGTGTTTCCCCACGGGCCCCCTTCTTTGAGCAGTGAGGGAACCTCCCGGTTCCCTCACACACCCTCCCCACGCTCAACGGCACGGAGCGTGCCCTTGAGCGTCGAGGACGAAAAGCGCCTCGCGGGCGAGGCCGCCGCCGCGTTGGTCGAGGACGGGATGCTCGTCGGGCTCGGCACGGGCTCCACGGTCGCCTACTTCCTCGAGGCGCTCGCGCGCCGCAGGCTCTCGCTGAGATGCGTCGCGACGTCGCTCCAGACCGAGACTGCGGCACGCGAGCTGGAGCTTGATGTCGAGCCGTTCGATGAGCTCGAGCGCCTCGACCTGGCCGTCGACGGCGCCGACCAGGCTGCGCCGGACGGCTGGCTCGTGAAGGGCGGCGGCGCCGCGCACACGCGGGAGAAAGTCGTCGCGGCCGCCGCCGACCGCTTCGTCGTCATCGTCTCCTCGGACAAGCTCGTCCCGGCGATCCGCCCGCCGGTCCCGCTGGAGATCCTCTCGTACGGTGTACGGGCCACGCTCGCGCATGCGGCCCCGGCGGAGCTCCGCGACGTGCCTCCGAGCCCGGACGGCGGGCTCATCGCCGACCACACGGGCCCGGTGGGCGATCCGGCGGAGCTCGCCGCCCGCCTGTCCGCGACACCCGGGGTCGTCGAGCACGGGCTCTTCCCGCCTGAGCTGGTCTCCGAGATCCTGGTCGCGCGCGGGGGGAACGTCGAGCGCCGAGCCCTGTAACGCACGCGCGCCCGTGCGAGACTAAGCTCGCGACATGGCCTTCGTCACCCGCGGCTTCCGCGGCCGGCGCGATGCCGGCGACGACGGGCGCATCCCGCCCGGCCAGTACGAGACCCACGACTTCCCGGTGCTCTCGGCGGGACCGACGCCGCACACGCCGCTCGAGAGCTGGAGCTTCACTATCTCCGAGGGCGGGGAGGAGCTCGCCCGCTGGAACTGGGAGGACTTCCGCGCGCTCTCGAGCGAGACGATCACGCGGGACATCCACTGCGTCACCAAGTGGTCGAAGCTCGACACGACGTGGGAGGGCGTCTCCGTCGAAACGCTTCTCGACGGAATCGAGACCGACGCCGCCTACGTCACCGCTTGGTGCGACGGCGGCTACACGACGAACCTGCCGCTCGAGGACGTCACCGGCGGCAAGGCCTGGGTCGCCTTCGGCTACGAGGGCGAGCCGCTCGACCCCGAGCACGGCGGCCCCGCTCGGCTGCTCGTCCCGCACCTCTACTTCTGGAAGAGCGCCAAGTGGGTGCGGGGACTCCGGCTCATGGACGAGGACGAGCCCGGCTTCTGGGAGACGCTCGGCTACCACCTCTACGGAGACCCGTGGCGGGAGCAGCGCTACTGGGGCGACTAAGGGCTCGGCGCGGAATGACGCACGATCCCGCCTGGCCGCGCTGGGCGGCCCGAGGCCGCGTCCTCGGTCGCGCCCATACCCCTCCTGGTATGAGCGCTCCTTGCGTCCTTGCCTCGAACCACCCATCGCACCCAGTCGGGGGGCCATCATCCCGCTCCGAACCCTGACCCCGCTCCGTTGGTTGTTGGCGGAGGTCCAGGAGCTCGTCCCCGAGACTCCGCGCGTCACGAGCCTCATCCTCGACGTCCCCGGCTGGGCCGGCCACCGGCCCGGGCAGCACGTGGACGTCCGCCTGACGGCCGAGGACGGCTACCAGGCGCAGCGGAGCTACTCGATCGCCACGCCCGCCGACGGCGAGCGGATCGTGTTGACGGTGGAGGAGCTCGAGGACGGCGAGGTCTCGCCGTTTCTCACGGAGGAGCTGCGCCCCGGGGATCGCTTCGAGCTGCGCGGGCCGATCGGCGGCTACTTCGTCTGGGACGGTTCCGCCGCCGGTCCGCTCCACCTGCTTGCCGGCGGCTCCGGAGTCGTCCCGCTCATGGCGATGCTTCGGCACCGGGCCGAGACGGAGCTCGCCGTCCCCGCCACGCTGCTCTACTCGTCGCGGACGCTCGACGACGTCATCTACCGGGAGGAGCTCGACCGGCTGGCAGCGGCCGATCCGGGGCTGCGCGTCGTGCAGACGCTCACGCGGGCGCAGCCGAAGGGGTGGGAGGGCTACGCGCGGCGCATCGACGGCGAGATGCTCGCCGAGGTCTTCGGAGAGGGCGTCGAGGCGCGTGCGTACGTCTGCGGCCCGACTCGCTTCGTCGAGGTGGCGGCCGACGGCCTGGTCGCCATAGGCTACGACCCTGGCCGCGTCCGCACCGAGCGGTTCGGCCCGAGCGGCCCCTGACATGGAGACGGCAGACCTGAAGCTGGACGGCAACGCACTCGGAGGCGCGCTCGGCGAGGTGTTCGTCGCGGAGATCACGGTCGCCCGCTCGACGTGTGCCTCGTGCGGGGCGGTGCGCGAGATCGGCGCGCTCGCCGTCTACGTGCAGGCGCCCGGGGCGGTCGCGCGCTGCCCGGGCTGCGACGCCGTGCTCCTGCGCGTCGTGCGCGCCGAGGGCCGCATCTGGCTCGAGTTCCAGGGCGTCAGCTGCCTCGAGCTCGGCGCCCCCGGCGAGTACTAGGAGGGCTTGACGGAACGCAGCCTGCGCCGCCGGGCTGCGCTGCTCGCCCCGAAGACTGCGTCCTCGGTCGCGCCCGTAGCCTCCGGCTACGAGCGCTCCCTGCGTCCTTGTTTCGGAACGACCATCGCACCCCGGCGGCGAGCGACGTCCCGCCAATCCCTCCTAGCCCGTCCGTCCGCATCGTCAGACTTCGGAGCCTGTTCCTGCGAGCGGTCAAGATCCGCGGCTTCAAGTCGTTCCCGGATCCGGTCGAGGTGCGCCTCGAGCCGGGCGTCGCCGTCGTCGTGGGTCCCAACGGCTCGGGGAAGTCGAACATCGCCGACGCGATCGTCTGGGCTGCGGGAAGCCTGAGCCCGAGCGAGCTTCGAGCCGAGAAGCCCGACGACGTCCTCTACGCGGGCTCGAAGGAGCGGTCGGCTGCCGACTGGTGCGAGGTCGAGCTTGTCTTCGACAACGAGGACGGCGGCGGGCCGCTCGACGTCGCCGAGCTCTCGGTCCTGCGGCGCGCGCACCGGGAGGGCGACGGCGAGTACCTCGTCAACCGCGCCCGGGTGCGGCGCACCGACATCGTCGAGCTGCTCGCGGACATCGGCCTCGCCGGCGAGCGGCACTCGATCATCTCCCAGGGCCGAGTCGAGGAGATCCTCGTCTCGAAGCCCGAGGAGCGGCGGGCCCTCGTCGAGGAGGCGGCCGGGCTCGGGAAGTTCAAGCGCCGGCGCCACCGGGCCGAGCTCAAGCTCGCCCGCGTCCAGGTGCAGGTGGAGCGTGCCCGCGACCTGGAGGACGAGGTGCGAAAGCGCCTGCGGCCGTTGGCGCTGCAGGCGAGCGCCGCGGATCGCGCGCAGAAGCTCGGAGTCGACATCGACAAGCTGAAGGCGCGCCTCGCCGCCGCCGAGCTGGAGGCGATCGACGCGCGCCTGGCCGAGGTCGACGAGCGCCTGGCGGAGGTCGGCCAGGAGAAGCGGCGGCGTGACGAACGCCTCGAGGGGGTTCTCGCGGAGAGGCGCCGGGCGGAGGACGAGCTTGCGGAGGCGGCCGGCCGCCACGAGCAGGCCACCGCTGCGCTCTACCGGCTCCGGAGCGCGCTCGAACGACTGGAGCTGCGTCGCGAGCGGGCGGAGGAGACTGCCGCCGCCCTGCGCGCCGACGCGGACCGTCCAAGGCTGCCGTCCCCGCGCAGGCCCCCGAGCTACGAACGGGCACTCGCCGCCGCAGGCGCGTGGGCGCCCGAGCGCCTGGAGCTCCCGGACGCCGTGGCGCGGCTCCAGCGCGCGCAGGCCGAGCGGCGCGACGCGCTCGTCGCTCTCTCGGGCGGCGAGAGCTGGTTCGCGGCTGACTCGGCGGCTGCCGCCCCTCCGCCGGAGGGGCCGAGCCGTGAGGATCTCCTGCGGAGGCTCGCCGAGCAGGCGGAGCGGGCGGCGGCCGTCCTGCAGGACGCCGGCGCCCGTGCGGTCCGGCTGGAGGCTCCGCTCAGAGCCCGGGTCGACGCGGGCGGGAGCCGCGCCGGCGAGCTCGGCGACGAGCTGCGGCGGCTCGGAGGCCTCGAGGCAGAGCTCCGGCTGGCGGCGACCGAGGCCGCGGAGCGCATGTCAGGGGTGGGAATCGAGCGAGCGCGCCTCGAGGCCGAGCGGGAGGAGGTCCTGCGTCGCGTGCCCGAGGACGCCGAGGCCGAGGCGCTCACGGAGGAGGAGGCCGAGGAGCTGCGGGCGCAGCTGGCCAGGCTCGAGCGGCGGCGTGAGGCGCTCGGCCAGGTGAACCCGCTCGCGGCCGAGGAGCACGCCCGTGAAAAGTCGAGGCTCGAGGAGCTCACGGTTCAGCGCGAGGATCTCGAGCGGTCGCTCGCCGAGCTCGAGTCGCTCCGCGACGAGCTCGCCGAGACCGTCGAGCGGCGCTTCGAGGAGACCCTGGGCGAGGTGGAGCGCCACTTCGAGGAGGTGGCGGCGACGCTCTTCCCGGGCGGCAGCGGCCGGATCGCCCGCGTCGACGACGAGGAGGGAGGCGAGCCCGGGATCGAGATCGAGCTGCAACCTGCCGGCAAGCGGATCACCAGGCTCTCGCTGCTCTCGGGCGGGGAGAAGGCGCTGGGGGCGATCTCGTTCCTCTTCGCCCTCTTCCTCGCGCGGCCGTGCCCGTTCTACCTCCTGGACGAGGTCGAGGCGGCTCTCGACGACGCGAACATCGGACGGTTCACGGAGCTTCTGCGCAGATTCTCGGACCGTGCGCAGTTCATCGTCGTCACCCACCAGAAGAGGACGATCGAGGCCGCGGATATCCTCTACGGCGTGACGATGGGCGCCGACGGCATCTCGCAGGTCGTCTCGAAGCGGCTGGCGACCGCGCCGCAGGCCGAGGCTCTCAGCGCGTAGTGCGCACCTGGGCGGAGTTCCTCGGCGACCAGGAGAACGCCTCCCTCGCGGACGAGGAGAGCCGTCGCGGCTGGTTCGGGAGGCTGCGCGACTCGCTCAGCGCCAGCCGTCAGGCTCTGACGCGCGAGCTTCTCTTCGACCCCAGCGACGAGGAGGCCTGGGAGCGGATCGAGGAGGCGCTGATCGCGGCCGACTGCGGCGTGCCGGCCACCGTCGAGATCGTGAGGCGGCTCGAAGAGCGTGAGCCCGCGAGCCAGGCCGACCTCGTCGACGGCCTCGAGGAGGTCGTGGCCGAGCTCGTCACCGTCGAAGGACAGGGGAGGCTCGGCCTCGACGGGCGCCCGACGGTCGTCCTCGTCGTCGGCGTCAACGGCACGGGCAAGACGACGACGATCGGCAAGCTCGCGCACCGGCTCCAGGAGTCCGGACGCTCGGTCGTGCTGGCCGCGGCGGACACCTTCCGCGCCGCGGCGGAGGAGCAGCTCGAGATCTGGGCGGAGCGGGCCGGGGCAGACTTCGTCGGCTCCCAGCGCGGCGCCGACCCCGCGGCGGTGGCCTTCGACGCCATCTCCGCGGCCGAGGCCCGCGGGCGCGACGTGGTCGTCGTCGACACGGCGGGACGCCTGCACACGCAGACGAACCTGATGGAGGAGCTCGCCAAGGTCCGGCGGGTGATCGGGCAGCGGCTGGAAGGCGCCCCGCACGAGACGCTGCTCGTCCTCGACGCGACCACCGGCCAGAACGGCGTGCGCCAGGCCAAGCTCTTCGACGACGCGGTCGGCCTGACGGGCGTCGCCCTGACCAAGCTGGACGGGACGGCGAAGGGCGGCGTCGCGGTCGCGGTGAGCCACGAGGTCGGCCTGCCCGTGAAGCTCGTCGGCGTCGGGGAGAGCCTGGACGACCTGCAGCCGTTCGACCCCGAGGACTTCGCCCGAGCCCTGGTCGGCCGCGGCTGACCCACTCTCGGCACGAATCGGCGCCCCACACGCGCGGAGTCCGACGATAGCGTTGATTCAGGGGGGCCTCGACCCCCCAGCGGATGCATCCGCCGGTGATACGGCCGTACCGCGGCCGCCCCTCGGCATGGGCTAGCGAAAACCCGCGGCTACACTTCCCGCCGGCTCATGTTCGACACGCTGTCCGACAAGCTGCAGGGCGCGCTCGGCGATCTCCGGGGGCGCGGTGTCCTCACCGAGGAGGACCTCTCGCGAGCGATGCGCGAGATCCGGCTCGCGCTGCTCGAGGCGGACGTCAACTTCAAAGTCGTCAAGGAGTTCGTGACGCGAGTGCGCGAACGCGCGACGGGCGCTGCGGTCACGAAGAGCCTCAAGCCGGGCGAGGAGGTCGTCAGGATCGTCCACGAGGAGCTGACGGAGCTCATGGGGTCGGGCGGCTCCAAGCTCGCCTTCTCGGGACGGCCGCCGACGGTGATCCTCCTCGCCGGCCTGCAGGGATCGGGCAAGACGACCGCCGCGGCAAAGCTCGCTCTGCTCCTGCGCAAGCAGGAGGGGCGCTCGCCTGCGCTGGTCGCCGCCGACCTGCAGCGGCCTGCGGCGATCGACCAGCTGGAGCAGCTCGGTAGGCAGATCCAGGTCCCCGTCTACCTGGACCGAACGACGAAGGACGCGGTGGCGGTCGCGCGCCACGGGCTCGAGCAGGCGCAGGCGCAGGGACGCGACGTCGTCGTCGTCGACACCGCGGGGCGCCTCCAGATCGACGAGCCGCTCATGGAGGAGCTGGCGGCGGTGCGCAAGACCGTGAAGCCGCACAACGTACTCCTCGTCCTCGACGCCATGACGGGCCAGGAGGCCGTCGCGGTCGCCGAGGCGTTCCAGGAGCGCGTCGACTTCGACGGCGTCGTCCTGACGAAGCTCGACGGGGACGCCCGCGGCGGCGCGGCCCTCTCCGTCAAGGCGGTCACCGGCAAGCCGATCAAGCTCGCGTCCACCGGCGAGAAGCTCGACCAGCTCGAGTACTTCCACCCCGACCGGATGGCGTCGCGGATCCTCGGCATGGGCGACGTGCTCACGCTGATCGAGAAGGCCGAGCAGGCCGCCGAGGCGGACGAGCAGGAGGAGATGGAGCGCCGCCTCCGTGCCGGGCAGTTCACGTTCGAAGATTTCCTCCAGAGCTACCGGATGATGCGGCGCATGGGCCCGCTCAAGTCGATCGTCGGGCTGGTCCCGGGGCTGGGCAAGCAGCTCCAGGGAGCTGACGTGGACGACCGGGAGCTGAGCAAAGTCGAGGCGATCGTCCTCTCGATGACGGTGGAGGAGCGCCGCCGACCGGAGCTCATCAACGGGTCGCGCCGGGCCCGGATAGCGAAGGGGAGCGGCACGACCGTGCAGCAGGTGAACCAGCTGCTGAACGCGCGTAAGCAGATGGCGAAGATGGTGAAGCAGATCGGGAAGGGGAAGACGCCCAACCTGCAGTCGATCGCGGCCGCCCAGAGGCGTCGCTAGAGAGAGAAAGGACCGAATGGCAACTCGCATCAGACTGGCCCGCGTGGGCTCCAAGAAGAACCCGATCTACCGGGTCGTCGTCGCCGACGCGCGCTCGCCGCGCGACGGGCGCTTCATCGAGATCGTCGGGCGCTACAACCCGCAGACGGACCCGTCGACGATTTCCCTCGACGCCGAGAAGATCCAGGAGTGGATCGGCAAGGGCGCGCAGCCGAGCGACTCGGTCAAGCGCCTCATGAAGGCCCAGGGAATCTAGGCCGTACCCCATGGAGGAAATGCTCGAATACCTCGCCAGAAACCTCGTCGAGAGACCTGACGAGGTGCGGGTCGAGCGCACCGAGCGCGACGGGGCGGTCGTGCTCAGGCTTCACGTCGCCGAGGAGGACATCGGCAAGGTGATCGGCCGCCAGGGACGCATCGCCAGGGCGCTGCGGACGCTCGTGCGCGCAAGCGGCGGGCGCCGGCACGAGCGCGCGCTGCTCGAGATCGTTGACGCCCGCTGACCGCTGGGTCGCCGTGGGCCGGGTCGGTCGTCCGCACGGCCTCGCGGGAGCGTTCGTCGTCGAGCGGGCAAGCGAGGATCCCGCTCGTTTCGCGGAAGGCGCGACCGTCTACGCCGGCCGCGAGCCGGTCACGGTCGTCGAGAGCAAGCGCTCGGGCGGACGGCTCGTGGTCCGTCTCGATCGGAACGTCGCGCGGGGCGCCGCGCTCGAGGTTCCCGCGTCCGAGCTGCCTCCGGCAGGCGCGGGCCGGTACTACGTCTTCGAGCTCGTCGGCCTCTCGGTCGTCGAGGAGGGCGGGAGGGTGCTGGGCCTCGTGGAGGACGTGACGCCCGGCGTGGCGAACGACGTCCTCGAGGTGGAGGGAGGGATCGCGCTGCCGCTGGTGGAGGAATGCGTTCGCGCGGTCGATCTCGAGGAGGGCCGGATTCTGATTGCGCCCGGTTTCGTGCCCGAAAGCTAATCTCGCAGCCGATGCAGATCGACGTCTTCACACTGCTTCCACACGCCTTCTCGTGGCTGACCGAGCAGCGTCCGGTCGCAGCCGTGCTGGGCTCCGAGCTCGATCTGCGCTTCCTCAACTACCGCGACTACACCCCTCTCACCGGGGGGCAGGTCGACGACGAGCCGTACGGCGGTGGGGCGGGCATGGTGCTGCGCGTCGACGTCGTCTGCGCCGCACTCGAGGCCGTCTACGACGAGCCCGACGGCCGCCGAGTGCTCGCCTTCTCGCCACAGGGGCGGCAGCTCGACCAGGCTCTCGTCGACGAGTTGGCCGGCGAGGAGGCCATGACCCTGCTCTCCGCGCGCTTCGAAGGCTTCGACGAGCGCATCCTGGAGTACGTCGCCACCGACGTCGTCTCGATCGGGCCGTACGTCCTCTCCGGCGGCGAGCTACCGGCCATGGTCCTCCTGGACGCGGTGGCCAGGCGCCTCCCCGGCGCCATCCGGGAGGAGAGCGCCGCCGTCGAGAGCTTCTCCGCCGCCCTCGAGGGCGGCTTCGAGTACCCGCACTACACGCGGCCGGCCGAGTTCCGGGGCTGGCGCGTGCCCGAGGTGCTCCTCTCGGGCAACCATGCCCTCATCGAGACGTGGCGGCGGGATCGAAGCAGGGAAAGGACGCTCTCGTGAGCGTCGCTCGCCTCCGGCTCGCTCCCGTGGGGGAAACGCATGTTTCCCCCACGTGCCCCCTTCTTCGAGACAGTGAGGGAACCTCCCGGTTCCCTCACACACCCTCCACTGCTCATAGGCCAAGGATCGGCCTATGAGCGGCCCGCTCGACCGCGTGACCTCGTCGCTGCCGCAGCCCTGGGACACGGTTGTCGACTGGGCGGTGACGATCGCGATCGCCGTCGCGGCCGTGCTCGCGATCAAGACGTGGGTCGTGAACCCGTACCGGATCCCCTCGTCCTCGATGGAGCCGACCCTCCACTGCGCAGAGCCGGCGGCCGGCTGCCAGGCCGGTGCCTCCGACCGGGTGCTCGCCAACCGCTTCATCTACCGCTTCCGCGACCCGAGCCGAGGGGACATCGTCGTCTTCGACACCCCCGAGCGCGCGGTGCGGCGCTGCGGGGCGGGCGGGACCTTCGTCAAGCGCCTCGTCGGCCTCCCTGGAGAGCGCATCTCGAGCGCGCAGGGCGTCGTCTACATCGACGGAGAGCGCCTCGACGAGCCGTACGTGAACGGCGGGCCTCCCGGGCCGGACTTCCGGGAGCGGGTGCTGGGAGCCGACGAGTACTTCATGCTGGGCGACAACCGTGGTCAGTCCTGCGACAGCCGAAAGTGGGGACCCGTGACGCGGGACGACCTCATCGGGCCCGTGTTCGCCATCTACTGGCCGCTCACCCGGCTCGGTCTCTACTAGCAGAGGCCTGGGAGGCCGTCTTCTTCCGCCGCAAGCTCGAGTCGCTCCCTGCCCCCTGGCCGACGGTCGTCGACTGGGCGCTGACGATCGCGCTCGCGGTCGTCGCCGTGCTCGCGATCAAGGCGTGGGTCGTGAACCCGTACCGCATCCCGTCCTCCTCGATGGAGCCCACGCTCCACTGCGCGAGACCGGCACAGGGCTGCCAGGCGGCCAGGTCGGACCGGGTGCTCGCCAACCGCTTCGTCTACCACTTCTCCGACCCCGAGCGGGGCGACATCGTCGTCTTCGAGACGACGCCCGAGGCCGAGAGGGTCTGTCCCGGGCCCGGGGGCGTGTTCGTGAAGCGCCTGGTCGGTCTCCCCGGCGACACGATCGAGGTTCGTGACGGCCAGCTGTACCTGAACGATGTTCCCCAGCCCGAGCCGTACGTCAACGGAACGGACGCGGGCGGAAACTTCGGGCCGGAAACGGTTGGCGAGGACCAGTACTTCATGATGGGAGACAATCGCAACGACTCCTGCGACAGCCGGCGCTGGGGCACCGTTCCGCGGGAGAACCTCATCGGCCCCGTGTTCGCGCGCTACTGGCCGGTCCAGCGGATCGGCTTCCAGTGAGAGCGTGCGTTCGCTAGCATTCCCGCGCGGCCTCGGGCCGCCCTTTTCATGACCACGCCGATCGACATCCTCGAGCGCAAGCAGCTGCGCGACGACATCCCGCAGTTCAAGGCGGGCGACACGGTGCGCGTTCACTTCCAGGTGATCGAGGGACAGCGCCGCCGGGTTCAGGTCTTCGAGGGCATCGTCCTCAAGCGCCAGGGCGCCGGCGTGCGCGAGACCTTCACGGTCCGCAAGAACTCCTTCGGCGTCGGCGTCGAGCGGACGTTCCCGCTCCACTCGCCCAAGATCGACAGGATCGAGGTGGCCGCGATCGGCGACGTCAATCGCGCCAAGCTCTACTACTTGCGCTCGAAGGTGGGCAAGAAGGCGCGCGTGCGCGAGAAGCAGCGGACCTAGTAGTTCGAGAACGGCCGCAAGCGGCCGTTCTCGAAGGGGCGCACTCTTCCGGCGGACGCTCGCACGAACAGCCGCCCTCCTCGCCAAGCAGAGGCACATCGACAACCGTGCCGTGTTCCACGCTGTTCTGTACCGGAAGGGGCCTCCCCGGGCGTGCGCATCGTCCGCCCGCGCTATTCTCGGGCCCGTGGCGACCATCCGCCGCCCGGGCCGCAAGCTCCTCGCCTTCGACCGCCGCTTCGACGTTCGCTTCGTCGCCGGCGCCGACGAGGCCGGCCGCGGGAGCCTCGCGGGTCCGCTCGTCACGGCGGGCGTCCTCCTCGACTACGAGCGCCTGCGCGACCACGCCGTCCGCCCACTCGCCCTGCTCAACGACTCGAAGCAGGTCGACCCCGCCCAACGCGAGGAGCTCTTTCGGGCGGTCGCGCGGTGCGCAACCCGGATCGCGGTCCGGGTGATTCCGCCCGCGGCGATCGACCGCGACGGGCTGCACCGGTCCAATCTCCGCGGCCTGCGAGAGGCGTTGGCGGCGCTCTCGCCGCCTGCCGAGGTGTGCCTGGTGGACGGCTTCCGCCTCGGCCCGCTCGCGCCGGACCACCGGGCGGTCGTCGACGGGGACACGAAGAGCGCGGCGATCGCCGCCGCCTCGATCGTGGCGAAGGTCGTGCGGGATCGCGCGATGCGGCGCCTCGACGCCGTGTACCCGAACTACGACTTCGCCTCGCACGTCGGCTACATCACGCCGGGCCATTCGGCGCTCGTGCGCCGCCTCGGGCCGAGCGCGATCCACCGCCGCTCCTTCGACGCCCGCTGCTATGCGGAGCTCGAGAACGAGGCCGAGGCCGAGCTCGTCACGGCGGCTCGGGCCTGAGGCCGAGCGGCGCGTCCGCCGCCACTACCGTCTGCGCGGGTACCGGATTCTCGCGACGAACGCCCGCGCCGGCGGCTACGAGCTCGACATCGTCGTGCGGCGCGGCCGGACGGTGGTGATCTGCGAGGTGAAGGCGCGCAGCGGATTGGCGTACGGCAGTCCGCTCGAGGCCGTCGGACCCGAGAAGGCCCGCCGGGTCAGGCAGGCCGCCGAGGCCTGGCTCGCGCTTCGGCCGGAGCTGGCCGATCTCGACGTGCGCTTCGAGGCCGTCGCGGTCAGCGGCCGGCGCATCGAGCGCGCTCCGTTCGATTAGCGCAGACTCGGCGCGATCCCGTGCGCCACGTGTGCGCCGGTCCGCCGTAGCGTCGTGCGGGTGCTCGCGCGCGCCGTCACCCATGCCCTCGTCGGCCTCGAGGCGAGGCGCGTCGAGGTTGAGGCCCACCTCCAGCGAGGCGTGCCCGCGTTCGCCATCGTCGGCCTGCCGGACAAGGCCTGCCAGGAGGCAAAGGAGCGCGTGCGCTCGGGCATCACGAGCGCGGAGCTCGAGTGGCCGGGCCGGCGGATCACGGTCAACCTGGCGCCGGCCGGGCTGCGCAAGGAGGGCTCCGGCTACGACCTTCCGATCGCGCTGGCCATCCTGGCGGCGTCTCACCAGATCCCGCCGGCGACCCTCGCCGAGCACGCCGCAGTGGGCGAGCTCGCGCTCGACGGGCGTCTGCGGCCGGTTCCGGGCGCCATCGTCGCTGCCGAGGCGGCGAGGCGGGCCGGCCTGCCGCGGCTGCTCTGCCCGCGCGAGTCTGCGCCGGAGGCTGCTCTGGCGGGCATCGAGCCCGTGCCCGTTCGCCACCTCGCCGAGGCCGGCGCGTACCTGCAGGGGCGTTTCCGTCCCGAGCCCGTCGAGCCCGCGAAGCCTTCGGAGAACGGCTCGTGGCCGGACCTCGCGGACGTGCGCGGGCAGGAGCGGGCGAGGCGGGCGCTCGAGCTCGTGGCGGCGGGTCGGCACAACCTGTTGCTCGCCGGCCCGCCCGGGACCGGCAAGACGATGCTCGCCCGCCGGCTCCCTTCCCTGCTGCCGTCCTTGCTGCTCGAGGAGGCGCTCGAGGTCACCCGCATCCATTCGGTCGCGGGCGTCCTCCCGGCGGGGCATCCGTTCGTCGATCGGCCTCCCTTTCGCGCCCCGCACCACACGGCGTCGGCGGCCGCGGTCGTCGGCGGCGGCCCGGGGCCGCGGCCGGGGGAGGTCAGCCTGGCGCACCGCGGCGTGCTCCTCCTCGACGAGCTGCCGGAGTTCCACCGCCCCGTGCTCGAGGGGCTGCGCCAGCCGCTCGAGGACGGAGTCGTCGCCATCGCGCGGGTCGGCGGCCAGGCCGTCTTCCCGGCCCGGTTCGTGCTCGTCGGGACGATGAACCTGTGCCCGTGCGGCGCCCGCGGCGACCCGGCAGTCGAGTGCAGCTGCTCCCCGCAGAAGCTCGCCGCCTACGGCATGAAGCTCTCACGCGCGCTGCTCGACCGTTTCGACCTCGTCGTGCACATGCCACGCCCGCGTGGACGGGAGCTCGACGCGGTACAGCAGGAGCCGTCCGCCGACGTCAGGGCACGCGTCGAGCCGGGTGCGGAGCGGCTGCGGCACGAGCGGCCTCGCCTCGGCCCGGACGCCCGCGCACTGCTGGCACGGGCGGTGGACAGCCTGCCGCTCTCGGCGCGCGGGCGGGCCCGCGTCATCCGTGTCTCGGCGACCGTCGCGGCGCTCGCCGGTGCGGGCGCGATCGAGCCGCAGCACGTCGCCGAGGCGCTCTCCTACCGGACGCCACGCGAGCTTTCGCCGTGAGGTACGAGTCGGTCGCGAGAGGCCGAGCGGGGTATCCGCCGCTGCTCGCCGAGCTCCACGATCCTCCCGCGCGCCTTCTCCTGCGCGGAGGCCCGCCGGAGATCCTCTCGCGCCCCGCGGTCGCGATCGTCGGGGCACGCAGCTGCTCCCGCTACGGAGCCCAGGTGGCGCGCGACGTCGCTCGCGAGCTCGCTGCCGCCGGAGTCGTCGTCGTCAGCGGGCTCGCCCGCGGGATCGACGGCGAGGCGCACCGCGGGGCGCTCGCCGCCGGGGGCCTGACGGTCGCCGTCCTCGGCTGCGGCATCGACCGGGACTACCCGCGCGCACACGCGGAGCTCGCACGCCGGATCGCCGAGAGCGGTCTCGTCGTCTCGGAGTACCCGCCGGGGGTCGAGCCGGCCCCGTGGCGATTCCCCGCCCGGAACCGCATCGTCGCCGGCCTGGCGCGGGCGACCGTGGTCGTCGAGGCGCGAGAGCGTTCCGGAGCCCTCATCACCGCCGATTTCGCGCTCGAGCTCGGCCGGGACGTGTTCGCCGTGCCGGGCGAGATCACATCCGGGCTCTCGAGGGGGACGAACGACCTGATTCGGCAGGGTGCGACGCCCCTGCTGACGGTCGACGACGTCCTCGAAGCGCTCGGCCTCGAGCCGGCGGCGCCCAAGCCGCCTGCGAGCCTCTCGCCCGAGGCGGCCGCGGCGCTCGCGGTCCTCACCGACGGCGCGGCAGCCCTCGACGAGCTGGCGCGGGCCACAGGCCTCGGGAGCCCGGAGATCGCAGTCGCGCTGACGGAGCTCGAGCTGGCAGGGCTCGTCGCGGGAGGCGACGGCCTCTACCGCGTCACCCGGGGAAGGAGTCCGGGCTCGTGACGGCTCTCGTGTGCAGGTCGTCGTCGATGTTGCGGCCGGTGACGACGAGGACGACGGCGCCGTCGACGTCCGCCAGCTGGGGGAGGGCGGCGAGCGCCGCGGCCCCCGCGCCCTCGACCCGGATCCCTGCGTCCGCGTAGGCGCCGACCGCCTGTGCAAGCTCGCGCTCGGAAACGAGGAGCATGCGGCTGGCAACATCGTCGAGCACGTCCACCGCGAGCGGGATCGCCACCCTGACGGCGAGCCCGTCGGCGAAGGTCGCGGATCTCTCGCTCGTGGCGACCGTGCCCGTCCGCCAGGACTCGACCATGACCGGCGCCTCCCTCGCCGCCACGCCCACTCGGAGTGTCTCCGGTGCGCGCGCCGTGAGGCGGAGGCCGATACCTCCGAAGAGCGCGCCGTTCCCGACCGGCGTCACGACTGCGGCCGGGGCATCCTCCAGCTGGTCGACGATCTCCTCCGCGATCGCGCCGTAGCCCTCGTACTGGGCCGGCTCGGCCCCGTCCTCGAAGAGCGGGAGCCCTGCGGTCTCCGCGTGGCGGCGGGCCTCGTCCTTCGCCTCGTCCATGTCGGCGCCGACGAGCCTGATCTCGGCTCCCAGCTCGCGGATCAGTGCGAGCTTCGCCTCCGCGGCGCTCTCGGGTGCGTAGACGATCGCGTCCAGCCCGAGGCGCTCGGCAGCCCATGCCGTCGCCGCGCCGTGATTCCCGGTCGAGGCGGTGACGACCGTTCGGGCGCCCGCTTCCCGGTAGCCGGTCACGACGGGGAGCGCGCCCCGCCACTTGAACGCCCCGAGCTCATGGACGTCCTCCCGCTTGAGGAAGAGCGTGCGGTCGCCGGCGAGCGACGCGGGCGCGGGCTCGAGCGGCGTCTGCGTCATGCGGTCAGCCTACGCGGTAGCGCTCGACCGCGTCCCCGTCGAGCTCGACGCCGAGCCCGGGCCGGTCCGGGACCGTCAGGAAGCCGTCGGCATCCGGGAGCACGGGCTCGGCGAGCATGAAGTCACGCCGCTCGGCCGTCCACGAGGGCGGGTCGTGAGGCAGCTCGAGGTACGGCCCGCCGCCGACGCCGGCCGTGAGGTGGAGGTTGGCGAGGAGCCCGATCCCGTTCGTCCAGGTGTGCGGCGTAAAGCGCAGGCCCTCGGCGCGGACGCGCGCCGCGAGCTGCCGCGCGCGGAGGATCCCCACGGCGAGGACGGCGTCGGGTTGGTACACGTCCAGGGCGCCGGCGGCGAGGTACCGCTCCAGCTCGGCCGTCGTCCGAGCCAGCTCGCCGCCCGCGATCGGCAAGCCGCTCTCCTCCCGCAGCCGGGCGAGACCGGCGACGTCGTCCCGGCCGAGCGGCTCCTCCAGCCACGTGATGTCGAGCTCCCGCAGGTGGGCGGCCAGGCGGCTCACGGCCTCGAAGTCGAGCAGGGCCGTCGAATCCCCCGGCAGGCGCCAGGCCTGGTTCAAGTCGACCATGATCGCCATGTCCGGCCCGGTCGCTTCGCGAACGGCGGCAACGGCGGCGAGCCCCTCCTCGACGCGATCCGGCGCGATCCGCAGCTTGAGCGCGCGGAACCCCTCGGCCTGAAGCTCGAGCGCCGATTCGGCCCGCCGCTCGGCGGGGAGCAACATTCCCGTGGACGCATAGGCCGCTACGCGCTCGCGCGACTCGCCGAGCAGGCGCGAGACCGGCACCCCGGCTGCCTTCCCGGCGAGATCCCAGAGCGCCGCCTCCAGCGGCCAGTACCGTCCGGCGTGGAACGCGATCGTCTCGAGCACGGCCACGTGGCGCTCGAGGTCGAGCGGGTCGCGGCCGACGAAGAGGTGCTCGTAGCGCTCGAACCCGTCCATCGTGTCCCCGGAGCCGATTCCCGTGAGACCTTCGTCGGTCTCGACGACCACGAGCGTCGCCTCGAGGGCCCGCCGCGGCTCCGGGTCCCAGGCGGCCTCGAACGGCGGCTCGAGCGGATAGCGGAGGCGGCGGAGGCGGATCGCCGTGATCAGCACGGCTACCGCCGGAAGAACGGGTTCTCGGGCTCGCTGCGGACGGCGAGGAGGTCGTCGATCCCCGGCCGGCCGGCAACGGAGCTCGCGAGCGCTTGGCGGGTCGCCTCGAGATTCCCCGCGTACACCGCCTCCTCGTCGTCGGCCGCCCAGTCCACCCAGACGGCCGCAATCAGGAGCAGGTCGTCCACAGCCGCAGCAGGGATCGTGCCGTCGGCGACGGCGTCGAGGACGCCCCGCGCGACTCCTGCTTGCGCCGCGCCCCACGTGAGGGCGGCGTGACGATCGCCCCGCACGTCCGCCTTGTTGACGAACAGCGTCAGCGGCTTGACGGGGTAGTTCGGCCTGACGACCACTATGAAGGGGACGTGGCCCTGGCGCGGGGTCGCGAGCGCGGTCGCCCAGGCGGTCTCCACCGGCCCGCCCTTGCGGCCCAGCACGGTGTTCACGTGCGCGGCGTCCGGCCCGCTCCCGGCGAAACCCTCGCCGACCAGCGTCCGCTCGGCGAAGCTCAGAAGCGAATCACCCCTCGCGCTACCTCACCGGCGTTCATGGCGGCGAACCCCTCGTTGATCCCGTCCAGGGTGAACGTGCGCGTGACCAGCGCGTCCAGGTCGAGCCTGCCGTCCATGTACAGGTCGAGGACGAGCGGCATGTCCTGGTGTGGACGGCACGAGCCGTAGAAGCTCCCGGTGACGACCTTCTCCTCCCGCGGCAGATCGGAAGCGGGCAGGTCGGCGGTCGCGCCCTCCGGCGGCAGGCCGACGGCGACGACGAAGCCGCCGCGGCGCACGGCGCCGTAGGCCTGTGCCACGACGCCCGGCGCGCCGGCCGTGTCGAAGGCGTAGTCGGCTCCCCGCCCGTCGGTCAGCTCGCGCGCGAGAGCGGCGACGTCCTCGGCGCCTGGGTCGACGGCGTGCGTCGCGCCCAGGGCGAGAGCGGTCCTCCGCTTGAACGCCACGGGGTCGGCAGCGACGATCGCCTGCGCTCCCGCGAGCTTGCAGCCGAGGATGGAGGAGAGCCCGACCCCTCCGGCCCCGTAGACGACGGCGACGCTCCCGGGCTCGACCCGAGCGCGGAGCACGGCGGCGCCGAAGCCCGTCATCACCGCGCAGCCCACGAGCGCCGCCACCTCCAGCGGAACGTCCTCCCGGATCGGCACGCAGCAGATCTCGGGCACGACGCAGCGCTCTGCGAACGTCGAGAGGAAGCCGTAGTGGTAGATCGGCTTGCCGTCCTGGGAGAGCGCCAGCGACCCCCCGGGCAGCGTCCCCGCGAACATGTCGGCCATCGCCATGTCGCAGAGAACGCCCCGCCCGCGGACGCAGTAGAAGCACTTCCCGCACGAGGGGAGCCACGAGAGGACGACGTGGTCGCCGACCGAGACGTCGGTGATTCCCTCCCCGAGCGCCTCGACGATGCCCGCTCCCTCGTGGCCGGGAACGACAGGAAGCGGGTTCGTGGTCGCACCCGTGACCACGTTCCAATCGCTGTGGCAGATGCCGCTCGCCGCGAGACGGACCGCCACCTGGCCGGGGCCGGGGTCGGCGAGGTCGACGTCCTCGACCTCGAGCGGTCGGTTGATCTCACGGAGCACGGCGGCGCGCACGGCGCGATTCTACGAGCCCGAAGGGGTTACGCTCGACCGGTGCGGATCCAGGCAGCCGTGCTCCGAAAGGTTGGACAGCCGGTCGAGATCGTCGACGTCGAGCTCGAGCCGCCCCACGAGGGGGAGGCGCTGGTCCGGATCGCCGCGTGCGGCGTCTGCGCGAGCGACCTCCACGTCGTCGACGGCGACCTCCCCGAGCCGCTCCCTCTCGTCCTCGGCCACGAGGCCTCCGGCGTGGTGGTGGACACCGGCCCCGGGGTCGCGCGCGTCCGCCCGGGCGACCACGTGGTGCTCGCGCTCGTTCCCTCGTGCGGCGACTGCGAAGAATGTCGGCGCGGGCGGCCCAACTTCTGCGAGCTCGGCGGGCGGATGGCGGCCGCCGGGACCTTGGCCGACGGCACGTCGCGGCTCTCCTGTGGCAGCGAGGAGCTCCACCACTTCAACTCGGTGTCGTCGTTCGCGGAGTACGCGGTCGTTCCCGAGTCGGTCGCCGTCCCCATCCGGCAGGACGTGCCGCTGGACACCGCCGCGCTCGTCGGCTGCGCGGCCCTGACAGGTTGGGGGGCGGTCACGAGGACGGCAGCGGTCGAGCCGGAGGCGAGCGTCGCCGTCTGGGGCTGCGGCGGCGTCGGGCTTTCGGTCATCCAGTCCGCTCGCCTGGCCGGAGCGGCTCCCATCGTCGCGGTCGACACGCGTTCGGAGAAGCTGGAGCTCGCAGAGAAGCTGGGCGCGACGGCGACGGTCCTTGCGCGGCCGACCGCAGAGACGGCCCGGCGCGTGCGCCACCTGACGGGCGGCGGCGTGGACTACGCCTTCGAGGCGATCGGGCGGGAGGAGACGATTCGTGAGGCGTGGGACGCGCTTCGTCCCGGCGGCACGGCCGTCGTCGTCGGGCTGCCGCCGAAGGGATCGGCCGTCACGATCGACACCTGGGGCTTCATCAACGAGAAGACGATCAAGGGCTGCTTCCTCGGCTCCGCGAAGATCGACGACGACGTTCCCCGGCTCCTGGACCTGTACGCGGCGGGGGACTTTCGCCTCGACGAGCTCGTCACCCAGCGCATCGCCCTCTCCGATCTGCCCGATGCCTTCGAACGCCTTCGCCGGGGGAGGGCGTCCGCCGGCTCGTCGTCTTCTGAGCCGCTCGGCACGGACTCGGCACTCTTTCGCGCACCACGGGTACGGGTTTCCGCTGTACGCTCGAGAGCGGGTGGTGGGAGAGGGGTGCCCCTAAAGGTTAAGCGGGCCCGCGACCCGGCCCGGAGGGGTGCGCCGTCTGCAGGACGCGCAGCTCATCCAGCGGGATGTGGCAGCGCAGCATGTGTCCCGGCTCGACCTCCGCGAGCGGAGGCTCCTCGCGCTCGCAGATCTCTCCGAGCTTCCTGGGGCAGCGCGTGTGGAAGACGCAGCCGGACGGCGGCGCGGCGGCGCTCGGGATCTCTCCTTCCAGACGGATACGCTCGCCCGCCTCGCCCTCCAGCGTCGGCACCGCCGAGAGCAGCGCCTCGGTGTACGGATGATGCGGCGCCGTGAAGACCGTCGCGGCCGTTCCGACCTCCATCAGACGGCCCAGGTAGAGGACGGCGATCCGATCGGCCAGGTAGCGGACGACGCCGAGGTCGTGGGAGATGAAGACGTACGAGACCCCCCGCTCGATCTGCAGGTCGACCAGCAGGTTGAGTATCGCCGCCTGGACGGACACGTCGAGGGCCGAGGTTGGCTCGTCGCAGACGACGAGGCGCGGCTCGCCGGCGAAGGCCCGGGCGATGGCGACGCGCTGCTTCAGCCCGCCCGAGAGCTGAGCCGG
The DNA here is from genome assembly GCA_963775505.1 of uncultured Actinomycetes bacterium. Taxonomy (GTDB): domain Bacteria; phylum Actinomycetota; class Thermoleophilia; order Gaiellales; family Gaiellaceae; genus JAIBJN01. The sequence continues at coordinate 70,636 of CAVZIL010000009.1, forward strand.
ACGGGCGCCGAGCAGCCGCTCGTCGAAGCGAACCGCTTCCGCAAGCGCGTGCACCCTGGCGTCGCGGTCCTCGCCTCGGAGGCCGAGGAGCTTCGTCAAGGCCCGCGCGAGTATTCGCCTGGCCGAGAAGCGGCGGTTGAGGGCAGAGTCAGGGTTCTGGAAGACGACCTGTAGCGCCCGCACCTCGGCGGTGCTCCGGTCGCCCAGAGCAGCCGCGAGCGCTTCGCCGTTCAGCTCCACGAGGGTTCCCGGGTCGGGAGGCGTGAGGCCGAGGAGGACGCGGGCGAGCGTCGTCTTGCCGCTTCCCGACTCGCCCACGAGGCCCAGCGTCTCCCCCGTCTCGACCTGAAGAGTGACGCCGGCGAGCGCGTGCACGTCGTGGCCCTCCTGGCGAAAGGTCTTGGCCGCGTCGGCGATCCCCAGGAGCGGGGCGCCGCGGGCGTCTCGGGCGGCGCTGCCCCCGAGACGGGCCTCCGGTGCGTGCGGCAGCTCGTGGGCGTCCTGCCAGAAGTGGCACCGGCTCGTGCGTCTCGCCGACACGGGGTGCAGCGGCGGCTCCTCCTCCCGGCAGATCTGCCGCGCGAGCCCGCAGCGGTCGGCGAACACACAGCCGGGGAGCTCGGCCCCAAGCTCCGGCAGCAGGCCGGGGATCGTGTCGAGTTGCCGCTCGCTCTTTGCCGCGCCCCGGCGCGGGAGGCAGCGCAGCAGGCCGACGGTGTACGGGTGGCGCGGATCGTGGAACACCTCGCCGGCAGGGCCCTCCTCCACGAGACGGCCCGCGTACAGCACGCCGACGCGGTCGCACATCCGCCGCACGACCGCGAGGTTGTGGCTGATGAAGAGGACGCTGGTCCCTAGCTCCTCGCGCAGGCTTGCGACGAGGTCGAGTACCTCCGCCTCCACAGTCGCGTCCAGGCCGGTCGTCGGCTCGTCGAGGACGAGGAGCGTGGGATCGCACGCCAGCGCCATGGCGATGACCGCGCGCTGCTGCATCCCGCCCGAGAGCTGGTGCGGATACCGGCGCATGACGCTCGCAGGGTCGGCGATCTGCACCCGGGCGAGCATCTCGCGTGCACGCTCGGGTGCCTCGGCGGACGCTGCGCCGGCCACCACGAAGGCCTCAGCCACCTGGTCGCCGACCCTGAGCGAGGGGTTCAGGGCGGCGCCGGGGTTCTGGTAGACCATCGAGACGGACCGGGCGCGGTACCGGCGCACGTCCCGCTCGGACATGGCCAGGAGGTCGAGGCCCCCGACCCGAATCGAGCCGCCGGTCACCCGTCCGTTCCGCGGCAGGTAGCGCATGACCGCGAGCGCGGTCGTCGACTTTCCGCACCCGGATTCTCCCACGAGCCCGTACGCCTCGCCGACCGCGATCGTCAGCGACACGCCGCGCAGGACCCGACGCGGCCGCCCGCGCACGTCGAACGCGACCTCGAGGTCGTCGAGCTCCAGCGCGAAAGGCGCGGCGGTGACGGGCAGCGCGCTCATCGCTCGAAGGCCTGGGTCAGGCCGTCGGCGATCAGGTTCACACCGACGACGAGGGTGGCGATGGCGAGGGCGGGGAAGAGCGTCGGCCACCAGTCGCCTGCGCTCAGGAGCCCGTAGTGCTCGAAGATCTGGAGGCCCCAGTCCGGCGCGGGCGGCTGGATGCCGGACCCGAGGAACGAGAGCGTGGCGATGGTGAAGATCGCGTAGCCGAGCCGCACCGTGAACTCGACCAGCACCGGACCGAGCACGTTCGGCAGAATCTCGCCGAAGAGGACGTACGGTGCGTGCTCGTTCCGCAGGCGCGCGGCTTCGACGTACTCGAGCTCCCGTTCCGAAAGGACGGCGGCGCGCACGGTGCGTGCGATGATCGGCGTGAAGACGACTCCGATGACGAGGATCACCGTCACCCGCGAGGGCCCGAGCGCGGTCAGCGCCAGCAGGCCGATGACGACGACTGGGATGGCCAGGAACGCGTCGACGACGCGCATGATCGCCTCGTCGGTGAAGCCGCGGAAGTAGCCGGTGACAAGCCCGAGCGCCGTGCCGAGCACCGTGCCGACCAGCGTGGCGAGCAGGGCGACGATCAGGATGTCTCGGGCGCCTACGATCACGCGCGAAAAGATGTCTCGCCCGAGGCGATCGGTGCCGAACCAGTGCTCGGACGACGGCGGCTGGAGCTTGTTGAGGATGTCGTCGGCATAAGGGTCGTCGGGAACGACGGCCGGGCCGAAGACTGCGCAGAAGATCCAGAAGGCGACGATGACCGCGCCCGTCAGGAACGTCTTCGAGCGGAGGACGATCCGGATCCGCTCGCGCCTTGACGCCCGCGCCGAGTCGTGAACGACGATCGGGGCGATCTCGTCGACCGTGCTCATGGCAGCGAGGCCTCCACCGGCAGTTCGAGCGGCTCGACGACGTCCTCGCCCCCGTAGCGGATGCGCGGGTTCAGGTAGGCGTAGGAGAGGTCGGCGACGAGCGTTGCCAGGAGATAGACGATCCCGATCACGAGCACGGTGCCCTGGAGCAGCGGGAAGTCCTTCTGGTCGGCCGCGCGGAAAATCAGCCGTCCGATGCCTGGGTAGTTGAAGATCAGCTCGATCGCAACCAGGCCGCCGATCAGGTATCCGGTCTGCGTCGCGACGACGGCGATCGTCGGCAGGAGAGAGTTGCGGAGGACGTGCCGGCGGATCACGGTTCGGCGCGGCAGCCCCTTCAGCACGGCCGTGCGTGTGTAGTCGGCGTCGAGCGCCTCGACGGTCCCGGCGCGCGCCATCCGGGCCAGGTAGCCGAAGAGGACGAAGACGAGGCAGAGCGCGGGCAGGATTAGGTACTCGACCTGCGTCAAAAAGCCGGCTCCCGGAGGCGCCAGCGCCGTCACGGGGAGCACGTCGAGCCAGATCCCGAACACGAGGATCATGACCACCGCCCAAACGAAGTCGGGGATCGCCGAGGCCGAGAGGCCACCCACGGAGATGGACCGATCAGCGGCCCGTCCCTCGTAGAGCGCGGCGGTGACCCCACCCAGGATCCCGAGCGGAACGACCAGCAGAAAGGCCAGAAACGCGAGCTTGGCCGAGTTCCAGAGCGCCGGCCCGATTATCTCGTCCACCGGTCGGCGGAAGGCGTACGACTCGCCCAGGTCACCCTGGAAGATGCCGGCTATCCAGTCGCCGTAGCGGACGAGGACCGGCTCGTCGGTTCCGAGCTGCTCGTTGAGCGCCGCGACGGTTTCCGGGGCGGCGGTCGGGCCGAGGATGCTGCGCGCGACGTCGCCCGGCATCACCTCGCGAGGCGACGAAGACGATCACGCTCAGCAGCCAGAGCGTGACGAGGGCGAGCGCGATCCGCCTGAGAATGAAGCGCCCCATGGCGGGCCGCGTCCTGTCGGCCCTTCCTACGTGACGAATCCCGCCTGGCTCAGGTCGAAGTGGCCCATGCCGGTCGGCTCGACCCCCTCGACGCTCTTCGTCCCCGCGAGGTGGTAGTAGAAGTAGGGGAAGATCGCAGGCGTCTCGTCGAGGAGCAGCTCCTGGATCTGCTTGGCGACCGCGCGCTGCGAGTCGAGGTCGAAGGCGCCGACGTAGTCGGCGAGGAGCGCGTCGAACTGCGGGTTCTTGAAGTGCGGCGCGTTCCAGGGTCCCTTGCTGCCGAGCGCCGACGAGAGGAACACGTTCGGAACGCCCCGGTGTCCCCAGTCGGTGATGCCGAACGGCGAGTCGAGCCAGCGGGAGCCGCCGTAGGTGTAGTCGCCGTAGTAGGCCCCGTCGTCGGTGATCTGCAGCTCGACCGTCACCCCGATCGCCTCCGCCGCGTTCTGTACGAGCACGGCCAGGTCGGGGATCTCGAAGCCCTGCCAGCTTTCGAGCTTGACGCTGAAGCCGTCGCCCATCCCGGCGTCGGCGAGGAGCTGTCTCGCCTGCTCGACGTTGATCTCGCGTTGCGGCACCGACGGATCGGTCGAGGGGAAGACCGGTGCGAAGGGGCTGTCGTTGCCGAGGTCAGCCTTACCCTCGAAGAGCCCGTCGACCAGCGCCTGCCGGTCGAGGGCCAGGGCCATGGCCTGCCGTACCCGCTTGTCGGTGAACGGCTCCTTGTCGACGCGCATGTGGATCTTCCGGTGCTGCGCGGCGCGGATCTCGATCACCGTGACACTCGGATCCTCGAGCAGCGCCCCGCCGCCGGCGACCGAGAAGTTCGAGACGATGTCCACCTCGCCGCCCTGGAGCGCGAGCACGCGGGCCTGCTCGTCCTCGTAGAACCTGACCTCGCTCGCGTCGGCCAGCGGCGTCCGGCTCGTGTCCCAGTAGTCCGGGTTCTTCGCGTAGGTGACCCCGACCTCGGGCGTGTAGGTCTCCAGCATCCACGGCCCGGTTCCGATGAAGGTCGACTCCCAGTCGCCCGTGAACGTCTTGGGAAGGATGATGAGGTTGTAGTTGTCGGAGCTGACCAGGTAGGGGAAGTTGCCGTTCGGGGCGTCGAGCGTGAACTCCACCGTCGAGTCGTCGGCGAGCTGGGTGTTCCCCGCCGACAGGACGCCGGTGAGCGCCGACAGCGCGTTGGACTCGTTGCCGAGGTGGTACTCGATCGTGGCGACGACGTCCTCCGCGCTGAGAGGCGTCCCGTCGTGGAAGGTCACGCCCTGCCGGATGGCGAACGTCCAGACGCTTCCGTCCTCGTTCGGCTCCCAGCTCTCGGCGATACGCGGCTGGAGCATCAGCTCGTCGTCGGACCACGCCAGGTACTCGCCCGACTGGCCGAGCACCGCGAGCCCTCCCTCGTCGCCGACCGTGAGCGGATCGAGGGCGCCGGCGGGCGAGATGAGGGCGGTGCGGAGCGTGCCGCCCGCCTGCGGGGCCGCGCCGGTCGTGTCGGTGGCGCCGGTGGCCGAAGCGTCGTCGTCGTCCCCGCCGCAGGCCGCGGCGATGAAGGAGAGCGACGACAGGGACAGCCCCAGGACGGTCCCCCGGCGGACGAACTCCCGGCGGTTGATCTTTCCGGCCGTGAGCTCGTCGATCAGATGGTTCTCTACCTCGCTGCTCGTCTTGCGAAACTCGTCGACACGATGCTGCTTGGCATCCATGTGCCTCTCCTTCCCCGGTGCAGGTCCGGCGGGTAGCGCCCGCTTATAGCTCATCGCCGTGACAGCGTCAATCGCGTCCGCGGCGGGTCGTTTCGACCTCTGTCGTGAGTCCACACGGTCGCTGATGTAGACGGAATCCTCCGGTCGGAAGTTTGCCGACCTACCGGTCGAGCCTGCGCACGGCACGCCAGACCTCGGGCCCGCCGTAGTCGATGTAGCGCGTTCTCGTCAGGTAGAGCTCGCCGTCCTCGAGGATTCCTCCGGGCAGCCTGCCCTGGTGGAGCCGGATCTCGTGGTAGTTGCGCGGGGAGATCTCGACGGCCTCCCTGTGCACCGGATTCTCGCCCCATTTGGCCGGCCCGTCGGGATCTGTGAAGAGGATGAGGTTTCCGTAGGCGCCTTTGACCAGCTCGAGGTCGTAGTAGCTGAGGAGGCCGTGCGCCGCGTATGCGCTCATGCCCGCGACGAGCCTCTCCTCGAGGTCGAAGAGCAGAGTCGTCTGGGCATCCTCCCGCGGCCGTCCGAAGAAGCCGACCACCAGGAGGTCGCGGGCGCCGATGAGCGCCCGCGTCTCGGGCACGACGAGCAGATGCCGGAGCCCGGCGGCGTCCGTCTCCCGGATGATCACATCCCTTCGGCTCTCGAACGGCTCGTCGCACCATGCGCGTGCACGCTCGCGCTCGTGGGCGAGCAAGAAACGTAGGGCGTCCTCCTCCCGCTCCGTGTGGCTCGGGTCGGCGAAGGGCCTGCCGGGAACCTCTTCGTCGGGGCCCAGCTCGATCTCGTTGCCCATTCCTGGAACCTAGCGCAGCGGCGCGGCGCAGGTCAGGAAATCAGGGCTCCCTTCCGTATGAGGCCTCGGACGGGCTCGAGGTCGGGCAAGAGCGTGTCGCCCTCGGCGAGGAACGGGACGATCTCACGCACCCGGGCGTATGCAGCGGCGGTGCCGCTCCCGAGGTGGGCCGGCTCACGGAGGTCAACGGCCTGGGCCGCGACGACGAGCTCGATCGCGACCACCGACTCGCCCAGCGCGACCATCTCCGCCAGCCGTCGAGCAGCGAGCGGGGCCATGGTCATCCGGTCCTCGATCCCCTCCGCCTGCGTGGTCGTCACCAGCTCGTACGAGACGGGCTGAGCGAGGAGGCGCGCCTCCGCGGTCAGCGCCTGCGCCGTGATCCCGTATTCGCTCAGCGAGTTCTCGGCCAGGCCCTGCCGCGGCGCGAGCCCGTCCGGAAGGCCGCTGAGCGGCCCGTGGAGGAGCTTCAGCAGCCGCTCCGCCGAGCCCGTGAGCGTGGGGGCGAGGGCGATGCGGAGGAAGTCGAGGGCTGCGGCCAGCGGGAGGATCTCGAAGTTGGCGACCGAGACGATGCGATCCTCGGCGGGGACGACGAGCGGATTCTCCTGGGACGCGTTCAGCTCGATGGCGAGCTGGCCGCGCGCGAAGGAGAGCGCGTCCCGCAAGGCTCCGTGGAGCTGGGGAAGACCGCGGAAGGAGAGCGGATCCTGGAGGTTTCGCGCGGCACCGGGCTCCCAGAGCGAGCTTCCCTCGAGGAGCGCCCGCAGGCGGGCCAGCGACTCGGCGAGGCCGGGATAGGGACGCACCTCGGCGATGGCCGGGTGCAGCAGCGTCAGGTTGGCCGCAAAGGCCTCCAGGTCGAGTGCCCCCGCGACGTCCATCGCCTCGAGCAGGCGGTCCGCGTCGGCGATCGCGAGCGCCGCCATGCCCGTCGAGAACGCGTTCGAGTTGACGAGCGCGAGCGCCTCCTTCGCCTCCAGCTCCACGTCCGCAAAAAGGCCGTGCGCGAGGTCGGCCATCGCGGGAAGGTCGGCCTGGCCGAGTGAGCCGAGAAGCCGGACACGGGGATGCTCGCGCCCGTTCAGGGCGTCCACCAGCCGCTCGGCGAGCTCGGGCCGAACGCCGGGGGTGCCGCTCGCCAGCGCGTTCGCGAGCCGGAGCATCGTCGCGCGCACGATCTCGGCGGACGCGTCCGGGCCGACGCCGACCAGGTGGTTCGCGACCAGGGCCCGATTGAACGCACCAACCTCCTCGGCGCGGACCGGGACCTTCTTCTTCGCGCCGACCCCGGTCGTCATTCCGTAGACGGCGTCGCCGCGCTCGAGCGCCCGCTCGACGAGCGTTCGGATCGCGCGCATCCGCTCGACGGCGGCGGGGGCGAGGGCCACGTCGGCGCCCTCGCGCGCGACCGCCACGAGCTCACCGATCGTGAGGCTGCGGCCGTCGAGCACGACGGTCGTCAACCCCAGACCTCGGCGGCTGTGTCGGCGATCGTCGCGAGCTTCGCCTGCTCGTCCTCCAGCGAGAGCGCGTTGCCGACGACCGATGTCGCGAAGCCGCACTGCGGCGAGAGGGCGAGCCGCTCCAGCGGCACCACGCCGGCGGCCTCCCGGATCCGGCCGGCGAGCTCGGCGACCGTCTCGCGCCTCGGCGTCTTCGTCGTTACGAGCCCAAGCACGCAGATCGCGTCGTTCGGGACGTGCGCCAGCGGCTCGAAGCCGCCGGAGCGCGCGTCGTCGTACTCGAGCAGGAGGCGATGGGCGCTGAGCCGAGGGAAGAGCCGCTCCGCGAGCCAGTCGTAGCCGCCCGCCACGAGCCAGCGGCTCGCCTGGTTCCCACGGCAGAGGTGGAAGCCGAAGGTCACGCCGGGATGATCGCCCATCACGAGGTTGTCGAGGTCGCTGCCGAAGTCGAGCCAGCGCTCCGCCGGCCACCCTCTGCTCTCGTAGAAGGCCCTGTACCGCTCGTCCAGGAGCAGCGGGTAGTGCGGCGCGTCGAGCTGAATGTACGTGGCCCCGAGCTCGACGAGCTCCGCCACCTCCTCCCTGAGGATCTCGGCGACATCCAGGAGGAAGGCATCGAGCGTCGGATAGGCGTCGCGGGAGCGCTCGGGGTCGTAGAAGTTCGCGAACAGACTCGGGCTCGGGAGCGTGACCTTCAGGACGCGGTCGGTGCGGCCGCGCGCGTACGCGAACTCCTCGCCGGAGAGCGACCGCCGCCGCCGGAGCGGCCGCACGACGGCGATCGGAGGGCGCTCGACCGTGAGGTCCCCGAGCTCCTCGGAGTGCCAGTCGCCCCAGAGAAACGCGTCGAGGTCCCACTCGCCGAACCCCTCGACCGCCGTGGGGACCTGGCTCTGGAACGAGAGCCGGCGCATCTCGCCGTCCGTGACGACGTCGAGGCCGGCGTCCTCCTGCAGCGCCAGCGCTTCGTCGACGGCCCGGTCCTCGACCTCCTTGAAGGCGGCGCGGGCGAGCTCGCCGGCCTCGAGCCGCCGCCGGGCCTCCAGCAGGGCGGGTGGCCTGAGCAGGCTCCCGACGACGTCGGTGCGGGCGTCGAGCACTGAGGCAGCGTAGTCGGAGCACCGACCGCTAGCATTCCGGCGCGCGGGGACGCGCCTCCGATGAAAGACATCCTCGTCCTCGCCCCGCAGGAGCGGGATCTCAATGCGATTCGCGCCGCCGGCCTGGAAGAGCGGTACGGCGTCGACTTCGTCGGCTCCGACCTCGACCAGCTCGAGTCCTTCGACCCGGTCGGCTTCCTCGCCGAGGCCGAGCGCGCTGACCGCGGACGGGGTCGTGGCGACCAAGGACTCCTCGGCGCTCCTGGCTTCGGTTCTCGCCGAGCGTCGCGGCCTGGCGGGGCCTCGTCCCGAGGCCGTCCTCCGCATCCAGCACAAGCCGACCGCCCGCGCCGTGCAGCGGCAAGTCGCTCCGGAGGCCACGCCGCGCTTCGCGCTCCTCGACTCGCGGCCGCCGCTTCCCTTCCCGTTCTTCGTCAAGCCCGTGGTCGGCCGGCTCTCGCAGAACGCCTATCGCATCGATATGGCCGACGACCTCCTGGAGCTGCAGGCGGCGGGCGCCGACGTCGGCCGGTACGCGGAGATCGTCGAGCTCGCAGGCGGCGATCCCGCCTTCGTCACCGGGTTCCTCGCCGAGGAGCTGCTCGCCGGCGCCGAGGTCACGCTCGAGGGATACGTTCACCGGGGGCGGGTGACCGTGGTCGGCGTCACGGACTCCGTGAAGTACCCGGGCACGCTCAGCTTCGAGCGCTTCGAGTACCCGAGCGCCCTGCCGGAGGACCGCCTGGTCGAGCTCGCCGATGTCGCGGCCCGTGTCCTCCCGGCGCTGGCGTTCGACGACGGCTTCTTCAACATCGAGTTCTTCGTCCCCGAGACGGGGACGGCGAAGATCATCGAGGTCAACGGGCGCATCGCCTCGCAGTTCGCCCCGCTCCTGCTCGCGCTGCACGGGCGCTCGAGCTACGACGCCCTCTTCCGTCTCGCGCTCGGCGAGGACCCCGAGTGGTCGGTCGGCCCCGCGGACGGGGTGGCGATCAGCTATGCGCTGCGGGCGTTCGAGGACGCGCTCGTCGAGGTCGTCCCGGAGCCCGAGCCCGACCTCGAGATCCTCGTCCAGCCGGGGCTCCGCCTGTCCGAGCAGGGCGTCAACGACTCGCAGAGCTACCGGCTCGCCATCTTCACCGGGTTCGGCGAGACGCGCGAGGAGGCGGTCGCGCGCGTCCGCGAACGGGCGGCGGCGCTCAGCTTCCAGCTGGCGCCGGCGCTTCCTCGCTGACCGCCGGCGCCGGCTCCCCGCGCGCCTCCCGGTTCGAGATCCAGAACGCGCCGACGGCGGCGCCGGCGAACGCCAGTGCGGCGGCGACGATCATGCCGGCCCGGAACCCGTCCACCGAGGCATCTCGCAGCTCCTGCGCGGTCTGGTCCATCGCGAGCGGGACGGCGCCGGGCACGTCGGTGCGGTCGTCGAAGACAAGCGAGATCACAAGCCCGATCACGGCAACGGCGATGAGGCTGCCGAGGCGCGAGACCGTCGAGTTGACGCCGGAGGCGATACCCGCGTACCGCTCGGGCGCCGACTTGAGCGCGGTGGCGGTGATGGGCGCCACCATCATCGCCAGGCCGAAGGAGAACAGCAGGAGCCCGGCGATCCCCCAGGTCCAGAACTCCGACTTCGTGTCGACGACGGCGAAGACGAGCGTCCCCAGCCCGATCAGGGCGGGGCCGACGGTCAGGTAGAGGCGCGGGCCGTGCCGGTCCGCGAGCGTGCCGAAGCGCGCGGCGAGAACGATCAGGACGAGGCTCGCCGGGATGTTGAGCAGCCCGGCCTCGAAGGGGGTGAAGCCGAGGAACTGCAGGTAGATGGTGAAGAACACGAAGAAGCCGTAGAGGCCCCCGTAGACCAGGAAGGTCTGCACGTTCGCGGCCGCGAAGTTCCGCTCGCGGAAGAGCGCGAACGGGAGCATCGGCTCGTCGACCCGCTTCTCGACGACGACGAAGGAGGCCAGGGCCGCGATCGCGATCACGAACGCCCACCAGAGGCCGCCGAAGCCCCGATCGGCGCCCTCGACGAGGCCGTAGGTGAGGAAGCCGAAGCCGGTCGCGGCGAGCGCTGCGCCGGGGAGGTCGAGCCTCCCCCTCCGCGCCGACTCGCCCTCGTCCTCGCGACCGAGCAGCGCGAGGAAGACGGTCGCCGCGGCGAGCGGCAGGTTGAGGAGGAAGATCCAGCGCCACGACACCCACTCGACGAGCGCGCCGCCTGCGGGAGGCCCGAGAATCGTGGCCACGCTCGTGAAGGAGGTCCAGAGCCCGATCGCCCGCCCCGCGTCCGCGCCGTATGCGGCGCGCAGGAGCGCCAGCGAGTTCGTCGTCAGGAAGGCGCCCGCCACCCCCTGCAGGGTCCGGGCGACGATCAGGACGGCTTCGTTCGGGAGCGGCGCCGGCGAGCAGCGAGGCGAGCGCGAAGCCCGCCGCTCCGGCGATGAACGCGCGCCGGCGCCCGTAGCGGTCGCCGATCGCGCCGCCGACGAGGTAGAGCGCGGCCAGCGCGAGCGAGTACGAGAGGAAGACCCACTGCTGCCCCGTGAGCCCGAGCCCGAGGTCCTCCTCGATCGTCGGGAGGGCCACGATGACGACGCTCACGTCGATGAACGCGAGCGACGAGCCGAGGGTCGTCGCAGCGAGCGTCAGCCGCTTGCGCGCCTCGAGCCCGAGCGTGTCCACGGGCTGAGGATACGCTGGAAGGGTGATTCGCGGAGCGCTCGCAGGGGTGGTCGCCGCGGCAGTCTGGGCGGCGGCCGAGCCGGCCGTCGCGCGGCTCGTGCGCGCGCCCGCCGGCTACTCGGACCTGCGACTCCTCGGCGCGCCGCTGACGGGCGACGGTGCCCGCTGGCGCGAGGTCGGCCTCGCCGTTCACCTCGCGAACGGCGCCGTGTTCGGGACGCTCTTCGCCGCCGCCGGGGGACGCGGGTGGAAGCAGGGCCTCGCGGCGGCGCAGGCGGAGAACCTCGCGCTCTGGCCTGCGATGGCCGTCGTCGACCGGGTCCATCCCGATCGGCGGAACGGGACCTGGCCGTCCCTCGTCGGCAACGGCCGCGTCTTCGCCTACGAGGCGGTCGTGCACGCGCTCTTCGGCCTCGTGCTCGGGTGCACTCGCCCGCAACTAGACTTGCCGGCGTGGAGACCTGGCTGGCGATCGCCTCCCGGCGCGAGGTGCGGGACTACGCCGACACGCCGCTCCCGGACGAGGTCGTGCGGCGGATCCTCGACGCCGGCAGGCTCGCGGGCAGCGCCCAGAACCGCCAGCCGTGGCGCTTCCTGATCGTCGAGAGCCCCGAGCTGCGCGAGCCGCTCGCCGACCTCGTCTTCGAGCCCGGGAACGTCCGCGGCGCGCAGCTCGTCGTGGCGATCGTCGTCGCGGGCAAGGGCCCGGTCTCCTTCGACGCCGGGAGGTGCGCCTCGAACATGCTGCTGGCCGCCTGGGACCAGGGCGTGGGCTCGTGCCCCAACGGCACTTCCGACCGGGATGCGGTCTCCGAGCTGCTGGCCCTCCGGGAAGACGAGCACGCGGCGACCGTGCTCACGTTCGGCTACCCGGCGAAGCCGCGCGACCCGGCCGCCCGCACTGCCGACGAGTGGAGCGCGCGCGCGAATCGCAAGCCGCTCGACGAGCTCGTCGAGCGCGTGTGACGAACCCCGAGGAGACCTCCGTCGCCGTCGGGGCGGCCATGTGGGCCCGCGACCGCGCCTCGCAGGCGCTCGGAATGTCTCTCGAGGACGTCCGGCCGGGCTACGCACGCGTGCGGATGGCGGTGCGACCGGACATGCTCAACGGGCACGGGACCTGCCACGGAGGGATCATCTTCGCGCTCGCGGACTCCGCCTTCGCCTTCGCGTGCAACTCGCGCGACGTGGTCACCGTCGCGTCGAGTTGTGCGATCGAGTTCCTCGCGCCGGTGCGCGAGGGCGACGAGCTCGTCGCCGAGGCGCAGGAACGCGCGCTCGAGGGCCGGAACGGCGTCTACGACGTCGACGTCCGCCGCGTGGGCGGCGAGCTCGTGGCGACGTTCCGCGGCCGCTCGGCGGCGACCAGAGGCCGCGTCCTGGAATAGCAGGCGGCATCCGGCCGGATCGTCAAGATGCTCCCTTCGGTCCTCGTCCCAGGAGGCTCGCATGGACACCTGGCGAAAGTACGCAGCGGAGCTGCTCGGCACCTTCGTCCTCGTCTTCGGCGGCACGACTGCCATCCTCGCTGCGGGGACGTCCGATGCGCGGCTGGTCATCATCGCGTTCGCGTTCGGGCTCGCCCTGCTCGCCGGTCTCTACGCCTTCGGCGAGGTCTCCGGCGGCCACTACAACCCTGCGGTCTCGCTCGCCATGTTTCTGGACGGACGCCTGTCGAGCGGCGACCTCGTTCGCTACTGGGTCGCACAGTTCGCGGGCGGGGTTCTCGGCTCCCTCGTCCTCCTGATCGCGACGAGCCGGCTCGCGGTCAAGGCGACAGCAACCGTTCCGGACCCACAGCTCGGCGTCGGCACGGCGTTCCTGATGGAGTTCGTCTTCACGGCGATCTTCGTCTCGGTCATCCTTCAGGCCAGTGTCAGCGGGCAGTTCGGCGGGACGGCCCTGGTAGCCATCCCGCTCTCGCTCGTGGCGGTGCACCTGGCCGCAATCCCGTTCAGCGGGGCGTCGGTGAACCCGGCGCGCTCGTTCGGCCCGGCGCTGGTCGGGAACCAGTGGACGGACTTCTGGATCTACCTGATCGCCCCGCCCCTCGGAGCCGTCCTCGCCGTGGGGGTGCACAAGTACGTTCGCGGCGGCATCGCCGGACGGCCGGAGGCGCCGGTCGCGGAGGTGCTGCAGGAGCCGGATCGCCCGGCAACGTAGGGGGTCAGGCGCCGCCGCGCCGCTTCAGCGTCACGAAGACGAGGAAGAGCATCAGCGCCGCCCCGGCGGCGAAGGGAAGGACGCCGCTGAGCCCGAGCGAGCCCCCGTCGCCGTCCCCGAGGTTCGAGCCGACGGGCGGGCTGTTGCCGGTGAGCTCGGCGGGACGCGGTCTCCGTCGCGGTCTCCGCCGACTCCGTGACTTCGGGCTGGGTCGGCGCGGTTGCCTCGCCCGCCGCCGGCTCGCGCGGCCCCTCGGCGGCGAGCGGGATGTAGCGCCGGACGAGCCTGACGAGAGCGACCGCACCGGGGGCGTCGAGATGGATGCCGTCGCCGTGCGACTCCGAGAACCAACCCGGGTGTCCGCGCGAGTACTTGTTCCAGTTGGCGAGATAGAGGCGGGGGTGGCGTTCCCGGGCCTGCCTGATGATGCGGTTGATCCTCCGGTAGTCGGGGCGAGGGGTCGAGAGGTTCACCCAGACGACCCCCTCGACGCCGCGGTCGATCGCCGCCCGCATCACCCGGTCCAGGTGGCGGCGGTACGTCGTCGAGGAGTCGTTGTAGCCGACGTCGACCACGAGCACCGTCCCGAGGTCGGTGTCGTAGTGCCGGATCGTCTCGAGCGTCGTCCTCGGGTAGACACCCGGCGGGTACGCGCAGCTCGGCGCCACGAGACGCCGGCAGACCCGTAGATCGCGGCGGACGTCGTGCCCGCGTGAGAGCAGGCGCTTCGCCTTGCGGCTGAACTCGATCGCTGCCGCCTTCGAGTCGCCGATGAACGTCAGCTTGACGGCCCCGGCCGACCCGGCCCCGGGCCCCAGCGCCGTCAGAGCAGCGAGCAGGACGACGAGGAGAAGCGGTCCAGCGACCCCCGAGCGCGCGCGCATGCAAAAGAGCATAGACCCGGCCCGTGCAGGCGTCGTCGGCGCGAAAGGCGATCCTGGCAAGCCGTTACGCTTGACCCACCCGGCCCTCCGCGGCGCGATCCGAGGCCCGGCACCCCACTGCCGTGCTCTTCCCGACCGCCACCTTCGCAATCTTCTTTCTGGTCGTCCTGCCGCTCTCGTGGCTGCTGATGCCCTGGGTGCACCGCTGGCGGCCGTTCATCGTCGGTGCCAGCTTCGTCTTCTACAGCTGGTGGGACTGGCGGTTCGTCTTCCTGCTCGCGGGCTCGATCCTCTGGAACCAGCTCATGGCCGCCCGGATTCACCAGGCGGCCGGTCAGGCGGGCCGCCGGAAGATGCTCCTGTGGCTCGCCGTGGCCGGGAACCTCGCAGTCCTCGGCTACTTCAAGTACTACGACTTCTTCGTCAGCTCGACCGAGAACCTGGCGACGCTCGTCGGCCTCGACATCCCGCTCGAGGTTCGCACGATCGTCCTTCCGGTCGGGATCTCCTTCTACACGTTCATGGGGATCAGCTACGTCGTCGACGTCTACCGCGGCGACACCGAGCCGACCACCCTCGAGAAGTTCGCCGTCTACCTCTCGTTCTTCCCGCACCTCGTGGCGGGGCCGATCGTCCGCCCGAACGAGCTGATCCCGCAGATCGACGCGCCGCGCTCTCCGCGCCGGGTCGACACGAGCCGCGCCTTCTACCTGATCGCCGCCGGGCTCTTCAAGAAGGTGGTGATCTCGAGCTACCTCGCCGGCAACATCGTCGACGAGGTCTTCGCCAACCCGGACCAGTACTCGTCGCTCGAGATCCTGATCGCGATCTACGCCTACGCGGTGCAGATCTACGCCGACTTCTCGGGCTACACGGACATCGCCATCGGCATCGCGCTCCTGCTCGGCTTCACATTCCCGCAGAACTTCGACTCTCCCTACGCCGCCGTCTCGATCCAGGACTTCTGGCGGCGCTGGCACATGACGCTGTCCCGCTGGCTCCGCGACTACCTCTACATCCCGCTGGGAGGAAGCCGCCGCGGCGTGGCCATCACCTACCGCAACCTGCTCCTGACCATGCTGCTCGGCGGGCTCTGGCACGGCGCGGGGTGGACCTTCGTCGCCTGGGGCCTGATCCACGGCGTCGGGCTCTGCGCCGAGCGCTTCTGGCGGGAGCGGCACGGGACGAAGCCCGAGGAGACCTTCACCTGGGTCGACTATTTCTGGCGTCGCCTCGTCACCTTCCACGTCGTCTGCTTCGCCTGGATCTTCTTCCGCTCAGAGACGTTCGGCGTGGCCTGGGACATGATCACCGGACTCTTCACCCGCTGGGGCCAGGCCTCGCCGCTCGTCACCGGGCCCGTCCTCCTGGCGATCGCCGTCGGCATCGGCTCGCAGTACCTGCCGCCGCGGGTGCCGCGCGCGATCCTCGCCGTCTTCTCGCGTCTGAACGTGGTCGCCCAGGCCGCCGTGCTCGGGGTCGCGCTCATGGTCACCCAGGCCCTCGGGCCCCAGGACGTGGCACCCTTCATCTACTTTCAGTTCTGATGGCCGTCGAGAGCGACAGGGCACGTGAGGTCGGGCCCCGCGGTCCGCTCGGATCGCCGACCGAGGAGGGACGACGCTTCTCCACCGCGTCCCGCGCGCTTGCCGTCACCGCGCTGGCGCTCTTCCTCGCCACTCTCCTGAACGCTCAGAGCATCTACAAGTCCGTCTACAACCAGCCCGAGGGGACTCAGCGAGAGGTAGCCCTTGCATTCGCCGGGCCGTTGCGCGAGGTGAGCATGGCCCTGCGGCTCGACCGGCCGCGAGCGTGGGTCGAGAGCGCGATCGGGCGGGAGCACGCGACCATCGACACCGAGATCGTCCTACCGCCGCCTCCGCCCGCCGTCACGACCCCGGTTGAGGGGCCTGGTAGCGGGTCGTCGGCGCTGCCGACCGGGGAGAGGGCACCGGCCCCGGCGTCGCCTGCCGAGCCCGAGAAGGTCGCGTTCTCGCCCCAGAGGAAAATGCGTCTCTGGGTCGCGGGCGACTCACTCATCATTACGCCCGGCTACGCCGTCTACCGCGCCCTAGGGCGGAACGCGGCCGTGGAGAAGGTGGGGGACGTCGACGGCCGGGTGGCCACCGGTCTGACCCGGCCCGACGTCTTCAACTGGTTCCGCCACGTGACCGAGCAGGTCGAGAAGAGGACGATCCACACCGTCGTCTTCTGCTTCGGGGGCAACGATGACCACGACCTGATGACCGGACTGCCGAAAGGAGTGTCGCTGGACGGGTTCGGGGGCCCAAAGTGGACGAAGGAGTACCGTCGCCGCGTCGGCGGCCTGATGGACATCGTCAACCGGGCCGGCGGGTTCGTCGTGTGGCTCGGCCTGCCGGTCACCGACGACGCCGCCCAGTCGCGCCGCTGGCAGATCCTCAACCGCGCCGCGCTTGCGGAAGCGCAGCGGCGCCCGAACACGGTCGCCTACGTCGACATGTACGGACTGCTCTCCAGGGACGGCGAGTTCGCTTCGTATCTGCGAAACGAGGACGGCGAGCTCCTGAAGGTACGGGCGCCCGACGGCGTCCACCTCGAGCGGGCCGGAGGCGACATCGTCGCCACGGAGGTCGCCCGCCGGGTGCGGGAGGTCTACGACCTCTCGAGCTGGCGCGATACGGCGGATGGAGGCTGATCGCGCCCGCCGGCCCCAGTTGCAAAGTGGGACTTGCAACGACCGGCGGACGGCGGATAATGAACTGTTGGCGACACCACGCCCACGCCCGAGCAGAGGGGAGGCACACTGCTCGACGAGCCGCTCCACGTCCACTACAACGCCGTTGTCAAAGGGATGTTCGAAGGGCGAGTCGTTCCCCTGCTCGGGGCCGGCGTCAATCTCTGCGGTCGTCCCGAGGGAATGGTCTGGAAGTACGGGGATCCCAACCACATGCCGAGCGGCGACGAGCTGGCCGACTTTCTGGCCGACTACTTCGAGTTTCCGTCGGCGGGCCGTCCCGACCTCGCACGCGTCTCGCAGTATGCAGCCGTGATCCAGGGCTCCGGGCCGCTCTACGAGGAGCTGCATCAGGTGTTCGACAAGGACTATCCGCCGACGGGCCTTCACGCCTTCCTCGCCGCGCTGCCGTCGGTTCAGCGCGAGCGCCTCCCCGCCGCGAAGTACCAGCTCATCGTCACGACGAACTACGACGATGCGCTGGAGCGGGCGTTCAAGGCTGCGGGTGAGCCCTACGACGTCGTCACCTACGACGCCGAGGGTGAGAATCGCGGCAAGTTCGTCCACTGGCCGCACGGCGGCGAGCCTCGGTTGATCGAGCGACCGAACGAGTACACGGACATTCCCCAGACCGAGCGGACCGTGATCCTCAAGATGCACGGAGCGATCGATCGCGCAGATCCGGACCGGGACAGCTTCGTCATCACGGAGGACCACTACATCGAGTACCTCGCGCGCTCGGACATCTCGAACCTCGTCCCCGTGACCATCGCGGCCCGACTCCGGCGAAGCGCGTTCCTCTTCCTCGGCTACCGCATGCGGGATTGGAACCTGCGGGTCATTCTGCATCGAATCTGGGGTGAGCAGCGCCTGAGCTACAAGTCGTGGGCGATTCAGCTGGAGCCCGAGGCGATCGAGCAGGAGTTCTGGAGCAAGCGCGGCGTCGACATCCTGCGCGTGAGCCTCGAGGACTACGTCGAGGGTCTCCGTGAAGCTGTCAAAGCTCCGTTGGGAGCGGGCGTCGGCTGATGGCCACCGCCGCCTTGGCCAAGCCCACAGAGGCCGAGCGGGCCGCTCCGCTCGAGCCGTACAAGGGGCTGGCGCCATACCTCGAATCCGACTCCGATCTCTTCTTCGGCCGGGAGCGAGAAACGGAGATCATCTGCGCCAACTTGATGGCGGCCCGGTTGACGCTGCTCTACGGAGAGAGCGGCGTCGGGAAGAGCTCCGTCCTGCTTGCGGGAGCCGCCCACCAGCTGCGTGAGGAAGCGCGCCGGTACAGAGAGGAGCACGGACGCCCCGATTTTGCCGTGGTCGTCTACCGGACGTGGCGCGACAACCCGGTGGAAGGCCTCATCGCCGAGATTCGCCGGGCTGTGTCCGAGCTGATCGCGGACGACGACGCGGCCGAGAGCCTGGAGGGCGGCACCCTTGCCGACCTTCTCCGTGCCGCCGCCGATCGCCTGGACGGCGACGTTCTCGTCATTCTCGACCAGTTCGACGAGTACTTCCTCTACCACGGAACCGAAGACGGAGAGGACACGTTCGCCGTTCAGTTTCCGCAGGCGGTCAACGAGGGGGGCCTGCGCGCGAACTTCCTCGTCTCCATGCGCGAGGACACCGTCGCGAAGCTCGATCGCTTCAAAGGCCGTATCCCCTTCCTCTTCGACAACCGTCTTCGGATCGACCACCTGGGCATCGGGGCAGCCCGTGAGGCGATCGAGCGCCCGATTGCCGCGTTCAACGAAAGGGCGAATCTGCCTGACAAGGTCGAGATCGAGCCGGCGCTGGTCGAGGAGATCCTGAGACAGATCGGCGGGCGGGATGTTGCGCTGACGCCGGCCGGAGCGGTCGAGGTGAGCAAGGCCCCGACGGCTTCGAACGGAGATCGAGTCCAGGCCCCATACCTCCAGATCGTCCTGAGGCGGATCTGGCTCGAGGAGGTCAAGGAAGGATCGAGCGTGCTGCGCGCGGACACGCTCGAGCGTCTCGGCGGCGCCGAGAACATCGTCCGTACGCGGTTTGCCGAGGTGATGGGCTCGCTGACGCCGAGCGAGCGCGAAACGGCGGCCGATGTCTTTCGCTTCCTCGTCACCAGATCCGGCACGAAGGTCGCCCACTCGGCGGCCGACCTCGCCGATTTCACCGACCTCGACGAGGGCCAGGTCGCGGCCGTCCTCGCGCACATGGCCGATCAGGACATACGGCTGCTGCGCCCCGTTCAGCCGGCGTCCGGGGCCGAGGACGGGACGCGCTACGAGATCGCGCACGACATCATCGGGCCCGCGATCCTCGCGTGGCGTACGCACTACGAGCAGGAGAAGCGCCAGCACCGCGAACGACGGAAGACGCGCATTTGGGCGGGGACGGCGCTCGCCTCGTTGCTCCTGTGCGCCGGCGTAGCGCTTCTCGGGATCTGGGCCTGGCAGCAGAAGGAGGAGGCCGACGACGCGACCGTGCAGGCCGATGCGGCCGAGCTTGCCGCGCGAGCGCGGGCGGTCCGGAACGAAGATCCTGCCCGGGCCGTCGGACTTGCGCTCGAGGCGCTGGAAGCAAACGAGAAGAGCGGCCAAGCGGAGGACGTCCTCCGCGAAGCTCTACCCGCGTTCCGCGCGCGCCGCATCATCAGCGATGTCGGGGATCCCGCGGCCGCTGCGATCAGCGGCTCTGCGGGGCGGCCGCTGCTAGCGCTTCCGACGGAGGATCAAGCCATGCGCATCGTCGACGCCGAGACCGGAGAGGACGCTTCGGTCCTTGCTGAGCCGGGCGACGTCTTCACCTCGTCGTTCAGCGCGGACGCGAGTCGGCTCGTCACGACACCCCTAGGCGGCACGGCCACCCTCTGGGACACCGAGAGCGGCAACGAGATCAGCCGCCTGCCTGGAGCCGACACGGTCTATGTAGTGGCGTTCGATCCGTCGGGGAACTCCATCGTCGGAACGGACCTCGACGGAGGACTGAATCTCTGGAACGGAGAATCGGGCGCGCAGCTCGACCAGAAGGACGCAACTTCCGAGGGCGGGGTCGTCTGGAGCCTGAGCTTCAGTGATGACGGAAGCCGACTCGCCACCGTGAGCTCGGATACCACAGACAACGTCCGCCTGTGGTTCGTGTCGGCCACGGGCCTTCAGGAAAGCGGGAGGATTCCGACTGCCTTCGAAGGGCAGGAAGGGGCCGAGCGGGAAGCGGACGCGACGTCCGTCCCCTTCACGGCGGCTGCGCTCGACCCGGCGGGCACGCGCCTCGTGACTGCGGACGAGAATGGGCGGGTGCAAGTCTGGGATGCAGCGACCCGCGCGCCGGAACGGATGCTTGCAGGAGCCGTGGGTGAGACGTCGGACCTCGCCTTCAGCCCAGACGGAAAGCTCGTCGCGGCCGCTCAGGACAAGGTCGTGCGCGTGTGGAGGGTTGCGACCGGGGAGCGTCTGGCAGAGATGCAGGGACACCAGGACTGGGTCAACGTGGTGGAGTTCCGGCCCGACGGCGAGAACGTCCTGAGCGCCAGCTCGGACGGCACAGCGCGCGTGTGGGAGGCGCGGACCGGGCTTCCCGTTCTCGAGCTGAGGGGCCACCACGGGGCGATCGTCATGGTGGACTACCTGGCGGGCGAGAAGCTGGCGGCGACGGTGAGCGAGGATGGAACGGTGCGGACCTGGGACGTCGAGACCGGGATCGAGCTGCGCGGCCATCGCGATTGGGTTCTAGACGCGACCTACAACTCGGACGGCACGCTCTTGGCGACGGTCGGCTCCGACGGGCGGCTGGTCACCTGGGACCCGATAACCCACGAGCGCCAAGATGCAACGGAGGCGGGCCTCAGTTCGAGCGCGGTGAACACCGTCGAATTCAGCCCCGACGGGCGAATCCTGACCGGAGCGGACGACGGGACCGCCGCCCTCTGGGATCCCGAGACCCTCGACTACGACTCACAGGTCTACCACGGGGACAGAGTCACCGGGGCGTCGTTCAACCCGGACGGCGATCGCATCGTGACGTCGAGCACCGACGGGACAGTCCGCGTCTGGGATCCTGCAGAGCCGGACGAGCAGCTCTTCGACCTGCAGGCGGCCGGCCTGGAGCAGACGACTCACGACGGTCCCGTGCTCGACGCCCGCTTCAGCCCTGACGGGACTCGGATCGTGACCGTCGGCGCCGACGAGCTGGCCCGCGTGTGGTCGAGTGATGGTCGCGAGCTCGGGAAGTTCGAAGGTCACGACGGAATCGTGTGGCGGGTTTCCTTCAATCCCGACGATCCAGAGCTGGTCGTGACCGGCAGCCGGGACCGGACGGCCCGAATCTGGAACACCGAGGATCCGAGCGAGCAGATCGCGAAGATCGAGCAGCCGGAGGCCGTGACAAGCGTCGCGTTCAGCCCCGACGGAGAGCTGGTCGTCACCGGCAGCCCAGGGGGCGTGACCCGGGTCTGGGACTGGAGACCCGTGAAGCTCCTGGCTGTAATGCGCATGCACGGCGACTACATCAACTCCGCTGAGTTCAGCCCTGACCAGAGGCTCATCGTTACGGCGAGCGACGACCGCACGCTGAAGCTCTATCCCTGTGAGGTCTGCGCGGGGCTCGAGACGCTCGAGCGCATGGCGCGAGAACAGACCGCTGCCTTGCGCCCGGCCCCCTAGGCCTTGTCGATCGCCTTCTGAAACCGGACTCCTTCCTCGTCGAGCGTCGTGATCAGCTCGACGAGGTTGTGCTGGAGCTCGCGGAGGCGCGGGCTCGGCTCGTCCGCCACGGCGTCGACGTCGCGGCGAAGCGACTCGAACCACCGCTCGAACGCCGAATCGGCGCTCTTCTCGACGAAGGTCGCGTAGCCCAGGCAGAGCCGCTCCCCGTCTTCGACCACGATCATCCGCTCGCCGATCGCGTTTTGCTCGCCGCGCCAGATCATGAACGGCCGGCCAAGCTCCGCGCGATCGGACGCGAACGTCTCACGGACGTCGTGGAGGAGCATCGACACGCGCCGAGTCGACGCTTCCTCCTGGAACCGGAGGAACTGCACCTCTCTGCGAAGGATCTCGGTCCACGCGAAGTACTGCCCGATGAGGTAGAGCGTGTGGTCGACGGCGTACTGGCGACTGCCCTCCCGGTCGGTCGCGTAGTACTTCCCCAGGAAGTCCTGCCGCAGGATGTTGTAGAGGCGTGACTGCAGGTCGTAGGCGGCGAGGATGAGCGGCTCGCGGTACTTCGCGAGGATCTCGCTTGCCTTCTGCTCCTTCTCCGTGCGGGCAAGCTGGATCTGTCCGTACAGCGACAGACTCGCGCTCAGCATGGCACCGAGGAGCGCGATGATCGCGACGATGATCGCCGCATCCATCGGAGCCATCATCCCAGGAGACCTCGCCCCAGGCAACGCCCCGACAACTCGCCGTCGGCGAGGGACCGCCCGAGGCGGTGTGCATAGTCCCGGGGATGCGCGTCGTCGCCCTCATCGCCGCCCTCGCCTCGGCGCTCGCCCTTCCCGGTCTCGCCGGCGCCCAGGCGGAGGAGGAGCTGGCCGAGCGGTACGCGCCCGTCGTTCGGCTCGTGGAGCAGGATGAGGAGTGCGGGCCAGGCGAGCCCTACGACCCGATCGACATCGACGCGATCCTCGATGAGGACACGGTCTCGCTGCGAGGCCCGTGGCGCAGCAACGACCTCGTCACGATCGCTCCGTCTGCCGACGATCTCGGCCGCGGGCTCTACGAGTACAACCTTGACTTTCCCGGCGACGCCCTGAACCCGGGCTGCGACTACGAGCGCTGGGCTCGACGCATCAGCGAGGGCACCGAGCCGACCGTCTACGCCCACGTCGCGCTGGAGGCAGCCCATCCCGGCAGGCTCGGGCTCCAGTACTGGTTCTACTACCCGTTCAACGACTGGAACAACCTGCACGAGGGCGACTGGGAGATGATCCAGATCGTCTTCCCGGCGGGGAGCGCCGAGGACGCCCTCGAGACGGAGCCGCTCGAGGTCGGCTACAGCCAGCACGAGGGCGCCGAGCGAGCCGAGTGGGGGGAGGAAAAGCTCGAGCTCGTCGACGGCAGCCACCCGGTCGTCTACCCGGCAGCGGGCTCGCACGCGAACTTCTACTCCGAGGGCCTCCACCTCGGGCGCTCGGGCGAGCAGGGAGTCGGCTGCGACGACACTACCGGCCCGCACGAGGAGCTTCGGCCGGCCACGCTGACGATCCCGAGCGACCCCTCGGCGGCGCAGGCTGCCTTCCCGTGGATCGCCTTCGAGGGTCGCTGGGGCGAGCGCCAGCAGGCGTTCTACAACGGTCCCACCGGGCCGAATCTGAAGACGCAGTGGGCTGAGCCGGTCACCTGGGCGGAGGACTGGCGCGACCGCAGCTACGCCGTGCCGGCGGGCGGCGCCTTCGGAACCGACGCGACGGACTTCTTCTGCAGCGCGGTCGAGGCCGGGTCGAACTTCGTCGTCCGCGCGGTGGACAACGGCGTCCGGCTCGCGCTCGTGCTCGGCGTCCTCGCCGCCGCGCTGATCTTCCTGGTGACCCGGACTTCGTGGCGGCCGTCCACGCCGCTCAGCGCACGCCGCCGACGCTCGTGGGGCCAGACCTTCACGGCCTCGTGGCGCCTCTACCGGCTGCGCCCGAAGCTCTTCCTCGGGATCGGGCTCGTCGTCATCCCGATCTCGGTCGTCATCACCGGGCTCCAGATCCTGCTCTTCTCGGCGACCTCGCTCGTCGGGATCGACCCCGACGGGGAGGGCGGCGGCTTCCGAGTCGGCCTCGGCGTGTGGCTCGGGACGGTGCTGACGCTCCTCGCCCTCGCCCTCGTCCAGGCCGCGTGCGCCCGGGCGATCGCCGAGATCGACGCCGGAAAGGAGATCGGCGTCCGCGAGGCGTACCGCCTCGCGTTCGACAGCGTCTGGGAGCTGCTCCGCGCGTTGGCGGTCGCCGTCGCGGTCGTCACCGTGCTCAGCGTCTCGATCTTCCTCCTGCCGATCGCGATCTGGCTCGCCGTCCGCTGGGCGCTGATCGTCCCCGTCGTCGAGCTCGAGGAGCACGGCGGACTCGCCGCGCTGCGCCGGAGCGGATGTCTCGTCCGCCTGCAGTGGCTCAAGGTCGGCACCCTCGTCGTCGCCGCGGCGGCGCTGGCGATCGTGATGGGGCCGTTCCTCGGCGCGCTCCTGATCCTCCTCGTTGACGCTCCGTTCGGGCTCGTCAACGTCCTGGCCGGCCTGATCTACGCGGTGGCGATGCCGTTCGTCGGCATCGCGACGACGTACGTCTACTACGACACGCTCGTCCGCGAGCGCATTGACGAGGCCGAGCCGCCGCCGACGGTGCTGCCGGCGGAGATCCCGACGTCGTAATCGCGTCCCCCTGGATGACGAGTCCTGGGCGAAGCGCTAGAGCTTTGCCACCGTGTCGCCGACCCGCACCGTGCCCGGGGTCACGACGCGCGCGTTCATTCCGCGGAGTCGCAGCTCGCGGCCTTCACCTTTGTTGACGAGCTTCACCGCATCCGACCCGAACCGCGCGCTGAACTTGGCGCAGCCCGTGTGCGGCACGTCGCTGACCTCGATGACCGCGTCGCCGACCGCGAGCTGTGTGCCGGGAGGGAGGTTCTCGACGCTGAGGTCGAGGTCGACATAGAGCTGGTCGCCGGCAAGCGGCCACCGCTCGCGGCCTCGGGCCACCAGCTGCGCGAGGCGCGAGTTCATCAGCGTCAGCTGGGAGTCGTTCGTGGGCGACGAGCCCAGGTGCCACCGGTCGCCGACGAGCCCGACGACGAGGTCGAGCTCGCCCTCCACGAGCACCTCGCGCTCATCGACTGCCGGCCGGCGGACGATGAGCTCGAGCGTCCCGCGGTCGAGCGGAGACGAGCGGACGTGCTCCAGGCCGGCAGTGAGCTCGACGGCGGTCGCGTGCTCCATCGCCCGAAGCCTAGTCTGCGGACGGGTGGACGAGCGGGACGGCCCCCTTCCATCCGGTGCCGAGCACCGTGACGAGCGAAGGAGGCGTGATCAGGCGCACCGCGCCGTCGCGGGGGCCCGGTCGCGGAGCCGTATAGCCGGCCGGGGTCCAGGCCCGTAGCCGTTCGCCAAGGACGAGCAGCGGCTCGCGCTCGACAAGCACAAAGGCGCCGTCCGGGAGCTCGCTGAGCTCGGCCTCGTGCAGGCGGCGCTTCCTGGAATTCGTGTCGAGCCGCTCCTCCTGGAGCTGGGCGTCGACCGCGTCAGCGGCCACCTGGCCCGGATGGAGCTCCTGCCAGATCTCCGAGAAGCGGAGGTAGTCCTCCCGCCGGCACAGCGCGCAGGGGCGGTGGCCGGCCGCGAACGCCGTCGCCTCGTCGAGGAAGAAGAGCTCGGTGAAGAGCCCCGGCTGGAGCAACGGCCCGCGTCGCCAGCCCTTGAACTCGAGCCGGCAGGCGATCCAGCGCCTGGTCGGGAAGCGGCGGCGGATCCGCCCGGTCGCGTCGTGCAGGCAGCCGCGGTTCCCGTAGACGAGCCCGCGGGCGGGGTGCGCGATCAGCTCGCCGAGCGGCGTGACCCGGTTCTGGAGCGCCATTGCCGCAGGGTAGGGGAGAGGCGCTCGACGGGCCGCCGGTGTGTGAAAAGCTCTAGGCCGCCCATGCAGTCCGGCAAGCCGCAGACCCCCGTGACCCACATCGCGCAGGCCTACCCCGACCGGGTGGAGGTACGCGGCCGCGACCTGACCGGCGACCTGATGGGAAGGCTCAGCTTCACGGAGTACTTCCACCTCCTCCTCACGGGGCGCGAGCCGACCCCGGAGCAGCGCGACTTCCTCGACGTGCTCCTCGTCGCCATCGCCGAGCACGGGATGATGCCGACCAACGTCGCGGCCCGCATGACGCTCGCCGCCGATCCAGGCTCGCTGCAGGGCGCGGTGGCGGCGGGGATCCTCGGTGCGGGGCCCGTGGTTCTCGGCACGTCGGAGGAGTGCGCGCGGTTGCTCGCGGCGGCGCAGCAGCGAGTCGAGGCGGGCGCCGGCCCGGCACGGGTCGCCCAGGAGATGGTCGCTGAGCTCCGCGCGTCCGGTGAGAAGGTGCCCGGGTTCGGGCATCCGGTCCACCGGCCGCTTGACCCGCGCGCCGAGCGCATCCTCGAGCTCGCGGACGCGCGCGGGGTGAGCGGGCCCCACGTCCTGCTGGCGCGCTGCTTCCGCGACGCCGTCGCCGAGGCCCGGGGGAAGCCGCTGACGATGAACGTCGCGATGCCGAGCGCCGCGGTGATGCTCGATCTCGGCTTTACGCCCGCCGCTGTCAAGGCGGTGCCGATCCTGGCTCGAACGGCCGGCCTGCTCGCTCATCTCGCCGAGGAGCGAGAGCATCCGATCGGCTTTCTCCTTGCGGCGAAGGCGGAAGAGTCGATCGAGTACGAGCCGTCTCCGGAGTGATGCTGGAGCCCGAGGTCGAGACCCTGCCGTGGGCCAAGCAGCTCGCCGCGGACGACGTCAGCTACCGCGCCCAGCTTGCCCACCTGTTCGAGCGCTCGGCCTTCTATCGCGACAAGCTGGCGGCTGCGGGCTTCGGCTCCGCGCCGTCGGCGGGCGGCCTGGCGGACATCGGACAACTGCCCCTGACCGAGAAGGCGGAGCTCAAGGAGACGCACACGTCCGAGAACCCCTTCGGCACGCACCTCTGCGTGCAGCCGTCCGAGATCGTCCGCATCTACTCGACGAGCGGCACCACGGGCACGCCGAGCTACATCCCGCTCACGGCGAGCGATCTCGAGAACTGGGTGACGGGCTCGGCGCGGAGCTACGCGGCCTCGGGCGTGGCCGCCGGCCACCGCATCGTCTCGACGTACAACGCCGGGCCCTTCGTCGCCGGTGCGGCGCTGGCCGCGTTCGACCGCATTGGTCTCTGCCACATTCCCGTCGGCACCGGGAACACGGAGCGGCTGGTGCGGGCGATCGAGGTCCTCCAGCCTGAGGCGGTCGTGCTCACGCCCTCCTACGCTGCCCACCTCGTGGAGTGGGCTTCGGACCGCGGTGTCGACCTCCGCAGCTCGAGCGTCGAGCGGGTTCTCGTGGCCGGGGAGCCCGGCGGCGGCGAGCCGGCCTTCCGCGCGAAGCTCGAGGAGGGCTGGGACGCACGGGTCACGGAGGCGATGGGGATCGGAGACATCGGCGTCTCGCTCTGGGGGGAGTGCGAGGAGCAGGACGGCATGCACCTCGGCGCCCGCGGCTTCGTCCATCCGGAGCTGATCGAGCCCGAATCCGGCGAGGCGCTCCCGCTGGAGGACGGCGCGACGGGCGAGCTCGTGCTGACGCACCTCCGCCATCGTGCGGCACCGCTCCTGCGCTTCCGCACGCGCGACCACGTGGAGGTGCGGGCGAGCCCCTGCGCCTGCGGTCGCACGGGCCCCCGCGTTCGCTGCGTCGGGCGCACCGACGACATGCTCATCCTCAGGGGCGTCAACGTGTTCCCGTCGGCGATTCGCGCGGTCGTGAGCGCGTTCGGGCCCGAGGTCAGCGGCCATGTCCTCGTCAGGCCCCGAACGGCGGGCGTCAAGCAGGAGCCGCCGCTCCCGGTCGCCGTGGAGCTCGCGCGGGGAGAGGCGGGCGATCCGTTGCTCGCGCAAGCAATCTGTGACAGGATCCGCGACGTGCTCGTGGTCCAGACGCGCGTGGAGCTCGTGCCCTGGGGTGCCTTGCGGCGGAGCGAGTACAAGTCGACGCTGGTCGACCGGTCGCCATGAGGAAGATCCAGACCCAGGGGGTCCACCACATCACGATCAACGGCGCCGACCGGCGGACCGCGATCGACTTCTGGGAGGGCGTTCTCGGCATGCCCTTCATGTTCGAGCAGCCCAACCTCGACAACGAGGCCGAGAGCCACCTCTACTTCGACCCCGGCGACGGGCGCCTCATAACCGTCTTCACGAACGAGGAGCGCGCGGCCGACCCGAACCCGACGCCACGCGAGCCCGGCTTCGTGCACCACCTCGCGTTCGCGCTCTCGCAGGCGACGTTCAGGCAGGTGGTCGACCGCCTGGACGAGCGGGGGATCAAGCATTCCGGCGTCAAGGATCGCGGCTTCATGGACTCGGTCTACTTCGAGGACCCGCTGGGGCTGTTGATCGAGCTGGCGTCATATCGCTTCGAGCCGCCGTATCCACACACCCACGCCGAGGTCCTGCTCGAGGCTCACAAGCTGCGAGTCGAGCAGGGCGACTACAACATCGCCGAGGCGCATCTCGCGGACGCGATCGAAGAGCTCGTCCGGCGCTCCCGGGAGTCGCTCTCCGACGATCGGGCGCCGAAGAACCCGTACCGCTAGGAAAGGAGGGCCACGTGGCCGCCAACACTCTCAGCATCCTCAAGCCGAGCGTCAACAACCTCACCGTGCGGATCTTCGTCCGCGCCGCCGACCTCGACTACGACGAGCTCGACGTCTGGGGCAAGAAGTCGACGCCGGAGTTCCTCGCCAAGGACCCCGCCGACCTGACGCCGCTCCTCGAGGAGGAGGGCCTCCCGAAGGGCGCGCTCTGGGAGAGCTGCGCGATCATGCAGTACCTCTGCAACAAGCACGACCTCGACCAGTTCTACCCGCGAGATCCGGGCGAGCGCGCCATGGTCGACAGCGCGATGTTCTACCTGATCGGGACCCTCTACCCGCTGATCGCGCGGGCGACCTACCCGGCCCTCGGGTTTGGGCAGTACGCGGGCGAGGTCGCGACGGCCGACGTTTCGGACGAGCTCAAGGAGCAGGCGCGCACGGACGCGGAGGCGGCGCTCGAGAAGCCGCTCGAGGTCTACAACACCTTCTTTCTCGCCGGGAAGCCTTTCATCGGAGGCGACCGGCCGTCGATCGCGGACATGCGCTTCGCCGCCACGCTCGAGTTCCTGCGCGCGATCGACTACGGGTTCCCGGCATGGGCGGAGGAGTACCTCACCCGGATGGAGGAGGCGCTGGGCGAGGCCTACACGGAGCCGGCCGCGGACGTGCGCGGCTACGTCGAGTCCGTGAAGTCGTAAAGCGGTGAGAGCGACGGGCCGCAGGTCCGATGAGTTTGCGGCCCGCCGACGGTCATCAGCGTGAGGAGACCCACGCGAAGGAGCCCAAATGAGAAAACTCGTCGAGTCGACGTTCATGACCCTGGACGGAGTGATCGAGTCTCCCCAGGAGTGGAGCCCGCCGTACTGGGACGAGGAGCATGCCGCCTACGCCCGCAAGCTGCTCTTCGCGGCCGACGCGCTCCTGCTCGGCCGCGCGACGTACGAGAGCTTCGCGCAGGCCTGGCCTGCGAGGAGCGGCGATGAGTACACCGACCGCATCAACGCCATGCCCAAGTACGTCGCGTCGCGCACGCTGCAGGAGGCGACCTGGAACGCGACGGTCATCCAGGGAGACGTCGCGGATGAGGTCGAGCGGCTCAAGCGGGAGCCCGGCGAGGACATCCTCAAGTTCGGGACGGGCGAGCTCGACCGGCCGCTTCTGGCGAACGGCCTGATCGACGAGCTGCACGTCTGGGTCTTCCCGGTGCTCGTCGGGAAGGGTCAGGGGCTGATCGACGGGATCGAGACCACGCACCTGAACCTCGTCGAGACAACGAGGTTCGCGAGCGGCATCGTCGTGCTCACCTACGCTCCGAAAGAGCCCGAATGACCCGGCGAGACGGGGTCGCGGCGCAGGTCGACGTGTCCCTCGCGGAGCTGCGAGGCTCGGTCGCGGGAGATGTCATCGGCGCCGAGGATCCCGGGTACGACGCCGCTCGGCTCTGCTTCAACGCCATGGTCGATCGTCGGCCGGCGGTCATCGTGCGATGCCTCGGAGCGGCCGATGTCGCCACGGCCTTCGATTTCGCTCGTGCCAACGACCTCGAGGTCGCCGTGCGCGGCGGCGGCCACAACCCGGCCGGTCACTGCGTTCTCGACGGCGGGCTCGTGATCGACCTCTCGCAGCTCAACGGGGTGGTGGTGAAGCGCGAGGCGCGCATTGCGTCTGCCGGGGGCGGCTCGACCTGGCTCGATTTCGACGCGGCGACCCAGGCCCTCGGCCTCGTTACCCCGGGAGGCGTGGTCGGTTCCACCGGCGTCTGCGGGCTCACGCTCGGCGGCGGAATCGGCCACCTGACGGCGCAGCACGGGCTGACGTGCGACAACCTCGTCGGCGCCGAGCTCGTCACGCCCGCGGGAGCGGTGATCGACGTGGAGCCCGACAGCGAGCCCGAGCTGCTCTGGGGCCTTCGCGGGGGAGGCGGCAACTTCGGGGTGGCGACCCGGCTGAAGTTTCGTCTTCATCCGCTCGACAGCGTCGTCGGCGGCCTGCTCACGTTCGCCGGAGGCGGCGTACGGGACGCGCTCCGCCGCTTCAGCGATGTCGTCGCCGGGTCACCACGCGAGCTGAGCTGCCAGGCGGTCCTCTCGACCGACGAGGAGCTGACGCCGATCCTCGTCGTCGCGCCGTGCTACACGGGCCCGGCCGCGGAGCCGGAGGAGCTCCTCGCCCTGCGCGCGGGACCGGGCCTCGTCGAGGACACCGTCGGTGCACACTCGTTCCTCGAGCAGCAGCGGGTCTTCGACTCGCCGTACGGGGAGAACAGGCATTACTGGAAGGGCCACTTCGTGCGGGAGCTTCCCGACGAGCTGATCGACGAGCTCCTCCAGCGCGTCGTCGCGCTCGGACGCCCGCCGGGCGGGATCCTGATCGAGTCGCTGCACGGCGCGCCGAAGGGGCCCGAGGCCCCGGCCGGAGCGCTCGGCTTCCGCGGCGCCGCCTTCAACGTGAGCGCCACGGCGACATGGCAGGACGCCGCCAACGACAACCAGCACATCGCATGGGCGCGAGAGACCGCGAAGGCCCTCGAGCCCTGGTCGATCGGCGGCGGGTACGTCAACTACATGCAGGCGGACGAGCCGATCGAGCGCGTCGAGGCCGCGTTCGGCGCCGAGTCGTTCCGGCGCCTGCAGGGACTCAAGCGGCGCTGTGACCCGGAGAACGTCCTCCACCGCAACCAGAACATCCCGCCGGACGACGCGCCGCGGTAGGTCTCACGTCAACCCTGGAGCTCCGCCAGCCGCCGCTCGAGGAAGCGCCTCTCCGCGTCCGAGTGGACGAGCTCGAGCGCGCGGTCGTAGGCGGCGCGGGCCTCCTCGAGGCGCTCCAAGCGTCGGAGCAGCTCGGCGCGCGTCGCGTGCAGGTAGTGGTAGCGGTCGAGCTCCAGGCTCTCGACGAGGACGAGCGCGCCCTCGACGTCGCCCGCCTCGGCCACGGCGACCGCTTGGTTCAGCTCGACCACCGGTGAGCCGGTGAGGCGGGCGAGCTCGCCGTACAGGGCTGCTAGTTGCGGCCAGTCCTGAGGCTCGTCGAGGTGGAGGCTCGCGATCGCTGCCTGGAGCACGTAGGGACCGCGGCCGCCGAGCGCCAGCGCGCGTTCGAGCGCGACGCGGCCTTCGGCGATCTCGTCGACATCCCAGAGCGAGCGGTCCTGATCCTCGAGGAGGACGATCGCGTCGTTGGCGAAGCGGGCCTCGCGCCGGGCGTCGTTCAGGAGCATGAGCGCCAGCAGCCCGTGGGCCTCGGGCTCGTCGGGCATCAGCCCGGCGAGCGCCCGGCCGAGCCGGATCGCCTCGCCCGCGAGCTCTCCGCGGCCGCCGTAGCCCTCGTTGAAGATCAGGTAGACGACCGCGAGCACCGCGGCCAGCCGGTCGGGCAGCAGGTGTGGCGGGGGGACGCGAAACGGAATCCCGGCGGCCTTGATCTTCTGCTTTGCGCGGACGAGCCGCTTGGCCATCGTCGCCTCGGGAACGAGGAAGGCGCGGGCGATCTCGTCCGTCTCCAGCCCGCCGAGCGTCCTCAGCGTGAGCGCCACCTGGGCGTCGAGCGCGAGCGCGGGATGGCAGCAGGTGAAGAGGAGTTCGAGCCGCTCGTCGGGGATCGTCGTGTCGTCCACGTCGTCCTCCCTGGCCTCCGGCACCTCGAGCAGGTGGGTCTTGGCGGCGAGCGTGCGGTCGCGGCGGATCCGGTCGATCGCCCGGTTGCGCGCCGTCGTCACCAGCCAGGCGCGCGGGCTGGCGGGGGTGCCCTCGGCAGGCCAGCGCGCGGCCGCGATGGCGAACGCCTCCTGGGCGGCTTCCTCGGCGAGGTCGAAGTCGCCGAGGAAGCCGATCAGGGCTGCGAGGACGCGCCCCCACTCGTCGCGGAAGGCCTGCTCGAGCGTCACCGTTCCACGATCGGGCGAACCTCGACCGCGCCGCCCATGCGGGCAGCGGGCACGCGGCCCGCGAGCTCGATCGCGGCGTCGAGGTCGTCGGCCTCGAAGAAGAAGTAGCCGCCCAGCGCCTCCTTGACGGCGACGAAGGGCCCGTCCGTGGTCAGCGTCTTGCCGTCCTGCACCCTCACCGTCGTCGCGGTCTGCGGCGGCTGCATCTGCGCGCCCGGGCTCACGCCGGGCGTCTCGTTGATCGCCTGGTACGCGGCGTAGACGGCGCCCTGCTCCTCCTCGGACAGGCGGGCCCACTCGTCCGGCGTGTACGGCGTCGGGGCGTCTCCCTGGTGGATCAAGAGCAT
Organism: uncultured Actinomycetes bacterium; assembly: GCA_963775505.1. Classification (GTDB taxonomy): domain Bacteria; phylum Actinomycetota; class Thermoleophilia; order Gaiellales; family Gaiellaceae; genus JAIBJN01. The sequence continues at coordinate 102,999 of CAVZIL010000009.1, forward strand.
GTACTTCATCGCTTCCTCCTTCGGGATGGTCGCCTCAAAGACGAACGGCCGGCGAGCCAAAGGACAGCTGAAGCACGCTACCTCTCGCGGCGCCGGGCCAGGACGATCCCCGTGCGCCAGCCCGGGGCGCGTCCGCCGGGCGGAGGCGCGATCGTCTCGACGTCGAGGCCGCTGCCCGCGATCAGCCAGGAGATCAGCGAGTTCGAGTTCCACATCTCGCCGGCGCGCAGCTCGTCGCGGCCCCAGACGGGAGTGGGCACCTGCGGCACGAGCGCGAGCAGTCGCCGCGCGCGGCCGGGATCGTCGCTGAGGCGGCGGGGGCTGTCCACCGCCTCGTCGACGTCCGGGATCACGCCGTTTTGCCAGCGGCGCACCTCGTACCGGAAGATCCTGAGCCGGCGCGCCGCCCGGGCGCCGACCGGCCCCTCGGCGACGACCCCCCGCGCGGCGGCGGCGCCACGTGGGACCGGCGCCATCTCGATCACGAACCGCCCTTCGGGCACGCCGACCTCGAGCGCCGAGTGGTAGAGGTCGCGGCGATCTCGCCGCTCCAGCCGCGCCGCGACCGCCTCGAAGATCCTCCCGTTGAGGCGAACCGAATGGCCGCCGGCGCCGAGCGGCAGCCAGAAGAGGTCGATGCTAGAAGTCACGCATCACCAGAGAGGAATCGTTTCCGATCCGGCTCGCGAGCGCAGCCGACGCGCCGGCCTTCGCAGGCCTGCTGCACGCGTTCAACGTCGAGTTCGACGAGCCGACGCCGGACGCGGACGTGATCGCCGGGTGGGCCGCGCCGCTGCTCGAGCGCGGGGAGGTCACCGTGCTCTTCGTCGGTGAAGGACCGGACGGCTTCGCCCAGCTTCGCTTCCGCCCGTCGCTCTACACGGGTGCCCTCGACGCCCACCTCGAGGAGCTCTACGTCGTCCCCGAGCGGCGGGGACGGGGGCTCGGGCGGGCTCTCCTCGAGGCGGCGATGGCCCATGCGAGGGAACGCGGTGCCGCCCACATCGACCTCGGCACGAGCGAGGACGACGTCGCCGCGCGAGCCCTCTACGAGAGCGCCGGGTTCACGAACCACGAGGGCAGGCCGGACGGGCCGCGGATGCTGTACTACGAGCGCGACCTGTAGGCCGCCTCGCGCTACACGGCGATGACGACCTTCCCTCTGGCATGGTGTGCCAGCATGTGGGCGACCGCCTGCCCGGCATCGCCGAGCGGGTAGACCTTGTCGATGACGATCCTGACGTCGCCGGACTCGAGGAGTGTTGCGAGGGCTTCCAGGTTCTCGCGGTTCACGACGCAGGTGACGAACCGCACGCTGGTCGAGCCCTTCCCCATCAAGGCCGCCCGCGCCATCCTCGGCAGTCCCGCGAACATGCCTCCCGTGTTCCCCACGCTGTTCGGAATGAACGTTCCGGTGGGCGTCAGCACGCGGGCCGTCGCCGACGGACGGTGGTTCAGCACGTTGTCGAGGACGACGTCGTAACGCCGCTCATCGCGGGTGAAGTCCTCCTTCGTGTAGTCGATGACGTGATCCGCGCCCAGGGACCTGAGCAAGTCGAGGTTCCTGGTGCTGGACACGCCGGTGACCTCGGCACCGAGCGCCTTGGCGATCTGCACGGCGAACGTCCCGACGCCCCCCGACGCGCCGTTGATCAGAACTCGGGTTCCTGGTCCGAGGCTGCCCACGTCGCGCATGGCGATCAGCGCGGTGAGGCCCGACATGACCGATGCTGCGGCGTGCTCGAAGGTGAGCCCGGCGGGCTTCATGATCAGCTGAGGCGCGGGAGCGACCGCGAGCTCCGCAAACGTGCCCGGCGTCGCGAGGGCATCGGCCCACGACGACCCGAACACCTCGTCACCGGGCTGGAGGTCGGCCACGTTCCTGCCCACGGCCTCCACGACCCCGGCAACGTCGGTTCCCCGTACAGGCGTCCGCGGTCGCCGGAGCCCTGATCGCAGACGGAGGATGTACGGGACTCCGGTCACCGTGATCCAGTCCGGTGTGTTCACGCTGGTCGCCCGCACCCGGATCAGGACGTCGTCGTCGCCGACCGGCGGTGGGTCTCGCTCTGCCAGCCGGAGTACCCGCTCGGGCGCTCCGTACCGTTCCTGGACGATGGCCTTCACGGCGCGTCAGGCCGTCGCGAGTCCTCCTCGAAGAGGCCGGTCTGGTACGCGAGCACGACGGCTTGCACGCGGTCGCGGAGATTGAGCTTCTGAAGGATGTGGGTGACGTGTGTCTTGACGGTCGTCTCGCTGATGTAGAGCTCTTGTGCGATCTCCCCGTTCGAAAGGCCGCCGGCGATCAGGCGAAAGACCTCTCGTTCGCGCTCACTCAGGTCGTCGAGCTCCTTCGGAGGGGCGGGCCGGGGCATGCGGGCGAACCTCTGGATCACCCGCTTGGTGATCGTGGGTGAGAGAAGCGCGTCGCCGGCGGCGACAGTGCGGATCGCGCCGATCAGCTGTTCGGGAGAGTCGTCTTTGAGGACGAAGCCGCTCGCTCCTACTCGCAGCGCCTCATAGACGTACTCATCGAGGTCAAAGGTCGTGAGGATCAGGATCCGAGCATCCCGGTCCTTGGCGAGGATGCGTCGAGTCGCCTCGAGCCCGTCGAGCTCGGGCATGCGGATATCCATCAGGATGACGGCGGGATCGAAGCGGGCGGCCTTGTCTACGGCCTCGAGCCCGTTGCTCGCCTCCGCTACCACTTCGACGTCCTCCTCACCGGCGAGCAGCATGCGAAAGCCGGCGCGGACCATCGACTGGTCGTCGGCCACGAGCACACGGATCGTCATCGCTGGTCTCGGTCGAGCGGGAGGCGCGTGCTGAGGACGAAGCCGCCTCCGGTTGCTGTTCCTGCGCTCATCTCGCCGCCGTAGATCTTGACGCGCTCGCGGATGCCGACGAGCCCGTGCCCGAGGCCATCGCTTGTCGCGCTGCCCTGGCCGTTGTCGCGTACCTCGATCCCGAGCTCGTGCTGCCCATAACGGAAGGTCACATCCGCGTCGCTGGCGTGCGCGTGCTTGAGCGCGTTGGTGAGGCCCTCCTGAACGATGCGATAGGCAGAGAGGTCGACCCCTCGCGGGAGCGGGAAGGGCTCGCCATCGACATGAAGCTCGACGGGCAGTCCGGCCCGGCCGATCTCGTCCAGCAGTGAGTCGAGGCCGTCGAGGCCGGGCTGGGGCGAGAGCTCGGCCTCGTCCCCGTCGCGGCGCATGGCGGCCAGGAGACCGCGCATCTCGGCAAGCGCCATGCGGCCGGCGCGCTCGACGTCCCTGAGCGCGTCGCGGTCCTCGGCCAGCGCATCGGGGAGCTGGTGTCGAACGGCGCCGACCCGGAGCACCATCACGCTGACGGCGTGCGCGACGATGTCGTGGAGCTCGCGCGCGATCCGCGCGCGCTCCTCCGCCACGGCGACGCGTGCGGCCGCCTCGCGCTCGCTGTTCCGCCTGGGCCGCGCGGAGCTCCGCCGCCTCGGCCTTCTCTGCACGCTCGCGCAGGGCGAAGCCGGCGGCCCAGGCGATCCCGAAGTCGACGGGAATGAAGATGAGCTCCGCGGTCAGGTGGCCGGGGATGTTGTAGACGACGGTCGTGATGCTGCCGAGGACGATCGCCAATCCGGTCCAGGCCAGCCTGATGTCGCGCACGTTCCCGAGCAGGAACGCCGACGCCAGTCCGACGGGGAACAGGCTGACCATGAACGGGATCAGAATTGGGTCGACGAACGACAGTGCAGCCGCGATGAGCCAGTACGCCGCGGGACCGGCGAACGGGAAGCGCCGGCGGGCGAAAAGCGGGAGCACCAGGCACGCCACGGCAGGCACCGAGAACCACAACGCCGTGTCAGGCGCGCCGGGCGAGTTTCGTCCGATAACGAGCTCGAGCATGGCTGCGACGGCCAGGGCGCCGATCAGCAGCTCGAACCAGTACTCGCGCCCGACGTAGCTGATTCTGCTTCGGCTCACGAGCTGAACGTATCGCACGGTCGGACGAATCGCCTCCTACCCGAGTAGGAGCCGGGCTCGTCGGCGGGTCGGAGTTCGAATCGTCGGCAGGTGCAGGCTCGAATCCGGCTTTGCGACGACGTTTTCTCGACGCCGCGCTCTTAGCGTCGGGGCATGCAATCGCGCCACCAAGCGCCCGGACGAGAAGGAGGAGCCATGAGCCCCACCGCACGGCAGACCCGCGAGCTCGCCGCCCGCGAGAGCGACGGCATCCACGTCCTCTTGCTCTGGCACCCGCGCGAGAACACCCTGACCGTCTCGGTCGAGGACGCGCGTCTCGGAGATCGCTTCCAGCTCGCGGTCCCGCCTGAACGCGCCCTCGATGCCTTCTACCACCCCTTCGCCCATGCCGCGTGACGAGGGCAGAAGTCGCCCTCCTGAAAGGAGAACCGTCATGTTCCGCACGAACCACGGCAATCAGTCCCACAACGTGGCGGCCCGGATGGGTCGCTGGAGCGCCGACCACTGGAAGACAGCGACGTTCGGGTGGTTGGCGTTCGTCCTCGTCGCCTTCGCTCTCGGCGGCATGACGGGGACGAAGACGATCGATCCGAACGCCGCCGGCCCGGGCGAGTCCGGCCGGATGGACCAGATTCTCGAGGCCGGCTTCAAGCAGCCTGCGGCCGAGAGCGTCCTCGTCCAGAGCAGCTCGCTCTCCGCCGCCGACCCCGCCTTCACGGCGGCGGTCGAGGACGTCGTCGCGCGGGTCTCGAAGCTCGATGCCGTCCAGAACGTCCGCTCGCCGCTTGATCCGGCCAACGTCGGTCAGATCTCCGCCGACGGCCGCTCCGCGCTCGTCGAGTTCGAGATCCGTGGCGCGAAGGCCGACGCGGCCGAGAAGATCGACCCGGTTCTCGCCCAGGTCGCGGCTGCGCAGGAGGCGCATCCGCAGCTCTTCATCGGGGAGTTCGGGTACGCCAGCGCGGCCAAGGCCGTCGAGACCGCGTTCGAGGAGGACCTCGGGAAGGCGGGCGTCCTGTCCCTCCCGGTGACGCTCGTCATCCTCGTGGTCGCCTTCGGAGCGCTGATGGCGGCCGGCATTCCGCTGATCCTCGCCCTGACCGCGGTCTTCGCGACCTTCGGCCTCGTCGCCGTCTCGAGCCAGTTCGTGCCGGCGGCGATGCAAGCCGGCGCGCTCGTGCTCCTGATCGGGCTCGCGGTCGGCGTTGACTACTCGCTCTTCTACCTCCGGCGCGAACGCGAGGAGCGTGCCGCCGGCCGTAGCCCCCGGGACGCCATCGAGATCGCCGCGGCGACCTCCGGGCGTGCCGTGCTCGTCTCCGGCGTCACGGTCATCATCGCCATGGCCGGCATGTTCCTGACCGGTAACGAGATCTTCGCGTCGCTCGCCGCCGCGACGATCACGGTGGTCGCGATCGCGATGCTCGGCTCGCTAACCGTCCTTCCCGCGCTGCTCTCGCGGCTCGGCGACAAGGTCGACCGGGGCCGTGTCCCGCTCGTCGGCCGCCTCCGCCGCGACGACGGAGAGGGTCGGATCTGGGGCGCGGTCGTCGACCGCGTCCTGCGGCGGCCGGTCCTCTCCGTGATCCTCGCCGGCGGGTTGCTCGTGGCACTCGCGCTTCCCGCCTTCCAGCTCCGCATGGCGCAGCCGGGCCCCGACACGTTCCCGAAGTCCATTCCCGCGGTGCAGGCCTACGACCACATGCAGGAGGCCTTCCCGGGTACGGCCCTGCCGGCCAACGTGGTCGTCAAGGCCCCCGACGTGAACGACCCGGCGATGCAGGCTGCCATCGAGCGGCTCCAGGAGCGGGCGCTCGCCAGCGGCCGCATGCACGAGCCGATCACGGTCGACGTCAACGACGCGGGCACGGTGGCGAACATCACCATTCCGATCGAAGGCAAGGGAACCGACTCGGTCTCGAACGCCTCGCTGGCCGAGCTCCGCAACGAGATCGTCCCGAACACCGTGGGTGGCCTTCCGGACGCCGAGACCGGCGTCACGGGCCTCACAGCCCAGTGGAAGGACAGCTCCGACGACATCGCCTCGAAGCTGCCCCTCGTCGTCGGGTTCGTGCTCGTGTTCGCCTTCTCGCTCATGCTCGTCGCCTTCCGGTCGCCCGTGATCGCGGCCAAGGCGATCGTGCTCAACCTGCTTTCCGTGGGCGCCGCCTACGGCGTGCTGGTGCTCGTCTTCCAGCACGGCGTCGGCAAGAGCTTCCTGGGCTTCAGCTCCACGGCCGGGATCGACCCCGTCGTACCGCTCCTTCTGTTCGTGATCCTGTTCGGGCTCTCGATGGACTACCACGTGTTCCTCCTGAGCCGGATCAGGGAGCTCGTCCAGCGGGGCATGTCCACCGACGAGGCCGTCTCGCAGGGCATCAGGTCGACCGCGGGCGTCGTCACGAGCGCCGCGATCGTCATGGTCGCCGTGTTCGCGGTCTTCATCGCGCTCTCGATGCTGATGTTCAAGCAGTTCGGCGTCGGACTCGCGGTCGCGATCCTGCTCGACGCGACGATCGTCCGCGGGGTGCTCCTGCCCGCGTCGATGAAGCTGCTCGGCGACTGGAACTGGTACCTGCCGAGCTGGCTCGAGTGGCTCCCTCGGTTCGACCTCGGGGAGTCCGAGGCTCCGACCGAGACCAAGCCGACCCCAGCATCCGCCTAGAACCGACTGGTCAACCCCCGGGCCTCGTGGCCCGGGGGGTGACCGCTGAAAAGGAGCCGCCATGACCGCATTCACCCCCACACGAATCGTCGCCCTCGTTCTCGTTGCGCTCGGCATCCTCGGGCTCGCGTATCTCCGCTTCGCCCCCGACACGGATCCGGTCTCGGTGCCCTCCGGCGCCCAGGCCGGCGACCTGATCCTCGAGAACTGCGAGTACGGCACCGAGGCCGGCAGCTACGAAGCCGAATGCGGAACGCTCGTCGTCCCCGAGAACCGGGCCGACCCGGACTCGAGGCTGATCGCGCTTCCGGTGACCCGCATCAAAGCCAGGTCCGACAACCCGGCCGAGCCGATCTTCCGTCTCCAGGGCGGCCCCGGTATTACCAACATGGAGTTCGCCAGGGCGAGCCGCTTCGCGGACGACCACGACGTCGTCCTCGTCGGCTATCGCGGCGTGGACGGCTCCGTCCGGCTCGACTGCCCGGAGGTCGTCTCCGCACTCAAGCACTCCACGGATCTCCTCGACGAGAAGTCGTTCAGTGCCCACGGCGATGGCTTGAAGGCCTGCGCCGACCGGCTCACGAGCGAAGGTGTCGACGTCGCCGGCTACGGCCTGCCGCAGCAGGCCGAGGACCTCGAGGCCGTGCGGGTGGCTCTCGGCTACGACCGAATCGACCTCGTCAGCGAGAGTGTCGGGACGCGCACCGCGATGATCTACGCGTGGGAGCATCCCGAGAGCGTCCACCGGTCGGTGATGATCGCTGGCAACCCGCCCGGGCACTTCCTCTGGGACGGAGAGACGACGAACGAGCAGATCGCCCGCTACGGCGAACACTGCTCGAAGGACGAGTCCTGCAGTGCTCGAACGGACGACCTCGCTGCTTCCATGCGGCAGACGATGGCCGACATGCCCGATCGCTGGTTCTTCCTGCCGATCAAGGACGGGAACGTCCGCGTCACCTCGTTCTTCGGGCTCATGGAAACGACGGCTGACGCGGCAGAGGGGCCCCTCTCCGGCCCGATGACGCTGGGCTCGTGGCTCGCGGCCGCCGACGGCGACGCCAGCGGGTTCTGGTTCCAGTCGCTTCTCGCCGACATCGCCTTCCCGGAGTCGTTCGTCTGGGGGCAGATGGCCGCCGCCACGAGTCTCGACGCCAAGGTTGCGGCTGAGTCTTTCTCCTCCGGCAGCTTGAAGCCCGAGACGAACCTGGGCGACGCGGCGACGGCGTTCCTCTGGGGCGGCGGCCGGCTCGCCGACTCGTGGCCGGCGGCTACGGGCGAGGACCAGTACACCAGCGTGCGGGACTCGGACGTCGAGACGCTCCTCATCTCGGGAGAGCTCGACTTCGCGACGCCGCCGCAAGGGGCGACAGACGAGCTTTTGCCTCATCTACCGAACGGCAAAGAGGTCGTGTTGCCCGGCTTCGGGCACTCAGGCACCTTCTGGACGGAGCAGCCGGAGGCCGGGACTCATCTGATCACCACCTACCTGGCGACCGGCGAGGTCGACGACTCACTCTACGAGCCGCAGGCCGTCGACTTCACCCCCGAGGTCACTCAGACGGCGCTTGGCAAGGGCATCGGCGGAGCGATGGTGGGCCTCGCGCTCCTGACCGTCGTCTCTCTCCTGTGGATGGCCGGCCGCGTGCGCTGGCTGGGTGGGTACGGACGCAAGGCGAGCGCCGTGCTGCGGTCGGTGTACGCGGTAGTCCTCGGCCTCGGCGGCTGGTTCGCGGGCGTCCTGATCGTCATCACCACGATGCCGGGGACTCCGCTCGACAACGAGCTGCTCGCCACCGTGAGCATCGGCGTCCCTGTCGGCCTCGGCGTCTACCTGGCGTGGGTGCGCCGCGACCGGCCGGCCCACGACAATCGGATCGGCCTCGCGGCCGCAGCCGGCGGCGCTCTTCTCGGCGCCTGGCTGGGCTTCCACGTTGCGTCCGGCCTGCTCGCCCTGCTCACGGCGATTGCCGGAGCCGTCGCCGGCGCCAACCTGCTGGTGATCCTGCTCGACGTCTCGCAGGCCCGGTCGACGTCCGATCGGCTCGTGCACGAGGCCGCGGAGGCGGCCGGCCCCGAGAGCGCCGAGCCGAGAACGCCGATCGGTGCCGGCCTGCGCTGAAGCGTCGGCAAAGGTCGGAGGAAGGAGAGGGCCGCGTGAACGGCCCTCTCCGGCTGCAAGCCTCTGTCGGACTCGAACCGACTCCGCGTTAGGATTCCGGTCGCATGACGCAAGACACGGCTGCCGCGTGGGCGGCGGCGCAGGTGGAGCGTGTGCGCGACGATCCGCTGGCGCGCATGGCGCTCCTGTCGCAGACCTACGAGCGGCTGTGCGGCCCGGCACCACGCTACGTGTCGTTCAGGCGTGCGGCGTTGTCGTTCATGCATTGGCAGGCCGCGCGCGGCGTTCTGCGTCCTCCGGCCGCAGACCCTCCCGGAAGTGGCTGGTGGCGAGCCGTCAATGAGCGGCTGCTCCGAGATGGGTGTGAGGCCATGGCACGTTCGGCTGGTCTGGGGGGCGAGCCTTCCTCGCGGGCGATCGAGCTTTGGCTGTCGTTCGTCGGCGCCCCGACGGCACGCGCCTGGTACCGCGCGCACAACGCCACCGTCGTTTCCGCGTACCTCGAGAGCCGCGACCTCGCCGAGGCGGAGTCGAGGCCGGAGCGCTTCTTTCTCAACGTCGCTCTGCTGCGCGTTCTCTACGTACACGCGCTTGTCGCGGCCCCCCGTCTCGCCCTCGGTCGCTTCGCCCTCGTCGGCCCGATCCTGGGAGATCCGCGCCTCGGGATGGCCGGCGCGTACCTCTCCCTCGGCCGTGTGCTTCCGAACCGCTATCCGCTCCTCGACGAGCTGGAGACGTATCTCGTCGACGAGAACAGCGTCGGACGGATCGTGGACTACGGAGTGATCGGACCCCGGATTCAAGCCCTGTACGCCTGGTCGGCGGGCGAGCTCGGCCATCCGGAATTGCGTGACCTTGCCCGCGACGGGAGCCCGATCTACGCGTGGTCCTACGAAGACCGCCGCTACTGGATGCTCGCGCAAGAACCGCTGCCGATCCGCGTGCTCCGGATGGCCACGGCGACGCGCTGACGCCGGCTCGGCTCCGAGGCGGCACGGACGGCGTGCGGAACGCTCGGAAGCGCGACCCGCGAGGGTACAGTGACCGCAGAATCTCGAGCCTCAGGAGGTAGCGCAATGAACGGTTCGGTCGAGAAGGCGATCCTGGCGGGCGGGTGCTTCTGGGGGATGCAGGACCTCATCCGGAAGCGGCCTGGGGTCGTGTCGACGAGGGTCGGCTACACGGGCGGCGACGTCCCGAACGCCACCTACCGCAACCACGGCACGCACGCGGAGGCGATCGAGATCGTCTTCGACCCCGAGCAGGCGTCCTACCGCGACCTGCTCGAGTTCTTCTTCCAGATTCACGACCCGACGACGCTCAACCGGCAGGGCAACGACACCGGGACGAGCTACCGCTCGGGGATCTACTACCTCGACGAGGAGCAGCGCGGCGTCGCGGAGGACACGATCGCCGACGTCGAGGCCTCGGGCCTCTGGCCGGGGAAGGTCGTTACCGAGGTGGCGCCGGCGGGGCCCTTCTGGGAGGCCGAGCCCGAGCACCAGGATTACCTCGAGCGGTACCCGAACGGGTACACGTGCCATTTCCCGCGGCCGGACTGGGTCCTGCCACGGCGCGCGGAGACGGCGGCCGCCGGCTAAGCCCTCTGTCGGACTCGAACCGACGACCCCCTCCTTACCATGGAGGTGCTCTACCGACTGAGCTAAGAGGGCGCTCCGGCCCATCGTAGCGTCCTCTTCTCCGACCCGCGATAAGCTGCCCGCCGTGAGCGCGAACGAGACCCAGCCGCGCGGGATCCGGGCTTCCATCCGGCGCGTCGTCGCGCACGCGCGCTCTCTCTCCGAGCTCCAGAAGGAGCTTGCAGCCCTCGAGCTGAAGCAGAAGGCCTCGTCGCTCGGGGCCGGCGCGGCGCTCGGCGTCGCTGCGGGGGTCATGGCTCTCTACGCCGTCGGCTTCGGGCTCGCCACCGCCGCGGCCGCGCTCGCACTGGTCGTCGACTGGTGGCTCGCCCTCCTGATCGTCTTCGCCGTGCTCGTCCTGCTCACGGTGATCCTCGGGCTGGTCGCCAAGACGATGGTGAAGAAGGGGACGCCGCTCGCGCCCGAGCAGGCGATCGAGGAGGCGCGGCTGACGAAGCAAGCCCTGAGGAGCGGACATGGCTGAGAACGGAAGGAACGCAGAGGTGATTCGCACCGAGCTCTCGAGCGAGCGGAAGCAGCTGACGGACGCGCTCGCCGATCTCCGCGAGGACGTCCAGAGCGCCCGCCGCATCCCGATGATCGTCGGTGGCGCGCTCCTGGCCGGAATCGCGGCGTTCGCGGCGTTCAAGGCAGTTCACGGCCGCGGCGACGACTAAGAACTAAGGCCGGTCCTACCCCGAAGGCGGGATGGTCCTAGCCCTGCAGCGGGATGGCGGGCGCCCTCGCGGCGACCGATGCGAACAGTGCTCTTCTCCCGATCCGAAAGGACCCGAGCATGCAGCACCTTCGCGTTCTCTCCCTCCGCATCGGCGTCACGGCCGCCCTCGTGCTCGCCGCGCTTCCGGCCGCCGGCTGGAAGTGGGGCTAGCAAGTCGCGCTCCGAACAGCAAGCTCCTCACCAACTGGCGCCGTCTCGGGAACGGCGCTAGTTGCTTTTGAGAGCCAGAACCTCGGCCTGCTTCACGCTGTTCACGAACACCGCGACGACTTGCGGGTCGAACTGCGTCCCTGCGCAGCGCTCGAGCTCGGCGACCGCGTCCTCGTGGGCGACGTGCTCCTGGTAGATGCGGTCGCTCGTCATCGCGTCGTAGGCGTCCGCGACGAAGAGGATGCGGGAGCCGAGCGGGATCTCCTCGCCGCCGAGCCCGTGCGGGTAGCCGCGGCCGTCCCAGCGCTCGTGGTGGTGGAGCACCCACGTCGAGACCGGCTCGACGCCGAGCGAGCGGAGGATACGGAAGCCGATCTGCGGGTGGCGGCGGAGCACCAGCAGCTCCGACTCGTTGAGCGGGCCGGGCTTGCGGAGGATCTCCTCCGGGATCGCGAGCTTCCCGAGGTCGTGGAGGCTGCCGGCGAGGCGGACGAGCTCGACCTCCTCGGCGGCGAGCCCGAGCAGGCCGGCGACCCGGGCGGAGAGCTGGGCGACGACGTAGGAATGGCGGCCCGTGTAGACGTCATGGGCGTCGATCGCGTGTGCGAGGCTCGCCGCCGACCGCAGGCGGGCGTCCCGGTCGGCGGCGTCGCCGAGGCCGGCGAACTGGGGGAGGTCTGCGAGGTCGGGGTGGTACGCGCGCACGCGGCCCTTTCCGTGCTCCTTGGCGAGGTACAGCGCCTGGTCGGCGACCGTGACGATCTCGGAGCGGTCGAGCCCGAGCTGGGGGTACGTGACGACCCCTGCTGAGAGGCGGACGGCCAGCCCGGGCGCCGCGTCGAGCAGGCTGACGCGACGGACGATCCCGTCGGCGACCGAGAGCGCCTCGCGCTCGTCGCGGCCGGGAAGGAGGAGAGCGAACTCGTCGCCTCCGATCCGGAACGCCTCCCCGTCCTGGCGCAGTCTCCCGGCGACCTGGGAGAGGACGAGGTCGCCCTTCGGGTGGCCGAGCGAGTCGTTCAGCTCCTTGAAGTTGTCGATGTCGAGGACGCAGACGCTGAGCGGCACGCCTTTTTCCTCGGCCTCGGTGAGGTCGTGGTCGAGCCGCTCGTGGAAGTGGCGGTGGTTGCCGAGCCCCGTGAGCGGGTCGGTGAGCGCGAGCCGCACCGCGGCGAGCTCGCGGAAGACCGAGCGCTGATAGAGGGCGATGGCGGCGAGCGGCCCGACGAGGGCCGCGGAAAGGAAGGGAGAGCGGTCCCAGAGCACCGCGAGCATCAGCGTGAGGGACGCCATGATGGCGAAGGGGATGACCGTCGACGCGACGGCGCGCCTGAGGAGCGGGAAAAAGCTTTCGCGCGCCCAGCGGCTGACGACGGCGGCGACGAGCGGGATGTTGACCGCGTAGAAGGCCGTCGCCGCGAGCCCGACCTCGAGCGCGAGCCAGCCGAAGCCCTCGTCCGGGACCGCCGCGCAGACCGCCCCCGCCGCGGCCGAGCCGAGCGCGTACACCGACGTGTTGAAGAGGACGCGGACGGCGGGCTGCCGGCGGACCACCTCCACGAGCAGCTGCGTGACGACGCCGACGACGATCGCGGGCGCCCAGCCGTAGATCACGGCAGTCCCGACGATGAACACGGTGGCGAGGGACGTGCCGCCGACAGGCACGTTCTCGATCGGGACGGGGAAGGCCTCGACGAAAGTGGCGGCGGCGAGCAGGGCCATCAGCCCCGCGAGCGTCAGAGCGGACGGCTCGACCGCGGCCAGCGCGGACAGCGCGAGGACGGTGACGAAGGTGCCGCCGAAGACGACCGGCGCCACGATCGGGAGGAGCCGGGCGGTCTCCCTGGACATCCGGATCTGCCGCGCGTCCTCCGCGCGGGTCTGGGCGATCGTCTGCGTGCCGGCCAATTAGCGCCCCTTTGCTCGCCGACCCCGGGCCGGGCCGGACTGGTGGCGCCGCAGAACTGCGTCTCTCTCTTCGATTAAGGCACGGTTTCTCCTCGTGTCAAAGCGGTAGTCTCAGCCGGCGATGCTCTTCCACCAGGGCCGGCTGCTCGACCACGTCCACCTGCGGGTGCGGGACCTCGAGGCGAGCAAGGCCTTCTACACCGCCGCCCTCGAGGCAGTGGGCCTTCCCATCGGCATGGAGGGCCCGGGGTACTTCGCCGCCGACGAGCTCTTCGTGAGCGCGGACGGCGAGCCGACCGCGCGGCTCCACCTCGCGTTTCAGGCTGCCGACCGCGAGACCGTGCACCGCTTCCACGAAGCCGCCCTCGCGGCCGGGGGGCGGGACAACGGCGCGCCCGGCGAGCGCAGCTACCACCCGGGCTACTACTCGGCATACGTGCTCGACCCCGACGGCAACAACGTCGAGGCCGTCTTCCACGGCCCGTCGAAGCGCTCTGCGGCCTCCGTCGAGGTCGAGCCCGCGTGAGCGGCGCATAGACTTCGAGCGCCACGCCCAGCGTCAGCGATCCACTTCCCGCGCCCCTTGCCGAGCGGTTCCTCGCGCTCCGGGCGGCCCTCGACGCGGCCATCCCGGCGAAGCAGCTCGACCGGAACCTGCTCGTCGGCACCTGGAACCTCAGAGCGCTGAGCGACGTCACCGACAAGTGGCGCTCGGAGAAGGGCGACGAGCCCCTTCGCGACGTCTTCGACATCCGTTGCATCGCCGAGATCGTCTCGCGCTTCGACATCGTCGCCGTCCAGGAGGTGCGCGGCAACCTGACCGCGCTCCAGACGGTGCTCTCGGCGCTCGGCCCCAACTGGGCGACGATCATGACCGACGTCACCCGGGGCAAGGCTGGGAACAACGAGCGCATGGCCTTCCTGTTCGACCTCCGCCGCGCGCGGCCCTCGGGGCTCGCCGGTGAGCTCGTCGTCGCCATCGAGACGGCGACGAGCGTGACCGCGAGCGGGCTGGACCGGCAGTTCGCCCGTACGCCGTACGCGGTCAGCTTCGCCGCCGACCGGATCCAGCTCACCCTCGTGACGTTGCACGTCCTCTACGGCGAGGAGACCGCCCGCGCGGCCGAGCTCCGCGAGATCGCCGCCTGGCTCGCCCGCTGGGCGCGCGAGGAGCGCCACTGGAACCAGAACCTGATCGCGCTCGGCGACTTCAACATCGACCGTCGCGGCGACCCGCTCTACGAGGCCTTCACGTCGTCGGGGATCGAGCCGGCGCCGCAGCTGAACGACGTCCCCCGGACGATCTTCGGCGACCCGGGGGACGAGAAGTTCTACGACCAGATCGCCTGGTTCACGGACGAGGAGCGCGGCCCCATGCTCACGCTCCAGGCCTCGGCCGCGGGGAGCTTCGACTTCGTCCCGCTCCTCCAGGGCGACCTCACGAAGGTGACGCTCTCGTGGAAGGCGTCCGACCACTACCCCCTCTGGGTCGAGTTCTCCGCGCGATGAGCGAGGCCATCGCGCACGGGGGGAAGTCCCTCAACCGCCTGGCGGCGAGCGCGACGACCCACTGCTTGACGGGCTGCGCGATCGGCGAGGTCCTCGGCTTCGTCATCGGGACGGCGCTCGGCTGGGGCGACCTCGCGACGATCGTCCTCGCGGTCGTGCTCGCGTTCTTCTTCGGCTACCTGCTGACGAGCATCCCGCTCCTGCGCTCGGGGCTCTCCCTCCGCGAGGTCGTGCCGATCGCGCTGACGGCCGACACGATCTCGATCGCGATCATGGAGACCGTCGACAACGCCGTCCTCCTCGTGTACCCCGGGGCGATGGAGGCAGGGCTGACCGACCTCCTCTTCTGGTGGAGCCTCGCCTTCGCGCTCGCCGTCGCCTGGGTGGTCACGTTCCCGGTGAACCGCTGGCTGATCTCACGCGGCCGCGGCCACGCCGTCGTCCACGAGCACCACGCCCACTGAGGCTGGTTCAGCCCGCCGTCACACGTCAATTCCGTGCCAGGGCGTGACGAGGGCCTGCCGCGCGCCGGGACGGCCGCCGAGGTGGAGCAGGCGTGTCTCGACGTTGTTCGTCAGGTCCGTCTCGAACAGGGCGCCGAGAGGGTTGACGTGGATCCGGGCGAGGTACCAGCCGTTGGGGAGGTCGGTGATGTTGAACGACTGCCCCGGCATGAACTGGAAGTACGTGTCTCCCCAGCCGGTCTGCAGCACCTCCCGCACCCAGAGCGCCCCGCGGTCGCCGCAGGCGGTGAAGAGGTCCTCGCCGGCCCCCCAGCTCGCCCGCTCGACCGTGAGGTCGATCGGGTCGGTCGGGGCCAGGCAGTACGCCTGCTTCCGGCTGCGCACGACCTCCATGTCGGCGACGTCGTGGAGCGTGAAGCGCGCGAACTGGAGGAAGTGCCAGTGGTCATGGGCGGGGTGGGGGTGGAAGCGCATGTCGCCGACCGGCGCCCTGCCGACGACGTTGCCGTCAGCGTCGCGGAAGTACTGGTAGGCGTCCATGAGCTCCTCGCCGGACCGGCGGAAGCCCTCGACCACGAGCGGCGCCGGGCCGGCGTTCCACGGGGTGGCGGCAAAGCCGAGGAAGTCGTGGGACTTCCTGCTGAACGTCGTCATGTTCCAGAGCGGAAGGGCGACGAGGTCGGGGAGCGTCGCCGGATCCGGGTCGGTGACGTCGGGGACGGCGACGCTCTGCGCGTCCCGCCGCGCGCGGGGCGGCGCGGGCACCACGATGCCTCCTCCTGCCCTGCGGGCGTTCTTGACCGTCACCGGAAAGCTCACGCTGCCGTCTTCGTCGGAGATCTCCAGCAGGTCTCGGTAGCGCTCCGCGATGCGGACGGTGACGGTGAACTCGCCGGCGCGGGGCAACCGGATCCGCGGCGTCCCGAACTCGCCGCTGCCCAGGGCCCTGCCGGCCCAGCCGGCGTCGATGCCCCAGACCATCCCCTTCGTGAAGGGCGAGAAGGAGCCGCAGAACGGCGGGTAGCGCGGCAGCACGGGCCCGGAGTCGTCGACCCGCTGGCGCTCCCAGCTGTTCGGGCAGAACGTGAAGGACCTGGCCGCGACTTCCTGGCCGAGCGAGTCCGTGAAGGTCACCTCGACGAGGCCCGTGAGGCCGAACCACCCCTCGAGAACGTCCTCCGGGAGGTCGCGGAGGACTGCACCCGTCAGGGAGTCGACCTGGACGATCTCGACGGGCGTGTCGTAGTCCGGCCGCGAGACGCGCAGCTCGAAGTCCCCGCCCGTCGCCGCGATCCAGGTGCGAACGTCGAGGTTGACCCGCTCCCCGAAGCGCTGGAGCGTGAGCTCGCCGGCGGGCCCGATTACACGCAGGCTCGGGGTCGTGCTCTGCGCGGGGGCCGCGGACGGCCAGAGGAGCGCCACCAGGGCGGCCAGGACGAGGGACGGTCAGGTGGTGTCGGCGCGGGGCGGTCATCGCTTTCCTCCTAGCTCGCGGGGCCCTCAAGCGTACGGTGTCTGCCTACGCGGGAGAATCCCCCAAGGTCCTATTTCTCTTCGACGGCCCTCCCGGCCGGAACGTTCGGACCTAACGAATCGCTCATACCCGGTCCCTACGGTGCCGGGAGCCCGTTCCCTCCCAGCCGACAGAGAGGAGTCGTCACCCATGCTCCTGCGCCGCCTGCTACCGCTGCTCGCCCTCGCTCTGCTTGCGCTGCCCGCCCCGGCGGGAGCGGCACTCCCGGAAGAGGCGGTCCGCGCCGACGAGGGCGCAGGGGCGGAGGCGAAGGCCTCGACGTCGGCGGCAAGGCTCGTTCCGGGCCGGGTGATCCGGACGCGCCGGAGCTGGGAGTGCACCGGCCGGCTCCGCCGCTACGGCAGGCTGCCGATCAAGGTCGTCTCGAACATGCCCAACCCGGGAAACGGTGACGCGATCCGCCTGGTCGGCTGCCGCGGGGACGGCAACCGCCGCACCGTCGACCTGATCCTGGACGTGAACGGCAACGGCGGCGGCCGCGGCACCGCCTTCGACGGCGTCAAGATCGGCCAGGACACCCGCGACCTCGTCGTCACGGGCGACGTCGAGTGCGGCCGGAGGCACACCGATCCGAGCATCCACCAGGACACCGTCCAGGTCATGTCCGGGCGGAACATCGTCTTCCGGCGGTTCACGTCCGGGAATCCGCGCAGGGGCAACTGGACCTGCTGGGGCGCCGGCGGCGGGTGGTTCGTCGCCTGGGGCAACGGCGGCATTCCCACGAACGTCGTCTGCAACCGCTGCCGCATCGCGACGTTCAACCAGGCGATGCGGCTCCACGACTCCGTCCGCTCCGGAGCGAGGAGGTCGATCTTCGGCTTCAGCCGCTCGTACGGCATCTTCATCGGCCCGGAGGCCCAGCGGCCCGTGAACGAGAGAAACCGCGTTCGGCGCTACTAGTCGGTCGATCCAGGTAGGGTTTCGACTCGAGGAGGGGTCGAGGCGGTCGAACGAGCCTGGACCCGGGGTCTTTGGAGACAGGGGGTCGCCTGGTGATCCGTCACGGCCGTATGCGAGACAGTGGAAAGGCTGGGATCACGCTCAGCCGCGGGTTGCTCCTGGCGCTCGGCGCCGCCATCTCGCTCGCCCTCTTCCCTCAGGCCGCGATCGGCGCGACCGCCTTCGTCGAGGGCACGCCGGGGCAGGAGCACCTGTTCTACGTCGCCGCGGCCGGCGAGACGAACCAGCTCGACGTGAGCCGCAACGGCGCGGGCACCACGTTCCGCGATGCGGGCGCTGCGATCACACCCGGCTCGGGGTGCATGGTGGTCGATCCGAACGAGGTCTTCTGCCCCGGTTCCTTCGAGGCGCGCGTCTCGCTCGGCGACGGCGACGATGACGCCGCCGTCCTCGAGGGCGGGGGAGTCCTCGTCCAGGGCGGGCCCGGCGACGACGAGCTGGGCGCGTGTGACACCTGCTCGTCGCTCCTCTCCGGCGGTGACGGGAACGACACGCTCACGGGCGGCGATCAGGCAGGGCTGCATGGCCAGGGCGGGGCGGACACCCTCATCGGCGACGCAAGCCTTCACGGTGGCCCCGGGAGCGACACGCTCACGGGTAACTCGGATCTGCGCGCCATGGACGGCGGCCGGGGCGACGACACGATCACGGGCGGTGACCTGGGCAACCACATCCTGCCCCGGAGCGGAGACGACACCATTGCCGCCGGGGGCGGGGACGATCGCATCGTGCTCGACAAGGGAGAGGACAACGTCGACGGCGGCCCGGGCCGCGACTCGGTCGACCTCTTCAGGCTGTGGGCGCCCGTCGTGGTCGACCTCCGCAGGGATCGCGCAATCGTCGATGCGCGGAGGAGCCTGAGGATACGGCTCGTCAGCATCGCCGACGTGAGGGGAACGGCGCGCGCCGACCGGCTCATCGGCGACGGGCAGGACAACGTCCTCGACGGAGCCGGGGGCCAGGACGAGCTCGTCGGGAACGGAGGAGACGACGTCTTCCGGACGGGCGACGGCGTGGTTCGTCCGCCGTCCTCCGGCCTCGACGATCTTCTCCGCGGCGGAGCGGGCGATGACATGCTCCAGGCAGGCCGTGGTGACGACTTCCTCGACGGAGGCCCCGGGGAGGACCGCCTCGAGGGGCAAGCCGGCGACGACGTGATCCTGGCCCGCGACGGCGAGAGCGACGTCGTCCGCGGCGGCCGCCAGCTGGACCGGGCGGGCGTCGACGCCAACCTGGACGACGTCCGGGACGTCGAGATCTTCTTCTAGGGGCCGAGAAGAAAGAGTCGGAGCGCGGCGCTCGTGGCTTGCGGCAACACGAGCGCCGTACGCCCCGACCCCATGGCCATCGGTCGAAATCGTCCCCTCCTTGAGCCGGAAAAGGCTCCCCGCAACCCGAACCCGCGGACCGGGATGAGGCTTGATTTTCCTCAACCGGCGCCCGAGGCCTCGTAGGTGAGGTGGGTCGCTAGTGGCGTGGTGGCGGCCGTGACTGGCCGCAGGCGGGCCTTGAGCTAGTCCTGCGGCCCGCGCCTCGGCTCTCAAGCCCGACTCGACACGATTCGTCTTCGGTCGTCGGCGCGTGTCGGCAAGATCAGGCCACTGATGACGTGGCCTCGCTGGCAGAAGGCGACGACAGGCTTGAAGGGCCACCGCCGACGGCGCCCTGATTCAGGCGGAGCTCCTCGGCCAGGTGAGTCAGCGCGTCATCTATCAGCTTTGTGTTCTCTCGGTAGGTGTGGTTGTGGAAGTCGACACTTTCACGTGTACCGATCTCACGCCGACGAACGATCCGCTCGAGCTCGACCGAGAACCTCCTGAACCAGAAGTCGTGGACATCCAGAAGCTCCTCATGGATGGCGGGCGATGTCAGGCGGCGTGCCTTGCTGATCTCGGCGCGCAGTCTGCCGAAGAGCAACCAGGACTCTTCATCCCATTCTTTCCAAGCAACGTCAAACCGCTCTTCGTTGCCGGTTGCGGAGTACCAAGTCACCTTGAGCGAGAGGAGGTAGAAGCTCCACATGACCTCCGACGCGTCCTTCAGCAGCGCTGCCTGCGCATCGAGCACCTTCTCTTGCCGCGACAGCTCCGACTCAAATACCTTTTGGTCGCGATACTTGCGGTCGTCTAGTCGTCCTTTGATTAGTGGAACTAGCAGACCGGTTAGGACCGCTGTTACCACGAGTAGAAAGAGCCCTTGCAGGAACTCCGTACTCGTGAGGACGTCAACGATGGTCACGCATCGTGCTGTTCGCGATCGCCACGTTTCGTCCTACCCAGTGTTCAGTAGTGCCCTGTCGCGACGAATCAGCGAGGCCGTTGGCCGACAGCTAGCCAGCGCTCTCCTGGGCAGGTGGTCGGCCGCGATCCCGCTCCAGTAATGGGAAAGCGGCTTGCTAAGAGAGACAGGGCCGCCAGGACTCGAACCTGGAACCCCCGGTTTTGGAGACCGGTGCTCTGCCAGTTGAGCTACGGCCCTCGGCGAAGAGGCATTGTACCGGGGTGCGTCGGCGACCCCTTGGAGCGCTCTTCGCCATCCTCGCGGTCGGCTTCCTCGTGATCGGCGCCTTCGCCGCCGACGCAGGCGGCGCCGCCTGGGTGATCGCCGCCGCCGCCGTCTTTATCGGCGTCTGGATGGGCGAGCTCGCCTACAAGGCGCTCAAGTAGGAAAACGGCCGCAATCCCGCGAAAGCCGTCCTTCCTTCTATCCTCTGCGAGAATGGTCGAGCGGCCTGACGACACCCAAGCCCTGTGGCGGGAGTACAAGCGCACCGGCGAGCAGGCCGCGCGCGACCGTCTGATCCTCACGTACGCCCCGCTCGTCAAGTACGTCGCCGGGCGCCTCGGCAGCGGGCTCCCGGCCCACGTGGACGAGGGAGACCTCGTCTCCTACGGCCTCCTCGGCCTGATCGGCGCCATCGAGCGCTTCGACCCCGAGCGCGACATCAAGTTCGAGACGTACGCGATCGCCCGCATCAAGGGCTCCATCATCGACGAGCTGCGATCGATGGACTGGGTGCCGCGCTCGGTTCGCGCCCGCGCGCGAGACATCGAGCGGACGATCGCCCAGCTCGAGGCCAAGCTCACCCGCGCGCCGACCGACGAGGAGATCGCCGGTTCGCTCGGCATCACCGAGGACGAGTTCCAGGAGTCGCTGCTCGAGATCTCGCGGACGTCCATCGCCGCGCTCGACGAGCTCTGGACGAGCTCGTCGCACGGCGGCGACCCGGTCGCCCTCATCGACACGCTCCCGGACCCCCAGGCCGCCGAGCCGCAGGACGCGATGGCGCACACCGAGCTCCGCGAGGCCCTCGGCGAGGCGATCTCGCGGCTTCCCGAGCGGGAGAAGCTCGTGGTCACGCTCTACTACTACGAGGAGCTGAC
Organism: uncultured Actinomycetes bacterium; assembly: GCA_963775505.1. Lineage (GTDB taxonomy): Bacteria > Actinomycetota > Thermoleophilia > Gaiellales > Gaiellaceae > JAIBJN01. The sequence continues at coordinate 124,038 of CAVZIL010000009.1, forward strand.
CCTCCGGGAGATCGGCGAGGTGCTCGGCGTCACCGAGTCGCGCGTCTCGCAGCTCCACACGAAGGCGATCCTCCGCCTGAAGGCCCGTCTCTCGGCGACGCTCGTCCGCGCCGGCCGAGACTAGCCCGGAAGCCACTCGTAGAGCGCGTCCGGCTCGCGCTCCTCGTTCCCCGCTCCGTCGGTCAGCTCGACGAGGCGCAGGCCGCGCCGCTCGTAGAAGCGGCGAGCGCCGGCATTGCGCTGGAAGACCCAGAGCCGGAAGCCGGCGGGACGCATCTCCTTCGCCCGCCCGAGCAGGGCGCTGCCGAGGCCCCGCCCTTGGAGGTCGGGGTCGACGTACAGGTGCCCGAGCACGTCACCCTCGAGCGCCGCGAAGCCGGCGAGGCGCCCGCCGTACTCGGCCACGACGACCTCGTGCCCGCCGAGAACGACGTCGCGGATCCAGCTGCGAGTCTCGGCTTCGGTGTGCAGGTCGGGGAGGCACGGCATCGCCTCTCTGCGCGCGGCGAGGAACACGTCCGCGACCGCCTGCGCATCGTCCGGGCGTGCTGTTCGCAGCGCGGGCTCCATGGCCGACATCTTCCCTGCACCTTGCGACCAAGTCGGTAAACTCGCCAGCCCGTGCCGCAGTTCGAGCCGAGCAAGATCCGGAACGTCGCCGTGGTCGGCCATCGAGGGACCGGGAAGACCTCGCTGGTCGAGGCACTGCTCTTCCAGGCCGGCGCCACCAACCGCCTGGGGTCGGTCGAGGGCTCCTCGACCGTCTCCGACTGGGACGAGGACGAGCAGCGGCGGCAGATGTCGCTGGCCGCCTCGGTCTGCCACGCGGAATGGCAGGGCCGCAAGATCAACCTCGTCGACACGCCGGGCGATCCCGGCTTCCAGGCAGACACGCTGGCGTCCCTCCGCGTCGTCGAAGGCGCGCTCTTCACCGTGAACGGCGTCAACGGGGTCGAGGTGCAGACGACGCGCCTCTGGGAGCGCGCGGAGGGGCTCGGCCTCTGCCGCGTCGTCTTCGTGACCATGCTCGACCGCGAGCGCGCGGACTTCTTCGCCGCGCTGGAGCAGCTTCGCGGCCAGCTCTCCGACCGCTGCGTCGCCGTGCAGATCCCGATCGGCCACGAGCACGAGCTCGAGGGGATCGTCGACCTCTTCCACATGCGCGCCTACATGGACCCGGACGGCGAGCGCGAGTCGAATCCCGTCGACATTCCGGAGTCCGTCGCCGCGCAGGCGGCGGAGTACCGCGAGCAGCTCGTCGACTCGGTCGTCGAGACCGACGAGGCGCTGATGGAGCGCTACCTCGAGGAGGGCGAGGTCTCGGGCGACGAGCTCGCGGGGGCGCTCAAGAACGCTGTCGTGGCCGGCGACCTCTTCCCGGTCGCGTGCGGCGTCCCGACGAAGAACCTCGGCACGACCGGTCTCCTCGACCTGCTGGTGGAGGGAATCCCCTCGCCGGCCAAGAAGCCGCTCGAGGCCGGCGTCGACGGGGGAGGGCCGGCCGCCTTCGTCTTCAAGACGGTCGCCGACCCATTCGCCGGCCGCATCAACGTCTTCCGCGTGCTCTCGGGCACGCTCGCCTCCGACTCGAACCTCGTCAACTCGCGCACCCGCGGCAAGGAGCGCGTCGGGCAGCTGCTGCTGCTCCAGGGGAAGGACCACGAGCCCGCGCAGGAGTTCGGGGAGGGGGACATCGGCGCCGTCGCCAAGCTCAAGGAGACCGGAACCGGCGACGTCCTCCTCAACGAGGACCGGCCGATCGACCTGCCGCCTCTCGACTTCCCGCAGCCCGTCATGAGCTTCGCCATCACGCCCAAGGCCAAGGGCGACGAGGAGAAGATGGCTACCGCGCTCAGGCGCCTCCACGAGGAGGATCCGACGCTGACGCTCCGGCGCGACGAGCAGACCGGGGAGCAGCTCCTCGGCGGGCTGTCCCAGGTACACGTCGAGGTGGCCGTCGACCGCCTTCGGCGGCGCTTCGGCGTCGAGGTCGACCTGCACCAGCCGCGCGTCCCGTACCTGGAGACCATCCGCAGGGAGTCGAGGGCGCAGGGCCGCTACAAGAAGCAGACGGGCGGGCGCGGCCAGTTCGGCGACTGCCAAATCGTGCTCGAGCCGCTGCCCGCGCACGAGGGCTACGAGTTCGTCGACAAGATCGTCGGCGGCGTCATCCCGCAGAGCTTCCGTCCGGCGGTCGACAAGGGCATCCAGGAGGCGATGATGCACGGCGAGCTCGCCGGCGCGCCGGTGACCGGCGTTCGCGTCCTCCTCGTCGACGGCTCGTACCACTCGGTCGACTCCTCGGAGATGGCGTTCAAGATCGCCGGCTCGCTCGCGTTCAAGAGCGCCTACGAGCAGGCCAACCCGGTCCTGCTCGAGCCGATCATGTCCCTCGAGGCGGCGGTTCCGGACGACAGCGTAGGTGCCGTCAACGGCGATCTCAACTCGCGCCGCGGCCGCCTGCTCGGAATGGAGCCGACCGGCGCAGGGCTGACCAGCATCAAGGCCGAGGTGCCGATGGCGGACGTGCTCACCTACTCGCAGTCGCTCACCTCGTTGACGGGCGGCCGCGGCGACTACACGCTCGGGTTCCTCCGCTACGAGGAGGTGCCGACGCACATCGCGCAGAAGATCATGGAACAAGCCAAGAAGGAGGGCGACGAATGACCGTCGCTCGCCTCCGGCTCCTCCGTGGGGGAACCATGTTTCCCCCACGAGCCCCCTCTTTGATGCAGTGAGGGAACCTCCCGGTTCCCTCACACCCCTCCGCGGTCATCGACCGGAGGCCGGACGATGACCGTCGTCCGCAGACAGGACGTCCAGCGCACGTGCGCGATCTGCCACCGGACGCTGCTCATGGGCGAGCGCGCGGTGCGCTTCACGCCGGGCGGAGACGACTGGGTGGACGTCTGCGCCCTCTGCACCACCACGGCCGACGACCACGGCTGGATCAAGGAGGGCAGCCCGACGACCCCGATCGTCCCGGAGACCCGCCGGCGCCGGCGCTTCGGCGGGCTCGCGGCGCTTCTCGAGACGCGCCGGGCCGAGCCGGAGCCGACCATCTCCGAGCCCATGTATCGCCGCCTCTCTCCGGAGGAGCAGGCGATCGTCGAGGCGGCCGACCTCTTCAACGACAGCGCCTACAGCCGCACGATCGCGGGCATCGCCAAGAGCCTTGGCGACGCACGCGTCAGCCTGCTGCCGCTCTCGGGCGTGAACCCCGAGGTCGTGATCACGATCGCCTGGGACATCTCCTGGTACCAGTACCGCGTCTCGCCGGAATCGCCGCAGCACGTGCGGCTCGCCGAGCGCGGCTACGAGCTGGACGACCTCGATCCGCGCTTCGCGGCGTGGAACGGCCACCTCGGCGGGGACGGCCGCGTCACGCCCGACATCCCGCGGTTGTAGGCTCGCGCCCGGGCTGCCGATACAGAGGATGGACATGATCTACTGCGTGATCCCCCCGGAGCTCGAGGCGGAGCTGTACGAGAAGCTCGTCGAGCACTACAAGGACAACCCCAACGTCGAGGTCATCGTCGACCGCCGCTCGGGACCGGATCGGCGCAAGAACGGCACCGGGCCTCCGGCCGGCGAGAAGCGGACGATCCGCGACCGCCGTCGTGCGCGGCCGGGCACGTTCCCCTCGACGGAGCCCCCCGAAGCCGCCTAGCCATCGGCGGCTCTCAGCCGTAGCATCGCGACGACTCCGAGGGCGGGCCCGGGCGCGAGGAAGGCGAACGCCCAGCGCCAGCCGACCGCGTCGGCGAAGAACGGCATCAGCCAGATCGTCGCCACCGTCAGCGTGAAGCCGACCGCGAGCTGCATCGTCAGCGCCGTGCCGACGTAGGCCTGGTCGGCGTGCTCAGTCACGAGGGTCGAGAACTGCGCCGAGTCGGCGACGACCGTGAAGCCCCAGACCAGCCCGATCGCGAGGACGACCCAGGCAGGGGCGTCCAGGAAGAGCCCGATCAAGAGCGCGCACGTGCCCGAGACCGCCATGGCGAGCGCCGTCGTCTCCGGCCGGCCGATCCGGTCGCCGAGGACGCCGCCGGCCCAGCAGCCGACCGCGCCGGCTGCGATCACTGCGAAGGTCGCGTAGGCAGCGGCCGCCCCGGACTCGACGGCCGTCGCGTAGAAGACGACGAACCAGGCCCACATGGCGTAGAGCTCCCACATGTGGCCGAAGTAGCCGAGGCTCGCCAGGCGGACGCCCCGGTTCGCGAAGACCCGGCGCGCCTGGTGGGGGTCGAAGGTCGCGCGGGGGAACGGGTAGGGGCCGTCATGCACCGCGAGCGCGAGCAGCCCTCCGGCCAGAGTCAGCGCGGACGTCGCGTAGACCACGGTGCGCCAGTCGAGCCCGCCGAGGGCGTTGACGAGGTGCGGGGTCGCCGAGCCGAGCGTCAGGGCTCCGACGAGGATTCCCAGCGCCGTCCCCCGCCCGCGGCGGAACCACGTCGCCATCAGCTTGAGCGCGGGCGGGTAGACGCCCGCGAGGAAGAAGCCGGTGAGGAAGCGGAGCGGGATCGCGGGGCCCGCGCTCGAGACGGCTGCGACGAGCACGTTCGCGGCGGCGGCGCCGGCCGCGCCCGTGAGGATGACGAGCCGAGGCGCGACGACGTCGGCCACGTTCAGCACGCTGGAGACGAGCGCGCCGGTGACGAAGCCGAGCTGGACGGCGATCGTCAGCCAGGCCGCGGCGGTGTCGCCGAGGCCCCAGTCGTCGCGGAGCTGGGGCACGACCGCGCTCGCCGAGAACCACGTCGTCATCGCCAGGACGAGCGACGCCGCGAGGAGCGCCAGGGCCCGCGAGCGGCCCGACGCTACAGGGACTCGGTCCATACGAGCGCGGTGCCGTCGAGGACGACCGTCCCGTCCTGGTTCGAGATCGTCGTGCGGAGCTTCGTGATCGGCTTGTCCTCGCGTGCTTCCAGGACTTCGACCTCGGCGGTGATCTCGTCACCCGGCCTGACGGGCGCCTGGAAGCTCCAGTCGACGTGCAGGAAGACGCTCCCCGGGCCGGGGAGGTCCTCGGCCACCACGGCGTTCAGGAGCCCGGTCGTGACGCCGCCCTGAACGATGATCCCGCCGAAGCGCGAGCGCGCCGCCGCCTCCTCGTCGTAGTGGAGCGGATTGCGGTCGCCGGTCAGCTCCGTGAAGAGCTCGATGTCCTCGGGACGCACGCGCCGCGTCCGGCTCGCCTTGTCGCCGACGGTGGGCACTGGCGCAAGCCTAGAATCGGAACCGGAAACACGACAAGGAGCGAGATGGCGACCGCAACGACAGAGACTTCGAAGAACTTCATCGGCGGCGAGTGGGTTGACGCCTCCGGCGACGAGACGTTCGACACGACGAACCCGGCCACCGGCGAGACGATCGGGACCTTCCCGCGCTCGCCCGAGGTCGACGTCGACCGCGCGGTCGAGGCCGCGAAGGGAGGCGTACGAGAGCTGGCGCCTCGTGCCCGCTCCGCGCCGCGGCGAGGTCCTCTTCCGCGTCGCTCAGCGCTTCGTCGAGCGCAAGGACGAGCTGACCGAGCTGATGGTGCGCGAGATGGGCAAGGTGCGCGCCGAGGCAGGCGGCGACGTCCAGGAGGCGATCGACATGACCTTCTACATGGCCGGCGAGGGCCGCCGCCTCTTCGGCCAGACGACCCCGTCGGAGATGCCGGACAAGTTCCAGATGAGCGTCCGCATGCCGGTCGGCGTCGTCGGCGCGATCACGCCGTGGAACTTCCCCATCGCCATCCCGAGCTGGAAGATCGCGCCCGCCCTCGTCTGCGGCAACACGGTCGTCTTCAAGCCCGCGCGCGACACGCCGATGCTCGGCCAGCGCTTCGTCGAGATCTTCGAGGAGGCGGGGCTGCCGCCGGGCGTGCTCAATATCGTCCACGGCGGCGGCGAGTCCGTGGGCGAGTGCCTCGTCAAGCACCCCGACGTGCCGTTGATCTCGCTGACGGGCTCCCGCGAGGTCGGGATCAAGACGGCCGAGAACGGCGCCGCCTACCTAAAGCACATCCACCTCGAGCTCGGCGGCAAGAACGCGATCATCGTCATGGACGACGCCGACCTCGACCTTGCGGTCGAGGGGATCATCTGGTCGGCGTTCGGGACGTCCGGCCAGCGCTGCACCGCGGCGAGTCGCGTCATCGCCGGCAAGTCGGTCTACGACGCGCTCGCCTCGAAGCTCGTGGAGCAGACCGAGAAGCTTCGCCTCGGCGACGGCCTCGAGGACTCCACGGACGTCGGCCCGGTCGTCAACCGCTCGGCCCTGGAGAAGATCCACTCCTATACCGAGATCGGCAAAGACGAGGGGGCGACGCTCCTCACCGGCGGGGAGATCGCCACCGAGAACGGGCTCGACAGGGGCTCCTTCTACCGGCCGACGCTCTTCGGCGACGTCGAGCCGGGGATGCGGATCGCGCAGGAGGAGATCTTCGGCCCGACTACCGCGCTCATCCGCGCGACCGATGTCGACGAGGCGATCAAGATCGCCAACGGCATCGAGTACGGGCTCTCCTCGTCGATCTTCACGAGCGACGTGAACAAGGCCTTCAAGGCGATGCGCGACCTGAACGCCGGCATCACGTACATCAACGCCGGGACGACCGGCGCGGAAGTCCACCTCCCCTTCGGCGGCACGAAGGGCACCGGCAACGGCCACCGGGAGGCGGGACAGGCGGCGCTCGACTTCTACACCGAGTGGAAGTCGATCTACGTCGACTACTCCGGCAAGCTTCAGCGCGCCCAGATTGATTGACCTGATGTTGGAGAAGGTCAACCTCGCGGAGAAGCTCGCGAGCGTCGACGAGCCCTTCAGCCCGAGGATCGTCGGCTTCTACAACGACACGAAGATCCAGGTCGCCAAGACGAAGGGGCCATTCGTCTGGCATTCGCACCCCGACACGGACGACCTCTTCCTCGTTCTCGCGGGGCGGCTCCGGGTCGAGCTCCGTGACGGTGACGTCGAGCTGGGGGAGGGGGAGCTGCTCGTCGTGCCGCGGGGCGTCGAGCACCGGCCCGTCGCGGACGACGAGGCTCACGTCCTCCTGCTCGAGCTGAAGGGGACGCCGAACACGGGCGATGCCGACGCCGAGCCGGCGCCCGAGGTCGAGATCTGAACCGCAAGCTCGTCGTGTTCGTCCCGCGCGAGGCGCTCGCGGACGTGCGTGATGCGCTCTTCGCGGCAGGTGCCGGCCGGATCGGCGACTACGAGCGCTGCTCGTGGTACACGGCCGGCACAGGCACGTTCCTGGGCGGCGCGGCGACGTCGCCGTCGCTGGGGGAGGCCGGGCGCGAGGAGCGGGTCGCGGAGCTGCGCCTGGAGACGGTTTACCCCGTGGAGCGCGAGGCCGAGGTCGTTGCCGCCCTCCGGCGTGCGCATCCCTACGAGGAGCCCGCCTTCGACCTCTACGCGCTCCTCGAGCCGCCCGCGTGAGGGGGCGCCTCTTCACGGACGGAGGCGCACGCGGAAACCCGGGCCCCGCCGCGGCGGCCTATGTCCTGGAGGCCGACGACGGCACGGTGCTCGCGGCGCACGGCGAGGCGATCGGGATCGCGACGAACAACGTCGCCGAGTACCGCGCCCTTGTCGCCGGGCTCGAGCAGGCGCGCGATCTCGGCGTGGACCAGCTCGAGGTCGTCTCCGACTCCGAGCTCCTCGTCAAGCAGATGCGCGGCGAGTACAAGGTGAAGAACGCCGCTCTCCGCGAGCTCTCGGCGCGGGCGGCCCGCCTCGCGGAGGAGCTCGGCGCCGTCCGCTACACCGCCGTGCGCCGCGAGCACAACGAGCTGGCCGACCGCCTCGTGAACGAGGCGCTCGACGCGGCCACTTGAACCGGCGGCGCGCGGAGCGCATGCTGTACCGCCATGACCGTCGCCGTCCCTGTCGGCAACCGTCTGCGCGCGCTTCGCAAGGAGCGGAGGATGACGATCCCCCAGCTTGCCGCCGCGACGGGCCTGACCAACGGGTTCATCAGCCAGCTCGAGCGCGACCTCACCTCCGCGTCGCTCTCGTCGCTCGCGCGCATCGCCGCCGCGCTCGACGTCCGCATCGGTCACCTCGTCGACGGCACGCCGGTCGGCGAGGGCCAGCCGGTCCTCCACCTCCGGGGCCAGGACCACCTCTTGCTCTCGTCTCCCGAGGAGATGCGCTTCCACGTCACGGAGTCGCACATCGAGCCTGGAGCGAGCGCCGGCGACCAGCTCTACACACTGCCCTGCGACGTCGAGATCGTCCAAGTCCTCGAGGGCTCGCTCGTGCTGCGGGTCGGGGACGTGACGAACCTCCTGCGCGCAGGCGACTCCTTCACCTACGCGCCGCGCGACCCGCACACGTGGCGGAACCCGTCGGAGACGGAGCCGGCCGTCGTCCTCTGGCTGGCCGTCCCGAATCCCTACGCGCGGCTATAATCCGCCCCGCGTGCGGATGTAGCTCAGTTGGCTAGAGCGTCTGCTTGCCATGCAGAAGGTCGTGGGTTCGAGTCCCATCATCCGCTCCTCAGAAAACCCCCGGTACTCGGGGGTTTTCCTTTCTCTTGGATCGGGCCGACAGCATGCTCGCGGGCCGATAAGTCAGGTCTGAGTCAGGGCCGGCCTTTCCCGAAGGCTCGAAGAGTGGGAACATCTGTTCGTGACCTCGCAGGGCTCCGCCTACGCCCGCTTCCGCCGCGCGCTCGACTCGGGCAACGCAACCGTGGCGTTCGCAACCGCGACCGAGCTCGACTTCGTCAGCCTCCCGGACGCCCTCGAGCTGGACCAGCCCAAGCCCTAGGGGAAGCCTTGCCGGTCGCGGAACGCCCCCCTCAAACCGCCGACGATGCCTACCAGCAAGACCAAACCTGCGAACGCGAGCACGGCGCCTAGTAGCAGGCTGGTAGCCGCCGAGTCCTCCCCGAGCAACGCTCCATCGACAGCCGGTAACTGCGAGGCGTCCCCGCCGAAGGCTCCCGCCCCGAGGACCCCTTCGGGCGTGCCGCTTGCGCCCCCGCCTGACGAGCCGTCTGAGCGCGAGGCCGCGAGACCTCCCTCATCGCCGCTGGCCGCACCGTGTTCGCCGTCCTCCACGGGGCAGTCATAGTCCCCGGCGACCGGGTACCTGCTCGCCGGTGCTGCGCAGGGGCAGGAGCCCGATCCAGACCCCCCGTCGCCCCGAGAGCCGCCGCCACTGCCCGAGCCGCCGCCCGATCCGCCGCCGCCGGAGCCGCCACCGCCGGAGCCGCCACTGCCGGAGCCGCCACCGCCCCCAGTGCTCGGTGTTTCGAGCGGAGGCAGTGGACTGCCGCCGCCTCCGCCTCCGTCATCGCCGGGTAGCTCGGGCGGCTCCACGTCCGGAACCTCGGGAAGAGGGAGATCGGGAACCTGGGGAAGCTGTGCGGCCGCAGAAGATGCGCCTACCGCCGACAGACCCGCCAAAACGATCACAATCGCCATGCGCCGCATGCTGACCCCCTAAGTCAGTCCTTTTGTGCGTCCTTTCAAGCCTTTCCATCTCTTCGTCGAGACAAACGTCGCCCGCTTCCGGATGGGCGCCGGTGGACCGAGCTAGGAGAACCTCTGTACCTGGAAGCCATTCCCTGAAAGGATCAGCGCTGGCGGGCGCCGACCCCCTCCAGGAAGACGTCAGTCAGCCTGGTCACACCTAACGAGGTAGCCGTAGCGTCGGGTTTGGAACGACGGCGTCCGCCCTAGTTCTTTCGACCTGGTCGCCTATTTGGTTCGAGTGGGAGATAATGGGTTTGGCGCCGCAATGCGGCGGCACGGGGCCGCGCACAGGAGGTCAGGACGGCGAGGATCGTCGTTTCCTGCCAAGATGGCAGCGGACGGGCGCCGGCTACTTTCGCTCTCCCCGGGATGCGTGTCCCGCAGTCCTGGAGCCCTCCGGTTTGCCGCAGCCCGGTGGGCACTAGCGCAAGATCGGCGCCCGTCAGATGTCTTCCCATCGAAGGACGCTGGGCGACGCTAGCCGTCCCGCCTCTCCGTTGTGCCGGCCTCGTTGGAGCGTGGATCCTGCTCGATGATTTCCTCGACTGCGACGGTCTTCTCGACGAGCAGGAAGCGCTCGTTCTCCTCGACAATCCGCTCGATGTCGAGCGTTTCGTGGCCGGGAACCAGCATGAACATCGTCGGGCGAGAACGTGCCCGCTCGTACTCCTCGTTCGTGAGCTCGATCGTCTCAATACACGTCGTGTCGCTGCACTCGCACAGGTAGTCGGTCGTCTTTGACCACGGGACTGCTTCGCCGAGTTCGTCGAGGCGCTCGTTCACGGCGCGAAAGAGACTTTCGTTCTTGGCCAGGCGTTCCTCAGAGAGAGACACCGCTCGCTCCCATCTCCCCCCGCCTAGGTGCGCTTTTCCTCGTACTCCTCGATCAACGACTCGATCGCCTTGAGCACGCTGGAGGCAGGATCGTTTCGCTCACGAAACTCTACCCGCAGGCGATACAGGGTTCTCAGCGCCTCCTCACACACCTGCGGGTCATGGCTTGTCGGTCCCGTCTGAACGAGGATCCATCTCCTCCAAGTCGTCCTGGGCGACGAGCTTCTCGACAACCACGTACCCGTCGACGCGGAAAATAACCCGCTCGATCTGGGGGATGTCGTGATCCGCCTTGATCACGAACCAGGTGGAGTTGGAGCGGATGGGCCCCAGTGAAGGGCGGCGGCCGTGTAGGTCCGCAGGTTTACGACTGTGCGCGGCGGGAACCATTGACGTCGGCGTCAGGCCCTCTAGCGGCCAATTTGGAGTTTGTCGCCGTTCGTTGGGTGCGGCGCTACCAGCGCAGGCCGAGCCCGCCTCCCCGAGGCGGTGCCGGGACAAGCAACAAGGGAAGGGGGAAGACGTGTACATCGGCATCGGGACTGTGTTGGCGATCATCGTGATCATTCTGTTGCTCATCTGGATCTTCTGAGGAAAGGGGTCTGTTGCATATGACTGGTAGTGACATTTGGACTTACCGGGAGCAGGGCGCCTCCGTCGCCGACGTCGGCCGCCCCATGGACGTGGCCGGCTACGGCGTCGAGGCTCTCGACGGCGGCATCGGAAAGGTCGACGAAGCCACGTATGACGTCGGCTCGAGCTACATCGTCGTCGATACCGGACCGTGGATCCTCGGCAAGAAGGTGCTTCTTCCGGCTGGAGTCATCGATCGGATCGACATGGAGGACGAGACCATCTTCGTCAGGCGCACGAAGGACCAGATCAAGGAGGCGCCCGAACTGGATGAGTCGGCCCTTCGCGACGAGGCTTACCGCTCGGAAGTGGGGAGCTACTACGGGCCGGGGGGTCGCGGGTTCAACGAATAACACGCGAGCTCCGGGCTCCGTCGAAGAAAACCGGCAGGGCCACGTGGCCTGGCGAACCCAGGTTGACACCCCCGTACTGGGTTTCCGACACCCAGTACGGGGGTGTGGATCCGAGGAAGGCATCGAAACGGAAGGACTGCACCACATGGCCGATATCCGCAAATTCTCTGATCATGTAATCGATCTCGCAGAGCGGCTCGCGAACGTGGCGGACGCCGCGAAGGGGAAGGACACGAAAACGACTGGGCTGAGGGCGCGCTGGCTGCTTCTTCCGGCTGCTGGAGCCGGGATTTACGCCCTTACGACGAGCGGCGCGTTCACGCGCCAGGCCAAGACTGTTGTAAATGAGGCGAAGACACGGGCGTCAGACTTGCCCGATGAGCTGGTCAGCCGAGTGCATGAGGCGACGGGCTCAGCGAACGGGCGAAGCAAGCGTTCGAGCTCGAGACGCACCACCAACCGAAGTGAGGGTCAGCGTCGCCGCAAGGCGAGTGCTAGTCGCTGAGAGACGAATCCGAGGCGCTCCCCTCGGCCGGAATACTCGCCCGCTCGAGTTAGGCAGGGCCAGCTCGTCTGGCCGAGGGTCCGTCTCTTTGACTGCGTCGGGTCCGAGAGCGTCCATGTGGCCAGGCAAGAACTCGCTAGGCCGAGGCGCGGCCGCAAGATGACCTAGGACGGCCCTGCCCACGCCCCGGCAACGTCAGGCTACGACGCGGCGGCGCGGTTGCCTAGATGGCCGTTCGGTACGAGTCCCAGGAAGCCGCCGTGTGGAGGAGCCGCCCGCCTACTCGCGGTAGCCCTGTCTGAGCTGGCCGTGAACAGCTCTCAGGCCACCGACGAGGCCGACAAGCAGGACGAGCGTAGACAGCGTAAGCAGGGCGAGGGCGCCGGGGTTCGCGTTCGCGGCTGTCCCGAGGGCTGCGGCGAAGACGCCCTTCTCGAACTGCTCTTCGTCCTCTACGGCTACCAGGAAGATCTCTTCGCTGCCAAACGCACTTGGCCCGCCGGTCGCTGTGAGGTCCCTGGCAGTGCCGTCGCCCGCCGTGGGGCCTTTCGGTGAATCACACTCCTCGAGACAGCCAACGGCGTTCACCCAGGGGCTCCGGCCGCCACTGTCTGCCGAGCCGCCCGTATGGGTCGATCGCTCCCCACCTCCCGGCGCCTGGCCTCCCGGCCCTTCGTGCCCGGCCGGTCCGCCGTCGCCGCCGCCGGTGTCTTCGTCGTCGCCGCCGCCGGTGTCTTCGTCGTCGCCGCCGCCGGTGTCTTCGTCGTCGCCGCCGCCGGTGTCTTCGTCTTCGTCGCCGTCTTCGTCATCTTCGTCTCGTCGTCGTCGTCGTCTTCCTCTTCCTCCTCCTCCTCGTCCTCGTCCTCGTCGGGATCCTCGGTCGTCTGGGCGAGCGCAACGCTTGGTGCTACGTGCGCCAGGGCGGCCGGACTGGCCGCCGCAAGGGCGAACGCGAGGAGAATGAGGACCCCGAGCCGCATCCGCAGTTGACCCCCGTCCAGACGTCGGGCCGAGACTGCAGGATCGTACCGCGGCAAGCCGCCAGCGTCCAGCCGGCTGGGCACCGCCCACCTCCGGCGCTCAGAGCCCTTACGGTCGACGCCGGCCCACCACTCCGGCTTGTTTTCAGATTCGTTGGTCACGTCCACGCGGGGGTCGCATCCGACAGGGGATCTTCGGAGAACTCAAAGAAGCATTGAGACGTAGGAAGGCAGTCGGAGAATCCCGCTACCAGGCCCGCGAAGACTTGCCCACGGTCTCGGGCTCAGTGGCGGGGCGGCGAGACTGGTTCGTTACGGCGGCGCCGTTCCTGGCCCCAGCGACCCGGTTGCACTTTCTCTGGGAGACGCCGAGATAGGACACGCGATCGGGCCCATGATCGAGGTCCCAGGGCGTTCCCGGCACGATCGGCCGTCGGCACCTGGCACACACAGCCTGACCGGCCTCGACAAAGGCCGCATACCGCGCCCGCACCGCCCTGTGAACCGAGCCGTAGCCGCGGCTCGCACGGTTCTTCGCCGCCCAACGCGCTCGTATTTCTGGCGGCGGCCGGTGCTCCCGGCAGTAGGGGCTCCGACTCGACCAAGTGAGGCCGGCCGCAGCGTCTACACGCGACCCTCGTCCTCGTTGCGTTCGGTTACGATCCGGCGGTACAGCGGGAGCTGGTGATCGCCTTCCCTGGCGAGGACGTCGAGGAGCGAGCACTGCTCCTCGAAGACGTTGCCCCCCGGACGTGCGAGGCCGTCTGGGCGGCGCTGCCCGTGCGGGGACAGGCGCGGCACGGCATCTTCTCGGGCAGCGAGGTTTACCTGATCCTGCCGGAGCTCATCCGGCTTCCGCCGGAGAACGCCACCACCCGCGTCATCCCCGGCGATGTCGCCTTCGGCTGGTTCGCGGCCGGCTCCTTCTACGGCGCCCATGAGGACTACTGCGAGGTCTGTTGGTTCTACGACCGCGACGCTACGCCGTCGACGCCGGAAGGACCGGTCCCGGTGAGCCTGTTCGCTCGGCTCGAGGAGGCTCAGGCCTTCTTCGAGGTCTGCCGCAGGATGCGCCTCGAGGGGGCGAAGGAGGTCGAGCTCCGCCGCTCCTGATGAGCGACGCGGCAGCCGCTAGAGAACGATGCCCGCGGGGGCGTCGCGTCGCGTCGCGGCGTTGAAGGCGCTCGCGCGCTCGGCGGTTCTGAGCCATTCGTAGCCGAGGCTCTTGACACCGATGAGCTCGACGCCGGCGCGCGACATGCGCCCGAGTCCCTGCTCGTGTCCCGTGCCCGGCGACGCCACGGCGTCCTCGACAACCACCACCCGCTTCTCGCGATCCAAGAGGCCCAGTGCCGACTGCGCGATGCAGACGTCGGTCTCCAGTCCGCAGAGAACGACGGTGTCGCGGCCGTGCCGGAACACGTCGGCGAGGATCGCGGGCGAGGCCGAGAGATCGAAGACCGGCTTGCTGTGCCTGACGGGCCCCGACACGAGCGAGTCGACGACTACCGGCGCTGTTTCACCGTTTTCCTCTGGTTCTTCCTCGGTGACGACGATCGGAACTCCAAGCCACTCTGCCAGTCGGCACAGCCACCGGATTCGATCCACGAGCTCCGCCGCCTCGCCCGTCGGGAGCTTGCGAAGAAAGGCGTCCTGCACGTCGATCACGCACAGGACGCAGTTGTCGGCGTCGAGGAGGCGTCCCACGCGCCGGATCTTGCCATGCCACCAAAGGCGTGGTTGGGCGGCCTGCGACCTCTTGAACCCGTGTGACGCCTGACCTAAGGTCGCCCCGACAGGCGGGCCCGAGGCAGGTCGGAAGGGAGGCAGAGCGATGGATGAGCTCACGTTTGAGAAGCAGACGAAGGTCGGCAGGCGCGGCCGGGGTGTGAAGCGCGTCCAGGAGTGGCTGACGTTTCAGGGGTTCGGGGTGAAGCCCGACGGCGAGTTCGGCGCGGCGACAGAGGTCGCCCTCAGGCGCTTCCAGAAGAAGAAGGGGCTCAAGCCGACAGGCGTCGTGGATTCCGCGACGTTCGAGCAGCTCACGGCGCCGATGAAAGCGGCGGTTGAGCCGATCAAGCCGGGGCGCAGGGCGCTGGGGCAGCAGGTGGTCGCCTACGCGCGACAGCACCTGAAGCAGGGTGCGCGCGAGGTCGGCCCGGACAACTCGGGGCCGTGGGTGCGGCTCTACATGAACGGGAACGAGGGGCCTACCTGGTACTGGTGCGCCGGCTTCGTCTGCTTCGTGCTGAAGCAGGCGACGGAGTCCATGGGCGTGGCGATGCCCATCACACCCTCGTTCGGCGTCGACGCTCTGGCCACCTCGGCGAGGGCCAACGACCGGTTCATCGAAGGGTCGAAAGCGGCGAATCGCCGCCGTGTGAAGCCGGGGAGCCTGTTTCTCAGCGCGAAGGACGACCCCAACGACTGGAGTCACGTGGGGATCGTCGTCTCGACGAGCGACGCCACGTTCGCCAGCATCGAGGGAAACACGAACGACGAAGGAAGCTACGACGGCTACGAGGTCTGCGCCCGCACTCGCGACTGGTCGATGAAGGACTTCATCCGAATCTAGCGTTGGCTCAGCCCGCGACGACGCGGGGAAGATCGTCGACCTGCGCGTCGTCCTGCGTCTGGGAGGACAAGGACCCTGACGCAGGAGAGGTGGATGCCCAATTACGGGGTCAACGGAAAGATCGACGTCCGCGGGCGAGGGCGATGATGTTCGCCGAGCTCGAGCGCTGCGCACGCTGCCACAAACGCTACCCGGCGCCTCTCGGCCACCGGTGCCCGCACGATTCGTTCGCCGCACAGTGGGGGGCCGACTTCGAGCTCGGCTTCCGGGCGTGGCTCGAGACTAGCGAGGGCCGGTTCGCGGAGTACCTCGCGTGCAGGCAGCGTCGGCGGTCGGCGGGCTAGACGTCCTCGTCGAGTCGGCGCTCGAGGTAGCGCTCGACGTCGGGCCCGCTCGGGTTGGCGAGCACGTCCTCGATCCACGCGCGGCGCTCGAAGTCGACGATCGCCAGTTCCCAGACGCAGCCGGCCGGCTGATTCTCCACCTGCCGGAACGAGATCGGCGTCTTCTTCGGGCTGACGTAGATCCGCTGGTGCAGCTCGTTCTCCGACTGCCACCAGTAGATCAGCGCGATGTAGGCGGACTTCGCGTCGTGCGCGGTAGCGAAGGCGACGCCGTAGCGGTCGTCCGCCTCGGCGGGCCGGGGGAGGACCGCGGCCGCGAGGTCGCGGGTCGCCTCGACGAACCCGGGATCCGGCTCCTTCCCGTTCAGCGCGATGCCGTAGAGCTTGAGTCGCCAGCCGTCGACGTCCTCCCTACGGACGAAGCGGACGTGGCGGGGCTTGTACGGGCCCTCGAGGGCGGTCGTCAATATCGTCATGCGTCTTCCAACGCATCGGCCCGCTCACGTCTTCCAGCCGATGATGACGAGGTACTCGCCGGGGAACGCAAGCGAGCCGTCGGCCTCGGCATGGCTCTCGTAGAGACGGGCGAAGTCTGCCCGGGCCGCGCCCCAGCGGCCCTCCGGCGCGAGCATCTCGCGAGTCATGATCACCGGGCCGAAGTTGACCTCGTAGTACCCGACCGCGTGCTCGACCGAGTCGAAGCGGAAGTCGACCTGGTCGCGCTCGAACTCGAGCTCGACGCCGGTGTCCAGGAAGAGCCGGCGCACATGATCGGAGTCGCCCCAAAGCGCCGGGGGCGCGGCGAAGTCGGGCGGGGGAGGGAGGTGCGCCCCGAGGGAACGGAAGAAGTCGCCGACGAACCCCTCGGGCGTCCAGGCGACGACGCCGAGCCTCGCGCCCGATCGGAGCACGCGGGCGAGCTCTCGAGCGGTCACCTGGTGCCGCGGCGCGAACATGCAGCCGAACGTCGAGAGGACGACGTCGAAACTCTCGTCTGCGAAAGGGAGCGCTTCGGCGTCGCCCTCGACCCAGTCGATGTCGACGCCCGCGTCGTCGGCACGCTCCCGAGCCCGCGCGAAGAGCTCCGGGGTCAGGTCGAGGCCGACGACCTGCGCGCCGGCCTCGGCCGCCGGAATGGTCGCGTTGCCGGTTCCGCACCCGACGTCGAGCACGTCCTCGCCCGCCTCGATGCCGATCCGCCGGACGAGCCGCTCGCCGGCGCTCCACACCAGCTCGGCCACAGCGTCGTAGTTGCCCGCCGCCCACATCGTCCTGTTCGCCTGCTTGAAGGTCGCGACGTCCATACCAACCTCCTCGTGTAAGTACGACCGAACGGTCGTGCTAAAGAAGAAGGAGAATACGACCGGTCGTGCTACTTTGTCAACGTGTCCGTCACGCCAAGGCAGCGGCGCCCGCGCGCCGACGGCGAGCGGAGCCGCCGGCGGATCCTGCAGGCGGCCGCCGAGCTCTCGACGGTCGAAGGCCTGAACGGCCTCTCGATCGGCCGCCTCGCGGAGCACGTAGGAATGAGCAAGAGCGGCCTCTACGCGCACTTTCGCTCGAAGGAGGAGCTGCAGCTCGCGACCGTGGAGGTCGCCAATGAGATCCTCACAGCGGAGGTCGTCGTTCCGGCGCTCGAGGCGCCCGAGGGCAGCCGGCGGCTGATCGCGTTCTGCGACACGTTCCTGTCGCACGTCGAGCGGCGCGTGTTTCCGGGCGGGTGCTTCTTCACGTCCGCGGCGGCGGAGCTCAGCCCCCGTCCAGGACCGATTCGCGAGGCGATCGCGCAGGGCTATCGCGAGTGGATCGGCCTGCTCGAGGAGCAGGCGGACAAGGCGAAGGAGCGCGGCGAGCTCGACGCTCGCAGCGACACCTCGCAGCTCGTCTTCGAGCTCAACGGGATGCTGATTGCCGCGAACGTCTTCTACTTCCTCTTCGACGACGCCGCGGAGCTCGAGCGGGCCCGACGCGGCGTGCGCGAGCGGATCCTCAATTCGGGCTAAAGGTCTCGCGGCACGGAGCCGACAACTGGTAGCGGTTCCGACGTGAGGCCGCAACACGCCGGGACCTCCCTGGAATCGGGCCGCTCACGAGGCGGCCCTTTCCTTTGCTAGCTCTCGAGTCGCCGACGCAGATCGTCGAGCGAGATCGCGTCGGGCTCGTAGCCCTCGAGGCGGAGCGCCTCTTCGAGGTCGGCGATCAGCGCTTCCCGGAAGGCCGCGTCGGCCTCCGCCCTCGCGACGATGTCGTCGAGCCGCGTTCGGGCCAGGGAGAGCTCCTGGGCGGCCTCCACCCAGGCTTCCGGCGCCGGCGGCAATGCCTTGATCAGCTCGGCGAGGCGGTGTTCGTCGTACGCGTTCATCGGATCACCGTCAACTGGACGCCCCGGGAGTGGGATTTCTTCCTTCGAAGATCTGCTTCAGTCGGGCCAGGCACCGTGAGATCCGGCTGGCGATCGTCCCCGACGGGATCTCGAGCGCGGATCCGATCGTCTGGTAGCTCTCGTCCCGTGCGAAGAAGCGGTCGAGGATCTCGCGGCAGTTCTCCGTCAGCTCGGCCATCGCCTCGTGCACGGCGAGAGACTCGTCGAGCGTCGCCATGACCTCGTCGACGCCGCCGGGGAGCGCCTCCGGATCGACGATCTCCTCCCTGGAGCTCGAACGCAGCCGATCGATGCAGAGTCGGCGGGTGAGCTGCCCGATCCAGGGCCGAATCGCCTCGTCGTCCCGCAGCTTCTCCAGATGTTGATAGGTGCGGGCGAAAACCTCCTGGAAGACCTCCTCTGCGTCCTCCGACCGGAGACGGAACGCCTGCGTGGAGATGGCGAATACGTACCGCGAGAAGCGGGCGACGAGCTCCCGCCAGGCATCCTCGTCACCCCTGCGGCAACGGGCGACCAGCTGGGCGTCCGGAAGCGATGCGAGCTGCACGGCAGGAGTATGAAACCGGAATGTTCGCCCGATGGGAAGATCCGGGCCCGCTCGGCCGTCCTGTGGACGTGAGAGGAGTCCCGCATGCTTCGGCCTGAGACCCATCTGGACGTCGTCCGGGAGCGACACAGCGACCTGCTCCGGCAGGCGCGCACGGGAGAGCTGGCACACCGCCTGGGGACCGCGCGGCGGGACGAGCGGCGCTCGTTCCTGTCCCGCATGCGCTCCGCCCCCGAGCAGAGCCGGGCATCGAGCCCGGCGACGTCCCGTTAAGCCTGCTCAGAAAAGGGTGGAGCCCCGGTAGGGGGCCGGGGCTCCTGCCCACCGACGCGGTATCAACCCCGGGACAAGGTTCGCATCGGCGAGCGTGGTCCCTATTCTGCGCAAATCTGCCGGATCCTGTCGAGCCCACCTGGGTGAAAAAAGTTCGCTCGATACGATGTTTTCGTGTCGGCGCGGTGGCCGAGTGGTTAGGCAGAGGCCTGCAAAGCCTCGTACACCGGTTCGAATCCGGTCCGCGCCTCTAGCCCGCTTCGGCTGGTTGGTCGGTGCGGATGCTTTTCTCACGAGGCTTCTTCCCACCGTCTGACGGCCATTACCAGGTCGGCGTCCGCGTCCTCGACCAGATCGGTCAGGTCAAGGTGCGCGTAGTAGGCCTCGGTGACGGCCACGCTTGAGTGGCCGAGGATTCGCGAAAGCCGCCCGCCTGCCCGCAAGTACTTGGTCGCGTACGTGTGCCTGGTCGTGTGCGGATTCTTGTAGGCAACGTCGGCCTGGTCGAGCGTTCGTTTCCACCAGCGATGGAAGCCGGAGTAGACAATCGGCCGTTCGCGCAGGACGCGGCGCGCGTGCGCGTTCGCCTTCTGCCGATACCACAGGAAGTTGTCTTCGTCGAGGCCGTCGAGGACGGCAAGCTCGGCAACCGCCTCGACGACACGGCGGGGGAGAGGGATCAGCCGTTCCTTTCGGCCTTTCCCCTTGACGTGCAGCTTTCTCTCGTCGAGGTCAACGTCCTGGAGGCGCAGCAGGCGGGCTTCGCCGTCGCGGATCCCGGCGCCGAACAGGATCAGCATTAGCGCCCGGTCGCGCAGCTCCGACACCGCGCACAGGACGCCCTCGTCGGCATCGTGGAAGATCTCCACCACCTGGGGTGGATCCCTGGGGATTGTCGGCACCCGCAGCATCGGGTTCTCGGGGATACGCAGCCACAGGTACGCCCACTTCCAGAACTCGCTGAGGGCCGCCGACGCCCTCCGCTGGGAACCCTGGGGGAAGCTGGCGAGCACGGCCAGCATGTCCTCCGACGTGAACTCCTCAAGCGTCTTCTCAGGGTTGAGGACGAACTGGCGGGCTATGTCGCGTTCGTACTGATCGAGGGTGCGCTCCGACCGCCGCGCCAGCCGCTTGTAGTCCAGGAACGCCTCAACATGGCGACCGGCCTGGGTTTGGCGGTAGCGGCGGTCGAGCAACGGTTGCCGCATCATCCGCGCCCACTCAGCAGCGGTCAAGAGGACGGCTTCACTCACCAGGGCGCCCCCGGCAAACAACCTCACCATCGGTGTGGGTCAGTACGGAAGCCCTGTAACCGAGGCCAACTTCGGCGAGGTTGAAGCCTCTGTGACCGCCCAGCTCAGGCGGACGTTCTTCCCGGACAGGGTCGACGGGCCCGCTCGGCTGACCGTCGGCGTCGGCGGTCTTCTTGCCCTGAGCTACGAGACCACGGGAACCACGGAGAGCGGAGAGCGGGTTCTGTCACGAGTCTTCTATATCTTCGATGGGAGGACCCACTACGCGCTGAACTGTCAGTCCACGCCTGGGTGGGCTGATGAGATGAAGCGGGGCTGCGACGAAGTGCTGGATTCCTTCCGGGTCGACTAGCAAGTCGAGGATGCTTTCAGCGGGTGGCCTCGGTGTGGTCTTGAGCAGACGCGAAAGGGCCGGCGGTTAGCTGAACCCGATCGGCTGCACCCCTGCCCGGCCCGAATCGAGCGTAAGAGTGCGGTCGCTCCGGCGACAAGGTAGTGCTCGGTGCCTCCTACCTGAGTAGGACTCGGAATCATCGGCCGGGCGAGCGCGAATCCGGCCTCGTGACGACGACGTCGCGGCGCCGACCTCCTAGCGTCGAGGCATGCAATCGACCGACTACAGGAGGATGGAAATGAGCGTCTCGCTCCCACTCACAGCCACCGCCCGTACTGAGGCTGCCGTCTCGAGCGTCGAGATTCCGCAGCTGCGGCTGCGTGGCATCTTTGCCGTGTGGGCGGCCGCCGCGCTCCCGATGGCGGTGCTCGCCTGGCTCGTCGCGCCCGTGCTCGCCGACCGGTTCTCCGGCGCTGGCCACGTGCCGATGGCGAAGGCGCTGATCGTGTCCCTCGCGATCGGCATGATCTGGCAGTTCGTTCTCGTTGCGACCCTCGTCGGCCGCGAGCAGCGGACGCTCCGCTGGTCGACGGTCCGCGAGGCGCTCTGGCTGCGCTCTCCGCGGAGCCCGCGCAGCGGCCGTATCGGCGGTCGGGTGTGGCTGGTCGTGATCCCGCTGATCGTCGTGTTCACTGCGGTGCAGGAGCTGGTCGCGATCGTGGCGGCGCCCGAGAACCGGGACTTCGCCACGCTCTTCGAGTCGGACGCGGGCAAGGCGTTCCTGGACGGGGCCTTCGGCTGGTACGGCCTCATCCTCGTGATGTTCCTCTTCAACACCGTGCTCGGCGAGGAGCTCCTGTTCCGCGGGTTTCTCCTTCCGCGCATGAACGGCGCCTTCGGGCGCGGCGACTGGGTGGCGAACGGCGTCCTCTTCGCCGGCTACCACCTGCACGTGCCGTGGGCGATCCCGGGGACGCTCCTCGAGATGTTCACCACCGCGTACCCGGCGAAGCGGTATCGGAGCGCCTGGATCGGGATCGCGGTGCACAGCGCCCAGAGCGTGTTCCTTGCGATCCTCATCCTCACGCTCGTCGTCTGAGAAGCACCGCTCTCCCGCACCAGTCCAAGTCCTGTGGGCCCGCCGGGCTCGCAGGACTTGGCACGTCTTGCGGAGATGCTGTTTGAGACACGGTTCGACCCGGCGGCGCTCAGGTGCGAACATCTGTTCGTGACCTCGCAGGGCTCCCCCTACGCCCGCTTCCGCCGCGCCCTCGACTCCCGCAACGCGACCGTGGCGCTCGCGACGGCGACCGAGCTCGACTTCGTCAGCCTCCCGGACGCGCTCGAGCTCGTCCTCCTCCTGGTCGACGACCCCCGGAGGTTCCGGCGGGCGGCGCTGCGCTGGCACGCCCGCTACTGCGCCGAGGTCCCGGACGTTGGGTTCGAGGAGGCCCACGCGGTGCTCGCCTGCCTGGCCGGCCTAGCGGGTCGGCGGCCGAAGCCTGCGGCGGCCGCGCTGGCCGAGCTCGTCCATCGGCGCGGGCTCGAGCGGGCGGGCGAGACGCTCCTCCGGTGGGCTGGTTAGCGGTCGGCCCGAATCGCGGCACGGAGCGACGAGACCGTGCCCGGTATGAGGCGGCTCCGCCAATCCCCGGCGCACGACTGGCGGAGCCGCGATGCCTCCGGGCTAGTGGCAGCGGAAGAACTCGTTGACCGTGCCGTCGGGTCGCGCGTTGAAGTGCTCGACCTGATTGAGACTCACGGTCGACCCGTCCGAACCCCTCCCCCGAAGACTGAAGGTGAACGTGCCGTTCACCGTGCTTCCGTTCTGGTTGAAGCCTCCCCATTGCGTGAAGCGACCGGTGAAGCTTGGCAGGCTCGGATCTTCCAGCGGCACAGCGCTGAACTTGCCTGTCTGGGTGAAGGTCGCGTGGACGCGGCCGTCGTCGAAGATGGTCTCGTGCATGACGAGGTTGCTGGTGATCGTGATCGTGTAGAGCGGGCCGCCCTCTTCACAGGCCGGGATGGTATCGACGAAGGTCTCCACCAGCCCCTTCTCGTGGGTGGTTACGGTTTCGGGCGGCTGCGCGAAGGCTGGAGCCGCAACCGAGAGTAGACCTGCGGCCAAGAGGCCGATGGCCAGGCGTCGAAACATGAGAACCCCTCCTCGTTATCGCGCCGGGCTTTGACTGAGGGGACCTACCTACCCCTCTCGGCGAGAAAGAAACGCCGCTGGCAGCGCCGAGGGCGCGGGCCGCAACGACACCCTGGGACTACCCTGCCCACGCCCCGGCGCTAGTTAGCGTGCGCCTCGCTCTACTTCCGGGCTAGGCGCTGGACGGGCAGGCCGCTTTTGGCCTAGCTCGTGTCGGAGGTTACATTTCAGCCAACTCGACCGTTCTTCGCACACAGGAAGGACGCCATGCTCATCAGGCTTCTAGGCGCATTTGTGTTTCTCGGCCTCACCGCTGCCCCGTTGGTGATCGGTTCGTATTTCGGCTGGTTCTCGCTCCGCGGAGGCACCTTCGCCTTCGTGATCGTGGCCGTGATCTGGCTCGCGGCCGCGCTCCTCGTCGTTGGGCGGTGGCGATCTGGCGCCTGGACCTGGTGGATCCCGCGGCGGGGTGGAAAGTTGGACCCGTCGAGATGGAGGAAGCTGACCTGGGGCCTCGTCCTCCCCTTCACTGCCCTCATGGTGCTTTGGGTTCCTAGCGCCTTCCGCGTCTTCTCCGACCTCGAGGTGACTCAGGCCGAGATCGTCGAGTGTGAGCTCTGGTACGGGGCCTCGGCCGAGGAGTGCCGGGAAGACCTGGAAGCCTGGAATGTCATTGCCTTGGTCGTCTTCCTGACCTTCCTCTTCCTGTTGTGGCTACTCGGCATCCTCCTGATCAGCCGACTCACGAGATCTCGGAAGCGCGAGGGCGTCGCCAGCCCACCTGATCCGAGCACAGCCCAGCCCAACTAAGCGTTCGCCCGAAGGCGGCCGGATGACCTGGACGCGAGTCTCCAGGTTGACCCTAGGACTACCCTGCCCGCGCCCCGGCCGGGTCAGGCTACGCTGCCGCAGCCTGGCTCCCAGATGGCCGTTCGGGACACGCCGTCACCCGAAGAACGTCGCTGGCGGCCCTAGACCTCGGCTTCACCTCAAGCAGCGCTCCGCACCCACAGCACTTACTCGACGGCGTCCAAGCCGCCGACCACACCGATCTGTTGGTGACCCCCTGCCCGGCCCGAACTCGAGCCTAGAACGCTGTCCCCCGAACCGCAAGATGGCCGTTTGAGACGGGCAGCGGCGAGCGAACGCAGCCCTACCGGTGACCACTAGTGAGGACCGACTGTGCTGCATAGACTCGCGCGCACAACGTCCAAGGAGGAGGTGCACGTCGTGCCCGGCCCGACCCATACCCTGGTCTACTTCTCCGGAGGGTCCCCTCTGCTCGTGCGCGAATCGCCCGAGGAGGTAAGAGGGGTGTTCGTCGAAAAGGAGAGCACGGCCGCCGTGCTAACGCACATGGGCGGCGGGAAAGGCGACCTCGAGGTAACCATCTTCCGCGACAACATTACGCACATGCTTCCGGCCGACTCATCCGGACAGCTGGCGTTCCTAACGGGCCAGCCTTGAGCGGGCGCGCGAAGCGGTGAACCGCTCGGGCGCCAGGTCGGCGGATTTGCCGGAGCACGGGCCGCAAAGGACACGCTAGGACTTCCCTGCCCGCGCCCCGGGCGAGGTCAAGGCTACGGCTCGCTGCCTAGATGGCTGTTCCGGGCGTGTCTAGAAGGCAGCGGCTTCAGTTGATTCGGTTGCGCCTCCTCGTTGCGGCACCGAGAATTGACTAGCCGTGCGTCAGGCTGCCAGCTCCGCGCTACGAGGAATCTGGATCTGGATTCGAAAGCACCGGGTCCTTGTCGCCCTCGCTGTCACCGTGGCGACTTTGCTCGTTCTTGCAGTCGTGGTCCTTCCGCCGCTTTTAGCTCGTGGCGACGACTCGGAGAACGATGTCCGAGGCACGCTGCTCCAAGGTCTGGCGGGCATCTTTCTGGCCGCGGGTCTTTACTTCACGGCTCAGACGCTCCGGCTCAATCGTGAGGGCCAGATCACCGAGCGGTTCACCCGAGCCATCGAACAACTCGGGGACGACAAGATGGACGTCCGCTTAGGAGGCATCTACGCCCTCGAGCGGATTGCCAAGAGTTCCAAGGAGGATCACGGTCCGATAATGGAGGTCTTGACCGCGTACGTTCGTGAGCACGCCCCCTGGCCGCCCCGCCCAGCAGACGAAGGAAAGCAAGCCCTCCCAGCTGAAGATCGTGAACGTGATCGAAGAGATCGCGCGCCTGCGACGGACGTTCAAGCAGTGATCGCCGTGCTCGGCCGGCGAGAGCTCGGTCGAAGAGAGCACGACCTAGACCTGTCGTTGGTCGACCTCCTGGGCGCAAAGTTCGGCAGGGGCGCCGACGAGGCGCATTTCGAACGGGCGAACTTCGCGGGAGCCCGGCTCGTACAAGCAGATCTCGAAGGTGCGCACCTCACTGGGGCGAAACTCGCTTCGGCCCACCTCGAGCGGGCGAACTTCGCGGGGGCGGACCTCACGGGGGCGGACCTCACGACGGCGACTCTCACGGGGGCGACCCTCAGGGAGGCGACCCTCAGGGAGGCGACCCTCATGGGGGCGATCCTCACGGACGCGAACCTCGGGGGGGCGGACCTCACCGAGGCGAACCTCTGGAGGGCGGAACTCACGAGGGCGGACCTCACGAAGGCGAACCTCAGGGGGGCGGAACTCAGGGAGGCGAAGCTCGCGCTGGCGAACCTCGGAAGTGCGAACCTCACCGGGGCGGGCCTCTGGTTGGCGAACCTCAGGGGGGCGACCCTCACCCAGGCGACCCTGACGGAGGCGAACGTCAAGCAGGCCGACTACGACGCAGAAACCGCGTGGCCCGCACACTTCAACCCAGTAGACGCAGGGGCCCAACTAAGTGAGGAAACACCGACTTGGAATCCGTATGGGTAAACAGACTCCGTTCGGGGGAATTTAGGCACGGATTGGGCACCGGGTGCGCGGGCCGCAAGGCGACCCTGGGACTACCCTGCCCAAGCCCCGGCGAGAGCGTTGCTCCCGATCCGGCTGGGCCAGGCGGTTAGCTGAACCCGATCGGCTGCACCCCTGCCCGGCCGACCCGAGCCTAGAACGTGGTCGCTCCGGCCACAAGATGGCTGTTTGAGACGGGTAGGCCCGCCTGAACCAAGACCTCCCTGCAAAGGGTCCGTTTCTCGCAGCGCGTGGGGGCACGGGTGGGGGCACCAGGCGAGCGCGCCTGGCACCCCCGCCGAGTCCTAAGGTCCGGGCGGCGGGTCAGACACCTTGTAGAGGTCCCACCTGGACGAACCGCAGTTGAACCGCCCGTAGAAGAAGTCGACGCTCCCGTCCGGGTTCTCGCGGACGTTGCCGTAGCCGGCGTCTCGCCCCTGAGGTAGTGCCGTCAGAACGGTCCCGGTTGCGGGATCGGCAGGGCCGTAGCGGACGATCCTCACGCTCGCGCCGCACCGCCTTCCGGAGCGCACCAGGTAGACCACGCCACCGGACGTGACGGACGCGTGCGAACTCGAGCACCGTGAAGCCGCGTTCGCGGCGGCGGCCGAGGATGCGCAGCAGGCAGCGGGGCTTGCCCTCGCCCCGGTCGATGTAGACGACCTCGGGGCTGGTGCGGACGGTTTCACCGGTTCGAATCCGGTCCCGCGCCTTTGCTGCAGTGGCGCCGAACGGGGATCCCCAGGACAGGTCCCGGACACGCTCCATCGCCCGCTCGCGGTCGAGCCTCCTGAGCCCGAGAGCTATTCCAACCAGCCGGCGGACGACCTCCGTCGCTCCGCGAAGGTCGAATCCGCGCTTCCCGTTCCTCTCATCGGGTAGAGGGACTCAGAGGGAGCTTCCATGACCAAAAGGAGTATCGAGATGGGAAAGCTGATCGCGACCACGCAGGCCACCGTCGACGGCGTCGTCGACCCGGTCGGCGAATGGGTGCAGGCGGACGGAGACCACGGCGAGTACTCGTTCGAACGTCAGGCGAGATCCAGCGGGCTGGTGCTGGGCCGCAAGACCTACGAGGGGCTGGCGGGTTACTGGCCGAGCCAGTCGGGCAAGTGGGCGGACATGGTCAACTCGATGGCGAAGTACGTCGGGTCCAACACCCTGTCCGGAGATCTCGAGTGGAACGCGACCCTGCTCAAGGGGGACGTCGAGGATTCGATCCCGAAGCTGAAGGGCGAGGTCGACGGTGACCTGTTCATGCACGGGAGCGGCGAGTTCGCGTATGCCCTGGCCGAGAAGGGCCTGATCGACGAGTACGAGGTCTACCTGAACCCGCTCGTCTGGGGCGGGGGAAACGTCCACGTGCTCGGCGACAGGGGAACCGTCCGGATGGAGCTCGACGACGTGAAGCGGTTCGACTCCGGAGTGGTCCTCCTCAGCTACCTCCCGGCGTCTTGACCGCGATGGGACCGCCCGCCGGCGCACCGATGAGTTGCGCCGCCCGACCCGGTCCTGACCTGCGTACCGACGATTTACGGGAGGGCCCATGACACAGGTGAAGTTCGACATCTCGACGTCCCTGGACGGCTACATCGCCGGACCCGATCCGGACTTGGAGCAGCCGCTCGGCGCCGGCGGCGAGCAGCTCCACGAGTGGGTCGTGAAGCTCTCGATCTGGCGGGAACAGCACGGGCTCTCGGGCGGCGAAGTCAACGCCGACAACGAGATCGTGGCGGAGTCGATCGACGGGATCGGCGCCTACGTCATGGGCCGTGGCATGTTCGGCGGGGGCGACGGGTCCTGGGGCGACGAGCCCTGGAGCGGCTGGTGGGGCGAGGAGCCGCCCTTCCACACACCGGTGTTCGTCGTCACGCACCACGCGCGCGGGCCGCTGCCGCGCGAGGGCGGCACAACCTTCCACTTCGTCACCGGGGGCGTCGAGGCGGCGGTCGGGCAGGCGCAGCAAGCCGCCGGGAAGGGGGACGTGCTGGTCGCCGGCGGCGCCAGCGTCATCCAGCAGGCGCTCCGGGCAGGCCTAGTCGACGAGTTCCAGCTCCACGTCGCGCCGGTCCTCCTCGGCGGCGGGACGCCCCTCTTCGCGGGCCTCGGGCCCGACGACGTTCAGGTCGAGACCGTGCGGGTGGTCGAGTCGCCGAGCGTGACGCACCTCAAGTACCGCGTCGTGCGGTGAGCCCCGGCGGGGACGACCGCACAGAAGTCTTGCGCAGACCCACCACCCCGTTCCGTGTGAGGGTGGATGGGTCAGGCGGGTGCACCAACCCCTAGACGGAGTCGCCTTCGATCTCGGCCTCGAGCTCGGCAATCTCGAGGGCCATTCCCAGGGCGCGCGCGATGTTCCCGGTGGCCGAGACGATGCGAGCGGTGCCGACGATCGGCGCGACCGCGGCGAGGACGCCCCGAACCTGCTCGACGCCGATGCCGAGCTCGCTCGCGGCACCGAGGTTCAACATGTACGAGGCCGGGGGTGCGTCCACGGCGACGAGCGCGGCGATGCGCGTGAGCACCAACGCCTCGGCGTCGAGGCTCGACGCTTCGATCGAATCCGCGGTCATCTTGCCGAGCAGGTCGAGAACGGGAGTATCGGTGTCGGCCATGACGCCTCCTTTGACGCTTGCTTTTCGCCGCGGATGCTACGACCTCGACCTCGCGCGGGCAAACCCGACGGGCCCTTCGGCTCCTGGCGCCGATCAGCGGGCGCGTACCGGCTGGGCAGCCTGGATGTGGTGCCGAAGCGCCGGCTTCACCGGGTGGAAGAACACCTCCGGGTGCCTCCGGTCCGGCAGCTGGCCGACCGCGTCCAGCCTGATCGTGCGAGGGCGCACCCGGCCCATTCCCTCCAGGCGCGTGCGCAGGCCGCTCCACAGGAACTCGTCGTGCTCGTGCATGGCTCTCCCCTCGTGCCGCAGTGATCCCCCAGAAGGGGTAGACACGCATCGTGGGGGAGCGTTCGCCGGTCGTCGCCGGACCTTCGGCTGGTCCTAGAGGGGTTGCGGGGGCCTCAAGTCCGCGCTAGTGCCTGCCGATACAGCGCGCGAGGTCCTCTCCTCCCGGGCACGGGGATGACGGCAACCACTCTCGCGCCCGGTTTCGCCCGGAGCGGCGGCGATCCCCATCGTCGCCGCTTCACTTTGTCAGGAGGGGGTTGAGAACTACGCCGCGGAGTCGAGCGGGCGCAGATCGGCGGGCGCGCCCGCGCGGACGTCCGACTCGCCGTGCCAGCGGGCGACGCTCGCGGCCCAGCCCTGGCGCGAGTGGTAGGCACAGACGAGGTAGGTCTCACCGTCGCCCGCGGTCACCTCGCGGGAGCCGGCCCGGTCGCAACGGCGGTTCTCCAGCCGGTAGTAGCCCTCGCAGCGCTCCACAAGCATGAGGTCGGCAGCGGCCCACGTCTTCCTCAACCCTCGTTCTTGCTAAACCCGTCCCGGGACGACGCTCAGGACTTCGTTTCGGGACGGGTTTGCAGTCGGGCCCGCCAGGCCTCGCCGGCGGCGCGTCCCTCCGGCGAGGCGAGGAAGTGCTCGAGGGGGACGTGCAGAAAGGCGCCGCGCGACTCGGCGACGACCTCGTCGCCGTTGCGGAGGTCGGCGTCGACGTGGATCCGCCGGCCACGGCTGTCGGTCACCCGGGCCGCGAGCCGGAGCTCGTGGTTGATGAGGACGGGGCGCCGGTAGCGGACGAACATCCTTGCCGTCACCGCCGGGAAGCGATGCCAGGTGGCGAGCAGGCCGGACGCCTCGTCGAGCGCCGCCGCAACGAGGCCGCCGTGGACGATGCCCGGTCCCGCCTGGTGGTGGTCGCCGAAGGTGACGATCGCCTCGTAGCGCTCGATGCCCTCCTCGGTCGGCTGCGGCAGATGGAGACCCTTGGGGTTGTCGCCGCAGCCCCAGCATGCAGGGTCGTGGTGCGGCGGGATCCGCACCAGCTCGACTTACCGCAGGCCGCCGCGCTCGAAGTGGGCGCGGTAGAAGTTCTCGGAGCCGGCCGTCGCCATCGCGGCCGAGGCGGAGATCTCGAGCGAGAGCGTCGCCGCGGTGACGATCTGCGCGAGGCGGTAGACCTTGCCCGGGCCCTCGCAGCCCATGAGCCGGAGCCAGGAGCGCGAGTAGGGGAGGGTTGTGCCCCCGCCGACGGTCGCCACCTCGAGGCTGGCGAGGCGCATCGAGACGTGCAGCCCGGCTTCGGTACGCCGGGCCGTGCCGTGGGCCATGGAGCTCGTCCCGACCATGCCGATGTCCTGGCCGGTCGCCGTGAAGAGCGCGGCGATGACGGTCGCCGGGGTGAAGGCGACCGACTGCATCCCGGAGGCGACCGCTCCGTGGGTGCCCACGAAGGCCAGCTCGGCCAGGTCGTCGACCGAGGTCTTGAGGACGCGGCGCACGGCGTCCTCCGTCAGGGTCGCCTCGGCGACGACCGTCTTGCCGTGGCCGCCGCGCTCGAAGTAGCGGGCCGACGGCTTCTTGTCCCCGCCCATGTTCCCCTCGAGCATGGAGCGAGAGGGGTGGACCGGCGTGCGCTCCGGCACGAACCCCTGGTTCAGCGCGTAGGAGTTGCGAGTGATCATGTTCATCCCGCAAGCGTCCCCGGTCGTGAAGGCGTACATCACGTGGCACATCGGCCCGACGACATGCGTCTCGATCTCCCTGAGCTTCGCGTACTTCGAGAGGTTGGCGACGGGCTCCGAGGCGAGCCAGGCCTGCATCTCGCCGAGCTGCGACTCGATCCAGCCGGAGAACGCCACCGCCTGGCCGACGTCCTCGAAGAGGAAGGCCGAGGCGCGCGTGATCCGGTCTTTGAGCACGTAGGTGCGGAAGCCTCCGGACTCGCCGACCGCCCGGGCGCCGCGGTAGAGGGAGATCGAAAGCCCGCCCTCGGTGTTGGCCAGCGGGACGTAGACGCCCTCGTGCCCGCGGCCACGCTCGACGAGACGGCCCTGGGGCTCCTCGAGGGCGTAGTCGCCCAGCTGGACGTCGATCGGGCCGACAACCGCGACGGGAACGAGCGCCACGCCGGTCACGGCCTCTGTCGCCCTGGCGAACGGCGTCAGGTCGTGGGCGAAGACCTCTCCCTCGCCGTCGAGCCGCGGCGCGAGCTCCTCCTGCCGCGCGCGGATCGAGTCGGGGTCGTTCTTGCGGGGCCAGCGCCGGAGCTCCACGGCGTCAGCTTAGTTTCCACGGACGGAGGCGGGGAATCCAGCGCGGGACGCTCGCCCGGTAGGCCTCGTACTCTGCTCCGAACCGCCGCCGGAGCCCGGGCTCCTCCACGAGCGGGAAATAGACCGCGTTCACGGCCAGGACCATCGCGAACCAGAGGAGCAGCGGCAGCGAGGCGAACAGCGCGCTCTCGCCGAGGAGAACCGCGAGAACGCCGCTGATCATCGGGTTTCGCACGTGCCTGTACGGTCCGTCGACGACCAGACGCGTCGTGGGATCCCACGGGGCGAGCGTCCCGCGGCCGACGCGGGCGAAAAGCGACACCGTCCACGCCACGAGCGCGAGCCCCAGGACGATCACCACCGCACCGGCCACCGCGAGCGGCCAGGTGGACCCGTCCGTGCCGGTTCGCCAGAGGACGGTCCCGGGGACGACGACGGTCACGGTGACGGGCAGGAGCAGGGCCGCGCGCAGGTGGCGCCAGAGGCTCATGCGGGGATCTTGCTCTCCGGTGGGTTACGCTCCCCGGCCGTGGCCGCGACGCTCATGGACGGGAAGGCTCTGGCCGCGCGCGTGCGCGGGGAGGTGAAGCGCGAGGTCGCAGAGCTCGGGCGCGCCATAGGCCTGGCGACGGTGCTGGTGGGCGAGGACCAGGCCTCCGCGCTCTACGTCCGGCGCAAGCAGGAGGCGTGCGCGGAGGTGGGAATCGAGCCGGTCCACCACGAGCTAGCTGCGGAGACGTCCGAGGCCGACCTGCTCGCACAGGTCGCGGCCCTGAACGCCGACGAGCGGGTCACCGGGATTCTCGTCCAGCTCCCGCTGCCGGCGCACATCGACGAGGGGCGCGTCATCAGCGCGATCGCGCCGATCAAGGACGTGGACGGCTTCCACCCGGCGAGCGCGGGCCACCTTCTCCAGGGCGAGCCGACCTTCGTGGCGGCGACGCCGGCGGGGATCATGGAGATCCTGCGCTCGTACGAGATCCCGCTGGAAGGCGCCGGGGCTGTGGTGGTCGGACGCTCGAACATCGTGGGGAAGCCCATGGCCCTCCTCCTGCTCGCCGAGAACGCGACCGTCACGATGTGCCACAGCCGCACGCGCGACCTGGCGGCCGTGGTGCGCGAGGCGGACGTCGTCGTCGCCGCCGTCGGCCGGGCGGGGATGGTGACGCGCGAGATGGTGAAGCCGGGCGCCGCCGTCATCGATGTCGGGATCAACCGCGTCGACGGAAAGGTCGTCGGAGACGTGGCCGAGGACGTCCGGGACGTGGCCGGACACCTGACGCCCGTGCCCGGCGGCGTCGGGCCGATGACCATTGCGAGCCTGCTCCGCAACACGGTTCGGGCCGGCGAATACCAGTCCGGGCGGCTTGCCTTCCCGGGCGGCTGAGGTTACGCTGCGCACCGCCGCGAACAGGTGCGGCTATGGCCGGATGCGGCGGCTCGAAGCCGGGCCGTCGTTTGTGTGTGAAGGAGGACTAGTCCGTTGGCTGAGGGCACCGTGAAGTGGTTCTCGAACGAGAAGGGGTACGGGTTCATCGAGCGCGAGGGGGGAGACGACGTCTTCGTGCACCACAGCGCCATCGAGATGGACGGGTACCGCACCCTGAACGAGGGCCAGCGCGTCGAATTCGACGTCGAGCAGGGCGACAAGGGCTTGCAGGCAAAGAACGTTACGCTGCTCTAAGGCCTCGAACGGAATGACGCTTCGCCGACGCGGTGTCCTGGGTGAGTGCGATGCAAGGACGCAGGGCGCGCTCGTAGCCGGAGGCTACGGGCGCAACCGAGGACGCCGCAGCGCGCCGCCCAGGGCGGCGGGTCGGCACAAGGCTTCGTTCCGGTTCGAGGCCTAGGGCCAGCGAAGGTTCGATTGCCGCGACGGGCCCCCACGGGGCCCGTCGCATTTCTAGACTGGAGGCGGGATGGCGATCACGAAAGACGACGTGCTGCACGTGGCGGCGCTCGCGCGCCTGGAGATCCCCGAGGACGAGGTCGACGCGGTGCGCGACCAGCTCGGGGCGATCCTCGAGGCGGTCGGAAAGGTGTCGGAGCTCGATTTGGCGGACGTGGAGCCGATGACGCATCCCCTGGAGCTCGTGAACGAGTGGGCCGAGGACGAGCCGCGGCCGTCGCTCTCGCGGGACGAAGCGCTTGCGAACGCGCCGGATCCGGCCGACGGCAGCTTCCGCGTTCCCGCGGTCGGCGGGTGAGCCTGGTGCGCTCCCGGCACGCAGCGGCACGCTTCCCACACGGTTTGCGCGCCACACGTGCGCTTTTCACCGTTACGCTCGAAGCGGGTGGAGGCACGGGGTGGCCCCTCAGGCGGCCGCGGGGGACAGGGCCCTGATCGACACCCTGAGGCTCACGGCGGAGGAGGCGGCCGGTCTCCTGGAGCGGGGCGACGTCTCCGGCGAGGAGCTCGCCGGCGCCTACGTCAAGGCGATCGAGGCACGCGACCCGGAGCTGCACGCCTACCTCCACGTGGCCGGCGAGCGCGGGAACGGCGTTCCCATCGCGCACAAGGACGTCATCACGACGAAGGGCATCCCGACCACGGCCGGCTCGAAGATTCTGGCGGGCTACACCCCCGTCTTCGACTCGACCGTCGCCGCTCGCTGCAAGGCCGCGGGGCTGCCCATCCTGGGCAAGACGAACCTCGACGAGTTCGCCATGGGCTCGTCCACCGAGAACTCGGCCTTCGGCCCGACCCGGAACCCGTGGGATCCCGAGCGCGTGCCGGGCGGCTCCTCGGGAGGCTCGGCCGCGGCCGTCGCGGGTGGGCTCGCCCCCTGGGCGCTGGGCACCGACACCGGCGGCTCCGTGAAACAGCCGGCCTCGCTGTGCGGCGTCGTCGGTCTCCGTCCGACGTACGGCACCGTCTCTCGCTACGGAATCGTGGCGTTCGCCTCGAGCCTCGACCAGGTGGGCCCGGTCACGAAGACCGTCCGCGACAACGCCCGCCTCTACGGGGTGATCGCCGGCAAGGACTCCTGCGACTCGACGACCGTCGAGCTGCCGGAGCCCGTCACGATCCCGGAAGGAGAGGAGCTCACGGGCGTCCGCATCGGAGTCCCGAAGGAGATGAACGAGGCCGAAGGCATCGACCCCGGGGTGAGCGAGAGCGTGAACGCCGCGATCCGCCTCGCGCGCGACCTCGGCGCCGAGATCGAGGAGACCACCCTCCCGCGGTCGGTCGAGTACGGGCTCGCGTGCTACTACCTCGTCGCTCCGGCCGAGGCGAGCTCGAACCTCGCCCGCTACGACGGCGTCCGCTACGGCTTCCGCGCCGAGGTCGACGGCGACCTGACCGCGCTCTACTCCCGCACCCGCTGGGAGGGCTTCGGGGCCGAGCCGAAGCGCCGCATCCTCCTCGGCACCTACGCGCTCTCCGCCGGCTACTACGACGCCTACTACGGCCAGGCGCAGAAGGTCCGCACGGTGATCGCGCAGGAGCACGCGGCCGCGTTCGAGCGCTTCGACGTGCTCGTCAGCCCGACGTCGCCGACGGTCGCCTTTCGCCTCGGCGAGAAGGTCGAGAACCCGCTGGCGATGTACCTCTCCGACCTGCTCACGATCCCGTCGAACATGGCGGGCCTCCCCGGGCTCTCGATCCCGTGCGGCCTCTCCGAGGGGCTGCCCGTCGGCCTGCAGCTCATCGGCCCGCAGTTCTCGGAGAACAGGCTCTTCCGCGTCGGCCACGCCCTCGAGCAGGCGCTCGGCTTCGACTACGTCCCCGAGAGGCTGAGGTGAGCTGGGAAGCGGTCATCGGCCTCGAGATCCACGTCCAGCTGAAGACGCGGACGAAGATGTTCTGCCGCTGCGAGAACGTCTGGGGCGAGGAGCCGAACACCCGCACCTGCCCCGTCTGCCTCGCGCACCCGGGGACGCTGCCGGTGCCGAATCGGACGGCGATCGAGTGGGCGATCAAGCTCGGGCTCGCCCTCGACTGCGAGATCGCCGAGCGCTCCCTCTTCCACCGCAAGAACTACTTCTATCCCGACCTGCCGAAGGGCTACCAGATCTCCCAGTACGACGTGCCCCTCGCCTCGGAGGGGCGCTTCCGCGTGCCCGGCCCGGACGGCGACCGCGAGATCGGCATCGTCCGGGCTCACCTCGAGGAGGACGCGGCGAAGACGATCCACGTCGGGGGTGCGGCCGGACGGATTCACGGCGCGGACGTCTCCCTCGTCGACTTCAACCGGGGCGGCACGCCCCTCGTCGAGATCGTCGCCAAGCCCGATGTGCGCTCGGGAGAGGAGGCGCGGCGCTTCCTCCAGCTGCTCCGCCAGACCGTGATCGAGCTTGGCATCTCCGACGCGGAGATGGAGAAGGGCTCGCTCCGCTGCGACGCCAACGTCTCGGTGCGGCAGGCCGGGGAGGAGGGTTACCGGACGAAGACCGAGCTCAAGAACATGAACTCCTTCAAGTTCGTCGCCGACGGGATCGCAGCCGAGGTAGAGCGCCAGATTGCCGCCTACGAGGGCGGCGGCGAGGTCGTGCAGCAGACGCTCCACTTCGACCCGCAGAAGGGGACGATCGCGCCGCTCCGCTCGAAGGAGGAGGCGCACGACTACCGCTACTTCCCGGAGCCCGACCTCGTCGCAATCGAGCCGCCCGCCGGGATGATCGAGCGCGCCCGCGCGGAGATCGGCGAGCTTCCCGCCGCGCGCATCCGCCGGCTCGAGCAGGAGCTCGACCTCGACCTGGCCTACGGCCTCGTCACGAGCGGCCGCGACGACCTCTATGCGCGCGTGCCCGGCGACGACCGCCGCGCGGTCGCCAACGTCCTCATGAACCAACTGGCGGCGGCAGGGGTCGACCCTGCGATGGTGGACGGCGACGAGCTCGGCAAGCTCATCGAGAGGCGTGATCGCATCCCGCGCGGAGCGTTCTCCGAGGCGTTGTCGAAGAGCGGCCAGCCTGGTTTTCGGGCCGAGCCGTACCTCGCCGAAGTCGCGATCAGCGACTTCGGCGATCTGGACCCGGTCATCGACGGCATCCTCGCCGCCAACCCGGGCCAGGTCGAGGCCTACCGCGGCGGCAAGGAAGGGCTGCTCGGCTTCTTCGTCGGCCAGGTGATGAAGGAGACGCAGGGCAAGGCCGATCCGCGGGTGGTCAACGAGCGGCTGCGCGAGAAGCTCGAGGCGTGAGCGGCCTCCTGATACGTCACGCCGAGCCCTCGGATCATGCTCGTGTCGCCGCCGTCCTGGACGAGTGGTGGGGCGGGCGGCATATGGTGGACATGCTCCCGAAGCTCTTCTTCGTCCATTTTCGCGGGACGTCGTTCGTCGCCGAGCGGGACGGCGAGCTCGCGGGCTTCCTCGTCGGCTTCCTCTCCCAGTCGGTGCCGGAGGAGGCGTACGTCCACTTCGTCGGCGTGAGCCCGGCGGAGCGCAGAGCCGGCCTCGGCCGCGAGCTCTACGAGCGCTTCTTCGCCGCCGCGCGGGCCGGCGGGAGAACGAGCGTGAGCTGCGTCACCTCCCCCTTGAACACAGGCTCCCTTACCTTCCACGCGGCGATCGGGTTCGATGCCTCTCCGCCGGAGGCAGGCTACGACGGCCCGGGCGAAGACCGGGTCGTGCTCTCGCGGAGCATCTGAGCAGCGCGTCAGGTCCGTAGTAGGCCGTACCTCGAATCGGCGTTCATACCGACGCCCGCGACGGCCGGCCCGACCGACCATCAGGTGTGCTGGAGAACGCGACCACCCACGCGGGGACGGACGCGGCGCTCGACCGCGGGCTGACGTCCCAGGTTGCGCGCAGGCGCCTGGCCGAGGTCGGGCCGAACGCGATCGCCGAGACAAAGCCGCCGTCGCACGCCCGGCGGTTCGCCGCCAACCTCGTGCACCTCTTTGCGCTTCTGCTGTGGGGCGGCGCCGTTCTCGCTTTGCTCGGCGGCCTGCCCGAGCTCGCGGCCGCGATCGTCACGGTGATCCTCGTCAACGCGGTCTTCGCCTTCGTGCAGGAGTACCGGGCGGAGCAGGCGGTCGAGGCGCTCCGCCGGATGCTCCCGGTCCGCGTGCGCGTGCGGCGCGACGGGGCCGTCGTCGAGATCGCCAGCGAGGAGGTCGTGCCCGGCGACGTGCTGCTTCTTGCCCCGGGCGACCGGATCGCCGCCGACGCCGACCTGCTCTCGGCGCGGGACCTGCGCGTCGACGAGGCGACGCTCACCGGTGAGTCCTATCCGGTCGAGCCCGACGAGCGGATCTACGCGGGCACCTACGTGGCGGCCGGCAGCGGCCGGGCCCTCGCGACGGAGACCGGAATGGCGACCAGGTTCGGCCGCATCGCAGGCCTGACCCAGCGGACGACCCACGAGCGCAGCCCGCTCGAGCGGGAGCTCGATCGCGTGACGCGTTTTGTCGCGGCGCTCTCAGTCGGGGTGGGGGCGCTCTTTTTCGTCGTCGCCGGCGCTCTCGGCATGAGCCTCGGCGACCGCTTCGTGTTCGCGGTGGGCGTGATGGTGGCGCTCGTTCCCGAGGGGCTGTTGCCCACGGTGACGCTCTCGCTCGCCCTGGCGACTCAGCGCATGGCGCGGAGGAACGCGCTCGTCCGGCGCCTCTCCGCCGTCGAGACGCTCGGAGAGACGACGGTCATCTGCACCGACAAGACGGGCACCCTCACCGAGGGCGAGATGACCGTCGTCCGCGTCTGGACTCCGCGCGGGACGCTCGAGGTGGAAGGGGCCGGGTACGAGCCGTTCGGCCGCTTCCGGGCAGACGGACGGGTTCTCGATCCCGCGCCCCTCGCCGAGGTCCTCCGCGCCGCGCTCCTGTGCAACGACGCGCGCCTCGTGCACGCCGAGGGCGGGTGGGGGATCGTCGGCGACCCCACCGAGGGCGCCCTCGTCGTCCTGGCCGAGAAGGGCGGCCTGCGACACGAGCAGGAGGCGGCCCGCCTGCCGCGGCTCGGTGAGCTTCCCTTCAGCTCGGAGCGCAGGCGGATGACGACGATCCACCTCGCCGCAAGCGGGCGCGTCGCCTACGTCAAGGGGGCCGTCGAGGTCGTGCTGCCCCTGACGACGCTCTCGAAGAGGGCCCGGACGGAGGTCGAGGAGGCCGCCGCCGAGCTGGAGCACGACGCCCTCCGCGTGCTCGCTCTCGGCAGGCGGGAGCTGCCTCCTGGCACCGGTGAGGACGCAGACGAGGTCGAGCGGGACTTCGAGCTGCTCGGGCTCGTGGGCATGATCGACCCGCAGCGACCCGAGGTGCCGGAGGCGGTCCGGCGGTGCCGGGCAGCGGGGATCAGGGTCGTCATGGTCACCGGCGACTCCCCCCGGACCGGGGCGGCGATCGCCCGACGCATCGGGCTTGCAGGGGAAGGCGTGCACGTGATCGTCGGCTCCGACCTCGCGGACATCGAGGACAGGCAGCTGCGAGCGCGTCTCGCCGAACGGGACGTCGTGTTCGCCCGCATCGATCCCGAGCAGAAGCTCAGGCTGGCGCGCGTCCTCCGTGAAGGAGGTGAGGTCGTGGCGATGACCGGCGACGGGGTCAACGACGCGCCTGCGCTGAAGGAGGCGGACATCGGGGTGGCCATGGGTCGCAGCGGCACCGACGTCGCCAAGGAGGCGGCGGACATGATCCTCCTCGACGACAACTTCGCCTCCGTGGTCGCCGCCGTCGAGGAAGGAAGGGCGGTCTACGACGACATCCGGCGCTTCGCCGGCTACCACTTCTGCTCGAACGTCGGCGAGCTGATCCCTTTCCTCGTCTGGGGGGTCTCCGGCGGAGCGATTCCGCTTCCCCTCGTCGTCATGCAGGTGCTCGCCATCGACCTGGGCACCGACATGCTCCCGGCGATCGCGCTCGGAACGGAGCGCGCGGAGCCGGGCACGATGGACCGGCCGCCGAGGCCGCGGACCGAGCGCCTGCTCAACCGGCCCGTCCTCGGCCGTGTCTTCGGCTGGATCGGCCCGCTCGAGGGGATCGCGGCCCTGACGAGCTTCTTCCTCGCCTATGTCCTTGCCGGCTGGCGCCCGTGGGAGCCGCTGGCCGACTCGGGAGGGCTCTACGTCCAGGCGACGACGATGACGATGGCCGGCATCGTCATGGCCCAGGTCGGCGCAGGACTCGCCTGGCGGACGAACCGGCGCTCGATCGCCGCGGTCGGCCTCCTCACCAACCGCCTGCTTCTCGTGGGGATCGCCCTCGAGGTCGGAATGATCGCGGTGCTCAGCCACACACCGGGACTGGCGGACGCCTTCCACATGGCGCCGCTCGATCCGTGGCTGTGGCTCTCGCTGGCCGCCTGGCCGCCGCTCGTCCTCGGCGCCGAGGAGCTGCGCAAGGCCGTTCTCCGGCGTCGTGATCAGGAGGCAAAAGGGGCGGGGCCTCCCCGAGGGGAGGCCCCGCGTCGCACGAGGGGTAAGCCTCGTTAGTCCATCGTCTGCGGGTTGAGGTGGTCGCGCTGCATTGAGCCGGCCGCCTTGCCGAACCTGAAGACCTCGAAGCCCCGGCCGGTTCGGCGGAACGTGAACCCCGTCGGACGCGTAGATCGGGGTTCCCCCGTTCTTGAAGCGCGGCCCGACGTAGGGGTACGCGGACCAGTTGTCCGAGCCCGCCGTGGCCGACTCCGGCGATGTCGTACTACGCGATCTCCTTCAGATTCTCAGGATCGGTGAAGTCGATCACGTCGACGCCGCCGGTGTACCAGGCGTTCACGAGCAGGTCCCGCCGGATGTCCATGATGGCCATCCCCATGTGCGCCGAGCAGTACGCTGAATCACGCCGGCCCTGGGTCGGGCCGCACGTCTCCGACCTGGAACTCGCTGAAGAACTCGCCAGTCTCCGTGTCGGAGAAGAACATCCGGCCGGTCTTGTGCATCGCCGCCTGCCGGGTTCCAGGGCCGAGGCGCGTAGGTCGTCATCGGCGGGCAGCCCTCTCCGAAGGACTCGTCGACGGTGTTCAGGACGGTCCCGTCGTTGTTGAACATCACCGAGTGGAAGAAGTCGACCGCTCCGGGGATGTTCCCGGTGCCGCCCGAGCTGACCTCGTCGTCGATGACCGACACCGGGTTGGCGGTGTCGGGGATCCCGTTGGCGGGGTCGATCTCCCACACCTGGCCCTGCTCGGCGCAGGCGGCGCCGGCCATGTTCTCCTCGACGTGCACGACGATGTCGTGGCAGGCCACGGCGGCAGGCTCGAAGGCCGGTGGGCAGAGGCCCTTCTCGCACCAGTCCATCTACGCCGTCCGGGTCGCCCGGGTAGCTGAGCGGCGGCTCGGCGATCACCGAGGAGCTCGCCGGATCGGCCAGCGGCACCTCGATCACCGAGATCTTCCGGTGCAGCGGGTCGTTGCCCGCCGGCGGACCGTTGACCTGGCCGCAGCGTCGGACCGGGCCGGAGCGGATACGAGGAGACGTACACGATCAGGCTGCCGTCCGGCCCCTCAGCCTTACCCGGCCAGAGCGTGATCGTGTGGGCCCCGCAGTCCGTGTAGACCGCGGCCACCTGCGTCACCGTGGCGAACGGGTTCGCGGGATCGTCGCTCATCTCGAAGACCCGCACGCCCTCCCAGCCGTCCGGGTCGGCGTGGTTGGGGCTCCCGTCGGGATTGAGGGAACGGAGTGCCCCGCACTCGGGCCCTTCCATCGTCCGGTCGACGGCCACGAGCAGCAGGTCGGCGACGCCGTTTCCGTTCCGATCCCAGACGATGGGATCGTTCTGGAGCGAGTCGCATTGGATGTCCTTCACGAGCGTCGGCTTCGCCGGTTTCTAGATGTCGAACACGCGCACGCCGCCGCGCGGCGGGGTACCGGCCGGGCTGCCGGCATCGGCGGTGTAGTAGCCGATGAAGGCGTGGTTCCCCCAGAACGCGAGATCGGAGTTGGTCGCGTTGTTGGGGTTCGTGTAGAGCAGGTTCATCCTCTGCCGCGCGTCGGGGTTGGGCGCCGCTCCGACGGTGCCCGCGAGCAGCCCCACCGCGATGACGGCGAGAACGAGTAAGCGGAACGAACTCTTCATCAATACCTCCAGAAGTCGAAAAGAGTCTTTGCGACGACATAGCGTCCCGGGTCATGTCCCACCGACGTGCCGCGGCCCGGCCACTGCGCCTGCCGCGCCCCTCGGCGGTGCCCTCCACCTCGAGACGCCCCCTCTGGCATCTCCTCACCTCCCCTATCGGTGTCGGGGAGTCTTATGCCCCGAGAGCTCTCTGTCAAACGGCCCGGCGAGCTCCCGTACGCAGGAAGCCCGCGTAGAGGAGGATGGCCGCCGCGACCACGAAGGCGGCGGTCTCGGCCACGCCCAGCCCGGCCAGGCCGCTGCCCGCCGCAGCGACGGCCACGCCGGCGATCACGAGCGCGTTCCCGAGCGGCCGCCGGCGAAGCGTGAGGAGCGCGACGGCCACCACGGCGATCGTCCCGGCGCTGTTGCCGAGAATCGCGAGCAGGCGTGCCGGGAAGAGGTCGAGGTGGTCCTGGGCCTCCGGGATCGAGTCGCCGGAGACCGGCGCGGTCAGCGGCGCGGCGATCGCCACCCCGACTGCGAGCCCGGTATAGACGAGCCCCAGCGGTGCCGCCCAGCGGCGACCGGCGAGCAGGAGCGACCCGACTCCGAGAAGCGCAGCCGTGAGCAGTCCTCCGAAGAGGTAGTAGACGCGGAACAGCGCGTCGCCCCACCCGGAGGCGGCTCCCCAGGCCAGCGCGGCCGAGGCGACGGCGAACGCGGCGAGCCCGGCGCCCCACGCCGCGAACGGGAGCTCGCTCCGTTCGCGCCAGCGTCGCAGGAGCTGGCCGGCGAGCCGGAGGGCGACGAGGGCGGCGGCGAACGCAAGGAGGGCTTCCACGGTGTGCGCGTCAGTTAACCTCAGGGCTCATGCCCGAGAAGCGCTACCTCGTCACGCCTGGGCCGACCCCGGTGCCGCCGGAGGTGCTGGCGGCGACCGCCCAGCCGATGATCCACCATCGCTCGGCGGACTTCCGCGAGACGTTAACAAGCGTGATCGAGCGGCTGCAGGCCGTGTACCGGAGTGAGAACGACGTGCTTCTCTTCACCTCCGCGGGAACGGCCGCGATGGAGTCCGCCGTCGCCAACGTCTGCTCGCCGGGCGACCGCGTCCTCGTCGTCTCGCACGGGTACTTCGGCGAGCGGTGGGCGGCGATCGCCGAGCGCTACGGCCTCGACGTCGATCATCTCCGCTACGAGTGGGGCGAGCTGCCGAGCCCGGACGAGGTGGGTGCGCGCCTCGAGGAGATCGGCGGCGCGAAGGTCGTCTACCTCACCCACTCGGACACCTCGACGGGAGGCGTCGCCGACGTGGAAGCGACGGCCGAGCGCCTCGCTGGCTCGGGGGCGCTGATTGCGGTCGATGCGATCTCCAGCCTCGCAGCCGTCCCGCTCGAGACCGACGAGTGGGGTCTCGACATCGTGCTCACGAGCTCCCACAAGGCGCTCATGTGCCCGGCCGGGCTGGCCTTTGCAGCCATCTCGCCGGCCGCCCTCGAGGCGACCGAGACCGCCTCGCTCCCGCGCTACTACATGGACTGGCAGCGGGCGATCGCGGCGCAGGCGCTGGGCGAGACGCCGTTCTCGACGGCGATCTCACTCGTCCGCGGGCTCGACGTGGCGCTGAACCTCATCCTCGCCGAAGGGCTCGCCGCCGCCCACGAGCGGCATCTGCGGCTGGGCCGCGCGGCGCGCGCGGGCGTGAAGGCGATGGGCCTCGAGCTCTTCTCGCCGGACCTGGACAGCTCGGCCGTGGTCACGGCCATCCGCATGCCGGCGGAGATCGACGGGCAGGCGATCGTCGCCTCCATGCGCGAGCGCTCGGGCGTCACGATCATCGGCGGCCAGGGCGAGCTGCGCGGAAAGATCGTCCGCTTCGGCCATATCGGCTACGTGGACGTGCAGGACGTCTCCGCGGCTCTGGCCGCGCTCGAGCGCGCGCTCGTCGAGGCCGGCGCCGAGGTCGAGCGGGGCACGGCGGTCCCCGCCGCGCTCGAGGCGCACGCAGAGCCCGTCGTGGCGTGAAGGTCCTGAGAACCCGTTTCGGAATGACGCCTCGCCGTCGGGGTGTGCTGGGCGAGTGCGAGGCAAGGACGCAGGGCGCGCTCGTAGCCGGAGGCTACGGG
This sequence comes from uncultured Actinomycetes bacterium, assembly GCA_963775505.1. GTDB lineage: Bacteria > Actinomycetota > Thermoleophilia > Gaiellales > Gaiellaceae > JAIBJN01. The sequence continues at coordinate 166,804 of CAVZIL010000009.1, forward strand.
CGCAACCGAGGACGCCGCATCGCGCCGTCCAGCGCGGCCCGGCGGCTCAGGGCTTCGTTTTGAAACGGGTTCTAATACGGGAGCCCATCGCGGAGGCCGGGATCGACCTCCTGCGCCGGCGATTCGACGTGGACGTCGAGCACGACGGCGACCTGGCGGCCACGATCGGCGACTACGACGCCATCATCATCCGCAGCGCGACCGACCTGAACGAGGAGCTGATCGAGCGTGCCGACCGGCTCAAGGTGATCGGCCGCGCCGGGGTCGGGGTGGACAACGTCGACCTGGCGGCGGCCTCCAAGCGCGGCATCGTCGTCGCCAACGCTCCCGAGTCGACGGTCGTCTCTGCCGCCGAGCACACGCTCGCGCTCTTGCTCGCGCTCACGCGCCGGATCCCACAGGCACACCAGGCTCTCGCCGAGGGCAGGTGGGAGCGCTCCCGCTTCGCGGGCCTCGAGCTCGCCGACAAGACGCTCGGGCTGATCGGCTTTGGCAGGATCGGCCAGCAGGTGGCCAGACGCGCGCGGGGCTTCGAGATGCGCGTGCGCGCCCACGATCCGTACGTGGCCCCCGAGCGGTTTCGGGAGCTCGGCGTCGAGCGGGCGGAGACGCTCGACGACCTCCTGGCCGACGCGGACTTCGTCTCGTTGCACGCGACGCTGACACCAGAGACGCGCGAGCTGATCGGCCGCGAGCACATCGCCCGGATGAAGGACGGGGCCCGTCTCGTCAACGTCGCGCGCGGTGAGCTGGTCGACGAGGACGCCCTGGCCCAGGCGCTCGAGAGCGGCAAGCTCGCCGGCGCCGCGCTGGACGTCTTCGCGGAGGAGCCGTACGCGGGCCCGCTCCTCGGGCTGCCGAACGTCGTCGTCACGCCGCACCTGGCCGCGTCGACGCAGGAGGCGCAGGACCGGGCGGGCGTGATCGTCGCCGAGCAGGTGGCGGCCGCGCTCGAGGGCGGCCTGGTGACGAACGCTCTCAACGTCCCCGCAGTGGCCGCCGAGGACATGGAGGCCTTGGGCCCGTTCATTCCGCTGGCCGCCAACCTCGGTGCGCTTGCGGTCGAGCTCGCAGGGGGAAGCGCGGATCGGCTCGACTTCCGCTACCTGGGCGACTTGGCCGACCGAGACACGCGCATTCTCACCGTCGCGGCCCTGAACGGTGCGTTCCGGGGCCGCGTCGAGGAGCCGGTCAACTACGTGAACGCCCCGCTCGTCGCGCAGGAGCGCGGCATCGAGGTGCGCGAGGAGCAGCGGCGGGCCTCGCGCCACTTCAAGAACCTCATGACCGTGACCGCGGTGGTCGGGCAGGAGGAGTACCCCGTCAGCGGGACGACCACGGGCCGCGACGACGAGCCCCGGCTCGTGCGCGCGCTCGGCTACGACGTCGAGATCACGCTCGAGCCGCTCATGCTCTTCGTCGTCAACGACGACCGCCCCGGAAGGATCGGCCGCCTCGGGACGATCCTGGGCGACGCGGACGTCAACATCGCGAACATGGCCGTGTCGCGGAACCGGCCGCGGTCCCGGGCGCTGATGGTGCTCACCCTCGACAACCCGATTCCGCCGGAGGTGCTCGAGAGCATTCGCGCCGAGCCCGGCCTCCTCGACCCGCGGGCGATCGTGCTCGAGCGAGGAGAGCGCGATGAGCGAGGATAGGAGTAGCTGGCCCGAGGCGGTCGAGCGGGTCGCTTCCGCGCTGCGCGAGGCGCGCGTCGAGGCGCGGATCGAGGAGTTCGGAGAAGGAACGCCGACGGCGGCCGACGCCGCGAACGCGGTCGGCGCTCCCATCGACCAGATCGTGAAGTCGCTCGTCTTCGCGTGCGACGGCCGGGCGATCGTCGTGATGGTTCCCGGCGACCGGCGAGCCGACCTGAAGAAGGTGGCCGTCGCCGCGGGCTGCGAGCGCGTGAAGGCGGTGGGCGCCGAGGCCGTCGAGCGGCTGACGGGGTTCCCGCCCGGTGGGGTCGCGCCGTTCCCGCTCCCCGGCATCGAGACCGTCCTGATCGAGCAGGAGCTCCTGGGACACGAGGTCGTCTGGATCGGCGCGGGCTCCAGCCGACACATGGCCGCGCTCGCGCCGCCGGACCTGGCGAGGCTCGCCCGGGCACGGCCCGCCCAGCTCAGCGTGGAGTAACCTTCGATCCATGCAAGCAACCGAGAAGATCTGGATGAACGGCGAGCTCGTCGACTGGGCCGACGCGAAGGTTCACGTCGGAGCCCACGGCCTTCATTACGGCTCGGGCGTGTTCGAGGGCATCCGCTGTTACGAGACGGACGCCGGTCCGGCGGTGTTCCGGCTGACGCCGCACCTCGAGCGCCTGCACCAGTCGGCAGGACTCCTCCACATGGAGATCCCGTACTCGGTCGAGGAGCTTCGCCTCGCCACGCACGAGCTGATCGCCGTCAACGGGCTCAGCGAGTGCTACCTGCGGCCGATCGCGTTCTACGGCTACGGCGAGCTGGGCGTCCACCCGGGCACGAACCCGGTGGACGTCGTGCTGATGACCTGGCCCTGGGGCGCCTACCTCGGCGAGGAGGCCCTGACCAAGGGGATCCGCGCCAAGGTGTCCTCGTGGAAGCGGGTCGGCCCCAACACGATTCCGCACGTCGCAAAGGCGACCGGGATCTACCTCAACTCCATGCTCGCGGTGATCGAGGCGACCCGCGCGGGCTACGACGAGGCGATCCTGCTTACCGACGACGGCCACGTGGCGGACGGCTCGGGCGAGAACATCTTCGTCGTCCAGGACGAGGTCATCTCGACGCCTGACCTGTCCGCCTCGATCCTTCCGGGGATCACGCGGCAGGCCGTGATCGAGATCGCGCAGACGCTCGGCTACGCCGTCCACGAGCGCCATCTCATCCGCTCTGACCTCTACGTCGCCGATGAGCTGTTCATGTGTGGCACGGCCGCCGAGGTCACGCCCGTCCGCTCGGTCGACGACCACGAGATCGGCGATCCGGGCCCGGTGACGAAGGCGATCCAGGACGTGTTCTTCGCCGCCGTTCGCGGCCGGGACGAGCGCTTCTCGCGGTGGCTGGAGTACGCGGAGAAGACGCCGGCGACGCCCGGCTCTTGACGCGTCGGATCCCCCTCTCCGCGCCCTGGATCGACGGGCGGGAGGAGGAGCTCGTGCTCGAGACGCTCCGCTCGGGGCAGCTCTCGCTCGGCCCGATGGTCGACCGGTTCGAGGCCGCTCTCGCCGAGCGCATCGACGCGCCGTACGTGGCCGCGGTCTCGAGCGGGACCGCTGGCCTCCATCTCTGCATGCGGCTCGCGGGGGTCGGGCCCGGGGACGAGGTCGTCACCACGCCCTTCTCCTTCGTCGCCTCCGCAAACTGCGCGCTCTACGAGGGGGCGACGCCGGTCTTCGCCGATATCGACCCTCGGACGCTGAACCTCGACCCGACCGCCGTCGAGGCGGCGGTCACGCCGCGGACGAAGGCCATCCTCCCGGTGCATGTCTTCGGCTACCCGGCCGAGCTCGCCGAGCTCGAGGCGATCGCGGAGCGGAACGGCCTGGCTATCGTCGAGGACGCCTGCGAGGCGCTCGGCTCGGAGTACCGGGGGCGGCCGGTCGGCTCGTCGGGTCATCCGGCCGCCTTCGCCTTCTACCCGAACAAGCAGATGACGACGGGCGAGGGGGGCGCCGTCGCAGTGGCGACCGAGGAGGAGTGGGCGCTTCTCAAGAGCCTGTCGAACCAGGGCCGCAGCGACTCAGGCGAGTGGCTCACCCACGCGCGCCTTGGCTACAACTACCGGCTCGACGACCTCTCGGCAGCGCTGGGCCTGGCCCAGCTCGAGCGCTACGACGAGATCCTGGGGGCGCGAAGCGAGGTGGCTGCGCGCTACGGGGAGCTGCTCGCCGCCGTCGACGGCGTCGAGGTTCCCCTCCCGGACGATGCTGACCACCGCCGCTCGTGGTTCGTCTACGTCGTCGGGCTCGCGGCTGGGATCGACCGGAACGGCGTCATGGCCCGCCTGGCAGAGGACGGCGTCGCCTCGAAGCCCTACCTGCCCTCGATTCACCTGCAGCCGTACTACCGCGAGCGCTTCGGCTACCGCGAAGGGATGCTCCCGGTCGCCGAAGACGTCAGCTTCCGGACGCTGGCGCTGCCCTTCCACTCGCGCCTCACGGCCGAGGAGCAGGAGCGCGTCGTCGAGGCGCTCTCGCGGGCGCTCGCCTGATTGGCGCGCTTCCGGCACGGTTCCGTCTCCCACGCGCGCTGATTTTCGGGTTAGGCTCGGGCCATCGGGTCGGGGAGGTGGGTTTCCCTTTACCCGCGCGTGTGAATGGTCGAGTCGCCGCGGCGCAGGCGCCGCGGAGTCTTCCGCCGAGCTTGCGATAATCCCGGCGTGGCGGACGGCACGGCCCGCATGGTCTTCCTCGGCTTCGGCAAGTACGCGCGCGCGGACAAGATCTACGCGCTCGAGCCGATCAGGGGCAAGGACCGGGGTGGAGGCAAGCGCACGCTCGTCTGGGTGGACGGAGTCGCCGAGCCCATCGTTGCCGGACGCACCGAGCGCACGATCCTGCTCGAGATGGGGCAGGACGCCGCCGCCGGCTCGAAGCTCCTGGACGACGCGCTGGCCTTCGCCGAGCGCATCGCCGAGGACGCCGACAAGGGACGCGTCGACCTCACCGACCTGGGCAGGCGCGCGCGCAAGCTGCTCGAGGCGAGCGCGAAGCCGGCCGAGTCCGAGCAGCTCTTCTAGCCTCGTGCTCTCGCGCGACTTCTTCGCGCGGAGCGTCCATGACGTCGCGCCGGAGCTCGTGGGCTGCACCCTGCTCGTGGACGGCGTCGGCGGTCGCATCGTCGAGGTCGAGGCCTACGACGCCGAGGACCCGGCCAGCCACGGCTACCGGGGCCCGACCGCCCGCAACCGGGCGATGTTCGGCCCGCCCGGGCACGCGTACGTCTACCGCTCCTACGGGATCCACTGGTGCCTGAACCTCGTCTGCGCCTCGGAAGGACGCCCCGAAGCCGTGCTCGTGCGCGCGCTCGAGCCCCAGGCCGGGCTGGAGCGGATGCGCGAGCGCCGCGGCGTCGAGGCGGAGCGGCTGCTCTGCTCCGGGCCCGGCCGCCTCTGCCAGGCGCTCGGCGTGACCGGGGAGCACGACGGCCTTCCGCTCGACCGCTGGCCCTTCGAGCTGCTTGCCGCCCGCGAGGCGGTGGACGTGGCTCGGAGCGCGCGCGTCGGCATCTCGCGCGCGGCGGAGCTTCCCTGGCGCTACGCGCTCCAGGGCTCGCGCTACCTGAGCCGCGCGATCTAGGCCCTGGTCGCTCCCTTGGACTCCCAGTAGTCGTTCAGGGCGCCCTGGACCTTCACGAACCAGACGATGGCCGGGATGATCAGGATGGCGCCCGGGAAGAGCCAAAGACCGGTCCAGCCGCTCATCGGGGGCTCCCGTCCGTCCCTGCGGTACATCTTGCCGATCTCCGACGGGATCACGAAGGCCATCACCGGCTGGATCAAGATCCAGATGACGAGGCCGAGCACGCCTCCCAGCCCTTCCCCGGTGTGCTTCCCCATCTCTTCCTCGGTCTTGTAGACCCAGTACCAGCTGTAGAAGCTGAGCGTGACGATGTACATGAGGATCCCGAAGCCGACGCCGCGTGGCTGGCCGAGCGGGCCGGTGCTGCCGGACGAGGTCGTAACGACGGACGCTTCCATGCGAACCTCCTTTGGTTCGGGGGATTCTCTCAGCCGCGCCCGATGACGAGGCGGACCGTCATGTTCCGAGTCGCCGCGAGCCGGGCTCGAGGAAACTGCGCCACCACCACACCCGGTGTCCCGCCGTCGACGTACGTCGCCCTGGCCCCGAGCGTGCGCCTCGCGAGGCGGCTGCGCGCGGCCTCGAGCGTCAGGCCGACGACGTCCGGAACCTTCCCGTGCCGGGCGCGCGGGAGAAAGATCCGCACGGTGCTCCACGACGAGAGGGTGCCGGACTCGGGCCGCTGGTCGAGCACGCGGCCGAGACGCTCGCCTCCCCGGGCCGGTCGCCAGATCAGGTCCGGCGTCAGTGGCATCGAGTAGAGCTGGTCCTTGGCGGCCGCGAGACGCATGCCGACGACGTTCGGAACGTCGACCTCGTTCGGCTTGCAGTCCGCCTCGGCGCTCGGGCCCGTGCCGGCGAAGTAGAGAATCTGCCGGACGCCCGAGCAGTTGCCGTTGTCGAGCATCGTCTTGTTGTCGCGAAACACGACCTGGCGGGCGACGACGCTCTGGTAGGACGGATACGGGAAGGCCTCCGCCGGCTCCTCGAGATGGTCGAGTGCCCGCTCGGAGAACGTCTTGAAGATGAGCGCCGGGAACGTCCCGCCGGCAACGGGGTCGCCCTCGAACTCGGTCTCCATCGGCTTGAGCCGATCCGGGTAACCGACCCAGACGGCGACGGCGAGCTGCGGGGTGTAGCCGACGAACCACGCGTCGCCGTAGTTCTCGGTCGTCCCCGTCTTGCCGGCCAGGGGCCGATCGTCGAGGGCGGCCCGCTGGCCCGTCCCCTCGGTGACGACGCGCTGGAGGATCGACGTCACGAGAGCTGCGTCGTTCCCGTCCACCGCGCGCTTCCCGACCGGATCGTTCGCGTCGGCGCTGCGGCCGTCCTCGACGCGGAGCACGGCGCGTGGCACGTTGCCGAGCACGGAGCCGTCGACCCGCTCGCCTCCGTTGGCGAGCGTCGCGAAAGCGCGGGCCATCTCCAGCGGGCTCACGGCCTCGACCCCGAGCCCGATGGCGAAGTAGTCGTCGAGCGGGCGCGTGACCCCGAGCTTGCGCGCCGTGTCGGCGACGTTCTTGGGCCCGACCTGGGCGGTCAGCTGCGCGTACACCGTGTTGTCCGAGTAGATGGTCGCCTCCTGGAGGTCGATCGACCCGAGGTAGGAGCCCTCGTAGTTGTGGACGGACCAGAGCTTGTCTCCGAGGTTGATGACCGTGGGCTCGGACGTGAAGACCGTCTGCGGGGAGATTCCCTGGTCGACGGCGGCGGTGAGGACGAACGGCTTGAACGCCGAACCCGTCTGGCGCTGGCCCTGTACCGCGAGGTTGAACTGGCTCTTCTGGAAGCTCTCGCCGCCGACCATCGCGAGTACGCGCCCGTCGCGCGGGTCGATGGCGACGAGGGCCGCATCCGGCCCGCGCCGGCCCGGGAGCCACCTGGCGATCGCCTCGTGGGCGAGCTTCTGCAGCTCCAGGTCGATCGACGTGTAGATCTTGAGCCCGCCGCCGAAGACCGTCCCGGAGCCGTAGTACGGCACGAGCTGCTGCTTGACGTACTCGGCGAAGTGCCCGACACGGCCGCGCGATCCCGGGAGGCCGATCTCGGCGGCCCTCGGCAGCGGCGACTCGTCGGCGGTCCGGTAGTCGGCCGCCGTGATCAGGCCTTCCTCGAGCATGCCGCTGAGCACCGTCGTGCGCCGTGCCTTGGCGGCCTCCCGGTTCGCGGCGGGATCGTAGGCGCCTGGACTGGCCGGTAGGCCGGCGAGGAGCGCCGCCTCCGGAAGCGTGAGCTCGGACGCGTGCTTGTCGAAGTAGACGCGCGAGGCCATCTCGATCCCGTAGGCGCTGTTCCCGAAGTAGATCGTGTTCAGATAGGCCGTCAAGATCCGGTCCTTCGACCACCGCTGCTCGAGCTGCCAGGCAAGCGCCGCCTCCTTGAGCTTGCGGCTCACCGTCCGCTCGTCCTCGGTGTAGGTGTTCTTGATGAACTGCTGGGTGATCGTGGAGCCGCCCTGGACGAAGTCCTGCGAGCGGATGTCCGCCCAGACCGCCCGGGCCATGCCCTGGATGTCGACGCCCTGGTGCTCCCAGAAGCGGCGATCCTCGACGGCGACGATCGCCTGCTTCATGACGGGGGCGATCTCGTCGGAGTCGACGATGATCCGGCTCTCCGACCCGCGCAGGACCGCGAGCACGGTCTTGCCGTCGGACGCGTAGATGTAGCCGAGACGCTCGGTGCGCTGCTCCTTGCCCGGCTCGAGCTCGGGAAGCTCGCTCGCGATCGAGCTAACGAGCCCGTACATGAACGACACCGTCATCACACAGGCGACGACGGTGAGGAGCGCGAGGAACCGAAGCTTGCGGATCCGGCGAGGGCGCCTGGGGGCGCCGCGCCTACGTCTACCGAGCAGCACGAAGCAGCACAGTCTAACGACGCCCCGGACGCGCTCCGAGGGTCAGGCTGCCTGCTCGCTGGTGATGATCGGCTGCTGGGTGGGCCGATCCACGCCGCCGGCCCGCTCGACGGTGACCGCGACGACCGCGCCCCCGGGAACCGGGACGCTCAGGGGCACGACCGTCTGGTCACCGCCACCGGAGAACAGCCCGGCCGGCACCGGCTGGTCGCCCTCGATCACCCAGGCCTCGTAGGTCATGTCGGAGGGAGCGCGCTCGAGCCCGCTGATCACGAGCGTGCCTTCGCCGGACTCGTCGTCGACGACGAGCACGCCGTCCGCACCCTCGAGCCCGTGGTGGCTGGCGCTCGGATCGCTCAGCGCGACGAGGGCCTCGTTCGCGCTTCGCTGCTCAGCCTGCACGTCGTCGAGCTGGCGCGAGAGGTCCGCCGCCCAGAAGGCGAGCGCGACGGCCGCGATTCCGGCCGCGACGGCTGCGGTAGCCGCGACGGGAAAGGCCCAGCGGCGGCGGGGCAGCGAGACGACGTTCGGGCGTTCCGCGGCCGCTTGGTCCAGGATCCGGCCGCGGAGCATCGCGGGCGGCTCGGGCGCGTCGACGTCATACGCGAGGTTCGCAGCAACCTGCTGGAAGGACGCGACGTTCTCGCGGCACTCGACACAGTGCGCGAGGTGCGCCTCGAAGGCCTCGCGCTCGTCGGCGTCGAGGGCGTCGAGGGCGTACGCGGCGCTCAGCTCGTGGATCTCGGCTCTCTCCATCGCTCTTCCTCGAGGTCGTCCTCCGCGAGCAGCTCACGGAGGCTGGCCAGGCCGGCGAACATCCGGCTCTTGATAGTGCCCAAAGGCTCGCCGAGCCGGTCGGCGAGCTCGGACTGCGTGAAGCCGCCGAAGTAGGCGAGCTCGATCGCCTCGCGCTGCTTGTCGGGCAGCCGGGCGAGCGCCTCCTGCACGCGCGTCCGGCGGAGGCGCAGCCAGGCTTCCTCCTCGGTGTCGTGGCCGGACTCGTGCGGCGCCGCGTCGAGGGGCTCCGCCCGGCGCGGCTGCTCCTTGCGGACGAGGTCGACCGCACGCCGGTGGATCAGGGTCAGGATCCAGGTGCTCGCCTTGGCGCGCTCGGCGACGAAGCGCGCTGCCGATCGCCAAACGGCGAGAAACCCCTCCTGGACGGCGTCCTCGGCGAGGGCGGGGTCGCGCACGATCCGGAGGGCGAGACCGTAGGCGACTCGCCCGAAGCGATCGTAGAGCTCCGCGAGCGCGTCTTCGTCGGAGCGTGCCACCAGCGCGACGAGCGCCTCGTCGGACAGATGCGCGAGCCGGCGACCCATGATCCCGCGCCCTCGTCGGGGCGCACGCAACGCTAGCACGGCGGCCATGCGAGCTATTCGCGGACGCCTCAGCTCCGGTTCGGTCCGCGCGGCGAACCGAACAGCCCGGACGTCCGAACAAGGCGCGTTCAACCCCCCACGGAGGAGAGGAAGATGAGAAAGATCGCACTCTTCGGAGTGCTACTCACCGCAGTGCTCGCCGCTGCGCTCGTGCGCGGCGCGGGCCCCGACGAAGGCGTGGCGTCGAGCCATCGCGAGGCACCCGTCATCAGCGAAGACCCGACCGCGGACAACACGGACGTGTACGCGTTCGTCAGTCCCGACCGGCCCAATACGGTGACGATCGTCGCCAACTACATCCCGCTCGAGGAACCGGCCGGCGGCCCGAACTTCAACCAGTTCGCCGACGACGTGCTCTACGAGCTGAAGGTCGACAACAACGGAGACGGTCGCGAGGACGTGTCCTACCAGTTCGAGTTCGACACGCAGACTCGGAACGGGAACACGTTCCTCTACAACACCGGCCCGATCGACAGCCTCTCGGACGCGGACTGGAACCGACCCCAGAGATACAAGGTCACCCGCGTCAAGAAGAGCGGTTCGACCGTCCTCGGGCGCAACCTGCCGACCCCCCCTGTCAACATCGGACCGCGCTCGACGGCGAACTACGGCTCGTTGATGCAGTCCGCTGTTCGGCAGCTGTCCGGGGGGATCAAGGTCTTCGCGGGTCAGAGCGACGACCCGTTCTTCGTCGACCTTGGTTCCGTCTTCGACCTGGCCGGCCTGAGGCCGTTCAACCCTGCCCACGTCATTCCGCTCGACGCGGAGAACGGGGTGGACGGGGTCGGCGGCTACAACACCCATGCCATCGTCCTCCAGGTCCCGATCACGCAGCTGACCCGCGACGGGCAGTTGCACGACGCGGACGACCCGGAGGCCGTGATCGGCGTCTACGCGACGGCTAGCCGGCAGCGGGTACAGGTAATCGACACCGACGGCCGGCGGCGTGACGACGGCAACTGGGTACAGGTCTCCCGGCTTGCCGAGCCGCTGATCAACGAGGTCGTCATCCCCCTGCGGAAGAAGGACCGCTGGAACGCGTCCGACCCGTCGGACGACGCGGACTTCCTCTCGCACTACACGAGCCCCGAGCTGACGCGGTTGGGGAACCTCCTCTACCCGGTGCTCGACGACGCTCCCGAGACGGGCCGCGGCGACATCGCCGCCATCCTGCTCACGGGCGTCCCAGGGCTCAACTTCACCGGTCCCAAGAAGGCCGACCTCATCCGTCTGAACACCGGCATCGCGCCGACTGCTCCGGTGGGTGCCGGCAACCGGCTCGGGGTCCTCGGCGGCGACTTCGCCGGGTTCCCGAACGGCCGCCGGCTCGAGGACGACGTCACCGACATCGAGATCCGGGCGCTCATGTGCGGCTACGGCCCGGCCGTCGGGCCGCTCATCGAGAGCCTCGGCTTCTGCGGTGGGAACGCCAACCGCTCCCCGAACAACATGCTCGGCGACGGGGTCGACGCGAACGACCGTCCGTTCCAGACGTCGTTCCCGTACGTCCCGGTGCCCCATCAGGGCTACGCGCACGCCCATCACGACGCGATGGGTGGGCCGTAGGCAGAGGACGCCGGAGGGGCCCGCTGTGCGGCGGCGGGTCCCTCCACCTCCTCGCTCGAGGCATGCGATGAAGAGACGACACCTTTTCGGAGCCGTGGCAGTGGTGCTGGCGGGAATCGCGCTCGTCGGCGGGGTTTTCGCGCGGAGGTCCCAGCGCCGGGACGCCGCCCGCCGCGAGCCCGCAAGCCGCGGCCGCCCGTCTGCTCAGCGGGTTCGGCACAGGCGACACGGCGGGCTACGTCGCCCAGCTCGAAGACCGCGTGGAGGCGGATCCCGAGGACGCCGAGGGCCTGGCGCTCCTCGGCCTCGCCTACCAACAGCGCGCCCGCGAGACGGGCGACTCCGGCTACTACCCTCGGTCGGAGGAAGCGCTCCGCCGGTCACTCGCGCTCGGCCGCGACAACGATCTGGCCGTGACCGGCCTTGCCGCCCTCGCGGCCTCGAGACATCGGTTTCCCGCGGCACGCGCGCCTTGCTCGGCGAGCGCTCGAACTGAATCCCGACTCGACGGCCGCGCTCGGGGTTTTCGGGGACGCCAGGATCGAGACGGGCGACTACGACGGCGCCTTCGCGGCGTTCGACCGCATGGTCTCGCTCAAGCCCACGGTCGCCTCGTACGCGCGCGTCGCATACGCGCGCGAGCTCCTAGGGCGAACAGCCGGCGCGATCGAGGCGATGAAGCTTGCAGTCGGAGCTGCGGCCGGCACGGAGGAGCCGGCCGCCTGGTCGCTCGTCGAGCTCGGCAACCTCTACTACAACAGCGGGCGACTGCGCCCCGCGGAGCGCGCGTACCGCGCGGCGCTCGCCCGCTTTCCGGGATATCACCGCGCTCTGGCGGCGCTGGCCGGCGCCGAGGCGGCCCGCGGCCGGGTCGACGAGGGCGTCGCGCTCTACCGACGAGCGCTCGAGACCGTGCCCCTGCCCGAGTACGCCGCGCGCCTCGGCGAGACGCTGGCGGCCGCCGGCCGGGACGCGGAGGCGCACGAGGCCTACGAGCTGGTCGACGCCATGCAGCGCCTCTTCGAGGCGAACGGTGCCCGCACGGAGCTCGAGACCGCACTCGTCGACCTCGACCGGAACATCGACGTCGCCGACGCTCTCGCGCGCGCCCGTGAAGCCTTCGTCGAGCGCCGGAGCATCCACGCCGAGGACGTTCTAGCGTGGGCCCTCCTACGGAACGGCCGCTGTCTGGAGGCCCTCCGCCACTCGGAGCGCGCCCTGCGGCTCGGTACCCGCGATGCCCTGAAGCTCTTCCATCGCGGCATGATCGAACGCTGCCTCGGCCGGGATGAAGAGGCCCGCGCGACGTTCCGGGAGGCGCTTGGCGTCAACCCCTACTTCTCGCCCAGGTGGGCGCCGGTTGCGAGGGAGGGCGCGCGATGAGGAAGTCGGTCCTCCTCCTGCTCGCGCTCTCGGCGCTCGTGCTGCCCGGGACGGCGTCCGCCCATCCGCTCGGGAACTTCACCGTGAACCGCCACAGCGAGATCGTGCTCTCGGGCGACCGCGTCTACGTGCGCTACGCCCTCGACCTGGCGGAGATCCCTACCTTCCAGGAGGGTGCCGCGGTCCGCGCTCCAGGCTTCGCAAGCGTTGTCGCGGAGCGGCTCGTCCTGGAGCTCGACGGCCGGCGCCTCGCCGCTCGTGCCCCTGCAGCACGCGGTCGAGGCCAGCCCCGGCGCCGGTGGGCTCGACACGCTCCGCTTCGACGCCGTCTTCGCGGCGCCCGAGGGCGCGAGCGGGCGGACGCTCGAGTTCCGCGACCGGAACTTCGAGCGCCGGCTCGGGTGGAGGGAGGTCGTCGCGACCGCCTCCGACGGCGCCCGCGTGCTTTCGGCGGACGTCCCGGGGACGAGCCTGAGCGCCGCGCTCCGCTCCTATCCGGACGACCTCCTCTCCTCGCCACTCGCCGTGAGCTCGGCGCGCGTCAGCTACGAAGCTGGCGAGGGGCCCGGCACCCCGCCGACGCTCGCAGAGGCTCCCGTCGAGCCGACTCCAGCGGGCGGCTTCGAGTCGCTGATCGCTCGCGACGACCTCGGCCTCGGCGTCATCCTGGTCTCCCTGCTCGTGGCGATGTTCTGGGGCGCGGCGCACGCGCTCACGCCCGGACACGGGAAGGCGATCGTCGCCGGCTACCTCGTCGGGACTCGGGGGAAGCCGCGCCACGCCCTCCTCCTCGGTCTCGTGGTCACGGCGACGCACACGGCGGGGGTGTTCGCGCTCGGCCTCGTGACCCTGACGCTCTCGCGGTTCGTCGTTCCCGAGCGTCTCTACCCCTGGCTCACCGTCGCCTCGGGCCTGCTGGTGGTCGGCGTTGGGGCGAGCGTGCTGGTCGGCCGGCTCAGGCACGTGCGCGCCCACTCGCACGGCCACCACCACCATCACCACGACCGAGGCTACGGACGAGCCGGGATCGTCGGCGTCGGGGTCGCCGCGGGCCTTCTTCCGTGCCCCTCGGCGCTGGTCGTGCTCCTCAGCGCCATCGCGCTCCACCGGGTCGGCTTCGGGCTGGCCCTGATCGTGGCCTTCAGCGTCGGCCTGGCCGCCACCATCACTGCGATCGGGCTTCTGGCTGTGCTCGCCCGGCGTGCGTTCGGCCGGCTGTCCTTCGACGGCCCCATCGTCCGCGCCCTTCCGGCCGCGAGCGCGCTTCTCATCCTCGCGGTCGGAGTCGGCATTACCCTCAACGCGCTCCCGGAGGTTCTCTGATGTTCGGACTCGATGAACAGATCGCCGCCTTCGCTCACGGAGGCTCGCTGTGGATCGTCCTCGCCGTCGCGGTGTTGCTCGGCCTCCGCCACGCGACGGATCCGGATCACCTCGCCGCCGTCTCCACCCTCGTGGCCGGCGGGCGCGAGCAAGCGACGCGGCGCGCCGGCGAGCTGGGGCTCGCGTGGGGCGCTGGCCACGCGATCACGCTGTTCGCCTTCGGCCTGCCGATCCTGCTGCTCGACGGCTACCTGCCGGAACGGGCACAGCAGGGAGCGGAGACCGCCGTCGCGGTCGTGATCGCCTACCTGGCGGTGCGGCTCCTTCTTCGCTGGCATCGCGGCGAGTACCACTCCCACGAGCACGAACACGGGGACGAGGAGCACTCCCATGCGCACGTCAAGCACGCCCACCGGCACCCGCGGAGCCGGCTCGGCGCATTTGGCATCGGCCTCGTCCACGGGATGGGCGGGAGCGCCGGCGTCGGCATCCTCCTGGTCGCCTCGGTCGAGTCGACTGCGCTCGCCGTCGCCTCCCTGGTGCTGCTCGCGCTCTTCACGGCGGTGTCGATGACGCTCCTCTCGGGCGGGTTCGGCAGGACGCTCGTTTCCCGACCGGTGAGCTCGTCGTTCGGCGCGGTCGCGCCGGTGCTCGGCACGGCGAGCCTGGCGTTCGGCCTCTGGTACGCCACCTCGGCCTGGAGCCTGACTCCGTACCCGTTCTAGGCGCTTATGATCGGGGGCGGCCATGGCCGCCCCCGATCTCGTCGCCGAGCTCACCCGCAACGCCGTCGACGTGCTCCCCGCGGGGGAGCTCGAGCGGAAGCTCGCGACCGCGGCGGCCCCTGCGCGTGAAGCTCGGGATCGACGTCACGGCCCCGCACGTGCACGTCGGCCACGCGATCCCGCTGCAGCGGATGGCCGCGTTTCAGCGCGCCGGCCATGTCGGCGTCCTCATCATCGGCGACTACACGACGCGCATCGGCGACCCCTCGGGGCGTTCGAGCGAGCGGCCCATCCTCTCGGACGAGGAGATCGATGCGAACGCCCAGACGTACCTCGGGCAGGCGGCGCAGATCGTCGACACGTCTCCGGAGCGCCTCGAGGTTCGCTTCAACGGCGAGTGGCTGGCGAAGCTCGACTTCGCGGAGGTCGTGCGCCTTACGCGCACGATCACGGTCGCGCGGCTGCTCGAGCGCGACGACTTCCAGCAGCGCTTCGAGGCGAAGTCGCCGATCTCGGTGTCCGAGCTGCTCTATCCGTTCATGCAGGCGTACGACTCGGTCGCGATCCAAGCCGACGTCGAGCTCGGGGGGACGGACCAGCTCTACAACCTGCTGGCGGGTCGCGACGTCATGCAGGCCTACGGCCTCGAGCCTCAGGTCGTCCTCACCACGCCGCTCCTGCTCGGCCTCGACGGCCGGAAGATGAGCGCGTCGCTCGGCAACTACATCGGGCTGACGGATCCGCCCGAGGAGCAGTTCGGGAGGACGATGCGGATCTCCGACGAGCTCCTGCCCGAGTACTACCGGCTGGTGATGGAGTCCGACATCGACCTGGCGACACTCGATCCGCTGGCGGCGAAGCTCGAGCTTGCCCGCTTCGTGGTGCGCCGCTCGCACGGCGACGAGGCTGCCGAGGAGGCCGAGGCGCACTTCACGCGGGTCGTGCGGGAGGGTCAGGCGCCGGAGGACATCGGGGAGGCCGAGCTGCCGGCCGGCGATCCCATCCACCTGCCCGCGCTCATTCGCGAGGTCTTCGGCCTCTCGACGAGCGAGGCGAGGCGGCTGATCGCGCAAGGAGGGGTGAAGGTGAACGGCGCCCCGACGGCCGACGTCGACGTCCCGCGAGCGTCACTCGAGGGCACCGTACTCCAGGTCGGGAAGCGCCAGTTCATGCGGCTTCGGGCCGGCTGAGGCGCAGGTCGGCGCAGCGCTTGACGGCCGCTGCTATCATTGGTCGGCCGTCTACACGGCTGCACGGAAACCGGCAACCCACGAGACAACGGAGAGCCTTCGGCCGAAGCCTGATACGACCGAGTATCACTTCTTCCCAGGGCCTCCCGTGCGAGTTGGAGGCTTTTTTCGTGCCGCCCGTGCGGCGCTGGTCTTTGAAAACTCAACAGCGTGTACGTCGAGAACCTCGCGCGCTTCGGCGCGGGAGGTCACTGAACCCGTCTCCTCTCAACGAGGGGACTTTTGAGCTCAAGCTCGAAACTGAACCGTTAGCAACCAGGCCTTCGGGCCTGACTGCGAAAGGTCTTCACGGAGAGTTTGATCCTGGCTCAGGACGAACGCTGGCGGCGCGCCTAACACATGCAAGTCGAGCGAGAACCAGGGCTTCGGTCCTGGGGAAAGCGGCGAACGGGTGAGTATCACGTGGGTAACCTGCCCTCGGCACCGGGATAGCCCGGGGAAACTCGGATTAATACCGGACAGCCTCACGATCCTTCGGGTGAGTGAGAAAAGGTGGCTTCGGCTTCCGGCTGAGGATGGGCCCGCGGCCGATTAGCTTGTTGGTGGGGTAATGGCTCACCAAGGCTTCGATCGGTAGCTGGTCTGAGAGGACGATCAGCCACACTGGGACTGAGACACGGCCCAGACTCCTACGGGAGGCAGCAGTGGGGAATCTTGCGCAATGGGCGAAAGCCTGACGCAGCGACGCCGCGTGCGGGAAGAAGGCCTTCGGGTTGTAAACCGCTTTCAGGAGGGACGAGGCCACTCAGGTTAATAGCCGAGAGGGTGACGGTACCTCCAGAAGAAGCCCCGGCTAACTACGTGCCAGCAGCCGCGGTAATACGTAGGGGGCTAGCGTTGTCCGGATTTATTGGGCGTAAAGAGCGCGTAGGCGGCCGAGTAAGTCCGACGTGAAATCTGGAGGCTCAACCTCCAGCGGTCGTTGGAAACTACTCGGCTAGAGTCCGGAAGAGGAGAGTGGAATTCCTGGTGTAGCGGTGAAATGCGCAGATATCAGGAAGAACACCGATGGCGAAAGCAGCTCTCTGGGACGGTACTGACGCTGAGGCGCGAAAGCGTGGGGAGCGAACAGGATTAGATACCCTGGTAGTCCACGCCGTAAACGATGGGTGCTAGGTGTGGGCGGTGTCGACTCCGCCCGTGCCGCAGCTAACGCATTAAGCACCCCGCCTGGGGAGTACGGCCGCAAGGCTAAAACTCAAAGGAATTGACGGGGGCCCGCACAAGCAGCGGAGCATGTGGTTTAATTCGACGCAACGCGAAGAACCTTACCAGGGCTTGACATGCACGGGAATGTCGTAGAAATACGGCAGCCCTTCGGGGCTCGTGCACAGGTGGTGCATGGCTGTCGTCAGCTCGTGTCGTGAGATGTTGGGTTAAGTCCCGCAACGAGCGCAACCCCTGTCCTTAGTTGCCAGCGGATGATGCCGGGGACTCTAGGGAGACTGCCGGTGACAAACCGGAGGAAGGTGGGGATGACGTCAAGTCATCATGCCCCTTATGTTCTGGGCTACACACGTGCTACATTGGCCGGTACAAAGGGCTGCAAACCCGTGAGGGGGAGCGAATCCCAAAAAGCCGGTCCCGGTTCGGATTGGAGGCTGAAACTCGCCTCCATGAAGGCGGAGTTGCTAGTAATCGCGGATCAGCAACGCCGCGGTGAATACGTTCTCGGGCCTTGTACACACCGCCCGTCACACCACGAAAGCCGGCAACACCCGAAGCCGGTGTCCTAACCCGCAAGGGAGGGAGCCGTCGAAGGTGGGGTTGGTGATTGGGGTGAAGTCGTAACAAGGTAGCCGTAGCGGAAGCTGCGGCTGGATCACCTCCTTTCTAGGGAACGCGGGAGCTCCAACTCCCGCAGGCGCCCGGCCTGTCGATGTCGGCCGTCCCTTCTCGGGGCGTCCCTCGTCCGGTGCCCGGGCTCGCCTAGATCAAACGTCGACCTCGACGTCACACGCTGTTGAGTTTTGAGAGACCGGCCCGAGGCCGGCTCTGCTCGAGCGGGATCGCCCGCGCGCACCTTGAAAACTCCATAGCGGCAAACACGGTGTTCTTCATGATCAAGAGACAAAGAGCGCACGGTGGATGCCTTGGCGCCAGGAGCCGAAGAAGGACGTGGGCGGCTGCGATAAGCCCGGGTGAGGAGCTGACCATCCATTGACCCCGGGATCTCCGAATGGGGAAACCTACGTACGGTAATGCGTGCGTGTCGCTGTCTGAATCCATAGGACAGCGATGGCAAGCCGGTGAACTGAAACATCTTAGTAACCGGAGGAAAGGAAAGAAACCTCGACTCCCTGAGTAGTGGCGAGCGAAAGGGGAAGAGCCCAAACCCGTGTGTCGTGATAGGCGGCAGCCGTTGTCACGCGGGGGTTGTAGGGCTCGTCTGGATCCGTCTGCCGGCGGGTCGGGGAGTTACAAAATCAGTCGTTAGCCGAAGCGAGTGGAAGCTCGCGCCATAGGAGGTAACAGCCCTGTAGGCGAAAGCGACTGGTCTCCCTTGACGAGCTCCTGAGTACGGCCGGGCACGAGAAACCCGGTCGGAACCCGCGGGGACCACCCCGTAAGGCTAAGTACTCCCTGGCGACCGATAGTGAACTAGTACCGTGAGGGAAAGGTGAAAAGCACCCCGGAAGGGGAGTGAAATAGTACCTGAAACCGTGTGCTTACAAGCGGTCGGAGCAGGCTTTGTCCTGTGACGGCGTGCCTTTTGCATAATGAGCCAGCGAGTTGCCGTTCGACGGCGAGGTTAAGGAAACGGAGCCGTAGCGAAAGCGAGTCCGAACAGGGCGCTTTAGTCGTCGGATGCAGACCCGAAACTGAGTGATCTACCCATGGGCAGGTTGAAGCGGGGGTAAGACCCCGTGGAGGACCGAACCGACTTAGGTTGAAAACTGAGCGGATGACCTGTGGGTCGGAGTGAAAGGCTAATCAAACTCAGAGATATCTGGTTCTCCCCGAAATATATTTAGGTATAGCGTCACGCGTTCAGCGTCGGCTGTAGAGCACTGCTTGGGCTAGGGGGCCTACCAGCTTACCGAACTCAGGCAAACTCCGAATACCGACGTTCTAGAGCGTGGCAGTCAGAGTGCGGGGGATAAGCTTCGTGCTCAAAAGGGAAACAGCCCAGACCGTCGGCTAAGGTCCCTAATTTCTGACTAAGTGGGAAACGATGTCTGAGTGCCGAGACAACCAGGAGGTTGGCTTAGAAGCAGCCACCCTTTAAAGAGTGCGTAACAGCTCACTGGTCAAGTGTTCGGGCGCGGACAATGTAACGGGGCTCAAGTCAGAAACCGAAGCCACGGACTTCGAGCTTGCTCGGAGTGGTAGGGGAGCGTTCCCACGCCGGCAAAGCAGCGGCGCGAGCCAGCTGTGGAGGCGTGGGAAGTGAGAATGCTGGCACGAGTAACGAAAGAGGGGTGAGAAACCCCTCCGCCGAATGCCCAAGGGTTCCTGAGTAAAGCTAATCTGCTCAGGGTTAGTCGGGACCTAAGCCGAGGCCGAAAGGCGTAGGCGATGGATAACCGGTTGATATTCCGGTACCACGTACCCACCGCTTGACCGAAGGGGGGACGGGGTAGGCTAGGGAAACCCAGGCGATGGTCGTCCTGGGGTAACCGCGTAGGGCGGCTGACAGGCAAATCCGTCAGCCATCAAGCCTGAGACGGGAAGCCGAGCCCTTAACCGGGCGAAGTTCCTAAAGCCATGCCTCCGAGAAAATCCTCTAGGAAGGTGAGGGCGTGCCCGTACCTAAACCGACACAGGTGGGCAAGTAGAGAATACTAAGGCGATCGGAAGAACCCTCGTTAAGGAACTCGGCAAAATGGCCCCGTAACTTCGGGAGAAGGGGCGCCCCGGTAGGGTGAGGAATCCTCGCGATTCCGAGCCCGAGGGGGCCGCAGTGAAACGGCCCAAGCGACTGTTTACCAAAAACACAGGTCTCTGCGAAGTCGAAAGACGACGTATAGGGGCTGACGCCTGCCCGGTGCCGGAAGGTCACGCGGAGAGGTTAGCCTTCGGGCGAAGCCTCAAAGCCAAGCCCCGGTAAACGGCGGCCGTAACTATAACGGTCCTAAGGTAGCGAAATTCCTTGTCGGGTAAGTTCCGACCTGCACGAATGGCGTAACGACTTGGGCGCTGTCTCAACGAGGGATCCGGTGAAACTGTAGTCTCGGTGAAGATACCGAGTACCCGTGGTTGGACGGAAAGACCCCGTGAACCTTTACTGCAGCTTGATGTTGGAGTCTGGTATGCGTTGTCCAGGATAGGTGGGAGCCTATGAAGCGGAGGCGCCAGCTTTCGTGGAGGCAATCTTGGGATACCACCCTTCGTGTTCTGGGCTTCTAACCCGATACCGTGATCCGGGTCGGGAACAGCGTCAGGTGGGCAGTTTGACTGGGGCGGTCGCCTCCTAAAATGTAACGGAGGCGCGCAAAGGTTCCCTCAGCACGGTTGGAAATCGTGCGTAGAGTGTAAAGGCATAAGGGAGCTTGACTGCGAGACTGACAAGTCGAGCAGGTGCGAAAGCAGGCCTTAGTGATCCGGCGGTAGAGAGTGGAATTGCCGTCGCTCAACGGATAAAAGGTACTCCGGGGATAACAGGCTCATCCTTCCCAAGAGTCCACATCGACGGAAGGGTTTGGCACCTCGATGTCGGCTCGTCGCATCCTGGGGCTGGAGTAGGTCCCAAGGGTTGGGCTGTTCGCCCATTAAAGCGGTACGCGAGCTGGGTTCAGAACGTCGTGAGACAGTTCGGTCCCTATCCACCATGGGCGTTGGAGGCTTGAGAGGAGTCGTCCCTAGTACGAGAGGACCGGGACGAACAGACCTCTGGTGTATCAGTCGTCGTGCCAACGGCGCTGCTGATTAGCCACGTCTGGATGGGATAACCGCTGAAAGCATCTAAGCGGGAAGCCCACCTCGAGATGAGGCCTCCCATCCCCTCGAGGGAGTAAGGGTCGTGGGAGACCACCACGTTGATAGGCGGGACGTGCAAGCACAGCGATGTGTTCAGCGGACCCGTACTAATCACCCGAGGTCTTGATTTGAACACCGTCATAAAGTCGCTATGGAGTTTTGAGGGTGTGCGGGGCTCCGCACCAGCCTCACAATTTCCGGTGGTTATAGCGGCGGGGAAACACCTCTTCCCATTCCGAACAGAGAAGTTAAGCCCGCCTGCGCCGATGGTACTCGGAGGGCAACCTCCCGGGAGAGTAGGTCGCCGCCGGTTTATCTTGAAGAAGGGCCGCCGCGAGGCGGCCCTTCTCATTCTCCGAGTCTCTACGAGCCGCCCACGACGCAAGGGCGGAACCGCTGCTCGCGTCGAAGCTCCTCCCGATCGGCTCCCGGCCGGTCGCGGAACCACGCGAACCCCACGATGTGGCGGCTCCTGAGCCCCGCCTCGCCGGCGAGGGGGAAGAACCACTGACGCCAGTGAACGACGCCCTGCGCTCCCTCGAGGGCGCTGTTCTTCGTCGACCGGCGCGCGCGCTGAACCGTCGCCCACGTGCCGCTGTCCTCGTCCCGGATCTGCCGAACGAACGTGAGCCGGACGTAGCCGTTCGCGGGGCTCGACTGCCAGCGCGTGTGCGCGCGGATGGTGCTCGGCGTTCGGCCGACGACCCCGCATTCGACGCGATGTACCTCCCAGGCGAAAGGCCCGCTCTTGCCCGACCAGGATCGGATCGGGTCGGCGACGCCGACGGCGGCCGCCGCCAGCGCCAGCAGCCCCGCCCAGATCGCGACGACGCCGAAGCGACGCCTCCCTCGCCCGCTCATCCTTCCCTCCTTGGTCCGTCCGGGGCGGACCCTAGTAAGCCGACCGGTCGGCAGCCGACCCGGCGGTCACGCCGCGCGCAGCTTGTCTCGCCACTCGGGATCGAGCGCCCGCAGACGCGCGACCCGGTCGCCGATCGGCGGATGCGTCGAGAACATCGCGGCGAGCCCCACGGGCTCGAAGGGGTTGACGATGTACAGGGGCTCCGTGACCGGGCTGGCCTGAAAGCGGACGAGCTCCTCGGCCTGCTCGATCCGCACGAGCGCGTCGGCGAGCGGGTGGGGCGAGGCGCAGATCTCGGCGGCGCGCAGGTCGGCGGCGAGCTCGCGCTTCGGCGAAAGGAACACCTGGACGATGCTCGCCGCGACCGGGCCGAGGATGAAGAGGAGCGCTCGCTCGAGGAAGCCGCCGATCCGACTTGCCTCGACGAGCCAGCCCGCGACCAGCACCACCGGAGTCTGGATGAGCGAATCCCGGTGGCGCGCGTGCGCCAGCTCGTGCGCGATGACGCCCTCGAGCTCGGCCGGAGTCAGGAGCGTGAGGAGCCCCTGCGTGAACGCGATGCCGGACGCGCCCGCTCCGCGGCCGACCGAGAGCGCGCGTGGATGACCGTCGGCGATCAGGTAGAGCTTCGGCCGCTCGACACGAGCGACCAGGGCGAGGCGTTCGGCCGTCGAGTGCAGCGCGGGGGACTCGGCGAGCTGGAGCTCGCGGGCGCCGAGCGAGGCGAGGATCACGCGCGGCCCATACCAGAAGACCGTGGCGGCCATGAGGAGCCCGACGACGAGGAAGACGCTGCCGAGCCGAACGCCGCCGAGCCACCAGCCGAGCGCGAAGAGGCCGCCGGCGAGCGCGCCGTAGAGGATGAGCGCCTTGGCGACGTTGCGCGCGGCCAGAAGCCTGCTGCGCACCGAACGGGTTACGGCTCGCCTTCGCTCTCGGCCAGACCGCGGGGCGGCCAGTCCGGCTCGGGAGCGTCACAGCGGCTCGAGCAGTGGAGAGAGGCGATGTTCTGGAGCGGCACGAGTATGTGGCCGTTGAGCTCGAGGTGGGGGATGCCGGCGACCGCGCAGTAGGCGGTGAGCGTGCCCTCCTGGTACTCGCCGCCGAAGAGCTCGACCTCGACCTGCTCGCCGGTGTACTTGTTCGTGTAGTCCTCCACGGGCTCAGTCTAGCCGGGCGATCCTGCCGTTCTCGACGGCCACGCGGGACAGGCGGGCGTTCGGTTCCACCGGCCGGATCTGGCGGTGTGCGGCGAGGTCGATGCCCAGAGCGGTCGCGTGCAGCGCGCGGATCGGCCCGCCGTGCGCGACGACGAGGACCGAGTCGCCGGAATGAGCCTGCCCGATGTCGAGGACCGCGCGGACCACCCGTTCCGTCATCTCCTCGTACGTCTCTCCGTCCTCCCACCCCTGGCCGCCGTCCGCCCACCGGCGGTACGCGGCCGGGAAGCACTCCTCTGCTTCGGCGCGGGTCAGGCCCGACCACGAGCCGACGTCGATCTCGCGGAGCTCGGGCAGCGCGACGACATCGAGCCCGCGCGCCTCGGCGACGATCCGAGCTGTCGCCCGGGCACGCTCGAGATCGGACGCGTACACGGCCGCGAGCGCGACGCCTGCGAGCCGGTCCGCGAGCTCCGCGGCCTGGCGGCGCCCGCGCTCGGTCAGGGGCCGGTCGGCGTGCCCCTGCCAGCGCACCTCGGCGTTCCAGTCGCTCTCGCCGTGACGGGCGAGGTAGATCGTCGTCACTCGGGAAGCCGCCGGATGACGGCCTCGTCGCCGGCGCTGAACGCGCGGCGGCGCTCCTCGTCGGCGGGGTCGACCATGTGGCCGTCCCGGCCGACGTAGCCTCCGCGCCCGCCCACAACGAGCAGCACGAGCGTCTCCTCGCCCGCGTTCCACACGCGCCGGGGCGAGGCCGACTCCACGTGACAGACGCCGCCGGGACCGAGCTCGAAGCGCTCCCCCTCGACCTCGAAGCCGGCCAGGCCGCGATGGACGAAGTAGAGCTCGTCCTGGTCGTCGTGGAAGTGCTCGAACCAGCCGGTCTGCGGAGGCAGGACCATCGCGTTCACCCCGAATGCGGTCACGCCGAGCGCCTGCCGGACCTTTCGAAAGACGCCGGTTCCGAACCCGTCGATGGAGCCGTGCGCGTACCCCATGCGGTTATCGTAGGCGCCCGTGGAGCTGGGCCTCACCGACCGCGTCTGCGTCGTCACCGGCTCGACCGCGGGCATCGGACTGGAAACCGCGCGGCTCCTGGCGGCGGAGGGGGCTCGGGTCGTAGTCTCCGGGCGCGACCCGGGCCGCGTCGAGACCGCACGCGCCGACGTCGGAGCAGCGCTCGGCGTCGCCGGCGACCTCGCCAGGCCCGAGGCCCCGGGCGAGCTCATCGGGCGCGCCGAGACCGAGCTCGGCCGGGTCGACTGCCTGGTGAACAACGTCGGCCTGGCCGTCCAGGTGGGCTTCGACGAGCTCACCGATACCGACTGGGAGGCCATGTGGCAGCTGAACGTCATGAGCTACGTCCGCGCGATCCAGGCGGTGTTGCCCGGCATGCGCGACCGCGGCTCGGGCCGCATCGTCAACGTCAGCTCGACTGCCGGCAAGCGGCCCTCCGCGTCGATGCCGGACTACAGCGTGACGAAGGCGGCCGTCCTCTCGCTCTCGCGCCTCGTCGCCGACCTCTACGCGGCCGACGGCATCCTCTGCAACGCGGTCGCGCCCGGGCCGACGGCCTCGCCGGCGTGGCTCGCGCCCGGCGGCCTCGCCGACCAGGCGGCGAAGCGCTCGGGCAAGAGCAGGGAGGAGATCCTCTCCGGCGTCGCCAAGGGACGTCCGCTGGGCCGCCTCGCCGAACCGCAGGAGATCGCGGCCGTCATCGCCTTCCTGTGCTCGGACCGTGCCAGCTACGTCACGGGTTCCGCGTGGAGCGCCGACGGGGGCACCGTTCCCATCATCATCTAGCGATAGCGTAGGAGGCATGCCCGAGCTCGCAGGGAGGGTGGCGGACACCTTCGAGGCACGTGTCCGGGAGCACGAGGAGAGCTGGCTCTCCCCGCTTGCCGTGCGCTCGTACGAGACGCGCGGCCGGGCGCACGCGGAGGAGGAGGAATGCCGCCTGCGGACGCCGTTCCAGCGCGACCGCGACCGAATCGTCCACTGCAAGGCCTTCCGGCGGCTGAAGCACAAGACGCAGGTCTTCATCGACCCGCAGGGCGACCACTACCGGACGCGGCTCACGCATACGCTCGAGACCGCCGGGATCTCGCGCACGGTCGCACGGGCCCTGCGCCTGAACGAGGACCTCGCGGAGGCGATCGCGCTCGGGCACGACCTCGGGCACGCGCCCTTCGGGCACACGGGCGAGGAGGCGCTCGACGAGGCGCTGTCGGAGCGCTTCGGTCGCCGGTTCCGCCACAACGAGCAGTCGCTCCGGGTCGTCGAGGTGCTGGAGCGCGACGGCCGCGGGCTCAACCTCACCTGGGAGACGCGTGACGGGATCCTGAACCACACGGGCGCCGGCGAGCCGGCGACCCTCGAGGGGAAGATCGTGCGCCTCGTCGACCGTGTCGCGTACATCAACCACGACATCGACGACGCGCTGCGAGCTGGACTGCTCGAGCCGGCGGAGCTGCCGCAGGAGGAGATTGCGCTGCTCGGCGCCCGCGGCTCGCGCAGGATCGACACGCTCGTGCACGACATCGTCGAGGCCTCCGCCGAGGCCGGCGACATCGTCCAGAGCGAGCCCGTGGGCCGGGCGATGCTCGACCTGAGGGCGTTCATGTTCGAACGCGTGTACCTCGGGCCGGCGGCGGAGGAGCAGCGGGCCGTCGCCGTCGCCGCCGTCCGCAGGATCTTCGACCGGCTGGTCGAGCACCCGGACGAGCTGCCGCCTGACCGCCCCGGCGACCTGCCCGAACGCGTGGCGGACTACGTGGCAGGCATGACCGACCGCTTCGCGCTCGCATGGCCATAATCGCCCAGGCCTCGATCGACCAGGTGAAGGCGGCTGCCGACATGGTCGAGATCGTCGGCGCGCGGACGCAGCTTCGGAAGGTGGGGGCACGGTGGACCGGGCGCTGCCCCTTCCACGAGGAGCGGACGCCGAGCTTCTCCGTCAACGCCGCCGACAAGCTCTTCTACTGCTTCGGCTGCGGGATGAAGGGCGATCTGATCACCTTCGTCAAGGAGACGGAGGGCCTCGACTTCGTCGGCGCGATCGAGTGGCTCGCCGAGCGCCACCGGATCCCGCTCGCGTACGAGGAGACCTCGCCGCAGGCCGAGGAGAAGCGCGAGCGGCGGGGCCGGCTCCTGTCGCTGCTCGAGCAGGCCGCGGTCTTCTACCAGCGCACCCTGTGGGAATCCGCGGCCGGCGCCTCGGCGCGCGAGTACCTGGCGGAGCGGCGCCTGGGGGAGGAGGTCTGCCGCGCGTACCGCCTGGGGCTCTCGCCTGGCGGAGCGGTGCTTGCCGAGAAGGCGCGCGCCAAGGGCTTCTCACAGGACGAGCTCGTGGCCGCCGGCCTCGTCAACCGGCGCGGCAACGACTACTACGCGGGCAGGCTCGTCTTCCCGCTCGCCGACGCGCGGGGCCGGGTGCTCGGCTTCGGGGCGCGCCGAATGCGCGAGGACGACCCGATCCCGGCGAAGTACGTGAACTCGCCCGAGAGCGAGCTCTTCCGCAAGGGCTCGATCGTCTACGGCCTCGACCGGGCCCGCGCGTCGATCGCGAAGGAGGACCGCGCGCTCGTCGTCGAGGGCTACACGGACGTCCTCGCGCTGCACCAGTCGGGCCTCGGCGCGACCGTCGCGTCGATGGGCACGGCGCTCACCGAGCCTCAGCTCAAGGAGCTCCGTCGTCTCACCGGCCACCTGTTCCTCTGCTTCGACGCCGACGCGGCCGGCGAGGCGGCGACGATCCGGGGGATGGAGCTCGCCGTCCGCGCGGGATTCGCCGTGCGGATCGTCCCGCTGCCGCCCGGGAAGGACCCTGCGGACGCCGTGGAGGGCTTCGAGGATCTGCTCGACGCCTCGGTCGGCTACCTGAGACACCGGGTCGATTCGGAGCTCTCGGAGCATTCGAAGCAGGAGGCCAACGAGCGCATCGATGCACTGATCAAAGCTGCTCCTGACGGCCCCGAGAAAGAAGAGGTAGCCAGGTACGCCTCTGATCGGCTTGGAATCCCTCTCAAGATCGCCGGTGCCAGCGCCACGGTCGTCGGAGAGGCGAGTCGGAAGATCCTCGGCGCGGGCGACCGCCTCGAGCGCGACTTCCTGGCCATCTGCGCGGCCAGGCCCGACCTCGCCGAGCGATACCTCGGCGGGCTCGACGACCGCCACTTCGACAACCCGCTCCACCGGCGCTTCCGCGCCTACCTCGCGGGCGGGGCCGAGGCGGACGAGGAGCTCGTGGGGCTGCGGGCGGAGCTCGACGCGACGGTCGCCGAGGAGGGACTCGACGAGGACGTGGCCCGGGAGCTCGTCCTGCGCCTGGAGGAGCGCCTCGTCCGCCGCGAGCTCGCCGACCTCTCGGGCGAGGACCTGGCCAGGACGGTCGAGCTACAGGGAGTGCTCGCGCGGATCCGCGACGCGCTGGAGAAGGTGGAAAGCGAGCTTCGCTAGACTTTTCCGGCCTGGCGATCCCCGGTAGCTCAATTGGCAGAGCATCCGGCTGTTAACCGGAGGGTTGTTGGTTCGAGTCCAACCCGGGGAGCTCACCGTTGCTCGACGACGGGCGGCGTTCCTCGGGCGTGCGCACCAGCTCCACCATCTTCTGATTGCGCGGATGGCCCCAGTCGCCGACGTAGTTGAACTCCCACGGCGAGAAGCTCGCGGCCCATTCGAGGTCGCCGGGCCAGTACCAGAACCCGTCGCGCTCGGTGTACCTGGCGCCCTTCCCCTCGCGGAGGACGCCGTCGAGCGGGAAGTCCGGCGGCGCCTCGCGGAAGGTGAAGTAGAACTTGCCGCCGACCTGCATCTGGCCCGCGACCCGATACATGCAGAGGCGGATGTGGTTCAGGGAGAGGTGGGTGAAGACCGAGGTCGCGATCGCCCGATCGAACTCGACGCCGAAATCGACGTTGAAGCGGCCGGTGCGACGCAGGTGGTCGCGGGGAAGCTTCTCACGCTGCTCCGGGGTCAGCTCGACGTTGTAGCCGGCGTTCAGCAGCTCCTTGCTGACGTCGATGCCGTAGTAGTTCCCCGCGTCGAGGTAGTCCACGAGGTGGACCCCGGCCCGAAGGGCGCCGCAGCCGACGTCGAGGAAGCGCCCGCTCGGCTCCAGTCCGTGGGCGACGAGGAACTCGAGCTGGAGCTTCCCGATCCGCTCCCAGTAGCCCCCGACCCTCGCCCGGTGATCGACGCGCTTGGCCTGCCGCCGCCGCTTCCACTCCGTCCTGCGGCGCTGTGCGGGGAGGAGACCGGAGATGCGTCTCCTCGTCCTCTGCGTGAGGGATTTCTTCGCCTGTGCCATCGCGCGAACCAGTGTAGACGCCTCGCTTCATCCGGCACCCCAGTCACCGGAACGCGCCGATCAGCGCGCCCCCTGCGACCACGAGCACCGCGCCGAAAACGAGACGCGGGCCGACGAGCTCGCTCCTGCCCAGGACGAGCGCGGCGAGCAGCACTCCCCAGAGCGACTCGGTCGCCACCAGGGGCGACACGACCGTGACCTTGCCCCGGTAATACGCCTCGAAGAGAAGGACGTAGGAGAGGCCGAAGAGCACGCCGGCCGGAAGGAAGCGGAGCAGTGCCTGGCCGGTGAGCACCTGGCCCAGCCCGCCGCGCCTGATCGCCACGGAGTAGACGAGCATGACGAGGACGCCCGCGGCAAGCGCGGCCGCCGCCGCCTCGGCGGAGGCCAGCGCCGCGTCGGCCGAGTACCAGCGGACGACGAGGTCGCGGGTCGAGAACATGATCGTCGCCGCGAGGGCGAAGCCGACGCCTGCGAGCCGGAAGTGGGCCGGGCGGACGGTCTCGGCGGCGAGAACGATCCCGGCACCGACGATCAGGAGCGCTCCGAGCGCGAGCGGCCACTCGAAGGGCTCGTCGAGCAGGAGGATCGCGAGCGTCGCTGCGAAGAGCGGCGCGCTTCCGACGACCACCGAGGTCCGTCCGGCACCGACGTCACGGACGGCCAGGGCCAGGAAGATCTGCGAGACGCCCGGGGCGATCAGTCCGGCGAGAGCGAAGACGACCAGCTCCTCCGGATGGGCGAGTTCGCCGCTGCCCGGCTCGACGATCGCGGCGGCGATCGCCACGCCGAGGGCGACGACGGTCATCGCCACCGCCGCGACGTCGGGCTCCGGATGCCGCCTGAGGCCCATCCGCAGAGCAACCGTCATCGCCCCGAAGCAGGCGGCCGACGCGAGTGCGAGCAGAACCGCAGTCACGGCATGTCTAGCGGTGAAGCGGAGCGGTCAACCCCGGAAGGGTGAGGCAGTCAACTCCCACGGAGGGGGGCCGAGTCGGTCTCGAGAGCCGAAACTCCAGGACATAACGGATAACTCCAGCGGGGCCCCGATGCGGCGGGGGCAATCCGGGAAGAGTTTCCACCCAAAGGAGACGGGGTCTGCGGCGGCCCCGTTTTCCGTTTAAAGGAACACGTCTCAGAACGAAGCCCTGTGCCGCAGGGCCACGCTGCTCGCCCCGAAGACTGCGTCCTCGGTTGCGCCCGTAGCCTCCGGCTACGAACGCGCCCTGCGTCCTTGTTTCGGAACGACCATCGCACCCCTGCGGCGAGGCGTCATCCTGAAACGCGTTCCAGGCGCGAGACCTTATTCGCCGACGACCTGGACGAGCCAGCGGCGTTCGCGAGAGCGGTCGAGCTCGAGGAAGAGGACGCGCTGCCAGGTTCCGAGGCAGAGCTCCCCGTCGCGGACGGGGATCGACTCGCCCGCGGGCCCGAGCAGCATGGCCATGCAGTGCGAGTGCCCGTTTCCGAAGTCCATGTCCTCCGGGCAGATGTTCTCCGTGCGGCGGTCCCAGTCGTCGTGCGCGTAGTACTTCTCGCTCGGCACCAGGCGCCGCAGCATGCGGATGAAGTCCTCGAGGAAGCCCGTCTCGAACTCGTTCACCCGCACCATGCACGTCGTGTGCGGCGAGTAGACGCAGGCGATCCCGTCCGTGACGCCGCTCTCGTAGACGGCCTCGCGCACCTCGTCCGTGATGTCGCGGACCTCGAGTCCGCCCAGCGTGCGCAGGCTCCGCTCCGCCTGGAAGACCTTCATCGGCCGGCCCTCCGCGCCGGGCCCGTGGACGGCACCGTGAAGCTCCGCGACATGCGGGCCTATTCTTACCATTCCTTCAGGCAGCCGTGCCGGAACCGTGAGCCCCGCGCGGCGCTAAGCTCGCCGAGAGCGGGCCCGTAGCTCAGCTGGTCAGAGCAGCGGACTCATAATCCGTTGGTCCCTGGTTCGAATCCAGGCGGGCCCATCTAGATCGGCGTGGTTGAGCCGAACCCGCATGGCTGTGTAGGTCAGATGTGCCGGGCGTGCCCAGGATGCGCGTCGCGTGCGTACCCCGGTGCGTACCTCGAGACCCGCGTCGGGGTACCAGGAGTCGGGAGCCCCGCTCGGGCAGCAGGCGCGACGCCCGCCCATCTTCAAGAAACGGGCCGCCACGCTGCGGCCATCGTGGCGGCCCTGACGACACCCCGAAAAACCGTGGCGTCGCCGACCGATTCCGACCACAAGACGGGTTGCAATACATCAGCGGATCCCCCGATGCGCAGAAGTCACTCGCGCGGCGAATCTCCGACGACGAGATTCTGGGGCGTGCGGCCACGCCCCATTTTCTTGTGCTCTGGCCGACAGCCCCGTAGCCCGGTGGCCATCTCAGACCGCCCGAAGCTTCGCTGCCGGCGAGGGGCCGATCGAAGGCTTGAGCACGGCCGACGGCTCGGGGCCGCGATGGCGTGCGCGCGCCCCGGCGGCAAGGCGGTCGACGAGCACGTCGTGCTCACGGAGCATCTTCACGAAGGGATGCGCGAGCGTCACGATGAAGGAACCGAGCACAACGGCGACGGCGATGCGCCGCGGGTCTCCCGGCGGCGTCCACCTCTCACGCGGAGTCGGATCGCTCATATGCTGACCGTAGCCGTGCTCCGGCACGGCGAAAGGGACGTCAGAGGCGCCGGCGAGGACGGCGAAGCTAGACGACCGTGAACCTGCCCCGCATCGTCGCCCGATGAGGATCGCACCGGTACCGGTACGTGCCGACGCTGAGCGTGACGCTCCACCGGCGGCGGCCGGTGAACGCAACCCCCGTCTTGCGGTTGACGCCCGGCCCGAGGAGGTGGAAGTTGTGGCGGCTCGAGCGATCACGGATGACGAATGTGTGCCTGCCGTCCTGGATACGGCGAACGGCGGTCCCGTCACCCCGCTCGAGCGTGATCGTGGCGCCTGGTCCTACCCTCCCGTAAAAGGTGGCCCCCTCCGCGGTGGCCGGGACGAGCAGGGTGAGTCCGGCGAGGACAGCGAGGACGGCGAGTCGCTGGGACATCGGTCGCACGGGGATACGGACACCGTCCGCGGTCGGATTCCTCGCTGCTCAGGCGAACAGCGTGAGGTCGGGCTCGCGCTCGCCCCGGAGGAGCTCGAGGTCGACCTCGACGCACGCGATCCCGCGCGCGGCGGCCAGCGTCGCCGCCTGCGGCTGGATGCGCTGGGCGGCGAGGATGCCGCGGCACGCGGCCGTGGCGCCGTCCTCGCGGATGCGCTCGAGGTAGCGGGATAGCTGCTCGACCGCGTCGATCGTGCCGGCGCGCTTGATCTCGACCGCGACCCACTCCTCGCCGTCGCGGCACATGAGATCGACCGGGCCGATGTCGGTGGGCCACTCGCGACGGACGAGGCGGAGCCCTTCGCCGAGCGCCACCGGCCGTTCGGCGAGCGCCTCCTGGAGGTCGCGCTCGACGCCGTCCTTCGCGAGGGGCGCCGCTTCGCCCATCTCGTGGTCGACGTCGCTGAGGACCTCGTGGACGAGGATCTCGAGCCGGTCCTCGGTCCGGCCTGCACGCTTGCGGACGACCAGGCGCTCGAGCGGATCGCCCTCCTCCTCGATCACCGTCGGCGGCGTCATCCAGTTGAGCGGCTTGTAGCCCCCGGCGTCGGCGTGAACGAGCACCGAGCCATCTGACTTGAGCATGAGCAGGCGGTTCGACTCGGGCAGGAACGCGGTGAGCCGACCGGTGTAGGTGACCTCGCAGCGGGCGACGATGAGGCGCACGACGGCGCACCGTATCGGCGCGTCCGGACACGTCCGCCGGAGCCAGCTCGGACGTGGGCGCTACGCTCAGGATTGGATGAGCAGGTTCGAGGAACGGCTGGCCGGGGATCTCGTCGTCGTGGGCGACGGCGGCACCGGCGCGCTTCTGAGCTCGGCCGTGTCCCGGCTGCGCTGCCCGGAGGAGGCGAACCTGAAGGCCCCGGAGGCCGTGATCGGCGTGCACGCCGGGTTCATCCGCGCCGGGGCCGAGCTGATCGAGACGAACACGTTCGGCGCGAACCGTCGCAAGCTGTCCGCCCAGTTCCTCGACGACCGGCTCGAGGAGATCGTCGAGCGGGGCGTCAAGCTCGCGCGGGAAGCGCGGGAGGTGGCGGGAGCTCCGGTCCTGATCGGCGGCGCCATCGGCCCGCTCGGCGACCTCGAGGGCTCCACGGGAGCCGAGGACGCGTACGCGGTCTTCCACGAGCAGGCCCGGCTTCTCGAAGGTCGCGGAGTCGATCTCTTCCTCGTCGAGACGTTCTACGACCTCGACGAACTGGAGACTGCCATCCGCGCCGTGCAGGACGTCTCCTCGCTCCCCGTGGTCGCTCAGCTCACCTTCGACGAGGACGGCCAGACTCTCGCGGGCGTCCATGCGCGGGACGCCGTCGCGCGCCTGACGGGCCTCGGCGTGGTCGCGGTCGGCGCCAACTGCGGGCTCGGGCCGCAGGCCGCACTGGCCGCGCTCGGAGAGATGAGCGCGGCCGCGAACGGCCTTCCGCTCTCGGCGCAGCCGAATGTCGGGCTCCCCAGCCGCTCCGGCGGGCGCATCGTCTACCCGCACGCGACCCCTGACTACTTCGCCGAGTTCGCCGCGCAGGCCCGCAGCCAGGGCGCGAAGCTGATCGGCGGCTGCTGCGGGACGACACCGGCCCAGATCGCCGCGATCCGGGCTGCGGTGGAGGAGGAGCGCGAGCCGCGGGTACCGCTCTTCGTCATCGAGCGCGAGGTCGTCGCAGGCCCGACCCCGACCCACGGCCGGACGCTCCTGCAGGAGCGGCTCGAGGCGGGCGAGTGGGTCGTCTCGGTCGAGCTCGATCCGCCGAAGGGGACGAACATGGAGGCGATGCTGGGCGTGGCGGCGAGGCTCCGCGCCTCGGGCGACGTCCATGTCGTCGACATCAACGACAACCCGATGGCGAGGGCGCGGCTCTCGGCCCTGATGGCCGCGGCCGTGCTCGAGCGCTCGGTGCAGATCGAGACGATCCCGCATGTGACGCCGCGGGACGCGTCCGTCATGGGCCTGCAATCCCAGCTCCTTGGCGCCCATGCCGAGGGCGTGAGGAACGTGCTCGCAGTGACGGGAGACCCGCCGCACGTCGGGGACTATCCGGGGTCGAGCGGCGTCTACGACGTGGACGCAATCGGGCTCGTGTCGCTCCTGGGGCACCTGAACCGCGGTGAGGACTTCTCCGGGAAGGCGATCGACGCGCCGACGTCCTTCTACGTGGGCGTCGCCGTCAACCCATCGTCAGACGACCTCGACCGGGAGCTCGAGCGCTTCCGGGAGAAGGTGGACGCGGGCGCCAGCTTCGCGATGACGCAGGCCCTCTTCGACCTCGGGTACCTGGACCACTTCCTCGACCGCCTCGGCGGGGAGTCCCCGATCCCGCTCATCGTCGGCGTCTGGCCGCTCACGAGCTACCAGCTCGCGGTCAGGCTGCACAACGAGGTGCCCGGCATCACCATCCCCGACGTCGTGCAGGAGCATCTGGTCGACGCCGGCGCAGACGCCCGCGCCGTCGGCTTCGAACTGGCGCGGCAGCTCGCCGAGGGCGCCCGTTCGCGGGCGGCCGGGATCTACGTGATCCCGCCGTTCAAGGAGCCTGACGCGGCCCTTGAGCTGCTCTCGATGTAGCTAAACTCCCTCGCATGGCGGAGCTCGGCACCATGCGCGTCAAGAGCGGTCTCGCCGAGATGCTGAAGGGCGGCGTGATCATGGACGTGACGACCGCCGAGCAGGCCCGGATCGCCGAGGAGTCGGGGGCGGTGGCAGTGATGGCGCTCGAGCGCGTTCCCGCGGACATCCGCGCGGAGGGCGGCGTCGCGCGCATGGCCGACCCGACGAGGATCCGCGAGATCCAGGAGGCGGTCTCGATCCCGGTGATGGCGAAGGCGCGCATCGGCCACTTCGTCGAGGCGCAGATCCTGGAGGCGCTCGAGGTCGACTACATCGACGAGAGCGAGGTGCTGACGCCCGCCGACGAGCGCCACCACATCGACAAGTGGGCCTTCCGCGTCCCCTTCGTGTGCGGCTGCCGGAACCTGGGCGAGGCGCTCCGGCGCCTCGGCGAGGGCGCGGCCATGATCAGGACGAAGGGAGAGGCGGGCACGGGGGACATCGTCAACGCGGTCAGGCACATGCGCGCCGTGTTCGGCGACATCCGCCGGTTGGGGACGCTTGCCGAGGAGGAGCTGTTCACGGAGGCGAAGGAGCTGCAGGCGCCGCTCGAGCTCGTGCAGTGGGTGGCCGGGAACGGTCGCCTCCCCGTCGTCACGTTCACGGCGGGAGGGATCGCCACGCCGGCCGACGCGGCCCTGTGCATGCAGCTCGGCGCCGACGGCGTCTTCGTCGGCTCGGGCATCTTCAAATCAGCCGACCCGCTCGCCCGGGGCAAGGCGATCGTCGAGGCGACGACGCACTTCTCCGACCCGGAGACCCTGGCCCGGGTCTCGACCGGCCTGGGCGAGCCGATGCGCGGGCTCGACGCCGCCGCCCTCCCCCCGGAAGAGCTCCTCGAAGCCCGCGGCTGGTAGCCCCCGGCGCGCGCCGGCACAGAGTCGGCGCGGTCTGGGCGCACTCCTGCGACGATCTCGCGCGTAGACTCGAAGGCGGGGGCGAGGGGCCGAAGGCCCCGGGGGTAGAGTTTCACGCGAGATGAACGAGTCCGTGCGCATCGGCGTTCTGGCGCTCCAGGGCAACGTTCGCGAGCACGTTTCGATGCTGCGCGGGCTGGGCGTCGACGCCGTCGAGGTGCGGCGGCCGGAGGAGCTGGAAGGGCTCGACGGGCTCGTCGTGCCGGGCGGCGAATCCACCGCCATCCGCCGGCTCATGCGGATCGGCGGCCTCGAGGAGCCCGTGCTCCACTTCCCCGGCGCGCTCTTCGGCACCTGCGCCGGCATGATCCTCTTCGACCGCGCCCACCTCGGCCTGCTCGACCTGGAGGTGGAGCGGAACGCGTACGGGCGCCAGGTGGCGAGCTTCGAGGCCGACGTCGAGCTCGAGGGGGACGACGATCCGCTCAGAGGCGTCTTCATCCGCGCGCCGCGGATTGCCGATCACGGGCCCGACGTGGAGGTGCTCGGGCGGCTCGAGGGCGAGCCGGTTCTCGTCCGCGAGGGGCGCGTCCTCGCCTCGTCCTTCCATCCGGAGCTCACGGACGACACGCGCGTCCACGAGCGCTTCCTCGAGCTCGTCAGGGAGGAGGGACATGTCCGGGCATAGCAAGTGGTCGAGCATCAAGCACAAGAAGGGCGCCGCCGACGCCAAGCGTGGCCAGCTCTTCTCGAAGCTCACGCGCGCGATCATCGTCGCGGCGCGCGACGGCGGTCCCGATCCCGACGCGAACGCGACGCTTGCCACGGCGATCCAGAAGGCGCGCGACAGCTCGATGCCGAAGGACAACATCGAGCGCGCCATCGCCCGCGGGTCCGGTGCCTCGGCAGAGGGGGAGTCCTACGAGACCGTGACGTACGAGGGCTACGGGGACGGCGGAGTGGCCGTCTTCGTCGAGGCGCTGACCGACAACCGGAACCGCACCGCCGCCGAGATCAGGCACACCTTCGCCAAGCACGACGGCAACCTCGGCACGAGCGGGGCGGTGGCCTGGCTCTTCGAGCGGAAAGGCGTCGTGATCGTGCCCGCGGCCGACGTGGACGAGGACGACCTCACGCTCGTGGCTGCAGACGGCGGCGCCGAGGACGTGGAGCTGGACGGCTCCAGCTACCAGGTGATCGCGGCGCCCGACGACCTCGCGACCGTCCGGTCGGCCCTCGACGAGGCCGGCATCGCGTTCGAGTCGGCGGAGCTGACCATGCTCCCGAAGACCACCGTGGCCGTCGAGGAGGAGGGCACTGCGAAGAAGCTCCTCCGCCTGATGGACGCTCTCGAGGAGAACGACGACGTGCAGGCGGTCTACGCCAACTTCGACATTCCCGAAGGGATCCTCGAAGCCGTCGCCGCGTAGGCCGTCCGGGGCCGGCCCGATACTTCGCCAGCGGCCCATGCAGATCGAGATCAGCGACCCCGCGTACATGGCCTCGCTCCGCGCCTTCCTGCAGGAGCACGGGTGTCCCAGCGAGCCGCGAGGCGACGAGATCGTCGAGGTACGCGTCCTCTGGTCGCCGGACGAGCCGCTCACGGACGCCGAGCAGCGTGCCAAGGTCTTCGGCCACCTGCGCGAGTGGTGCGCAGCCAACGCGGGCGTGAAGGCGAACCTCCTCTCCTGAGGACGCCGTTCTCCCGGGCAGGAACGTCCGGGCCGGTCCCTAACCTCGACTCGTGAAGGTTCTCGGCATCGACCCGGGTACTGCAGCGTGCGGCTTCGGCATCGTGCAGGCAAGCGGAGACGGTCGCCTCCAGGCTGTGGAGTACGGCTGGTGGGAGACGTCGCCGCGGGACGAGCCTGCCCTCCGGCTCAAGCGGATCCACGACGAGGTGGCGGAGCTCATCGATCGGCACGAGCCGCAGGCGGTCGCGTTCGAGGAGTCCTACGTCGGCGCCGACGCCCGCATCGCGCTCTTCGTCGGACAGGCGCGCGGCGCCGCCCTGGTCGCCTGCGCGGTCGCCGGCGTGCCGTGCGCCGAGTACGCGCCCGCGACCGTGAAGCAGGCGGTTTGCGGCTACGGACGCGCCGAGAAGGACCAGGTGCAACGCATGGTCAAGGCGGTGCTCGGCCTGGGTGAGCTTCCCCGCCCTCACCACGCCGCCGACGCGCTCGCGGTGGCGATCTGTCACGCGCTGGCGCCGCCACTGCTCGCACTCGCGGGAGCACGCAAATGATCGCCCGCCTCCGTGGCACGCCCG
The DNA here is from genome assembly GCA_963775505.1 of uncultured Actinomycetes bacterium. Taxonomy (GTDB): domain Bacteria; phylum Actinomycetota; class Thermoleophilia; order Gaiellales; family Gaiellaceae; genus JAIBJN01. Next base: position 203,641 of record CAVZIL010000009.1, read on the forward strand.
TCGTACGGGATGCAGACGGCCTGGTTCTCGAGGTCGCCGGCGTCGGCTACCGGCTACACGCGACCCCCTCGGCGCTGCGCAAGGCGGACGGCGTCGAGGAGGTCGTCGTCGAGACCCACCTGCACGTCCGGGAGGACGCGCTGCAGCTCTACGGCTTCGCCGACGCCGCCGAGCGGGAGCTCTTCGAGCAGCTGCTCGCGGTCTCCGGCGTCGGCCCGAAGGTGGCGCTGGCGATCGTGTCCGGCTACTCGCCGGCGGAGCTTCGGCGCGCGATCGTGCGCGAAGACGCGGCGCTCTTCCAGACGATCCCCGGCATCGGCAAGAAGACCGCCCAGCGGGTCGTGCTCGAGCTGAGGGAGCGAATCGCGCCGCTGGCGGCGGTCGAGGCGCCGCACCTGGGGCCGGGCGACGGCCACGCCGTGGCTCGGGACGCGCTCGTCGAGCTCGGGTTCACGGCGGCCGAGGCCGAGCAGCGCCTCGCCGAGACCGACCCCGACCTGCCGCCCGCCGAGCGCGTGCGCGAGGCGCTCCGCGCGGCCTGAGCGCCGTGCGCTACATGGTCGTCGAGCGGTTCCCCCGAGGGGCGCGACCCGTCTACGAGCGCGCCGCCGAGCAGGGCCGGATGCTGCCGCCAGGGCTCGCCTACGTCGAGAGTTGGGTGGACGAGCGGCTCGACCGGTGCTTCCAGCTGATGGAGACCGACAATCCCAGCCTCTTCGACACGTGGATTGCGGCCTGGAGCGACCTGGCCGAGTTCGAGGTCGTCCCTGTGCTCAGCTCCGCGGAGGCCGCGACGCGGGCGCTCGGAGGACCGTCCGCCTCGGCGCCTAATCTCGAAGCGTGAGCGAACGCGTCACAACCGCCGTGCTGGTCCCCGACGAGGAGGAGCTCGACTCCTCGCTGCGACCGCGCTCGCTCGACGAGTTCGTCGGGCAGGAGCGCGTCAAGGAGCAGCTCGCGATCGCCCTCGAGGCCGCGAAGGGAAGGGGAGAGGCGCTCGACCACGTCCTCTTCGCCGGGCCGCCGGGGCTCGGGAAGACGAGCCTCGCATACATCGTCCGAGAGGAGCTCGGCGTCGGCTTGCGGAGCGTCGCGGGGCCGGCGCTCGAGCGCAAGGGCGACCTCGCCGCGATCCTCACGTCGCTCGAGGAGCGCGACGTTCTCTTCGTCGACGAGATCCACCGCCTGAGCCGGGCCGTCGAGGAGATCCTCTACCCGGCGCTCGAGGACTTCCGGCTGGACATCATCGTCGGCCAGGGGCCGGCGGCCCGGACGCTCACCCTCGACCTGCCGCAGTTCACCCTCGTCGGCGCGACCACGCGGACGGGCCTGCTGACGACCCCCTTGCGCGACCGTTTCGGGATGACCTACCGGCTGGAGCACTACAAGCCCGTCGAGCTCGCGCGCATCGTGACCCGCTCGGCCCGGATCCTGGACGTCGAGATCGCGGCCGAGGCCGCGGAGGAGATCGCGCGTCGCGCCCGGGGAACGCCGCGGGTGGCGAACCGAATCCTCCGGCGCGTGCGCGACGTCGCCGAGGTGCGCCACGACGGCGCCGTGACGCTCGAGGTCGCCCGCCAGGCGCTCGAGCTGCTCGAGGTCGACGGCCACGGCCTCGAGCGCGTCGACCGCGAGCTGCTCTCCGCGATCGTCCGGAAGTTCGACGGCGGCCCGGTCGGTCTCTCCACCCTGGCAGTTTCGCTCGGCGAGGAGCCGGACACGATCGAGGACGTCTACGAGCCGTACCTGCTCCAGCTCGGCCTCATCCAGCGAACGCCGCGCGGCCGCGTGGTGACGAAGCTCGGGCAGGCGTACGTCACCGGCGTGGCCGCCGAGGACGCGCTCTTTTGAGAACCTAGCGCCTGAACTGGAGCTCGTGCCAGGACGGCACCGGGGCGAGCTCGAGGAGCGCGCGGCCGCCGTCCGGCTCCCGGTAGCCGAACTCGGCGGTGTCCCCGTCCCAGTCGATCTCGAGGAGGTTCTCCTTCACGCGCTGGTCGAGCCAGGCGCCGCGGAAGATCAGCTTGCGAAGCCAGTAGACGAGCGACTCGTCGTTCACGAGCGCGACACGCTCCCAGTGGCGGACGAGGTACTCGCCGAGGCCGCTCTGCGGATCGTCGATGCGCCCGTGCGCTGTCAGCTCGACGAGATCGGCGGTCTCGGCATCCTCGAGCTCGCCGGGCTGAACGAGCCGGAGCCTGACCGCCGCCGCGTTGACGCGCTGCTCGAAGTCGATCGCGTTGAAGCTGAACCGGTACCCGAGGAACTCGACGACGTAGTCGTCCCCCGACGTGTAGTTCGACTCGCTCACCCCGATCTGAGCATAGCCGCGCCCTTGAGAGCCTGTCGGTCCGTCCGATCGCGGCCCTACGGTGGAATGCAATGCACGAGGGCACCTGGACGATTCGTCCGTGCCCCCGCAGGGAGGTACGGGAGCTCGCCGAGGCGCTCGACGTCCGCGACGCGACGGCAGCCGTCCTCGTCCGGCGGGGATACGGCGACCCCGAGACGGCTCGGGCCTTCCTGGCCGCCGAGTCGCCGGGACACGACCCGTTCCTGCTCGGCGACGTGGAGCTGGCCTGCGCCCTCATCCGTACGACGATCGCAGCCGGGAGGCGGATCTGCGTCCACGGCGACTACGACGTCGACGGGATCTGCGCGACCGCGCTCGCGGTCACGGCGCTCCGCAGCCTTGGCGCCGACGTCGAATGGCACCTTCCCAGCCGCTTCGAGGAGGGCTACGGCGTCTCGAGCGAGACGCTGACGCGTCTCTCTCGCGAGGAGTTCGGCCTCGTGCTGACCGTCGACTGCGGCATTACGGCGGTCGACGAGGTCGCAGAGGCCAGGGCCTCCGGTCTCGAGGTGATCGTCACCGACCACCACCGGCCGGGCGAGGCGCTTCCGGACTGCCCCGTGGTCGCGACGAGGCCGTCGGCCTACCCGTTTCCGGACCTCTGCGGAACCGGGGTCGTCTACAAGCTGCTCGAGGCGCTGGGCGTGGAGCGCCTCGACCGCCATGCCGACCTCGTCGCGCTGGCGACGGTGGCGGACGTCGTTCCCCTCGTGGACGAGAACCGCGCGCTCGTCGCGGCGGGCATGCGTCGGCTGGCGCGAACTGACAAGCCCGGCCTGCGGGCGCTCATGCGGGTCGGCGGCGTCGACCCAGCGACGGTTGACACGGGCGCGGTCGCCTTCAGGCTGGCCCCGCGCATCAACGCGGCCGGCAGGCTCGGCCACCCCGGCGCGGCCCTCGATCTCCTGCTCACGCCGGACGAGGCCGAGGCCGAACGGCTGGCGGGCGAGCTCGAGACGCTGAACCGCGACCGCCAGGCGGTCGAGGATCGCATCCTGCGCGATGCGATCCGGCAGGTCGAGGAGTGGCCGGAGCCGAAGCGCAGCCGTCTCGGCTACGTGATCGCAGGAGAGGACTGGCACCGCGGTGTGATCGGCATCGTCGCGTCGCGGCTCGTCGAGCGCTTCCGCAGGCCCGTCGTCCTGCTCGCCGGAGGAGAGCCGGGCGAGGATTGGGTCGGCTCGGGCCGCTCGGTGTCGTCGTTCGACCTGCACGGGGCTCTCGCCGCCTGCTCGCACCTGCTGGGACGCTGGGGCGGCCACCGCGCCGCGGCGGGTCTCTCGATCGCGCCCGGGAACGTCGCCGCCTTCGCGGACGCGTTCGCCGAGCACGCGAGGGGAATGCTCTCGCCGGAGGATCTCCGGGCCGTGACACCGGTCGACGCGGTGATTCGGGGCAGCGAGCTCACCCTCGAGCTCTGCGAGGAGCTCGAGCGCCTGGCGCCCTTCGGCCTCGGGAACCCGAACGTCACGCTCCTCGCCGTCGGTGCCGAGCTCTCCGACCTCGCGGCGATCGGCGAGGGGAAGCACCTCCGCCTGGCGGTCACGGCGGCCGGCGCCCGCTCGGGCGCGATCGCCTTCGGGCGAGGCTCGGCGCTCGACCGCTACCGACAGTCCGGGCGGTACGACGTCGCCTTCCGCCTCGCCGCCAACCACTGGAACGGGTCGGTCACGCCGCAGCTCGTCGTGAAGGAGATCTTCGAGACGCCGCCGCGCTTCGAGGAGCTGCGACGGGTGCTCATGGCCGAGTGGCAGGCCGAGCCGGAGCGGCGAAGCCCGTGGGCGCGCGAGGTCTTCGCCGAGCTCGGCCTGGACGACGACGCCGAAGGCTGGCGCCCCCTCGTCGAGTCGCCGGCCTTCCTGGCCGCGCTCCGCGATGAGCCTGCCGCCGCCGCGGCCTGATACCACCTCCGTGGGCGCGCTCCGGCTCGAGCGCGGCGACGTCTCCCTACACGCCCTGGACTTCGGCGGGCGCGGGCCGCCTGTCATCCTGCTGCACGGGCTCGCCGGATACGCGGGGGAGTGGGTCGACACGGCGTCCTGGCTCTGCGAGAGCCATCGTGTCATTGCGCCTGACCACCGAGGACACGGAGAGAGCACTCGCACTCCTTCAACCGTCGCGCCCGAAGCGTTCGCCGCCGACGTTTCGGCCTGGCTCGATGCGCTCGGTTTCGAGCGCGCCACCGTGTTGGGCCAGTCCTTCGGCGGGTTGATCGCCTTCCTGACGGCGAGCCGGCATCCGAAGCGGCTCGCACGCCTCGTCGTCGCGGAGGCCTCCCCGGCGCCCGATCCGAGCGCGGAAGCCGACGTACGCGGCTGGCTCGAGTCGTGGCCCCTCCCTTTTCCGGACGTTGAGGCGGCGATCCGGTTCTTCGGCGGTGGCTCCGTGCGGGCACGGGCCTGGGCTTTGGGACTGGAGCGGCGGGAAGACGGGCTGTGGCCCCGCTTCGACCAGGCGACCGTCCTCGAGGCTCTTCGCGAGAGCTCGGGGGAGCATTGGGACGACTGGGACTCCATCCGCTGCCCGACCCTGATCGTTCGCGGCGAACACGGCATGACCGCCGACGACGCCGAGGCGATGGCTTCTCGGTTGAGTGCCGCCGCGGTCGAGACCGTGCCGAATGCGGGGCATGATGTTCACCTCGAACAGCCCGCCGCGTGGCGAGCTGTCGTGGAGCCCTTCCTCGCGGCCACGTCGTAGGTGAAGCCGTGCCCCAAGGGGGCAGGAGCCCACAACCCAGGAAGCTAAGATGGGCTCATGGCGGGTCAGGTGCTCACCGCGTCCGCCGAACGGCACAGCGAGCCGTTCGACCAGCTCCTGGCCGAGGTGGCGTCCTACAATCCCGATGCCGACCGGGACCTCCTGGAGCGGGCCTATCGCTTCGCGTCGGAGGCGCACGAGCACCAGCAGCGCAGGAGCGGCGAGGACTTCATCCTCCACCCGCTCGGCGTCGCTCTGATCCTGGCCGAGCTGCGCAGCGACGACGCGACGCTCGCGGCCGGGATCCTCCACGACGTCGTCGAGGACACCGACACGACGATCGAGCAGGTCCGCGACGAGTTCGGCGACGACGTGGCGCGGCTCGTCGAGGGGGTCACGAAGCTGACCCGGATCCACTTTCAGAGCCGGGAGCAGGCGCAGGCCGAGAACTACCGGAAGATGATCGTGGCGATGGCCGACGACCATCGCGTCATCCTCATCAAGCTCGCCGACCGCCTCCACAACATGCGGACGATCGAGTACCTCGGCAAGGCGAAGCAGCTGCAAAAGGCGCGCGAGACGCTCGAGGTCTACGCGCCGCTCGCCCACCGGCTCGGCATCCACACGATCAAGTGGGAGCTCGAGGACCTCGCCTTCCAGACGCTCCATCCCACCAAGTACGCCGAGATCCGGGCGATGGTCGACGAGCGTCGCGCCGAGCGCGAGAAGTTCGTCGAGAACGCCGGCAAGGTGCTCAAGCGCGAGCTCGACAAGGCGGACATCCCTGCCGAGATCTCCTCGCGCGCGAAGCACTTCTACTCCATCTACGAGAAGACGCAGAAGCGCGGGAAGGAGTTCAACGAGATCCTCGACCTGACCGCGATGCGCGTGATCGTCGAGCGCGAGGGAAAGGAGGGCGAGCGCGACTGCTACGGCGCCCTGGGAATCATCCACTCGCTCTGGACGCCGATGCCCGGCCGCTTCAAGGACTACGTGGCCATGCCCAAGTTCAACATGTACCGCTCGCTGCACATGACGGTGAACGTCGAGGGAAAGTGGCTCGAGATCCAGGTGCGGACGCGGGAAATGCATCGGACCGCCGAGCAGGGCATCGCCGCGCACTGGCGATACAAGGACGTAAAGGGCAAGGGGAAGAAGGCGAACGAGGCCGAGCTCGCGTGGATGAAGCAGCTCGCCGACTGGCAGCGGGAGGAGACGGACTCGCGCGAGCTCGTGCGCGCCTTCCCGGAGCTCGCCCTCGACGAGGTCTACGTCTTCACGCCCAAGGGCGAGGTAAAGAGCCTCCCCGGCGGCTCGACGCCGATCGACTTCGCGTACTCCGTGCACACCGACGTCGGCCACCGGACCGTCGGCGCCAAGGTGAACGGCCGCATCGTTCCGCTCCACTACCGGCTGCGGAGCGGCGACGTCGTCGAGATCCTGACGTCGAAGCAGATGGGCCGTGGGCCCTCGCGCGACTGGCTCTCGCTGGCGGTCTCGTCGCGGGCGCGCAACAAGATCCGGCAGTGGTTCAGCCGCGAGACCAGGGAGGTCGCCGAGCAACGCGGCCGCGAGTCGCTCGAGAACGCGCTCAAGCAGCACAACCTCCCGTACAAGAAGCTCTCCGGCTCGCCGCTCCTCGCCGAGATCATCCGCGAGATGGGCTTCAAGAAGGCCGAGGACTTCTACCTCGCCCTCGGCTCCGGGAAGCTCCAGGTATCGCAGGTCGCCAACAAGGTCCTGCACCGCCTGAAGACGGACGAGGTCGTCGAGGACGAGGCGCTTCCGCGCAAGCCCAAGGCGCGCGAGGCGGTCGCCTCCCAGAACTTCGGCATCAACGTCCCCGGGATCGAGGACGGGGTCCTCGTCCGCATGGCCAAGTGCTGCACGCCGGTGCCCGGGGACGAGATCGCCGGCTACATCTCGCTCGGCAAGGGCATCACGATCCACCGGATCGACTGTCCGAACGTGAAGGCGCTGATGCGGAACCCGGACCGGTTCACGCCGGTCGAGTGGGACGGCGGCACCTCGCAGAGCTTCCGTGTCCAGATCGCGGTCGTCTCCTGGGATCGGCCGCGACTCCTCGAGGACGTCGCCCGCACCTTCGCGGAGCACGGGACGAACATCGTCGAGTACGGCGGCCACGTCGAGGACCAGATGGCGAAGAACTGGTACGTCGCGGAGGTGGGAGACATCAAGGCGCTGCGCGCGCTCCTGGGCGCGCTCCGCAACCTGGAGTCGGTCTTCGACGCCTACCGCGTCACGCCGTCCTGATGCCCGAGCGAGACGAGCGCCTCGCGCTGCTCCGCGACCTCGAGCGGGCGGACGAGGCGGTGGCGGCGGAGCTCGCGGAGCTCGACGAGCTCTACGCCGAGGTCGAGGACGTGCGCACGCGTGCGCTCGAGCTCCAGGAGCTCTTCGCGAGCCTTCCTGACGCGCGGGTGGCCGCGGCCGAGGCGGTCGTCGAGGCGGAGCGCCGGCTCGCAGAGACTCGTGCCTCCGTCGAGGAGGCGGCGGGCGAGCTGTCGCAGGCAGAAGCTGACGGGGACCCGGAGCGGCTCGCCGAAGCCCGCCGCTTCGAGCTCCGCGCACGGGACGCGCTTCTCATCGCAGAGCGCCGGGCCACGGCGGCGCGAGACCACGCGGGCGAGCTCGAGACCCGCGCCGACGCGGCCGAGCGTGAGACCGCAGCGCTCGAGGCGCGAGCAAGCGAGCTCGCGGAGGCGCTCCTGGCCCGGCCGCGCCTCACCGAGGACGCGGTTTCCGGCCCGGAGCCCGGAGCAGCGGGCGTCGCGGAGTGGGGGACGCGCACGCGGGCTGCCCTCCTGGTCGCGCGGAGCCAGCTGGCGGCGGAGCGCGACGCCGTCGTCCGGCAGGCGAACGAGCTCGGGGCGGCCGTCCTCGGCGAGCCGCTGCCGCCGCAGGGCGCCGCCGCGGTCGCGAGGCGCGTCGAGCGTCAGCTCGGCGATCGCTAGCTGCTCGCTCGTTCGAGGGACGGGATCACCCGTATTCGTCACTCGATCGAGTGATTCGTCACTCCTTCGGGGGATGCGGGCCGGGCGAGCCCCGCCGACGAACCGTGCGAGACGTCACATGCGCGACGGCGACAATCCTCTCGACCGCGGTCTCGGCCGGCAGGCTGCCGGGCTTGAGCTCGTGATCGTCCTGGCGACGCTGGTGCTGGTCGCGGCGCTCGGACAGCCGGAAGCCGTGGAGCGGAGCGACTGGATCGCGTTCGGGGTCCTGCTCCCCCTCACCGCGATCGCTCACTTTCTCGGCGCCGACCGGACGAAGCACCAGGGCTCGCAGCTCTCGCTGGCCCCGATCTTCGCGGCCGTCCTCATCCTGCCCCCGTCCCTGTCGACGCTCCTGATCGCACTCGCGGTCGTCCCCGAGGCGCTGCGGAGGCAGACCGACTGGTACATCCTCGTCTTCAACATCTGCAACCTCGTGGCGCCGGCCCTGCTCGCCCGGGGGGTGTTCGATGCCGTGGACGGCAACACGGCCGCCGGCTGGACGGCCGGGGCGGCGCTCGCGCTCCTCGCCTTCCTGCTCCTCCACTACGGCCTGCTCGCCGCCGTCCTCCACCTGGCGCGCGGGGTCAAGCCGACCGACACGATCAGGCTCGACTGCGTGCTCATCGACGCCGGGCTGCTGTCACTCGGCGCCATCGCGGCCGCGCTCTGGGGCGACTATCCCGGCCTGGTCGCGCTCACGCTCCTGCCCTTCGCCCTCGCCTACCGCTCGCTCGCGATCCCCGCTCTCGTCGAGGCGACGCGGATCGAGCCGAAGACCGGCCTCTACAACCCGCGCCACTTCGCAGCCACGCTCGGCCAGGAGCTCGGCCGCACCGGCCGCTTCGACCGGCCGCTCGCCATCCTCATGATCGACGTCGACCACCTGCGCGAGATCAACAACGCGCACGGGCACGTGGCCGGCGACCGGGCGCTCGTCGCCGTCGCCGAAGCGCTGAAGAGCGCGACCCGGGAGTACGACGTCGCTGCGCGCTTCGGCGGCGACGAGTTCTGCGTCCTCCTGCCCGAGACGGACCTCGACGGTGCGCTCGTCGTCGCCGAACGGGTTCGCGCGCTGGTGGAGGAGTCGACGCAGGGCGAGAGCGTCGCCGTGACGGTCTCGATCGGCGCGGTCTCGCACCGCGGCGTCGGCGTCACGGCCGAGGAGCTGCTGTCCGTCGCCGACCGCGCCGCCTACCAGGCGAAGGCAAGTGGCCGGAACGCGATCGCGTCGGCGCCCGCTCTCGGCCCGGTCGAAGAAGCCGAGCGCCTGCTCGCGGACGCGGCCGACCGCTCCTAGGACTCGCGCTCGGCTACGGCTCCCAACGCTCGCCGCCGGTGTCCCAGCCGACGAGGCAGTGCGGTGAGATGAGGAGCGCGACGCGCTCGAGGAACTCGCGATCCTGGGGGCCGAAGGCCGCCGGGACGTCCGAGTCGATGTCGATCTCGCCGACGACGCGGCCCTCGTAGACGATCGGGACGACGATCTCGCTTCGGGTCGAGACGAAGCAGGCGAGGTAGCGGTCGTCGGCGTTGACGTCATCGACGATCTCGGTCATCCCGCTCGCGGCCGCCGCGCCGCAGATCCCCTGGCCGATGGGGATGCGGACGTGATCCGTTGCCTGGGGCCCGTTCCAGGGCCCGAGAACGAGATCCTCGCCCTCCACCACGTAGATGCCGACCCACGAGTAGTGCTCGAAGCGGTCGTGGAGCACCTCGACGACCTTCCGGAGCACCTCGTCGGCCTCCTGCTCACGGTTAACGATGCGGTCGACGGCCTCGATGCCTCCGCGGTAGGCGTCGGTCGTCGCGCTCACTCGGCAGGCACCGCCAGCTCGACGTCTGCGCCCTCGAACTCCGCCACGGCCTGCCGGTACGCGTTCGAGATCGGCGTCGACCGTCGCTCGGGGACGGCGACGAGCACGAGCGTCTGCTCGGCCGTGCACATGAGGAGGTCGTCGTCCACCCGATAGGCGCAGAGCTCGTAGCAGACGCTCGTGACGCCGATCCGCTTGATCCGTACGAAGACCTCCAGGAGGTCGTCGAAGCGCGCGGGGGCCTCGTAGACCACCGAGGAGGAGCGCATGACGAAGTCCTTGCCGACCGCCTCCTTGCGCAGAAGTCCGCGATGCCGCTCGTACTCCACGCGGGCGGTGTCGAAGTAGGGCAGGTACCGGCCGTAGTAGACGATCCCCTGCGCGTCCGTGTCCGAGAAGCCGACCCGGGCGAAAGCCGAGAACTTGAAGGGAGGCTTGCGGTCGGTCGGCTGCCCGAGCTCCACGGGGCCATCCTACTGGGGTCGTGAGTTGACCCCGGTCGTGCGATCTGCCACCCTCTTTGCGTTGCATTCGATTCGGCCCGGGGGAAACGAACAGGGGAGAGGGGCATGAAACGATGGGTGCTCTTGGGGTGCGCCCTCGTCGCCGCGCTGACGTTCAGCGGGACGGCGCTTGCGAACAGCAAGCATGGGCTGCAGCTCTACACAACGACCGTCGACGCGGCGACTGCCGAGCAGCTCGCGCAGGCGGGGTACGACATCGCCTCGGCAGACGCCGGCTTCGCCGGGGTCGAGCTCCAGCTCGTCCTCACGCCGGGTGAGCGCGCCAAGCTCGCCCGCGAAGGCCTCGAGCTTCGCGTCACCAGAGACGGCAGCGGCCGCAGCCAGACGCAGCGATTCGCGCTGCAGGCCGCCAACGGCTTCAACGTCTGGCGTTCGTGGGACGAGCCCGGGGGAATCCGCGACGAGCTCTACGAGATCGCGGCCGACAACCCGCAGCTCGTCAAGCTCAGCGTCCTCGGCACGTCGCACGAGGGACGCGAGTACGTCGCGCTCAAGGTCACGCAGGGAGCGCGCGGCATACAGGACGGGCGGAGGCCCGCGGTGCTGTACGTCTCGACCTTCCACGCGCGTGAGTGGATCTCGACCGAGGTCAACCGCCGGCTCCTCCACTGGTACATCGACCAGTGGCGCGCGAACGACCCGGAGATCCGGAGGCTTCTCCGCGAGACAGAGCTCTGGTTCGTGCTCGTCCACAACCCGGACGGCTACCAGTACACGTTCGACGCCGAGCGGCTCTGGCGGAAGAACCTCCGCGACAACGACGGCGACGGCGCCATCACGTCGAACGACGGGGTCGACCCGAATCGGAACCTGCCCGAGCACTGGGGCTACGACGAGGAAGGCTCCTCGTCGCAGTTTTCCAGCGAGACCTTCCGAGGTCCGTCGCCGGGCTCGGAGCCCGAGACTCAGGCGATCATGCGAGTGATGAACCGGGCCGAGCCCGAGTTCTCCATCAGCTACCACTCCTTCGGGCAACTGCTGCTCTACACACAGGGATGGCAGGTCCAGACTCCGGCGGCCGACGACCCGGTCTACATCGCCCTCACGGGCACGGATGACGATCCGGCGATCCCGGGCTTCAACCCAGGGGTCGGCGCCGACCTGTACACGACGAACGGCGAGTACACGGACTGGGCCCACGGCTCCAAGGGCGTGCTCGCCTGGACTCCGGAGCTGAGCGAGGGGTGCGTGGGATGCGGCTTCGTCTTCCCGGACGACGAGGCGCTCGTTCAGAACGAGTTCGAGATCAACCTCGATTTCGCCAAGCGAGTCGCTATGTCGGCCGGCGATCCGGACGACCCCGTGTCGCACACAGGCTTCGACACGGCGCCGTTCTATCTCGATCTCTCGCAGTTCGACCCGTGGAAGTCCGGCAACCCGGCCTCCGACCTTGCAGTAGACGTCTCCTATGCCGGAGGCTCGGCGCAGCCGGTGGAGGTGCTCGCGAAGAAGGACGTGGACCGTGTCCGGCTCCACTACCGGGTCAACGGCGGCCCCGAGCGGGTACGCGGGACTCAGAGGTCTCCCGACGGCGAGCGCTTCGGCGGGAACAACGCGTACGACGTCTACTACGAGTACCGCCGCGGCTCGATCTCCGCGCTCGAGGTCGGAGACTCGGTGGAGTACTGGTTTACGGGCGCGAAGGGCGCGTCGAGCGAGCACGTTACCTTCGAGGTCGTCGAGGACGCGAACGCCGAGGTTCTTATCGTCGCGGCGGAGGATCGCACCGGCGTTTCGACGCTGCCGGCTTATGCGAGCACGGATCCGGCGACGCCGAACTACCTGGCCTCCTATCAGAGCGCACTGACGGCCAGCGGCCGGAGCTACGACGTCTACGACATGGACGCCATGGGCCGGCAGGCACCCGATCACCTCGGGGTGCTCAACCACTACGACGCGGTCGTCTGGTACACGGGCAACGACCTCGTGACGAGGGAGCCTGGATGGGGGGCGGGCAACGCGTCGCGGCTCGCCAACGACATGATGCTGGAGATCCGCGCGTATCTGAACGACGGCGGCAAGCTCCTGTACACGGGCCAGTGGGCCGGAAGCCTCTGGAACGGGGTCGCAGGCAACCAGTTCTACGACCCGGTGGCAAACGAGCAGTGCGTCGTCGGCGGCGTTCTCGTCCTGGCCCGCTGTCAGCTGATCGCGGACAAGAACGACTTCGTCCAGTACTACCTCGGCGCGTACATCTACGGCAGCGACGGAGGTACGGACCCGGCTACGGGAGGACCTTTCCCCGTACTCGGAGTCGACGATCCATTCAACGCACTGAGCTGGACGTTCAACGGGGCGGACTCGGCCCAGAACCAGCTGCACACCGCGTCGTTCCTGACGACGAGCAGCATTCTCGACCCGGTCACGTTCCCGCAGTTCGACAGCTACGCTCCGGCGGTCTGGGAGACGGGCGTGCCGAGCGCATTCGAGCCGTTTGACGGCTCGTGGTACGTCTACTCCAACCAGGCCGACATCACCTACAAGCGGCTCCTCCGGCCGATAACCGTCCCCGGTGGCGGGGGCGAGATGACGTTCCGGTTCTCCTATGACACGGAGCCCGACTGGGACTTCGTGTTCGTCGAGATCCATGACGTCGCGGCTGACACATGGGTGACCGCGCCCGACCTCAACGGGAACACGTCGAGCTCGACCGGCGAGAGCTGTCCGGCTGGTTGGTTCGAGCTGCACCCGTGGCTCGAGCAGTACCAGGGCGCCGATTGCTCCGGCGCCGGCTGGAACGCGGCCTCCGGTCGCTCGGACGGCTGGGAGGAGTGGCGTATCGACCTCACGCCGTACGCCGGCAAGCAGATCGAGGTCTCCATCTCCTACGCGAGCGACTGGGCCTTCCAGGGCCTCGGCTCGTTCGTCGATCTGATCAGCGTCCCCGGCGGGGACGGGTCGACGAGCTTCGAAACCGGCATGGACGGCTGGACGATTCCAGGGCCTCCGGCCGGCAGTGGTAACAACGCCAACGACTGGGAGCGTCGGCTCGGCTTCGAGGAGGGTGCGATCACCGCGACGGCCGACACGCTCTTCTTTGGCTTCGGCTTCGAGGGAATCTCGGACGCCGCTGCACGAGACGAGGTGATGGGACGCTCGATGAACTACCTGCTCGGCCCGTAGAGGCGGGCAGTTGACGCTGGGAGGGCGGGGCTTCGGCCCCGCCCTCGCCGTTCTACGAGCCCGAGATGACGCCGAGCGCCTCGGCCCGCTTGCGGTCTCTCACCTCGGGGTCGAGGGCCTCGAGGTTGAGGCGAAGGAGCGGCTCGGTATTCGAAGGCCTGACGTTCAGGTGCCAGTCCGCCGCCGTGATCGAGATCCCGTCGAGGTGGGAGAGCTCGCCCTGGCCGGCGAAGTGCTCCTTGAGCCGCTGCAGGGTGAGCGCGACGTCCGCCACGGGCGTGTTGATCTCTCCCGTGAGGAAGTAGCGCTCGCGCAGGGGGCGGAGGAGCTCGGAGAGCTTCTGCCTCCGCTTCGAGACGAGCTCGAGCACGAGGAGAGCGGGGATCGTCCCGGAGTCGGCCTGGTAGAAGTCGCGGAAGTAGTAGTGGCCGCTGACCTCGCCGGCGAACACGGCGTCCACCTCGCGCATGCGGAGCTTGATGAAGGCGTGGCCGACGCGGCTCATGACGGGAGTCCCGCCGAGCCGCTCGACGACGTCGCGCACGGCCCAGCTGGCGCGGACGTCGTAGATGATCGTGGCGCCGGGGTGCTTCTCCAGCATCGACTCGGCGAGGAGCGCGGTGACGAAGTCCCCCGGCACGAACTCGCCGGCGTCGTCGACGAAGAAGCAGCGGTCGGCGTCGCCGTCGAAGGCGATGCCGAGGTCGGCGCCCTCGTCCTTGACCTTCGCCACGATGAACTCGCGGTTCTCCTCGAGCAGCGGGTTGGGCTCGTGATTGGGGAAGCTGCCGTCGGGCTCGAAGAAGCAGCGCACGGCGTCCACCGGGAGCCGGTCGAGGATCGGCGGGAGCATCGCGCCGGCCATCCCGTTGGCGGCGTCGATCACGACGCGCAGCGGGCTCATCGCGGACGGGTCGACGAAGGACATGACCTTGTCGACGAAACCCGGATAGACGTCGCGTTTCTCGACACGTCCCGGGGTCTGACCCCCTGGCACGTCCTGTAAGGACAGGGCTCGGTCGCGGATGTCGAGCAGGCCCGAGTCAGCGCCGACCGGCAGGGCGCCGCGGCGGACGATCTTCGCGCCCGTGTACTCCTTCGGGTTGTGGGAGGCGGTGATCGTGGCGCCGCCGTCCAGGCCGTGCTCGCCGACGGCGTAGTAGAGCATCTCGGTCCCAATCATCCCGATGTCGACGACGTCCGTGCCCGCCTCGGCCGCGCCGCTCTGGAACGCCTCCAGCATCGAGGGGGAGGAGAGGCGCATGTCCCGCCCCACCGCGATCGTCTTCGGCTCGAACTGCTCCGCGTACGCTCGCCCGATCGCGCGGGCCCCCTCCTCGTCGAGCTCGACCGGGTAGATCCCCCGGACGTCGTATGCCTTGAAGACCGTCGGCTCTAGGGCCATGCGTCGGCGAGTTTACGCCGAGTCGCCTCGAGCGCTTCCGGCATCACCTTCACGTCCGCGAGGACGGGCATGAAGTTCGTGTCGCCGGCCCAGCGCGGGACGACGTGCTGATGGACGTGGTCGACGATGCCCGCGCCAGCGATCCGGCCGAGGTTCCAGCCGAGGTTGAATCCCTGCGGCGACATGACCTCCTCGAGGACGCCTGTCGCCGCCGCGGCCAGCCGATGGACGTCGAGGGCCTCCTCCGGCGCCAGCCCTCCGAAGTCTCCTGCGTGGCGGTAGGGCGCCACCATCAGGTGCCCCGATGCGTAGGGGTAGCGATTCAGGAGCACGAAGGCGTGCTCTCCGCGGTGGACCACGAGCCCTGCGTCGTCGCCGAGGCCCGGGGCGAGGCAGAAGACGCAGCCCTCTTGCTCGTCGGCGCCCTGGACGTACTCCAGGCGCCAGGGTGCCCAGAGCTGCCTCAAAACCAGCCTCGAAGACGGAAGAGCACGAGAAGTGCGATCAGCGTCAGGGCTTCGAGGCCAAGCCCAAGAGCGACGAACATCTGCCAGCTGTCGACGTGGTCGACCATCCACCCGAAGTTCTGCCCGAAGAAGCCCGTCACGAACGTAAGCGGGAGGAAGACGGTGGCGATGACGGCGAGCTGCTTCGTGGTCACGTTGAGGCGGTTCGACGCCGTGGAGAGGTAGGCGTCGATGGCGGCGTTCATCAGCTCCCGGTTGCCGTCCATCGCCTCGACCAGACGGACCAGGTGGTCGTAGACGTCACGGAAGTACCGCTCGGTCTCGTTCGTCATCCCCGGCAGCTCGAACCCGCCTCCGAGCATGCGGCCGAGGAGGTCGCGCTCCGGCGCCACCACCCGGCGCAGCCGGACGAGCCGGCGCTTCATGTTGAAGATGTCCTCGAGGTGCTCGGGCTTCGGCTCGGCGAAGATGTGCTCCTCGATCAGGTCGAGCCGCTCGTCGAACTGCTCGAGCAGCGGAAAGAAGCCGTCCACCAGGCGGTCGACGACCTCGTAGAGCAGCAGTGACCCCTCCGGGAAGCGCTCGGGGTCGCTCTCGAGCCGCCTCCGCAGACCGTCGAGGGCGGGCGCCTCGTCCCGTCGTACCGTCACGAGAAAGCGCTCAGAGTAGAAGCAGTGCACCTCGACCAGCCCGTCCTCGTCGGGCGACCAGCCGTAGACGACGAGGAAGACGACGTCCTCGAAGTCCTCCGCCTTCGGCCGCTGCCCGAAGTGCTCGGAGTCCTCGACGGCGAGCGGATGGAAGCCGAAGGGGTCGCGCAGGAGGTCGTAGTCCTCGGCGCTCGGCGCGACGAGATCCAGCCAGAAGGTCTCGCCGGCCTGGAGCTTGGCCGCGACGACGTCCCGTGTGTCCGCCGCCGGCCCGGCGACCGACGGGGCGACGAGGTGCGCGCTCACAGCCAGCGGCGCCAGCGGAAGAGCGCGAGCAGGCCGGCGCCGAGCGCGACGAGGACGGCGACGATCAGCCAGAAGGGGCCGATCTGCCCCTCGCCCGGAACGCGGACGTTCATCCCGAAGATGCTGGCGATGAGGGTGAGCGGGAGCAGGATCACGGTCACGACCGTCAGGAGCTGGAGCCGGTACTGCTGCTTGTGGGAGATGAAGGACTCGTTCGTCGACTCGAGCCCGTCGATCACCTCCTTGTAGTTGTCCAGGAGGTCCCAGACGCGCTCGGCGGCGTCGACGATGTCGTCGAAGTAGATGTCGAGGTCCCCGGGCAGGAACCGCTCGGTCGACCGCTCGAGCATCCGGAGCGTCGAGCGCTCGGGCTTGATGATCTTGCGGTAGGCGATGATCTCCTGCTTCGCGTTCGAGATGTCGCGGACGACGTCCTCGGAGCGCTCCTCGAAGATCGCCGGCTCGATCGCGTCCAGCTTCGCGCCGATCTTGTCGAGGATCGGGAAGCAGTAGTCGAAGAGATCGTCGAGCACGTGGTAGAGCAGGTAGCCCGACCCGCGGAAGAGCTCCTGCCGCAGCTCGAGGTCGTCCTCGCAGCGCCGGAAGAGGTGGGTCACCGGCAGAAGCTCGGCGTTCGGGAGCGTGATCAGGAAGTCCTGGCCGAGGAAGACGTCGAGCTCGGCCGCGTTCAGGCGGCGGACAGTCTTGTCGTAGAAGGGGAAGTGGAGGACGAGGAAGAGGTACTCGGGGTACTCGTCGATCTTCGGACGCTGTCGCTTGGAGAGGACGTCCTCGCGGTCGAGCTCGTGGAACCCGAAGCGCTCGGCGAGGTACGCGACCTCCAGGGCCCCCGGACGCTCGGCGTGAACCCAGGCCAGTCCGTCAGCGGAGAGCTCGGAGATGCGGGGCTCGGTCCGCTCGACGACGTCGCCCGCTCCACCGCGGGCTCGTCCTCGCCGAAGGCGTGGGAGCGTGGGCCGTGCCATGGGTACTCAGTGGGTCGTCCAGTTGCATCTCCGAAGTACGTGATTCTAGCTCCAACCCCTCCGCAGGGATCCCTGCGGGAACGGCGAAGCGAGGCGTAGAGTCGCAGGCGAGCCCCGAAGGAAGGGAGACTTCAGATGACCAGAGCTCGTGGAATCCTCGTCCTGGGCGCCGTCGCGGCGGCGACGCTCGCCGCGGCCCCGGCCGCGCCGGCGGTGATCGACCCGGGGACGTTCGCGACGGCAAGGGACGGCCGGCTCATCGTCGTGAGCAGCGTCCTCGTCGCCAACAGGAACGTCGAGATGATGGGCGGCTGGAACCAGGGGGCAGCGCCCTGCGACCGCATGCGCAGGCTCGACGTCAGGATCCTGATCGACCGCGTGCGGGGCGGAACGACCACCCGGTTCACGGATCAGGTGAGCGCGCTCGTGCAGAACTGCGCGGAGGGCGGGCCGAACCTCGGCTTCCAGCTCAGCGCGGCAGACGTCGGCATGGCCTGCCCCGACGGCAGGTGGAGGCCGGGGCAGTACACCTTCGTGACGAACACCTTGCACCGAGCCCGCGGCCTGAGGGCGATCGCCAGTCTCTTCTTCCGAGAGAGGGACGCCTGTTGACGAGAATGCGCCTGGTAGGAATCGAACCTACGACCTCGCGCTCCGGAGGCGCGCGCTCTATCCCCTGAGCTACAGGCGCGGAGAGCCTTAGTGTACCGAGGGTGATGAGGCTCACCCACCGACGGGCGACGCTCCGTCTCGCGCAGCCGTTCCGGATCTCGCGCGAGACCAGCGTGGCCGAGGAGGTCGTGTGGGTGGAGGTCGCGCACGAGGGGATGAGCGGGTTCGGCGAGGCGCAGCCCCAGGCTCACTACGGCGAGAGCGTCCCGAGCGCCGAGGCGTTTTTCGCCGACGCCGCCGAGCTCCTTGGCGACGACCCCTTCGCGCTGGAGGCGATCGGGGCCCGACTTGCCGAAGTCCCGGGCAACCACGCCGCCAAGGCCGCGCTCGACGGCGCGCTCCACGATCTCTGCGGAAAGCTCGCGGGCCAGCCGACGTGGCGGCTGCTCGGGCTCGCGCGCGACGGCCCGCCGACGTCGTGGACGATCTGGCTCGGCGACCCCGACGAGATGGCCCGGCGCGCCGAGTGCGTCGACCCTCGCTTCCGGCGGCTGAAGCTCAAGCTCGGGGGCCGCGACGGGCTCGACGTCGAGCGCGTGCGGGCCGTGCGGGCCGCCACCGACCTGCCGCTGCAGGTCGACGTGAACGAGTACTGGGACCTCGACGAGGCCCTCGAGGCGGTGCCGCAGCTGGCGACGCTCGGAGTCCAGTACGTCGAGCAGCCGCTGCCGGCCGCTGACCCCGGCGGGGAACGCCTGAAGCGGGAGTCGGCACTTCCGATCTACCTCGACGAGGACGTGCACATGCTGGACACCGTCGCTGCCTGCGCGGAGCGGGCGCACGGGATCAACATCAAGCTCGCCAAGAGCGGAGGCATCCGCGAGGCCCTCCGGATGGCCCACGCGGCCCGCGCGCTCGGGCTCGGCGTGATGCTCGGCTGCATGATCGAGTCAGGCCTCGGAATCGCCGCCGCCGCGCAGATCGGCAGCCTCTGCGACCACCTCGACCTCGACGGCAACCTTCTGATCGCCGAGGACCCGTGGCCGGGCGTCGAGCTCGCGAACGGCGTCCAGCTGCCCTCGGACGAACCTGGCCTTGGAGTCCATGAAGCGCTATCTCGCACTCGCTGAGCAGTACTCCGCCGACGAGCACTACGGGAAGACGACCTACGGCGTCATCCGCTACTCGCCCGACCCCGTCGTGGCTGTGCTCGACTCGGCGAGGGCGGGTGAGACCGTCGAGGGCATTCCCGTGGTCGCGTCCGTCGCCGACGCGCTCCCGTACGAGCCGACGGTCGCCCTGGTCGGCGTCGCGGTCGCCGGCGGGCGTCTGCCCCCCGTCTGGCGCGGGATCCTGCGCGACGCGATCGAGGCGGGCCTGGACGTGGAGGCCGGGATGCACGATTTCCTCGCCGACGACCCCGAGCTGGCCTTGCTGGCGAGCGAGCACGGCGTCGAGCTCCGAGACTACCGGCGGCCGCCGGCCGACCTGAGCGTTCCGACCGGCGAGAACCTGACGCACGGCGCGTCGGTCGTCCTGACGGTCGGCTCGGACTGCGCGGTCGGGAAGAAGACCGTCGCCGTCGAGCTCGACCGAGCGGCGCGGGCCCGGGGACTGCGCTCGGTGTTCGTCCCGACCGGCCAGACGGGAATCATGATCGCCGGCTGGGGCATCGCCGTGGACGCAGTCGTCTCGGACTTCCTCGCCGGCGCGGCGGAGAGGCTCGTGATCGAGGGCGCGAGCCGCGGGGACCTGCTCTTCGTCGAGGGTCAGGGGTCGATCATCCATCCGCAGTACTCAGGCGTCACGCTCGGCCTCTATCACGGCAGCGCGCCCCACGCGCTCGTCCTCGTGCACCGGGCGGGCGACACGGAGCTCGAAGGCGTCCCCGGACACCCGATCCTCCCGCTCCCGGAGCTCGTCGAGCTCTACGAGCGCCTGGCTCTCCCGGTGCGTCCCGCCCGGGTCGCTGCGATTGCGCTCAACACGGGTAGCTTCGACGACGAGGGCGCGCGCGCCGCCGTCGCGGAGGCCGAGCGCGAGACTGGCCTGCCCGCCGACGACCCTG
This sequence comes from uncultured Actinomycetes bacterium, assembly GCA_963775505.1. Lineage (GTDB taxonomy): Bacteria > Actinomycetota > Thermoleophilia > Gaiellales > Gaiellaceae > JAIBJN01. The sequence continues at coordinate 223,666 of CAVZIL010000009.1, forward strand.
TCCGTTTCGGCCCTGACCGTCTGCTCGCAGCCGTGTTGGCGGCGCTGCCTTCGGGTATAACGGGCCGATGACCGACCCCCGAATCGAGCGCCTCGCCGCGCTGCTCGTCGACTACTCGCTCGAGCTTCGGGCGGGAAAGGTGCTCCGTATCGACAGCCTGGATGCGGGCTCGCCGCTCGTCCTGGCCCTCTACGGGGCTGCCCTGCGCGCGGGTGCGCTCCCGTACACGAACGTCGGCCTCTCGGGCCTCGGCGAGACCCTCTTCCAGTACGCCTCCGACGAGCAGCTCACGTACCTCTCGCCGATCCAGTGGGAGGAGATCGAGCAGCTCGACGCGCTCGTGACGATCTGGTCGGAGACGAACACGCGCGCCCTCTCGCGCGTCGAGCCGACGCGCCACACCGCGTACATCGCCGCGCAGCGGAAGCTGTCGAACCGCCGCTGGGAGCGCATCTCGAGCGGGGAGATGAGCTGGTGCGGAACGCTGTATCCGACCAACGCGCACGCCCAGGAGGCGGAGATGTCGCTCGCCGAGTACGAGGACTTCGTCTACGCGGCATGCCACGTCCACGAGAGCGACCCTGCCGCACACTGGCGAGCGGTCTCAGCGGAGCTGAGTGCCCGCGCCGAGGAGCTCGGCGGCGTGCGCGAGCTGCGGATCGTCGGACCCGACACGGATCTCCGCCTAGGCGTCGAAGGCCGAAGCTGGCTCGCCGCCGACGGGCGCTACAACCTGCCTGACGGCGAGGTCTTCACGAGCCCGCTCGAGACCGAGACCGAGGGCGAGATCCGCTACACGTTCCCGGCCGTCTACCACGGACGGGAGGTCGAGGACGTCCGCCTGCGCTTCGAGGGCGGTCGCGTCGTCGACGCCGAGGCGGCGAGCGGAGACGACTACCTGCAGTCGTTGCTGGAGATGGACGCCGGAGCCCGCGTGCTCGGCGAGGTCGCCTTCGGGCTCAACTACGAGATCGACCGCTTCACCCGCAACATCCTCTTTGACGAGAAGATCGGCGGCACGATGCACCTCGCGCTCGGGTCCGGCTTCCCCCAGAGCGGCGGCCGGAACACCTCTGGCCTGCACTGGGACATGATCTGCGACCTTCGCGGAGAGGGGGAGGTCTACGCCGACGGAGAGCTGATCTGGAAGGATGGCCGCTTCCTCGCCGATCCCGTGCTCGAGGTCGTCGAGAGCGGCGCGCGCGGGTAGCGCCCTCGCCGAGATGAGCTCCGACAGGCTTCACCGCCTCGCCGACGTGCTCGTGGGCTACTCGACGAGGGTTCGGGAGGGCGATCTCGTCTGCATCGACACCGATCCCCCCGCCGCTCCCCTCGTCCGAGAGCTCTGGCGCCGGATACTCGAGGCCGGAGGACACCCGCATCTCCGGCTCGACGTCGAGGGAGCTCCGGAGCTCTTGCTGCGCCAGGGAAGCGACGAGCAGGTGAGCTGGGTGAGCCCGGTGCGCCGCGCCGAGGTCGAGCGGGCGGACGTGCGGATCGCCGTCTACGCGGACGTGAACACGAGGGCGAACAGCGGCGTCGATCCCGAGCGGCAGGCGCTCCTGGAGCGCGCTCACGACCCGATCCGGCGCATCCACTTCTCGCGCGTGGCCTCGGGCGCCCTGCGCTCCGTCGTCACGCTGTACCCGACGCAGGCGGCCGCACAGGACGCCGAGATGTCCCTCTCGGAGTACGAGGACTTCGTCTTCCGGGCCGGCCTGCTCGATCGCGACGATCCGCGCGCCGAGTGGGAAGCGCTCGGACAGGCGTACGGGCTGCTGGCCGACCGCCTCGGCCGGCACGCCGAGATCCGGGTCGTCGGCGAGGGCACCGACCTCTCGCTCGGCGTCGAGGGACGGACGTGGGTGGCCAGCGACGGACGCGAGAACTTTCCGGACGGGGAGGTCTTCACAGGCCCGGTCGAGACCAGGGTGGACGGCACGATCAGCTTCACCTATCCGTCGAGCTACGCCGGCCGCCGCATCGGCGGGGTGCAGCTCGAGTTCCGCGGTGGCGAGGTCGTCCGTGCCGAGGCGGAGGAGGGCGAGACGTTCCTGCGCGAGATGCTGGCGCTGGACGAGGGCGCCCGCCGGGCGGGCGAGTTCGCGTTCGGCCTCAACGAGGCGCTGACCGAGTTCACCGGCCATACGCTCTTCGACGAGAAGATCGGCGGCACGGTCCACCTCGCGCTCGGGGCGTCGTACCCCGAGACGGGCGGGCAGGTCCAGTCCGCGCTCCACTGGGACCTCGTGTGCGACCTCCGAGACGGCGGCGAGGTCTATGCCGACGGCGACCTCGTCTACCGCGACGGTCGCTTCCTCGACGTCCTCGTCTGAGTCACGGCTGCATCCGTCCGGGGTTAGGGCTATCATGCGAACACATGTTCGCCTGGCGCCCGATCCTCGCCCTCCTGGCCCTCGTCGGTGTCCTCGTGCTCGCCGTCGCCAGGCCGTCCCAGGGCGCCGGCCCGGAAGAGCGCTATGTCGTCCGCGCCGGGGACACGCTGTGGCAGCTCGCCGCCGAGCGCTACGGCGGCGACCCGCGGGAGGGAGTCTGGCGGATCCGCGAGCGCAACGGCTTGCAGGGAGGCGTTCTCCCGGTGGGCGCGATCCTCTACCTGCCCGCAGGGGCAGGTGGCGCCTAGCGAGATCGCTCTAGCCCGCGGCTCGGGTCTCGGCGCCGGCTTCCCCGTCGCGGGTGCCGAGCTCACCCGGTCGCTTCCGCACAACCGAGAAGAACGCGTCGACGACCTCCGGCACGAACTGAGAGCCGCGGCCGCCGCGTACCTCGGCAAACGCCTCGTCGAGGACGAGGGCGCGATGGTACGGCCGCTCGGTGGTCATTGCGTCCCACGCGTCTGCGAGGCCGACCACCGCGGCGGCCAGCGGAATCTCCGTCCCGGCCAGGCCGTCGGGATAGCCCCGCCCGTCCCAGCGCTCGTGGTGGTGGCGGATGATCGGCACCGCCTCGCGCAGGCGGCCGAGCTTGGCGACGATCCTGGCCCCTTCCGCCGAGTGCTCCTTGATCCGCTCGTACTCCTCGGGCGTGAGCCTCGCCGGCTTCGTGAGGATCGAGTCCGGGACGGCGAGCTTGCCGATGTCGTGGAACAGGCCGCCGAACCGGAGCGCCTCGAGCTGCTTCGGCGTGAACCTGAGCTCCTCGCCCATGGCCACGGCGATCCGCTGGACGCGCTGCGAGTGGCCGGCCGTGTACGGATCCCTCGCCTCGACGGTCGCGTTCAGGGTCTCCACGGCCTCGAGGGCGCTCTCCTCGAGACGCTGGTAGGAGTCCGCGAGCGCTCGGGAGCGCTCGCGGAGGACCTCGGTCTGACGCGTGAGCGTCCGGGAGGCGTTCCGCACGAGAAGCGCCAGCACGAGCCACAGAAGCGCGAAGACCGCCGCCGTGGTGGCCCAGATCAGCCGGCGCCGATCGGCGATCGACGCCTCGAGCGGGGCGGCGTCTGCATAGATCTCGTACGCGCCGACGACCTCGCCCTCGGACTCGATCGGCGCATAGACCTCGAGCAGCTTGCTGATGCCCAGCGCCTCGGCCGCGTCCTCCTCCTCCGGGAGATTCTCGAGGTGGCCGTCGGCTTCTCCCGTCTCGATGGCTTTCAGAAGGCCACCTCCGAGCGGGTATTGGGTGCCGATCCGCTCGGGCTCGAGGCGGGTCCAGACGAGCGTCCCGTCACCTCTCCACACCTTGACGTTGACGATGTTCTCGCGGCTCTCGATCTCGTGCTCCAGGAGCGCTGCCGCCTCTGCGTCGACGACGACCTCGCCGTCCGCGACGAGATGAGGGCCGACGACGCCCTCGGTGTGGTCGGCGAGGCTCCTCTCGGCGTCGTCGACCGCCTGATCGCGGAGCGTGCCCGCGAGCACGGTTCCCAGCACGACGGCGCCGGAGGCAAGGATGACGGCGCTGAGGATCAGGAACGCCCGGAGAAGCGTCAGCGAGCGCGACACGAGGTCCGGCAGGGCGCGGCGAGCCACAGCCCAAGTCGTATCGGCTCGTGCGAAGGCGAACTTGAGAGGCCGACCCTACACTTGCGCGATGGATCTCGACCTCGTCTTCCTGGGAACCTCGGGATCGGTCCCGACCGCTCGGCGCGCGCTTCCGGCGACGCTCATCAGGCGCGGCGGCGAGCGGCTGCTCGTCGACTGCGGCGAGGGCACGCAACGTCAGCTCCTGCGCTCGACGGTGGGCCTGGTGGAGCTGCCCGAGGTCTTCCTCACGCACTACCACGCCGACCACTATCTCGGCCTCCCGGGGATGCTCAAGACGTTCGCGCTCCGGGGCCGCGAGGTTCCGCTCACCGTGTATGGCCCGCCGGGGCTCAAGGAGCTCTTCGGCGGCCTGCAGCGCATCTTCGGGCGACTCACGTACCGCGTCGAGCTCGAAGAGCTCCGTGACGGCGACGTCGTCGACCGCGGCGACTACCGGATCCTCGTCTTCGGCGTGGCGCACGGAGTCGCGGCGAACGGGTACGCGCTCGCGGAGCTGCCCCGGTCCGGTCGCTTCGACGTCGCCGCCGCCCGCGCTCTGGGCGTCCCCGAAGGGCCCCTGTTCGGGCGGCTACAGGCCGGCGAGGCCGTCGAGCTGCCCGACGGCGGGGTCGTGCGACCCGAGCAGGTGCTCGGCCCGGCACGGCCCGGGCGTACGATCGTCCTCGCCGGCGACACCGCCCCTGCAGCAGGCGTCCTCGAGGTCGCGGAGAACGCCGACGTCCTCGTGCACGAGGCGACCTTCGCCGAGGAGGAGCGCGAGCGGGCGGACGAGACGCTTCACTCCACGGCCGCAGGAGCAGCCGCACTGGCGAAGGCCGCGGGTGTTCGCCTGCTCGCGCTGACCCACCTCTCGAACCGCTACTTCGGCCCGGAGATCGCCCGCGAGGCACGGGCGGTCTTGGCGAACACGGTCGTGCCGAGGGACTTCGATATCATCGACGTTCCGTTCCAGGAGCGGGGCGCCCCCCGTCTCGTCAAGGCAGGAGCGCGACCCGCGCGGGAGGAGGCAGGGGCCGATGACCAGCATGGTGCAGGTGACGGTGGCGGGCGACCTCACCGAGGCGGAGGAGATTCAGGCGATCCTGCACTCGGCGGGGATCCCGTCGGAGCTTCACCCGGCGGTCGAGCAGCATCCGGCGGCGCTCGATGACGCGCCGCAGAAGGTGCTGGTCCCGGAGACGTCGCTCGAGGCGGCCCAGCACGCCATCGAGTCGATGACGGATCCCGACGAGCTCATTGGCGGGCGCTAGCGGCGCCGGCGGCGCGCGCCGGACTTCGGGCCGCTCGCGGAGGACTACGACCGCCTGCGGCCGGCGGACGAGAACTGGTGGGAGCTCGTCGACGTGCTCGTGGACGAGGGCGACCTCCGGGGGCGGCGGGTGCTCGACGTCGGCTGCGGCACCGGCCGACTGGCGCTCGCGCTCGTCGAGCGCGGCGCGAAGGTGTGGGGCGTCGACTCGTCCCCGGAGATGCTCGCGCAGGCGCGCGCGGCCTCGGGTCGGCGGGTGGGCCTGAAGATCGGGCGGGCGGAGTCGCTGCCGTTCAAGGACCGCTGGTTCGAGCGGGCCACCCTCCGCCTCGTCGTGCACCTCGTCGACCGGCCGCGCGCGTTCGCGGAGGTCCTGCGCGTCCTCGCGCCGGGGGGTCGTGCCGTCGTCGCGACGTTCACGCCGGGGCACTTCGAATGGTTCTGGCTGACCCGGGTGTTTCCCGAGGTCGCAGAGCTCGACCGCGTCCGCTTCCCGACCCCGCCGGCGTTGGTCGAGGAGCTGACCGGCGCGGGGTTCGCGTCCGCGCGCGTCAGAGCCGTGCTTCAGCGCGGCACCCTGACCAGGGAGGAGGCTCTGGAGCGGATTCGCGGCCGCTACATCTCGACGCTGCGGCTCCTGGACGACGAGACCCTCACCGCGGGCCTCGAGCGCGCGGAGCGCGAGCTGCCGGCCACGATCGAGACCTCGCTCGAGTGGGCAGTCGTCAGCGCAGAGACGCCGTCGCTTCAGTAGACGAGCGTCTTCTCCGCCCAGTCTGCGAGCTCGACGAGCTTCGCGGGCTGCGCGATCTCGACGCCCGGCCGACTCTCGCCGTTGATGCCCCGGGTCTTGCTGGACATGCCGGACAGCGCCACGGGCACGCCGGCTTCGGTCAGCGCCTCCCAGTGCTCGGCGACCGAGCCCGTTCCGATCCCCCGAGCGGCCTCGGCCGTCTCGGGGCGCACGAGCTGGACGGCGTCGCCTGCGAGGAAGAGACGGACCTCGTGCCCCTCGTCCGCCGCCGTGCGGGCGACGAGGAACGCCAGCGCTGCCCGGGTCGGGTTCTCGGGACCGGTCGCGAGATTGACGAAGAGCCGCACGGCGCTACACCTCCTCGGCCATTCCGAGGATGTCGTCACGGGAAAGCTTCCCGACCATCTCCGGATGGTTCCGCTCGACGTGGGCCTCCACCTGGGCGACGAGCTCCCCGTCGTCCTCGGCCCGAACGGTCTCGCCGCATTCGCAGTTCACAACGAGGTTCATGGTCTCCCTCCTTCTCGAGTACGGGCCATTGTGGCCGCACGGCCTTGGCGTTACCTTGGGGAAACGTTGGTGAGTCGCGAAGGCACGCGGATCCAGCTCTGCGGACGACTGGCCGTCGAGATCGGAGGCCGGCGGGTCGAGGGGGAGCTCCCGGGACGCCAGGGACGGCTCCTCTTCGCGTACCTGGCGGCAAGCCGCTCCCGCCGTTCGACACGGGCCGAGCTGGCGGACGCTCTCTGGCCGGAAGGGGCGCCGGACGCGGCGGAGGCATCGCTCGCCGCACTCCTCTCCAAGCTGCGCCGGATTCTCGGCCCCGGGTCGCTCGAGGGGAAGGGCGAGCTTCGGCTGGCTCTTCCCGACGAGGCGTGGATCGACCTGGAGGCCGCGGGGGTGGGGGTGCACCGCGCGGAGTCGGCGGTCGCGCTCGGGCGGTGGGAGGAGGGTTGGGCGCCTGCGCGCACGGCTCTCTACGTGGCGAACCGCAGGTGCCTGCCCGGCTACGAGGCGCCGTGGATCGACGAGCGGCGCAGGTGGCTCGACGACGTGCGGCTCCGCGCGCTCGAGTGCGTCGGGACGATCGGCCTGAACATGGAGGGTACCGAGCTGGCGGCGGCCGAGCGGGCGGGCCGCTCGCTGGTCGAGGCCGCGCCGTTCCGGGAGAGCGGTTACCGCCTGCTCATGGAGGCGCTCGAAGCGAGAGGGAACGTCGCCGAGGCCCTGCGCGTCTACGACCGGCTCCGAGTGCTCCTCCGCGAGGAGCTCGGCGTGGTGCCGGGTCGCGCGGCGCAGGACCTGCACCGTCGCCTGCTCGCTCAGGTGGACGCCGTCCGGCCGACCGGCTAGCCTTGCCCGCGCACCTTTAACTCGGTCCAGAGAGGCCGGAAAGGAGTGGCTGGTGGCTGCGCCCGCGCAGGCGGAACGGACCCTGCTGGACGGAGAAGCTCTCCGGCGGACGGTCGTCCGCATCGCCCACGAGATCGTCGAGCGAAACCCGAGCCTCGAGCGCACGGCCCTCGTCGGGATCCACACGCGAGGCGTGCCCTTCGCCCAGCGTCTCCGGCGCCAGATCGAGGAGCTCACGGGCCGGGAGATCGCCCTCGGCACCCTCGACATCACCTTTCACCGGGACGACGTCCACGCGCGCGGTGGGAGCGGGCCCCTCCACCCCCAGCCCGTCGTGAGGGCCACGCGCCTCGACTTTCCGCTCGAGGGGATGACGTGCGTGCTCTGCGACGACGTCCTCTACACCGGCCGAACGATCCGCGCCGCGATCGACGCCCTCTTCGACTACGGCCGCCCCGAGCGCGTCCAGCTCGCGGTGCTCGTCGATCGCGGCCATCGCGAGCTTCCGATCCGCCCCGACTACGTGGGCAAGAACCTCCCGACCGCCCACGGCGAGCGCATCCAGGTGCAGCTCCTCGAGGTCGACGAGGTCGACCGCGTCCTGCTCGTCCCGACACCGGAGAAGTGAGGTAGCCGATGGCTGACGTCCGACCACTGCTGCGCACCGAGCTCCTGCCGCCGAGGAGCTCGGCCCGCCGGCACCTGATCTCGATCGCCGACCTGACGCGGGAGGACGTCGAGCGGCTCCTGGCGCTCTCGCGCACCTTCGCCCACTCGCTCGAGCGGGATGTGAAGAAGTTGCCCGCCCTGCGAGGGCGAACCGTCGTCAACCTCTTCTTCGAGGCGTCGACGAGGACCTCGTCGAGCTTCGAGCTCGCCGCCAAGCGGCTCTCGGCGGACGTGATGTCGATCAAGTCGTCCGGCTCGGCGGTGGAGAAAGGGGAGTCGCTGAAGGACACGCTCCTCACGATCGGGGCCTACGACCCTGACGTCGTCGTCATCCGCCATGCCCACATCGGCGCCCCGCATCTCGCCGCCCGCTTCACGCCCGCGCACGTCGTCAACGCCGGCGACGGCAAGCACCAGCATCCGACGCAGGCGCTCCTCGATCTCTACACCCTGGAGGAGGAGCTGGGCGGAATCGACGGGCTGCATGTCGCCATCGTCGGCGACGTCCTCCATTCGCGCGTCGCGCGCTCGAACGTGCAGGCGCTCGTCCTGATGGGCGCCCGCGTGACCCTCGTCGGCCCGCCGCCGCTGATCCCGCGCGGGATCGAGGCGATGGGCTGCGAGATCTCGCACGACATCGCGGACATCAGGGACGCAGACGTCGTCTACGTCCTGCGCATGCAGCGGGAACGGATGCTCGAGGGCGCCAACTACGTCCCCAGCCTGCGGGAGTACACGGCGCGCTGGGGCGTGACGCCGGAGCGCCTGCGCCCCGGCCAGCGCGTCATGCACCCCGGGCCGATGAACCGCGGCGTCGAGATCGACGCGGCCGTCGCCGACTCCCCGACTCCCTCGTCGAGCGCCAGGTGCGGAGCGGCCTCGTCGTGCGCATGGCCGTCCTCTACGACCTCCTCACGCAGGGGCCGGTCGAGGTCAAGGTGGCCGAGATCGAGGAGGTGGCGTGATGCTTTTCGGGACGAACGGGCGCCAGGATTCCGTCGCGTTCGAGAACGTCCGCGTCGTCGACCCGACCCGCGGCCTCGACGAGACGCTGACCGTCCGGGTGGAGCAGGGCGTGATCGCGGCGCTCGAGCCGCCGACGGCGCCCGCGAACGGGAAGGTGCTGGCGCCCGCGTTCGTCGACCCGCACGTGCACCTGCGCACGCCCGGGCGCGAGGACGAGGAGGACCTCGGCTCGGGGACGCGCGCCGCCGCGGCGGGTGGCTACTGCGCAATCCTCGCGATGCCGAACACCGACCCGGTCGTCGACTCGGCCTCCATCCTCGGCGCCCTGACGGAGCAGGCGGAGCGCGAGGCGGAGATCCCCGTCGGCTTCCTGGCCGCGATCACGAAGGAGCAGGAGGGCGCCGAGCTGACCGAGATGGTCGAGCTCGCCGACCGCGGCGCCGCGGGCTTCAGCGACGACGGCCGCCCGGTGGTCGCGCCCGGGCTCCTCCGGCGCGCGCTCCAGTACAGCGCCGCCGCCGGGAGGCCGGTTGCCGTCCACTGCGAGGAGCCGACGCTCTCGCGCGGTGGCCACGTCCACGAGGGGCTCGTCTCGGCCGAGCTCGGCTTCGGCGGCTACCCCTCCGTGGCCGAGAGCGTGATGGTCGCGCGCGACCTCGCGCTCGCGGGCTACGAGGCACGGCCACTGCACCTGCTCCACCTGTCGGCCCGCGAGTCCGTGGACGAGCTTCGGCGCGCCCGGGCCCTGGGCGTCGAGGCCACGGCCGAGGTCACGCCGCATCACCTCTGCCTCACGGACGAGGCCGTGCGCTCCCTCGATCCGAACGTGAAGATGAACCCGCCGCTCCGCGCGGAGGCGGATCGGGCCGCGCTCGTCGAGGCGCTCGTCGACGGCACGATCGAGGCGATCGCGACCGACCACGCTCCGCACGCTCGCGAGGAGAAGGAAGTCCCGTTCGAGGAGGCGCCGTTCGGGGTCACGGGCCTCGAGACGGCCTTCTCCGCGCTCTACACGCAGCTCGTGGAGCCGGGGGTCGTCCCGCTCGCCACCCTGCTCGAGCGCATGAGCACAGGGCCGGCGCGGATCTACGGTCTCGAGCCGCCGGCGATCGAGGTCGGACGGCAGGCGAACCTCGTGCTCCTCGATCTCGACGCAGTCTGGCACGTGGACGAGGGCTCGTTCAGGTCGAAGTCGGCGAATTCCTGGCTTCTCGGCTCCACGCTCCACAGCCGGGTGGTGCAGACGGTTGCGGCCGGCAGGTTGGTGCACGGAGCGTGAGCGGCTTCCTCGTCCTCGAGGACGGATCGGTCTTCCGGGGCCGGTCCGTCGGCGCGCTCGGAGTCGCGCACGGCGAGGCCGTCTTCACGACGGCGATGACCGGCTACCAGGAGGTCGTGACGGATCCCAGCTTCTCGGAGCAGATCGTCGCCTTCACGGCGCCGATGATCGGGAACTACGGGGTCTCGCCGCAGCGCTCGGAGTCCGCGCGGGCGCACGCGCGGGGCGTGCTCATGCGCCAGGCCACCGGCGAGGACTGGACGCGCTGGCTCCACGCGCAGGGGATCGTCGCCCTCGAGGACATGGATACGCGGGCCCTCGTCGTGCGGCTGCGGGAGCGTGGCGCGATGCGCGCGGCGGCGGTCGCCGGGGCGGCCTCGGTCGAGCAGGTGCTGGCCGACGTCCGGGCCCAGGCGCCCATGGCCGGCCGCGCCCTCGTCGCCGGCGTCTCGGCCCCCGAGCCGTACCACGTCGGCCACGGCGAGGTTCCGGTCGCCGTCCTGGACTACGGCTGCAAGCGCTCGATCCTCGACCGCCTGACCGCCTGCGGCGTCCGGGCGACCGTGTTCCCGCACGACGCCGATGCCGGGACCATCCTCGCGGAGCGGACCGCGGGCGTCCTGCTCTCGAACGGGCCCGGCGATCCCGCCGCGCAGAGCGACGAGGTCGCCGTCGTCCGGGAGCTGCTGGGGCGCGTGCCGATCCTCGGCATCTGCCTCGGCCACCAGCTCCTGGCGCTCGCCGCCGGCCTCGAGACCTTCAAGCTTCCGTTCGGGCACCGCGGAGCGAACCACCCCGTCCTCGAGCTCGCCTCGAGCCGCGTTCTCGTCACGAGCCAGAACCACGGCTTCGCGGTGCGGGGCGACGGCCCCGCGGTGACGCACGTCTCCCTGTACGACGGCACCGTCGAGGGCGTCTCCCTGCGCAGCGAGCATGCCCGCTCGCTCCAGTTCCACCCGGAGGCGGGGCCCGGGCCGCATGACGCCTGGCCCGAGATCGAGGCCTGGGTCGAGGAGCTCCGCTATGCCGCGGCGGCCTGACATCAGGTCCATCTGCGTGATCGGCGCCGGGCCGATCGTGATCGGGCAGGCCTGCGAGTTCGACTACTCGGGGAGCCAGGCGCTGAAGGTCCTGCGCGCGGAGGGCTACCGGACGATCGTCGTCAACTCGAACCCGGCGACGATCATGACCGACCCGGGCTTCGCGGACCGCACCTACCTCGAGCCGCTCGACCCGGAGGGCCTGACGGGCGTCCTCGAGCGCGAGCGGCCCGACGCCCTGCTGCCGACGCTCGGCGGCCAGACCGCCCTGAACCTCGCGCGCAAGCTCGCCGAGGACGGGGTGCTCGCCGAGCTCGGCATCGAGCTGATCGGCGCAGGCTACGACGCCATCCTTCGCGCCGAGGACCGAGGACTCTTCCGCGGGACGATGGAGGGCGTCGGGCTCCGCGTGCCGGAGTCGCTCGTCGTCACGTCTCCCAACGAGCTGCCCGAGGCGCTCTCGTTCCCCGTCATCCTGCGCCCGGCGTTCACGCTCGGCGGCCACGGCGGCGGCATCGCCCGCACGCCGGACGAGCTCGAGCTGCGGCTCGAGCGCGCGCTCGACGAGAGCCCGGTGCGCCAGGTGCTCGTCGAGGAGTCCCTGGTGGGCTGGGACGAGTTCGAGCTGGAGGTGATGCGCGACGCGCGAGACAACGTCGTGGTCGTCTGCTCGATCGAGAACCTCGACCCGATGGGAGTGCACACGGGCGACTCGGTCACGGTCGCGCCGCAGATGACCCTCTCAGACGAGGCCTTCCAGGAGCTTCGCGATGCGGCAGCCCGTGTGATCCGCGCGGTCGGCGTCGAGACCGGGGGCTCCAACATCCAGTTCGCGCGGGAGCGAGGGACCGGCGAGCTGCGCGTGATCGAGATGAACCCGCGCGTCTCGCGCTCGTCCGCGCTCGCGAGCAAGGCGACCGGATACCCGATCGCCAAGGTCGCCGCGAAGCTCGCGGTCGGGTACACCCTCGACGAGATCCCCAACGACCTCACGCAGACGACGCCGGCGAGCTTCGAGCCCACGCTCGACTACGTCGTCGTCAAGTTCCCCCGCTTCGCCTTCGAGAAGTTCCCCGGGGCCGACGAGGAGCTGGGGACGCAGATGAAGTCGGTCGGCGAGGCCATGGGCATCGGGCGGACGTTTACGGAGGCGTTCCTGAAGGCGATGCGCTCGCGCGAGCTGGACGCCGGCGCCCGAACGCCGTGGGCGACGCTCGCCGACCTGCCCGAGGGCCTGCACCCGTGGTTTCGCGAGCAGCTCGAGCGCGCCACGGCCGCCTTGTGCTCCACGCGTACAAGCTCCGATCTGGTCGCCGAGGACTGGCTGAGGCTCAAACGGCTCGGTTGGGCAGACGCCGATCTTGCGGCTACGTGGAACACAAGCGAGGACGAGGTTCGCCGCGCGCGACGGTCGTGGGGGGTCCGGCCGGCCTACCGGCGCGTCGACTCGTGCGCGGCCGAGGTGGAGGCGAGCTCGAACTACCTCTACTCCACCTGGGGGGAGGACGACGAGACGCCGGCGGACGGCACCAAGCCGCGCGTCGTCATCATCGGCTCCGGGCCGAATCGCATCGGCCAGGGCATCGAGTTCGACTACTGCTGCGTCCACGCCGCGCAGACGTTCCGCGCGCTCGGCTACGAGACGGTCATGGTCAACTGCAACCCCGAGACCGTTTCGACCGACTACGACACCTCGGACCGCCTCTACTTCGAGCCGCTGTGCGTCGAGGAGGTGCTCGAGATCTGCGCGCGGGAGCGGCCCGACGGCGTCGTCATCCAGTTCGGGGGCCAGACCCCGCTCAAGCTCGCCCGGGCACTCGAACGAGAGGGCGTCAGGATCATCGGGACGCCCTACGAGGCCGTCGACCTTGCCGAGGACCGCGAGCGCTTCGCGGAGCTCTGCGGCCGCCTGGGGATCGGGGTTCCGTCATGGCGGACCGCGGACGACGCGTCCGCTGCCGTGGCCGGGGCCGAGGAGATCGGCTATCCGGTTCTCGTCAGGCCGTCCTATGTGCTCGGTGGCAGGCGCATGCGCGTCTGCTACGGGCCCGAGGACGTGGCGAGCGCGGCCGAGGGAGCGGGAACGGTTCTCGTCGACCGCTTCCTCGAGGGCGCGATCGAGCTCGACGTGGACGCGGTCTGCGACGGCCGGGAGACGTGGGTGGCGGCGCTCATGGAGCACGTCGAGGAGGCGGGCGTCCACTCCGGCGACTCCTCGTGCGTGCTTCCGCCGGTCGGCCTGCCGGACGGCGTGCTCACCGAGTGCGTCGACACGGTGACCCGGCTCGCCCCGGCGCTCGGGGTCGTCGGGCTCATCAACGTCCAGCTCGCGCTCCACGACGGCCGCCTCCACGTGCTGGAGGCGAATCCGCGTGCTTCCCGGACCGTCCCCTTCGTCTCCAAGGCGCTCGACGTGAACCTCGTCGAGGCCGCCTGCCGCGTTGCTGCGGGCGCTCGCCTCGGGGAGGTGCGGCCGACTGGCCGCGACTCGCCCGGCCACGTGTCGGTGAAGGCCTCCGTCTTCCCGTTCGCGCGCTTTCCCGGAGCCGACGCGGTGCTCGGGCCCGAGATGCGCTCGACCGGCGAGGTGATGGCCAGCGCCGCGGACTTTCCGACCGCTTTCGCCAAGGCCGAGCGCGCCGCCGGCCGACCGTTGCCGAGCTCCGGGACGGCGTTTCTCTCCGTGCGCGACCGCGACAAGCCCGCGGCGGTCGCGCTCGCGGGCAGCCTGGTCGCGCTCGGGTTCGTGCTCTGCGCCACCGGGGGGACCGCGTCGGCGCTCGCGGCTTCCGGGCTGGCCGTCACCCGCGTCCGCAAGGTCTCCGAGCCCGGCGACGGGCCCACCGTCGTCGACCTCGTCCGGCGCCGCGCGGTCGAGCTGGTCGTCAACACGCCGGACGGGCGGGGCGCCCGCTCCGACGGCTACCTCATCCGGGAGGCGGCTTTGCTCGCCCGCGTTCCCTGCGTCACCACGGTCTCCGGCGCCGCCGCGGCCGTCGAGGCGATCGCCAGGGCGACGCGCGGAGACACCGTCTCGCTCCAGGAACGTGTCGCAGAGTCGGCTTAGACGGCAAAGGGTCGTCGCCGTCGAGGCCGTCGGACCGTACGCGCTCGTGCGGCTTCGCCGCGGCGATCTCGAGCCCGGCGTCCCCGGCCAGTTCTTCATGCTCCGCCCACGAAGCTTGCTGCTCCCGCGGCCGATGAGCCTCTGCCTGGCGCCCTCGGGCGAGCTCTGCTTCCTCGTCGACCCGATCGGGCCGGGGACGCGGGCCCTCGCTAGGCTCCGGACCGGAGAGGAGGTGGACGTGCACGGCCCGCTTGGAAACGGCTTCGATCTCGACGTCGGCCTCCCGCTCCTCGTAGGCGGCGGCATCGGCGTGGCACCGTTCCCGTACCTCTCGGAGACCCTCCGCCGCCCGCCGGCGCTGCTCGGCTTCCGCACCGCCCGCCACGCGGAGGCCGCGGCGCTCGTCCCGAACGCCGAAGTCGTCCTCGAGCCGACGTACGTGACGGAGCGCCTCGAGCCCGGCCACGACGTCCTTGCCTGCGGACCGGAGCCGATGCTCGAGGCCGTGCGCCATCTCGCTCCGGCTGCCCAACTCGCCTGGGAGGCGCCGATGGCGTGCGGCTACGGCGCGTGCTACGGATGTGCCGTGCAGATCGACGGCCGGCTCGCGCGGCTCTGCGTCGAAGGCCCCGTCCTCGGCGGCCGCGTCCGGGGACAGGCCCCGGCCGTGGCCGGAAAGGTCGCTGCGGCGTGATCCTGAACGCGTCCGGCTGCCTCGACGCGCTCAGCGCGCCGGACGTTGCCCGCACGCTCGACGCCTTCGTGACGAAGACGGTCACACCCGTTCCGCGCGAGGGGAACGCGCCGGTGCGGATCGCGGAGACCGACGTGGGGATGCTCAACTCGATCGGGCTCGCAAACCCGGGGATCGATCTCTTCTTGAGCGAGGCGCTCCCGCGCCTGTTCGAGCTCGGCCCGCCCGTCTGGGTCTCGGTCGGCGGCTTCGCCGCGGCGGACTACGCCGACCTCTGTGGCCGCCTCGACGGCACCGCCGCCGCCGTCCTCGAGCTCAACCTGTCCTGCCCGAACGTCACCGCCCCTGAGGAGGAGGCCACCGCGATCGTGACCGCCGCCCGGGCCGCCACCGGCAAGCCGCTCTATGCCAAGCTTGCGCCGGGGCTCCCGGACCTCCCCGCAGTGGCGGAGGCAGCGGCGGCCGCAGGGGCGGACGGGCTCTCGCTCGTGAACACGATTCGGGGACTGGCTCTCGATCCGGCGAGCCTCCAGCCGATCCTCGGGACGGCCACGGGCGGGCTCTCGGGCCCCGCGCTCCGTCCGATCGCGCTCGGGGCCGTGCACGCCGCCTATGCGGCGACCGGCCTGCCGATCGTCGGCATGGGCGGCGTCGAGACCGGAGCGCACGCGCTCGAGCTCCTCGCCGCGGGCGCGTCCGCGGTCGCGCTCGGCACGGTGCTCTTCGCCGATCCCGGCGCCCCCGAGCGGGTGCGCGAGGAGCTCGCCGCCGAGGCGTCCCGCCGCGGCTTCGACGACCCGCTCGCTGCCCGAGGAGCGGCGCACGCTCCTGTTGCCAGGCCTGCCGACGTGCGCTGAAACGAGGCGGACGGGTCGGGTTGAAGCTCTGAGAGGCGCTGTTAGAATGCCGCGCCATGCAAGGCACCAAGACGCAGGTCCAGGCCCCCCTCCGCTCCCTGGACCAGCGAATGGAGGCTCTTCGCCGGGCGAACGAGATCCGCGTCAAGCGCGCGAAGCTCAAGAAGGACCTCAAGGCGGGCACCGTCCAGATCGAGTCGATCCTCCGGAACCCGCCGACCTACGTGGAGACCGCGAAGGTCTTCGACATCCTCATGGCCGTCCCGAAGTTCGGGCGCGTGAAGGCCGCCCGCTTCCTGAACCAGTGCAGGATCAGCCAGTCGAAGACCGTGGGCGGCCTCTCCGACCGCCAGCGCGCCGAGCTGGTCGCACTGCTGCGCCGCTGACGTGCGGCCACGGCTCTTCGTCGTCACCGGGCCGTCCGGCGCCGGCAAGGGCACGCTGATCCGGAAGCTCGTCGCGGGCCGCCCCGACCTGGAGGTGGCGGTGTCGGCGACGACCCGACCGCTCAGGCCGGGGGAGGAGGACGGCCGTGAGTACCACTTCCTCTCGGCCGCCGAGTTCCAGCGCCGCCTCGACGTCGGCGAGTTCCTCGAGCACGTCGACTACGTCTCCGGCCACCGCTACGGCACGCTCCGCGCGGAGGTCGACCGCATCCTCTCGTCCGGCCGCAGCGTCGTCCTCGAGCTCGAGACGCACGGGGCGAAGGAGGTCCAGGCGACGATCCCCGACGCGGTCACGATCTTCGTCGAGCCTCCGAGCTTCGCGGAGCTCGAGCGGCGGCTGCGCGAGCGGGCCACCGAGAGCGCCGGCGAGATCGGCGAGCGGCTGGAGCTGGCGCGCCGCCAGGCCGAGGAAGCGGGTGACTTCGACCGCGTCGTCACGAACGACGATCTCGGCCGGGCCGTGGCCGAGCTGGGCGCCATCGTCGACGCCGCCGTCGAGGAGCCGAGCGCTGCAGGTAAGCTTCGAGCGCCATGATGCATCCACGAATCGACGATCTGCTCGCCAGCGCCGGCGGCTCGCGCTACGCGCTCGTCATCGCCGCGGCCAAGCGGGCGAGGCAGATCAACAACTACCACCATCAGCTCGGCGAGGGCACCTTCGACGATTTCGCGCCGCCGCTCGTCGAGTCCAGGTCGAAGAACTACCTGACCATGGCCCTCGAGGAGATCGCCGAGGGCAAGATCGACGTCACGAACGCCTAGCCCTCGGGCAGGGGCCGGCGTTGGCTCGGGTTCTCATCGGCGTGACCGGCGGGATCGCCGCCTACAAGGCGTGCGAGCTCGTGCGGCTGCTCGTGCAGGACGGGCACGACGTCACGCCGATCCTCACCTCCGACGCCGAGCGCTTCGTCTCCGCTCACACCTTCGAGGCGCTCGCCCGCCGGGAGGCCTCTCGTGACCTGTATCCGCACCTGGCGGACGCCGATCTGCTCGTGATCGCGCCGCTCTCGGCGAACACGCTCGCCAAGCTGGCGCACGGCCTGGCCGACAACGTGCTCACCCAGGCCGCCCTGGCGGTGCGCGGGCCCGTGCTCGTCGCTCCGGCCATGAACGTCCGCATGTGGGAGCACCCAGCGACCAGCGACAACGTGCGTCTGCTCGTCGAGCGAGGCGTACACCTCATCGGCCCCGAGGAGGGCGAGCTGGCCGAAGGCGAGCACGGCGTCGGGCGCATGTCCGAGCCGGACGCGATCTTCGCCCGCTGCCTGGAGCTCCTCGGCGCTGACGGGCCGCTCCGCGGGAAGCGGTTCGTCGTCAGCGCAGGGGGGACCCGCGAGCCCCTCGACTCGGTCCGCTTCGTCGGCAACCGCTCGTCCGGGAAGATGGGCGTGGCGGTCGCGCGGGAGGCCCGCCGGCGCGGGGCGGACGTCATCCTCGTCGCTTCGAACCTCGCCGTTCCGCCGCCGGACGGGGTCGAGGTCGTGCAGGCGCCCTCCGCCGCCGACCTCGCCCGCGAGGTGCTCGCGCGCGACGGCGCCGACGTGGTCGTGATGGCTGCCGCGGTCGCCGACTACCGTCCCGCCGAACCGGCCGGCGGCAAGCGGCCGAAGAACTCCGAGACGTGGACGGTCGCCCTCGAGCCCACCGAAGACGTGCTCGCCGAGCTCGGCCGCCGGCGCCGGAACGGCCAGATCCTCGTCGGCTTCGCCGCCGACGAAGGCGAGGCGGGCCTAGCGCGGGCGCGCACGAAATTGACGAACAAGGGAGGGAACCTCTTCGTCTACAACGACGTATCTCGTTCTGACATCGGATTCGAGTCCGACTGGAACGAGGTGGTCCTCATCACGCCGGCAGGCGAGACCGTGGTGAGCAGGCGAAGCAAGGAGGATTGCGCTGTGGCTATCCTCGACCAGATCGAAGCTCTCGCGAGAGGGGTGTAGATGGACGAGCAGGCCGTCGAGGCCAAGCAGGAGGTGGCGGCGTCCGCCGGAGCGGCGCTCGCCGAGAAGATCGGGGACAACCTCCGCCGCGTCATCCACGCTCCGGACGAGACGCTCGAGTTCGCCGTCCTCTGCCTCCTTTCCGAGGGCCACCTGATCATCGAGGACTTCCCCGGCGTGGGGAAGACGACTCTCGCCAAGGCGCTCGCCCGGTCGGTCGACTGCTCGTTCTCGCGCCTCCAGTTCACTCCCGACCTGCTGCCCTCCGACGTCACCGGCGTCAACGTGTTCAACCAGCGGTCGAACGAGTTCGAGTTCCGCCCCGGGCCGGTGTTCGCCAACATCCTGCTCGTCGATGAGATCAATCGCTCCTCGCCGAAGACGCAGGCGGCTCTCCTCGAGTGCATGCAGGAGCGGCAGGTGACGATCGACGGCGTCTCGTACCAGCTCGCGCCGCCCTTCATGGTCATGGCGACCCAGAACCCGATCGAGTACGAGGGCACCTACCCGCTTCCGGAGGCCGAGCTCGACCGCTTCACGATGCGGATCGCGATCGGCTATCCGCCGCTCGCCGACGAGGCGCGCATGCTCTCGGAGAACGCCGCCGAGACGCCGCTCGACTCGCTCGAGTGCGTCGCCAGCGCGCAGGAGGTGCTCGGCGCGATCGAGAGCGCCAAGAACGTCTACGTCGAGGAGAGCCTCAACCGCTACATCGTCGCCGTCCTCCGGCACAGCCGCTCCGACGCGCGGCTGTTCCTGGGCGCGAGCCCGCGGGCCGGCCTGGCGCTCCTCCGGGTCGCCAAGGCACGGGCGCTCGTGGCCGGACGCGACTTCGTCGAGCCCGACGACGTGAAGACGGTGGCGCCGACGGTGCTCGCGCACCGGCTCATCCTCTCGCCCGAGGCACGCGCGGGCGGCCTCGACGGCGAGGAGCTGGTCCGGGACATCATCGAGCGGACGCCCGTTCCGGTCTGATGCTCACAGATAGGGGACGCTGGATCCTCGCCCTCGGGGGTGGGATCTACCTGGCCGGCTGGGCGTTCGGGTCCGAGGCCCTCTATCCGGTCGCGATCGGGCTCGTCCTCGCCGTTCTCGCCGCCGCGCTCTGGGTCCGCTTTCTCGTGCGCCCGATGACGCTTCGGCGCACCTTCGGCCGGGGCGAGCGGCTGGCCGGCGACGACGTCCCCGTCCAGCTCGAGCTCGACACCGACGAGATCGTGCCGTCGGGAACCCTCGTCGTCCGCGAGAGGATCGCCCGACTCGGCGAGCGGGAGACCCCGCTCGTCCGGCGTGGCGGTCGGATCCGCGGCCGCTACCTGCTCAGGCGCGTCCCCCGCGGCCGCTACGCCGTCGAGGAGGCGGAGATCGTGGTCGAGGATCCCTTCGGGCTCGAGCGGGTGACGGTCGAGCTGCCGGCCGGCGCGTCGATCCTGGTCTACCCACGACTCGTCGACGTCGACAGGCTCTTCTGCGAGTCGGGTGCGCGCACGCCCGAGGGGCGCCGGCTCCTCCTGCGCCGGCCGACGGGCTTCGACCTCCACAGCGTCCGGGACTACCAGCAGGGAGAGTCCCTCCGCCGCGTCCACTGGCCGACGACGGCGAGGCGGGGCCAGCTGATGGTGAAGGAGCTGGAGGACTCCCCGCGCGACGAGACCGCGGTGCTTCTCGACGCCGACGCGAGCACTGTCGTCGGCGCCGCCCCCGATTCGAGCTTCGAGCTCGCCGTCCGCGCCGCCGGCTCGATCGTCAAGTCCCACGCGGCCCGCGGGCGGCGGGCGGCGCTGATCGTGAACACGTCCCGACCGCTCTACCAGCGCGTCCACTCCTTCGACGGCGACTGGCAGCGAGCGCTCGAGATCCTCGCCGCCGTCGAGCCGGACGGGCACTCGCCGGTGGCGAACATCCTCGCCGACGAGGCAGGGCCGGCCGCCCGCGCCGTCGAGCTGACCGTCGTCACGTCGGCGCTCTCGCCGCGCCTCGTCGAGCGGCTGGCCCACCGGGCGCTCGGAAACAACGCCGCGAGCCTCGTGTACGTCGACGGCGCGAGCTTCGCCGGCGATGTTTCGGGAGTCGTCCAGCCGGCCACGGCCGCGCACCTGCTCAGGCTCCAGCGAGCGGGCGTCGCCGTGCTCGTCGTGCGGCGCGGGGACGACCTCACGGCGCGCCTCTCCACCGGGGAGCTCCAGGCCGTTGGCTAGGCGCTGGCTCCTGGTCGCGCTGCGGCGCCGCGGCCGTGATCGTCTCCTGGGCGCGGCTCGAGACGCGATCGATCGCCTGGGAGGACTGGCTGCCGATGGCTCCTGCTCGCGCTCCTGCCGATCGGGGCGGTCGCGCTCCGACGGTCGTGGCTCGTCGTCGCGCTCGCGCTCGCGGGCTCGACCCTGGTCGCCTCCTCGCTCTCCTCCGACGTCGCGCTGGCCGACGCCAGGCCCGGCGACCCCTCGCGCGACTTCTTCGGCCCGGCGCTCGACGGGATCCGGCGCGGCTTCCTCGACTTCTACGAGACGCAGCTTCCGTTCGACCGCATCGACTTCCCCGCCATGCAGACGGTCGTGCTGCTCGCGATCTTCGGCTTCACGGCGCTGATCGGCATGCTCGTGATGGCGCGCCGTCCGGTCGGCGCTTCGCTCGCGCTCGTCGTCGCCGTCGCGTGGCCGGCGACCCTCGTGCCGGGGGAGAACCCGCTGCTCGCGGGAGCCCTCGCGCTGGTCGGGCGTGCTCGCGATCCTGTTCCTGCTCGGCCGCGAGGACCGGCCGCGGGGCGTGGTCCAGGCCGTGCGGGGTGGGCGTGCTCCTGATCGTGCTCGCCGGAGTCGTCTCGACGACCGACGCCGTGGCGAAGCCCGCCTTCCTCTCCTGGCAGACCTGGGACCCGTACGACCGGCCGACGAGCGCCGGTGTCGGTCGAGCTACGTGTGGGAGCGCGAACTACGACGGGATCAGTTCCCCGAGGAGCCGACGCACGGTCATGCGCGTCAAGGTGCCCGGGCGCGAGGCGATCGCTCTACTGGCGCGCGACGACGCTCGACGACTACACCGGCCTGATCTGGGACGAGGACCTCGAGCTGGGCGAGGCCACGGAGCGCGAGCAGATCGACGCCCAGGGCCCGCTCCTGCCGGAGGCGGCCGGCGAACGAGGACGAACTGGATCCGCCAGGAGTTCAAGATCGAGGCGCTGCGCGACACCCGTCTGCCGGCCTCGGCGCAGCCGGTGCGCTGGCGGCCGGAGACCGAGGCGCCGGTCGCGGACGAGAACGGCGAAAGGTCGTCGTCGTCCCGGACGGGATCCGCCGGGACCAGCGTACACGGTCTGGAGCTACGCGCCGCGGCCCAACCCGAGCGAGCTGAACACGTTCCGCGGCGACTACCCGGACGGCGGCCGCGCGCTACCTCGAGGTCGTCTACCAGACCGCTCCCGAGTGGGGCGTCGAGGGCCGCGACACGCTCATGGACGTCTTCTTCGGCTCGTCGCGGCGAGTTCGAGGTGACGGCGCTCGAGTCCGTGTACGACACGGCGCTCGAGCGTCACGAGCGAGGCGCAGTCGCCCTACGAGGCCGCGGCGCTGCTCGAGATCTGGTTCCGGGAGGCCGGCGGCTTCGTCTACGACGAGCAGCCGCCCGCGCCGATCGGCGGGACTGCCGGCGCTCGTCGACTTCGTCAACGAGACGAAGCGCGGCTACTGCCAGCACTACGCCGGCGCGATGGCGCTCATGCTGCGGCTGCTCGGCGTCCCCTCGCGCGTGGCGGTCGGCTTCTCGAGCGGCGACTACAGGAGCGACGACGAAGGAGTGGGTCGTCAGGGACACGAACGCCCACGCCTGGGTCGAGGTCTGGTTCCCGCAGTTCGGCTGGATCCCGTTCGACCCGACGCCCGGGCCGCGGCGAGCTCGACGCGACCTACGCCGTCAGCTCCCCGAGACCTACAACGCCCCCGACGCGGCCGACATCGGCTTCGCCGACCGGCTGGAGGGGCTGTCGCCGACGCGGGCCGAGGCGATCCGCGACCGCCGGGCAGACGCCGGGCCTCGCGAACTCCGGGCTTCGGAGCAGGGTCGAGCGGAACGCCTCACGGTCGTCCGCGACCACGGGCGCGGGCTCCTCACGATCCTCGCCATGATCGCGGCGGCGCGATCGCCGCGATCCTCGTCCTGAAGGCGCTCCGGCGGAGCGCCCGCTTCGCCACGCGGGACACGCGCGCGCTGGCCGCGAGCCTGCCGCCGGGACGTCGCCGGCTATCCTCGCCGACCAGGGCGTCGACGTGCCGCCGAGCGCGACGATGCCCGAGGTCGGGGCGATGCTCGCAGCGCTTCTACTCGGTCGACGCGACGCTCGTTCGTCCGCGACGTGACCGTGGCCCGCTTCGGCCCTCCGGCTCAGGCGCCGGCGAGGCGCTCCGCCGAGCCCGCCGCGACCTGCGGGAGATCCGCCGGGGCCTGCGCCAGCGCCTCGGCGTCGCCAGCCGCGTCCGCGGCGCGGTCAGCCTCCGCTCGCTCTCGCTCTGAGCGAGGGCGCGGCACTCGGCAGACCCGGCCGCGTGCCGTATGGTGAGGACAGGGACATGAGCGAGACCTACGACCTCTACCAGCAGGGCCGCGAGCACCTGGCGGCGGGCCAGCGCCGCGCAGGCGACCGTGGCCCTCGAGAAGGCGAAGAAGCGCGAGCCGAAGAAGGCGTCCATCCGGGAGGCGCTCGGCATCGCCTACTACCGCATCCGGCGCTTCGCCGAGGCGGAGGAGGAGTTCCGGACGATCCTCGAGCTCGAGCCGGTCGACCACTACGCGCACTTCGCCCTCGGGCGCTGCCTGGAGAAGCAGGGCCGCCCCGACGAGGCCGTCGGGCACTACCGCCTGGCGAGCTTCTTCCGCCCGCAGAGCCGGGACTACCGGCAGGCGCTCGCCAAGTTCGAGAGCTAGGCGCGCTCCGTGCGGGCGGTCGTCCAGCGGGTGACCGGGGCGCAGGTGGTCGTCGACGGGGAGATCGTCGGCGAGGTCGGCCGCGGGCTCTGCGTGCTGCTGGGCGTGGCCGCGGACGACGACGAAGCGGTCGCGGAGCGCCTCGCGGGCAAGGTCGCGCGGCTGCGGATCTTCGAGAACGAGGAGGGCAAGTTCGACCGGAGCGTGGTGGACGTCCACGGCGGCGCGCTCGTCGTCAGCCAGTTCACGCTGATCGCGGACACGACGCAAGGGCAACCGGCCCAGCTTCGCCGCGGCGGCGCCGCCCGAGCAGGCCGAGCGGCTCTACGAGGGGTTCTGCGAGTCGCTCGCGGGCCACGGGATCGACGTCGCCAGGGGCCGCTTCGGCGCCCGCATGTCCGTGGAGCTCGCCAACGACGGCCCGGTCACGATCGTCCTCGATGCAAACGCTACGAACCCGGCGGGAGGCGAACCGACCGCTGCTATCCTGACCGGGACATTTCCCCAGGTTCGGAGAAATGGGCGCGCGGCGCCCATTTTTTGCGAGAAGGAACGAAATGCAGGTCTACGAGAGGGAGCGACAGATCCAACGCGAGGTCGCAGCAACGGTCGAGGAGCGGTTGCCGGACGTGGAGGTCCTGGCGGCCGAGCTCAGCGGCCCCGAACGACTCACCGTGTACATCGACCACCCCGCCGGGGTGGACCACGCGCTGTGCGAGCAGGTCACCGACGTGCTCCGCAGCTACCTGAACCACTACACGCTCGACGTCTCCTCGCCGGGGCTCGAGCGCCCGCTCCGGACGCCCGCGCACTTCGGCGGCGTCCTGGGCCGGCGCGCGGCGATCCGCACGAGCACGGAGATCGCCGGCCGCAAGCGCTTCCGCGGCGAGGTCGTCGCCGCCGACGAGCGCGAGGTGACCCTCGCGACCGGCGGCGAGCAGGTGGAGATCCCGTACGAGGCGATCGCGCGCGGCAATCTCATCGACGAGGGATAGGAAGGAACCATGAGCCGGGAGATCCTGGAAGCCGTCAGGCAGATCGAGAAGGAGAAGGGCATCGAGGACGAGACGCTCGTCCGCGCGCTCGAGGACGCCCTGCTCGCCGCCTACAAGAAGACGCCGGGCGCCGCGCGGCACGCCCAGGTCGAGCTCGACCGCGTCAGCGGCGACTTCCGCGTCTGGTCGATCGAGCTCCCCGGCGGACGTCGAGGAGCGCCTGCTCGACGAGGCCCGCGAGCGCGCGATCACCGAGCTCGAGGCCGTCGAGGCCGAGAACGGCGAGCGCTCGCACACGCTCATCTCCGACGACGACCTCGCCATCGACTGGTCCGACATCGACCCGGCGCTCGTCAAGCGCAGCGACGTCACGCCCGACAACTTCGGCCGCATCGCCGCGCAGACGGCCAAGCAGGTCATCCTGCAGCGGATCCGCGAGGCCGAGCGCGAGATGATGTACGACGAGTACGTCGACCGCGTCAGCGAGGTCGTCACGGGCATCGTGCAGCAGGCCGGCGACCGCAACAACGTCCTCGTCGACCTCGGCAAGGTCGAGGCGCTCCTGCCGCGCTCGGAGCAGGTCGACGGCGAGCGCTACGAGCAGGGAAGCCGCATCAAGGCGGTCATCACCGAGGTCCGCTCCGGCACGAAGGGCCCGCAGGTGATCCTCTCGCGCCGCGATCCCGAGCTGATCAAGACGCTCTTCGAGCTCGAGGTGCCCGAGATCGCCGACGGCCTCGTCGAGATCCGCGGCGTCGCCCGCGAGCCCGGCTACCGCTCCAAGATCGCCGTCGAGTCGCACGTCCAGGGCGTCGACCCGGTCGGCGCCTGCGTCGGGCCCGCGCGGCTCGCGCGTCCGCATGGTCGTGTCCGAGCTCCGCGGCGAGAAGATCGACATCATCCCCTGGAACCCCGAGCCCGCGCGCTTCGTCGCCAAGGCGCTCTCGCCGGCGCGCGTGCGCGAGGTGCTCGTCGACGACGAGACCATGGAGGCGACCGTCGTCGTCCCCGACGACCAGCTGTCGCTGGCGATCGGCAAGGAGGGCCTGAACGCCCGCCTCGCCGCGCGCCTGACCGGCTGGAAGGTCGACATCGTCTCGGAGACCGAGTTCGCGCGGAGCGAGGCCGAGGCGGCCTTCGGCGGCGGCGCCGACGAGGAGTTCACCGGCCGCTGCGCCGCCGTCCTCGGGACCGGCAAGCGCTGCCCGAACACGTCCGTTCCCGGCTCGCGCTACTGCGGGATCCCCGCCCACCGCGAGCTCGCAGCCCGCGAGGAGGCCGGCGAGGAGCTCGCCCCGTCCGAGGCCGTCCCGGTCGGCGGCTTCGAGGAGCCGGAGGCCGAGGACGCCGAGGCTGAGGTCGAGGGCGAAGTCGAGGCCGTGGAGGTCGAGGCGGCCGCCGGGGAGGAAGAGCAGCCTGCGTCGTGAGCGAGCCCATCCGGACGTGCGTCGGGTGCGGGCGGAAGGCGCCGCAGCGGGAGCTCGCGCGCTTCGCGGCTCCGACCGGGGTGCTCGAGCCGGACGACGGCCGGACGCTGCCGGGACGCGGCGCGTACACCTGCCGGCGGCCCTCCTGCTTCGAGAAGGCGGAGGCCCGGCGGGCGTTCGCGCGCACGCTCCGGCGGACGGTCACCATCCCATCCGGTTTGAAAGCGTCTATACGAGAGGATTAGGCTCGAACCGTGTCTGATCGCCAGAGACCACTGAGGCCGCGCGGCGGCGCGCCGGGAGGGCGCCGCAAGCGCCGCGTGGTCATCGACACGCAGGCCGCCCGCCCGCGCCCCGACGCACGCCAGCAGCGCGATGTCCCGAAGCAGGAGCGCCCGGCGCAGCAGGCCCGGCGCCCGCGCAGACCGGCCCCGTCAAGGTCAACTCGGGAGCGACCGTCAAGGAGCTGTCCGCGGCTCTCGGCGTCTCGGTGCCCGAGATCATCAAGATCATGATGAACGTCGGCGAGATGGTCACCATCACGCAGACGCTCACCGACGAGGCGATCGAGCTCATCGCCACCGAGTCGAAGAAGGAAGTCGAGATCAAGCACGCCGACGAGGAGGATCCCGAGCCCGAGGTCTACGAGGACGACCCCGACGACCTGTCGGCCCGGCCGCCCGTCGTCACGATCATGGGCCACGTCGACCACGGCAAGACGACGCTCCTCGACGCCATCCGCGAGAGCGCGGTCGTCGAGACCGAGGCCGGCGGCATCACGCAGCACATCGGCGCCTACCAGGTCGATCACGCCGGCCGGCGGATCACGTTCCTCGACACGCCCGGCCACGAGGCGTTCACCGCGCTCCGCGCGCGTGGCGCGAAGGTGACGGACATCGCCGTGCTGGTCGTGGCCGCCGACGACGGCGTCATGCCGCAGACCGTGGAGTCGATCAACCACGCGCGCGCCGCCGAGGTGCCGGTGCTCGTCGCGGTCAACAAGATCGACCGGCCCGAGGCCAATCCGCAGAAGGTCAGGCAGGAGCTCGTGGCGCACGATCTCCAGCCCGAGGACTGGGGCGGGACGACGCAGTTCGCCGACGTCTCCGCCAAGACCCGCGAGGGCATCGACGACCTGCTCGAGAGGATCCTGCTCGTCGCCGACGCCGAGCTCGAGCTCCAGGCCAACGCCAAGGCCGAGGCCTCCGGGCCGATCATCGAGAGCCGGCTGGACATCGGCCGCGGCCCGGTCGCGACGATGCTCGTCGCGCGCGGCACGCTCCGGGTCGGCGACGCCATCGTCGCCGGTGACGCCTGGGGCAAGGTGCGCGCGCTGCTCGACTTCCGCGGCGAGAAGGTCAAGGACGCCGGCCCGGGCACGCCGGTCGAGATCCTCGGCTTCGACAAGCCGCCCGCGGCGGGCGAGCACGCCCGCGTCGTCGAGAACGAGCGCCAGGCGCGCCAGCTCGCGCAGGCCCGCGGCCAGCGCGTCCGCGCCGAGCAGCTCGCGCGGAGCGCCAAGAAGGGCGTCTCGCTGGAGGAGCTCTTCACGCAGATGGAGGAGGGCGCGCTCCGCGAGCTCAACATCATCGTCAAGGCCGACGTCCAGGGCTCGATCGAGGCCGTCGTCGGCGAGCTCTCGAAGATCGACCACCCCGAGGTGGGCGTCAACGTCATCCACACGGGCATCGGCGCGATCACCGAGGGCGACGTCATGCTCGCGTCCGCGTCGAACGCCGTCGTCATCGGCTTCAACGTGCGCCCGAACGCCGAGGCCCGCTCCCTGGCCGAGCGCGAGGGCGTCGACCTGCGCACGTACCGGGTCATCTACCAGCTCACCGACGACATCCGCCAGGCGCTCGTCGGCATGCTCACGCCCGAGACGCACGAGAACATCCTCGGCGAGGCCGAGGTCCGGGCGCTCTTCCGCGCCTCCCGCCTCGGCGTCATCGCCGGCTCCTACGTCACCAGCGGCACGATCCGCCGGAACGCCCAGGTGCGGGTCGTCCGGGACGGCACGGTGATCTACGAGACGACCATCTCCGGCCTCAAGCGCTTCAAGGACGACGTCCGCGAGGTGCAGGAGGGCTTCGAGTGCGGCATCCTGCTCGACGGCTTCAACGACGTGAAGGAGGGCGACGTCCTCGAGGCCTTCGAGACCAAGGAGATCGAGCGCACCGACCTCTCGGTCGCCGGGAACGGCGGCGCCCCGGACGAGCCGGAGGCGGACGAGACCGAGTAGGCCGGGCCGTGGGCTCCGGCTACGTCGGCATCCTGTCCGCGGAGCTCCGCTTCCCGGACAACCACTCGCTGAAGGGGAAGCGGAAGGAGCTCCTCTCCGCGAAGGCGCAGCTCCAGCGGCGCTTCGGCGCCTCCGTGGCCGAGGTCGACCACCACGAGGTCTGGCAGCGCGCGCAGCTGACGCTGGCCTGCGTCGCGCGCGGGCACACCGAGCTGCTCGGGCTCCTCGACGGCGCCGAGCGCTACCTCGCCTCGCAGAGCTTCGAGCTCGCGCGGGTCGAGCGCGAGGTGGTGACCCTCGATGAGTGAGCGCATGCGCCGCGTCAACGAGGCCCTGCGCGAGGTGCTCTCCGAGGAGATCCGCGCGCTCAAGGACCCCCGCATCGGCTTCGTCACCATCACCGGCGTGAAGACGAGCCGGGACCTCCGCCAGGCGACCGTCTACGTCAGCGTGCTCGGCTCGAAGCGCAAGCGCGAGGCCTCGCTCACGGGGCTCGCGTCCTCCGGCGGCGTGCTCCAGGCGGCCGTGAACCGGGAGCTCCATCTGAAGCGAACGCCACAGTTGAGCTTTGAGTACGATCCGACGATAGAGGAGGGGGTGCGGCTAACCAGGCTCATCGATGAGCTTGCCCCAGACGGAAACCCAGAACCCGAAAGCTGAGCTCGACGCGGTCGTGGAGGCGATCCGGTCGCACGACCGGTTCCTCGTCACCACCCACGAGAACCCCGACGGCGACGCGCTCGGCTCGATCCTCGCCATGAAGCTCGCCCTCGAGCAGCTCGGCAAGGACGCGTTCCTCTACCTCTCGGGCGTCATCCCGCTGCCGAGCGAGTACGCCTTCATGAACCTCGGCGCGATCAGCCGGGAGCTGCCCGCCGACGCCGACGAGCGGGTCGTCCTCGCGCTCGACTGCGCGAACGAGCGCCGGCTCGGCCCCGACTCGTCGTTCGTGGAGCGCTCGCCTCTCGTGGTCGACATCGACCACCACCACGACAACTCCCGCTTCGGCCAGGTCAACCTGATCGTCGCCGACGCCTCGTCGACCGGCGAGATCCTCTACGACCTCTTCGAGGAGCTCGGCGTCGAGCTGACCCCCGAGATCGCCGAGGCGCTCTACATCGCGCTCGTCACCGACACCGGGCGCTTCCAGTACACGAACACCACGCCGAAGGCGCTCCGCATCGCCGCTCACCTGGTCGAGGCCGGCGCCAACGTCCACCAGGTCTTCCAGGACGTCTACGAGAACGTCGCCTTCGCCAAGCTCAAGCTGCTCGCCCGGGCGCTCGAGAGCGCGCGGGTCTACGAGGGCGGCCGCGTCATCGTCGCCGACCTCGAGCGCGCGCGACTTCGCCGCGGCCGGGGCGGAGGAGCCCTTCGCGGAGGGGATCATCGACTTCCTCCGCTCGGTCGAGGGCGCCGAGATCGTCGCGCTCATCCGCGAGCCGCCCACCCAGAACGGGCCCACGCGCCGCGTCAGCCTGCGCACGCGCGGCACCGGGGTCGACGTCTCGGCCATCGCCGCGCAAGAGCGGCGGCGGCGGCCACCGCCAGGCCGCCGGCTTCTCGAGCGAAGCCTCGACGGACGAGATCGTCGACTTCATCCGCCGCGAGTTCCTCGAGCAGTCTCCCGCGCTCGAGCTAGAGGCCGCGCGCCTAGACTGGGTCGCCGTGACCGAGCCGGCGACATCGGGCCTCGTGCTGGTCGACAAGCCGGCCGGGCCGTCGTCCTTCGCGGTCGTGGCCGACGCGAAGCGCCGGTTCGGGACGAAGGCGGGGCACGCGGGCACGCTCGACCCGCTCGCGACCGGGCTCCTGCTCGTCCTGCTGGGGAAGGGGACGCGGCTCGCCCGCTACCTCGTCGGCCTGGACAAGCGCTACCGCACGGAGATCCGCCTCGGCCTGCGCACGTCCACCGGCGACGGGGAGGGCGAGGTCGTCGAGGAGACCGCGATCGCGACCGAGGGGGAGATCCTGGGCCTCGAAGGCGAGGTCGAGCTGCCGGTTCCGGCGGCCTCCGCGGTGAAGATCGACGGCGAGCGCGCCTACAAGCTCCACCGGCGCGGCGTCGCCGTCGAGATGCCGCTGCGCGCCTCGACCATCCACGGCCTGGAGATCGTCCGCTACGCGCCGCCGCTCGTCGAGCTCGACCTGCACGTCTCCAGCGGCACCTACGTCCGGGCGATCGCGGACGCGCTGGGCGGGCACTGCCGCTGGCTCCGCCGCACGGCCGTCGGGCCGTTCCGGGTCGAGGACGCCGACGACGAGCGCGTCCTGCCGCTTCTCGCCGCGCTCGTCCACCTGCCGGAGCGCGCGCTCGACGACGAGCGAGGCCGCGCTCGTCCGCTCGGGCCGGGCGGTGTCCGGAGCGGGGGAGGGGCCGGTCGCGCTCTGGACCGGCGACGGCGAGCTCGTCGCCGTCGGGCAGGCCGGCGGCGGGACGATCAGGCCCGAGACCGTCGTCGGATGACGCTCCTCCGGGAGCGCGGTTTCCGCAACTTCTGGCTCGCGACCTCGGTGTCGCTGCTCGGCGACCAGATCGCGCTGCTCGCGCTGCCCCTCGTCGCCGTGCTCGTCCTCGATGCCGGGGCCGGGCAGATGGGCCTCCTCGCCGCGGCGGCGCTCCTCCCGCACCTGCTCTTCTCGCTCCCCGCCGGCGTCTGGCTCGACCGGGTGGCGAGCCGTCGCCGCGTCATGATCGCCAGCGACCTGGGCGGGCGGCGCTCGTCGGCACGATCCCGCTCGCCTACGCGCTCGACGTCCTCACGCTGGCGCAGCTCTACGCCGTCGCCTTCCTCGCCGGCTCGCTGGCGGTGCTCTTCGACCTCTCCTACCCGACGCTCTTCGTCTCGCTCGCAAGCCGCGACCGCTACATCGAGGGGAACTCGCTCGTCCACGGCAGCCGGTCGTTCTCCGCCGTGGCGGGCCCGTCTCTCGGCGGCCTGCTCGTTTCGGCGTTCAGCGCGCCGCTTGGCCCTGCTCGGCGACGCGGTCTCGTTCCTCGTCTCGGCGCTCTTCCTCGGGCGTGTCCGCGCCGAGGAGCCGCCGATCGAGCACGAGGACGAGCCCGGCCTGCGCGCGCGGGTCACGACGGGGCTTCGCTTCATCGGCCGGAACCCGATCTTCCGCCCGACCCTGACCGCGGTGGCGACGCTGAACTTCTTCAACTACGCCTTCCAGGCGCTCTTCGTCCTCTACGCGACGCGCACGCTCGGGGTCGAGCCGGCGACGCTCGGCCTCGTGCTCGGCGCCGGCGCGGTGGGCGGCGCTCCTTGGTGCGTTCTTCGCCGGGCGAATCGGGCGAGCCCTCGGCGTGGGGAGGGCGTTCCTCCTCGGGCTGCGTGCTCTTCCCGCTCCCGCTCGTCCTCGTTCCGCTGGCCGCCGGGCCGCAGTGGCTCATCATCGGCATGCTGTTCGTCGCCGAGTTCTGCTCGGGCCTCGGCGTCATGATTCTCGACATCAACGTCGGCTCGATCATGTTCGCGCTCACACCCGACCGCCTCCGCTCCCGCGCCACCGGGGCGTTCAACTTCGTCAACTGGGGCATCCGGCCGCTCGGCGCGCTCGCCGGCGGCGCGCTCGGCGCGTCGATCGGGGTTCGCCCGACGCTCTGGGTGGCGACGATCGGCGCGCTGGCGGGCGCTCTGCTGCTCCTGCCGACCCCGGTACCCGGCCTGCGCGAGCTACCCGAGGAGGCCGCGTGATCGTCGCCCGCTCGCCCGCCGAGCTTCCCGGCCGCCGAGCGCGCCGTCGCGCTCGGCACGTTCGACGGCGTCCATCGCGGCCACCGGGCGGTGATCGAGGCCGTGAAGGCGGCCGGGCTCCGCTCGACCGTGCTCACGTTCGACCCGCACCCGCGCCTCGTCCTCGGCTACGACGTGCAGCTGCTGACCACGTTCGAGCGCCGCCTGGAGCTGATCGAGGAGGCAGGCCCGGACGAGGTGCTCGTGGTCGAGTTCACGCAGGAGCTGTCCCGCTGGGAGCCGGAGGCCTTCGTGGCCGAGTACCTGACGGGGATCGGCGCGCGCGTGGTCGTCGCGGGCGAGAACTTCCGCTTCGGCGCCGGCCGGCGCGGCGACGTCGAGCTCCTGCGCTCGCTCGGGCTCGACGTGCGCCCCGTGCCGCTGGTCGAGGGCGTCTCCTCGAGCCGCATCCGCGAGCTCGTCCGCGAGGGCGACCTCCCCGCGGCGGCCGAGCTCCTGGGACGGCCGTACGAGCTCGAGGGGGAGGTCGTGTACGGCGACCAGCGGGGCGGAACGCTCGGCTTCCCCACTGCGAACCTCGCGCCCGACCCGCACGCGCTCGTGCCCGCCTACGGCATCTACGCCGGCGAGGCGCTCGGGCACCGCGTCGCCGCCTCGATCGGCGTCAACCCGCACTACGGCGGCAGCGAGCGCCGGATCGAGGCCTTCCTGCTCGACTTCACCGGGGATCTCTACGGAGACCGGCTGCGGCTCGAGCTCTGGGAGCGGCTCCGCGAGGAGCGCGCGTTCGCGAGCGAGGACGACCTCGTCGCCCAGATCGCCGCCGACGTCGAGGCGCGCGCGGGCCGCCCGGCGGCCCGGCCTAGAGCCGAGCGCGCAGCCCGCTGCGCCGCGGGTCGGCGGCGCCGCCGCCTCGGGCCACGACGCTCACGCCGCCGAAGTAGTGGTGCCGCTCCTCCCAGAGGCGGACGTCGTAGCCGTCGCCCGCGAGCGCCTCGACGGCGCTGTCCTCGAAGCCGGGCTCGAGGTGGACGATCTCGCCGGTCGAGTGGAGCCGCGGCCGGTCGACGGCCTCCTGCGGCGCGAGGCCCTCGTCGAGGATCCCCGAGAGCACCTGCGCGAGCGCCGGCCGGAGCCGGGTGCCCCCGGCGGCGCCGGCGGCGAGCACGAGCCCCTCGCCGTCGAGCGCGACGGTCGGCGACATCATGCTCGCCATGCGCTTGCCGGGATCGAGCGGCCCGACGAGCAGGTCGGACTCCCCGAGCATGCTGTTCAGGTGGACGTCGTAGCCCGGGAGGAAGTCGCCCGAGCCGAGCCCGAGGCTGGTCGTGAGCGACGCAGGCGCCCCCGGCCGCGTCGACGGCGCAGAGGTTGGTCGTGTGCTCGTAGGTCCTCCCGCTGTAGAGCGGTGCTGCGAGCAGGCGGGCGAGGACGAGGGCGCGGCCGGCCGGCGACACGCCGTTCAGCGCGGGGGAGGGCCGCCAGCGTGTCGGCGAGCTGCGAGAGCCCGCCGCGCGTCTGCACGCGGACGCCGGCGTAGGCGACCTCGGCAGGCTCGGCCCACTCGACGCGGTACGCGGCCAGGTCCTCCGGGCGTGACGAGGCCGGCGCGCTCCTCCATCAGCTCGAGCAGCGACTCGGCGAGCGTGCCCTCGTAGAACGTGCGGGCGCCCTCGGCGGCCACGACCTCCAGCGCGGTCACGAGCCCCGGCTGGTCGAGCCGGTCGCCGGCCTCCAGCAGCCGCCCGCCCGGCGAGTACATGCGCCCGCCCTCTCGCATCGTCATCACCGGCGCCAGCATGGCAAGGCAGTTCGCGTGGGCCGGCGGCATGTCGACCCCGGCTCGGGCGAGCCGCAGCGCCGGCTCCACGAGCCGGTCCCAGGGGAGCGTCCCGCCATGCCGCCACAGCTCGTCCAGGCCCGCGGGCACGCCGGGAACGGCGCACGTCGCGGCGCCGACGAAGTAGTGCACCAGCTCCTCTCCGAAGGGCACGGCCAGCTCCTCGAGCACGGGCGTCTCGCGCCGCTGTCCGAGCCCCGGGACGGTCACGAAGAAGTCCAGCACCTGCGCCTTGCCGCTCCCGGCCTCGACCAGCACGGCGTAGCCGCCGCCCGCGATCCCCGTCATCACGGTCTCTGCCACGCACGAGGCGAGCGCCGCGGCCACGGCCGCGTCGACCGCCGTCCCGCCCTCGGCGAGGATCTCGAGACCGGCCTCGGCCGTCGCCGGATGGCCTGCCGCAACGCCTGGAGGTACCTGCACCTTTGCTAGCCTACGTCGGTCGTGACCCTCACGAAGGACGCAAAGCGCGAGATTTTCGACCACCACGGGCGGGCCGCCGGTGACACCGGCTCCCCCCAGGTGCAGATCGCGCTGCTCACGAAGCGGATCGAACAGCTGACCGAGCACCTGCGCACGCATCGCAAGGATCACCACTCACGCCGCGGGCTCCTCAAGCTCGTCGGCAAGCGCCGCCGGCTCCTCGACTACCTGCAGAAGCGGGATCTCGAGGGCTATCGCGCGCTGATCCAAGAGCTCGGCCTCAGGAGGTAGGCGGAACTCCCGGACTCCCACCGCCCGCCACTGGGCACACCGACCTGGGAGACCCAGGTGGAAGTTTGAGGGAAGTCCGTCCTGGCCGGGCCTGCCTCAAACCTCCGCCTCCGTCTCCCGCAAGGAGAAGGAGGACTACATGAGCACCATCACATCGGAGATCACGTCGATCACGGCTGCCATCGGCCGCGACGAGATCACATTCGAGACGGGCAAGCTGGCCAAGCAGGCCGACGGCGCCGTCGTCGTCAGAAGCGGGGACACGATGGTCCTCGCGACGGCCCAGGGCCGCCTCGAGGCGCGGGAGGGCGCGGACTTCTTCCCGCTCACCGTCGACGTCGAGGAGCGGATGTACGCGGCCGGCAAGATCCCCGGCGGCTTCTTCAAGCGCGAGGGACGCCCGACCGAGAAGGCGATCCTGACCGCGCGGATGATCGACCGCCCGATCCGGCCGCTGTGGCCGAAGGGCTTCCGGAACGAGGTGCAGGTCATCTGCACCACGCTCTCGGCCGACCTGATCACCCCGCACGACATCCTGGCCATCAACGGCGCCTCGGCGGCGCTGATGATCTCGCCGCTGCCGTTCTTCGGCCCCGTGGGCGCCGTCCGGATCGGCCTCATCGACGGCGAGCTCGTCGTCAACCCGTCGCTCCCCGACATCGAGACCTCCGAGCTCGACCTGATCGTGGTCGGGACGAAGGAGGGCCTCACCATGGTCGAGGCCGGCGCGAACGAGGTGCCCGAGGACACGCTCCTCGAGGCCTTCGACCTCGCCCACGCCGAGATCAAGAAGCTCTGCGAGCTGCAGGAGGACCTGCGCCGCCAGGCCGGCAAGGCGAAGTGGCTCGACTCCGAGCTGACCGCCGAGCTCGACGCGAGCCACGGCGAGGTCATCGCGTCGCGCATCGCCTCCGACGGCCTCCGCGAGGCCGCCGCCGCCGTCGAGGAGATCGTCGGCGAGCTCTGCCCGCCGATCTCGATCGACTCGACGGAGGAGGACATCGTCCGCGAGACCCAGGTGCGCGCCAGCCTCGACGCCATCCTCGAGCAGCGCCGCCTCGCCGCGGTGCTCGCCCCGGTGAAGGCGCAGTTCGAGGACGAGCTGCGCGTCCTGACCGACGCGGAGCAGGACTCCAAGCAGCTCCGCTCGGCGAAGCGCTCGATCCTCTTCGACCGGATCCTCGAGTCCTCGGAGATGCCGTTCCCGGTCGGGCCGGCCACGGTCGAGGGCGAGGCGCCGTCCGTCAAGGACAGCCTCACGAGGTCGTACGTCAAGAAGGCCGCGGAGGCCGTCTACAAGGAGCTCATCCGCAAGAAGATCGCGATCGAGAAGCGCCGCCCCGACGGCCGCGCGACCGACGAGATCCGCCCGATCGCCTGCGAGGTCGGAGTCTCGGCCCGGACGCACGGCTCCGCGCTCTTCACCCGCGGCCAGACGCAGATCATGACGCTGCTCACGCTCGGCACCGCCAAGGAGGGTCAGCGCATCGACGACCTCTCCCTGGAGTCCGAGCGGCGCTACATGCACCACTACAACTTCCCGCCCTACTCGGTCGGGGAGACGGGCTTCATGCGCGGCCCCAAGCGCCGCGACATCGGCCACGGGGCGCTCGCGCAGCGCGCGCTCGAGCCGATGATCCCGGCGCTCGACGAGTTCCCCTACACGATCCGCCTCGTCTCGGAGACGCTCGAGTCGAACGGCTCGTCGTCGATGGGCTCGGTCTGCGGCTCGACGCTCTCGCTCATGGACGCCGGCGTGCCGATCAAGCGGCCCGTCAGCGGCATCGCCATGGGCCTGGTCAAGGAGGGCGACGAGCACGTCATCCTCACCGACATCCAGGGCGCCGAGGATCACCTGGGCGACATGGACTTCAAGGTGGCCGGCTCCCGCGAGGGCATCACCGCCCTGCAGATGGACATCAAGATCACCGGCGTCACGCAGGAGATCATGCGGAGCGCGCTCGAGCAGGCCAAGCAGGCCCGCGAGTTCATCCTCGACCGGATGGCCGAGGCGATCTCCGAGTCCCGCGAGGAGCTCGCCGCGCACGCGCCGCGGATCACGACGATCTCGATCGACCCCGAGCAGATCGGCCTCATCATCGGCAAGGGCGGCGAGACGATCCGCGGCCTCGAGTCCGACTACGAGGTCCAGATCGACATCGAGGAGGACGGGACGATCCTCATCTACGCCACCGAGGGCGAGAAGGCCGACGCCGCGATCGAGGCGATCAAGTCGCTCACCAAGGAGCCCGAGGTCGGCGACACGTACACCGGCAAGGTCGTGAAGACGACCGACTTCGGCGCCTTCGTCGAGCTGAAGAAGGGCACGGACGGGCTGCTCCACGTCTCCAACGTGGGCCCCGGCCGGGTCGGCCACATCGAGGACGTCATCAGCCGCGGCGACGTGCTGGACGTCATCGTCCAGGAGGTCGACAAGGCCCGCGGCCGCATCGGCCTCAAGCTCGTCGGCAAGCACGAGAACGGCACCGTCGTCCAGCCCGAGGAGCTGATCGAGCGGGCGAAGGACGCCCCGCCGCGCGAGCGGCGCGAGCGCGAGGGCGGCGACCGTGGCCGCCGCGATCGCGGCCGCGGCCGGTCGTAACCGCTAGACCGTAGGAACGCGGAGCTGCGCGGGCCGTCCCTCGGGGGCGGCCCGCGCGCTTCCGAGCCGCAGGCGCAGGAACACGCGGGTGAGGCGCCCGAGGGCGTACTCGTAGACGGCGGCGCCGAGGTTGGTGCCGGCCAGGAAGACGAGCGCGTCGTTGGACGAGACCGAGTCGCTGACGACGGCTGCTCCGAACGCCCCGGCGTAGTACGGGATTTCCTTGACCAGCTCCGTGACGAGGTACCCGGCCTGCGAGGCGAGCCGGCGGGCCCGCGCGCTCTTCTGCCCGAGCCCGGCCAGGTCGTACGCCGCCTTCGAGAGCGCGCTCGTGCTCGTCCCCGTCTCCTCCAGCAGTCGCGAGTTGGCGGCGAGGTTCACCCGGAGCCCGGCGCCCCACACGACGTAGGTCACGACGAGGAACCCCACGACGAGCCAGTGGTCGGCGCCGCGGAGAAGCTGGGAGGCTGCCAGCGCGAGGCCGGCGGCCGTGGCGACGGCGTCGAGTAGATAGGTGGACGCGACGGTCGCCGCGAGCGTCACCGCCCAGCGCTTCGTCCGGGTAAACCCGCCACAGGGAGCGGAAGGGAGTGGACGTCTCACGGCGAAGATGCGGTGCGAACCTACGTACCGTACGTACCGTACGTACGTAAGGTAGACCGTATCGCTCCAAACGTCAAGGAAGGGAGGGATGACCGTGGCTTCGGGCCCGCGCAGACGCTCGACGCTCCCACGGGAGGAGGCACGCCGGCGCTACGTCGAGATGGGAGAGCTTGCGGTGCTGGAGCAGGTGCGGGGAGACGCTCGCCGCTTCGACGAGGCCTCGATCGCCGTCGGCCCGTTCGCCCGCCTCGACGCCGGCGCCGTCGCAGCGCTCGAAGGGAAGACCCGCGGCGCCGTCACGAACCTGTTCGGGAGCCAGTCCGCGTACCAGGCGGAGACGATGGCGCTCGCGCTCAACACCTGGGAGTTCATCGAGCGGCTCGAGTACCCCGACCCCGCTGAGTTCGCCACCGCCGACGAATGGGTGGACGCGTTCTTCACCGGCGAGTCGGCGCGCGGTCCAGCGCACCGCGCCGAGCCCGAGGTGACGTACGCCTCGCTCTGGACGCTCTGGCTGAGCGCGGTGCCGTACGGCCTCTGGAGCGAGCGGGCGAGCGTGCCGAGCATCGACGAGCAGCTCCAGCATCTCCAGCACCTCGAGAAGGTGCTCGAGAGCGCGCTCGCCCGCTTCGGCCTCGAGCTGCGCGAGGGGACGACCCTCCGCGACCTCGCCTCGGCGATCGCGAGCCTCGTCGAGGGCGTCTGGCTCAACCAGTGCCTGACGCGCCGGCACCCGTCCGACCCGTCGGAGCCGATCGCCACGCTCCTGCGCCGCTCGGGCCGGCTCCTCTGGCTCGGCGCGACGCAGCCCGGCTAGCGCGCGCGCTGGGCGACGACGACGCCGCCGACCACGAGGGCGCCGCCGACGACGAGCCAGAGCGTCACCGGCTCGTCGAGCAGCACCGCGCCGAAGGCCACCGCAAGCGGCGAGATGACGTACGCGTAGGCGACCGCCCGCGTCGCGCCGAGGCCGCGCAGGCCGATGTTCCAGCCGATGTAGCCGAGGAAGGTCGAGACGACGCCCAGGTAGAGCAGGAGGACGGCGTCCTCCAGCGAGATGCCGGTCACGGAGTCGATCGTCCCGCCGCGGACGAAGGGCAGGAGGAAGATCGTCCCGACCAGGCTCGTCGCCGCCGTGAGCGCCAGCAGGTCGTAGCGGCCGAGCAGCGGCTTCAGGAGCACGTTGTAGAGCGCGAACGAGACCGGGGCG
This sequence comes from uncultured Actinomycetes bacterium, assembly GCA_963775505.1. GTDB lineage: Bacteria > Actinomycetota > Thermoleophilia > Gaiellales > Gaiellaceae > JAIBJN01. Next base: position 262,235 of record CAVZIL010000009.1, read on the forward strand.
GCAAGGACGATCAGCGGCCCCTTGGCGTTGGCGAAGGACAGCTCTCCGCCCGCGCCGAGGAGGATGACGATCGCGACCCCGGCGAAGGCGACGGCGAGCCCGGCCGCCCGGCGGAGGCTCCAGCGCTCGAGCCCGAGACCGACCGCGAGCAGGAGCGTCAGCGCGGGGGAGAGGGCGATCACGAGCGCCGCCGTCCCCGAGGTCGTGTACTTCGTGCCCACGTTCAGGGAGATGTGGTAGCCGACGACCACGCAGACGCCGACCGCGGCCAGGCGGAGGGCGTCCCGCTTCGTGATCCCGGGCAGCCAGCCGACGCGCCAGAGGAGGAGAGCGAAGCCGGGAGCGGCGATCAGGTAGCGCAGGAGGGCGACGTCCTCGGCGGCGAAGCCGTGGTCGAGCAGCGCCTTGATGACCGAGAACGCGCTCGCCCAGACGACCACGACGGCGAGGAGCGCCCCGTGTGCCGACGCCGTGGACCGCCTGACCGCGACCGCCGAATCCATCTGCGGAGTTAAACCAGCAGCAACCGCGTTCTGTGAGAATGGGCAGGCGTGGCCTCTACGATGCGACCGTGCAGAGCTACCTGCTGACCACGCTCGACGGCGGCACCCGGGTCGTCACCGAGCCGCTGCCCGCCGTGCGCTCGGTCGCGATCGGGCTCTGGATCGGCACCGGCTCGCGGGACGAGGACGACGCCCACGCCGGCGTCAGCCACTTCCTCGAGCACCTCCTCTTCAAGGGCACGGCGTCCTACTCGGCGATCGAGATCGCGGAGATCTTCGACACCTTCGGCGGCGAGCTGAACGCCGCCACGGCCCGCGACTACACCGTCGTGTACGCCCGCGTGCTCGACGAGCACCTCGAGACGGCGCTCGACGTGATGACGGACATGGTCTTCACGCCCAGCCTCTCCGACCTCGATGCCGAACGGGAGGTCGTGCTGGAGGAGATCGCCATGGTCGACGACACGCCGCAGGAGCTCATCTTCGACCTCGTCACGCAGGCCGTGTTCGGCCGGCACCCGCTGGGGCGGCCGGTGCTCGGCTCGGCCGACGTCATCTCCAGCGTGTCGCGGCGCTCGCTCGGCGCGTTCCACCGCCGCCGCTACCGGCCGGACAACGTCGTCGTCGCCACGGCCGGGAGCGTCGACCACGACCGGCTCGTGAAGCTGATCGAGGCCATGTCGGCGAAGGCCGGGGCCTCCGCGACCGGCAAGCCCCGCGCGCGGGCGCCGTTCGTGGCGCCGCCGAAGCCGTCGCTCGTCTTCCAGACGAAGCAGACGGAGCAGTACCACGTCTGCCTCTCGGCGCCCGGCATCGCGCGCTCGGACCGGCGCCGCTTCACGGCTTCCATCCTCGACGGCATCCTGGGCGGCTCGGCCTCGTCGCGCCTCTTCCAGGAGATCCGCGAGAAGCGCGGCCTCGCCTACGCCGTCTACACGTTCTCCTCCCAGTACGCCGACACCGGGCAGATCGGGGTCTACGTGGGCACGCGGGAGGAGAACCTGGCCGAGTGCATCGGCATCGTCGCGGAGCAGATCGGCGAGCTGGCCGAGCACGGCCCCGCGGACGAGGAGCTCGCGCGCGCCAAGGAGAACCTGAAGACCCGCATCATGCTCTCGATGGAGGCGACCTCGAACCGCATGAGCCGGCTCGGGAAGTCCCTCATCACCGACAGCGAGCTGCTCGACTTCGACCGCATCCTCGCGGAGATCGAGGCGGTCGAGGCGGCCTCCGTGGCGAAGCTCGCCGAGGTCGTGCTCCACCCCGACGCCTTCTCCGTGGCCGCGATCGGGCCGAGCCGCGAGCGGCTGCTCGAGGCCGTCGAGCCCGTCTGCGCGGGGCTCGTGGAGCGCGCGGCGGCGTGAAGGTCCTGCTGCTCGGCGCGGGCGGCAAGGTCGGCACCGCGCTCGCCCCGCGCCTGGCTGCGGCCGGGCACGACGTGACCCCGGCGGGCCGCGGCGACGCCTGGGCGCCCGCGGGCCACGACGCTGCGGTGGACTTCACCGTTCCCGGCGCCGTGCGCGCCAACGTCGAGCGCTGCCTCGCCGCGGGCGTGCCGGCGGTCGTCGGCACGACCGGGCTCGGCCCCGCCGACCTGGCGGCCTTCGACGAGCTGGCGCGGGAGCACGGAGTCGCGTGCTTCGTCGCACCCAACTTCGCCCTCGGGGCCGTCCTGATGATGCGCTTCGCGGCCGAGGCCGGCCGGCACTTTCCCGAGGCCGAGATCGTCGAGCTCCACGCCGACACCAAGCTGGACGCTCCCTCCGGCACGGCCAAGGCGACCGCCGACCTGCTTCCGGGGGACGTGCCCATCCACTCGGTCCGCCTGCCGGGCCTCGTCGCCCACCAGGAGGTGCTCTTCGGCGGCGAGGGCCAGCTCCTGACCATCCGCCACGACACGCTCTCGCGCGAGGCGTTCGCGCCCGGCGTGCTCCTCGCGCTCGAGCGGCTGACGACGCTCGCGCCCGGCCTCACGGTCGGCCTGGACGCACTTCTGTAGGGAGATCGCCGGAAGTCGGAGTACAATCCGACCCGTGCTCGGCGAGGTTCTCACAGCCGTCGTCACGCCCTTCCGTGCGGACGGATCCGTCGACCTGGACGCGTTCTCGCGCCTGTGCTCGCACCTCGTGGAGTCGGGCTCGGACGGCGTCGTCGTCGCCGGGACGACCGGCGAGGCGCCGACGCTCACGGACGACGAGCGGCTCTCCCTCTTCGCCGCCGCGGTCGAGACGATCGGCGACCGCGCGACCGTCGTCGCGGGCACCGGCACGTACTCGACGGCGCACTCCGTCCACCTGACCGGCCAGGCGCACGAGCTCGGGGTCGACGCGTTCCTCGTCGTCACCCCGTACTACTCGAAGCCGCCGACCCGGGGGATCGTGGCGCACTTCCAGGCGATCGCCGAGGCGACCGACCGGCCGATCGTCGTCTACAACATCCCGCAGCGGGTCGTCGTCAACCTCCAGCCGGAGACGCTGGCCAAGCTCGCGGAGATCCCGAACGTCGCCGCGGTGAAGCAGGCCACCACCGATCCCGGCCAGGCGCGCCGGATCCTCGCGGAGACCGACCTCGCCCTCTACGCCGGCAACGACGACCTCCTGCTCCCGTTCCTGGAGCTGGGCGCCGTGGGCGGCATCCTCGTCTACACGCACGTCGTGGGGCCGCAGGTGCGGGAGCTCGTCACCCGCTTCCGCGACGGCGACGTCGAGGGAGCGCGGGCGATCGACGCCGAGCTCCGCCCGGTGATCGAGGCGCTCGCGGTCACGACGAACCCGATCCCCGTGAAGGCGGCGCTGGCCATGCTCGGCCACGACGTCGGCGGCCTCCGCCTGCCGCTCGTCGAGGCGAACGACGCCGAGAAGGCGGCCGTGCGCGAGGCGCTCGAGCGCGCCGGCGTCCTCGCGGTCGCGAACGCCTAGCCGAGCTCGAGACCGCGGGCCAGGTACTTCAGGCCCGAGTCGACGTTGAGCGTCGCCACCCGCGAGCCCGGCCCGAGCCGCTCGGCCAGCTCGAGCGCCACGACGATGTTCGCGCCGGTCGAGGGCCCGCACAGGAGCCCTTCGACGCGGGCCGCCTGCGCCGCCGTGGCGAACGCCTCCGCCTCCGGGACGGCGAAGACCTCGTCGAAGTCCTCCCGCGTGAGCAGGGGCGGCCAGAAGCCGACGCCGCCGCCCTCGATGTGGTGGGTCCCGGCACGTCCCTCCGAGATCACGGGCGACTCGGCCGGCTCGACGACCGCCCGATGGACCTCGGGAGCGCTCTCCCGGAGCGCCCGGGTCACGCCGAGGAAGCAGCCGGCCGTCCCGACGTAGCCGCAGAAGGCGTCGACCCTGCCGTCCAGCTGCTCGGCCAGCTCCGCGCCGAGCTCCCGGTAGCCCTCGATCATGTCCTCGTTGCGGAACTGATCGGTCGGGTAGCCGTCGACCTCCTCGACGACCTCGGCCGCCCGTTCGACCAGCCGCGGGATGAGGTCAGCGGTGATGCCCTCCGGGCTGGGGACGATCTCGAGCTCGGCGCCGAAGGCCCGCATCGTCTGGAGCTTCTCCGGCGCGAAGGCGTCCGAGGTGACGATCTTGAGCGGATAGCCCTTGACGGCGCAGACGAACGCGAGCGAAGAGCCGGTGCTGCCGCCCGTGTACTCGACGACCGTCTGGCCGGGCGCGAGGCGGCCGGACCGCTCGGCGCCCTCGATCATGGCGAGCGCCATCCGGTCCTTGTAGGAGCCGGTCGGGTTGGCGGACTCGAGCTTGAGCCAGACCTCGCCGCGCTCCGGGCCGGCCAGGCGCTCCAGCCGGACCACCGGCGTCTTGCCGATCGCCCCGAGCAGCGCGGGGCGGGCGTCGGTCACGTCCATGCGGCCAACGGTAGCCGAGCCGGGGAGGCGTAGACTTCCGCGCATGTCCGGGACCACGCGCATCATCCCGCTCGGCGGCCTCGGCGAGGTCGGCAAGAACATGACGGTGATCGAGTGCGACGAGGGCCTCGTCGTCGTCGACGCCGGCCTGTCCTTCCCGCGGGACGAGCACCTCGGCGTCGACCTCGTCCTCCCGGACTTCGAGTACCTGCGCGAGCGGCAGAGCGAGATCCGCGCCGTCGTCCTCACGCACGGGCACGAGGACCACGTCGGCGCGCTGCCCTACCTGCTGCGCGAGGTGGAGGTGCCCGAGGTCTGGGCGACCCGGCTCACGCTCGGCCTCGTCAAGTCGAAGCTGGACGAGCACGGGCTCCTGCGCAGCGCCGAGCTCGTGGAGATCGAGCCGGAAAAGGGCCCCGCTCAGCTGGGCCCCTACAAGGCGGAGTTCGTGCGCATGGCCCACTCGATCCCGGACGCGGTCGCGGTGGCGCTGGAGACGCCGGGCGGGCTCGTCGTCCTGACCGGCGACTACAAGGTCGACCACACGCCGGTGGACGGGTTCCGCACCGATCTCGGCAAGCTCGCCGAGCTCGGGAACCGCGGGGTCGACCTGCTCCTCGGCGACTCGACGAACGCGGAGCGCCCGGGGGTGACCGAGTCCGAGCGGACCGTCGGCGAGGCCTTCCGCCACCTGATCCCGCAGCGCGAGGGCCGCATCCTCGTCGCGTCCTTCGCGTCCAACATCCACCGCGTCCAGCAGGCGATCGACGTCGCCGGAGAGTCCGGGCGGCGCGTGTGCCTCGTCGGCCGCTCGCTGCGCAAGAACGTGAACATCGCGCGCAACCTGGGCTACCTCGACGTCCGCGACGACCTGCTCGTCAAGCCGGACGAGCTCGAGCTGCTGCGCCCGGAGGAGACGATGATCCTCTGCACGGGCAGCCAGGGCGAGCCCATGTCCGCGCTCACGCGCATGGCCTACCACGACCACCCGCACGTGGCGATCGAGGAGGGCGACACGGTCATCATCTCCGCGAAGCCGGTGCCCGGGAACGAGCTGCGCGTCCACGACACGATCAACCGGCTCGCGCGCGCCGGCGCCGAGGTGCTCCACCAGGAGATCGCGGCCGTCCACGTCTCCGGGCACGGGAACGCCGAGGAGATCCGGACGATCCTCGCGCTGCTGCGGCCGCACAACGTCATGCCCGTGCACGGCGAGTTCCGCATGCTGGCCGCCCAGGCGCGCCTCGCGCGCGACGCCGGCGTCCCGGCCGACAGGATCGTGCTCGCCGACAACGGCTCCGTGGTCGAGCTCCGGAGCGGCATCGCCCGGCTCGTCGACCACGTCGACGTCGGCATGACCTTCGTGGACGGCCTCGGCGTGGGCGACGTCAAGGACGTGGCCCTCCGCGACCGGCGCCACCTCTCCGAGGACGGCGTCCTCATCGTCGTCGCCACGATCGGCTCGCAGAACGGGCGCGACCTCGCAACTCCCGAGGTCGATTGCCCGCGGCTTCGCCGAGACGGACTCGCTGCTCGAGGAGGCGAGGCAGGAGGCCGAGCGCACGATCCGGGAATGCCTCGCGCAGGACGTCATGGAGCTGAAGCTCATGCAGGAGCACATCCACGACAACGTGGGCAAGCTCGTCGCCGACCGCACCGGCCGCCGGCCGATGATCCTCCCGGTCGTCGTCGAGGTCTAGGCGCTAGCCCAGCGGAAGCCGGTCGCGCTCGGCTCGGGCGGGAGCGGGCTCGTCGGCAGGCCCGGCGGCGGGTCGAGGCGGTGGATGTTGAACGCCGCCGGCGCCACGTCGTTCGGGGTCGAGGGGTGGAAGACGGACGCGAGGTACTGGATCTGGCCGCGGCCGGGGCCGAGCTCCCACTGGCCGCCGCCGTACATGGCGATGCCACGCTCGTCGCAGTAGTCGTAGGCGGCGAAGAGCCGCTCCACGCTGCCGAAGCGCGACGGCTTGAAGTTCAGCGGTCTTCGGCGGGAACGGGAGGCCCTCGATGTCGGCGACGGAGTGGATGGGCGCATCCCAGGTGATGCGGTCGCGGTGCGGCGTCGAGGACGGGGTCGGTCGCCTCGTTCAGGTCGGGGTCCTCGATCCAGGCCGTCGGGAACCCCTCGGCGACCATGCGGTAGAGCTCCGGGTCGCCGGGCTGGTCGACGGGCGTGCCCTTGTACGCGCCCTTGAGATCGACGGTGTCCACCGCGCCCGTGGCCGCGAGCGTGGCGACGAGCTCCGCGTCCCAGTCGCTCGTCGGGTCGAGCTTGAAGCGGAGGGACGGGTAGCGCTCGAGCAGGAGCGGCACCGGGTCCGGCCGGGGCGGCTGCTCGATGCGCAGGGAGACGACGAAGGTCACCGGCTGCGCCTCGCGGCCGACGGCCTCCGGCGAGCGACGAGGCCCGCCTGGCGCAGCGCGAGGTCGAGCGCCGCGCTCTCGTAGGCCCAGCGCCGGTAGTCCTGGAAGGCCGCCATCCCGGGCCCGGAAGGGAAGAGCGCCAGCCCGCTCGAGGAGCTGCGAGAAGCTGTCGAGCGTATGGCTCCCGGCGAGCGGGAGCGTCGGGCCCTCGGCCTGCAGCGCGACCTGGTCCTCGCTCGAGTAGGTGACGTCCTCGCCGACGCCCTCGTGGCCGCCGCCCTCGAGGTGGATCACGGTCGTCAGGCGCGTGAAGTCGTGCGAGGCCTGCACCTCGAGCGGCTCGAGCCGGTACGACTCGATCTCGAGCGGCAGGTCGCGGACGCGGTCGTAGGTCGCCATCCCCCGGGAACGGTACGTGTTCCCGCCGGCTTGGTGTACTAGTTAGGGAATGACCGATCCGAACGGCACCGAGCTGGCAGGGCCTCATGCGCTCCTACGGCGTCTCCGACGCCACGGCGGCGCGCCTGATCCGCTCGCTCACGGCGAGCGAGGTGGCGGGGCTGGCCTTCTGCCGGCTGCTCGAGCGCTGGGCCAAGGGCGAGCCCGAGCCCTGCACCCCCGAGCGGCGCCAGGCGGCGCTGCGCCGGGCCGCGGAGCGAGCCGAGACCGCGCTGGCGGGCCTGGACCGGCCGCTCGGCCGCTACCTGCTCGAGCTGGAGCCGCAGGGCGCCGAGGGCCGCTCCTGGTACGGCGAGCCCGGGCCGGGCGAGGTCGTCACCTGGGACGAGGTGCTCAAGCGCGCGGGCGTCTCCGCCGCGCCGCACCGCGTCGCGCACGCCTACCTCGAGCTGGCGGTGCTCGTCCGCGCGCTCGAGGGCCTGTCGGACTCCGCGCGGATCGAGTCGGTGCCCGACCGCAACTCGCTCTGGGCCGGCCTCTTCGACCTGCGCGAGAACCTGCTCGACGGCGCCCTCGACGACCTGCGCGCGCTCGCTGCGTAGGCGGATGCCGGCCGTCGCGGTCGTCGGCTCCGTCAACCTCGACCTCGTCGCCGCCGTCCCGCGCCTGCCCAGGCCGGGGGAGACCCTGACCGGCGCCGAGCTCGACCACGTGCCCGGGGGCAAGGGCGCCAACCAGGCGGTGGCCGCGGCCCGGCTCGGCGCCGAGACGCGCTTCGTGGGCGCAGTCGGGGCCGACGACTTCGGCGAGCGCGCGCTCGCGGAGCTCCGCGCGGCGGGGGTCGACCTCTCCGGGCTCCAGGTCGTCGACGGCCCGACCGGGATCGCGCTCATCCTCGTCGACGACGCGGGCGAGAACCAGATCGTCGTCGCCCCGGGCGCGAACCACGCCCTCGACCCCGCGGGAATCGACGTGGGCGCCCCCGACGCGCTCGTCTGCCAGCTCGAGGTGCGGGACGAAGCGATCGAGGCGGCGCTCCGGCAGACGGAGGCCTTCTTCTGCCTGAACGCCGCGCCGGCCCGCCCGGTGGCAGCGACGCATCCTCGAGCGCGCCGACCTGATCGTGGCCAACTCGCTGGAGCTCGAGGCGCTCGGGTCGAGCCCGATGGGGGCGCTGTTCGCGCTCACGCTCGGAGCCGAGGGCGCGCTCCTGCTCGAGGACGGCGTCGAGGTGGCGCGGGCGACGCCGCCGCCCGTGGAGGCGGTGGACGGGACGGCGGCCGGCGACGCCTTCACCGCCTGCCTCGTCGTCTCGCTGCTCGAGGGCCGCGACCGGGAGGAGGCGCTGCGGCGCGCGTGCGCGGCCGGGGCGATCGCCGCCTCGCGCGCCGGAGCGCAGCCCTCGCTGCCCACGGCCGCGGAGGTCGACGCGATACTGGCGCGGTGAGCACGCCGATCCTGCTCGACTGCGACCCGGGCCACGACGACGCGATCGCGCTCCTCCTCGCCCTGGCGAGCCCGGAGCTCGACCTGCTCGGGGTCACCACGGTGGCCGGCAACCAGACGCTGGAGAAGACGACCGCGAACGCCCTGCGCGTCCTCGAGCTGGCCGGCCGCGGGGACGTGCCCGTCGCCGCCGGGGCCGACCGGCCGCTCGCGCGCGAGCTCTTCATCGCCGCCTACGTCCACGGCGAGACCGGCCTGGACGGGCCCGAGCTGCCCGAGCCGCAGGGCTCGCCGGTGGCCGAGCACGCCGTCGACTTCCTCGCCGAGCGGATCCTCGGCTCCGACCGCCCGGTCACGATCGTCCCGGTCGGGCCGCTCACGAACGTCGCGCTTCTCCTCGCCAGGTATCCGGAGGCGGCCGCGAACGTCGAGCGCATCGTGCTCATGGGCGGCGCGATCGCCGAGGGGAACGTCACGCCCGCGGCCGAGTTCAACGTCTACGTCGACCCGGAGGCGGCCTGGCGGGTGTTCCACAGCGAGCTGCCGGTGACGATGATCGGCCTCGACGTCACCCACAAGGCGCTGATGACGGACGCGCACGCCGAGCGGCTCCGCGGCGCCGGCGCGATCGGCCGCTTCGTCGCCGAGCTGTACGACTTCTTCACCCAGTACCACCGCCGCACCTACGGGCACGAGGGCGCGCCCATCCACGACGCGGTCGCCGTCGCCCAGGTGCTCCGGCCGGGGATCGTGGAGACGCTCCACCGCCACGTGGACGTCGACTGCGAGTCGCGGCTCTGCCGCGGGCGCACCGTCGTCGACCTGTGGCACCGGACCGGGGAGGAGCCGAACGCCGACGTCGGGGTCGGCATCGACGCGGACGCCTTCCTCGACCTTCTCTGCGAGCGGATCTCGGCCCTGTGAGCAGGAGCGGCCGGAAGGGCCGCGAAACAGGCCTGAGCATGGCGCCGAAGAAGCGTCCGTCCAAGGTTCGCCCGAAGTCGCCCGCCCGCGTCCGCACGAAGAAGCGGCAGCGGCGCGAGCGTGCGCACGGGAACCACGACCTGCTCGGCCTCGGCCTGCTCGCGGCCGGGCTCTTCCTCGCGGTCGTGACCTGGCTCGAGGGGAACGGCGGCATCGTCGGGACCACGATCGCCGACTGGCTCGACACCCTCTTCGGGACGGCGCGCATCGGCGTCCCGGTCGTCTTCCTCGTCCTCGGCGCCCTCATGATCGCCCGGGCCTCGCTCGTGGACGTGAAGCCGTTCCGCACCGGGCTCGTCCTCGTGTGCGGCGGCGTGATCATGCTGCTCGGCTCGGAGCGGGGAGGGGCCTTCGGCACCGGCTCGGACGCGGCCTTCGGGCGCCTGATCGGCGGAACCGGAACCTTCATCCTCGGCCTCTTCCTCGTCTGGGGCGGCGCGCTCCTCCTCACCGGCGCTTCCCTCGGCGCGTTCCTGCGCCGCTCGGCCGGCGTCGCCCGCGACACCGCCGGCGCCGCGAAGCGCACGGTCACCGCCGTCCGCATCCCGACCCGGGACGACCTGCCCTGGGGTCAGACCCTCGACGAGGCCTCCAACGGCCATGCCCGCCCGAAGCCGCCGGTGGACGGCGAGGCCGCGTACCCGGACGTCGTCGGCGACGCGCCGCCGCTCCAGCCGGTGCTCGTCGACCAGCTCGACTCCGTCGAGGCGCCGGGGCTCGAGCTCGCCTCGAGACCGACGACGTGCCCGAGCCGCCGACCCTCTTCGACTCGCCCAGCAGCGAGCAGCACCCCGCCTACCAGCTTCCGGACGCCAACGTCCTCCGCCGCTCGCGCCCGCACGAGGGCCAGCCCGGCAAGGCCGCCGAGCGGACGGCCGAGGCGCTCCTCCAGGCGCTCGCCAACTTCGGGATCGACGCGACCCTCGTCGGCCAGGTCGTCGGCCCGCGCGTGACGCGCTACGAGCTCCAGCTCGCGCCGGGGACGAAGGTCGGGAAGGTCGCCGCGCTCAAGGACGACCTCGCCTACGCGCTCGCCACCACCGAGATCCGCATCCTCGCCCCGATCCCCGGCAAGCAGGCCGTCGGCGTCGAGGTGCCCAACCTCTCGCCGAACATCGTCACGCTCGGCGACATCTTCGACGAGCTGCCGTCGACCGCGAGCCCGCTCTCGGTCTGGCTCGGCAAGGACATCTCCGGCGCGTCCGTCCACGCCGACCTCGCGCGCATGCCGCACATCCTCATCGCCGGCACGACCGGCTCGGGGAAGTCGGGCTGCATCAACACGATGCTCTGCTCGATCCTCCTGCGCGCCGACGCCCGACGACGTGCGCATGATCCTCATCGACCCCAAGCGCGTCGAGCTCGGCCTCTACGAGTCGATCCCGCACCTGCTCACGCCGGTCGTCTCCAGCCCGAAGCAGGCCTCCGCCGTGCTCACGAACGTCCTCACCGAGATGGAGCGCCGCTACGAGCGCATGAGCCTGGCGCGGGCGCGGAACCTCGCCGAGCTGAACCGCGCGCTGCGCAAGCGCGGGGAGGCGCAGCTCCCGTACCTGCTCGTCGTCATCGACGAGCTCGCCGACCTGATGATGGTCTCGCCGCAGGAGGTCGAGGACGCCGTCATCCGCCTGGCGCAGAAGTCCCGCGCCGTCGGCATCCACCTCGTGCTCGCCACGCAGCGGCCCTCCGTGGACGTCATCACCGGGATGATCAAGGCGAACGTCCCCTCGCGGATCGCGTTCGCGGTCTCGAGCCAGACCGACAGCCGCGTCATCCTCGACACCTCCGGCGCCGAGAGCCTGCTCGGCCAGGGCGACATGCTCTTCAAGCCGCTGGGCACCTCGCGGCTCCAGCGCGTCCAGGGCGCCTACGTGAGCGAGGAGGAGATCGCCCTCGTCGTCGAGCAGTGCCGCAGCCAGCGCCGGCAGGAGCTCGACGAGTCGCTGCTCGAGCCGCCGGAGGCCGCGCGCGGGGCGGAGGAGGGCGACGAGGACTTCGACCCGGACGAGGATCCGCTGCTCGACCGCGCGATCGAGATCGTCGTGCAGACGCAGACGGCCTCGGTCTCGCTCCTGCAGCGGCGGCTGCGGGTCGGCTACACGCGCGCCGGCCGCCTGGTGGACATGCTGGAGCGCCGCGGCATCATCTCGGGGTACGAAGGCTCCAAGCCGCGCAAGGTCCTCGTGGGCGAAGCGGAGCTCGACCGCGTGCTCACGGACGTCGCCTCGTAGCGCCCGCTAACGAACCGCTCTGCCCGGACGTCCTAGAAATGGGGTCGCAGGAGGGGTAGCATCCTGCGATTCCACTCGACGGCATGGGCGATAGAGGAGGTTCCGTGAACGCAAGAAGAAAGCTTCCGTGGCTACTGCTGCTCTTGGTCGCGCTCGCTCTCGCGCTGGTCGCGGCAGGGTGCGGCGGCGATGACGACGACGAGACGACCCCGGCTGCGGACCGGCGACACCGGAGCGGCAGAGACCGAGCCGCCGGCGGAGGAGGTCATCAGCGTCGGCATGGTCAGCGACACCGGCGGTCTCGACGACCGCGGGTTCAACGAGTTCTCGATCGCCGGCTTCGACCGCGCCCAGAGCGAGCTCGGCGTCGAGGGACGGGTCTACGTCTCCGAGTCGGGCGACGACTACCTGCCGAACCTGACGGCGGCCGTGGACGACGGGCACGACCTGGTCATCGCGATCGGCTTCCTCATCCAGCCGTCCGTGGTGGAGGTGGCGACCGAGGCGACCGACATCAACTTCGCCGGCGTCGACCAGTTCTACGGCGAGGAGCCGGATTGCGGCGGCGCAGACCAGTCGCCGTGCGTCATGCCGAACGTGGTCGGCCTCCAGTTCCCGTCGGAGGAGGCGGGCTACCTGGCCGGCATCGTCGCGGCCAGCATGAGCGAAACCGGGACGATCTCGACGGTGGGCGGCATCAAGATCCCGCCGGTCGACAACTGGATCGCCGGCTTCCGGCAGGGCGCGATGGACACCAACCCGGACATCAAGCTCCTGAACGCGTACTCGCAGGACTTCGTCGACGCCGCGAAGTGCAAGGAGATCGCGCTCGACCAGATCTCCCAGGGCTCCGACGTCGTCTTCCAGGTCGCGGGGCAGTGCGGTCTCGGCGCCCTCGACGCCGCCTGCCAGGAAGGGGTCTACGCCGTCGGCGTGGACGCCGACCAGTCGTTCGCAGGCGACTGCGTGATCACGAGCGCGCTGAAGCCGCTCGAGCTCGCGGTCTTCGAGACGATCAAGTCGGCTCAGGAAGGGACGTTCGCGGGTGGCACGAACGCGTTCTTCGGCATTCAGGACTACCCCGACGCCCAACTGCTCGCACCGTTCTCGGCCGACGTCCCGCAGGAGGTTCAGGACGCGGTCGCGACGGCGACGGAGCAGCTGATCAGCGGCGAGATCGACCCGCCGGCGACCTTCGAATAGTCAACCTCGACGAGGGGCGGGCCCAGGCCCGCCCCTCACTCTTTCGCCCATGGCGGATGCGCCTCTTCTCGAGCTGAAAGGCATCACGAAGCGGTTCCCCGGCGTCGTCGCGAACGACCACGTCGACTTCGAGCTCGCCAAGGGCGAGGTGCACGCGCTCCTCGGCGAGAACGGCGCCGGCAAGTCGACGCTCATGAGCATCCTCTACGGGCTCTACCACCCGGACGAGGGCGAGATCCGCCTGAACGGCAAGCCCCTCCGCATCGACTCGCCGCGCGCGGCGATCGACAGCGGCATCGGGATGGTGCACCAGCACTTCATGCTCATCCCGGTGATGACCGTCGCCGAGAACATCGTCCTCGGCGTCGAGCCGACGAGCGGCCCCTTCCTCGATCTCGAGGCCGCCGAGGAGCGCGTGCGCGACCTGTCCGAGCGCTTCGGGCTGGCCGTCCGCCCCGAGGCGCGCGTCGACTCGATCTCGGTCGGCATGCAGCAGCGCGTCGAGATCCTGAAGGCGCTCTTCCGGGGGGCGGACATCCTCATCCTCGACGAGCCCACCGCGGTGCTCACGCCGCAGGAGGCGGGCGAGCTGTTCGAGATCGTCCGGTCGCTCCAGGCCGAGGGCAAGTCGATCATCTTCATCACCCACAAGCTGGGGGAGGTGCTGGCCATCTCCGACCGGATCACGGTGCTGCGGCGAGGGAAGGCCATCGAGACGGTTCCCACGCGCGGGGGCGACCGAGGAGGGGCTCGCCAAGCTCATGGTCGGCCGTGAGGTGCTCCTGCGCGTGGACAAGAAGCCGGCCGAGCCCGGCGACCCGCTCCTGACCGTCGAGGACCTGCACGTCCTCGACTCGCGCGGCCTCGAGGCGGTGCGCGGCATGTCCTTCGAGGTGCGTGCCGGCGAGATCGTCGGGATCGCGGGCGTGGACGGGAACGGCCAGTCCGAGCTGATCGACGCGATCACGGGCCTGCGCCGGCCGGAGTCGGGCCGGATCACGGTCCGAGGCAGGGACCTCACGGGAGAGGGCGCGCGCGAATGCCTCGAGTCGGGCGTCGGCCACATCCCCGAGGACCGCCAGCTGCGCGGGCTCGTGCTCGACTTCTCGCTGGCCGAGAACATCGCCCTCCACGACTTCCGCGAGCCCCCGGACTCGAAGTGGGGCTGGCTCTTCCCCAAGCGGATCGCCGCCAGGGCGAAGACGCTCCTGACGGAGTTCGACGTTCGCGGCGGCGGCCCGCAGACGCCGGCCGCGGCCCTCTCGGGCGGCAACCAGCAGAAGGTGGTCGTCGCGCGAGAGGTCTCGCGCGACCCGAGCATCCTCATCGCCGCCCAGCCGACCCGCGGGCTCGACGTGGGCGCGATCGAGTTCGTCCACCGGCGCCTCGTCACCGAGCAGGACGAGGGCCGCGGGATCCTGCTCGTCTCGTTCGAGCTCGACGAGGTGCTCTCGCTGTCCGACCGCATCCTCGTGGTCTACGAGGGCCGGATCGTCGGGGAGTACGGACGCGACGTGTCGGAGGAGGAGCTCGGCTTCGCCATGACCGGCGGGCGCGGCGGGGAGGAGGCCGCCTGATGGCCTACGAGCCCCGGACGTCGACGACCGAGGCGGTGGGCGACTGGTTCTCCTCCCGCATCGGCGGTGTCCTCGTGCCGGTCGCGGCGACCGTGCTTGCGTTCCTGATCGGCGGTCTCGTCGTCGCGATCACGGGGCACAACCCCATCACCGCGTACAAGGCGATCTTCGCCGGCACCGGGCTCAACTGGTTCTTCCCCTGGGTCGGCGGCGAGACCCGGGAGGCGGCTGCCAACGACCTGCAGCAGACGCTCATCCTCATGGCCCCGCTGATCCTGACGGCGCTCGCGGTGGCGTTCGCCTTCCGCTGCGGGCTCTTCAACATCGGCGGCCAGGGCCAGTACTGGGTCGGGTTCGCCGCCGCGCTCTTCGTCGGATCGCACCTGGAAGGGCTCTCGCGCCCGCTGCACATCTTCCTCGCGCTCGCGGCGTCGATCGTCGCCGGGGCGATCTGGGGAGGAATCGCCGGCCTCCTCAAGGCGACCGTGGGCGCCCACGAGGTGATCACGACGATCATGCTCAACTGGATCGCCATCTTCGGCTTGACGTACATGTACGAGATCGGCGGGCCGCTGCAGGGGCCGCAGGAGTCGATCCCGCGGTCCGACGAGATCTTCCCGTCGGCCGAGCTGTGGCCGATCTGGGGAAGCCTGCCCTCGCTCCACGCGGGCCTCTTCATCGCGCTCTTCGCGCTCGTCGTCTACGGGGTGATCCTCAACCGGACGACCCTCGGGTTCGAGGTCCGCGCCGTCGGCTTCAACCCCGAGGCCGCCAGGTACAGCGGCATCTCGGTCGCCAAGAACTACTTCCTCGCCATGGCCATCGCGGGCGCGTTCGCCGGCCTCGCCGGGTCGGTCGACCTCCTCGGCTTCAAGTTCAGCGTCGACGTGGGCGACTTCGGGACGAACTTCATCGCCTTCACCGGCATCGCGGTCGCCCTGCTGGGACGGACGAAGCCTGTCGGCATCCTCTTCGCCGCGCTGCTCTTCGCCGCGCTCGAGGTGGGCACGTCCACGCGGCAGCTCGATCCCGAGGTGTTCGAGCCGGCGCTCGCCGTCGACCTCGCCACGATGATCCAGGCGCTGGTCATCTTCTTCGTCGGCGCGGAGCTCCTGATCGTCTACATCTGGCGCGCGCGGCTGCTCGTGCGCCGCGGGCTCCGACGCACAGCCGGAGGCTGCTCCGTGAGCACCACCGAGTCCCGCGGCGCGACCGTCACCGACTGGGTCCGCAAGGCCACCGAGCCGCGGACGATCGCGATCGTCGGGATCGCCGCCGGGATCCTCGCGTTCTGGTTCGCGCTCCCACCGTGGACGCTCCGCTCGGCCGGAGGGCCCATCGCAGCCGGCTTCGTCGCGCTTGCCTGCGGCGTCGGGGCCGTCCCGCGCGGCGAGCGGAAGCTCGGCTGGTGGGCCATCGGCCTGGGCCTTGCGGGGACTCTCGGCGCCATCTGGCTGCAGACGAAGGACGCGGACACCCTCGACAGCATCCTCACGACCGGCGTGATCGCCGCGACGCTCCGCTTCGCGACCCCGCTCGCGTTTGCCGCGATGGGCGGGATCTTCTCCGAGCGCTCCGGCGTCGTGAACATCGGCCTCGAGGGGATGATGCTCATGGGCGCGTTCTTCGCCGTCTGGGGCTCCGTCTGGAGCGGCAGCTGGGTGGTGGGCCTCCTGATGGCGATGCTGTTCGGCGGGCTGCTCGCGCTCGTCCACGCCATCTTCTGCATCCACCTCCAAGCAGACCAGATCGTGAGCGGCTTCGCGGTCAACTTCCTCGCCCTCGGCCTCACGGGCTTCCTGTACACCTCGATCTATCCAGGGGGGATCGACGAGCAGGTCTCGCGCGTCCCGGACGTCGAGCTCGCCTTCCTCGACGACATCCCGGTCGTCGGCGACTTCCTCTACGGGGTCTTCGGCTCGCTCAACCTGCTCGTCTGGATCATGTTCGCCGTCGTGCTGCTCTCCTACATCGTGCTCTTCAAGACGCCGATCGGCCTGCGGATCCGCTCGGTCGGCGAGCATCCGAGGGCCGCCGAGACGGTCGGGATCTCGGTCTACGGCGTGCGCTACGCATCGGTCGTGACCTCCGGGATTCTCGCCGCCCTCGGGGGCGCGTTCCTGTCGATCGGGTTCGTCGGCACGTTCACCGAGAACATGACGGCCGGTCGCGGCTACATCGCGCTCGCGGCGGTGATCTTCGGCAAGTGGCTGCCGGGGTGGGCCTTCGCGGCGACGCTCCTGTTCGGCTTCGGCTTCGCGCTCGCCATTCCGCTCCAGCGCGAAGCAGGCATCTCGGAGAACCTGGTCTCCACCCTTCCGTACGTGCTCACCCTCGTCGCGCTCGTCGGTCTGATCGGCCGTTCCATCCCGCCCGCGGCGGTCGGGCGGCCGTACGTCAAGGGCTAGCCTAGGATCCCCGCCCGATGGTGAATCGCAAGGCCGTCTGGGCGCTTGTGTGCTCGCTCCTCGCGCTCGCGGCGCTCGGCGCGCTCGTGTACCTGTCGCGCCGCTACGACGAGGTGCGGGTGCTCGACGCCGTCGTCGCCGTCCCGATCGCGCTCGTGCTCTCGTTCGCCGGCGTGCTCCTGAACCGGCGCGCGAGGGCGGAGCACCAGCGCACGCTCGGCCGCAGCGGCGGCCCGTTCTTCCTTGGCTTCACGCGCCTGCTGGGGACGATCGCCTTCCTCCTGGCGGTGACCGCCTCGCTGGCGCTGGCGGTCTTCGCGGTGCTCGTGCTGGTGTTCGAGTAGCGTCCGAGCAGGCGCCGCGCGGCCACATCAGTACAATCCGGGGCTCGTGTTCGAGATCGGCAACAGCCTGCGCGAGGCTCGTTTGCGGCAGGGTCTCGAGATCCCCCGGATCGAGGCCGAGACCAAGATCCGCGGGAAGTACCTCAGGGCCCTCGAAGAGGAGCAGTTCGAGGTGCTGCCCGGAGACACGTACGTCAAGGGCTTCCTGCGCACCTATGCGGACTATCTCGGCCTCGACGGGCAGCTCTACCTGGACGAGTACAGCTCCCGCTTCGCAGCCGCCGAGGAGGTCCCGTTCGCCCAGTCGTCGACAGCCGCCGCGGCGCAAGCAGCGGCGGCGGATCGAGTCGAACCTCGTCGTCGTCGCGCTCGCGGCCATCGTGGCCGTCACGGTGCTGGTCGTCGTCGGCCTCTCGGGCCTCGGCTCCGACTCCGGCGGCGACACGCCGCTCCCGGGGACGACGACCGAGCCGACGACGACCGCGGCGGCACCGGGCGCGACCACGACCGACGCCGACGACGTGGAGGCGACGTCCGGCCCCCAAGGCGCGGCTCGTCCTGACGGCGGCCCGCGGCGACTCCTTCCTCCAGGTTCGCAACGGCGGCGTCAACGGCAAGCTCGTCTGGGAGGGGACGCTCGAGCAGGGCCAGACGCAGCGCTTCGTGAAGTACCGCCGCCTCTGGATCGACCTGGAGGAGCCCCAGAACCTGAACGTCAAGCTGAACGGGCGCCGGGTCGCGGACTTCCCGACCGAGCCCGCTGTCGTCGTCGTCACGCACCGGCGGCGTCCGGACGATCTCCACCGGCTCTTGACGCCCCGCCCGCGCGCGGTCGTCGTCCTCACGGGCAGCGAGCTCGTGCGCGGCGACAAGGCCGACGCGAACGGCGCCTTCCTCGCCCGCGAGCTCACGTCGCTGGGCCTCGAGCCGGCGCGGATCCTGCTCGTCGGCGACGACCCGGCCGAGCTCGAGGCCGCCGTGCGCGAAGGGCTCGAGGCGGAGGTCTGCGTCCTCTCGGGCGGCCTCGGCCCGACCCACGACGACCGGACCGTGGAGACGCTCGCGCGGGTGGCCGGCCGGAAGCTGATCGTGGACGAGGCGCTGGCCGCCGAGATCGAAGGGGTCTCGCGCGCCGTCGCGGAGCGGCTCGGCCGGCCCTTCGCCGACTTCGCCGCCGGCGTCCGCAAGCAGGCGTCGCTGCCGGACGGCGCCACGGCCCTCGGGCTGGCCGGCACCGCCCCCGCCGTCCTCCTCGAGCGCGACGGAGGCCTGGCGGTCGCCCTCCCGGGGCCGCCCAACGAGCTGCGCCGCCTGTGGCCGCGCGTCCTCGAGGCGGACGCTCTCCGCCGCCTGCTGGCGCGCGTGGATGCTCCGCGCCACAGGGTTCTCCGTTTCTTCGGCCCCAGCGAGTCGGCGGTGGCGAGGATCCTCGAGGCCGAGGGGGGCGAGGGGGACGGGCTCGAGGTGACCGTGTGCGCGCAGGACCTCGAGATCCGGGTCGACCTGCTCGAGCGGCCCGGAGGGGAGGAGCGGGCGGCACGGGTGGAGCGGGCGCTGCGCGCGCAGCTCGGAGAGGAGCTCTTCGCCGAGGACGAGCGCCCGATCGCGGAGCTCGTGGTCGAGCGGTGCCGTGCGCTCGGTCTCACGCTCGCGACCGCGGAGTCCTGCACCGGCGGGATGGTCGGCGCCCGCCTGACCGATGCCGCGGGCGCGAGCGACGTCTACCTCGGCGGGGTCGTGGCCTACTCGAACGCCGTGAAGGAGAGCCGCCTGGGCGTTCCGGCAGAGGTCCTGGAGCGCCACGGGGCCGTTTCCGCCGAGGCCGCGGAGGCGATGGCGGCGGGAGCGCTGGCCGGGCTCGGCGCCGACGTCGCGGTGGCGGTGACGGGGATCGCGGGGCCGGGCGGCGGCACGCCCGAGAAGCCCGTCGGGCTCGTCTACATCGCGGCGATCGCGCCCGGCGGGAGCTCCACCCGGCGCTTCGTCTTCTCGGGCGACCGGGAGGCGGTGCGGGGCCGCGCGACGGCACAGTCTCTCCACGGTCTCAGGCGGCTTCTGTGACGTTCGCGGCACACACGCGCGTGACCTCGGCCGGTAGCGTCGAGGGGCATGAGCGACTGCGCCTCTTCGCCGCCCTGCCGCTACCCGCCGACGCCGTCGAGCGCCTCACCGCCTGGCAGCACCGCGAGCTTGCCGCCCTCCGCGACGCCCGCCTCGTGCCGCCGGAGAACCTCCACGTCACGCTGGCCTTCCTCGGCGCGCGGCCGGCCGTGGAGCTCGACGGCATCCTCCGCGTGCTCGCCGAGGCGGCGAGCCGGGCCGAGCGGCCCCTGCTCACGGCCGCCGGCTACCGCGAGACGCGCAGCGTCGGGATGGTCGTGCTGGCGGACGAGGCCGGACGGGCGGCTCGGCTGGCGGACGAGGTGGGGGAGGGGCTGGAGCGCCTCGGCGTCTACGAGCGCGAGCGCCGGAAGTGGCTGGCGCACGTGACCGTGCTGCGCTTTCGCCGGGCCCCCCGGGCGCAGCCGCCGGTTCCCGACCTCGGCGGGGTCAGTCCGTCCGAAGTGGCTCTCTATCATTCGGTGCTGCGGCCGACCGGGGCGCAGTACGAGATTCTCCAATCGGTTCCTCTGGGAGGTTGACGCCTTGACCGACTCCACTCGCGAACACGCCCTCGACGCCGCGCTGAGCCAGATCGAGCGGGCCTACGGCAAGGGCTCGGTCATGAAGATGAGCGACCAGGCTCAGGTCTCCATCCCGTCCATCTCCACAGGCGCGCTCTCGCTGGACGTCGCGCTCGGCATCGGCGGCCTGCCGCGCGGCCGGGTGGTCGAGATCTTCGGCCCGGAGTCCTCGGGCAAGACGACGCTCGTCTACCACGTCATCGCCGAGGCGCAGCGGCGCGGGGGGATCTGCGCCTTCATCGACGCCGAGCACGCGATGGACCCGGCGTACGCCCGCCGGATCGGCGTGAACATCGACGACCTCCTGGTCTCGCAGCCGGACAACGGCGAGCAGGCGCTCGAGATCGCCGAGCTGCTGATCCGCAGCGGCGCGCTCGACGTGGTCGCCGTCGACTCCGTGGCCGCCCTCACGCCGAAGGCGGAGATCGAGGGCGAGATGGGCGACAGCCACGTCGGCCTGCAGGCACGCCTGATGAGCCAGGCGCTCCGCAAGCTGGCGGGGACGCTCAACCGGACGGGCACCGTCGCGCTCTTCACGAACCAGCTCCGCGAGAAGATCGGCGTCATGTTCGGCAGCCCGGAGACGACTCCCGGCGGCCGCGCGCTCAAGTTCTACTCCTCCGTCCGCCTCGACATCCGGCGCATCGAGACCCTCAAGGAGGGCGTCGAGGCGATCGGCAACCGCGTGCGGGTCAAGGTCGTGAAGAACAAGGTCGCGCCGCCGTTCAAGCAGGCCGAGTTCGACATCATCTACGGCGACGGCATCTCCTGGGAGGGCAGCGTCCTCGACGTCGGCCTCGAGCGGAAGCTCGTGCAGAAGTCGGGCTCGTACTTCAGCTTCGCCGACGAGCGCCTCGGCCAGGGTCGCCAGAACGCGACCGCCTTCCTCAAGGAGCACCCGGACGTCACCGACGGGATCCTCCGCGCCGTGCAGGCCGAGCTCGGGCCCGACGCCGTCGTCTCCTCCCGGCTCCTGCCGGTGGGCGAGGGCGCCAAGGCCGTCGGCCGCGGCCGCCGACGCCGCGGACGGAGACGAGGCCGAGGCGCCTGCCGAGAAGGCCGCCTCGGCGGCCTAGGCGCGCGCGGCCATGGCGGAGGGGCTGCCGCGGCTGACCGCCGTCCGCCGGGCTCGCCCCGGCAGGGTCGAGCTCGAGGTCGACGGCCGTCCCTGGCGCCTCGTTCCGGACGAGGTCGTCCTCCGCTGCGGGCTCGCTGCGGGCGTGGAGCTCGACCGCCCGCTCCTGCGGGCCCTCCGGCGGGAGCTGCGCCGGGCCGAGGCGCTCGGCGCCGCCGTGCGCACCGTGTCGCGGCGCGACGTCTCCACCCGGCGGCTGCACGACCGGCTGGCCGCGCGCGGCGTCCGGCGGGCCGACGCCGACCGGGCGGTGGCGACCCTCGCAGGCGCCGGCGTCCTCGACGACGCGAAGACGGCCGGCAGCCGCGCGCGCGCGCTCGAGGAGCGGGGCTGGGGCGACGCGGCCGTCGCCGCGCGGCTTGCGGGCGAGGGCTTCGGCGCCGACGACGTGCGGGCGGCGCTCGCCGAGCTCCGGCCGGAGCGCGAGCGGGCCGACGCGCTGGCCGCCCGCGCGAGCGACCCGCGCGCGGCGTGGAAGCTCCTCGCCCGGCGCGGTTTCGCGCCCGAAACGCTCGAGGACGTCGTGGGCGCGCTGGACGCTGACGGCTGACGGACGTTAAGCTGTCGGCACCTAAGCATGAATTGCCTGCATCGGAACGGCTTCTCGCCGAATCGGAACGACGACCTGACGACACTGATCACACTGCACGGAATGGCTCGCAGACCCCGAGTGGGAGGGAGAACTCCAGCGGAGCGCTAGTCCGCTGCGAGGGCGCGCCTGCGGGCCGCCGATTCACCGAAACCGCCGTTCCTACAGGCCCCACGTAGGAGCGAGCAATGGCAACTTCAATCGGCCTCCTGATCCTCGGGATCCTTGTCGGGCTGGTCGTCGGCGGTCTCGTCGGGACGCGGGTGCTCCTTTCACGCCGTGCCGCCGCGGCCGAGGCGGAGCGCGAGCGCGCCACCACCGACGCCGTCCGGGCCGCCGAGTCGATCCGGCGCGAGGCGCAGGTCGAGGCACGCGAGCAGGCGCTCAAGCTCCGCGCCGACGTCGAGCAGGAGCTCAAGGACAAGGGCTCCGAGATCGCCAAGATCGAGGAGCGGGTGATCACGAAGGAAGAGGAGATCGACCGCAAGCTGACCGAGCTCGAGCGGCGCGAGCAGGGCCTCCTCGACCGTGAGGGCCATCTCAAGCAGCTGCAGGAGGAGACGAAGGCGGCCAAGGACGATCAGCTCCGCGAGCTCGAGCGCATCTCCGGCCTCACCGTCGAGGAGGCGAAGAAGGTCGTGCTCGACCGCTCCGAGGAGCTCGTCCGCCACGACCTCGCCCGCATGGTGCGGCAGATGGAGGAAGAGGCCCGCACGGACGCGAAGCGACGGGCGCGCAATCTCGTCGGCGACGCCCTGCAGCGGGTCGCGGCGAGCCATGCGGCGGAGACCACCGTCTCCCTCGTCGAGCTCCCGTCCGACGACATGAAGGGCCGCATCATCGGGCGCGAAGGCCGGAACATCCGCGCCCTCGAGAACCTGACCGGCGTCGACTTCATCATCGACGACACGCCGCAGGCGGTCGTGCTCTCGTCCTTCGACGGAGTGCGGCGTGAGGTGGCCAAGCTGACCCTGGCCAAGCTGGTCGAGGACGGCCGCATCCATCCGTCCCGGATCGAGGAGATGTACTACCGCTCGAAGGCGGAGATCGAGGACCACATCCGCCAGGCCGGCGAGCAGGCGGTCTTCGAGGCGAACTGCGGGAAGATGCACGAGGAGCTCGTCAAGGTCCTCGGCCGCCTCCGCTACCGGACGAGCTACGGCCAGAACATCCTCAAGCACTCGCTCGAGTGCGCCCACCTCGCCGGCGTGATGGCCTCGGAGCTCGGCGCCAGCGTGAAGACGGCGAAGCGGGCGGCGCTCCTCCACGACATCGGCAAGGCGATGACGCACGAGGTGGAGGGCTCGCACGCGGTCATCTCCGCGCAGCTGGCGAAGCGCTACGGCGAGTCGCAGCACGTCGTCCACGCCGTCGAGGCGCACCACTACGAGGTGCAGCCCCAGACCGTGGAGGCGGTGCTCGTGATCGCCGCCGACGCGATCTCCGCCTCGCGCCCGGGCGCGCGGGGCGAGAGCCTCGAGCACTACATCAAGCGGCTCGAGACGCTGGAGAAGATCGCCTCCCAGAAGAAGGGCGTCGCGCGGGTCTACGCGCTCCAGGCCGGGCGCGAGATCCGCGTCATGGTCGAGCCGACCGACATCGACGACGACGCGGCCGTCCTCCTCTCGCACGAGATCGCGCGGGAGATCGAGGAGCAGCTCGAGTACCCCGGCCAGATCAAGGTCACGGTCATCCGCGAGAGCCGCGCCGTCGAGTTCGCCAAGTAGGCGGCTCGACGGCGCGGCCTCGCGCCGCTCTCAGTCCGAGCAGGAAGCGGGCGACCTGCGGCTCGTGGTCGCTCGCCTGCTCGGCGAACTCCGAGTTCACGTGCACGACGTCGTAGGCCGATGAGCGCCCTGAACAGCTTGCTGGCTCGCCAGGATCTGGTCGAGCACCTGCGAGTTGCCCTCGAACACGTACGTGTAGCGCTCCGGCCGCCTGAGCGTGAGGACGAGGTTCTCGAGGACGCCGCCCTGCAGGATCGACAGCGTCTCGGAGAACTCGAAGTCGTTGAAGTCGCCGAGCGACGAGCACATGGGCGCCCGGGTCGACCGCGAGGACGGCGTCCACGAAGTCGTTGACGACCTGCGCCTGCGCGTGCCGCTGCGTCTCCGTGACTGCGGATCGGCGGCTGGAAGCGGCCGAACAGCGGATCGTCGCCGCCCTTCGAGTTGAAGTGGTTGGCGATGGCGAAGACCGTCTTGCCCGCGCCAGCGGAACTCGCCCGCGAGCGGCTTGCGGCTGTCGTTGAACGCCGGGTTGGTCGGGTCGATCCGGCCCGGGCTGAACGTCAGCTCGGCGCCGTCCGGCCCGGCGACCACGCCGGTCGCGGCCGTGGACGTCCCGCCCGGGCGGTCGACGAACGAGAGGCCGCGGTCGGTGCGGAAGATGAAGCCGACGCGGATGTTCCCGCCGGGCTCACCGCCGTCGGCGTTGTTCACCGGGTTGATCTGCCGGTAGGAGTACGCCGGCCCGCCGGCCGCGGAGATGGCGGCGACCAGCAGTGTCGAGCGTGAGGTTCGCGTCCGACGGTCCCGTCGTTCACCGGCCCGTTGTTGTCCTGGATCTCCTCCAGCGCGACGAGGTCCGGCGACTTCAGGTTGTTCGACGATCAGGTCGGCGAGCTCGGCGAACTTCGCCGCGCCGTCGCTCGGGTCGAGGTTCTCGACGTTGAACGTCGCCACGGCGAGCTCGTCGTCGCCCGGGAGCCCTGGCCGACTCGCGCTGGAGGCCGCCCGAGACGGTCGTGAACGGCTCCGAGACGTCGAGCTTGAAGTTGCCGAAGCTGTAGTCGAGGATCCCGACGACCGGGGTCTTGAAGCGGTCGCCGACGTCCAGGAGCGGCAGCGACGCCGGCAGCAGCAGCCGGTCGTCCAGGTGGATCCGCTCCGGGTTGAAGTCGTCGGACCGGATCACGAGCCCGCCGCGCGTCGTCTGGATGCTGGCGCGCTCGCCGGAGTCGCCGACGACCGGGATCTCCCCGAACGCGTTCGTCGGGCCGACCACGCGCGCCTTGTTCACCTGCACGCGCATCGACTCGAAGCTCTCGTAGAAGTCGAGGCCGTCCTCGGCCGGGTCGAAGACGCCGCTCGTCTCCGCGTCGCCGGTCGAGTCGTTGTCGATGACCTCGCCGGGCGGCACGCGCCCGCCCTTGCCGATCACGCCCGGGCCCGGGAAGGGCGTTGCCGCTCGAGAGCGACCTCGACGACCGGCGAGGTGAGCTCGGTCGTGCGTCAGGTTGGTGCTGGCCGCGCCGCCGGGCCGGAACTCGGTCACGAGCCCGTCGACCGAGCACGGCGTCGCCGACGGTGACGAGGCCGGCAGCCGCGTCCGTGAAGACGAACAGCGCCTCGGAGGTTGCCGGATCGCCGTCCGGGTTCGGATCCTCGAAGAAGAAGCCGTTCGAGACCTGGGCCGTGACGATGCCCGGGCACGTCCGCGGCGGCCAGGCCCGTCGAGCGGCGAGCGGTGCGCGGCGCCCTGGATCTCGTGGATGCGCTGGAACGGCGTGGCGAACGACCACGAGAAGTTCGCCGCCATCGTGTCGGGCGGGTCGTCGGCGTCCTGGTCGGCGACCTGCGCGGCCAGCGATCGTCGCCGTGCAGCGCCTCGGCCGGCGCGAAGTCGACGTCGGGGTTGAGGGTGAAGGTCGTGGGCCCGCCGCCGGCGATCGCCGTGTGCGCGCCACTCAGCGCGCAGGAGATCGTGAACCAGGCGCCGGTGACGTTGACCGGCTCGCTGAACGTCACCGACAGGTCGGCCGAGGGCGAGACGCCGGTCGCGCCGGCCGTCGGCGAGGTCGCCGTCACCTGCGGAGCCGCGTCGGCGACGACGGTGGAGTGCGCGCCGAGGCCCGTGAAGTCGTCGGTGGCGAACCCGTCCCACTCGACGGCGGGATCGAAGACATCGCTCGGGTTCGAGTCGCCCGCCTCGATCGTCCCCTTGCGCCGGAGCGTGTTGTCGGCCGTGCTCGTGAGCCCGGTGCCCCATTCCGTGCCGGGGTCGAAGCCGAGCTGGCCGATCACGTCGATCAGCGTCGCGCCCTTCCTCAAGACGACGACGTCGTCGCCGTTGAACCAGCCGGCGCCGTTCGTCTGGTCGGCCTGCGCGAGGATGACCGGGCTGGCCGCGCTCTGTGCGAGCACGAAGACGTCGCCCGGCGCGACCGTCCCGACGAGCGGGATGTTGAGGGCGCAGGCCGCGCTTCCGTTGAAGCACATCTGCACGGCGTAGCCGTTCGCGCCCAGGTCGATCGGGCGCACCGGTGCCGTTGTAGATCTCCAGAGCCTTGTTGTTGCTCGTCCCCTCGATGTACTCCGAGAAGAAGAGCTCCGTCGGCGCCGCCCGCGCGCTCCCGAGCGCGAAGACGAGCGGCAGGACGACGGCAGCGAGCAGTAGGGCGGGAAGCAGACGCCCCCGCGACTTCGACGAGCCGGACATATGAACCCCCAGGGCTGAGTCGGACTGTGACGATGGTAAACCCGCCGGCCACACGGGACAAGGCCGTTTACGACCCCGCTACGATCTGCCCGTGAAGCGCTACCACGTGACGACATTCGGGTGCCAGATGAACGCCCACGACTCCGAGCGGATCAAGGGACTGCTCGAGTCGGTCGGCCTGGGCGAGGCGGTCTCCCAGGAGGAGGCCGACGTCATCGTCTTCAACACCTGCACCGTGCGCGAGAAGCCGGATCAGCGCTTCGCCGCGCACCTGGCGCAGGCGGCCGCGCTGAAGCGGTCCGACCCCGAGCGCGTGATCGCCGTGGGCGGCTGCTACGCGGAGGCGCAGCGGGACCGGATCTTCGAGCTCTACCCGTACGTGGACGTCGCCTTCGGCCCCGGCTCGATCCCGCACCTCGCCGACTGGCTCGGCGCCGGCGGCCTGGGCGTCGAGCGCGGGAGCTTCGCCGAGTGGAGCCACTTCGCCGGCGACCTGCCGGCGCGGCGCGAGCGCGCGTTCCAGGCCTGGGTGCAGATCTCGATGGGCTGCAACTCGGTCTGCTCGTACTGCATCGTGCCCGCGGTCCGCGGCAAGGAGCAGAGCCGCAGGCCCGGCGAGATCGTCGCCGAGGTGACGGGCCTCGCCGCGGACGGCGTGCGCGAGGTGACGCTCCTCGGCCAGAACGTGAACTCGTGGGGGCGCGACCTCGCTCCCGGACGTGCGCACGGAGTTCGGCGAGCTCTTGCGGGCCGTGGACGCGGTCGACGGGGATCGACCGCATCCGCTTCACGAGCCCGCACCCCAAGGACTTCCGCGAGCCCGTGATCGCGGCCATGGCCGAGTGCGACGCCGTCTGCGAGCACACGCACCTGCCGCTCCAGTCCGGCTCGACGCGCGTGCTCAAGCGCATGCGGCGCACGTACGGGCGCGAGCGCTACCTCGCCCTCGTCGAGCGCCTGCGCGACGCGATCCCCGACCTCGCGCTCACGACCGACATCATCGTCGGCTTTCCCGGCGAGACGGAGGAGGACTTCAGCGAGACGCTCGAGGTCGTGGAGGAGGTGCGCTACGACGGCGCCTTCACCTTCGTCTACAGCCCGCGCCGCGGCACCGAGGCCGCGGCCATGCCCGACCAGGTTCCCGAGGAGGTCAAGCGCGAGCGCATCGAGCGCCTGATCGACGTCGTCCAGCGGATCGCGCGGGAACGGAACGAGGAGCGAGTCGGCGGGGTGGAGGAGGTCCTCGTCGAGGGCCCCAGCCGCACCGACCCTGCGATCCTGCGGGGCCGCACGCGGCGCAACACGACCGTGAACTTCCACGGCGACGCCGAGGCGGGCGAGCTCGTCGAGGTGCGGATCGAGGCCGCGACGTCGACCACGCTCGCCGGCACCGCCGCGGCAGCGCTCGCCGACACACTCTCGTGACGATGCGCGCGCCACGCGTGCGTTTTTCCCGGCTATGCTCGCAGCGGAGGGAGGCCCGCGGCCGGCCCCTCCGCCGGGATGGGCGCTGACCCTTCCGGACAGGGGCGAGAGGGGCTCGTCCTCGCGGTCTTCGGGCCGACCGCCTCGGGCAAGAGCGCCGTCGCGGAGGCCCTGACGGAGCGCATCGCGGCGGAGATCGTCTCCGCAGACGCGATGCAGGCCTATCGCGGCCTCCCGATCCTGACGAACCAGCCCGAGCTGCCCACCCGGCTCGTCGGGATCTGGCCGCTCGACCGCGAGGGCTCCGTCGGCGAGTACCAGCGGCTCGCGCACGCGGCCATCGACGAGATCCTCGCCGCCGGGCGGACGCCGGTCGTCGCGGGCGGCACGGGCCTCTACCTGCGCGCGGCCCTCGCCGAGCTCGACCTGCCGCCGGCGCCGCCGCCGGGCGCGCGCGAGCGCTGGGAGCTCCTCTACGACGAGGCCGGCGCCGAGTCCGCACACGCAGCGCTCGCGGAGCGCGATCCCGCCGCGGCCGCGCTCGTCCATCCGAACGACCGCCGCCGCGTCGTCCGCGCCCTCGAGCTGGCCGACGCCGGCTCGTCCCTCGCCCCGGAGCGCAGCCGCCTCTGGACCGACGAGACGCGCCGTCCCACGCTCGTCTTCGGCCTCGACGTCCCCGCCGAGATCCTCGAGCGCAGGATCGAGGAGCGCGCGCGGGAGATGGTCGACCGCGGCGTCCGGGACGAGGCAACTCGCGCGCTCGCCGGGCCGCTCTCGGCCACCGCCCGCAAGGTCATCGGCCTCGAGGAGTTCGCCACGCTCCCGCCCGACGAGGCGGTCGAGGCGGTCGCGCTCAAGACCCGGCAGTACGCCGCGTACCAGCGCAAGTGGCTCCGGCGAATCCCGGGCGTTGTTAGCGTTCGCGCGGATCGTCCTCCGGACGCGGTCGCCGATGAGATTCTCGAAGTGGCACGGGCTCGGCAACGACTACCTGCTCGTCGAGCGGGCTGACGTCGGCTCGCCGCTGGCAGCCCCGCTCGTCAGGCGGCTCTGCGACTACCACGTCGGGGTCGGCTCGGACGGGATCCTGGAGGTGCTCGCCGTCGAGGGGCCGCGCGCCGAGATCGTGATCTGGAACCCCGACGGCTCCACGGCGGAGCTCTCCGGCAACGGGACGCGCATCGCCGCGCGCTGGCTCGCGCGCCGGAGCGGCGCGGACGAGGTCGTCGTGGCGGTCGGCCCGCGCGAGGTCGTCGCGCGCATGCGCGGCGGGCTCATGGTCGAGACCGAGATGGGCAGGGTCGAGGTCGGCGCGCCGGAGACGCTGGCGGTCGACGGCTCCGAGCTCGAGTTCACGCCGGTCTCCGTGGGGAACCCGCACGCGGTGATCCGGCGCGAGCCGGACCGCGCCGACCTGCTCCGGCTCGGGCCGCTGGTGGAGAACCACGAGCGCTTTCCGGCGCGCACCAACGTCCAGCTCGTCCGCGTCGACTCGCGCGAGCGAGGCCACCGTCGGCGTCTGGGAGCGCGGAGCGGGGGAGACCCTCTCCTCGGGCACGAGCGCGGTCGCGGTCGCCGGCGCCGCGGTCGCGAACGGCTGGGCCGAGAGCCCGGTGACGGTGCACCTGGCCGGCGGCGACATGAAGGTCGAGCTCGACGGCGAGCTCAACGCCCGTCTGACCGGCGCCGCGCAGGAGATCTGCACGGGCGAAGTGGCCGCCGAGCTCCTCGACGAGGTGGCCGGAGCATGAGGTTCGCCCGGCGGCTCGACGCAGGTTCCGCCGTACCTCTTCGCCGAGATCGAGCGGCGGACCGAGGCGATGCGGGCGCAGGGCATCGACGTGATCTCGCTCGGCATCGGCGACCCGGACCTGCCGACGCCGCCCGCGGTGATCGAGGCGCTGCAGCGCGCCGTCGAGCGCCCCGAGACGCACCAGTACCCGTCGAACCGAGGGCTCGCCCCGTTCCGCGAGGCCGTCGCGGGCTTCTACGCGCGCCGCTTCGACGTCGAGGTCGATCCCGACACCGAGGTGATCCCCGTCCTCGGCGGCAAGGAGGCGGTCGCCCACGTGGCGCTCGCCTGCCTCGACCCCGGCGACGTCGCGCTCGCGCCCGACCCGGGCTACCCGCCGTACACGTCCGGGCCGGTCTTCGCCGGAGCCGAGGTGCACTACCTGCCGCTCCGGGAGGAGAACGCGTTCATGCCCGACCTCGACGCGATCCCTGCCGAGACGGCGGCCCGCGCCAACCTCCTCTACTTCAACTACCCGAACAACCCGACCGGGGCGGTCGTCGCCGACGGCTTCTTCGAGCGCGCCGTCGCCTTCGCCCGCGAGCACGATCTGATCGCGATCCACGACTCCGCCTACTCGGAGATCGCCTTCGACGGCTACCGGCCGCCGAGCTTCCTCGCGACGCCCGGCGCGAAGGACGTCGGCGCCGAGATCTTCTCCCTCTCCAAGGGCTGGAACATGACCGGCTGGCGCATCGGCTGGATCGCCGGAAACGCCGAGGTGGTCGAGCGCTACCGCCAGCTGAAGACGAACCTCGACTCGGGCATGTTCGACGCCCTCCAGCTCGCCGGCGCCGCCGCGCTGACCGACGTGCGCGACCTTCCCGCAGGAGATGTCGGAGATCTACCGCCGCCGCCGCGACCTCATGCTCGACGCGCTCAGGGCGATCGGAATCGACGTCGAGGCGCCCCGCGCGACGCCGTACCTCTGGATCCGCGTGCCCGAGGGCCACGACTCGGCGAGCTTCACCGAGCTCGTCCTCGAGCAGGCGGCGGTCATCGTCTCCCCGGGCCCCTCGTTCGGGCCGTCGGGCGAGGGCTACGTGCGCATCTCGCTGACCGTCGCGGACGAGCGCCTGGAGGAAGCGGCTCGCCGGATCGCGTCTTCGCTCCGCGGTCGAATCCCGGGCATAATCGCGCTGTGAGCCACCACCAGCCGGACCCCGCGCCCGGAGCGGAGCCCGAGCGCGGGTTCGTCGTCGCCGTGCTGGCGCCCGGGGTGGACGAGAGCGACGAGCTCGGCGAGCTGCGAGAGCTGCTGCGGACGGCCGGCGTCGCGCCGGTCGGGGAGCTCGTCCAGCGCCGGCCGGCGCCCGATCCGCGCACCTACGTGGGCAAGGGCAAGCTCGAGGAGCTGAAGCGCCTCGTCGCCGACTCCGAGGCCGAGTCGCTGATCGTCGACGACGAGCTCGACCCGAGCCAGCAGCGGCGCCTCGAGGACGCGCTGAGCGCCCGTGTCGTCGACCGCACCCAGCTGATCCTCGACATCTTCGCCCAGCACGCGCGCAGCGCCGAGGGCAAGCTCCAGGTCGAGCTCGCGCAGCTCGAGTACAACCTCCCGCGCATGCGGGGCATGTGGAAGCACCTCGAGCGCCTCGGCGGCGGGATCGGCACGCGCGGCCCCGGTGAGTCGCAGCTCGAGACCGACCGCCGCATCGCCCGTCGGCGGATCGGCGTGCTCAAGCGCAAGCTCCGTGACCTCGAGCAGCGCCGCGCCGTGCAGCGGAAGGCGCGCGAGCGCTCCGCGACGCCCGTCGTCGCGCTCGCCGGGTACACGAACGCCGGCAAGTCCACGCTCCTGAACGCGCTCACGGACGCGGAGGCGTCGGTCGACGACCGGCTCTTCGAGACGCTCGACCCGACGACCCGCGGCTTCGAGCACGACGGGCGCCGCTACCTCGTCACCGACACGGTCGGCTTCATCCGCCGCCTGCCGCACCAGCTCGTCGAGGGCTTCGCGGCGACCCTCGAGGAGACCCTGCTCGCCGACCACGTCCTCCACGTCGCCGACGCCTCGCTCGGCGACGAGCGGCTGGAGGAGACGATCGCGGCAGTCGACTCCGTGCTCGCGGGCATCGGCGCCGACGAGCTCCCCGTGGAGCTCGTGCTCAACAAGATCGACCTGGTCGACCCGCTGCGCCGCCGCCGGCTCGGCAACCGCTTTCCCGGCGCGCTCCAGATCTCGGCGCGGGGCGGGGAGGGCCTGCCCGAGCTGCGCGCACAGGTTGCAGCGCGCTTCGCCGACCGGTTCCGCCCCGTCCGCCTGCTCGTCCCGTACGAGCAGGGCCGGGTGCTCAAGGAGCTCTACGACCTCGGCGCGCCGATCGAGGAGCGCTCCGACCGGGCCGACGGCGTGCTCGTGCGCGCCCGGCTGCCCGAGCGCGAGCTTCCCCGCTACGCCCCGTTCCTGATCGCGGGCGAGGACGAGCCGGCCGCCGAGGCGCACGAGGCGTGATCGAGCTTCCGATCGTCCGTCTGCGCGAGGACGCCCGCCTCCCGGAGCGCGCCTACTCCGGCGACGCCGGCCTCGACCTCTCGACCTGCGAGCCGCTGCGGCTGGAGCCCGGCGAGCGCGCCGTCGTTCCCACCGGCCTCGCCGTCGCCATCCCGGAGGGCTTCGCCGGGTTCGTGCAGCCGCGCTCGGGCCTGGCGGCCCGGCACGGGATCGCGGTCGTCAACTCGCCCGGGCTGATCGACGCCGGCTACCGGGGCGAGATCCGGGTCGTCCTCCTCAACACCGACCGGGAGAGCGCCTTCGTCGCGGAGGCGGGGGAGCGGATCGCGCAGCTCGTGGTCCTGCCGATCCCCGAGCTGGAGCTGGTGGAGCTCGACGAGCTTCCCGGGAGCGAGCGCGGCGTGCGCGGCTTCGGCTCCTCCCGCACCTGACCATGGAGCCGCGCATCCGCGTGTCCGCCATCCTGCGGCGCGACAGCCGCGTTCTCCTCGTTCGCCACGAGAAGCAGGGGCGCGAGTACTGGCTGCTTCCCGGAGGCGGCGTGGGCGGGGGCGAGACGCTCGTCGCCGCCCTGAAGCGCGAGCTGGCGGAGGAGCTCGGCATCGACGACGATCTCCCGCTCGAGGGCCCCGTCGCGCTCGCGGACTCGATCTCGCCGCCCGGCTGGCCGCCGAAGCACGTCGTCCACATCGTCTTCGCCGGGAGCCTCGGCGACCGCTCGCTCGAGCAGGTCACCTCGACGGACGAGGCGGTCAGGAACCAGCGCCTCTTCGACGTGGACGAGCTCGCCGGCCTGGCGCTCCACCCGCCGATCCAGCGGTTCCTCTCCCGCTGGCAGCCGGGCGATCCGACGGTCTATCTCGGCTCGCTCTGGGCACCGTGACGACACGGTTCGCGCGCCACTCGCGCGCCTTTCGCGGGTAGGACCCCCGGAAGGGGGACCGGGGGCGGGCCGGAGGGGCGGCGCCTGCGCTCGGTCGGCGGGGGTACCCCATTCGGAGCGCGTGTCACTCGAACGAGGGAAATCGCCCTCCCTCACTCGAACAGGGGAGGCTTCGAGGGGGGTTCGTCCCTAGCGTCGGGTGAGGGAATTGATCTGCGGCCCGCGTTCTGCGCGGAGAAGGGAACGAGAGGAAACTATGCGGCTCAACGGCTCGTCGAGAGGGGAAACCCGGTCGAGCGCTCTCTGGGGGAAGCCCTCCAAGGGAGAAACGCGCTCGAGCGCTCTGTGGGGTAAGGGCGGTCGTGGCGTCGCGCTTCTGCTGCTCGTCTCCGTCGTCCTGGGTGCGCCCATGGCGGCCGGTGCCGGGAGGTCCTCCAACAGTCACGACACGCGCATCCGGGCATATCTCTCGCCTGGCCTGCTCGAGCAGGCGCAGGGAAGCCCGAAGGCAACCTTCAACGTCATCATCCAGGGCTCGCGCGGCGAGACCTCTGCCGAGGTCGCGGCCGACGTGTCCACTGCACGCCAGGCCGATCCCGGCCGCGGCGTCGGTCTCCGCAAGCGCTTCCGCGCCGTCAGCGGCGTCGCGGCGCAGCTCACCGGGCGTCAGATCCTGCGGCTGGCCCAGCGGCCTGACATCCGCGCGATCACCAGCGACGCTCCGGTCCGCCTGTCCGGCTACTCGAGCTCCCAGCGCTGGCCGTACGTGGCCGGCTTCCACGGAGTCTGGGACACCCCCGCTGCGGCGAACGCGCCTGCGATCGCCGTCGTGGACTCGGGGATCCAGGCCACCCGGTCCGACTTCGGAACCCGCGTGGCTGCCCAGGTCAACCTGACCTCGATCCAGCCCAACGCGGCCGGCGACGGCCGTGGCCACGGAACCTTCGTGGCCGCCATCGCAGCGGGCGAGAAGGCCGGTCGTGCCGGCGGCTCGCCGAAGTCGAAGATCGTCTCCATCGACGTGATGGACGACCACGGCATGGCGATGACGCGCGACGTGATCGCCGCGGCCGACTGGATCCTTGCGAACAAGGCCCAGTACAACATCCGCGTCGCCAACTTCTCGCTGCACAGCTCGACGCCCGCCAGCGTCTTCTTCGACCCGCTCGACCGGGCCGTGGAGAAGCTCTGGCTGAACGGCGTCGTGGTCGTGGCCGCGGCGGGCAACTACGGCGTCGACGGCTCGGCGACCGGCGTCACCTTCGCTCCCGGCAACGATCCGTTCGTGATCACCGTCGGCGCGGCGGACGTCAACGGCTCGATCGGGACCAGCGACGACTTCGCGGCTCCGTGGTCGGCCTGGGGCTACACGCTCGACGGCTTCTCGAAGCCCGAGCTCGGCGCCCCCGGCCGGTACATGGTCGCCGCGGTTCCCAACACGTCGACGCTGTTCTTCGAGCGGCCCACGAACGTCAGGCCGTACAGCACCATGGAGCTCTCCGGCACGTCGTTCGCGGCTCCGGTCGTGGCAGCGGCGGCCGCCCAGGTGCTCGCGCGGCATCCCGAGTGGACGCCCGACCAGGTGAAGGGTGCGCTCATGGTGTCCGCCAAGGACGCTCCGAGCGCGACCCTCGGCTCCCTCGGCGTCGGCATGGTCGACGCGAGCAGGGCTGCCAACGTGGTGAACCCGCCCAACCCGAACGCGGCGCTGAACCAGTTCGTCGTCGCCGCCGGCGACGGCAGCGGTGCCATGTTCGACGCGGCCAGCTGGGCCAACGTCGCCCAGAGCGACGCCTCCTGGGCGAACGCCTCCTGGGCCTCGGCCTCCTGGGCGAACGCCTCGTGGGCGAACGCCTCCTGGGCCTCCGCCTCCTGGGCGAACGCCTCCTGGGCCTCGGCCTCCTGGGCGTCCGCGTCCTGGGCCTCGGCCTCCTGGGCGAACGCCTCCTGGGCCTCCGCCTCCTGGGCCTCCGCCTCCTACGCCGACAACGCCGACGGCGAGCTGAGCGGCCAGGGCGAGTTCATCGACCAGCTCGAGCTCGTCGAGCTCGGGCTCGGCGGCTAAGCGACCCGAATCGACCGCGAGCCCCGGGCCACTCGGCCCGGGGCTCACCTTTCCGGGTGATCTTCCGGGCGTCCCTCGAACGGGGGACGCCCGGGCCCGTGCCCGGGCATACGTTCAGCACATGGCTCTGCGGCCGTATCGCCCATTGGCGTGGGCGTTTCTCGACCCGGTTCGGCGACTGTGAGCACGGTCCCGAGCGAGTTCGCGCACGGGAAGCCCCCGGTCGACCCGGATCCTTCCGAGCCTTCCTCGCTGCAGCCGCGCGCGAAGGCGTTTCTCTACGCCATCGGCGCTCTGGCGGCCGCGGCGGCGGTAGTCCCCTTCGCCCACCTCTCGCTCGACACCGACGGCTGGGTGACCTTCTTCGTCCTGGCGACGAGCGCCGCGTGCGCGCAGCTCTTCGTCGTCAGGACGCCGCGGGACCAGAGCTACCACACGACGATCGTCTTCCTCATCCCCGGCGTGCTGCTCCTGCCGCCGGAGCTGATCGCGCTCCTCTGCGTCGTCTACGGCATCCCCGAATGGCTGAAGATCCGCTACCCCTGGTACATCCAGGCGTTCAACATCGCGAACCACACGCTGAACGGGCTCGCGGCGTGGGGGGCGGTCGAGCTGATCCGCAACGCCGGGCTGCGCCCTGAGCTCGAGTTCGCGCTGGCGGGCCTGGCAGCGTCGGTCGTCTTCGTCTCGCTCAACCACACGCTCCTGGCCACCATGCTCCACCTGGCGCGCGGGCACTCGTTCCGCGGCACCGGGCTGTTCTCCGTGGAGAGCCTTTCCACCGACTTCGTGCTCGCGATGCTGGGCGTCGCCCTCGCCGGGCTCTGGGACTGGAATCCGCTGCTCCTGCCGATGGCCGTGGCGCCGCTCCTGCTCATCCACCGCTCGCTCAGCGTCCCGGCCCTGCAGCAGGAGGCGCGCGTCGACCCGAAGACGGGGCTCTTCAACGCGCGCTACTTCTCCGCCGCGCTCCGGGAGGAGCTCGATCGCGCGCAGCGCTCGGGCACGCCGCTGTCGGTGATCATGGCCGACCTCGACCTGCTTCGCGAGATCAACAACGCCTACGGGCACCTGGCGGGCGACGCGGTCCTGCACGGCATCGCCGGCGTCTTCCAGCGGCAGCTGCGCCACTCCGACATCCCCGCGCGCTTCGGCGGCGAGGAGTTCGCGATCGTCCTCCCCGAGACGACTCCGCAGGAGGCCTTCGAGATCGCCGAGCGGATCCGCCGCGCCGTCGCCGACCAGCGGTTCGAGGTGGAGACGTCGAGCGAGCCGATCCACGCCACCGTCTCGTTCGGCGTGGCCGGGTGCCCGGCGGACGGCACCGACGCGAACGAGCTCGTTCACCAGGCCGACCTCGCCGTCTACCGTGCCAAGCTCCAGGGCCGCAACCGCGTGCTGCACGCCAGCTCGGAGCCCGTCCTCCTGCCGCCCGACCGCACGCTGCGCCTCGCGGCGGTCCCCGACGAGACCGTCTACTCGAAGGCGGCGGCTGCGTCCACCGCAGTCGTCCATCCCCGAGCTTCCGCCGGCCTCCGCGGGCGAGCTCGGGCGCGAGCAGCAGCAGCGTCCTCACACGCAGGCGGGCCCGCGCTTCGTCTCGCTCTCGCGCAGCCTCGCGTTCCTCGTCGTGGCCGTCAGCGTCGGCGGCATCATGGCCGGCGCGCTCGGCTTCATCGCGGGAGGCACGACCGACATCGTCGGCCTCCTGGCGGTGATCGCCCTCGTGGCCGGCGGCCAGGCGCTCGCCCTCGAGCTCGACGGCGGCTCCATCTCGGTCAGCGCCGTCGGCGCGCTCGCCGGGGCGGCCATCGCAGGGCCAAAGGCCGCGCTCCCGCTCGCGCTCGCCACCGCGGCGGTGGAGTGGAGCTCGCGGCGCACGCCGATCTACCAGCTTCTCTTCAACATCGGCGCGCTCTCGTTCGCAAGCCTTGCCGCAGCGTTCGTCTTCAGCCTCGGCGGCTCGGACGGCTTCGAGATGCTCGTCACCGCCGCCGCGGGCCTCGTCGCCGGCGGCGTCTACTTCGTCATCAACACCGGCCTCCTGAGCGGCGCGATGGCCCTCGAGGGCCACGACAGCTGGCGGCACGTGTGGACGGAGCGCTTCTCCTGGCTGCTCCCGCACTACGTCGCCTTCGGCGCCGTCGGCGGCGCGATCGCCCTCTCCTACGAGGCGATCGGGCTCTACGGCCTCGCCGTCTTCGTGCTGCCGCTCCTGCTGATGCGCAAGACGATGGCCGCCTACCTCGGCCACACCGAGAAGTCGACCAAGAAGCTGCGCGAGGCCGCCGAGACGATCCGGACGCAGAACGTCTCGCTGGAGCAGGCCAACCGGCTCCTCAAGGAGCGCTCCACCGCGGCGATGCAGAGCCTCTCGGCGACCGTGGACGCGCGCGACGCCTACACCGCGGGCCATTCGCGCCGCGTCCAGCAGCTCGCTCTCGCCATCGGCCGGGAGCTCAGCCTCTCCCAGGCCGAGCTCGACCTCCTCGGCCATGCCGCGCTCTTCCACGACATCGGCAAGCTCGCCATCCCGGACTCCGTGCTGCTGAAGCCCTCGGCCCTCTCGAGCGACGAGTGGGCGCTCATGCAGCGGCACGCGGAGGAGGGCGCCCGCATCATCGACCGGCTCGGCTTCCTCGACGACGCGGTGCCCGCCATCCGGCATCACCACGAGCGCTGGGACGGCGCCGGCTACCCGGACGGGCTCGCCGGCGAGGAGATCCCGCTCGGCGCGCGCATCATCCATGTCGCGGACGCCCTCGACTCGATGCTGACGAACCGCATCTACCGGACGGCGAGGCCTGCCGCAGACGCGCTCGAGGAGCTCCGGCGCGGGGCCGAAAGCCAGTTCTGCCCGCGCTGCGTCGCGGCGCTCGAGCGCCTGCTCGTGCCGGATCAGTCCGGGGAGCAACCGGCGACCTCGCCCCTGGCCGCCGCTTCCTGAGACGATAGGGGCCGTGCCCGGCCCTCTTCGCTCAGCCGAGCTCCAGCTTCGGGCGGCGCGCCACATCCTTCCGCGCGCGCCGTTCTCCCGACGGCGTTTCGGACGGCCCGACGACCGGCTCGTCCTCGTCGTGGGGAGCCCGCGCTCCGGGACGACCTTCCTGGCGCGCTCGCTGGGCTCGCTGCCGGGGCTCATCGACCTGGGCGAGGTCGCGCCGCTCAAGGCGGCCATCCCGGAGCTCGCCGGCCGCCCGGTGGGCGAGACCGCCGCCACGGTGCGCCGGATCCTCACCCGCGCGCGCCGGCTCGGCCTGGTCGGCAACCTGCGCCCCGTCGAGCAGACCCCGGAGACCGCCTTCGTGCTTCCAGGCATCCTCGCCGCGTTCCCGGAGGCCCGGGTCGTCCACGCGATCCGGGACGGGCGGGACGTCGTCTGCTCGCTGCTCGAGCGCGGCTGGCTGCAGCTGGGGCGCGACGGGACGGACGACGCCGGCAACCGCTTCGGCGCCGAGGCGCGCTTCTGGGTCGAGCCTGAGCGGCGGGAGGAGTTCGCCGCGGTGAGCGAGGCCCGCCGGGCCGCGTGGGCCTGGCGGCGCTACGTCGGCGCGGTCAGGGCGTCCGGCGTTCCGGTGGTCGAGGTCCGCTACGAGCGCCTCACGGCGGATCCCGGCGGACACGGCGGCCGAGCTGGCTGCCGCCCTCGGCGTCCCGGAGGCGCCGCTCGCCGCCGCGCTCGCCGAGGCCCACACGGGCTCGGTGGGCCGGCACGCCGCCGACCTCTCCGAGGAGCAGCTGGCGGACGTCCTCGCGGAGGCCGGAGACCTCCTGCGCGAGCTGGGCTATCTGTAGGAGTCCCCTACACTGGCGCCGAGGGAGAGCGTGCCCCGCTACTCCGACGACCGCATCCTCGCCGAGCTCGCCGCCTGTGCGGAGCGGCTGGGCCGCTCACCGACCATGCGCGAGCTCGCGGACGACCCGGACGCGCCGCTGCACCCGCAGACCGCCGTCGAGCGCTTCGGCTCCTGGAACGCCGCCAAGCGCCGGGCCGGCCTGGTGCCGCGGCGCTTCGCCACCGACGAGGAGCTCCTGCGGCAGCTGCGGCTGCTCGGCGACCGGCTCGGGCGGACGCCGACCGGAAGGGATCTGAACGAGCGCCGGCGCGAGCTGCCGTCGACGTCGCTCTACTGGCACCGGTTCGGCTCGTTCTCGAACGCGCTCCGGGCCGCCGGCTTCGACGTCCAGGGCCGGGAGGAGCGCCGGGAGCGGGCGCTCGCGGACGGCGAGCGGCTGGCCCGCAGGCTGAAGCGCGAGCCGACCCTCGCGGACTGGCGGCGCGAGCGGGCCGAGGCGGACGCCACGCTCCTCTCGGAATGGCAGGTCTACCGGCTCTTCGCCGAGGACGGAGCCGGGTGGGAGGCCTTCCGCTCGGCGGTGCGCAAGCGCCTCGACGCGCTAGCGCGCGACGGCCGGGGTCGCGATCGCCGCCAGGCGCGCCAGCGCCGAGCGACCCTCCTCGGGTGCCCGCACGGGGGGAGGACCTCGTCCTCGACGAAGCTGCGGTCGGGCTCGAAGGAGTCGGTTCGCCGGACGGCGCCGTCCGCGACCGCCAGGAACGTCCCCTCGCCGAGCTCCCGCTTGCGCAGGCGGATGCCCGTGTAGCGCTCGACGAGCTCGAGGGCCGTCCGGGTGGACGCGAAGAAGAGCTCGCCCGGGCCCTCGCCGATCCAGAGCGGGCGACCGATCCCGCGCGCGAGGAAGAGGGTCTCCTCGTCCCGGTCGTCGAGCCAGGCTGCGGCCATCGAGCCGTGGAGCTCCTCGAGCGCGGAGGGGCTGCTCGAGGCCTCGTCCGCCAGGGCGAAGATGGCCTCCGAGTCGACGGTCATGCCGGGCTCGGCACGGTCGAAGCCGTGGCCCGCGAGGATCTCCTCGTCGTTGGCGATGATCCCGTTGTGGATGCCGACGACCGCTCCGTGGCGGATCGGGTGGTTGTTGGCGGTCAGGCTCGGATGGCCCTTCGTGTAGTCGCGGACGTGGACGAGGGCCTGGATCGCGTCGCCCGGGACCTCCAGCCGGTCGAGCAGGGCGCTGGCGCCGCCGCGCTGCTTGTGCACCACCGTCGCGCGCCCGCGGCCGCGATGCGCGTAGCCGACCGCGTCCGAGCCGCGCTCCGAGATCGCCGCCAGGAGCGTCTGCGTCGCGAGGGTCTGGTCGACCCGCGACGCGCCGCTCAGGCTATATCCCGCAATCCCGCACACGATCCTTCACCGATCCTAGGTCGTTCCCCGGACGGTCGTTCGGCCCGCAGCGGCCGCAAGGGCCGACTCCCGTCCAACGCTTAGACACTACCACCGTCGACGAACGGCGAGCTTCTCTTTCATCCCCCTATCCGGTGGCAGTCGCTCAAGCCCCTGTCGAGCACCGCCGATACGGGTGGCGTGGAGCACTCGCCTGCGGAACTCCCGAACCACTCCGAGCACGTCGAGACCGAGGCCGAAGAGCCGCGGCTCGCGGTGGTCCCGGACCCGGTGGAGGCCGAGGAGGCCGACGAGCCGGAGGACGACGAGCCGGCCGCGACCCAGCCGTACGTCCCCATCCCGACCCAGGACCCGCTGAAGCTCTACGTGCGCCAGATCGGCGACGGCCCGCTCCTGACTCCGGCCGAGGAGCGCGAGCTCGCCCGGCGCAAGGACGAGGGCGACGAGTGGGCCAAGCGCCGGCTGATCGAGTGCAACCTCCGCCTCGTCATGTCGATCACGCGGAACTACGTCAACTCCGGCGTGCCGCTCCTCGACCTGATCCAGGAGGGCAACCTCGGCCTGATCCGCGCGGTGGAGAAGTTCGACTACAGCATGGGCTTCAAGCTCTCCACGTACGCGACCTGGTGGATCCGCCAGGCCGTCACGCGCGCCATCGCCGACCAGGGCAGGACGATCCGCCTGCCCGTCCACGTGGTCGACCAGGTGCGCCGCGTCATGCGCGCCCGCCGCGTGCTGACGCAGAAGCTGAACCGCGATCCGCTTCCCGAGGAGATCGCCGCCGAGAGCGGGATCGAGCTCAAGCGCGTCCACGAGCTCTTCGACCTCGTCGAGGATCCCGTCAGCCTCGAGACGCCGGTCGGCGACGGCGACTCCATGTACGGCGACATGCTCGAGGACGAGAACGCCGAGCAGCCCCACACGGCCCTGGCCGAGCTCCTCCGCGGCGCCGAGCTGAAGGAGGCGCTCGCCTCGCTGAACGAGCGCATGCGCCACGTGCTCGAGCTCCGCTTCGGCCTCAACGGCCAGGTGCCCAAGACCCTCGAAGAGGTCGGCGCCGAGCTCGGCGTGACCCGCGAGCGCGTGCGCCAGCTCGAGTCCCGCGCCCTCCGCGAGCTCCAGGCCGTCGCGCCCGAGCTGCGGCTGTACCTCCGCGCCGAGTAGCGGCGAGACCCTCGCCGGTCGCTAGCGTGGAGCCGTGACCGGCTTCGTCGACGTCCATTCCCACGTCGTTCCTTCCGGCGACGACGGCGCCCGCTCGGTCGAGGCGGGCCTCGCGCTCTGCCTGGACGCGGCGAGGCACGGCACCCGCGTCCTCTACGCCACGCCGCACGTCTGGCCGTCGCTGCCGCTGACCCCGGAGCGCGAGCAGGCCGTCCGCGAGGCGCACGCTCGGATGGCCGCCGAGCTCGCGGGGCACGGGCTCGACCTCCAGCTCGGCTGGGAGCTGACGCCGGCCGAGCGGCTGCTCGACGAGGATCCCGCGCGCTACCGGCTGGGCGAGCTGCCCGCCGTGCTCATGGAGGTGCCCTTCAACGGCCCTCTCGCGCTCGCTGAGCGCCTCGCAGCCCGCATCCAGGCCGCGGGCCTCACCCCGATCATCGCGCACCCCGAGCGCGCCGACGGCGTCCGCGCGGATCCGGGCGCGGTTCTGCGCTTCCGGGAGCGCGGCTGGCTCGTCCAGGTGAACGCCAGCAGCCTGCTCGGCGCCCACGGGCACGAGCAGGAGGACGCGGGCTGGCGCCTCGTCCACGGCGGCCTCGCCGACCTCGTCGCCTCGGACGGGCACCGCAGCTCGCGCCCGCCGTTCCTCGACGAGGCCCAGCGCCTCGCGCGGGCACGGGTGGGGGAGGGCGCGACCGCCCTCTTCGACGGGAGCGCCCTGCGGGCCCTAGTGGATGGCGACCGCTTCGATCTCGCGCAGCGAGGCGAGGCGTGAGAGCGACTCGATCTCGATCTGGCGCACGCGCTCGCGCGTGATCCCGAGGCGCCGCCCGATGTGCTCCAGCGTGTGCGGCTCCTCGCCGCGCAGGCCGTAGCGGAGCTCGAGCACGCGGCGGTCGCGCTCCGGGAGCGACTCGAGCGCCCGGTCGAGCGCTTCCTTCTGGAGCCGCTTCTCCGTCACCTCGTCCGGCAGCGGCTCGT
Organism: uncultured Actinomycetes bacterium; assembly: GCA_963775505.1. Lineage (GTDB taxonomy): Bacteria > Actinomycetota > Thermoleophilia > Gaiellales > Gaiellaceae > JAIBJN01. Next base: position 304,364 of record CAVZIL010000009.1, read on the forward strand.
CGCCGGCGACGAGGTCGCCGAAGACCGCGTCCTCCTGCTCGCCGATCGGCTGGTCGAGGCTCGTCGAGGCCCGCGCGGCCGCCCGGACCTCCATCGCCTGCTGCAGCGGCAGGCCGGCCTCGTCGGCGATCTCCTCGAGCGACGGCTCGCGGGCGAGCTGCGTCCAGAGGTGCCGCTCGGCGCGGTGCATCTTCTGCATCCGCTCGACGACGTGCACGGGAACGCGGATCGTCCGCGCCTTGTCGGCGATCGCGCGGGCGACCGCCTGGCGGATCCACCAGGTCGCGTACGTCGAGAACTTGAGCCCGCGCTGCCACTCGAACTTCTCCACGGCGCGGATGAGCCCGAACATGCCCTCCTGGATCAGGTCGAGGAAGGGCAGGCCCTGGTTGCGGTAGTTCTTGGCGATCGAGACGACGAGGCGGAGGTTGCACTCGATCATCCGCTGCTTGGCCGCCATGTCGCCGCGCTCGATGCGCTTGGAGAGCTCGACCTCGTCCGCCGCGGTCAGGAGCGGGTGACGCCCGATCTCGCGCAGGAAGAGCTGCAGCGCGTCGGTGGTCGTCTCCAGCACCTCCGTGCCCGGGAGTGCCGGCGCCGGCTCCTTCTGCCGGTCGACGACCTCGATCCCGCGCTCCTCCAGCTCCTTGTGCAGCGCCTCGACGTCGCCGGGCTCGAGATCGAGCAGCTCGAGCGCCTCGCGCAGCTCCACGGCCTCGACGACACCGGACGCGTCGGCGCGCTCCAGCAACGGCTGCAGCTCTTCGTGCTGACCGGCGATCGTAGCGATCGTCAGGCATTGGGCGATGTCGGAAGCTGGGTCACGAACGGGAAGGGAAGCCGGCTGCCGGCAGGCGTGCCGGGATTACCCTACCCGTCGCAGCGGCCAAGTCAAACCCCGCGCGGGTTCCCGGCGCACGATAACCGGCGTTATGTCAAGTCGAAGCGGCCGGTCACGCAGCCGCTCTCAGGCCGAGGAACGCCGCAGCCTCCCCTACCACCGGGTCGTCCAGCCGCAGACGGCGCACGGCGGCGACCGAGAGCGCCTCGCGCGCGCGGTCGAAGAGCGTCACGTTCGCCCACTGGGACTCGAACGCGGACGGCCAGCGGATGCCCGCGGCGTCCGGGTGCCGATCGTGGAGCGCGATCGCGTCGGCCTGCGTGCGCGCCCTCGTGGCGGTGGCGACGAGCGACGGCCGCAGCCCCTCCTCCGCCAGCACGAGCGGCGAGTCCAGGTCGACGAGCAGCGCGGGCTCGGCGAGGCGAATCTCCGCGAGCCCCAGCGGGAGGCCGCCGCGGCGCAGGTCGGAGGCGCCCAGGACGGTCCCGGCGAAGCGCGCCAGCTCCTCCACGACGGCCGCGACCGGCTGCTCGGAGACGTAGGCGCAGCCGTACCGCTCCGGCGCGTCGTGCCTGCCGTCGCCCTGGAGCTCGCGCGGGAACCACAGCGCGCCCCCGGAGCGCGGCGTGGCCGGCCCGCTCGTCCCAGGGGAAGCACCGGTGCAGGATCACGCGTACGACCCGGCCCGCTCCTGGCGCAGCGCGGCGAGGAGCTCCGCGGTCCTCCCCAGCCTGATCAGGTCGATGGGCCGGCGGTTGCGGAGCAGCGGGTTGGCCCCGAAGAGCCACCGCTCCGCCGTCTCCGGCTCGTACAGGCGCAGCAGGGACGACATCGCCACCTCGAGGAGGTCGAGCCGCTCGGCGTTCCCGGGGTCGATTCCCTGCCCGCGCGTCCAGCGGCTGACCTGCGCCGGGCTGACGCCGAGGGCATCCGCGAGGCGGCGCTGCGAGCCGAAGTCCGCCGAGAGGGCCTCCACCTTGGCCGCGGCCGAAACCGGCATGCGGCGATCCTAACGCAACGAAAAGCGTTGCGCGGCGGCCGTGGTTCGGCTTGCGGCTGGGCGCTGGGAGGAAATACCGTGCCCGAACCACGATGCTGCTCGAGCCTGTCGATCCGAATCAGAAGTTTCGCGAACGACGGCGGCAGACCCGGAAGCGGCGCAGCCTGCGCCGCATCCTTGCGCTCGCCGTCGTCGCGCTTGCCGCTGCCGCGTCGGCGCTCGGGATGACGTTCCTGAACGGCTGGGGCGGCCAGACCGCTCCGCTGACCGGCGCGCAGCCGTCGGGGCCGGCCACGTCGACCGCCGCGGCGGAGCCGCAGCCGGCGGCTCTCCCCGAGGAGATCCGCGGCGTCCACGTCACCGCAGCGCTCGCCTCCCTGGAGGGGAAGCTGGACGAGTACCTGGCGCTCACCGACTCCGGGCTGACCGCGCTCGAGCTCGACGTCAAGGACGAGAACGGCGAGGTCGGCTTCGAGCGCCTGGCGCCGCCCCTCGCCCGGGCAGTCGGCGCCGCGCGGCCCTTCTACAACCCGCGCGAGGCGGCCCGCGCGGCCGAGGCGGCGGGCGTCTACCTGATCGGCCGCGTCGTCGTGTTCGAGGATCCGGTCCTCGCCGCGAACCGGCCCCAGCTCGCCATCGGCCACCGCGGCGGAGGCGTCTGGACGAACAGCGCCGGCCTCGCCTGGACGAACCCGCACAACAAGCGCGTCTGGAAGTACAACGTCGACATCGCCGTCGCCGCCGCCGAGGCGGGCTTCGACGAGATCATGTTCGACTACGTCCGCTTCCCGACGGACGGCGATCTCTCGGCCGCGGTCTTCCCGGGCAAGAAGAAGCGGTCGAAGAACGCGACCATCGACGGACTTCGTCGAGTACGCGCGCTCGCGGCTCGAGCCGCTCGGGACGCGCGTCTCCGCCGCCGTCTTCGGGCTGACGGCGACCCGGGACATGGGCATCGGCCAGAAGCCCCGCCAGCTCGCGCAGCATCTCGACTCGATCTACCCGATGGTCTACCCCTCCCACTTCGGGTCGGGCGAGTACTCGATCGACGACCCGAACGCGGTTCCCGGGGTCACCGTGGCGCGCGCGCTCCGCGACTTCCGCCGGGCCCTCCGCGGCCGCGAGACCGTCATCGTCCCCTGGCTCCAGGACTTCTCCCTCGGCCGCGACTACTCGCTCGAGGACGTCCGCGCGCAGATCCTCGCCGCCCGCGACGCGAAGGCCGGCGGGTTCCTCCTCTGGAACCCCAGCGGGATCTACAAGACGAAGGCGCTGGCCGGTTCCTAGGCCCCGAGCGGGGTCCCACAGAGATGCCCACAGCCCGGCCCGGAGGCTGTGGAAAATGTGGAAAAATGAACTTTCCGCAATTTGCGGGGAACAGTCTTCGGAGGCCCTTGCGCCACCCCCCAGGGCCGTCTAGATTCCCCCTTGCGCCGAGCACGGAGCGCGAGTAGGTCGAAGCCCAACCGGGCGGCCGTAGGCGGAAGCCGAAAGTTGGTCGGAGGGGTGGACGAAAGCGAAACCGGCTCGGCGAATTTTTTTGGTCCAAGACCGGGTCGGGGATCCGCGGACGTTAGACTCAGCCTCGATGGGCCTCCCCCGCCCCCCAGCCTTCAGCCCGGGTTTCCATGCCCTTCTGTGGGGGGTCGTCCTCGGGGCCTACATCTGGATCGGGCTGCTCGCGATCGGCACCGGCGGAGGCAGCGCGTTCCTCTTCGGCCTGGTGGCCGCCGTCCTGATCTTCTTCTTCGTCCGCCTCTGCGGCGAGGACCAGCTCAGGCGCGACTGAGGCAGCCGGACGCCTCCCGGCGGCTCCCGGGACGGGCGAGCGCATCGAGCAGGAGGCCCGTGAGGTCACAGCCCAGCTCGCGCTCGAGGCGCGCGCGGACGCAGGGGCCGTCACCGTCCCGCGTCAGCAGGTCGAGGGCGGCGAAGTGCCGGAGGAGCCGAGGAGCGCCCCGGCCGTGGAGATCGTGAGCCGGCGCGGCGTCCATGGCTCTTTCGGTATCGGCGCGCGCCGACGGCCCGCTCATCCCTGGCGCGAGGGTGTAGGGCCGGTCACTCGGGCGCGCGGCGCACCACGACCGTCTCGTCCTCCTCGACGGCTGCCTCGTCGCGGAAGTCGTGGACGTCCTCGTCGACGACCTCCGTGTCGCGCTCGAGCGTGCGCATCCGCGGCCCGCGCGTGTCGAAGGTGAACGCGACGACGACGCCGAGCCCGAAAGCGAGCACGCCCTGGAACGCGACCAGGCTCTCGGCGACCCCGCCGAGCCCGATGTCGCGGATCCAGCCGGCCACGTCCTCGCCCTCGTCCGTGCCGGTCGGCCGCGTCGCCACGAGGATGCCTCCGACCGCGACGAGCGTGGGCACCAAGGCGAAGAGGAACACCCCGAGGCTGATCGTCGGCCTCCCCCACTTCGTCCAGCCTCCGAGGAGCTGTGAAAGGCCGAGGACCGCCCCGGCGCCGACGAGAATGCCCATGGCCGCCCAGTACTCGCCGGTAGAGCCCAGGTCGAACTCGGAGGCCAGCCAGACCAGCAAGCCTGCGAGCGCCACGCAGACGAGCGTCGTCAGCCCGCGGACGGCCGGGGGGCCGCTCCAGACGTGCTCGGTCCGCTCGACCGTCTCCGTCCGCACTGTGTCGTCGTTTCGTCGCCAGAGCGCCATGCTTCGTCACCTCTCTCGTCGGGTTACGTCCGGGTTGTGCCCGTCCAGTCCCGACGAGTAACCCCGGCGCTAGGCCGCGAGGTCGCGCCGGCCGGCGTCGAACGCGCCCGAGAAGAGCTCGTCCCGGAAGGCCGCGAGCGCCCGCTCGCGGTCGCGCACGAAGATGTGCTCGACGACGCCGACGCGGCGGTCGTTGTAGAACGGGACGTCGACGTGCTCGCGGCTGACCACGTTCACGCTCGTGTGCGCGCAGGTCGGGCACTCGACGGCGAGCCCCAGCTCGGCCTCGCCGTCCGCGAGGAGCCGGAAGGCCGACGGGGTGACGGGCCGCGGGCGCTCCTCCGGGTAGCAGAAGAAGCTCCAGGGCCACTCCCCCGACTGGATCCGCCGAGCCGCGAGGTCGAGCAGCTCGAGCGCGGCCGGCTCGACGCGGGCGGTCATCAGGTTGAGGAACGTCGAGTCGGAGCCGGCGAGCGGCGCCCAGTCGAGCTCGTCGTGGGTCACCAGCCCGTCGTGCTCGCTGCCGCAGTCGCAGGCGAACGTGATCTTGAACACCGCCGGATGGGCCGCCCCGGGCAGGCGCTCGAGGACGCGGAAGCGCGAGAGCGGGACCCTGACCTCGCCTCGCGCCGGACACGCGAACGTGTAGCGGCCGGTGAGCTGGTCGTACATCGGAGAACCTCATTATGTATCGGCACGGAGGACGCGCCCCCGTACCCGCCGCTACTCCGCGTACTGGATCAGCGAGCAGGTGTCGTAGCCGCCGAGCTTCTCGCGGCCGTTCAGGAACTCCAGCTCGATCACGAACGCGAGGCCGACGACGGTGCCGCCGAGCTGCTCGACGAGGTCGATCTTCGCCTTGGCCGTCCCGCCCGTCGCCAGCAGGTCGTCGTGGATCAGCACGCGGTCGCCGTCCGAGATCGCGTCGGCGTGCAGCTCGAGCGCGTCGAAGCCGTACTCGAGGGCGTACTTGGCGCTGATCGTCCGCCAGGGGAGCTTCCCGGGCTTCCGGGCGGCCACGAAGCCGCAGCCGAGCCGGTAGGCGAGCGCGGCGCCGAGGATGAACCCCCGCGCCTCGGCGCCGAGGACGACGTCCGGCTTGCGCGGCTCGGCGAACTCGGCCAGCCGCTCGACGGTCTCGTGGAGCGCCTCGGGGTCCGCGAGCAGCGGCATGATGTCCTTGAAGACGATCCCGCGCTTCGGGAAGTCCGGGATGTCCCGGATCTTGGCGGCGAGGTCGACTGTCACGACCGAGGGACGATACCGCGGAGCGCGCGCCAGAAGAGGAGGTTCGAGAGCTCCTGCGAGAGCGCGGCGAGGGTCTCCAGGCTCTCGAGGCCCGCGTGGCGCTTCTCCGGGTTCGGCGAGCGGAGCTCCGGGGCGACGATCCGCTCCAGCAGGTCGGCCTCGTTGTCGGCCCAGCGCCTGAAGGTGGCGAGGTTCCGCGGAGCGACGCCGTAGCGGGCGAGGCGGGCGCACGCGGCCGCGACGTCGACGTCGCGCTCGGGGTAGCGCTTGTTGCCGTCGATCGCGTGGGACTCCACCAGCCCGTACTCCTCCAGGTCGTGCACGAACGCGGCCTCGACCCCGGCGCGCTCGCAGAGCGTCCTCAGGTCGACCTCGTCCTCCGGCGCCTGCAGGCCCGCCGACCGCGCGCGCTGGCGCTGGCGGGGCGCGCCCGCGGCCAGCTCCTGGCGGATCACCCTGAGCGGGAGGAACTCGTCGCGCTGCAGGCGCAGGATCGTCTCGAGCCGCTCGACGTCCTCCTCGGAGTAGAGCCGGTAGCCGCCCTGCGTCCGCCGCGGGGCGAGCAGGCCCTGGTCCTCGAGGTAGCGGATCTTCGAGATCGAGATGTCGGGGAACTCGTCCCGGAGCCGGCTGCACACCGCTCCGATCGTGAGCGGCCGCCCGGGCCCGATGTCGGTCGTCGCCGTCGCCATCAGCTTTCGAGGAACGTGAGCTTGTACTTGCCGATCTGCACCTCGTCGCCGTCCTCGAGCTTCGCGCTCTCGACCCGGCGGCGGTTCACGTACGTCCCGTTGAGGCTGCCCTCGTCGTGGAGCGTGAAGCCGTCGGGGCCGCGCGTGATCACGGAGTGGCGCCGCGACACGGTCACGTCGTCGAGGAAGACCTCGCACTCGGGCGCGCGGCCCAGCGAGGTGCGGTCGTGCTCCAGGGCGAAGGTCTCACCGGCCCGCCCGCCCCCCGCCCGCACGACGAGCGCCGGGCCTTCGATGCGGAGGGTGTCGAGCGACAGGCTCTCGTCCTCGGCCTCCTCCTCGGGCGCGAAGCTCATCGTCGTGTGGCCGCCCTGCTCGTCGTGGATGAGCAGGGCGCCGCACTTCGAGCAGTAGTTCGCGGCCTCCGGGTTCTGGAAGCCGCATTCGGGGCAGTGGACGTAGGTCACCGCTCCGCCGCGCCGAGCTCCTCGTCGGTCGGGGGCGGCCCCTTCGCGGCGAGGATCGCCGCGAGCTTGTCGACGTCGATCTCGTGGAGGGGGCTGTCGGCCTCCCCCACCTGCTTCTGCAGGCGCGCCTGCAGCTCCGCGCGCAGGATGTCGATCTTCCCGTGCAGGAGCCGGCGCTCGTAGGAGACTTTGTGCTCCTCGACCATCAGCTCGCGGATGAGGTCGCGCAGCTCCTGGTCGGACAGGGTGCCAAGGTCAGGAAGGGCTTCCACGCAGCAACTCCAGGAATCGGGGACGGCGGGCGACCACACAGTAAACCAGCGCGCCGCCGAACGGTCAACCTCGACTTGAGGGTTTGGCTCCTCGAGCCGGGTTCAGGAGGGTTTGGCGCCCTCCTACTAGACCTCTTCCGCCTCGTCCTCCCACGCCACGATCTCCTCGACGAGCCCCTGGAACTCGGCCTCGAGCGAGGCGCCGTCCTCCGGCGTCTTGCCCTCCGCGAAGATGTGGACGAGCGGCTCGTCGGGGTCGGGCAGCACCTGCGCCCAGCCGCGCTGGTCGTACACCTTGATCCCGTCGGTGACGTCGACGTCCATGCCCTTCGTCCGCTCGGTGAGGATGCGCATGACGGCGCCCTTGCGGGCCCACGGACAGCGGACCTGGCGGTGGACGACGGCCGACTCGGGAAGGTCGCCGACGATCTCCGAGAGGGGCCGGTCCATCGGCGCGAGCAGCTCCAGGAGCTTGCAGAGGCTCGCCATCCCGTCGTAGGCGGGCACGAACTCCGGGAAGACGAAGCCGCCGCCCACCGAGCCGGCGAAGATGACGCCGTCGCCCGCCGCCGCCAGGGTGAGCGCGGAGAGCGAGTGCGGCGTGCGCTCGACCTCGAGCTCCGTGCCCTCGACGAGCTGCTCGACGAGGCTCGTCACCGTCGTCGGGAAGGCCAGGCGACCCCGCTTGCCGTCAGAGGCGAGCAGGCGCAGGAAGAGCAGCAGCTCCTGCTCGACGGGCACCTCGCGCGCCTTGTCGTCGATCAGGAAGATGCGCTCCGCGGCCGGGTCGAGCACGGCGCCCAGGTCGGCGCCGACCGCCTCGACCAGCCGCTTCGCCTGCCCCAGCGACTCGGCGAGCGTGGCCGTCTCGCCGGCCTGGCGGCGCTCGCTGACGTAGGCGTGCGAGGAGACCGCCTCGACGTCCAGCGCGCCGAGGACCTGCGGGAGCACGAGCGACGCCGCCGAGAACGCGTAGTCGACGACGATGCGGAAGCCGCGCTTGCGGATCGCTTCGCGGTCGAGCGCGGCGACGAGGTCCTGGACGTAGGTCTCCGCCGTCCGCGCGGAGTAGCTGATCTCCCCCACCTCGCCCCAGGACGCCCGCCGGAACTCCTGGCGGGAGAAGTGCTTGTCGATCTCCTTCACGAGCGCGGGCGTCGCCGGCGTTCCGGGCGGCTCGAAGATGCGGATCTGGACGACCTCGGGGTCGTTCGGGCTCGGCTGGACGTGGATGCCGGCGTCGAAGCCCTCCGTCTTCAGGAAGTGGCGGTTGACGGCGGCGGGCATCACCTGCAAGTCGGTCGCGTGCACGCCTGCCGAGTTGACGCCGGCGAGGAGCGCGCGGCGGATCAGCCGGCACGAGGCGGACGCGGCGCGGCTCGTGACGACCCGGTCGCCGCGGTCGAGCGCCGTGCCGAGGGCGAGGCCGAGGCGGAGGGCCGTCTCGGGCGTCAGGTCGACGTCGATCCGGCCGGAGACGCCGTCCAGCCCGATCAGGCGCGAGGAGAGGCGCGACTCCCAGATCAGGTTGCGGTCGACGAGCGAGCCCGACTCGACCTCCTTGAACGGGTAGATGCGCACGCCGGGCATGACGACGCTCTCCTCGCCGATCGTGCAGTTGTCGCCGACCGCGACGCCCTCGTGCAGGCGCGTGTGCGGGCGCAGGTCGCAGGCGCGGCCGACGATGGCGCCCTCCACGACGGCGCTGCGGCCGATCGAGGTCGAGGCGTCCACGACGGAGCGCGCGGTGCGCGCGTGGTCGCCGAGGGTCACGCTCGGCATCAGCACCGAGTAGGGCCCCACCGAGGCGCGCGGCGCGATGCGGCAGTAGTTGCCGATGAACGCGGGCGCCTCCACCGCCTCGAGGTCCTCGAGGCCGACCCCCTCCCCCACCCAGACGTTGCCGCGCAGGCGGATCCCGGGGATGTCGAGGCGCACCTTCTCGTCCAGCGCGTCGAAGTTCGCCTGCCGGTACTGGTCGAGGTTGCCGATGTCCTGCCAGTAGCCCTCGCAGACGTAGCCGTAGAGCGGCCTTCCCATCTCGAGCAGGAGCGGGAAGAGCTCCTTGGAGAAGTCGTACGGGGTGTCCGGCGGGACGTGGCGCAGGACCTCCGGCTCGAGCACGTAGATGCCGGTGTTGATCGTGTCGGTGAAGACCTGCCCCCAGCTCGGCTTCTCGAGGAAGCGCTCGATGCGGCCGTCGTCGTCGGTGACGACGATCCCGAACTCGAGCGGGTTGGGGACGCTCTTCAGGCCGATCGTGACCATGGCGCCCTTCTCCTTGTGGAAGCGGACGAGGGCGCCGAGGTCGATGTCGCAGAGCGCGTCGCCGGAGATGACGAGGAACGTCTCGTCCAGGGCCTCCTCGGCGAGCTTCACGGAGCCGGCCGTGCCCGCGGGCGACTCCTCCACCGAGTAGCGGACGGAGACGCCGTAGGCCTCGCCGTCGCCGAAGTAGCCGCGGATCGCCTGCGGCATGAACGCGAGCGTGACGATGACGTCGTCGAAGCCGTGCTCGCGGAGCAGGTCGAGGATGTGCTCCATGCAGGGCTTGCCGACGATCGGCACCATCGGCTTCGGCTGGTTCGAGGTGAGCGGCCGCAGGCGCGTGCCCTCGCCGCCGGCCATGACGACGGCCTTCACCGCTCCACCGCCCGCAGCGCCCGCGCGATGTAGAAGACCGCGGCGAGCACGGCCAGCCCGACGCCGATCCAGAAGAGCCAGAGCGGCCACGCCGTGCCCTCGTCCGAGGCGATGACGCCGACGATCGCCGCGTAGAGCACCCAGGTCGACGCCTTGCCGAGCGTCGAGACGGAGAAGTCGTAGCCGCGGTCCTTGACGAGGCCGAAGCCGCCGACGAGGAGCACGTCGCGGCCGAGCACGATGGCGAGCGCCAGCCACGGCAGGCGGCCGTCCAGGCAGAGGAGCAGCACGGCCGCGTCGATCATCAGCCGGTCGGCGAGCGGGTCGGCGAACTTGCCGAACTCGGACTCGACGTGCCAGCGGCGCGCGAGGTAGCCGTCCACCTGGTCGGTCAGCGCGGCCGCGGCGAAGAGCGCGGCGAGCCCGTAGCTCCCCTCGCCGTCGGTTCCCAGCATCAGGACGACGAAGACCGGGATGGCGACGAGGCGCAGAATCGTCAGCGCGTTCGGCAGCTGGGCCAGCGGTGCGGGAACGACGCGGGTGGCCATCCTCGGACCGAATGGTAACGTCGCCGCGATGCAGGGCCGCCTGTCGCTCCCAGGATTCGTCAACGCGCACAGCCACGCCTTCCAGCGGGCGCTGCGCGGGAAGGTCGAGGGCGGCGACTTCTGGGCCTGGCGCGAGTCCATGCTGGACGTGGCCCGGGGCCTGACACCTGGCCAGGTCCGTGAGGGCTACGCGGCGACGTACCGGGAGATGCGGGCGGCCGGGTACACGGCGGTCGGCGAGTTCCACTATGTCGGCTTCGCGGAGGCCGAGGCGGCGGTCGAGGCCGCGCGCGAGGCGGGCGTCGAGCTCGTCCTCCTCCTCGCCGCCTACGGGCGCGGCGGCATCGACCGGTTCCGGCAGGAGTCGCCGGCCGACTACCTGCGCCAGGTCGAGTCGCTGCGGCGTCGCAGGCGCCCGCGTCGGGCTCGCCCCCCACTCCGTCCGCGCCTGCCCGCGCGACTGGCTCGAGGAGATCGGCCGCTACGCCGAGCGCGAGGGCCTCGTCCTCCACGTCCACGCCGACGAGCAGCCGCGCGAGATCGAGGAGTGCCTCGCCGAGCACGGCCTCCGCCCGATCGAGCTCCTCGCCGAGACCGGGTGCCTGGGCCCGCGCACGACCGTCGTCCACGCGACGCACGCCGACGAGTCCGAGCTCGACCTGCTGGCCGAGCACGGCGCCGGCGTCTGCCTCTGCCCCACGACCGAGGCGAACCTCGGCGACGGCTTCCCGCCGCTCGCCGGGCTGCTCGAGCGCGGCATCCCGCTCTCGATCGGCTCCGACTCGAACGTCAGGATCGACCCGCTGGAGGAGCTGCGCGAGCTCGAGGGGACGGCGCGCCGGCAGGAGCTGCGGCGCAACGTGATCCCCGTGGAGCGAGCTGCTGGAGATCGGCTCGGCCGGCGGGGCGCGGGCGCTCGGGCTCGACGCGTGGCCCGAGCGTCGAGGTCGACCTCGGGCACCCCTCGCTCGCCGGCGTCGAGCCCGGCGACGTCCCGGCCGCGCTCGTGCACGGCTGCGGGGCGGACGTCTGCTCGGCCTAGCCGGCGGCCAGCTCTTTCGAGCGCTCCATCGCCGCCTGGATCGCGTTCAGGAACGCGGCGCGCACGCCCGCCTGCTCGAGCTCGCGGATGGCGGCGATCGTCGTCCCGCCCGGCGAGGTGACCGCCTCGCGCAGCTCGACCGGGTGCATGCCCTCGTCCCGGAGGAGCTTCGCCGTCCCCAGCATCGTCTGGACGACGAGGTCGGTCGAGATCTCGCGCGAGAGGCCGAGCAGGATCCCGGCCTCGATCATGGACTCGGCGAGCAGCGCGAAGTAGGCGGGGCCCGAGCCGGAGACCGCGGTGATCGCGTCCATGTACGGCTCGTCGACGCGCACGACGCGCCCGACGCTCGAGAGCACCTCCTCCGCCCGCACGAGGTGCTCCTCGCCGGCGTGGGCGCCGGCGCAGATGCCGGCCATGCCCTCGTGGACCGTCATCGGCGTGTTCGGCATGGCGCGGACGACCGGCACCTCGGCGTCCAGGTGCCGCTCGATCAGCGCCGTCGGGATGGCGGCGACGATGGAGACGACCGTCTGCTCCGGCGTCACCGAGCCGCCGATGTCCGCCAGCAGCCCCTCGATGTCCTGCGGCTTGACGCCGATGACGACGATCTCGGCGCCCTGGACGGCCTCGGCGTTCGCGAGCGTCGTCCTGACGCCGTGGCGCTCGGCGAGCTCGTCGAGCCGCTCCTGGTGGCGCGCGGTGGCGACGATCTCGCCGGGCTCGCGCCAGCCGGAGGAGATCACCCCCGAGATGAGAGCCTCGGCGGCCTTCCCGGCGCCGAGCACGGCCAGCGTGCGTCCTGCGTCTGCCATCGCGCGAACCCTACCGCGCGGCGCAGGGCGCTACATCTTGGCTTCGACGGACGACAGGCGGTCGATCGACTGGTCGTAGCGGTAGCGGTCGTAGCCCTTGCCGCCGACGACGTGGTCGTGGCGCCCGTCACGGGCCCACAGCCAGTCGTCGCCCGCTCCGCCCTGGAGGACGTCGATGCCGCTGTCGCCCTGAATGCGGTCGTTGCCCGGGCCACCGCGGAGGATGTCGTTCCCGGAGTTGCCGCCGAGCGTGTCGTTCCCCCCGAGGCCGCAGATCACGTCGTTGCCGGGCGTCCCCTGCAGGAGGTCGGGGCCCGCGGTCCCCGTGACCGTGCACGGGCGCGAGAGGTCGGGCGTGTGGCCCGAGGCGACGTACGGCTGCACCGCGACCGCGACTGCGAGGCCGAAGAAGGCAAGTCCGAGGACGAGGACACGTACGCGCATGGCCCGTGCATCGGCCGATGCGCCGATCGTCGCGATCCCTCGCGCGAGGGGTCCGTGCTAGAACCGGCGCTGGAGCGCGAGCACGACCCGGACGTACACCCGCGTCTCGCGGTAGAGCCCGTGGCGGCGCACGGCCGCCGGGCCCTGGTAGTAGGCGGCGAGCGCCAGCCGGCGGTTCCCGTTGAACTCGCGCAGGACGTGCCTGAGGTACAGGATCCCGACCCGGATGCCTCCCCGGGCCGACCGGCGGTAGTCCCTTCCGGTGAGCACGTCTTCGACGAACCGCCAGGTCGCCGGCATGACCTGCATCGCCCCCCACGCCCCGGTCGACGAGGTCACGTTCCAGTGGAAGCCGGACTCCATCCAGGCCACGGCGCGCACGAGCGAGGGGCTGACGCCGTAACGGCGCGCCCAGTATCCGAGCATGGCCCGCACCTCCGCCCGGCTTGCTCCGGCTCCCGTCACCCTGTGCTTCGGCTTCGTCTTCCCACCCGCGAGGGCCCTCGTCGTCGCCGGGCCGACGATCCCGTCCGCGGCGAGGGCGGCGCGGCTCTGGAAGCGGCGCACCGCCTGCTGCGTCGCCCTGCCGTAGATCCCGTCGATCCCTCCTACCCGGAGCCCGCGACGGTGGAGGAGGAACTGGAGGACCGAGACGTCCCAGCCGACCATGCCGCGCCGGATGTGTCGCGTCCCCAGCGCGGGCGGCCCAGCCGGCCGAAGCGCGACCGCGTCTGCGGGCCGACGACGCCGTCGACGGCGATTCCCTCACGGCGCTGGAACGCGCGCACGGCCCGCTTCGTCTGCGGGCCTCGGATGCCGTCGATCGGCCCTCGGTAGAGACCCTCCGCGCGCAGCGCGACCTGGGCGCCCGCGAGCTGCGGGTCCGGCACCGCCTCGGCGGGGACGGCCGCGACGAGGGCGGCCAGGACCGATGCGAACGCGACGTACCTTCCGGTTCGCATGCAGGGTCCTTGGCCCCCGCGGCCCGTTTTCCTGCCCGTGCCGGGCGGAAGCCGCGGTGGGCTGCGAGCGACCCAGGAAGGGGTAAGCGGGCCGTACCCCCTTGGCCTAGGGAGGCCCGCTCACCCAGGTGGGACGCGGCCATGAAGCTGCATCCCGGCGACACACGACCTGCGGCCGAATCGCGCGCCGCCCCGCGGAGGATAGCGATCGGCCCCACCGGCGCAAGTCGGTGCCGGCCACAGCCCGGCTGGTCCAAGGGAGCGGGAGGCGTGCCTTGCCGGCGTCCCCCCGCATGAGAGCTCCCGCTACGCAGTCGACGGCGTTCACTGTGGCGTTGACGGCGCCGCGGGGAACGAGGCCGACTCTAACGAGGCGGCTGTAAGGGTGCTGTAAAGGTTCCCCGGGTGCTATCCCGGCGCGTCGGGCTGTCGCTCGATCTTGGGGATGGGCTCCGGCCGGTAGGTGCCGATGAGCTTGCGAATCGGCTGGCCCTGGCTCTCGCGGAGCCGGGCGACGAGCGGCTGGATCTCCTTCCTCGTGGTGGGCGCGAGCTTCATGACCCGTTCGCCGAGGCGGACGCCCGTGGCGACGGTCTTCTCGTCGATCGTCAGGTCGAGGACGGCCAGGCTCGTCGACGCCCCGACCCACGGCGTCAGCAAGTCGACTGCGAGGCCGAACGCCGTCGGATCGAGGGCGAGCACGCGCGAGACGTCGGGCGCCGTCTCGGCGATCGCCTGGGAGATCATCTTGCCGACGGCGGAGCGCTCGAGCACGCCGTCGCGGAAGTTCCGCATCATCGCCTCGGCCCGCACCAGATCCGTGCGAACTCCTCCCGGATCGAGTCGGTGCGGAGTCCCGAAGATCGCCTCCAGCAGGCTGCGGACGATGCAGGCGCAGACGGTCTGGAGGTTGAGCAGCGCCATGACGTTGCCGATGTCGAAGGCCAGCCCGGTGACGGTGAAATCGTTCGGGTTCGGCTGCTGCGACACCCAGCGGCCGTTGCCCGCGAAATAGAGACCGACGCACGGGAACGTGCTCTGGATCAGGCCGCGCGTCGTCGAGAAGACGAGCGAACCCGAGTCGCCCGGCATCCCGAACGCGACGGCGAGCCCCGTGCCGGGCGAGCTGATGCGGAAGAGCCGCGGCTGACCGGGCAGGCCAAACGTCACGAGGCCGCCGGCGGGACTGCCGACGTTCGCGGCAAGGAACGGGCCGCCGCCCGGCTGGGTCTGCACCATGCCGGTCCTGAGCCGTGTCGTCCGACCGCGCTTCTGCACGCCCAGGCCGGCCGTCACCGTGCCGATCTCGAAGGGTGCAGGCGCAATCTGCAGCACCTGGTAGTCGGGGTTCACGCCCGCGGCAAGCGTGCCGATGGCGGCATCGGTGACGCCGCCGACCGTCACCCCCGGTCCGGGGAGCGGGTTCGGCCAGCCGACGATCGCGGTCGTGTTGCCGTAGACCCCTCCTCCCCACGGCTGCGTCATCCGCGGGTCGGCCGGAACCGTCGAGAGGTTCACCGTGTCGGCGACGTGCGCGTTCGTCAGCCACACCGGCCGCCAGCCGCTGCCGCGCTCAGCCGGCGCACAGAACCAGCCGCCGAGGGTACCGAGGAACGCCGAGCCGAGGGGCGCGATCTCGCAACCCCCGGGGACAGGCCGGTACGTCGCGCTGTCCTGATCGGGCGTGAAGAACGCGGTCGAATCCTCGACAACGTCGGTTCCGACGACCTTGCCATCCGGGAGCCGCAGCTCCGCCGGCACGATCGCGGACTCTCCGAGCACACCGGTCGGGAGCTTCTGTGAGACGGTCACGACCACCGTCTGCTCGCGCGTCTCCTTGCCGCCGCGCAGGCGCAGGCCGGTGGAGACGGAGACGACGCCGGGCAGCTTCGCAAGCTCGGCCGCGTACAGCTCCCATGCCGCTTGGGTGTCGTCCGACCAAGCAACCATTCGAGCCTCCTTCCGCCAGGTTGGCGGGGATGCGGCATCGTAGCCGAGATCACAATCTCGCGACCGCCCGGATCCGAAAGTCGAAAACCCCCGCCACGCGGGGGTTTTCTTCTATCGGGGCGCCGAGATTTGAACTCGGGACCTCTAGTCCCCCAGACTAGCGCGCTAACCAGGCTGCGCCACGCCCCGTGTGGGCCCATCCTAGCGCCGACCGGCTCCTCCTGACGGGCGGGACGACCGGCGGGGGTCGATCCTGCCGCGGGGTACCCGGCGGGGGCCCTGATTCCCCTCCCAGCGACCCCGGTGTGGCACCCCCGGGGTAGCAGCGATTTGCCCCGCCCCGCGGGGTTCGGCAGAATCCGCAGTCCAGGGACCGGACGGATTGCGGACGTACACCATCACCGAAGCGGCTGAAGCGACCGGTGTGAGCCGGAAGGCGATCGCGCGGCGGGTCGAGCGCGGGTCGCTGCGCTCGGTCGTCAGGAACGGGCGCCGGCGCATCCCCCGCTCCGAGCTCGTGCGCGCGGGGCTGCTCGGGGAAGGGTATGCGGATCCCCTCCAGGACGACCCCGCTGCCCCCTTCCTGCCCCGCCCCGCGCCCGGCGGGGCGCTGGCCGAGACCGGGACGAACGAGGACATGCTCGCGAGTCTCTTCCGCGAGGTTCTCGACCGCTTCGAGCGCCAGTCGCAGGAGATCGCGCAGTACCGCGCCCTGACCGTCCAGGCCGAGAGCCTGCGCCTGACGAACGAGCTCGCCGATCTCCGCGTGCGCCTGGCCGAGCTGGAGCGGCAGCCCCAGCAGGACCCGCAGCCGCAGCAGGCCGCGCAGCAGCAGGCGGCCGCCACCGATCTCGGCCGGCGCGTGAGCGAGCTGACGAAGCAGGTGGAGGAGCTCTCCAACCGCGAGATCTGGCTCCCGCCCCAGGCCGCCGCCGCACCGCACCAGCCGGCCGCGGCGATGCCGATGCCCCCGGCCCAGCCACGGCCCGCCGCGCCGGTCGCCCAGCCGGTGCGCCAGCCGCCGCCTCTGCCCCGCTCGTTCCGGCTCTCGCGGCCGCTGCGCTTCGCGCTCGAGACCGCCTTCATCGTCGCCGTCGCGGTCATCGTCTGGCAGGCTGACCTCCCCACGCCCGCGATCGCCGTCGCCATGGCGGTTGCGTGGACGCTGGTGGCAGTCGTCGAGTGGGTCTCCTCCGAGCGCCCGTCCTCCCTCTTAAGCCCGCCACCAGCGCCGCCGATAGCTCAGGGGTCATGCCCGTGAGCGAATCTCGGCCCCGGCGTTCGCGGCTTCAGCCGTACGCCAGCATGGCCGCGCTCGCAGTCGTCGCCGCCGCGCTCGTCTTCCTTCTCCTGCGGCTGAGCTGAGCCGAGACCTAGGCTTCGAGCCGGCGATAGAGCCGGTCGACGAGCTCGGGCATCTGCTCGAGCCGCTCGGTGATCGTACGGATGCGGTACTCCCGGAAGTGCGCGGGCTCGACCTTCAGCGCCTTCGCCAGCGTCTCGATCACGTCGTTCGAGGGCACGGGGCGGTTGCCGTGCACGAGGTGGTTGAGATAGCCGGCCGAGAGGCCGGTCTTCGCGGCTAGCCCGCGGTACGTGACTTTCCGCTCGGCCATCAGCGCC
>CAVZIL010000010.1:0-62793 GCA_963775505.1 uncultured Actinomycetes bacterium
CTCTCTGGGAAGCAAGCAGCGCAGCAGCGCTGCGTCCATGCAAGAAACACGAGGCCATCCGACTGTCCAGTCGGAGGCGACGGACGCCCTGGCGGCGGACGCCCTCCGGGTTGAAGCCTGGTCCGGCGAGTCCTTCCTGCACCCGGGCGAGGACGTGGCCGAGGCGCTGGCCGAGGGTCGCGCCCGGCGGCGCGCCCTGGACGCCGCCCTCGCCGAGATGGACGCGGGCAGCCGCTCGCCGTCGACCGAGTGGAAGGTCGAGTACGCGCTCATGCTCGGGCTCGAGCGCGTCCTCACCGACAAGCCGCCCCGCCTCGCCTCCGGGACCGAGCTCCGCCGCCACCAGATCGACGCGCTCGCCGGCATGCTCGCGGAGCTGATCGCCCGCCACGAGGAGCACGCGGACAACGGCAACGGGAACGGGAAGGTGGCCGAGAGCCAGGTCGAGGAGGACGAGGAGCCCGAGGACGAAGTCGAGAGCGAGGTCGAGGAGGTCGAGGAGAACGGCGAGGCCGACGAGGTCGACGCCGCCGAGGAGTTCGGCCTCCACAACGACCCGGGCGCCGATCCGCCGCTTCCGCTTCCGCCATCCGACCGCGTCCGGCAAGACGATCGCCGCCGCCGGCTTCGTCGAGGCCGCCCGGACGATGGGCGTCCTCATCCTCACGCACCGGCGCCTGCTCGTCGACCAGTTCACGCGCGACCTGACGACCGAGGGCTACGGCGACCGGCTGCGGCCGGCCGTCCTCCAGGGCCAGGAGCCGCTGCAGGAGAACCCGCTCACGATCCAGACCTACGCCTGGTTCGCGCGCCACGTCGGCTCGGTCTCGCGAAGCGCCTACCAGCTCGTCATCTGCGACGAGGCGCACACGGCGCTCGGCGAGAAGACCAGCGCCGCCATCCGCAGCCTCACGGAGCCGATCTACATCGGCATGACCGCCACCGAGCAGCTGATCGCCAAGCAGGTCTCCGACGTCTTCCCCGCCTCCGTCGACGACCTTCCCCTCGGGGACGCGGCGCGGCGCGGCCTGATCGCCCCCCTGCGCTCGCTGCGGGTGCGGCCGGCGGCGGCCATCTCCTCCGTCCCCATCGTCGGCGGCGACTACGACCAGGAGATCCTCGCCAAGGTCCTCGACCAGGACATCTTCAACCAGGCGGCCGCGAGCCTCTACCGCGACCGCTTCGACGCCACGCCGGGCATCGTCTACGCGGCCGGCGTCGACCACGCCTACAACCTGGCGCGGGAGTTCCGCGCCGCTGGCCTCAAGGCGGAGGCCGTCAGCGGCCGCACCCCGCCGGTGAGGCTCGCCGAGACCCTCGCGGCCTACGAGCGCGGCGAGATCAACGTCCTCGTCAACGCACAGCTCCTCGCGGAGGGCTGGAACTCCCCGCGCGCGACGATCTGCATGCACCTCGCGCCGACGGCGAGCCGGCGGGTCTACCAGCAGCGGATCGGCCGGATCATGCGCCTGGCGCCGCGCAAGGAGGCCGGCATCGTCGTCGACTTCGTGGACGACGCCGCGACGCACAACGACCGCACCATCACCATCCACAGCCTGCTCGACTCCGACTTCTACCGGCCGGGCGCGCGCGTGACGCCGGCCCCGCGCCGCCGGATCCAGCGCCGCGCCAAACGGAAGCTCTCCCCCGCGCCCTGGCTCGTGCCCGTGACGCCCGACCCGCGCCGCCGCGTGACCGTGATCACGCGCGAGTGGGAGCGCGTCAACCCGGGCCGCCTGGCCGAGGACGAGCAGCTCCTCTGGGCGCGCATCGCCGGCCGGCAGGTCCGGTTCGAGGAGCGCCAGGCCTTCGCCGAGAAGCTCGCGCGCGCCAGCCGCGAGTGCCGCGAGGCCTTCCTCATGAGCTGCGCCGCGGAGAACCCGAACCGCCGCCTGCGCCTCTCGGCCCTCGGCGACCGCGTCGCGGTGATCGTCGACCGGGCCGACTTCGACGACCTCGTCACGATGGTGACCTCCGCGCCCACGTGGGAGAAGGACCGCGTCCAGGGCGTGCGCGTCCTCCTGCGGGCGATCGGCGAAGGGAAGGTCGAGGCGCCGGAGGACATCGTCGCGCGCTGGACCTGGCGGCTCGCCCGGGCGACGCGCAAGCTGCAGGACCGCCGCGCGAGCGCCGACCTCCCGGAGGCGAAGCGGCTCCTCGGCGCGCTCACGAACTCCCGCGGCCACCGGCACGAGGAGAACGCCGCCAGGCTGGTCAACGTCGCCCTCGAGCAGCCGACGCACGTCGCCGCTGCGCTGCTCGCCTCGGCCGAGGCGTACACGCCGACCGCGCAGCGCCTGATCGACGGCGTCCGCGAGCGGATCGGCACCGCGCAGGAGGTGGCCAACGCGCTCGCCGACAACCTCCCCGCGCCGAAGCAGCCCTCGAGCAAGTCGCGGCGGCGGCGGCGGAAGAAGAAGCGCAAGACGGACGACGCCCAGGCTCAGGGCCAGAATCGCCGGCAGTCGCCCAACGGCCAGCCGGAGCAGACCCGTGAGCCCGTGGCGGCTGCGGCGGCCGAACCGGCCGAGAAGCCCGCGTAAGCTCTCGTTCAGAATCCGCAGCTAGCATCGAAAGCCGATGCTGCTGCTCCTGGGCGTGGCCTTCGTCGCGGGCATCGTGACCGCGCTCTCACCCTGCGTCCTGCCCGTCCTGCCGATCGTGCTCGCCGGCGGGGCGACCGGCGGCCCGCGCCGGCCGTTCGCCGTGGTGGCCGGCCTGGTCGTGAGCTTCACGGTGTTCTCGCTGACGGCGGCGACGCTCCTCTCCGCGCTCGGGCTCCCCGACGACCTCCTCCGGAACCTCGCCATCGCGGTCGTCGTGATCGTCGGCCTCGGCCTCGTGTGGCCGCGGCTCGGCGACCTGCTCGGGCGCCCCTTCTACGCCTTCGCCCGGCGCCCGCCGGGCGACGCGGGCGGCGGCTTCGTCCTCGGCCTCAGCCTCGGGCTCCTGTTCACGCCGTGCGCCGGACCGGTCATCGCGGCCGTCGCGACCGTGGCCGCGACGCAGGACCTCACGCTGAGCGCCTTCGCGATCACGCTCGCCTACGGGCTGGGCGCGGGCCTCGTCCTCCTCGGCTTCGCGCTCGCCGGCAGGCGCGGCCTCAACCTGCGCAGCGCGCGGGCGCATGCCCCCGCGATCCGGCGGGCGCTCGGCGCCGCCGTCCTCGCCGTGGCGGTGCTGATGATCCTCGGGGTCGACAAGAAGCTGCAGACCCGCGTCCCCGAGTACACGCGCGCCCTCCAGGGGCTCGAGGAGAGCGCCGCCGCCCAGGGCGAGCTGGAGGATCTCGTCGGCGGGCCCGGGCTCGCCGAGGCGGAGCGCCTGGACGACTTCGGCCTCGCCCCGGAGTTCCGGGCGATCGAGGCCTGGATCAACTCGGAGCCGCTGACGATGGCGGCGCTCCGCGGGAAGGTGGTCGTCATCGACTTCTGGACCTACTCCTGCATCAACTGCCTGCGGACGCTCCCGCACGTGACCGCCTGGGACGAGGCCTACCGGGACGACGGGCTCGTGATCGTCGGCGTGCACACGCCCGAGTTCGCCTTCGAGCGGGAGCCGGACAACGTCCGCCGGTCGGTGCGCGACCACGGGATCGCCTACCCCGTCGCGCTCGACCCCGACTTCGGCACCTGGGAGGCCTGGCGGAACCGCTACTGGCCCGCCAAGTACTTCGTCGACCGGCGCGGGCACATCCGCTACGCGCACTTCGGCGAGGGCGACTACGAGGAGAGCGAGCGCGTGATCCGGCAGCTCCTCGCGGAGGGGCAGGACGGCGCGCTCGTGTCCGAGGCGATCGAGGACGCGACTCCCACCGGGCCGCAGACGCCGGAGAGCTACCTCGGCTACGGCCGGATCGACCGCTTCGTCGGGTCGCGCATCGAGCCCGACCGCGAGGCCGAGTACACGATCCCGCAGTTCGTCCCGCTCCACGGGCTCGCCTACGGCGGGCGCTGGCGGGTCGAGGAGGAGCGGATCGTGGCCGGCGAGGACGCGCGGCTGCGCCTCCACTTCAAGGGCAGCGACGTCTTCCTCGTGCTGGGCACGTCGGGCGGGCAGGAGACCGTCGAGGTCACCCTCGACGGCGAGCCGGCCGGCACGGTCGCCGTCACGCAGGACGACCTCTACACGCTGGCGCGCATCCCCGGCGAGAACAGCGACCACGTGCTCGACCTCCGGCTCTCCGCCGGGCACGGAGGCCTACGCCTTCACGTTCGGCTAGTCGTCCTCCTCGTCCTCGAGCTCGCGGCTCCGCTCCTCGTGCTCCTTGAGGAAGCGGGTCAGCTCGGCGGCGAGGGTGTCCCCCGAGGGGACGTCGAGCTCCTCGCCCAGGGCGTCGCGGCGGGTCTCGAGCTCGTGCACGTACTCCTCGGTCTGCTCGTCCTGGGCGACGGCGGCGCTCACCTGGAGCTCGTAGGCCTCTGCGGCGCGCTCGAGGTCTCCGAGGTCGAGCGTCGTGCCGAGGAGCGAGGCCAGCCGCTCCGAGAGGGCGAGCGCGGCCTTCGGGCTGGCCGCCAGCGAGACGTAGTGCGGCACCGCCGCCCACAGGCTCGCGGACGGGATCCCGGCCTCGCGGCAGGCGTCGTGCAGGATGCCGACGATGCCCGTCGGCCCCTCGTAGCGCGACGAGGTCAGGCCGAGCTCGTCCACCAGGTCGGGATCGCTCGCGGAGCCGGTGACCGGCGCCGGGCGCGTGTGCGGGACGTCGGCCAGGAGCGCGCCGAGAGTCACGACGAGCTCGACCCCGAGCTCGACCGCGAGCCCCGTGACCTCCTCGGAGAACGTCCGCCAGCGCGTGTTCGGCTCGACGCCCAGGAGGATGACGGCATCGCGGTCGGTCCCGGGAACGGCGGCGCTGTAGAAGACGTTCTCGGGCCAGTCGATCTTGCGCGTGACGCCCTCCTCGAGGCGGACGTGCGGCCGCACGGCCTGGAAGTCGTAGAACTCCTCGGGATCGACGTCGGCGAAGCGCTCCGCCTCCCAGCTCTGCGCGAGGAAGCTCGCGGCCAGCGAAGCGCCCTGCGCGCCGTCGTTCCAGCCGCGGAACGCGGCCACGAGCACGGGTCGGCGCAGCGCCGGCCTGCTCTCGATGCGCAAGTGCCTCGCCATCGACTCAGTCTACGGGAGGCGCGCCCGATGCCTGAGGACGATGCGGGCGGCCAGGGCGACGACCGCCACCCAGACGGCCGTGGCCAGGGTCACGTGCAGGAGGACGAGGCCCCACGGCAGCGCCTCGCGCCACTGGATCTCCCCGACGACCATCTGCGCGAGCAGCAGCGCCAGCACGATGCCGGCGAGCCGGAGCTCGACGCGGGCGCGCCGCCGCTCGGCGACGAGGACCGCGAGAAGGCCGAGGAAGGCGATGCCGAAGATCGCGGTGGCGCCGATGTGGATGTGGACGGCCTCGACGAGGTTCCCGAAGCGGACGATCTCCTCCCCGCCGGAGTGCGGCCCGGCGGCGGTGACCAGCGTCCCGGAGACGACCAGCCCGGCGGCGGCCGGGACGAGCGCGAGCGCGAGCCACGCCGAGCCGATCGGCTCCTCGGCGGTGGCGCCGCGAACCAGGTCGCGCGCGCCCTGGACGACGACCACCGCGACCGCGAGCGCGACCAGCGAGAGCAGGAAGTGCCCCATCACGATCAGCGGGTGCAGCTCGAGCAGGACGGTGATCCCGCCGAGCACCCCCTGGGCGAGCACGGTGAACGGCAGCGCGACGGCGCTCCAGAGGAGCCAGCGCGGCATGCCGGGGACGCGGAAGGCCGCGACCGCGGCGACCAGCGTCGTGAGGCCGACGACGAAGCCCGCGACGCGGTTCCCGAACTCGACGTAGGCGTTGTAGTCCTTGGGCGGCAGGAACGTCTCCCCGCAGCTCGGCCAGTTCTCGCAGCCCAGGCCGGAGCCCGTGAGGCGGACGGTGGCGCCCGACACGACGATGAGGAAGAGCGCGGCGAGGGCCGCGTAGGCGAACCACTCGAAGGTCACCGGCGAGACCGTGAGCGAGCGCAGGCGCTCCGTGCGCGCGCCGGCCTCCATCAGGAGACGCGCACTCCGCTTCCGGCGACGACGCGCCCGACACCGGCGAGGAAGAGGCCCTCGGCCGCGAAGCTGGCGGCGAGCACGGGGCCCTTGGCGGCCGGCAGGGTGAAGAGGAGCCCGCCTGCGGTCTGCGGGTCGTAGCCGAGCGCAGCGACATCCTCGGGGGTTCCGTCCAGCTCGACGGCGGCGGCGGCGAAGTCCCTGTTGCGGGCATCGCCGCCCGTCCGGACGCCCTGCGCCGCGGCGGCCAGGGCGCCGGGGAGGGCCGGAAGCGCGCCGGCGTCGAGCTCGATGCGGGCTCCGCTCCGCTCGGCCACCTCGTGCGCGTGCCCGAAGAGGCCGAAGCCGGTGACGTCGGTGACGGCCGAGGGCTCGAAGCCGCGCAACGCCTCTGCAGCCCGGTCGTTCAGCTCGGTCATGCGGCGCGTGGCCTCGCCGGCCTCGTCGTCCCCGAGCAGGCCCTTGGCGGCGGCCGCGAGCACCAGGCCGGTGCCGAGCGGCTTCGTCAGGAAGACGGCGTCGCCGGGCCGCGCGGTGCTCTTCCGCCAGAGCGCGTCGGGGTGAACGGTCCCGACCACGGCGAGCCCGTACTTCGGCTCCGGATCGCGGATGGTGTGGCCCCCGGCCAGGACGGCGCCCGCCTCCTGAACCTTCGCGGCGGCGGCGTCGAAGACGGCGCGCACGACCTCGACCGGAAGCTCCTCCGGGAACGCGGCGACGGACAGCGCGACGAGCGGGCGCCCACCCATGGCGAAGACGTCGTTCAGGGCGTTCGCGGCGGCGATCGCACCGAAGAGGGCCGGGTCGTCGACCATGGGCGGAAAGAAGTCGGTGGTGAAGACGAGCGCGCGGTCGTCGTCGAGCCGGTAGACCGCCGCGTCGTCCGCCGGAGCGAGGCCGACGAGCAGGTTCTCGGGCGAGCTCGGGAGGAAACCCGACAGCAGCTCCTCGAGGCGGGCGGCCGGGTACTTCGCCGCGCAGCCTCCTCCCGCTTCGAGACTCGTGAGGCGCGCTGTAGTCTCCACGCGATGGAGGTTACCGCCCGCCAGTTCGGCTGTCAGAGCATGACGGCCCCGCTCCGGCGCGTGCTCGTTCGGGCCCCCAAGCCGGAGGACGCCGCGCTCTGGCAGGCGTACGGCTGGCGCTTCGCGCCCGACGCCGGCGCCATGGCGGAGGAGCACGCGGCCTTCCGCGAGCAGCTCGCCGCGGGGGGCGCCGAGGTGATCCTCGCCGAGACGCCGCACGGGCCCGACCCGGACGCGATCTACACGTACGACCCCGCGATCGTCGCGGACGAGGGCGCCATTCTCCTGCGGCCCGGCAAGGAGGGGCGGCGCGGCGAGCCCGATGCCATGGGCGCGGACTTCGTGGAGGCGGGCGTCCCCATCGCCGGCAGGCTGGACGCCCCGGCGATGGCCGAGGGCGGGGACACCGTCTGGCTCGACGAGCGCACGCTCCTGGTCGGGCGCGGCTACCGGACCAACGACGCCGGCATCGAGGCGCTCCGGGAGCTCCTGCCGGGCGTCGAGGTCATCGCCTTCGACCTCCCGCACTACCACGGCCCGGGCGAGGTCATGCACCTCATGTCCTTCCTCTCCCCCCTCGACGCCGATCTGGCGGTCGTCTACCCGCCGCTGCTGCCGGTGCGCCTGGTCGAGATCCTCCAGGAGCGCGGGCTCGAGCTCGTCGAGGTGCCGGACGAGGAGTTCGAGTCGATGGGCCCGAACGTCCTCGCGCTCGGCCCGCGCGTCGCCCTCGCGCTCGCGGGCAACGACGAGACGCGTCGGCGGATGGAAGCGGCCGGCGTCGACGTCCGCGTCTACGCGGGCGAGCACATCTCCCGCCCGGGCGACGGCGGCCCGACCTGCCTCACGCGCCCCATCCTCCGCAGCTAGAGCCTGTCCCCTGCGGCCATGCCCCGGTGCCAGGCACTGGGCCGTGTCCGGCCAGGGACATGCCCGGGGTCAGGCCCCGGCCGTGGCCGGCGGGGACACGTCCGCTAGCGGAGCAGGAAGCCTTCGCCGAGGGGGTCGGCCGGGTCGAGGGTGAACTCGTGCGCGCCGGTGCGGTACGCGCTGCCCTCGACCTCCGTGAGCACGGCCGGGCGGCCGGCGACCTCGGCGTCGCCGACGACGCGGGCGCGGAACTCGCCGCCTGCGATGCCCTCGTGGACGAGCTCCTCGCCGCGCGGGAGCTCGCCGGCGCGCTCGAGGAGCGCGAGCCGGGCGGACGTGCCGCTCCCGCAGGGCGAGCGGTCGACCTCGCCGTCGGCGAAGACGGTGACGTTCCGCTGCCGCAGCGGCGGGCCCATGTCGACCCGCTCCCAGAAGATGACGCCGTACACGTCGCGAAGCTCCGGCTCGACCGGGTGGACGAACGGGCGGCGCGCCTCCAGGCCCGCCTTGACCTCGCGGCCGAGCTGGATCAGCTCCGGGAGGTTGCGCGGCTGCACGGGAAGCGGCGAGGCGACGGCCGCGTAGTAGGCACCGCCGAAGGCGACGTCGGCGCGGAGCCCCTCGACGAGGAGGCCCTCCGCCTCGACGAAGGAGGGGACGTTCCGGAAGCGCACCGACCGCACCGCCCCGCCCTCGACCCGGGCGAACGTCTCCAGCCGGCCCGAGGGGACGTCGACGACGACCCTCGTCTCCGGCTCCTCCACGGGCAGCACTCCGCTCTCGAGCGCCCAGGTGACGAGCGCGATCGTCCCGTGCCCGCAGGCGGTCGAGTAGCCCGCGTTGTGGAAGAAGACGACGCCGAGATCCCCGTCGGCGTCCTCGGGCTCCGTGACGAAGCACCCGTACATGTCGGCGTGGCCCCGCGGCTCGAAGACGAGCAGCCGCCGCACCGCGTCCAGGTGCTCGAGGGCGAAGCGCCGCTTCGTCCAGGATGGTCGCCGCCCTCGAGCGGCGGCACGCCGCCGGTGACGATCCGGAACGGCTCGCCGGCGGTGTGGTAGTCGACCGCCTCGACCGAGAGAGACGCCGCTCAGGCCGGCCCGACCTCGGCCGTGCAGTGCGCGCAGCGCCGCGCGCCCGCGGGGATCTCGCTGAGGCACTCCGGGCACTCCCGCGTCGACGCTTCCTCGTCTCCGTCGCCGCGGGCGGCGAGGGCGTTCAGCGGCTTGACGACCAGGAAGAAGAGCACGGCCCCGATGAGGACGAACGCGAGCACGGCGTTCAGGAACTCGCCGTAGCGGAACACGCTGCCGTTGATCGTGAAGTCGAGGCCCGAGAAGTCAGGCTGGCCGAAGAGGGCGGCGATCAGCGGCGTGATCAGGTTCTCGACGAAGGAGGTCACGACGGCCGTGAACGCGAGCGCCAGCACCAGCCCGACGGCGATCTCGATCAGGTTCCCCCGGAGCAGGAACTCCTTGAACTCCTTCAGCACGGCACACCCCCGGCTCGACGACGAGCCGAGGGTACACCGCAGGACTTCGGGCCGCTACGCGCTCGCGCCCTTCTCGATCGGCACGTCGACCAGGTTGCCCCACTCGGTCCACGAGCCGTCGTAGTTGCGCACGTCCTCGTAGCCGAGGAGCTCGCGGAGCACGAACCAGGTGTGGGCCGACCGCTCGCCGATCCGGCAGTACGCGGTCACGGGGCCGTCGGGCGTGACGCCCTTGCCGCCGTAGAGCTCGCGGAGCTCGTCGGCAGGCTTGAAGGTGCCGTCGTCGCGGACGGCGCTGGCCCAGGGGATGGAGACGGCGCTCGGAATGTGACCGGCGCGCTGCGCGCCCTCCTGCTCGTAGCCGGGCGGCGCGATCAGGTCGCCCGCGTACTCGCCCGGCGAGCGCACGTCGACGAGCGCCGAGCCGCCGCCCTCGACCCACTCACGGACCTGGTCGCGGTAGGCGCGGATGGTCTCGTCGCGCTCCGAGGCCGAGTAGGACTGCGGAGCCGGCGCGGGGGCGTCGGTGGTGAGGTCCCGGCCCTCGTCGATCCACTTCTGGCGCCCCCCGTCGAGGATGCGGACGTCGCCGTGCCCGTAGACCTTGAGGTACCAGTACGCGTAGGCGGCGAACCAGTTGTTCTTGTCGCCGTAGAGGACGACGGCGGTCGCGTTGCCGATCCCGCGCTCGCCGAGAACCTGCTCGAACGTCTCGCGGTCGACGATGTCCCGCTCGACCGGATCCTGCAGGTCCTCGCGCCAGTGCAGCTTGACGGCGCCGGGGATGTGGCCCTCTTCGTACAGGTCCGGGTTCTCGTCGACCTCCGCGACGACGAGCCCGTCGTCGCCGAGATGCTCGGCCAGCCACTCGGTCGTGACGAGCACGGCATTCGCGTATCCGTTCTGCGCCATGCGGCACCTCCAGGAGAAGTTGCTTCAGAAAGTGAAGCGAACGTTACAGAAGGACCGCGGCGTACGCTAGACGAGCTGCTGGGCGAGGATGGCGAGTGCCGCGAGCCACATCGCCGCGAGGACGCCGAGGAGCGGGGCGAGTGGACGGAGGGAAGGACGCTCGTGCATCGTCGAAGAGATCTCTGGTCGCGCGCCGGAGAAGTTCGACGTTCACACGTGACATCCTTCCCGACCCGTCTGGCGGCCGTCGATAGTGGCCGACCCACGAGGGGTCCAGGCGGTGCCGACGTCTTGCCGCAGGGGGCTGCGATCGCGGTGAGGCCTGACCTCGTCGCGGTCGCCCCCTTCCCTGGGTGGTACTGGGCGATGCTCGCGTTCTAGTGGCCGTCGAAATGGCCGAAGCCGGCCAGCGGCGCGAGGAACGCGACCAGAGCGGTCAGCGTCAGGAGAGCCTTCACCTTCACAGTCGTCACCTCCTTCTAGAAGTGGAAGTCCTGGAGCGCCTCGGCCGCGCGGCGGAACTGCCTCGCCGCTCGCCGATCGTCGCCCCTCCGCGCCAGCAGATCGCCCTGCGCGATCCAGGTTGCGGCGCGATGGCTGGTGGAGGACAGTTGGTCGAAGCTCGCCTCGGACGAGGAAAGTGCCTCCTCGGCCTCGTCGAGCCTGTCCTGCTCGAGCAACGCGCGTCCCAGGACGAGCTGCGCGTTGCCGATCTCGTCGATGTGGTCTTCCCGCCCGTGGAGCATGTCCAGCGCCTGACGCGCCTGCTCCTCGGCGAGCTCGACCTTGCCGGTGCGGAGATGCACCTGCGCGAGGGACGAGATCACTCGGGCGGCGTCGATGTCGTCGCCCACGTCCAGAAGGACCTTGAAGGACTCCTTCAGGTAGCTGACAGCGTCCTCCGGCCTCCCGAGCTGGAAGTTGAGGGCGCCGATCTCGTTGAGGAGCTTGCCGACGTTCGACTGGTCGCGGAGCTCCTCGTAGATGCTCCTGGCCTTCTCGGCGTGCGAGCGCGCGACGACCCAGTGGCCGGTGCGCTCCGCGACGAGGGAGGCCTGGAAGTACGCGTTCGCCATCGTGCGCCGGTCGTTGAGGCCCTCGGCGAGCTCGAGGGCGCGCTCGACGTCCTCGCGGGCGGCCTCCCAGTCGCGCTGGCGCCGGTAGCAGCGCGAGCGCCACCCGTGGATGTGCGAGCGGAGGCGGTCGGCGGGAAGCCCGGAGCGCTCGACCAGCTCGAGCGACTGCGTGTACAGGGCGATGGCGGTCGAGATCGAGTTGAGCTTGTACCGGCACGTGGCCATCCGGAAGAGCACCTCGGCGCGGTCGACGTCGGAGAACGACGGCGACTCGGCGAGCGTGCGGCCGCGGTCGAGCGCCTCGATCGCCCTGCGAACCTCGCCCACGGAGAGGCGGGCCCAGGCGGAGGCGAGGAGCGCGCGGAGCTCGAGCTCGGGGGCGGCGACGGCCGCCAGGTCCGGCTCGAGCTTGTCGAGCGCCTCGAGCGCCTCGACGTACTCGGCCTGCTCGATCGAGGCCTCGGCGCGCACGATCACGCTCTCGACGCGCTCGCGCTCGCTCGAGGAGACGCCGATCTCGAGGAACGTCGAGTCGACGCCGAGCCGCGCGGCGAGCCACTCGATCGTCTCTGCCGTCGGACGGGTCTTTCCCCGCTCGATCTGGCTCAGGTACTCCTTGGAGAATCGCTCGCCGGCGAGGTCGGTCTGGGTCAGTCCCCGCGCGATGCGGAGCTGGCGCACGCGGTCGCCCAGCGAGGTGCGGGCGGGTGCGGCGGTGCGGGTGAGTGCGGCGTACTCGGACATGGCTCCTAAGGTGAACTATACGAGTGGAAAGTTACTTCACAAGCCTACTTGACTTCCAGTTTGACTTGGCTATAGTCAGACCGTTCCGCACTTCTGCCAGACGCCAGGCAAGAGGGGTGCGGGAGGCGCGCCAATTCCCGGCGACACCAACCCGGAGGCATCGGCTGGGCCGCAGAGCCGAAGTCTCCGGGTTGTCGCCTTTCTGAACATGAACGGAGCGTCGGCGAAATCGCCGCTTTCGTCCATCCCTCGTTCGGAGCCGATTGACCGCTCGTGAAGCGGTCATACCGTTCGCCTACTTCCCTCCTACTCGACGCCCCCAGGGGGCGCCGGCGCGAGGGCTACGCGGCCGCCTCGGCGAGCTCGCCGGCGTCCATGTGCCGGTGCTTGCGGATCGTGGTGACGGCGACGACGGCGCCGATCAGGGCGAAGACGGCGCTCACGCGGAGGGCGACCTGGAAGCCGTCGATGAACGAGGACGGATCGGGCCGGCCCTCGCCGAGATCGACGTACGAGGCGACGATCGCGCCCATGACGGCGATCCCGAGCGCCCCGCCCACCTGGCGGAAGGTGTTCAGCACGCCCGAGCCGACGCCCGACTTCTCCACGGGAACCGAGCCCAGCGCGGCCGCGGTCATCGGCGTCATCACGAGCCCCATGCCGAACCCGCCGACGACGAGCCCCGGGAAGATGTCCCAGAAGGTCGAGTCGAGGCCGAGCCGGGAGAAGATGGCGAGCGAGGCCGAGAGGCAGAGCATCCCGGCCGTCATCAGCGCGCGGGAGCCGATCCGGTCGGACGACTTCCCCGCGATCGGCGCGATCAGGATGATCAGGATCGTCATCGGCAGGAACGCCGCTCCCGTCTTGGTGGCCGAGTAGCCGAGGACGTTCTGCATGTAGATCGACATGAAGAAGAAGACGCCGAACATGGCGAGCGTGATGAGGAGCGCGACCACGTTCGCGCCGGCGAAGGTCGAGCTCCTGAAGAGCGAGAGGTCGAGCATCGGCGAGCGCTGGTGCAGCTCGAGCAGGACGAACGCGGCGAGCGAGACGGCCGAGAGGACGAAGAGGCCGATGATCAACGGGTCGGTCCAGCCGTACGAGTTCGCCTCGATGAGCGCGAACGTGAGCGCGAAGAGCCCGATCCCGGAGGCGAGGAGGCCCGGGATGTCGAGCCGCTGGTCGGCGGAGGTGTCGCGCGACTCCTGGATCACCAGGCGGCCGACGATCAGCCCGAGGACGCCGATGGGGACGTTCACGAAGAAGATCCAGCTCCAGTCGATGTGCTCCGTGATGAGCCCGCCGATGAGCGGGCCGATCGCCAGCGCCATCGCGGAGACGCCCGCCCAGATGCCGATCGCCATCCCGCGCTGGTGCGGCGGGAAGGTCGCCGAGATGATCGAGAGCGTCGCGGGCAGCATCAACGCCGCGCCGACTCCCTGCAGCGTGCGCGCGCCGATCAGGGCCTCGCCGCTCGTCGCCAGCCCGCAGATGAGCGAGGAGAGCGTGAAGATCACCAGCCCGATCAGGAAGACGCGGCGGCGCCCGAAGAAGTCGGCGAGCTTCCCGCCCGTGAGCATGAGCACGGCGAAGGTGAGCGCGTAGGCGTTCACGGTCCACTCGAGCTCGGTGAGGCCGATCCCGAGGTCGCGCTGGATGGACGGGAGCGCGACGTTCACGACCGTGTTGTCGAGCATGATCATGAAGAGCGCGAACGAGAGCGCTCCCAGGGTCCACCACTTGCGGTTCTCGTCGGCGAAGATGCGGGCCTTCACGAAGGTTCCTCCTCGGCGTTCGGTGTTCTCGGCGCGACGCCGTGGACGACGGTCCGCACGAGCTCCCGCGCGAACCCGTCGGCCGACGGAGCGGCGATGCCGGCGAGCGCGCGCGTGAAGGTGTGGTCGCGGGCCGCTCCGATCAGGATCGTGGCCACGACCTCGGGCTGGGCCTCCGCGCCGACGCGCCCGAGCTCCTGCTCGGCGCGGACGTAGTCGGACGCCGCCTTGAAGACGGCGACGAGGCCGGTCTGCCGCTCGCGCACGCGCTCCTTGAAGCGGGCGAAGACGCTGCGGTCGCTCATGAGGGCGAAGAAGATCGGCTGGTTGTCCCGGATCAGGCCGACCAGCTCCTCGACCCAGGGGACGAGGTTCGCCTCGACGGTGTTCTCGCCCGCGCGCGCCGGCAGCTCGAGGAGCTCGGCGAAGGTCGGCTCGCGCTCGACGACGACGGCGATGACGAGGTCGATCTTGTCCTCGAAGTGGACGTAGATCGAGCCCTCGGCGCACCCGGCCGCGCGGGCGATCTCGCGCGTCGTCGCGCCCGAGAGCCCCTGCTCGCGGATGAGCGCGTCGGCCGCCTCGATGATGCGGCGGCGAAGGGTCGGCTTGGTCTCGATCGTGGTCGCCATACTGAGTAAGCGCTCATTATGGGTGAGCGTTCACTCATTGTCAACTACGTCTGAGCGGCGGCGCAGCCGCAAAGGCTGAGACAGGGAGGAAGGAAGCTGCTGCTTCCTTCCGTTCACACAACGGGACACGCGGTACCAAGGCCCCTCGCCAAACCCTCCTACAATCGGCGCTGAATGGCCGAGGTGGTCTGGACACCGGACGAGCAGACGCTCGAGCGCGCGAACGTCGTCCGCCTCATGCGGCGGCACGGCCTCCAGACCTACGCCGAGCTGCTGCGCCGCTCGCAGGAGGAGCCCGAGTGGTTCTGGCCGGCGGTCGTCGAGGACCTCGGGCTCGACTTCTCCCGCGGCTGGGAGCAGGTCTACGACGACTCGCGCGGGCCGGAATGGACGACCTGGTTCACGGGCGCGACGCTCTCGATCGCGCGGAACTGCGTGCACCGGTGGGCCGAGCGCGAGCCGGAGCGCATCGGCGCGGTCTTCGCCGGCGAGGACGGATCGCGGCGGGAGCTGACCTTCGCCGAGCTCTCGCGCGACGTCACCAGGCTGGCCGAGGGGCTCGTCCGCCTCGGCGTCGAGCCGGGCGACCGCGTGGCCATCTACCTGCCCATGAGCCCGGAGGTCGCGGTCGCCTCGCACGCCTGCGCCCACGTCGGCGCCGTGCAGGTGCCGCTCTTCTCCGGCTTCGCGGCGCCCGCCGTCGTGCAGCGCCTGCGCGACTCCGAGGCGAAGGTCGTCATCACCGCCGACTACTCGCTGCGGCGCGGCGCGCGAGTGCCGATGCGGGAGACCGTGGAGGAGGCCGTCCGCGAGGCCCCCTCGGTCGAGCACGTCGTCACCTGGGAGCGGGACGCCGGCTGGGGCGCGCTCGTCGAGGAGAGCCCCGGCGAGCTGGCGCCGCTCGAGGTCGACGCCGAGCATCCGTACCTGCTCACCTACACGTCCGGCACGACCGGGAAGCCGAAGGGGGTCCTGCACGTCCAGGGCGGCTTCCTCGTCTCGATCGCGCGCGAGGTCGCCTACCAGGCGGACGTCCATCCCGAGGACGTGCTCCACTTCTCCACCGACATGGGCTGGATCATGGGCCCGTGGGCCGTCGTGGGCGGCGGCGCGCTCGGCTGCACGCTCGTCTTCGCCGAGGGAGCGCCGGACCGGCCCGCCGACCGGCTCTGGCAGCTCGTCGAGGCCGAGCGCGTCTCGGTGCTCGGCCTCTCGCCCACCCTCGTCCGCGCCCTGATCCCCCACGGCGAGCCCACGGCCGACCTCTCGTCGCTCCGGATCCTCGTGACGACCGGCGAGCCGTGGAACCCCGACCCGTACCGCTGGCTTGCCGAGCACGTGGGCGGCCGCCGCTGCCCGATCATCAACTGCTCCGGGGGGACGGAGGTGGCGGCGTGCTTCCTCTCACCGACGCCGGCGACCCCGATCAAGGAGTGCTCGCTGGGCGGCCCGGCGCTGGGGATGGCCATGGACGTCGTCGACCCGGAGGGCGAGTCGCTGGTCGGCACCGGCGAGGTCGGCGAGCTCGTCTGCCGCAGGCCCTTCCCGGGGATGACGCGCGGGTTCTGGCAGGATCCGGAGCGCTATCTCGACGCGTACTGGCGGCGCTTCCCCGGCGTCTGGGTGCACGGCGACTGGGCCTCCGTGGACGAGGACGGCTACTGGTTCCTGCACGGGCGCTCCGACGACACGCTCAACATCGCCGGCAAGCGCATCGGCCCGGCCGAGCTCGAGTCCGCTGCCGTCGCCCACCCCGCGGTCGCGGAGGCGGCCGCGGTCGGCGTCCCGCACGAGGTCAAGGGCGAGGTGGCCTGGATCTTCTGCGTCGCGACGCCGGGCTACGAGCCGAGCGACGAGCTCGCCGCCGAGGTGGCCGCGCGCGCCGCGGCGGAGCTCGGCAAGGCGTTCAAGCCCGACCGCGTCGTCTTCGTCCCCGCGCTCCCGAAGACGCGAAGTGCGAAGATCGTCCGGCGCGCCGTGCGCGCGAAGGCGCTGGGGGCCGATCCCGGCGACCTCTCGTCCGTGGAGAACCCCGAGTCCCTGGAGGCCATTGCTCGCGCCATCTGAGTACGAAGGCACGCCCACGCGCGGCTACCTGGACAGCGCCACCTACGGCCTGCCGCCGCGCTCGACCCTGGCGGCGATGGAGGAGGCGCTCGCCGGCTGGCGCACCGGCCGGCGCTGGCGCGACTGGGAGGAGGACGGCGAGGCCTGCCGCGAGCTCTTCGCCGGGCTCATCGGGGCGCGGGCCGAGGACGTCGCCCTGGTCGGGACGACGTCGGTGGCCGCCGGCCTGGTCGCAGCGAGCCTCCCGGCGGATCAGGGCACGAACGTCGTCCTCTACGAGCGCGACTTCACCTCGGCGATGCTCCCCTTCCGCTACCTCGAGGCGCGCGGCGTCGAGCTGCGGCTCGCGCCGCTCGAGCGGATCGCCGAGGCCGTCGACGAGCGCACGGCCCTGGTCTCCGTGAGCCTCGTCCAGTCTGCGGAGGGCCGCGTCGTCGACCTCGACGCGCTGCGGGCCACCGGGGCGCCGATCTTCCTCGACGCGACGCAGGCCGTCGGCGCCTATCCGATCGACCTGACCGGGGTGGACTACCTCGTCGCGCACGGCTACAAGTGGCTCCTCTGCCCGCGCGGGCTCACGTTCTTCTACGTCAGCCCGGAGCGGCGCCTCCAGCTCGAGCCTCTGACGGCGGGCTGGAAGTCGCGGCTCGACCCGTATGAGGACTACTACGGCCTGCCCGAGCTCACGCCGGACGCGCGCCGGCTGGACGTCTCGCTCCCGTGGTTCTCGGCGGCCGGTGGGCGCCCGAGCCTGGAGCTCTTCGCCTCCCTGGGTGTCGAGCGGATCGCCGCCCACAACCTCGGCCTCGCTGCGGCGCTCACCCGGAAGCTTCCATCTGCCCGAGCCCGAGTCGCCGATCGTCCGCTTCCGGGTGGACGACGCCGAAGGCGCCGCCGCAGCGGCTCCACGACGCGGGCGTCTCGTGCTCGGTCCGCGGAGGGTCGGTCCGCCTCTCGTTCCACCTCTACAACGACGAGGCGGATGTCGAGCTGGCCGCAGCGGCCCTCGGGCCGCTCGGGATCGGCGCCGCCGCGTAGGGACAGCGGTTTTCGCTTGTTAGACGTAAACGGCTAGAATACAGGCCATGCGCCTCGCGCTCGCGCAGATCGACACCGTCGTCGGCGACCTGGAGGGAAACCGCGAGCGCATCCTCGCGCGCCTCGAGGAGGCGCGGGCGGGCGGGGCCGATCTCGTCCTCTTCCCCGAGCTGGCGGTCACCGGCTACCCGCCGGAGGACCTCCTGCTCCGGCCGGACTTCCTCAAGGCGGCGGCGCGGACGCTCGAGGAGATCGCCGCCGCCACGAAGGGGATCGCCGCGCTCGTCGGCACACCGCACCTCGACCGCGACCTGTTCAACGCCTGCGCGATCTGCGTGGACGGCGAGGTGAAGGCGATCTACCGCAAGCAGTTCCTGCCCAACTACGGCGTCTTCGACGAAGACCGCTACTTCCAGCCGGGCCGCGGCCTCGTCCTCATCCGCTGCGGCGAGACTCTGGTCGGGCCGACGGTCTGCGAGGACATCTGGCAGCCGGGGCCTCCCGCGACCGACCTGGCCGTCGCCGGCGCCCACGTCGTGGCCAACATCTCGGCCTCGCCGTTCCACGTCGGCAAGGGCGCCGAGCGCGAGGAGATGCTGGCGACCCGCGCGCGCGACAACTCCTGCTGGATCGCGTTCGTGAACGCGGTCGGCGCCCAGGACGAGCTGATCTTCGACGGCCAGAGCCTCGTTCTCGACGAGAACGGCGAGGTCGTCGTGCGCGGGCCGGCGTTCGAGGAGGCACTGCTCCTGGTCGACGTCGACGCGACGACCGCCGTGGCCCGGAGGCTCCGCGACGCGCGACGCCGCGCCCTCGCCCGGGCGCTCCGTGAGCTGCCCGAGGCGCCGGTCGTGGAGGTGCCGCTCGGCCCGGAGGCCGGCCGGGAGCCCGTGCGGCTCGCGGTCGCCGAGCCTGTCGGCGAGCTGGAGGAGATGCGGCTCGCCATCGAGCTCGGGCTTCGCGACTACGCGGGGAAGAACGGGTTCACCGACGTCGTCCTGGGGATCTCCGGCGGGATCGACTCGGCGCTCACGGCAGCGCTCGCCGCCGAAGCGCTCGGGCCGGAGCACGTCGTCTGCGTCTCGATGCCGTCGCGCTTCTCCTCCGCGGAGACGCGCCGGGACGCTCAGGCGGTCGCCGAGTCGGTCGGCGCGCGCTACCTCGAGATCCCGATCGAGCCGGTCGTGGACGCCTTCGGCGCGGCCCTGACGGATGCGTTCACGGGCACCGAGCCCGGCGTCGCCGAGGAGAACGTGCAGGCGCGGGCCCGCGGCGTGATCGTGATGGCCCTCTCCAACAAGTTCGGCTGGCTGGCGCTGGCGACCGGGAACAAGAGCGAGCTCTCCGTCGGCTACGCGACCCTCTACGGCGACATGGCCGGCGGCTTCGCGCTCCTGAAGGACGTGTACAAGACCGACGTCTTCAGGCTGGCGCGCCACCTCAACGAGCGCGCCGGGCGCGAGCTGATCCCGGCCTCGATCATCGAGCGGGCCCCGAGCGCCGAGCTCAGGCCCGACCAGCGCGACGAGGACTCGCTGCCCCCGTACGCCAAGCTCGACGAGGTGCTCGAGGCCTACGTCGAGCTGGACAGCTCCCGCGAGGAGCTGACCTCGGACGGGTTCGACCCGGAGGTCGTCGAGCGCGCCCTCGCCATGATCGACCGCGCCGAGTACAAGCGCCGCCAGGCCGCACCCGGCGTGAAGCTGCGCCCCAAGGCCTTCGGCCGCGACCGGCGGATCCCGATCACGAACCGCTGGCGCGGCTAGCCTTCGCGCCCGTTCCGCCCCCGTGAGCCTCTCTTAATTACGGGGCACCCCTCTCCCACCACCCGCTTTCTAGCGTACCGTCGAAAACCGCGCGTGTCCCGCGCCGTTCTGCGCCAGGATCGTGTCAGCGCTCGAGCGCTCCGGCGAGCGCCGAGAACCAGCGCAGCCGCTCCTCGTAGGGCACTGCCGCGTTCGCGGGCGAGGTCGAGGGCAGGACGAAGAGACGCGTATCGCCGAGCGCCCGCTCCTGCTCCCCGAGCTCGCAGCGCGGCACGCCGAGCGCTCCCTGATACGACGACTTCCCGACAAAGGCGATCCACCCCGGCCGGAGCTCGGCCGCCAGCCGCTCCAGCCGCTCCCGGGAGCCCTCGAAGTCCGAGCGGCGCAGGTCGCCGCTGCCCTTCGTCGTCCGGTAGGCGGCGTTCGTGAGCCCGTACCCGAGCTCCAGGAGCGACCACTGCTCCGACGGGTCGAGCTGCCGCGGCGTCAGCCCGGAGTCGGCCAGCAGCCGCCAGAAGTCGTTGCGCGGGTTGGCGAAGTGGTGCCCGGCCGCCGAGGAGCGCCGGCCCGGGTTGATCCCGCAGAAGACGCAGCGCAGGCCCGGCGCCAGGATGTCCGGCACGGCGGAGACCGCTTGCGCTGCCACCGGGGTACTCTACGGCGGAGCAACCAGGAGGACGAGATGGCGCAGGTCGAGGACAAGCCAGGGGTCGCCACGCGCACCCTGAAGAACTACATCGGCGGCAGCTGGGTCGACGCCGAGGGAGCCGAGACGATCGACATCGTCAACCCCGCCACGGGCGAGGCGCTCGGGCAGGCGCCCATGTCGAGCGCCGCCCAGGTCGACCAGGCCGTCAGGGCCGCACGCGCGGCCTTCCCCGAATGGCGCGCGACGCCGCCGCTCGAGCGGGCGCGGGCCTGCTTCAAGCTCAAGTACCTCCTGGACGAGGCGAAGGACGAGCTGGCACTCCTCGTCACGACCGACAACGGCAAGACGATCAAGGACGCGACCGGCGAGGTCGGCCGCGGGATC
Organism: uncultured Actinomycetes bacterium; assembly: GCA_963775505.1. Classification (GTDB taxonomy): domain Bacteria; phylum Actinomycetota; class Thermoleophilia; order Gaiellales; family Gaiellaceae; genus JAIBJN01. The sequence goes on from CAVZIL010000010.1 coordinate 20,467, forward strand.
GAGTGCGTCGAGGTCGCGACCGGCATCCCCTCGCTGATGCAGGGCTCGAACCTCGAGGACGTCTCGCGCGGGATCGACTCCGACATGATCCGCCAGCCGATCGGCGTCTTCGCCGCGGTCACGCCGTTCAACTTCCCCTTCATGGTCCCGATGTGGTTCCTGCCCTTCGCGATCGCGTGCGGGAACACCTTCGTCTGCAAGCCGTCCGAGCAGGACCCGCTCGCGGTCGAGCGCACCTTCGAGCTCCTCGACGAGATCGGCCTGCCTCCCGGCGTGGTCAACCTCGTGCACGGGAACAAGGTCGCGGTCGACGCGATCCTCGAGCACCCCGAGGTCGACGGCGTGTCCTTCGTCGGCTCCACACTGGTCGCCCACTACATCTACGAGGTCGGCGCGAAGCACGGCAAGCGCGTGCAGGCGCTCGGCGGCGCGAAGAACCACGTCATCGTCATGCCCGACGCCGAGATGGACTCGGCGGTCGACGGCGTCCTCTCCTCCGCCTTCCACGCCGCCGGCCAGCGCTGCCTGGCGAACTCGGTCTGCATCGCCGTCGGCGATGCCTACGAGCCGCTGCGCGCCGCGCTCGCCGAGAAGGGCGCCGCCATGGTCGTCGACGAAGGCACCAACCCCGACGCCGAGGTCGGGCCGGTCATCTCGACCGCCTCGCAGGAGCGCATCCTCGGCTGGATCGACAAGGGCCTGGAGCAGGGCGGCGAGCTCGTCCTCGACGGCCGCGGGCGCGGCTCGGAGGACGGCAACTTCATCGGCCCGACCATCATCGAGTCCGAGCCCGGCGCCGAGATCGCGCGCGAGGAGATCTTCGGCCCGGTGCTGACCCTCCTGCGCGCGCCCGACCTGGACGGCGCGCTCCAGATCCTCAACTCCTCGTCGAAGGGCAACGCCGCGTCGATCTTCACGACGAGCGGCGGCGCCATGCGCCGGTTCCGGCACGACGCCGAGGCGGGGATGCTCGGCGTCAACATCGGCGTGGCCGCGCCGATGGCGTTCTTCCCCTTCACCGGCTGGAAGGACTCGTTCTTCGGCGACCTGCACGCGAACGGCTCCGACGCGATCGAGTTCTACACCGAGAAGAAGGTCGTCATCACCCGCTGGCCCGCCGCCTGACTTGGCGCGGACGTTCGAGTACGCGGCGAGCCTGGAGGGCGACGGCACGCTGCTCGCCGACGGCTCGCCGATCAGGCCGGGCGAGCGCCTGGACGCCCGAGCACCTGGTGCTCGCGGGGCTGATGCGCTGCACGCTCAAGAGCCTGCGCTTCCACGCCGAGCGGGCGTCCGTCGCCGTGCGCGGGAGCGCGGCGGCCGAGGGGGTCGTGGCGAAGCGCGAGGACGGACGCTACGGGTTCGTCGAGATCGACTGCGGGCTCGACGTCGCCTTCGACCCGCCGGTCGAGGACGCTGCGCTGGAGGAGCTCCTCGCGCTGGCCGAGCGGGACTGCTTCGTCGGCGCCTCGCTCAACCCGGCGCCTCGCTACGAGTGGCGCGTGAACGGCGAGGTCGTTCGGTGAGAGTGCTGATCCTGGGCGGGACGCTCTTCCTCGGCCGGCATCTGGTCGAGGCGGCGCAGGCGCGCGGCGACGAGGTCACGCTCTTCAACCGCGGCCGGACGGATCCGACGCTCTTCCCGGAGGTCGAGACCCTGCACGGCGACCGCGACGCCGGCGAGCTGGAGGCGCTCCGCGCCGGCGAATGGGACGCCGTCGTCGACACGTCCGCGCGCGTCCCGCGCTGGGTTCGCGACACCGCCGGCCTGCTCGCCGGCCGCGTCGGGCACTACACGCTCGTCTCGAGCTGCTCGGTCTACGCCGACACGAGCGCGGCCGGCACGGACGAGAGCTCGCCCGTGCTCGCGCTGCCCGACGAGACCGTCGAGGAGATCACGAGCGCGGAGGTCTACGGCGGGCTCAAGGTGCTGTGCGAGCGCGCGGCCGAGGAGGCGCTCCCGGGCCGGACCCTGGCAGTCCGCGCCGGCCTGATCGTCGGCCCGTACGACCCGACCGGCCGCTTCACGTACTGGGTGCACCGGATCGCGGCGGGGGGCGACGTGCTCGTGCCGGAGCCGCGCGACCAGCCCGTTCAGCTCGTGCACGCGCGCGATCTGGCCGACTGGATGCTGGAGGCGGCGGCCCGCGGCGAGGCCGGCGTCTTCAACGCGACCGGCCCGGCGAGCCCGCTCACGATGGAGGAGCTGGTCGTGGAGATCCGGGAAGCGACCGGCAGTGACGCCCGCCTGACCTGGGTGGACGAGCACGCGCTCTTGGAGCACGGCGTCGAGGCGTGGAGCGACCTGCCGCTCTGGCTGGCGCCCGGGACGAACCCCGAGCTGGCGAACTTCCTCGCGCTGGACGTCGGCAAGGCGCTCGCGGCGGGCCTGCGCTTCCGCCCGCTCGCCGACACGATTCGCGACACACTCGAGCAGGCCGAGACGTCACCGAAGGCGGGCCTCGACCCGGCACGCGAGCGGGAGCTCCTGGCGCTGTGAGCGCCGTCGCCTTCGACATCGCCGCCGTGCGCGCTCGCTTCTCGGCGCTCGACCGGCCCACGGCGTTCCTCGACGCGCCAGGCGGCAGCCAGGTGCCGGACTCGGTGATCGAGGCGATGGCCGCCTACCTGCGCGAGTCCAACGCGAACCTCGGCGGGCCGTTCGAGACGAGCCGGCGGAGCGACGCGCTCATGGTCACCGCCCATCACACGGCCGCCCGGTTCCTCGGCTGCGACGCCGACGAGGTCGGCTTCGGCCAGAACATGACCAGCCTCAACTTCGCGCTCACGCGCACGCTCGCCCGGACACTCGAGGCCGGCGACGAGATCGTCGTCACCCGCCTCGACCACGACGGCAACGTCTCGCCGTGGCTGCACCTGGCCGCCGACCTCGGGGTCGTCGTCCGCTTCGCCGACCTCCACGAGGAGGACGTCACCCTCGACATGGACGACCTGGAGCGGCAGCTGGGCGACCGGACGCGGGTCGTCGCGTTCCCGCTCGCCTCGAACGCGGTCGGGACCGTGACCGACGCCCGGCGGATCGTCGAGCTCGCGCACGACGCGGGAGCCCTCGCCTGGATCGACGCCGTCCACTACGCGCCGCACGGCCCCATCGACGTACGCGAGCTGGGCGCGGACGTGCTCCTGTGCTCCCCGTACAAGTTCTTCGGGCCGCACCTCGGCCTCTTCTACGGACGCCGCGACCTGCTCGAGAGCTGGCGCCCGTACAAGGTGCGCCCGGCGCCCGACGAGCCGATCGGCGCCCGCTTCGAGACGGGCACGCTCTCGCACGAGGCGCTTGCCGGCTTCGACGCCGCGGTCGCCTACATCGAGTCGGTCGGCTGGGAGGGGATCCAGGCGCACGAGCGCGAGCTGGGCGAGCGGCTGCTCGCCGGGCTGCCGGACGCGATCCGCCTGCACGGGCCGCCGACAATGGAGGGTCGGGTGGCCACCTTCGCGGTCACCGTGCCCGGCCTCACTGCCGAGCAGGCCGCGACCCGACTCGCCGAGCGCGACCTCGCGGTCTGGTGGGGCGACTACTACGCGCTCGAGGTGATGACCCGCCTGGGCCTCCCCGAGGGAGCCCTCCGCCTGGGTCTCATCCACTACAACACCGCCGAGGAGGTCGACCGCCTACTGGCGGCCCTCCACGAGCTCACCTGATGCTCCGTCTCTACTGGGCGCGGAACGACGGAATCGGCGGGCACGTCTTCCTCGGGCTCGAGGATCTGGAAGGACTACGGGAGGAGATGGCGGCGCAGGGCATGGCCGGCTGGCTCCAGCTCGACCGACTCGAGCCGGGGACGCTGGTGCCGCCCGGGGCGGTCGACTTCGCGCTCTCGCACGCCTCGCACGAGACGAAGGTGCTGGCCGACGAGAAGCTCTGGCAGGACTGGCTGGCCTTCCTCGCGGGCGCGGCCGAGAACGGCGGCGTGGTCGTCCGCTGACGCCCGCAGCGGCCGTCGCTGGCAAGATGGCGGCAGTCCCGCGACTGGAGGCAGACCATGACCGAAGCGCCGCAGCCGTCCCCTTCCGGAGCCCAGCAGCCCCCGTCCGGAGACGAGCCGGGCGGATCGGGAGGCTCCCGCAGCGCCTGGATGGCGGTCGCGATCGGCCTGGGCGCCATCGTCCTCGCCGGCATCCTCTACCTCGTGCTGCGCCCTGACGACTCCGAGCCCGCGGCGAACACGGCCTCCTCCGAGGCCCAGCCGACGACGACGTTGCAGACGACCACGCAGGTCACGACGACCCAGGAGACGACGACCGTCGCCACCACGACCGTCCAGACCACCACGACGACGCCGGAGGACCAGCCGCAGCGCGTCAACGTCCGCTTCGAGAACGGCGAGGTCGTCGGCGGCCTGGTCGAGGCGGAGATCGAGCGCGGCACGCAGGTCGTGCTCACCGTGCGCGCCGACGTCACGGACGAGGTGCACCTGCACGGCTACGACCTGACGGCTGACGTGGCGCCTGGGCAGCCCGGACGCATCACCTTCCGGGCCGACACGGCAGGCGTCTTCGAGGTCGAGCTCGAGGAGCTCGCCGTCCCGGTCGCAGAGCTGACTGTCACCGAGTGAGGTGAGCCTCCCGCTCGCGCACGGCCTCGGCGGGGTCGCGGACCTGCCGGTCCCGCTCTGGCTGTTCTACTACGGCGCCGCGCTCGTCCTGATCGTCTCGTTCGTCGCGCTGTACGCGCTCTGGAAGCGGCCGCTGCTCGCCAGGGCGAGCCGCGGGCGGCCGCTCCCGGCCGGGCTCGAGGCCTTCGTGCGGAGCCGGGGCCTGCGAATCGCCGCCGGTGCCGTCTCTTTCGCGCTCTTCGTCCTCGTCTGGCTGGCGGCCGCGATCGGGGACAGCTCGCCGGACGAGAATCTCGCGCCGCGGTTCGTCTTCGTCGTCTTCTGGCTCGGCGTCCCCGCGCTGAGCGTCCTGCTCGGGAACGTCTGGACGGTCCTCAGCCCGTGGCGCGCCGCCGCCGACGCGGCCGCCTGGGCCTCGGAACGGACCGGCCTGCGCTGGGAGTCGCCGTTCGCCTACCCGGCCGGGCTCGGGCGCTGGCCGGGGACGATCCTGCTGTTCGCGTTCGCCGCCCTGGAGCTGGCCTACTGGGACCCTGCCGACCCGCGCGCACTCGCGCTCGCGATCTTCCTCTACAGCGCGATCACCTGGCTCGGCATGCTCGCCTACGGGCGCGACGAGTGGACGGACAACGGCGAGGCCTTCGCCGTCTACTTCGGGCTCCTGGCGCGGATCGCCCCCTTCGGGGAGCGGGAGGACGGCCGGCTCGTCGTGCGCTGGCCCTTCACGGGGCTGACCGGCCTCGACCCGCGGCCCGGGACGCTGGCCTTCATCGCGGTGATGCTCGGGTCCGTCGCCTTCGACGGGCTCAGCCAGACCGACTACTGGGCGGTCGACTTCCGCGCGCGCCTGATGAGGCCCGTCATCCAGCGCTCGCCCGATCTGGCCGACGTGCTCGGCGCGCTCCTCGCCGCGGCGGGCCTCGCGTGCGTGGTCGTCCTCGTGGCGCTCGCCTACATCGCCGCCATGAAGATCGCCGCGCGGGCGGCGCGCTACGACGGCGACCTGACCGATTCGTTCCTCGGCAGCCTCGTCCCCATCGCGCTCGCCTACGTGGTCGCCCACTACTTCTCGTTCTTCGTGCGCGAGACCCAGTACATGTGGGGCTTCGCCTCGGACCCGTTCGGCTTCGGCTGGGACCTCTTCGGCACAGCCGAGTTCCGGCCGGACATCGGCACCCTCGAGCCGAAGACGATCTGGTACACGCAGGTGGCCGCGCTCGTGATCGGCCACGTGGCCGGGCTCGTGCTCGCCCACGACAAGGCGGTCGAGCTGTTCGACTCCCCGCGGAAGGCGGCCATCAGCCAGTACGCCATGCTGGGGCTGATGGTCGTCTACACCGTCGCGGGCCTCTGGCTGCTGTCGCAGTGAGAGGGGGCCCGGGGAACTATCCCTTCTCTGTAGAAGCGGCACGTCGGGTGATGCAGCGTGACCCGCGGGACGTGGCTACTCCGCTTGCAGGCCGGTCACCACTGGCGGCATGAAGCCCCGCTCAATCCCCATGCCGATGATCGAGTGCCGGACGTGGTGGTGGATCATGCTGAGGAGGTCTACGGCTCCGATGGCATACCCGACGATCCCGGTGTTTCCGATCTGTATCTCCAATCCCGACTCGGGATGCACATTCATGTGTTTGGTGGGGTCTTTGCGTGTTGCGGTGAACGACACGATCTTTGTGTCGTGTTCCACCGGACCCCTAGCAAGATGGGTGAAGCGGATATCTGCGTTGTCGGAAGCGACCCAACTGCCCGTATCGCTGAGCGCGGCGATCATCGGAATGAGCAGGCGGTGTTTGTCGCGGTTCGAGAGTTTGCGGAGGATGGCGAGAGGGTCATCACTCGGAATGTTGGAAGCCGCATAGGGTTGTACTCGCTCGATAAGTGTCCGCTCGTCACCTTCGATGCCTTGCAACATTGGCGGACTAAGAACCTTGAACTCGCACTCGTCGGTAAAGATCGGAAACTGAGTGCCCCGCTTGCTTTGGACTCTGGGAGGCGCGAGCTCATAGACGAGGTGGTCGAGAGCCGAGCGGATGTTCTGGATCGCATCACCGAACGGCAGCGCCAACTCTCGCGGCGGGTTCTCGCGGATGACTGCGTACAGGTCATACGTGACCGACTTGTCGGGTGCGAGTGTTTCCTTGGGCCTGAACCCGAACGGCTTGGGGTCGCGTTCACTGAAGGCCATGACTTCGTCGCTGAACGTATGGATGTGCGTCTCGGCCCGTTCGAGCTTCAGCAGGACTCCGCTTAGGTCTGGCTTTGTCTTTGCCACGCGCTAACCTCACCATGAGTGACCGACAAGAAGCAAGAGCCGAAGCAGACCACGCCCAAGGGGTTGGAGATCCCCGTGCCCAAGCGCGAGGACGTGATGGACGCTCTCCGCAAGGCAGCCGAGCCCAAGAAGGGCTAGACCGTTCTGCTCGCGGCCTCGGTCAAGAGGTCTGTGAACATGAGCGTTTCGGACTCGCGCCGGTTGTAGCGCCACGTCCACTCGTTCAGGTAGCCCTGGAGCCACTTGTGCGAGACGGCGAAATGCGCTCCGCGCACACCCGACTTGAACAGGCCGAAGAAGCCGTCGATGGTCTGCGTGTGAACGTCCCCGTCCACGTAGACGCGGGCGGAGTGATTGATCCGACGGTGCGTGTAGCCCTTCTTGCCGAGCCCGGTGTAGACCTTGTACTCATCGGTGAAAGACCATCGAGCCGGGCAGGATGTACGACCGCGCCAGGGGCTCGATGATCGACACTCGACTATTCGGCACGACCTCAGCACGGATGCGCCCGCCACGCTCGACAGCGCCGAACACCGCCCGTGGGCTTGGCTTGCGGGGCGGGCTGCGCGCCTAGGAGTAGGACTTGCGGGCCGCGTCCCAGCGCGGCTCGTCCCAGCGGATCATGTCGGGGTCGATCCCGCGGTCCTCGGCCAGGTCGGCGGTGAGGAGCTGGAAGCGGACGATGTCCACGACCGGGTGCTCGGTCGGGACGAGCGTGGTCTCGGCGCCGAGCTCGCCGAGCGCCCGAACGGCGTCCTGAGCCCGCTCGGCGGCACGGCCCTCGCCCTCGAGGACGAAGGCGCGCACGCTCTCGTCGATCGCGGCCAGGTGGCCGTGGAGGATCTGCTCGATGTGGTGCGCCTCGGCGGCGACGTGCACGCCCTCGCGCAGCTTCAGCGTCGCCTCGCGCACCGTGGGCACGTCGCGGCCCGCGCCGACGACGGCGAAACGGTCGTGGGCCGGAGACCGGCAACGGCTCGTCGGCGAGCACGCGCTCGACGGCGGCGGGCAGCCCGGAGACGTCCTCGCCGCGCAGCGCGGCCAGGGCGGCGACCGCAGCCGTGTAGCTCGCGGTATGGCAGTAGGACTCCTCCACCTCCGGCGTGACGACGAGCACCTCGTCGGCCGCCTCGGCGAGCGCGCTCTCCTCCTTCCCCGTGACGAGCCAGACGGGGCCGGAGAACGCCCGCACCGCCTCGAGCGCCATGGACGTCCCGCCCTCGTGGCTGACGACGACGAGCAGGTCGGCCTCCGGCGGCGAGAGCACCGCCTCGAGCGCCTGGATCGCCTCGCCGCCCGTCTGCGCCGCGTGGAACGACGTCCCGCAGCCGGTGAAGACGACGCGCCCCTCGGGCAGCCGCCGGTCGCCTACGCGCTCGGGCACGCCGCGCAGCCACTCGGGCTGCGCCAGGATCGCTTTGCGGGTCAGCTCGCCGGGCACGAGAGCCGCGAAAGTACCATGCCGAGATGGAGGGCTACCGCTTCGTCCAACCGCGCGAGGTCGAGTTCCGGGACATCGACGCGGCCGACCACGTGAACAACGCCGTCTACCTGACCTACCTCGAGACGGCGCGCATCAACTACCTGCTCGAGGCGCTCGGGGCCGACTTCGCCTACCAGCTCTCCATAGTCCTCGCCCGCGTCTCGCTCGACTTCCGCTCGCCCGCGCTCTTCCCCGAGACGCTCGAGATCGGCTCGCGCGTCCCCCGCGTCGGCACCAAGAGCTTCGACATGGAGCACGAGATCCGCGGCGGCGACGGCAGGCTCGTCCTCGAGGCCTCGTCCGTCATCGTCGCCTACGACTACGAGGCGAACGCGTCCATGCTCGTCCCCGAGGACTGGCGCACCCGCCTCGACGCCTACGAAGAGAGGAGCTCCGTACCATCGTGAGCATGATGCCGAAGACCTTCGAGAAGACCGTGCTGGACAACGGCCTGCGCGTCCTCACCGCCGACATGCCCCAGGCGAAGTCGGTCGCCTGCTTCGTCATGCTCGCGGCGGGATCGCGCTACGAGACGAAGGACACCAACGGCATCGCGCACTTCGCGGAGCACATGTTCTTCAAGGGCACCGAGAACCGCCCGACCGCCCGCGACATCGCCGGCGAGATCGACTCGATCGGCGCCGAGTTCAACGCGTTCACCGGCAAGGAGTACACGGGCTACTACGTCAAGTGCGCGGCCGAGCACCGCGACACCGCGCTCGACGTCCTCGTCGACATGCTGCGCCACTCGAAGTTCGACGCCGAGGAGATCGAGCGCGAGAAGGGCGTGATCGTCGAGGAGATGAACATGTACTACGACACGCCGCGCGACTACGTCGACGGCGTCTACGACTCGCTCCTCTACGGCGACCAGCCGCTCGGCTGGGACATCATCGGGACGAAGGAGACGGTGCGGGGCGCCACCCGCGAGACGTTCACCGACTACCTCGACCGCTGGTACCGCGCGCCCCGCATGGTCGCCGGGCTCGCGGGCGCGGTGGGCGGCGACGCCGTGGAGCGGGTCGCCTCGCTGCTCGGCGACGTCCCCAACGGCGCCACCGGCGCGGCCGAGCCGGTGTCATGGGAGCAGGGCGAGCCGCGCGTCAAGCTGCACACGAAGACCTCCGACCAGGCCCACATCCGCACGGGCGTCCACAGCTACCCGCTGGGCCATGCCGACCGCTATCCGCTGATGCTCCTGGCCACGGTGCTCGGCGGCGGCATGTCGTCGCGGCTCTTCACGGAGGTGCGCGAGCGCCGCGGCCTCGCCTACTACATCTACGGCTACAACCAGGCCTACACCGACGCGGGGACGCTCTTCGCCCAGGGCGGCGTCGACATCCAGCGGATCGACGAGGCGGTCAAGACCGTGATCCGCGAGTTCGGCCGCATCGCCGCCGAGCCGGTGGACGCCGACGAGCTCGAGAAGGCGCGCAACTTCGCCAAGGGCCGGCTCGTCCTCTCCCTGGAGGACCCGAAGGGCACGATCTCCTTCGGCCTGCGGGACGAGGTGCTCGAGGGCAGGACCCGCGAGCCGGAGGAGGTGCTCGCCGCGCTCGATCGCGTCACGGTCGAGGACCTCCACCGGGTCGCGCAGGACATCGTCCGCGAGGAGCGCCTCAACCTCGCGGTCGTGGGGCCGTTCGACGACCCCGACCGCTTCGAGCCGCTCCTCGACCTGACGGCCGACTAGGCGCCGGCAGCGAGCGCTTCCGTCAAGGCTCGAGCTCGTACGGGAAGTCGGTGAGAACCTCGCAGCCGTCCTCGGTGACGAGGACGAGATCCTCGAGGCGGCAGCCGCCGAAGCCGGTCCGGTAGAGGCCGGGCTCGACCGCGAGCACGTCGCCGGCGACGATCTCCTCGCCCACGCGCCCGAGCGCGGGGAGCTCGTGCACCTCCAGGCCGACGCCGTGGCCGAGGCTGTGGAAGAACCCCTCGTCGAGCACCTCGCCCGGCTCCTTCGAGAGCTGCGTCCGGTAGCCCTGCGCCTCGAAGAGCTCGCAGACGACGCGGTGGGCCTCGGCGCCGGTGATGCCCGGGCGGATGGTCGCGCAGGCGAGGTCGAGCGCCTCACGGACGAGGGCGTGGTAGCGGACGAGCTCCTCGGGCGGCTCGCCCAGGCAGAAGGTTCGTGTCATGTCCGCGTAGCACCCGGAGACGGGATCGCGCGGGAAGAGGTCGACCACGATCGGCTCGCTCTCGCCGATCGGGCCCTGCCCGGGCTCGTGGCCGACGGTCGTCTGCGCGCCCGAGGAGACGAGGACGAGGTCGTCGACCATGACGCCCTCCTCGCCGAACACGCGCAGGACCTCGGTCTGCAGGTCCTCGCAGGTCACGGGCGCCCCGGCGCGCAAGCGTGCGCGAACGGCGTCCATGGCCCGCTCGGCCGCCCGCTGGGAGCGGCCGATGCCGGTCAGCTCGGCCTCCGTCTTGACCCGGCGGCGCTCGTCGAAGAGGTCGCCCCGGGCCTCGACCTCGATCGCGTTCGCCCGCAGGAAGTCGGCGAGCTCGAGCGGGAAGTCGCGCGGCGCGACGACCGACTCCACGTTGGCCGCCCGGCAGGCCCGGAGGACGAGCTCCGGCGTCAGCTCGTGCCAGCTCAGGCCCCGCTCGACCAGCTCGTCGAGCCCGAGCTCCTCCAGCGGCACCGTCTCGAGGCCGTCGACCTCGCGCAGGCGCGGAAGCTCGAGCGAGCCCACGTACGCGGTGCGCGTGCCGTTGCGCTCCAGGTACACGAAGGGGTCGGGGATCGACACCGGCACCTCGTGGCGCAGCTCGGCGGAGCGAACGGTGTCGCCAAAGATGATGACGTCCGGCACGGCTCCCGATGGTAGCCGCTCCCGGTAGATTCACCTCCGTGGACGAGGTCCTCGAGCGGGCGCGCGGCCTGGTGGAGCGGTACGAGGAGGAGGCACGACGCCTCATCCCGGCCGGGGCGACCCTGTTCGACGCGCACGTCCACGTCGGCCGCGACATCGACGGCATGATCGCGCCCTACGACGACCTCGCCTCGTTTCTCCGGCGCTGGGACGTCGAGCGGGCCTTCGCGTTCTGCCTGGACGAGCCGGACCGCGAGCCGGCCTTCCGAGCCGCGAACGACCGCACGCTGAAGGCGGCGGCCGGCTCCGACGGGCTCCTCGTCCCCTTCGTCCGCCTCGACCTGTCCGCGAGCCCGATGGAGGAGGCGGTGCGCGCGCTCGACGCCGGAGCCCGCGGGATCAAGCTGCACCCCCGGGCGCAGGGCTTCCTGCTGAACGACCAGCGGCTCGAGCCCGTGTTCGCGCTCGCCTCCGAGCGGCGGGTCCCGATCCTCATCCACGGCGGGCGCGGCCTGCCCCCGATCGCGGAGAGCCTTCGCGCGCTGCACGAGGCCTATCCGGACGCTTCGCTCATCATCGCCCACGCCGGGATCGCCGACCTCGCCGCTCTCTCCGACTGCTTCGCCGGGCGGCAGGGCGTGTACTTCGACACCTCGGTCTGGAGCGCGATCGACCTCCTGGACATGTTCTCGCGGATCTCGCCCGGGCAGGTGCTGTACGCGTCGGACTACCCGTACGGGCAGCAGCCGGGCGCGCTCCTCCTCGCGCTTCGCACCGCGCGCCTCGCCGGGCTCTCGGAGGACGAGGTGCGCGACATGCTGGGCCGCTCGGCCGCGCGCATCGCCGACGGCGAGGCACCCGCGCCACTCGCGGAGCCGCGCGGCCCCCGGCGGCTGGACCAGCCGCTCACGTTCGCGCGCATACACCAGTACCTCACCATGGCGACGCCGCTCCTCTGGACGCGCCAGGCGGACACGATCGGCGTGCTCGGGCTCGCGCTCAACGCCTGCGCCGAGCGCGACGGCCACGTCGAGCCGCGGGAGCGGATCGCCGAGCTCCTCGCCACCGCGCGCGACCTCTGGCGGACGCTGCCGGAGGCCGAGGACGACGCCGAGATCCGGGCCCTCAGCCGCGCCACGTTCCGCCTCCTCCACGTCGCCGACATCCTCACGCTGACCGTCGACGCCGAGGATGCCTGAGGCCGAAGGCGGGCCCGTTCCGGCCATCGTCCTCGCGGCTGGGGCGGCGACGCGGTTCGGCTCGCCGAAGCAGCGGTTGCTCCTGCCGCGCGTGCTCGCGCGGCTGGCGGAGGCGCCCGTCGGCGAGGTCGTCGTCGTGGCCGGGGCCTACCCGCTCGAGGTGGAGGGCGCGCGCGTGGTCGCCTGCCCCGACTGGGAGCTCGGGCCCGGCGCCTCGCTCCGTTGCGGGCTGGTCGCCCTCCCGCCCGACGCGGAGGCGGCCGTCGTCGTCCTCGCGGACGGCCCGGAGCTGGCGCCGGAGGCCGTCGGCCGCGTCCTGGCGGCGCAGCGGGAGACCGGCGCGCCGCTCGTCGCAGCCTCCTACGCGGGCGCCCGCGGGCACCCCCTCGTGGTCGCGCGCGAGCTCTGGGAGCGCGGTGCCGGACGACGGCCTGCGCGCCTTCGGCCCGCTGCTCGTCCCCTGCGACGACCTCGGCGCCCCGGGCGACGTCGACCGGCCGGAGGACCTCTCCTGAGGCGCCGGCTCGTCCGGCCGGCGGTGCTGATCCCGGCCTTCGTCATCCTCTCCCTGGCCGCCGGAGTCGGCTACGCCGCCTGGCAGCAGCTCGACTCGGGCCGGCTGGACGACAACAACGCCATCCTCGACTCCCTCCCGACCTATCCGGGCTCGCGCGAGATCCAGCGCCTGACCCAGACCTCGACGGGAGAGGACGCGCTGCCCGTCCCGGACGAGATCGTCACCAGCGCTCTCTACGCTCCCCCGGCCGGCGCCACGCAGGAGGAGGTGGTCGCGTTCTACGTCGAGAGCCTCGCGCCGGAATGGGAGACCCGCACGCGCGTCGTGCGCGCGAGCGGCGAGGAGGTCGAGCAGGAGGAGGACGCCCCGAGCTCCTACCGGGTGGACTTCTCGCGGGAGGGCGACTGCCTCAGCCTGCTCACGTACGGCATGGCCGAGGGCCACGTCGGCGAGCCGACCTACGTCCTCTCCGTGCAAAGCGGCGAGGGGCTGTGCCCGGAGCCGCAATAGACCCTCAAGATCACGCGCTCGGCGCCGATGAGACAGGCAGGGTGGAGGAGCCGCCCGACGAACACCGAGGGTCGAGGTTTCGATGGAGGCACATGCAGCATCGTCGCCGCTCGTGACGGCTCGCCTGCGCCGGCGTCTGACGCTGGAGGAGGCCGCCGAGCTCACGAGCCTCGAGGTCGACGACATCAAGTCGCTGGAGGAGAGCAGGACGTACCGCTTTCCCTCCACCACCGACGCGATCGCGGCGATCGTCGTCTACGCCTCCGCGCTCGGCATCACCGAGCGCGAGGCGCGCGAGCTGGCGGGCCTGCCCGTCATCTCGGTGGTCGAGCGCTGGTCGCTCCGCCGCTGGGCGATCGTCGTCGGCTTCGCCGCCGTCGTCGCCGCGTTCCTCGTCTTCGTCCTGCGGCCGCAGGTCCTCCCCGCGGATGCGCCCTCCACTCCGGTCGCGCCGGTGACCAAGCCGGCCGCCGCGGCGCCGCAGCTCCCGGAGCGCTGGGAGATCCAGGTCGACGTCTACAACGGCACCCGCCGCGGGAACGCCGCTTCGGGCCTCGCCAACGAGATCGCCGGCCTCGCCTACGGGATCGGCGAGGTGAAGGACGCCGACCGGCACAACTACACGGAGACCCGCGTCTACTACCCGCCGGGCGGCGAAGCGGTGGCGCAGCGCCTGGCGGAAGAGCTCGGAGTCGGCACGGCCGCGCTCCCGGGCGGCGACGACCCGAACCGGCTCGTCGTCATCGTCGGCGCGACCCGCGCCGCGTCGTAATCAGTCGTCGAGAGGCGTGCGCAGGGAGGCGAGCTTCGCCTTCAGCTCGGAGGACATCTCCTCCTGGCAGCAGGCCTGGCGCACGTACGTCCTCAGGCTCGCCTCGAAGCGGTAGCGCTCGCTGCAGTACCCGCACCCGGACAGGTGCCCCTCGGCCTCGATCCGCTCGGCCTCGCTGAGCTCGCGGTCGAGGTAGGGCTGGATCAGCTCCTCGCACTTCTCGCAGATCGGCTCGAACGCGGTCACTGCTCCTCCCCCACGACCGACTCCGCCAGCTCGCCCTTGAGGATGCGCCGGCCGCGGTGCAGGCGCGACATGACCGTCCCGATGGGGACGTCGAGGATCTGCGCCGCCTCCTGGTAGGAGAAGTCGCCGATGTCGACGAGGACGATCGCGTCGCGGAAGTCGTGCGGGACGTTCGAGAGCGCGTCGACGATGGAGTCCTGCGAGAGGCGCTCGACGATCCGCTCGTCGTCCGGGATGCCGGCGGTCTCCTCGAGCCGGTTGTAGAGGAAGTAGTCGCCCTCCTCCATCGGCTGCATGTCGGGCGCGCGCTGCTCTCGGCGGCCGCGGTCGATGTTGAGGTTCGTCAGGATCCGCATGAGCCAGGCCCGGAGGTTCGTCCCCGGGGTGTAGGAGCGCCAGCTGCGGAAGGCGCGGGCGTAGGTCTCCTGGACGAGATCCTCGGCCTCCTCGCGGCTCGACACCAAGCGTCGCGCGACCCGGTAGACCTGGTCTGCCAGCTCGAGCACTTCCTCCTCGAAGCGGACGCGGTCACGGGCCTCGGTCGCCAGGCGGCGGGCGTCGGTCTCGGCCTCTGCCATCCGTCGGACACTAACAAGCTAACGCCCTGCTCCCGCCGCCTATTCCGGCGAGCGGCTCAGCCGGCGAGCTGGCGGAACCCGGCCCGGTCGAGCGCGGCGACGATCTCCTCGCGCCGGACGCGCTCGTCGTCCCAGGAAAGCGTGACCTCGCCGACGAGGTTGGCGTTCGCCGACTCGATCCCGTCGAGCTTCCCGAGCGCGCCCCCCAGGCGCAGGACGCAGCGCTCGCAGCGGATGCCGCTGACCTGCATCGTCTCCGAGACGACCATCAGTGCCCCTTCAGGTAATGGGCCCTCGTTCCTGGCGTGCGAGGAGCAAGCCAGGCTAGGACACAGGGAGCCTTCATACCCTGGGGTATGGAGGCGACTGAGGACGACGCATGGCGCCGCTCATCGCGCGCCAGGGACCTGGAGTTCATTGCCTGGAGGGGCACTAGAGCTGATCGTACGTGAGCGCCACCAGGCGCTCGCGCAGGGCGCGAAGGCCCTCGCTGCGCCCGACGGCGAGCTGCTCGCCCGCCTGGTCGAGGGCGTCCGGGCCGCCGAGAAGCTCGTGCGGCGTCGTCAGCTCGCGCGTCTCCGGGTGGATCAGGGCCGCTTGCGCGCCGAAGCGGGCGGCGGCCCAGCGGTTCTGGGCGTAGAGGCCGCGGTCGGCGGGCGCCGCGCGCGGGATCGGCGGCGACCACGAGCGCGTGGCACAGCCCGGCCAGCGAGGCGGTGTCGGCGAGCCGCGTCGGCTGGTCCGGCGCGCGGATCTCCAGGGTTCCGAGCCGCGGGTGGGGCCGCACGTCCCACCAGAGGCGCATCAGGTCGTCGGCGAGCCCCAGCTCGACGAGCAGCTCGGCGAAGGCCAGGAACTCCTCGTAGTCGCGGAAGGCCGGCGGCGCGCCCGCCCGCGGCAGCAGCTGGAGCAGCTCGGCGCGGGTCGAGGCCAGGCCCGTCTCGGCCCCGTCCGCGTACGGCGAGTTGGCCGAGAGCGCGAGCACGGCCGGGAGCAGCGGCAAGCACGGCCTCGAGCCGCCCCATGCACTCCTCCGGGCTCGCCACGCCGACGTGGACGTGCAGCCCCGAGCAGTGCTGCCGCAGCGCCGACGGGCCGGCGTGCTCGGCGAAGCGCCGCAGCGGCTCGAGCGGCGTCACCGGCTGCTCGCCGAGCACGGCCGTCGGCCAGGTCCCGGCGGCGGCCAGCTCGAGCCCGTGCGCGTGCAGGCGCCGCCGGGCCTCGACGCGCAGCGCCGCGAGCTCCTCCACCGCCTCCGCGACGTCGGCGCAGACGCCGGTGGTCAGCTCGAGCATGGTCGTGAAGAGCTCGGCCTTCAGCCGCTCGCCGTCGAGCACGCCGTCCGGCACGGAGGCCGGCTCCAGCGTCTCCGCGTCGAGGACGAAGAGCTCCTCTTCGAGGCCTACGGAGAACGGAGGGGACTCGCCGAAGCGGTGAGCGAGGCCATGGCGGCCGAGTCTACGAGGGGAGGGTGGTCGGAGGCCCGGGCAGGCAACGCGGGCCTCCGACCGGTCAGGCCCCTGGGGGGAGGGGCCGCGGGCCTGCTAACCGCCCGGTTGGGCGGGTTGCTGCCCGAGCGTGACAATCACAGTTCGTGGGGACTGGCCTCTTTGGATGTCGAGCGTCATCGAGTCGCCGGGGGACTTCTCCATGATCATGCTGCGGAGGTCGTCCGGGGACGTAACGGGCTGGCCGTCGGCGCGGGTCACGATGTCGCCACCAAGAACATAGCTCCGGCCCCCGACGATGACCTGCTCCTCGCCTCCCTGCAGGCCGGCCTCGTCGGCCGGGCTGCCCTCGACGACGCCGACGATCATGACGCCCTCGTCGACCGGGACGTTCACCGTCTCGGCGAGCTCGGGGGTGATCTCCTGCATCTGGACGCCCAGGAAGGCGTGCTCGACCTTGCCGCTCTCCTTGATCTGGGAGACGACCTCCTTGACGGTGTTCACCGGGACGGCGAAGCCGATCCCGACGTTGCCGCCGGTCTCGCTGGAGATCTGGGAGTTGACGCCGATCACCTGGCCGCGCGCGTTCAGCAGCGGGCCGCCGGAGTTGCCCTGGTTGATGGGCGCGTCCGTCTGGATGACCTTGTCGATCGTGTAGCCGTTCGGCGCGGTGATGTCCCGCTGGAGCGCGCTGACGATGCCGGCCGTGACGCTGCGCTCCAGGCCGAAGGGATTCCCGATAGCGACGACCGCGTCCCCGACGTGCACGTTGTCCGAGTTGCCGAGGGGGAGGGGAGTCAGCGCTCGTGACTGCGCGTCGATCTTCAAGACGGCGAGATCGGTGGAAGGGTCGCTCCCCACGATCGTCGCCGGGACGCGGTCGTCGCCCGAGAAATTGACCTCGATCTCCTGCGCGTCTTCGATCACGTGGTAGTTCGTGACGATGTAGCCGTCGCGGTCGACGACGAAGCCGGAGCCGAGCGAGGAGGTGGCCTGCGGCCCGAAGAACGGGTTGCTCGAGTCGACGCCGCTCGTCGTCACCTGGACGACGCCCGGGCCGGCCTCCTCGTAGATCTGCTGGACGGGCTTGGCTCCGGTCTCGCTCGCCTGGAGGGTCGAGGGCGTCTCGGTCGTCGGTCGCGGCCGCCGCGACGGTCGTGACGACGGCGTCCGTGTCGCCCCCGACGCCGAGCGCGGCGCTGATCCCGACGGCCGCCCCGCCGCCCAGAAGCGCGGCAAACACGAGGGAGCCCATACGGGTCCAGCCGGAGCCTGCGTCCATGACCTTCTTATAACCCCGGGCCCGTGAAGTCCCGGTTGCGCTGGGTTAAGGCGGTGTTAAGCGACCACGACCGAACGAACGCCCGCGTCGTTCTCACCTCAGGCGGCGCCGGGGCGAGTGGCGAGCTTCGAGACCCGGCATAGACTCACTCCCAAGCGACCAGAAGGAGAGAGCTGATGCCAGCCCCCGCCCGCACCTACCGCCGCCGTGGAGACAGCGACTCGGGAGCCTTCTTCAAAGTCGCCACGCTCCTGCTTGGCCTCGCCGTGGGAGCGCTCGCCATGTTCGCGCTCGCAAGCTGGGCGAGCTCGCAGCAGGCCCAGGATGACGCCGAGGCCGCGCTCGCCCAGGTCTCCGGCCAGGAGGGAGGAGATGCGCCCGCCGTGCCCGTGGCCGACGACGCGCAGGTGGCCGACCACAACACCGCCCTCCCGCTCGACAGCTTCGCAGGCGTCGTCCCCGACGACGCCGCCGAGCTCGCCCAGGCGCACGAGCCCAAGGAGGCGGTGCTCCCGCCCGTACCCGAGGGCAACCTCGTGAAGGTCGAGATGACCCTCAAAGACGTGGTCGTCGAGGTCGCGCCCGGCGTCGAGTACACGACCTGGTCGTTCGACGGGCACGGAGCGCCCGGGCCGATCGTGCACGTCCGCGAGGGGCAGACAGTCGAGATGACACTCGTGAACGGTGGCACGATCCCGCACTCGATCGACTTCCACGCGGCGCGGATCGCGCCCAACGTCGCCTTCAAGGACGTCCCCGTCGGCGAGTCGTTCACCTTCCGCTTCAAGGCCGACGACCCCGGCGTCTACATGTACCACTGCGGGACGAAGCCCGTTCTCGCCCACATCGCCAACGGCATGTACGGCGCCATCGTCGTTGACCCGGCCGAGCCGCTTCCCGCAGGTCGACAACTCCTACGTCCTTGTCGCCAGCGAGTGGTACCTGAGCGGCGACGGGATCGCCGAGCCGGCCAGCCTGAACATGGACAAGGCGCGGGCGATGCAGCCGGACTGGACGACCTTCAACGGCTACGCCAACCAGTACGTCGACCATCCCCTCACGGCGGATCCGGGCGAGACGACCCGCTTCTACGTCGTCGCCGCCGGGCCGACGCTCGACACCAACTTCCACGTCGTCGGGGCGATCCTCGATCGCGCCTGGGAGAACGCTAACGTCGTCGCCGACGAAGGCTGGGTCCTCGGCCCAGCATCGCGGTCCAGGCCGCCACTCCGGCGTCAAGTCGCGCGCCGGGAAGACGACGTTCGCAAAGCCGTTCACCTCACCCATCGGTCGCGCGCGGTAAGCCGCCATCGCGAAGGCCATGGCCCAGCTGGACCGAATCGCTCGCCCGGGAAACCCGTCAGAGTTGGGACCGGATAAACACGTCGGCGCCCGAAGGAGATCGTTTGAGTGTGTGGCGGCGTTCTCGGACAGATGCGGAGCTCGCGGCGATCGAGGCCGTGTACCGCGAGCGGCTGCGGTCGTTCGTCCGGCTGGCGACCGCGATCACCGGTGACGAGCAGGCAGCTCTCGACGCCGTCCACGACGGCTTCGTCAGGGCGGTGCGCTACCGGAGCCGGCTGCGCGACCGCGAGTCGGCGCCGGGCTGGGTCTGCCGGATCGTCCTGAACGAAGCGAAGAGGCGCTCCACCGTCGAGGGCCGCTACGTGCCGACGACGGACGGGGTGGCCGAGGAGGCGGCCGAGGCGAACGGGCATTCCGAGCCCGGCGCCGTCGCGGCCGCGCTCGCCTCCCTCCCGGAGCGACAGCGGCTGGCCCTCTTCCTCCGCTACTACGCCGACCTGGACTACGCGGGAATCGCCGAGGCGCTGGGGATCGCGCGCGGAACCGTGTCCGCGACCCTGCACGCCGCCCGCGCGAACCTGCAGACGAAGCTCGAGGAGGTCAAGGCATGACCGACGTTGCCGAGGTGCTCGACAGGATCGCCCCGCCCTACGACGGCGCAGGCGACTGGGACCGCGTCCTGCGCGACGCCGGGCTCGAGCGGCGGTCGCGCCGGCTGCCGCTGCGCCTGGCGGCCGCCGTCGCGCTCGTCGCCGCGGTCATCGGGATCGTCGCGCTCTGGCCGTCCGGCGCCGGGCCGAGCGTGATCGACCGGGCGCTCGCGGCGACCGGTAACGGCCCCGTGCTCCATTTCGTCTACGAGAGCGACCTCGAGCACACGCTCGTCAACCTCGACACCGGCGAGCGGACCGCGGTCACCGCCGAGCAGGAGGTCTGGTTCGACCCGGAGGCCGGCCTGCGCGAGACGCAGCGCTTCGAGGGGGTTGTCCAGTTCGACGTCGCCCTGGGCGGCGACGAGGTCTCCGAGCACGCGAGCACTCTCTACACGAGCCTGGGCGCGGGTTACCGCGAGGCGCTCGAGTCGGGCCAGGCCGAGGTCCTGGGCGAGGACGTGGTCGAGGGAACGCCCGTCTACTGGATCAAGATCGGGCCGAACAACCACGACGTCGCCGTGTCCCGCGACACGTACGAGCCGGTGTTCATCCGCATCGCCCAGCACGGGGAGACGCGACTCACCCGGATCGTCGCCTACGAGACGCTGCCGGCCGGCTCCGCGCCGCTCGAGGTCGCCGACCCCGAGACGCTGCCGAGCGAGCTCGGCACCCCCGGCGCCGACATCGAGCTCGCCGACGCGGCGGCGCTTCTCGGGAGCGCGCCCGTGTGGGCCGGGCCCGACGTCCACGGCTTCGCGCTCGACTCCGTCCGGGAGCTGCGGCTGCCGGCGGCCGACGGCGAGGTCACGGGGCTCAGCCTGGCCTACGGGTCGACCGAGGGCATGCCGCACGTGGAGATCTCGCAGGCGGCGGAGCTCGTCGACTCGCTGACGATGATCGCCGGCGTCCGCGGCTACGAGCCGCCGGAGGGAACCCTGCTCCTCTCGGGCACGATGGCCCTGCTCCGCTCGAACGGGCTCGTGGTGACGATCCACGCTCCCGACGAGGAGACCGCCGATCGCCGTCGCCCGCTCCCTCCAGCCGTACAGCGCGCCGGCAGCTCGCTGAGCGCCGGCGCGGCTACCGCTGGACGTCGACGAAGACGGGCGGTCGGAGGAGATCGGGCTCGCCGAGCGGCGGACCGTGCTCGCCTGCTCCGTCGATCTCGGCGGCGATCCCCTCGATGTCGCGCATGCCCGGAAGGAAGAGTGCGCCCAGCGTGAAGACGCCACCGATGACCGCGGCTCCGACCAACGTGGCGCGCACGCCGACCAGGGCGACGACCGGAGCCGTCAGCGCGAAGGAGAGCGGCAGGAGGCCGATCGAGATCAACCAGTCCAGGCTCGAGACTCGTCCGAGCATCGAGGCCGGGACGTGGCGCTGCTTGATCGTCGCCCAGACGATCGTCCCCGCGGTCTCCAGCGCGTTGAAGAGGAGACAGGCCACCATCAGCTGCCACGACGCGGTCGCGAGCCCGTACCCCGCGACCGCGAGCGTCGCGAGCGTCCACGTCGCGTACATGAACGTGACGTCGCGGCGCGGGTGACCGCGCTGGCCCATGATCAGCGCGGCGCCGATCGCCCCGATGCCGCCGGCGGCGAAGACGAGCCCGAGGTCTCCGGCCGAGGCGTGCAGCTCGTTCTTGACGACGTACGGGAGCAGGACCTCGGCAGGGCCCATGAAAGCGAGATAGGCGATCGTCGCCGAGAGCAGCGTCCCCCAGAGCCAGACCCGGCCGCGAACGAACCGGAGGCCCTCCTTCACCGCGCTGAGGGAGGATTGGACGTGCTCCGAGCGCGGATGGGCCGGCGGGCGCATCAGGAACACCGCGACCGTGGACGCGCCGAAGGACGCGGCGTCGACGGCGAACGCGGTTCCCGTGCCGAGGGTGGCCACCAACGCCCCGCCGAGCGCCGGGCCCGCGAGACGAAGGGCGATCGGCTTGACGAACTGGTCGAGCGAGTTCGCCGCCGGGAGGTCGGCCGCAGGGACGATGTCCGGAACGATCGCCTCGAACGCAGGCGTGAAGAAGGCCGTGCCGACGCCGTAGAGGGCGACGATGACCAGGAGCTCCCAGAAGTTGAGGAGGCCGGTCAGCGAGAGGACGGCGAGCGCGGCGATGACCACCGCACGGCCGGCGTCCGCGCAGAGCATGAGCTTACGCCGGTCGAACCGGTCGCTCATGACTCCGGCCGGAAGCAGGAAAGCGATCATGGGGATGGTCATGCCGATCCCGAGGAGCGAGAGAGCTGCCGGGGCGTTCCAGAGCTCGTACGCCTGCCAGGCCATCGCAATGAGGAAGATGCCGTCCCCGAGCAGGGAGATCGTCATCCCGGCCCAGAGGAGGCGAAAGTCTCGGTGGCGAAGCGGGGCTAGGAGGTTGACCCGGGAGAAACCGCCCTGGGCGGTCGAGCCCCTCGTGACTATGCTGCATGCGAGCGCGGCTCGCCGGTCGCTGCGTCACCGTCGAGGTACTCGACCAGCGCCTCGTGGTTCATCGGCTTGGCGAACAGGAAGCCCTGGCCGAGCTCGCACCCGAGCTCGCGAAGCGACGCGATCTGCTCCGGCAGCTCGATCCCCTCGGCGACCACGTCGAGACTGAGGCTGTTTCCTAGCGCGATGATCGCCGCCGCCAGGCCCGACTCGTCGTGCTCGGACGAGAGGAACGACCGGTCCATCTTGAGGATGTCGACCGGGAAGCGGCTCAGGTAGGAGAGCGACGAGTAGCCAGTCCCGAAGTCGTCCATGGCCAGGAGGACGCCGAGCGACTTCAGCTCGTGCAGCCGTCGCACCGCCAGGTCCGTGTCGGCCATCATCACGGTCTCGGTGATCTCGAGGACGAGGGCCGACGGCGGGAGCCCGCTCGTCTCGAGCGCGGCGCGCACGTCGTCGACGATCGACTCCGACTGGAGCTGCTTGACCGACAGGTTGACGCTCATCGTCAACGGCGGCGTTCGTGGGAACTGCTCGTGCAGGATGACGCCCTGGCGGCAAGCCTCCTGGAGAACCCAGCGGCCGATGGGAACGATCTGGCCGGTCTCCTCTGCGAGCGGGATGAAGTTGAGCGGCGGGATGGTCCCACGCGTCGGGTGCATCCAGCGGAGCAGCGCCTCCACTCCGTAGTCGTCACGCTGGTTGAGGCGAACGACCGGCTGGTAGTGGATCTCGAGCTGGTTCAGCTCGAGGGCGCGCTGCAGCTCGGTCTGGAGCTCGAGCCGCTCGACCACGCGCTCGTGCATCGCCGGCTCGAAGACGCGATAGCTGCCCTTGCTGTCGCGCTTGGCCATGTACATCGCGACGTCGGCGTTCCGCAGGAGCTCCTCGGCATCGGACGAGCCGAGCTCGTGCCCAGCCAGACAGATGCCGACGCTCGCGCGTGGGTAGACCCGCTTGCCGTCGACGTCGTACTGGAGCTCGAGAGCGCGCAGGACCCGGCCGGCGACGTCTGCGGCCTCCCCCGAGTCCTTGATGCCGTCCAGCAGGACGGCGAACTCATCGCCGCCGAAGCGGGCGACCGTGTCGGCGGGACGCACGGCGCCCAGCAGGCGTCGCGCCACTTCCTGCAGAACCGTGTCACCGGCCGCATGGCCCAGGCTGTCGTTCACGGTCTTGAAGTCGTCCAGGTCGATGAACATGACGCCGATCGCCGGCCCGCCGCGAAGCGAGCGCATGATCGAATGCTGGACGCGGTCTGCGAACAGCGCCCGGTTGGCGAGGCTCGTGACCGGGTCGTGGAAGGCCTGGTGGGCGAGCTGGTCTTCGAACGCCTTGCGCTCGCTGACGTCCCGGCTGTTCAGGACGACACCGCGGACGTGCTCGTCCTGCAACAGGTCCGTGTGCTGGACCTCGAACTGGAGCCAGGTTCCGTCGCGATGTCGGAGCGAGCACTCGATCACGTGAGTCTCGGAGCCGCCGCCCACGTAGGCCTCGCCGACACCGGCGACGATCTGCGCCAGCCGCGGCCGGTCCGACTCGGCCAGCAGCCGCGCGAAGTCGTGTCCTTCGATCTCGCCGACCCGGTATCCGAGCACGCGCTCGACCGACGGGCTCTGGTACGTGACGGTGCCATGGGCGTTGAGGACGGTGATGAGGTCGCTCGAATGAGCGACGAGCGACCGGAACCGGGCCTCGCTCTGTCGCCGGTGGAGGTGCTCGGCCAGCGACGCCCCCTCGACGGCGAGCGACACCTGCGAGGCGACCGACTCGAGCGAGTCGACAAGCTCTCGGGGGATGCGCGCAGGCGAGCAGAGAACGAGCAACCCGCGCGTCACGTCGCGGACGGAAAGCGGTAGAAGCAGGACGGCCGGGCCCTCGTGAAGGCGAAGCTGGTCGCGCACCTCTTCGGGCAGGGTCGTGAGGGAGACCTGTTGCGGTTCGTCCGCGAAGTCCCGAAGCCAGGCGTAGGCAGTCGTCGACACCGGCCACTCGCCGTCGTCTCCGGACGAGGCGGCGACCACGGCTCCGTCCCCGCCGAGGAGGACGAGACGGACGCGCGCCGGCGTCTCGGCGAGGGCCAGGACGGCCGAGATGGCAGCCGCGTTGACCTGCTCGCGGCCGGCGGCGGCAACAAGCTCGACGCCCGCCCGTCGCAAAGCGAGCTCGCGTGCGGCGGCGCGCTCCTCCTGGCGCACGAGGCCCACCATGCGCGCGACGACCAGGAGGAAGAGGAGCGCCGAGGCCACGATCAGCACGAGGACGTCGGGGTCGTCGAGCGCTTGGTAGAAGCGGACGCCGGGCGCGATCAAGCACGCCCCGGCTAGCAGCCCGAGGCGGAGCGGAGTGAGACGCGTACGAGAGTCGAGCGCCGGCTCTTCGAGCGTGCGCATCGAGGGGTGGAGCGCGGCCGCGCCCCAGAGAAGGTAGAAGGCAATCCAGCCGACGTCGTAGCTGAGCTGATGGTTGTACGCGTCCGTCAGCAAGGCGAACGTGTAGGCGGAGTCCACGGCGAGGAGCGAGACGATGCTCCCGACCAGCAGATAGAAGGCCGGTGCCCGCTTGCCGTTGTCGACCGCCAGGCGGACTGCGGCGGCGAGGAGCAGGATGTCGCCGAGCGGGTAGGCGGCCGAAACCGCCTTCTCGAGCGTCGTCAGGCCGGAGAGGTGGATGTTCGGAGCGACCAGGAACACCCAGGAGAGCAGCGCGATGCCGACCGAGATGATCAGCGAGTCGATCACGCCGGCGCGGTCGCCCTGTGGGTTCCGCCGCCGGACGAGGACGAGCAGGCCCGCCACGAGCGCGCGGATAGACGGTCAGGTAGATGGCGTCCCCGATGGACGGGAACTCCACCTCGACGCCCATGAGCTTGGGGTAGCTGTACGTATAGAGGTCACCGGCGAAGAAGAGAAAGTTGCCGACGATGAAGAGCACCCAGGCCGCCCACGCTTTGGGGCGGTGCAGATAGATCCCGACCGCGATCGCTACCGACGAGGACAACCCGAGCAGGTTGATGAGGGGGCCGTTCGCCTTGAGCGGAGGGAACCAGAGGTACGCCGCGGTCAGGAGGCCGCCGACGGCGAGGTAGATGATCCAGGCACGTCCGCGCCAATCGAAGCGGGCGAGCGCGTTCACGCCGCGTATTCCTGCGAACTGGCCGGCCGGAGGTCGAAGGCGTTGGCGAGCTTCCCGAGGACGTCGACGAGCTGCTCGATCTCGGCCTGCGAGTTGGAGGCCGTGACCTGGATCCGGAAGCCCACCTCGCTCTTCGGCACGAGCGGGTAGGCGGCGAGCGTGACGTAGATGCCGTGGTCGAAGAGAAAGCGCCCGGCCGCGTCGATGTCCTCGTGGCGCGCCAGCGGGACCTCGACGATCGGGAAGCCCGAACGGTTCGGCGTGTGGACTCCGAGTCGATCGAGGCAGCTGAGCACCTGGTCGGTCTTGCGCCAGAGGTCGGTGCGAATTGCGTCACCGCGGGCTTCGTTGACGTCGAAGCCGGCGAGCACGGTGGCCAAGGAGGCGGTCGGCGAGGGCCCCGAGTAGAGATAGGGGGGCGCGGCCGTCTTGAGCAGCTCCTTGAGATCGGTCGGGCAGGCGACGAAGGCCGCCAGCGACGAGTACGACTTGGAGAAGCCGGCGACGAGCACGATGCCGTCGTACGACTCATCGCAGTAGCGGACGATGCTGTTCCCGCGGATGCCGTAGGGGCTCGGCTCGTCGGGCGCACGCTCGCCGATGACCCCGAAGCCATGGGCGTCGTCGACGTAGAGGATCGCGTCGTAGCGACGGGCGATCCGGGCGAACTCACTCAGATCGGGAGCGTTCCCGGTCATGCTGTTGACACCGTCCATGCACACCAGACGCGTGCTGGAGCGGTCCTGCCGCAGGAGCTGCTCGAGGTCGTCCGGGTCCTCGAAACGGAATCGCTTCACCGTCGCCCCGCGGGCGGAGGCGAACTGGCAGCCGTCGTAGATCGTCTTGTGCGCGCGGCTGTCCACGTAGATCGTCCCGTCTCCGGCGAGCACCGGGATCACGGACAGGTGAATCAGGGTGATCGTCGGGATGACAAGTGCGTCCTCGCAGCCGAGCAGCTCGATCAGGCGCTCCTCGATCTGGGGGTAGAGGACGGGGCTGCCGAGCATGCGTGACCAGCTCGGATGCGTACCCCACTTCTCGAGGTACTCGGGAACGGCCGCGATGATCTCGCGCTCGAGGTCGAACCCCAGGTAGTTGCAGGAGGCGAAGTCGGCCAACCACCGGTCGCCGATGCGGATCATCCGGCCATCGATCTCGTCGATGACGGCGTCCGTCATCGGGTTGGATCGCTCGAGCTCGGCCAGCTCGCTGCAGGCAGCCAGCCAGCGATCGATCCAACGCGGGGATGCGGACGGGGACCGGGGGCCGTCCGGACGATAGACGCTCATCCGCCCCACATCGACATTTGCTCAAGAAGCTTTAGACACTGGGTCCCCCGAATGGGTTGCGGCCCTAGCCGAGCCCCGGCGGCGGGGCGCGCCGCCGGGGCCGAGCGAGTGCTCAGATCGTGGCGGCCGCCCGGCAGACCTGGCCGGAGCGCAGGTTGACGGCGCGGGCGGTGATCCGGTCGGGTCCGGCCGGATTCGCCGTGCGGCGCTCGACCGTGAAGGAGCCGCTCGGGGCGTGCGTACGACCCGGAGTATCTCGGGTGGGTCACGCAACACGAGATCGGCCACGCGCTCGGCCTCGGCCACACCACGAACCTGCTCGAGAGCACCGACCTGATGGGCTACGGCTGGCCCGACCTCGGAGATCCCGTGCTCTCGGACTGCGACATCGACGCGCTGGCCTACGTGTTCGCCTGGGCTGTCAACGGAACCGATCCGGCGCCGCCGGGCGAGGGCCCGTACGACTGCTCGCTCGACTGAGCTCGGCTCTCTGCCCTGGACGTGAACGCCCCGCCGGGTTGCGGCGGGGCGTTCGGTCGAGATGGGCGAGAGCGACGGCTTGTGGCTAGGAGCCGGCGGGAATCGTCCTCTCGCAGTCGGCCGCGACGGTGTCTCCCTGGACCGACGTGCGCCGTATCCATCCCGTCGCCGCAGCTGATCGTGTCCTGCCCACGGCCGCCGAAGATCCGATCGTTTCCGTTCCCGCCGCTGAGAGTGTCGTTGCCGGCGTCCCCGGAGAGCCGGTCGCCGCCGTCGCCGCCGGTGACACTGTCGTCGCCAGGGCCACCCGCCACCCAGACGTCGGCGCCGTCGCCGCCGAGCACCGTGTCGTTCCCCGGGCCGCCCCAGGCACGATCGGTGCCTCCGTTCCCGGTCACGCGATCGTCGCCCGCGCCTCCCCAGACGTAATCCCGGCCTGCGCTGCCGATCAACTCATCGTCACCGGCATAGCCGTGGATGTAGTCGCGCGCACTCGTCCCCGTGAGCGTGTCCGCCTGCGCAGTTCCCTTGATCAGCGCCGCCGAGGCAAGCGGAATGAGCGTCACGGCGACGATCGCGGCACAAATGGAGATGGTCTTCCTCACACTTCACCTTTCGTTGCGTACGGAACCGGCGCCGAGCATCTGAGGAGCAGCGCTACGAGAACAGACGTCGGGCACGGCCGAAACTTGTGGCTCCTTACAAAAGGCCAACATGTCGGGGCCGCACGAGCTCCTACGGCTCGGCCACGGCACCGGCCGGGCTGTCCGCGTCCCGGAACACCAGCGACGCGTAGCGCCCGCCGCGGCCAGGAGCTCGTCGTGCGTGCCGACCTCGACGACCCGGCCCTGGTCGAGGACGACGATCTGGTCGGCGTCGCGGACCGTGGAGAGGCGGTGGGCGATGGCGATCGTCGTCCGCCCTCGGCCAGGCGCTCGAGCGCCTCCTGCACCGCCCGCTCCGTCTGCGTGTCGAGCGCCGAGGTCGCCTCGTCGAGGACGAGGATCGGCGGGTTGCGGAGGATCGTGCGCGCGATGGCGATGCGCTGCTTCTCGCCGCCGGAGAAGCGGTAGCCGCGCTCGCCGACGACCGTGTCGTAGCCCTCGGACAGCGAGGCGATCAGCTCGTGCACCTGCGCGGCGCGCGCGGCCTCCTCGATCTCGGCGTCGGTCGCGTCGGGCCTGGCGAAGCGCAGGTTCTCGCGGACGCTCGCGTGGAAGAGGTACGTCTCCTGGGAGACGACGCCGACGGCGGCGGCCAGCGACTCGAAGGTCAGGTCGCGGACGTCCTCGCCGTCGATCGTCACCCTGCCCTCGGTCGCGTCGTAGAGCCGGGCGACGAGGTAGCCGCAGGTGGTCTTGCCCGAGCCCGTCTCGCCGACGAGGGCGGTGGTCGTCCCGGCCGGCACCGCGAACGAGACGTCGTCGAGCGTCCACGTGTCGCCGCCGTAGCGGAAGCGGACGCGCTCGAAGGCGACGTCGCCGCGCGGACGCGCGAGCGAGCCCGTCCCCCTCCTCGATGTCCACCGGCTGGTCGAGGTACTCGAAGATCCGGTCGAAGAGGGCGAGCGAGCTCTGCACCTCGATCTGGACGCCGAGCAGCGAGCCGATCGGGAAGAAGAGCCGCGACTGGAGCGTGGTGAAGGCGACGAGCGTCCCGATCGTGATCGTCTCGCTGCCGTTGGCGATCGTCCAGCCGGCGAACCAGTAGACGAGCGCCGGCATCACGGCGAAGGTCGTCTGGATCGCGGCCATCATCCAGCGGCCGGTCATGCGGCTCCGCACCTCGAGGTCGGCGAGCCGCGAGGACTCGGCGCCGAAGCGGTCGGCCAGGTCGCCGGAGCGCCCCATCGTCTTGCCGAGCAGGATCCCGGAGACCGAGAGCGACTCCTGCACGATCGAGGAGACGTCCGCGAGCGAGGCCTGCAGCTCCGCCGTCACCTGCCCGCCGCCGGTCGCCGACGCGCTTCGTCAGGTACACGAACAGCGGCAGGAGCGCGAGCGCGAAGACGGCGAGGCGCCAGTCGAGGAGCAGCATCGCGACGACGGTGGCCAGGACGGTGGTCACGTTGGAGACGACCGAGGTGGCGGTCGAGGTGACGACGTTCTCGATCCCGCCGATGTCGTTGGCGATCCGGCTCTGCACCTCGCCGGTGCGCGTGCGCGTGAAGAAGGCGAGCGAGAGCCGCTGCAAGTGCCGGTAGACGGCGGTGCGCAGGTCGTGCATGACCGCCTGGCCGACGCGGTTCGAGAGCAGCGTCTGCCAGACGCCGAGCACGCCGGTGGCGACCGGGATGGCGATCATCCCGGCCACGAGCGCGGTCAGGAGGCTCATGTTCTCGTCCGGGATGGCGACGTCGAGCACCTCGCGCAGCAGGAACGAGGGGATGACGCCGAGCGTGGCCGAGACGAGGATCAGCGCGTTGACGGCCAGCAGCGTCCGCCGGTACGGGCGGAAGAGGGCGACGATCCGGCGGAAGTTCGCCTTGCGCACCGCCGGGTCGGCGGGACGCTCCGGTGCCTCACCGGGCGCGAAGCCTCCCCAGCGCCGTCCACGTGCCATGCCTGAAGCTTGCCTGCTCCCCCCCTCGCCGCCCTCACTGCTCGCCGGAGAGCAGCTTCTCGCCGACGTCGCCGCCGGTCGTCGCGCGCGTCACCTGGATGCGGCCGAGCGGCTGCTCGCTTCCCGCTTGCGCGCGCGCGTTCACGTCCTGGGTGAAGATCACCGGGTAGCGCTCCGTGAGCCAGGGAAGGAACTCCGTCGGGATCTGCGGATCGTTGGTGCCGTCCTGGCCGTAGTTTCCGTACGGCGGCGCAAAGGCGAGCGGCTCGTAGGACGGGACGTTCTCGGCGAGCGTCTCGTGGCCCCACTCGACGTCGGAGTGCGCCCGCTCGCGCCAACCGTCGAGATCCTCGTTCTCCTCCCGGTACGCGTAGAAGGGGCCGAAGTCGTCCGGGCCGGGGCCGAAGCGGATCTGCTGGTGGCCTTCGCCGGAGTGGAGCTGCAGCTCCCAGCGAGGGCTCGCCTGCACCGTCTCGAGCTCCTCCCAGGTCAGGTACTCGGGATCTCCGTCCTCGACGCGACCGACGTCGACGAACATGACCGCGTTGAAGCCGAGCTCTTCGAGGATCCCGTCGGCGCCCGTCCAGGAGTCGGCCCGGGCATCGTCGAACGTGAGCAGGAGCGGGCGCGGCGGCAGCTCGACCTCGTCGCCGGCCACGAAGCGGACGAACGTCTCCAGATCGACCGTCTCGTAGCCCGCGTGCGCGATCATGGTCATCTGCTTGGCGAAGTCCTCGAAGCCGACGCCGTAGTCGGCATCCGAGGCGTTGGCGAAGTCGCTCTCCGGCCCGATGCCGTGGTAGAGGAGCACCGGGATCGCCGACCGGTCGGGGGGCAGCTCCGCCCAGACCTGCTCCTCCTCCGGCGTCAGCACGACGTCGGGGGCCGCAAGGGGCGTCCGCGAGGTCGACGATTCGGAGCCCCCGCAGGCCAGCCCGAGGACGACGATGCAGCTAAGGGCCGCGAGCGCCGCTGCCGACATCCTCATGACCGCCACTGTATCCCTGGGATGCCTCGCGTTCGCCGCGCCGCGGAGCCCCTCACTCTCCGAATGCGCACCGTCTCGATCCTCCTCGTCTGCGCTCTTGCAGCCGGCATCCTCTCGGCCGCCTCGGTCGAGGCGGGAGCACCTGCCCGGGAACCGAGGACGACCGCTCGCGTGCCCGATCCCGTGGCGCTGAAGGTGGTGCGCATGGCGGCGGACTCGCTCGTCGCGCGGCACCGAACGATGCCGAGAGGCGGCTGGGCCTGGCGCTCGTCCATCCAGGCTCCCCACTACCAGACCGACCGGGACGTCGGTGCGGCGTCGATCGGCGAGGGGCTGCTCGCCGCCTACGCGGTCACGCGGGACGCTCGCTACAAGCGTGCCGCGGTCGCCGCGGGCGACTTCCTGCTCGGGGTCGCCGAGCGCGACAGCGGAGGCCTGCGCTGGCCCGACTGGGCCGATCCGAACGGACGCCGCTCCACGACGCACTTCACGAGCTTCGACGACGGCGCCGCGGGCATCAGCGACTACCTCTGGCGCCTGTACCGGGTCACGCATCAGCGGCGCTTCCGGACGGGTGCGCTCGCGGGCATGCGCTGGCTGGTGGCGCAGGCCACGGGCCCCGAGTGCCCCGAGACCGCGTGCTCGTGGAGGTGGACCGACGATCCGGACTGGCGCATCGCCTACAACGGCGTCGGCATGGGGCAGGCGGGCGTCGTCCTCACACTCGACGCCTTCGCCGACCGAACCGGGAACGAGACCTTCCGCGCCTACGCGCGCGCGGGGGCGGCCCGACTGCGGGAGCTCACCGACAACGGCGCGAGCCCGCTGCCGCGCGGCTCCGAGAGCTCGACGCTCGAGACCGGCTTCCTCTCGGGCTCCGCCGGAGCGGCGTTCATGTTCCTGGAGCGGCACGCGCGTGATCGAAACCCCGCCGACCTCGAAACCGCGCGCCGGCTCCTCGCCTGGGTGAACGACCAGGCGGTCGCGACTGCCTCAGGAGGCCTTCGCTGGCCGGTCGCCGACGACGACGCCTCGAGCGCCTCGGGGTTCGAGCTCGGCGCGGCCGGAATCGCCTGGGTCAACCTTCGGGCCGCGCGAACGACCGGCGATCCGTCCTACCGGGAGGTCGCGCGCCGGGCCGGTGTCTGGCTCCGGCAGGTACGGCTTGCAGGCGGCGGCTGGCACGAGCTCGGCGACGAGCCGTCTCCGGTGCACGTCGGGCTCGACAGCGGCGCTGCCGGAATCGGCTGGGTGCTGGAGGACCTCGCCCGCGCCGGCATCGACACTGCGGCGAATCGGCGCGCCGCCCGCTCGGCCCTGGCGCGGCTCCGCGACGACGCGGCTCGCGACCGCCTGGGCAGCTACTGGTACGCGAAGCGCACGGGCGGGCGGGCACTGCTGCGCGCGGAGCCCTCGTGGCACTGGGGCTCGGCCGGGATCGCGGCCTTCGCCGCCCGGCTCGCCGGGTGGTCCGGCCGGGGCCCCGGCGGACAGATCGCGCCGTAACGGGCACACCCGCCGGGACCGTTCCGGCGGTCTCCGGCGGAAGCTGGCATCATCGGCGCTCGCCGTGAGCAGCGACAGTCACCAGCCGCCGGTGCGCTTCGAGCCGCTTCGTCCCGCGTCCCGCGGGCAGGTGATCGCGGCTCTCGTCCTCGGACCGATCCTCTGGCTGGTCGCGCTGATCGTGGCCGCCTGGACCTTCAGGTACAGCTGGGCGATCCAGCTTGGTTTCGCGGTGACGGCCGCATCCTTCCTCCTTGCGCTGCTCGTGCTCGCCCTAGTACGCCGGGGCCGCCGGCGGCAGGAGATGCGGTATGCGGATCGCGGCTGAGTTTCTCCTCGCGTTCGTCGCCCTCTACCCGGTGTGCACTGCGGCGCTCTGGACGGCGGGAGGACTGCTGTTCCGCTTCTTCGAGGAGGAGAGCAGCACGAAGGAGCCCGAGGGCGGCTGGCCGGGAGTTACTGTCCTGATCCCCGCGTTCAACGAGGCGAGCGTGATCGGAACGTGCGTGGGGGCGGCGCTCGCGTCCGACTACCCGACGGTCGAGGTGCTCGTCCTGGACGACGGCTCGACCGACGACACCTCGTCGGCGGCCCGGGCCGCCGCCGGCGGCGACGAGCGCTGCCGGGTGCTCCGAGACCCGGTCAACCATGGCAAGGCCGACCGGCTCAACTTCGGCTTCCAGAAGGCACGCCACGAGCTGGTGGCGGTCACCGACGCCGACACCCACTTGCATCCGCAGGCGCTCAAGCTCCTGGTCGCGCGCATCTGCCGCACCCCGATGCTCGCGGCCGTCGCGGGCGCACCGCACGTCACGAACCGCGGGCGGTTCCTCCTCGCCATGCAGATCCTGGAGGCGGCGGCGATCATCGGCCTCATTCGCCGCACCCAGGCCGTGGCCGGACGGGTAGGCGTCGTCGCGGGCGTGCTCGCCCTGTTCCGCCGCGAGCGCGTACTCGAGGTCGGCGGCTACGACCCCCGGATGGCGACCGAGGACATCGACCTGACGTGGAAGCTGCTGCTCGCCGGCTGGCTCACGACCTACGAGCCGAAAGCGCTCGTCGGGATGGAGGTTCCCTCGTCGCTCCGGGCGCTCTGGGCGCAACGAACCCGCTGGGCCCGCGGCCAGGGCGAGGTGCTGCACGTCCATCTCGGCGAGGTGCTCCGCTGGCGCAACCATCGCATGTGGCTCCTGGGCCTCGAGTCGCTTGCCTCGCTGGTCTGGATCATCGCCCTCGCCGTAGCGCTCGTAATCGCAGTGCTTGCCGTCGTGCTGGGGTCCGCCGAGGACCTCTTCGGCTTCGCCTTCGGCTGGGGGATTGCGATCGCCGCTGTCGCCACCTTCCAGCTGATCGTCGCGCTCGCGCTGGAGCACCGATACGACCCGACGATTCTGCGGGCGTTCCTCGTCGGCCCTCTCTACCCGCTCGCCTTCTGGATGATCAGCGGCCTCGCAGCCCTCCGCTCGCAGGTCGTCGCCCTGGTCCGCGGTCCGGAGGGAGAGCGCGTGGTCTGGGACATCCCGCGCGAAGGACCCGATCCGGAACGCAGCGGGACCAGAACCGGGTGAGGCAGGACCGCTAGCAGCACCTAGGCCGCGGGGCCTACCACTTGGAGCGGCGGCCGCGGCGGCTCGTGTACACGAGCTTCGGCCGCGCGGACGTCATGCCCGAGCTCTCGAACTGCTCGTGGTGGCCGAGACGGCGCGCCACGCGGCTCGTGTCCGCCTGCTGCTCCGGGAGGACGAACGTCACGGCGATCCCGCTCCGGCCCGCGCGGCCGGTGCGGCCGGTGCGGTGGAGGTAGCCCTTGTCCTCCTCGGGCGGGTCGTAGTTGATGACGTGCTCGACGTCGTCGATGTCGAGCCCGCGCGCGGCGACGTCGGTCGCCACGAGGACGGAGACAGTGCCCCGGTCGAAGCGGTCGAGGGCGCGGCGGCGCGAGGACTGCGACATGTCGCCGTGGAGCGCCTCGGCCTTGACGTTGTGGCGCCGCAGGCGCGAGACGAGCCGGTCGGCGCCGCGCTTCGTGCGGACGAAGACGAGCGTCAGGCCGGTGGAGGCCTGCAGGTGCGAGACGAGGGTCTCGACCTTCGTCGACTGGTCGACGGAGACGAAGCGGTGCTCGATCTCGCCGCCCGCGCGGTCGGCGGGCAGCTCGGCCGAGAAGCGCGACGGGCTCGACGTGTACGCCTGCGCGAGCTCGCCGACCTCGCCGTCGAGCGTCGCGGAGAAGAACATCGTCTGGCGGTTCCGGGGCACGCGGCGGACGAGCTTGTCCACCTGCGGCTTGAAGCCCATGTCGAGCATCCGGTCGGCCTCGTCGAGAACGAGAATGCGGATCCGGTCGAGCGCCAGCATGCGGCGCTGGACGAGGTCCTCGAGCCGGCCGGGCGTGGCGACGACGACGTGCGCCTCGCGCGCCTTCGCAGCCTGGCTCTTGAGCGGGACGCCGCCGTAGACGGAGGCGATGCGCAGGCCCTTCGGCTTCGCCACGAAAGCGAGCTCGTCGGTCACCTGCTGGGCGAGCTCGCGCGTGGGGACGAGCACGAGGACACTCGGCTTGCCGTCGCGCGGCTCGACGCGCTCGACGATCGGCAGCGCGAAGGCCAGCGTCTTGCCCGATCCGGTCGGCGACTTCGCCAGGACGTCGAGCCCGGCGAGCGCGTCCGGCAGGACGAGCTCCTGGATCGCAGAAGGGCTCCTCGATGGAGCGGGCAGCGAGCGCGTCGACGACAGCCTGCGACACGCCAAGCCCATGGAAAGACTTCTGAGACAACGTTCTACTCCTGTTCGTTCGGTTCGAGACTCGCCTTGCCCGAACGCCCGAAGGAGGAACGAGAAGCTCATCTCACGGCCGACCCATCGCCGACCTGTTGGGACACAAGGTAGCAGCAGCGGGCGCACGACCCGCGGTACAGTCGCCTCCTCAACGACGAGGGAGGGTCGAATGGCTACCGATCGTAGCGCTCAGGTCACCTGGCAAGGGAGCCTGATGGACGGGAGCGGACGCATCGACAGCGTCGGCAGCGGCGCCTTCGGCCCACTCGACGTGACCTGGGCTTCGCGTGCCGAAGAGCCGGCCGGGCGCACCAGCCCGGAGGAGCTGATCGCCGCCGCGCACGCCGCGTGTTTCTCCATGGCGCTGTCGCACGCGCTGGCCGGCGGCGGCACGCCGCCCGAGGAGCTGAAGACGGGCGCCGTGGTCACCTTCCAGCCGGGCGAAGGGATCACGAAGATCGCGCTCACCGTCCGCGGCAACGTCCCCGGGATCGACGAGGACGGCTTCCGCGCGGCGGCCGAGGGCGCCAGGGACGGCTGCCCGGTCTCGGGAGCGCTCACAGGCGTGCCCGAGATCACCGTGGACGCTCAGCTCTCTCCTAGGCGTCGCGCCGCTTGGACGAGCCAGAGGGCGAGGACGAGCACGCCGAGCGCGTAGGCGAAGAGGACGCCGAGGCCCGCCCAGGGGCCGAGCGGGATGTTGTCCGGGCGGTCGAACGTCTGCTGGACGGCAAGCCCGGCAGTGGTGGGCGAGAACTTCTGGACCAGCTCCCCGGTGTCTTCCGGGAGCAGGCCGACCGCGATCCACGGGACGAACACGAGGCCCAGCGCGATGCTGATCGCCGTCGCCTGCCGCCGGACGATCGCGGCGATTCCGAAGGTGAGCAGCGCGATGCCGGTCAGATACAGCGCGGTGCCGGCGACGGCTCGCAGCGCCGGCCCGTCCGTCAGCGTCACCGCGGGATAGCCCCCCTCGTAGTTGAACCCGTTCCCGCGGAGCAGCCGCTGCCCGACGACGAACGAGGCCGCGGCGGTCAAGAGCCCGGTCACGAGGACGAGGGCGCCGAGGATCGCCGCCTTCGCGCCGAGCACGATCCGGCGCCGCGGGTTGGCGGCGAACGTGGCGCGAATCGTCCCGGTCGAATACTCGGAGGCGATGACGAGAACGGCGAGCAGCACGAAGGCGATCTGCCCGAGCCAGGTGCCCGCGAGGCTGTCCCGCACGATGTCGTTGTCTCCTCGCCGGCCAGGGCTCCCTCCCTGGGTGGTCGAGCCCGCGCAGAGGAGGAACGTGAAGGCGAGGGTCAGGCCGAAGCCGGCGAGCAGGGTCAGGGCGGTGCTCCGGAGGGAGCGTGCCTTGATCCACTCCGCGCGCAGCGCCTGGGGGAGGCCGGCGCGGGTCACGGACGCTCCTCGCCGCGGCCCGCCGTGTACTCGACGGCGTCCCCGGTGAGATCGAAGAACGCCTCTTCGAGGGAGGCGCGCTGCGGCGACAGCTCGTACAGCCTGAGGCCGTGCTCGGCGGCCAGATCGCCGATGCGGGCCGCGTCCAGGCCCACAACGCTCAGCGTGTCGACCGCGGTCGAGGTGACGACGGCGCCCGCGCCCGCCAGGACCGTCATCACTCGCGCCGCCTCCGGCGTGCGGACGGTGACACGCGCGTCCACCGCCACGTCCAGCAGGTCGCTCACGCTGGCGTCGGCGAGGAGCCGCCCGCGCCCGATCACGATGAGGTGGTCGGCAGTGCCCTCGAGCTCGGTCATGAGGTGGCTGGACACGAGCACCGCGCGGCCCTCCGACGCGAGCGACCTGAGCAGCCCGCGGATCCAGCGAATCCCCTCCGGGTCGAGGCCGTTGACCGGCTCGTCGAGGAGCAGGATGGGCGGATCGCCGAGAAGCGCGCCCGCGAGGCCGAGGCGCTGCGCCATGCCGAGCGAGAAGCCGCCGACCTTCCGGCGGGCCGCGCCCTCCAGCCCGACGAGCGCGAGCACCTCGTCCACCCGCGTGCGTGACAGCCCGTTGCTCGCGGCGAGCCAGCGCAGGTGGTCGCGGGCGGAACGCCCGGGGTGCGTCGCGCGGGCGTCGAGCAGCGCCCCGACCTCGCGGAGCGGGCTGTCGAGATCGGCGTACGGCCGGCCGTTCACGAGCGCGCTTCCGGCGTTGGGAGCGTCCAGCCCGAGAATCAGGCGCAGCGTGGTCGACTTGCCCGCGCCGTTGGGGCCGACGAAGCCGGTCACGAGGCCTGGCCGCACCGCGAACGAGAGGTCGTCGACGGCGAGCGTGGCGCCGTATCGCTTGGTCAGACCGCGTGCCTCGACGGTTGCATCCATGGCCTCGACGGTAGGCCGCGAGGGCGCCCACCGCGTCGCGCCCGGGAGCCGTCTTTCGCCCCGCTCGCAGCGGTGAGCTGGGGAGCGCCCATCACCCTCGCGGGTGACGAGGAATCTCCTGATCCGGGGCGACGCGGCGGGGCCCGACGAGCGCGACAATGGGCCTGTGCACCCGATGATCGACGATCTCGTCGCTCGCGCCCGGCGGGCCCTCGAAGGCCCCGACGGTCCAGTCCTCCTCGCTCTCGCGCTCGGCCTCGGCGCCCTGGTGGAGACCTTCGTCTACGCGAGCGGGTCCGACGACCGGACGACCGGAGTGATTGCCGCCCTCCTGGCGACGCTTCCGCTCGTCTTCCGGCGCACGCGCCTGCCCTGGGTGGCCGGGATCGTCACCTTCGCCACCGTCATCGCGCTCATGAGCGCCCCCTCGGTGCTCACGCTCTCGGGCCTCCTCGCGCAGCTTCTGGTGCTCTATCTGGTGGCCAACCGCTACCGGCGCCGCTGGTCGGTGCTGCTCGTGCTGCCGTTCTTCGTCGCCGCGCTCTCGCCCGCGGGCGAGGAGGGCTCGCTCGAGCGCCTTCTCCTGCTGGTGCTCGCAGTCGGCGCGCAGGTCCTGGGCGACTCGCGCCGGCAGCGCAGCCAGGCGATCGCCGAGCGGGACGCGACGCGGGACGCAATGGCCGAGACGCAGCGCGACCAGGTGGTCATGGAGGAGCGGGCCCGCATCGCGCGCGAGCTGCACGACGTCGTGGCGCACCACGTCTCGGTGATCGCGGTCCAGGCCGAGACGGCCCGGCTGACGACGCCGGGGCTCTCGGACGAGGGCGCGAAGCGGTTCGCCGCCATCGGGGACACGGCGCGGGACTCCCTGACGGAGCTTCGCCGCCTGCTCGGCATCCTGCGCGAGGACGGCACCGAGGCCGCCCGTTCTCCGCAACCCGGGCTGGAGCGCCTCGCCGAGCTCGTCGACAGCGCGCGGGAGGCCGGGACGCCGGTGACGCTCAGAGTGCAGGGCGACGTGGCGGCGCTGCCGCCCGGCGTCAACCTGACCGCGTACCGCATCGTCCAGGAGGCGCTCACCAACGCGAGGCGGCACGCCCCGGGAGCGTCCGTCGAGATCGAGCTGGGCTACGACGCGGAGAGCCTGCGCCTGAGGGTGAGCGACGACGGGCCGGGCCCGCCCGAGGCGGACACGAGCGGGCACGGCCTGCTGGGGATGCAGGAGCGGGCGGCGATGGTCGGCGGCACGCTGCGCACCGGCAAGGCCCCTGACGGCGGCTTCCTGGTCGAGGCGGACCTGCCCCTCGGGAGGGAGTCGCCGTGACCGTCCGCGTCGTCGTCGCAGACGACCAGGAGATCGTGAGAGCCGGGTTCGCAGCCCTGCTCGAGACCCAGGACGACTTCGAGGTCGCGGGCACGGCGGTCGACGGCGCGGAGGCGGTCGAGCTCTGCCGCGCCGAGCAGCCGGACGTCGTGCTCATGGACGTGCGCATGCCCGGGCTCGACGGCATCGAGGCGACCCGGCAGCTCGCGGCCGACGGCGATGCCGGGCCCAGGGTGCTCATGCTCACGACCTTCGACCTCGACGAGTACGTCTACGAGGCCCTCAGCGCGGGCGCGAGCGGCTTCCTGCTCAAGGACGTCCCCGCGGAGACGCTCTTCGACGCGGTCCGCGTCATCGCCGCGGGCGAGGCGCTGCTCGCCCCGACCGTGACCCGCCGGCTGATCGGCGAGTTCGCGCGCCTGCGGCCGCGGCTGCCGGCGCGGCCCGAGCTGCTGGAGGAGCTGACGCCGCGGGAGACGGAGGTGCTCCAGCTGGTGGCCGAGGGCCTCTCGAACGACGAGATCGCCGAGCGCCTCGTCGTCAGCAAGGAGACCGTGAAGACCCACGTCAGCCACGTGCTCGGCAAGCTCCGCCTGCGCGACCGGAGCCAGGCGGTGATCGTGGCCTACGAGTCCGGGGTGGTCGTGCCACGGTACGATCGCCCGGATGTGGGCTAGCCCGCTTCTCTACGAGCGCCTGACCTGGCCCGAGGTGCGCCGGGCGGCCTCCGAGGAGCGCGTGTGCCTCATCCCGGTGGCGACCCTGGAGGACCACGGGCCGCACCTCCCGATCGACACCGACCTGCGCCTGACCGCGGAGATCTGCCGCCGCGCGGCCGAGGCGGCGCCGGACGAGATCGTCCTCCTGCCGCCGATCCCGCACGGCTACTCGCCGCACCACATGGACTTCCCCGGCCCGATCACGATCGGCTGGGACACGTTCACGCGCTACTGCACGGACGTGGGCACCTCGCTCGCACGGCACGGCTTCCGGCGCATGCTGTTCCTGAACGGGCACGGCTCGAACCAGAACTTCGTCGAGGCGGCTGCGCGGCTCGTCGGCGTCGAGCACCCGACCGTCCTCTCGGCGGCGGCGTTCTACCTCTCGGGCGCGAAGTCGCTTGGCGCGCATCGCCGAGCTGCGGGAGTCGGATCGCGGCGGCATGGCGCACGCCTGCGAGCTCGAGACGTCGATGTACCTGGCGATCGATCCCGACGCGGTGGACATGGACAAGGCGGTCGACGAGCGCGGCTACCCCGACGGCGAGTACGCGTTCATGGACTGGTCGGACGGGCCGCTGAAGGTCATGCCCTGGTGGTCGTCGTTCTCGGCGACCGGCGTTCAGGGCGACGCGACGAAGGCGACCGCCGAGAAGGGCGAGGCGCTCCTCGACGCGGCCGTCGAGGAGGTCGTCGGCTTCGTCAGGGAGCTGCTCTCCTGGCCGCTTCCCGCCCGGCGCGAGCCGCGGGAGACCGTGTGACGCCGCCGCCGATCCCGCTGATCAGGGTCGAGGGGAGCCACCGCGAGGTCGGGCGGCAGATCGGCGCGGCGACGGCCGGCGAGATGCGGCGCATGGCCGACGCGCCCTTCGACGCCGAGGTCATCGAGCGCTACCGCGCGGTCACGCTCGAGCACGTCCCCTGGATCGTGGAGGAGCTGGACGGCGCCGCCGAGGGCGCCGGGCTCGACCCGCTCGCCGTCTTCGCCGCCTCGGTCGAGGAGCTCGCGCCGGTCGAGGCCACCACGGGCTGCAGCGACCTCGTCGTCACCGGGGCGCGCACCTCCGACGGCCACCTGCTCGTCGCGCACACCAACGATCTCTACGCCGAGGACGAGGAGGGGATCGTCGCCATCGAGTGGCGCGTCCCGGGCGAGCCCGTGGTCTTCACGCTCGGCTCCGGCCCGTGGATCAGCGTCGGCTGGAACGACGCCGGCCTCTCCGTGACCGGCAACGAGGTCTCCCCGAACGACGAGCGCGTCGGCATCCCCCGTCTCCTCCAGGTCCGGGACGTGCTGATGCGCCGGACGCTCGCAGAGGCGCGTCGACGCAAGCCTCCACCCTGCGCGCGCCTCCGCCTACAACTGGGTGCTCGCCCACCGCGACGGCTCCGCTGCGAATGTCGAGGCCTCGGCGACGAGCGCCGGCATCGACGAGCCGGACGACGGCTTCCTGGCGCACACGAACCACTACGACCGCGAGGACATGCGCGGCTTCGAGCGGGCAGGCGACTACGACGAGCTCGTGCGCGCGGCTCGACCGCGCCCGCGAGCTGGCCGACGGCGCGGGGCTCACCGTCGAGCGCCTGCGCGAGGCGCTCTCCGACCACGCCAACGGCGAGAACGCGATCTGCCGCCACGGCGACGAGCCGAAGGCGGTCAAGACGGTCTTCTGGTGCGTGGCCGACGTCACCGCCGGCGAGATCACCTACGGCCGTGGCAACCCCTGCGACTCCGAGGCCCAGGTCTACCGCTTCTGATGCAGGCAGCGACGCCTCTTCGGCAAGCCGCTCCCCGACGGCGGCACGATCGGCGTCGCCGCGCCGGCCAGCCCGTACGAGAGCCGCTCGGACGTCATCAGGAGCGTCGAGTGGTGGGAGGCGCAGGGCTACCGGGTGAAGCTCGCCGAGCACGTCTTCGCCCAGGACGACTTCGTCGCCGGCGACCCCGGCGACCGCGCCGCCGACCTCACCGGCCTCTTCGCCGACCCCGAGGT
Organism: uncultured Actinomycetes bacterium; assembly: GCA_963775505.1. Lineage (GTDB taxonomy): Bacteria > Actinomycetota > Thermoleophilia > Gaiellales > Gaiellaceae > JAIBJN01. The sequence goes on from CAVZIL010000010.1 coordinate 61,666, forward strand.
GGACGTCGTCCAGTGCTTCCAGGGCGGCTACGGCTCCGCGCAGGTCATCCCGCACCTCGACTTCGACACGATCGCCGCGAGCCCCAAGCCGTTCGTCGGGTTCTCGGACATCACCGCGCTCCACGTCGCCCTGCGACAGCGGGCGGGCCTGGCGACCTTCTACGGCAACGGGTTCCTCGGCGTCGGCGCCACGGAGACGACCGACTTCTCCAGGGAGCGCCTGCTCGCCGTCCTCAAGGGCGGCGGCGCCGGCGAGGTCCCGTCGAATCCCGACGACCCGTTTCTGCGAACGATCAAGGGCGGGAGCGTGACCGCCCCGCTCGTCGGCGGCTGCCTCTGGCTGCTCATGCAGACGCTCGGAACCCCGTGGGAGATCGATCTCGACGGGGCGATCCTCTTCTTCGAGGACTACTACCTGCCGCCGTACTATCTGGACGGGATCCTGACCCAGCTCGCGCATGCCGGCAAACTCGACGGCGTCCGCGGAGTCGTAGTCGGTGAGATGGAGAAGTGCGATTGGGGCGACCATCCGCGCGGCTGGCCACGGACGCGCACACTGGAGGACGTACTGGAGGTCCACCTGGAGCCGTTGGGCGTCCCCGTGCTATACAAGCTCCCCTTGGGCCACGGGAAGCACCTCGCGACCATCCCGCTCGGCGTCTCCGCGACGCTGGATGCGGACGCGAGGACGCTCACGTTCGAGGGGTCCGGCCTGACAACTGGGGGAGAGGGAGACTGAGATGACGAAGCGCGTGCTGTGGTTCCTGGCGCTCCTGGCGCTCGTCGTGGCTGCCGCCTCGTGCGGCGGCGGTGACGAGGAGAGCACGGCGACCGGGACGGGGACGACCGAGGACGACGACGGCGGCGAGGTGATCAAGGGCGGCATCCTCCGCATCGGCACGACCGGCGAGATCGACTCCATCAACCCCTTCGTCGCCTTCAACTCCGAGTCGTACCAGGCGTTCGTCATCGAGTACCCGCTGCTCGTCCAGTACAGCCCCGACTTCGAGTGGGAGGGCGACTGGGCCGACAGCTGGGAGACGTCCGAGGACGGGCTCACGTGGACCTTCCACCTGAAGCCCGGCGAGTGGTCCGACGGGACGCCGCTCACGGCCGAGGACGCGGTGT
>CAVZIL010000011.1:0-188468 GCA_963775505.1 uncultured Actinomycetes bacterium
CCCCGGACGAGTCGTAGCGGTAGCTGATGCGCACGGCCCTGGCGCCTCCCGAGGGCGTGCTGGACACCGGCTGCCGCACGGCCTCCTCGGTCGTCATGCCGAGCGTCGCGACGAGCGGCGTCTCCTCTTCCTGGCGGACGACCGCCATGGCGGCGTCGATGCCGTCCGTCGAGAGGGCCGCCGCCAGGGTGCGCTCGAGCACCTCGTCCAGGTCGATCGTGGCGGCGATCTCCGCGAGCCGGCGCGAGCTTGCCGTCTCGGCGCGCGCTTCCCGAATGGCCGGAGCGAGATCCTCACGAGGCTCCTCGGGAGGCTTCGCCTCGTCCCCCGCCGGAGCTTCGTGGCGAGACCGCCGCAGGACGACGACGAGGAGGACGGCCGACGCCGCGAGCGCGAGCACGGCCGCGCCAACGGCGAAGCCGACGCCGATCCACGTGGCGGTATCCGCGAGGGGGAGCATCGCTGGGTGCCAGTCCACGATACGCTGGAGCCGCGCTCGCGACAATCCCTGGCGACGGCCGGGCGGCAGCTGCTAGCATGCCGCGAGGTTCGGCTTGGGCCTGCCCCACGCCGACCTTTTGTTGCGTCTGGAAGCCGTCCAGACACACCCTCGAAGCGAAGGAATCGTCACCGCGTGCCAACCGTGAACCAGCTCGTGCGGAAGGGTCGCAAGACCCCTTCGACCAAGGTCAAGACCCCGGCCCTCCGCGGCGCCCCGCAGAAGCGGGGGGTCTGCACGCGCGTGTACACGACGACGCCGAAGAAGCCGAACTCCGCGCTGCGCAAGGTCGCGCGCGTGCGGCTCACCAACCAGATGGAGGTCGGCGCGTACATCCCCGGCGAGGGGCACAACCTCCAGGAGCACTCCGTCGTCCTCATCCGCGGCGGCCGCGTCAAGGACCTGCCCGGCTTTCGCTACAAGGTCATCCGCGCGGCGCTCGACGCCGGAGGGGTCGCCGATCGGCGGCAGGGGCGCTCCAAGTACGGCGCGAAGCGGGGAAGCTAGTCGTGCCGCGACGCGCCGAGATCCAGGTCCGCGAGCTCGAGCCCGATCCGCTCTACGGGTCGAAGCTCGTCTCGCAGGTGGTCAACAAGGTCATGCTCGAGGGCAAGAAGTCGACGGCGGAGCACATCGTCTACTCCGCGCTGGAAAAGGTCGGCGAGCGGAGCGGCAAGCCGCCCGTCGAGGTGCTCGAGCAGGCCGTCAAGACCGTGACTCCCGTCCTCGAGGTTCGCTCCCGCCGCGTCGGCGGCGCCAACTACCAGGTGCCCGTCGAGGTTCCGCAGCGCCGCGCGCGGACGCTTGCGGTGCGCTGGCTCGTGGGATTCGCCCGCGACCGCCGCGAGAAGTCGATGGACGAGAAGCTCGCCAACGAGATCATGGACGCGCTCAACCAGCAGGGCGGAGCCTTCAAGCGCAAGGACGACCTCTACCGGATGGCGCAGGCCAACAAGGCCTTCGCCCACTACAGGTGGTAGCCGTGGCGGCCGTCAAGACAGGTGGGAAGGTCGCGCTCGACCGCGTCCGCAACATCGGGATCATGGCGCACATCGACGCCGGCAAGACGACGACGACCGAGCGCATCCTCTACTACACCGGCCGCACCCACAAGATGGGCGAGGTGCACGAGGGCGCGGCCGTCATGGACTGGATGGCGCAGGAGCAGGAGCGCGGCATCACGATCACCTCCGCCGCCACGACGGCGTTCTGGGGCGATTTTCGCATCAACATCATCGATACGCCCGGGCACGTGGACTTTACGGTCGAGGTCGAGCGGAGCCTGCGGGTCCTCGACGGCGCGATCGCGGTCTTCGACTCGGTCGCGGGCGTCGAGCCGCAGTCGGAGACGGTCTGGCGGCAGGCCGACCGCTACCGCGTCCCGCGGATCGCCTTCATCAACAAGATGGACCGCACCGGCGCGGACTTCTTCGCCGCCGTCCAGTCGATGGTCGACCGCCTCGGGGCTCACCCCGTCCCCGTCCAGCTTCCGATCGGCCAGGAGGAGCACTTCCGCGGGGTCGTCGACGTCGTCGAGATGCAGGGCACCGTCTGGGAGGACGATCTCGGCACGAAGGTCTCGACGATCGAGATCCCGGAGGAGCTGCGCGAGCAGGCCGCCGAGTACCACCACCAGCTGATCGACGCGGTCGCGGAGCACGACGAGGAGCTGCTCGAGACGTACCTCACCGACGAGGCGGCGGTGACGCCGGCGATGATCAGGCGCGCGCTCCGCAAGGCGACCCTCGCCATCGCCGTCACCCCCGTCTTCCTCGGCTCCGCCTTCAAGAACAAGGGCGTGCAGCCGCTCCTCGACGCCGTCGTCGACTACCTGCCGAGCCCGCTCGACGTCCCCCCGATCCACGGCGTCGACCCGCGCACCGGACACGAGCTCTCACGCCGGCCGTCCGAGGACGAGCCGTTCTCGGCGCTCGCCTTCAAGGTGATGAGCGACCCGTACGTCGGCAAGCTGACCTACTTCCGGGTCTACTCGGGCAAGGTCAAGGCGGGCGAGCGGGTCATGAACGTCACCAACGGGAAGACCGAGCGCATCGGCCGGCTGCTCCAGATGCACGCGAACCACCGCGAGGAGCGCGAGGAGATCGGCGCCGGCGAGATCGTGGCGGCCGTCGGCCTCAAGGCGACCACGACCGGAGACACGCTCGCCATCGACACCGCGCCGATCCGGCTCGAGTCGATGGAGTTCCCCGATCCGGTCATCTCGGTGGCGATCGAGCCGAAGACGAAGGCCGACCAGGACAAGCTCGGCCAGGGGCTCACGCGCCTCGCCGAGGAGGACCCCACCTTCCGCGTCCGCACGGACGAGGAGACCGGCCAGACGCTCATCGCCGGGATGGGCGAGCTCCACCTCGAGATCATCGTCGACCGCCTGATGCGCGAGTTCTCCGTCGACGCGAACGTCGGGCGGCCGCAGGTCGCCTACCGCGAGACGATCGGCAAGGCCGTCGAGAAGGTTCAGGGCAGGTTCGTCCGCCAGACCGGCGGTCGGGGCCAGTACGGCCACGTCGTCGTGAACATGGAGCCGTCCGAGCCGGGCGAGGGCTACGAGTTTCTCGACCGCATCGTCGGCGGCAAGGTTCCCAAGGAGTACATCCCGTCCGTCGATCTCGGCATCCAGGAGGCCATGGAGGCCGGCGTGCTCGCCGGCTACCCCGTGGTCGACGTGCGTGTCGAGCTGGTGGACGGCTCGTACCACGACGTCGACTCGAGCGAGATGGCGTTCAAGATCGCCGGCTCCATGGCGTTCAAGGAGGCCATGCAGCGGGCGAAGCCGAAGCTGCTCGAGCCGGTCATGTCCGTCGAGGTCGTCACGCCCGAGGAGTACCTGGGCGACGTCATCGGCGACCTCAACTCGCGCCGAGGCCGCATCGAGCAGCTCGAGCCGCGAGGCAACGCGCAAGCGGTGCGCGCCCGCGTCCCGCTCGCCACGATGTTCGGGTACGCGACGGACCTGCGGTCGACGACCCAGGGACGCGCGACCTTCACGATGCAGTTCGACCGTTACGAGGATGCGCCGCAGTCGGTCGCGGGCGAGATCGTCTCCGCGGCGCAGGGCACGTAAGAGAGACCACCGGAGGAGCTGATGGGAAAGCAGAAGTTCGAGCGCACGAAGCCGCACGTCAACGTCGGCACGATCGGTCACATCGACCACGGCAAGACGACGCTGACCGCGGCGATCACGAAGGTCCTCGCCGAGCAGGGCACGAACACGGAAGAGCGGGACTTCGCGTCGATCGACAACGCGCCTGAGGAGAAGCAGCGCGGCATCACGATCAACACGGCCCACGTCGAGTACGAGACGGCGAACCGTCACTACGCACACGTGGACTGCCCGGGGCACGCCGACTACATCAAGAACATGATCACGGGCGCCGCCCAGATGGACGGCGCGATCCTCGTGGTCTCCGCCGCCGACGGCCCGATGCCGCAGACGCGGGAGCACATCCTGCTCGCGCGCCAGGTCGAGGTGCCGTCGATCGTCGTCGCGCTCAACAAGGCCGACATGGTCGACGACCCCGAGCTGCTCGAGCTCGTCGAGATGGAGGTGCGCGAGCTCCTCTCCAAGTACGAGTTCCCGGGCGACGACATCCCGGTCGTTGCCGTCTCCGCGCTGAAGGCGCTGGAGGGCGACGCCGAGTGGACGCCCAAGATCCTCGAGCTGATGGAGGCGGTCGACTCCTACATCCCGGAGCCCGAGCGTGACATCGACAAGCCGTTCCTCATGCCGATCGAGGACGTCATGACGATCCAGGGGCGCGGCACGGTCGTCACGGGCCGCATCGAGCAGGGCAAGATCGAGTCCGGCAACGAGGTCGAGATCGTCGGCATCCACCCCGAGATCGAGAAGACCGTCGTCACGAGCCTCGAGATGTTCCACAAGACACTCGACTACGCTCAGGCGGGCGACAATGCCGGCGCGCTCCTGCGCGGGACGAAGCGCGAGGAGGTCGAGCGCGGCCAGGTGCTCGCGAAGCCCGGCTCGATCACCCCGCACACGCAGTTCAAGGCCGAGGTGTACGTCCTCTCGAAGGACGAGGGCGGCCGCCACACGCCGTTCTTCAACGGCTACCGGCCCCAGTTCTACTTCCGGACGACGGACGTGACCGGCTCCATCAAGCTCCCCGAGGGCCAGGAGATGGTCATGCCCGGCGACAACACGAACATGGAGATCGAGCTCGGTCAGCCCATCGCCATGGACCAGGGCCTCCGCTTCGCCATCCGCGAGGGCGGGCGCACGGTCGGTGCGGGCGTCGTCACCGAGATCGACAAGTAGGAACTGTCATGACGACCCCCTTTCTCACACCTCGCACTCTCGGAGCCGCTGCAAAGCGTCGCCTCGCGGCGTCCTCGGTCGCGCCCGTAGCCTCCGGCTACGAACGCTCCCTGCGTCCTTGCGACGCTCGCTTTTCGCGGCCCGAGAGCACGATCTGTTCGGAAGGTGGTCGTTAGCTTGCCGCAGCAGAAGATCCGCATCCGCCTCAAGGGGTACGACCACTCCCAGCTCGACCGGTCGGCGCTGTCGATCGTCGAGACGGCGCAGCGCACCGGTGCCACCGTCACCGGCCCGGTGCCGCTGCCCACCGAGAAGAACGTCTACACGGTGATTCGGAGCCCGTTCAAGGACAAGGACTCCCGTGAGCACTTCGAGGTGCGCACGCACAAGCGCCTGATCGACATCCACTCGCCGACCCCGAAGACGGTCGACTCCTTGATGCGGCTGGATCTCCCTGCCGGCGTCGACATCGAGATCAAGCTGTGATGAAAGGGATCGTCGGCAAGAAGCTGGGCATGACGCAGGTCTTCGACGAGGAGACCGGCGTGCTGACGCCCGTGACGGTGATCGAGGCGGGGCCCTGCCCCGTGGTCGCCGTGCGGACCGCCGAGGCCGACGGCTACGACGCCGTCCAGCTCGCCTTCGACGAGGTGCCGGAGGGGAAGCTCACGAAGCCCGAGCTCGGGCACCTCGCCAAGAGCAAGGTGGGGCCGCACCGGCGGCTGGTCGAGGTCCGCGGGGCGAGCGAGCTCGCCCCGGGCGAGACCGTGACTGTCGAGGTGTTCGAGCCGGGCGAGAAGGTGAAGGTGACCGGCATCTCGATCGGCAAGGGCTTCCAGGGGACGATCAAGCGCCACCGGTTCCACCGCGGCCCGGTTTCGCACGGCTCGCACAACGTCCGCAAGCCCGGCTCGATCGGCGCGTCGGCTACCCCCTCGCGCGTGTTCAAGGGCCAGAAGATGCCCGGCCAGATGGGTGCGAAGACGGTGACCCAGGTCGGACTCACCGTCGTCGACCGCGACGTCGAGCAGAACCTGCTGCTCGTCAGGGGCGCCGTTCCCGGCCACAAGAACGGGTACGTCGTGGTCAGAGAGGACAACCGCTGATGGCCGCTCCCAAGGCACCCGTGCTCGACGCGTCGGGCAAGAAGGCGAAGGACGTGACGCTCGCCGAGGCCGTGTTCGCGGCCGACGTCAAGCCGCACCTCGTCCACGAGGCGGTGCGGGCCGAGGCGGCAGCAGCCCGCTCGGGCACGAAGGCGGCCAAGAGCCGCGCGCTCGTCTCGGGCGGCCGCTCGAAGCCGTGGCGCCAGAAGGGCACTGGGCGCGCGCGCGCGGGCACCACCCGCGCCCCGCAGTGGACCGGCGGCGGCATGGCCTTCGCGCCCCAGCCGCGCAGCTTCGACCTGAAGGTGAACCGCAAGGCGCACCGCGCGGCGTTTCGAGCGGCGCTCTCGGACCACGCCCGGCGCGGGACGCTCGCCGTGATCGACGGCCGTGTCTTCGAGGAGCCCTCGACGCGGGAAGCGGCCTCCTTGCTGGCGTCCTGGGGCGGCGAGCTGCCGCTCCTCATCATCGCCCAGCCCGAGGAGGAGACGCTCGTCAAGAGCTTCCGCAACCTCCCGCAGGCGCTCGTCATCGAGCCGTCCGAGCTCGAGGTCGGCGCGATCGTCTGGGCCCGCTCGGTGCTCGCCACCGAGGGCGCCCTCGAGCGCGTCACCGAGGTGGTCTCGAAATGAGCTTGGATCCCCGCCAGGTCATCATCACCCCGGTCGTCTCGGAGAAGAGCTACAGCCTCATCGAGGACAACAAGTACTCGTTCAGGGTTCATCCGAAGGCGCACAAGACGCAGATCCGCCAGGCGGTCGAGGAGCTCTTCGACGTGAAGGTCGTCTCGGTGAACGTCCTCAAGGTTCAGCCGAAGCCGAAGCGCCGCGGCTGGACCCGCGGGACGAAGCCGGGCTGGAAGAAGGCGATCGTCCAGCTCCGCGCCGGCGACAAGATCGAGATCTTCGAGGGAGCCGCAGTCTGATGGCGTTGAGGAAGTACAAGCCGACGTCTCCAGGCCGGCGCTTCCGCTCGGTCTCCGCCTTCGACGAGGTAACGAAGACGGAGCCGGAGAAGAGCCTGCTCGAGCCCGTGAAGCGCAAGGGCGGTCGCAACAACCAGGGCCGTATCACCACGCGGCATCAGGGCGGCGGGCACAAGCGCCGCTACCGGGTGATCGACTTCAAGCGCCGCAAGGACGGCGTCCCGGCGAAGGTGGCCGCGATCGAGTACGACCCGAACCGGTCGGCGCGGATCGCGCTGCTCCACTACGCGGACGGCGCCAAGGCGTACATCCTCGCGCCGGCGGGCCTGCGGGTCGGCGCGCGCGTCGAGTCCGGCCCCGAGGCGGACATCAAGCCCGGCAACGCGCTGCCGCTGGCGAACATCCCGACCGGCACGCTCGTTCACAACGTCGAGCTGAAGCCCGGTCGCGGCGGCCAGCTGGCGCGCAGCGCCGGATCCGGGATCCAGCTCGTCGCCAAGGACGACGGCTACGGCGTGCTGCGTCTCCCGTCCGGCGAGATGCGCCGCGTCCCGCTCGCCTGCCGCGCCACCGTCGGGCAGGTCGGGAACACGGACCACGAGAACATCTCGAGCGGCAAGGCGGGCCGCAGCCGCTGGCTGGGCAAGCGCCCGACCGTGCGCGGCTCCGCCATGAACCCCGTCGACCACCCGCACGGCGGCGGCGAGGGCAAGTCGAAGGGCGGCCGCCATCCGGTCACGCCCTGGGGCGTGCCGACGCTCGGCAAGCGCACGCGCCGCAAGCACAAGGAATCCGACAAGCTCATCGTCCGCGGTCGCCGCCGCGGGAAGGAGAGGCGCTAGGTATGCCCGGAAAAATGCTGCGCATTTTCCCGGGAGTGAAGTTTGACCCTTCGCTCCGCTCGGGTGGAGAACGAAAGGACACGAGTGAGTAGATCTTCGAAGAAAGGCCCGTTCGTCGAGGCGAGCCTCATGAAGCGGATCGAGACGATGAACGAGACCGGTGAGAAGCGGCCCCTGCGCACGTGGTCGCGCACCTCCACGGTCTTCCCCGAGATGGTCGGGCACACGATCGCCGTGCACAACGGCAAGGCCCACGTGCCCGTCTTCGTCACCGAGTCCATGGTCGGCCACAAGCTGGGCGAGTTCGCTCCGACGCGGCTCTTCCGCGGCCACTCGGGCGACCGCAAGACCGAGGTGAAGCGCAAGTAATGGCCGCCGTCGAGACACGCTCCGAGGTTCGCGCCGAGGCGCGCTTCGTGCGCACGGCTCCGCGCAAGGCGCAGCTCGTCGTGGACGAGATCCGCGGGCGCAGCGTGCCCGAGGCGCGCACGATCCTCGCGTTCATGACGCGGGACGCCGCGGGCGACGTCCGCAAGGTCCTCGACTCCGCAGCGGCGAACGCCGAGTCGAACCACGGGCTCGACGCGGACGAGCTCTACGTCGTGTCCGCCTACGTGGGCGCCGGCCCGACGCTGAAGCGCTGGCGCGCCCGCGCGCGCGGGCGGGTCGGGAGGATCAAGCGGCGGACGTGCCACATCACGATCGCGCTGGCCCAGCCCGGCGGTGAGGCGATCCCGGAGCCGATCGAGCGCCCGGCTCCCGTCACCCTGACCGAGGAGCCGGAGCCGATCGTCATCGACGACGAGACGGGCGCCGAGGTCGAGGCCGTCGAGGAGCCCGCCGCCGAGGAGGCACCGGCCGAGGAGAAGCCCAAGCGCACGCGCGCGCCGCGAAAGAAGGCCGCGGAGGCGCCCGAGGCGGGGGCGCCCGAGGCGGAGGCCGGGGCCGAGGAGGCCTCCAAGCCGAAGCGCACGCGCACGGCCAAGCCGAAGGCCGAGACCGCCGAGCCGCAGGCCGAGCCGAAGCCCAAGACCACCCGCAAGAAGAAGACCGAGCCCGAGACCGAGGAAGGTGACAGCTAGTGGGTCAGAAGATCCATCCCGGCGGGTTGCGCGTCGGCGTCATCCACGACTGGAAGTCGAACTGGTACACGGGCTCGAAGGAGTTCCCGTCGTACCTCATCGAGGACGTCAACATCCGCGACCACATCTACGGCAAGCTCGGTCACGCGGGCCTCTCGGACATCCTCATCCGCAAGGACAAGCAGCGGATCACGATCGACATCTACACGGCGCGGCCGGGGATCGTGATCGGCAAGTCCGGCGCCGAGGTGGACGCGCTCAGGCGCGAGGTCCATGGGATGACGCACAAGAACGTCCAGATCAACATCAACGAGATCAAGCGCCCCGAGCTCGACGCGAAGCTCGTGGCGCAGTCGATCGCCGAGCAGCTCCAGAACCGCGTCAGCTTCCGCCGCGCGATGAAGCGCTCGCTCGCCTCGGCCATCCGCTCGGGCGCGAAGGGCGTGAAGATCACCTGCGGCGGCCGCCTCGGCGGCGCCGAGATGTCTCGCTCGGAGACCTACTCCGAGGGACGCGTCCCGCTGCACACGCTGCGCGCCGACATCGACTACGGCTTCGCCGAGGCGAAGACGACCTTCGGCCGAATCGGCGTCAAGGTCTGGATCAACAAGGGCGAGATCATGCCCGAGGGCTACGAGACGGGCGAGGGCGGTGCCGCCGGGCGGCTGGGCGAGCAGGACCAGGCGCGCCGGCGCGGCGGCCGTCGCGACGGTCTCGGGCCCGTCGGCCAGGGCGGACGACGCGGAGGCGGCGACCGCGAGGGCCTCGGCCCCGTCGGCAGGCCGCGCCGTGGCCAGCGCCGCCGGCCCGGAGGGCGCGAGGCCGGGCGCGAGCAGTCCCCGGCGCCCGAGCAGCAGGACGCGCAGCCGCAGGCTCCGACCGAGGCGGCTCCCGCCGAGGAGGTCGCGGAGACGCCGGCCCCCGAGGCCGCGCGAGACGCCGGCGCCCGAGGCCGCGGCGCCCGAGACGCCGCCTGCCGAGGACGGAGGCGGTGAGTCGTAATGCTCATGCCGCGCAAGACCAAGTTCCGCAAGCAACAGCGCGGGCGTAGGCGCGGGGTCGCCAAGGGCCAGCAGCAGGTGCACTTCGGCGACTTCGGCCTCAAGTCCCTCGACACGGCCTGGGTGACGAACCGCCAGATCGAGGCAGCCCGGATCGCCATGACCCGCCACATCAAGCGTGGCGGCAAGGTCTGGATCAACGTCTTCCCCGACAAGCCGGTGACGCAAAAGCCGGCCGAGACCCGCATGGGCTCGGGGAAGGGCTCGCCCGAGCACTGGGTGGCCGTCGTCAAGCCGGGCCGCGTGATGTTCGAGCTGTCAGGCGTGTCGGAGCCGCTCGCCCGCGAGGCCATGCGCCTCGCCGGAATGAAGCTGCCGGTGAAGACCAAGTTCGTGAAGCGGGAGGCGGATCTCTTTGAGGGCTAGGACCGTGCAGCCTCTTAGGAGGGGGCTCACGGGGGAACCTGGGTTCCCCCGTGATAAAGAGGGAGGCGGATCTCTTTGAGGGCTAGGGAGCTGAGAGACCTGTCGGACGAGGAGCTCGTGAAGCGCCTCGCCGAGAGCCGCGAGAACCTGTTCAACCTCCGCTTCCAGATGGCGACCGGGGCGCTCGACGCGACGTCGCGCCTCTCGCTCGCCAAGCGGGACATCGCCCGGATCCTGACGATCCAGGCGGAGCGGAGACACTCGTTGGAGAGAAGGTAGATGGGAAGGCCGAGGAAAAAGACCGAGGAAGAGACACAGGAGCAGGTCGAGGAGACTCCGGCCGAGGAGCCGGAGGCCGAGGCCGCGCCGACCGCCGAGGAGGTTCCTGCCGAGCCGGAGGCGGAAGAGACGCCCGTGGCCGAGGAAGCCGCGGCGGGAGAGGAGCAGCCGGCCGAGGAGCCGGCGCCCGAGCCCGTGGCCGAGGAAGAGCCTGCGGTCGAGGAGGAGCCCGTGGCCGAGGAGAGCCCGTGGCCGAGGACGAGCCCGCGCCGGAGGAGCCTGCCGCCGAGGAGAGCGCTGTCGCGGCCGAGTCGCCGGCGCCGGTCGCCGAGCCGAAGCCCAAGCGCAGGCGCCTTCGCCGCAGCGAGCGCCGGCAGCGCTCGAAGCCGAAGCGCGAGCAGGCGGCGGAGCGCAAGCCGATCGTTCGCCTCCCGAAGCCCGAGCACGTGCGGGGGACGAGGAAGGAGCGCCGCGGCGTCGTCGTCTCGGCGGCGATGGACAAGACCATCGTCGTCCGGGTGGACACCGTGAAGCCGCACCCCGTCTACAAGAAGATCGTCCGCCGGTCGTCGAGGCTCCACGTCCACGACGAGGCCAACGCCGCCAAGCCAGGCGACCTCGTCCGCGTGGTCGAGACGCGCCCGCTCTCGAAGACGAAGCACTGGCGCCTCGCCGAGATCCTGGAAGAGGCCAAGTAAGAGGGACCGATGATCCAGCAGGAATCCCGCCTTCGCGTCGCCGACAATACGGGAGCCCGCGAGCTCCTCTGCATTCGCGTGCTCGGCGGCTCCCGCCGCCGCTACGCGCGCGTGGGGGACGTGATCGTGGGCACGGTCAAGACGGCGACCCCGCAGGGGACGATCAAGAAGGGCGAGGTCGTGAAGGCCGTCGTCGTCAGGACGAAGAAGCCGTTCGGCCGCAACGACGGGACCTCGATCGCCTTCGACGAGAACGCCGCCGTGATCATCGACGCGCAGGACAACCCGCGCGGCACGCGCATCTTCGGGCCCGTCGCGCGCGAGCTGCGCGAGAAGAACTTCATGAAGATCGTCTCACTCGCTCCGGAGGTTCTCTAAGTGGCCCAGACCATGAAAGTGCGCAAGGGCGATGTCGTCCAGATCCTCTCGGGCAAGGACCGGGGCAAGCAGGGCCGCATCATCGAGGCGGACCCGAAGAAGCGCCGGGTGCTCGTCGAGAACCTGAACACGGTGCATCGCCACCGCCGGCCGCGGCCGATGAAGGACTCGAGCCGGATGGGCCAGACGCAGATCCAGCCCGGCGGCATCTTCGAGCTCTCGGCTCCGGTCGACGTCTCGAACGTGATGGTCGTCTGCCCGACCTGCAACCGCGCGACGCGGGTCGGCTACGAGTACCGCGACTCGAAGGACGGGCGCGTGAAGGTGCGCGTCTGCAAGCGGGCCGACTGCGGGGAGGTCCTGGATCGCTGATGGCCACGAAGACGGACAACGGCTACGTCGCCCGCCTCAAGCGCCAGTACGAGAGCGAGGTGCGCCCCGGGCTCAAGGAGCAATTTCGGTTCAGCTCGATCATGGAGACGCCCCGAATCGAGAAGATCACCGTCAACATGGGCGTCGGCGAGGCGAAGACGAACGCCAAGGCGCTCGACAGCGCCGTCGAGGAGCTGACGACGATCACGGGCCAGCGCGCGCAGGTCACGCGGGCCAAGAAGTCGATCGCCGGGTTCAAGATCCGCGAGGGCATGCCGATCGGCACGAAGGCGACGCTCCGCGGCGTGCGCATGTACGAGTTCCTCGACCGGCTCGTGTCGATCGCGCTGCCCCGCATCCGCGACTTTCGCGGCCTCTCGGCGCGAAGCTTCGACGGGCGCGGGAACTACTCGATCGGGATCCGCGAGCAGATCATCTTCCCGGAGATCAACTACGACGACGTGCAGGAGATTCGCGGCCTCGACGTAGTCATCACCACGTCGGCGAGGACGGACGAGGAGGGGCTGGCGCTCCTCCGCGCCCTCGGCCTCCCCTTCCGGACGGACGAGAGCTAGGAGGAGCATGGCAAAGAAGAGCTTGATCGCGAAGGCAGCCCGCCCGCAGAAGTACAGGACGCGGGCCTACAGCCGGTGCAACCGCTGCGGGCGCCCGCGCGCCGTATACCGCAAGTTCGGCCTCTGCCGGATCTGCCTGCGCGAGCTCGCGCACGAGGGCTTCATCCCCGGCATGACCAAGTCGAGCTGGTAGGGAAGAGGACGCGATGCTGAACGATCCCATCTCCGACATGCTGACCAGGATCCGGAACGCCAACCGGGCGCTCCACGAGACGGCCGGGATGCCGGCCTCCCGCGTGAAGGTCGAGATCGCCCGGGTGCTCAAGGACGAGGGCTACATCAAGGACTACCGCGTCGAGCGCGGCGAGGCGTTCGATACCCTGGTCGTCGAGCTCAAGTACGGGCGGAGCCGCGAGCGCGTCATCACCGACCTGCGCCGCGTGTCCAAGCCCGGACGCCGAGTCTACGCCCGCAAGGACCGCCTCCCGCGCGTCCTCGGCGGGATGGGCACGGCGATCATGTCCACCTCGAGGGGTCTCGTCACGAGCCGGACGGCGCAGGAGCTCGGCGTCGGCGGCGAGGTGCTCTGCTTCGTCTGGTAGCTGCATGTCGAGAATCGGAAACACGCCCATCGACCTTCCCGCCGGCGTCTCGGTGTCGCTCTCGCCTGGCCGCGTGATGGTGAACGGCCCCCTGGGCGAGCTCTCCCAGAACGTCCCCCAGCGGATCTCGATCGAGCAGCGCGACGGCGAGCTGGTCGTCACGCGCCCGACGGAGCGCGGGGAGGACCGGGCGCTGCACGGGCTCACGCGCTCGCTCGTCGCGAACATGGTCGAGGGCGTGACGAAGGGCTTCGAGAAGACCCTGGAGATCCAGGGAGTCGGCTACCGGGCGGCCATGCGCGGCGCCGACCTCGAGCTCAACGTCGGCTTCTCGCACGCGGTCGTGAAGAAGGCGCCGCAGGGAATCAGCTTCGAGGTGCCCCAGCCGACCCAGATCGTCGTCAAGGGAATCGACAAGCAGCGGGTCGGACAGGTCGCCGCCGAGGTGCGCGCCGTCCGGCCGCCCGAGCCGTACAAGGGCAAGGGCATCCGCTACGCCGGCGAGTACGTCCGCCGCAAGGTCGGAAAGCGAGCGTAGGAGCGATGGCGACCCTCACAGTCCGCCAGGCCCGCGAGCGCCGCCACCGGCGCGTGCGGGCGAAGATCTCCGGCACGGCCGAGCGGCCCCGCCTCGTGGTGCACCGCTCCAACCGCGGCATCGAGGCTCAGCTCGTCGACGACGTCGAAGGGAAGACTCTCGCCTACGCGGGCCACCTCGGCGTCAAAAAGGGCTTCAAGGGCACGAAGAGCGAGCAGGCGGCCGAGGTGGGCAAGCAGCTCGCCGCCGCCGCGAAGACGGCCGGCATCGAGTCCGTCGTCTTCGACCGCAGCGGCTACCTCTACCACGGCCGCGTGAAGGCGCTCGCCGAGGGCGCGCGCGAAGGAGGACTCAAGTTCTGATGGCTATCGACGCCAAGCAGGTGCGCGAACGCGAGATCGACGCCCGCGAGCTCAAGGAGCGCGTCGTCGAGATCAACCGGGTGGCCAAGGTCGTCAAGGGCGGCCGGCGCTTCTCGTTCACAGCGCTGGTCGTGATCGGGGACGAGGTCGACCGCGTCGGCGTCGGCTACGGGAAGGCGCGCGAGGTCCCGCTCGCCATCTCGAAGGCGGTCGACGACGCGAAGAAGAACCTCTTCCAGGTGCCCAAGCACGGGACGACGATCACCCACGAGGTGCTGGGGCGCTCGGATGCGGCCCGCGTCCTCCTGCGTCCGGCGAGCGAGGGAACCGGCGTCATCGCGGGCGGCGGCGTCCGCGCCGTGCTCGAGCTCGCCGGCATCCGCGACATCCTGGCGAAGAGCCTCGGCAACCCGAATCCCATCAACCTGCTCAAGGCGACGGTGAACGGCCTCAAGAGCCTGCGCCGGCCCGAGGAGGTAGGGCGAATCCGCGGCAAGCGGGTGGAAGACATCCTCTTCCCTGCCCGGAAGAAGGACGAGGAGCCGGTCGCCGCGGCCGAGCCGGAGGCGGAGGCCGCGACGGAGGCAGCAGACAGTGACCAAGCTGCGGATAACCCAGACGCGTAGCCAGATCGGCCAGACCGAGCGCCATCGCGGCACGCTGCGGGCTCTCGGCCTGGGCAAGATCGGCAGGACGACCGAGCGGGAGGACAGCCCGGAGACTCTCGGGATGCTCCGCAAGGTCCGGCACCTCGTGAAGGTGGAGGAGGCCTAGACACTAAATGGCCGACGAGCAGAAGCAGCCCGAGCAGGAAGACCTGACGCTCTCGAACCTGAAGCCCGCGCAGGCCCGGCGAGCCCGCAAGCGGGTCGGCCGCGGCATGGGCTCCGGGAAAGGCCGCTACTCGGGCCGCGGGATCAAGGGCCAGAAGGCGCGCTCCGGCTCGCACACGATGCGGCCGGGCTTCGAGGGCGGCCAGATGCCGATCTACATGCGGCTCCCCAAGCAGCGCGGTCCGTACTCGAAGGACGCGATGCCAATGGGCCCGCACCGCACGCACACTGTGCCGGTCAACGTGCGCGACCTCGAGCGCGTCTTCGACGACGGCGCCGAGGCTACGCTCGAGGCGATGGTCGAGAAGGGCCTGATCAAGAACACCCGGACGGACGTCAAGGTACTGGGGCAGGGCGAGCTGACGAAGAAGCTCGTCGTCACGGCCCACTCGTTCTCGGCGAGCGCGCGCGAGAAGATCGAGGGGGCCGGCGGCTCCGTGACGGCGCTTCGGCCTCCGAGGGAGGCGAAGAGGCGCCGGCGGAAGGCCGCTGTCGCGGAGACCGCGGACGAGCCCGCAGCCGAGGCGCAGGAACAGGCCGAGGAGCAGGAGGAGACGACCGACTAGATGTTCTCCTGGCTGACGAACGCGTGGAGGGTCCCGGAGCTACGGCGCCGCCTGCTCTTCACGGCGATGATCCTCGCGCTCTACCGCCTGGGCAGCTGGATCCCGGTCCCCGGCGTCGACCCCGATCAGATCGAGGCCTACTTCGACCAGCAGCAGGGCACCATCCTCAACCTGCTGAACATCTTCTCGGGGGGCGCGCTCGCGCAGTTCGCCGTGTTCGCGCTCGGGATCATGCCGTACATCACGGCCTCGATCATCCTGCAGCTGATGACGGTCGTGATCCCGAAGCTGGAGCAGCTCCAGAAGGAGGGGGAGGCCGGCTACGCGAAGATCAACCAGTACACGCGCTACCTGACGGTCGTGCTCGCCGCGCTCCAGGCGGCCGGCTACTCGTACCTCTTCAGCCGCCAAGGCGCCCTCGAGCTCACCGCCGGCCGCTTCGTCCTCATCGTCACCTCGCTGACCGCGGGCACGACGCTCCTCATGTGGATGGGCGAGCTGATCACGAAGCGCGGCGTCGGCAACGGGATCTCCCTGCTCATCTTCGCCTCGATCCTCGCGGGGCTCCCGGGCGGCCTGCGCGCGTGGTGGGCCGGCGACTCGTTCGAGCGGCTGATGTTCCCGCTGATCGCGCTCGCGATCATCGTCGCCGTCGTCTTCGTGCAGGAGGGTCAGCGCCGGATCCCGATCCAGTACGCGAAACGGATGGTCGGGCGGCGGATGACCGCCGGGGGCTCGACCTACCTGCCTCTGCGCGTGAACATGGCCGGCGTCATCCCGATCATCTTCGCGGCCGCGATCATGGCCTTCCCGCCCACGGTGGCGCAGTTCTTCCCGCAGACGCAGACCTTCATCAACGAGAACTTCTCGCCGACGGCGGTGCCCTACCTCCTGCTGCAGGGCTTCATGATCGTGATCTTCACGTACTTCTACACGGCGGTCCAGTTCAACCCGATCGACCAGGCCGACAACCTGCGCAAGCACGGCGGCTACATCCCCGGCATCAGGCCCGGACCGCCCACCGCGCAGTACCTGGACCGCGTGCTCACCCGCCTGACGCTCCCGGGCGCGCTCTACCTCGCGCTCGTGGCGACCCTGCCGACCCTCTTCATCCGTTACGGCGGCTTCTCCCAGGCGACCTCGGCCGCGCTCGGCGGGACCTCGATCCTCATCGTGGTGGGCGTCGCGCTCGACACCATGCGCCAGATGGAGTCGCAGATGATGATGCGCCACTACGAAGGCTTCCTCAGGTAACTCCGTGGCCCTCGACATCGTCATCCTCGGCCCGCCGGGGGCCGGCAAGGGCACCCAGGGCAAGCTCATCGCCGCCGAGGCCGGGATCCCGCACATCAACACCGGCGACATGTTCCGTGCCGAGTGCGCCGCCGGGACCCAGCTGGGCGAGCGGGTGAAGGCGATCCTCGACGCCGGCGATCTGGTGCCCGACGAGCTGACGATCGAGGTCGTGCGCGCGCGCCTCGACCAGGACGACACCGCGAACGGCTTCATCCTGGACGGGTTTCCCCGGACGCTCGCGCAGGCGGAGGCCCTGGACCGGGTGCTCGAGGAAATCGACCGGGGAGAGCTCTCGGCGGTCCTCGACTTCGAGCTTCCCGACGAGCTCACCAAGCAGCGCCTGCTCGGCCGGGCCGCGGTGGAGGGCCGCAGCGACGACCTTCCGGACCGGATCCAGCACCGGCTCGACGTCTACCACGAGAAGACCGAGCCGCTCGTCGAGTACTACCGGACCCGGGGGCTGCTCGTTCCCATCCATGCCGACCGCTCCGTCGAGGACGTCTTCGCGGAGGTCCAGGACGCGCTCGAGGCGGCCTCCACCCGATGATCATCAGGAAGTCGAAGGATGAGATCGAGGTCATGAGCCGCGCCGGCGGCGTCGTCGCGAGCACGCTGGCCCTGCTCGGCGAGCTCGCCAGGCCCGGGGTCACCACGGCCGAGCTGAACGAGGCGGCGGAGAGCCACATCCGCTCCAAGGGCGGCGTCCCGACCTTCAAGGGCTACCGCGGCTTCCCGGCCGCCATCTGCACGTCTCCGAACTCGATGGTCGTCCACGGCATCCCGGGCTCGTACGCCCTCGAGAAGGGAGACCTCCTCTCGGTCGACGTCGGCGTCACGCTCGACGGCTTCGTCGCCGACTCCGCCTACACGTTCGCCGTCGGCGAGGTCGACGACGAGGCCGAGCGGCTGCTCGAGGTCTGCCAGGCGGCGCTCGCTGCCGGCATCGAGCAGGCCCGCGCCGGCAACCACGTCCACGACATCTCGGCCGCCGTCCAGCGCACGACCGAGGCCGCAGGCTTCTCGGTCGTCCGCTCGCTTGTCGGCCACGGGATCGGGCGCTCGATGCACGAGGAGCCTCAGGTGCCGAACTTCGGCGAGCCCGGGAATGGCCCCCTGCTCCAGCCCGGCATGACGCTCGCGATCGAGCCGATGATCAACGCCGGCGGCCCCGACGTGTGGATGGCCGACGACCGCTGGTCGATCTCGACCGACGACGACTCGCTCTCCGCGCACTTCGAGCACACCGTGGCGATCACCGACAACGGCCCCCTCGTCCTCACGAAAGCGAGGAGCGGATGACCCCCTTTGCTACGATGCACGGTCGCGGCTCGTCCGCGCTTTCGCGTGGATGCCGCGCTACCCCCGAACTCTCATGAAGGTACGTCCGTCCGTCAAGCCGATGTGTGACCGCTGCCGCGTGATCAAGCGGCACGGCAAGGTGCTGGTCATCTGCTCGAACCCGCGGCACAAGCAGCGGCAGGGCTAGGAGCGAAGGAGAAGAGTTGGCTCGAATTGCAGGAGTGAACCTCCCCCGCGAGAAGCGCCTCGAGGTGGCACTGACGTACATCTACGGGATCGGCCGGTCGACGGCGCAGCGGATCTGCGTCGACCTCGACCTCGCCTACGACGAGAAGGTACGCGACCTCACGGACGAGGAGATCACGAAGCTCCGCACGTACATCGACACGAACCTCGAGGTCGAGGGTGAGCTGCGCCGGGAGCGCTCCCAGGCGATCAAGCGCCTGCAGGAGATCGGCGCCTACCGCGGCATCCGACATCGCCGCGGGCTGCCCGTGAACGGCCAGCGGACGAAGACGAACGCACGCACCCGCAAGGGCCCGAAGAAGACCGTCGGCCGCGGCAAGAAGGCGAAGGTCTAGCCGTTGGCTCCTCCTCGGAAGCAGTCCAAGGGCCGCGCGCGCCGCCGGGTGAAGAAGAACATCGCCATCGGCCAGGCGCACATCAAGACGTCCTTCAACAACACGATCGTGAGCCTCACCGACAAGGAGGGGAACGTCATCGCCTGGGAGAGCTCCGGCTCCGCCGGCTTCAAGGGCTCCCGGAAGTCGACGCCGTTCGCCGCCCAGGTGACCGCCGACTCCTGCGCCCGCAAGGGCATGGAGCACGGCCTCCAGAAGGTCGAGGTGTTCGTCAAGGGCCCGGGCTCCGGGCGCGAGACGGCCATCCGCTCCCTCCAGGCCGCGGGGCTGGAGATCCTCGGCGTGAAGGACGTCTCCCCACAGGCCCACAACGGCGTCCGGCCGAAGAAGAGGAGGCGAGTCTAATGGCGACCCCCTACCGTCCATCTCGCACTCTCGGCTCGGCTGCAAAGCGTCGCCTCGCGGCGTCCTCGGTTGCGCCCGTAGCCTCCGGCTACGAGCGCGCCCTGCGTCCTAGCGACGCTCGCTTTTCGCCGTCCGAGAGCACGATCTGCCCGGCAGGTGATCGCTAGTGGCGCGCCCTCTGGGCCCCAAGTGCAAGCTCTGCCGCCGCGAGGGCATGAAGCTCTTCTTGAAGGGCGAGCGCTGCTTGACCGAGAAGTGCGCCGTCGAGCGCCGCAGCTACCCGCCGGGAGAACACGGGCGCGGCCGCATCAAGCAGTCGGAGTACCTGCTCCAGCTCCGCGAGAAGCAGAAGGCGCGCCGCTTCTACGGGCTGCTGGAGCGGCAGTTCCGCAACTACTACGAGAAGGCCGCGAAGCGGTCGGGGATCACGGGCGAGGAGCTCCTGCGCATGCTCGAGACGCGCCTCGACAACGTCGTCTACCGCCTCGGCTTCGCCGCCTCCCGCGCCCAGGCGCGCCAGCTCATCCGCCACGGCCACTTCCAGGTGAACGGCCGGCGGGTGAACATCCCGAGCTTCCAGGTGAAGCCGGACGACGTCGTTGCGCTCAAGCCCGGGAGCCCCGCCGAGCAGGTCGTCCGGGACGCCACCGACCTGACGGCCTCGGTCGCCCCGTGGCTCCAGGCCGACCACGACAACCTCACGGGCAAGGTCTTGAAGCTCCCCGATCGGTCGGACATCGACACGCCGGTCCAGGAGCAGCTCATCGTCGAGCTCTACTCGAAGTAGAAAGGAAGCATGGCCACCAGAACGTCGCTCATGGATTTCCAGGTGCCCCGGATCACCCACGAGGAGGTGACGGAGGAGCGCGGCATCTTCGTGATCGAGCCGCTCGACCGCGGCTTCGGCTACACGTTCGGGAACTCGCTCCGCCGCGTGCTCCTCTCCTCGCTCGAGGGCGCCGCCGTGACCTCGGTGAAGATCGAAGGCGTCGCGCACGAGTTCACGACCCTGAAGGGCGTGCGCGAGGACGTCACCGACGTCATCCTCAACTTGAAGAACCTCGTCTGCCTTCTGCACGGCGAGTCGCCCGAGGTCGAAGTGCGGCTCGAGAAGAAGGGCCCGGGGGTCGTGAAGGCATCCGACATCGAGGCGCCGGCCGACCTCGAGATCCTCAATCCGGACCTCGAGATCGCCAACCTCTCCGACAAGGGCCGCCTCGAGGTCACGCTCACGATCGGCCGCGGCCGCGGCTACGTTCCGGCCGAGCTGAACCGTGGGCCCGAGCACACGATCGGCGTCATCCCCGTCGACTCGATCTTCTCACCCGTTCGCCGCGTCGCGTACGAGGTCGAGGCCGCCCGTGTCGGGCAGCGCACCGACTACGACAAGCTGACGCTGGACGTGACCACTGACGGCTCCGTGAGCCCCCGCGACGCGATCGCCGAGGCTGCGGAGATCCTCATCCGCCAGCTCGCGATCTTCACGGACATCAACATGATGGACGTGCGCGGCGAGCCGGCCGAGCCCGAGGCCGACGCCCCGCAGGCGCACGGGATGGAGAACTTCCCGATCGAGGAGCTCGAGCTCGGCGTCCGCAGCTACAACTGCCTCAAGCGCGTCGGCATCGAGACGATCGGCGATCTCGTCTCCAAGACGGAGCCCGAGCTGGCGGCGATCCCGAACTTCGGCAAGAAGTCGATCGAGGAGGTCCGCGAGACCCTCCAGGCCCACGGGCTGACCCTCAGGGACGAGTGAATGAGGCACCACCGCGCAGGCAGGAAGCTGGGCCGCGACTCGGCCCACCGTAAGGCGCTCTACGCGAACCTCGCCTGCGCGCTGATCGAGAACGGCCGCATCAAGACGACCGAGGCCAAGGCCAAGGAGGTGCGGCCGATCGTCGAGCAGATGATCACGCTCGGGAAGCGCGGCGACATCGCCGCGCGCCGGCAGGCGGTGGCCTTCCTCCGCTCGAAGGATGCCGCGCACGTGCTCTTCGCCGAGGTCGCTCCCCGGTTCGCCGACCGGCCCGGCGGGTACACGCGGGTCGTCAAGCTCGGCCCTCGCCAGGGCGACGCCGCCCCGATGGCGTACCTCGAGCTCGTGGACTACGTCCCGGCCCGCGCGCCGGCCGGCGCTCCGGCGTAGGGGCTCAGCGCTCCCTAGCGGCGGCCTCGCCGAACCGGCCGAGGACGAGGTCCCAGCCCCCGTCGTAGTGGCCGCCGATCTCGGCCATCCTGTCGCCCAGGCGCCCCCAGCCCGTGTGCGCGAGGTCGACGCGCGTCCCGCTCGGCGCTTCCGTGAACGTCACGGAGAGGTCCTGCGCCGTCTCCTCGCTCCGCCCCGGGTGCCAGGTCATGGCGAAGGAATGGGGTGGATCCCACGCGACGATCGTGCCCCACATCCCCTCCTCGCCGTCCTGCGAGCGCTCGTAGACGCGCCCGCCGACGCGCGGCTCCCACACGATCGTGGCGTCGCCGTCGAAGATCGAGTGGCCCTCGTACGGCCACCAGTCGTTCATCCGCTCGGTGAAGATGCCGAACGCGTGCTCGACCGGGCAGGCCACCACGATCGACTTGCGCAGGGCGAGCTCATCCGTCATCTGGCTCATTCTCGTTTCCTCCTTCGCTTTCCGCTGCGGCCTTGAAGGCCGCTAGCGCCTCGTCCCAGAACCCCTCGAAGTACGCACGCAGCTCTGCC
Organism: uncultured Actinomycetes bacterium; assembly: GCA_963775505.1. Classification (GTDB taxonomy): domain Bacteria; phylum Actinomycetota; class Thermoleophilia; order Gaiellales; family Gaiellaceae; genus JAIBJN01. The sequence goes on from CAVZIL010000011.1 coordinate 21,658, forward strand.
AGGCCGTCCGCATCGACGCTGTAGAAGTTCCGGGTGCCCGCGCGCCGCTCGCGCACGAGCCCCGCCTCCTTGAGCACGCGCAGGTGCTGCGACACCGCCGGCCGGCTGACGGGCAGCCCGCGGGCGAGGTCGCCCACCGAGCGCGGCCCTGCGCGGAGGGTCTCGAACACGGAGCGCCGCGTAGGATCGGCCAGTGCTGTCAGGGCGTCTGCGTAAGCCACAACTTACCGTAAGTTATCGCTTACCATGAGTGTCGTCAAGCTCACGCTCGAGTACGACGGCACGGGCTTCTCCGGCTGGGCCGCCCAGCCCGGCTTGCGGACCGTGGAGGGAGAGCTTCGCACTGCCCTGGACGAGGTCTATCCAGCCTGGAGCGCGCTGTCCGTGGCCGGGCGCACGGACGCGGGAGTCCACGCGCTCGGGCAGGTGGCGTCCTTCGAGGGGGAAGGAGGGCCTCCGCCCGACCGGGCCGCCGCGGCCTTGAACGGCGTTCTTCCCGACGACGTGGCCGCTCTCGAGAGCGAGGCCGCGCAGGGCGGGTTCAGCGCCCGCTTCTCGGCGACCGGCCGGACCTACCGGTATCGCGTCTGGCGGCGCGCCGTCCACTCGCCGCTCGAGCGGCGGCGCTCGCTCTGGTTCCCGCGCCCGGTCGACGAGGACGCTCTCGTCGCCGCTGCGGCCCTCCTGCCCGGCGAGCACGACTTTCGCGCCTTCACCCCCACGGAGACGCAACACGAGTCCTTCACGCGCGTCGTTCGCGCGGCCGTGTGGGAGCGCGACGGCCACCTCCTCAGCTTCACGATCACCGCCGACAGCTTCCTGCGTCACATGGTGCGCACGCTCGTCGGGACGATGCTCGAACAGACGCCGGAGCAGCTCGAGCCGCTCCTGGGAGGTCGTCCGCGCGACGAAGCCGGCGCGACCGCCCCGCCGTGGGGCCTGTATCTCGAAAGAGTCCTCTACTAGGAGGCTTTGACGAAACGCAGCCTGTGCCGCCGGGCCGCGCTGCTCGCCCCGAGAGCTGCGTCCTCGGTCGCGCCCGTAGCCTCCGGCTACGAACGCTCCCTGCGTCCTTGTCTCGGAACGACCATCGCACCCCGGCGACGAGCGACGTTCCGCCAAAGCATCCTAGATCGCCCGCATGCGGTTGTTGCGGGGGTTGTGCTCGAGCTCGGCGAGGCCGAGCGCCTCCATCAGCGGCGGGACGTACATGGCGAAGCGTCCCCGCAGGCCCTTCTTGAGTCCGTACCAGCCGCCGACCGGGTTGTCCGGCGAGCGCGCCCACGCCTCGACCGTGCCCTCGGCCGCCGGCTTCTGCTCGTCGGCGCTCCCGAGGAGCATCCAATCGCCGTGCGCCTTCAGCATCGCGTGGAGGTCGTCGAGCGCGGGCAGCCGGTAGCTCAGCGTCGTCTTGCCGACGACGCAGACCAGCGCGGGAGGGTCGGCCTCCTCGTCCCTGTACATCTGGTACTCGGACGTCCCCGGCGGGGTCTTCAGCATCCACGGCGATTCCTTCGTGCCCTCGCCTTGCGCCACGCTGCGATCATGGCACAGGTGCGCCGCTGCGCGCCGATACGATCAAACGGTGCGCTATCCGAACGTCCTCTTCGACCTCGACGGGACGCTGATCGACTCCGGGGCGATCATCCTCGCCTCCTTCAAGCACGCCACCCGGACGGTGCTCCGGCGGGAGATTCCCGAGGGCGAGCTCGCCGCCCGTGTCGGCGGCTCCAACATCTACGACCAGATGCGGGCGATCGACGCAGGGCAGGTCGACGAGCTCGTCCGCGTCTACCGCGAGCACAACGAGCCGCTGCACGACGAGCTCGAGGCCTTCGAGGGCGTCGAGCAGGTTCTCGCCGAGCTGAGGCGGCAGGGCCGCCGGCTCGGGATCGTGACGGCCAAGCGGCGGAAGACCGTCGAGCTCGCTTTCGCCGTGCTTCCGCTCGAGCGGTACTTCGACGCCGTCGTCACCTCCGACGCGACCGACCGCCACAAGCCCGATCCGGCGCCCGTGCTGGCCGCGCTCGAGCTCCTGGGGGCCGAGCCCGCCGAGGCGGCGTTCGTCGGCGACTCCCCCTTCGACGTCGCGGCAGGCAAGGCGGCCGGCGTCTATACGGTTGCCGTGGCGTGGGGGAACATCCACCCGGTCGAGGCCCTGGCCGCGGCGGACGCGCTCGTCGAGACACCCGAGCAGCTTCTCCATGTCCTCTAGGAACGTCGCGAGGCGCGTCGCCGAGCTGCGCGAGCAGGTCGCGCACCACCTCTACCGCTACCACGTGCTCGACGACCCGGAGATCTCGGACGCGAACTACGACCGCCTCTTCGACGAGCTCCAGCGGCTCGAGGAGGAGAACCCCGCCCTGGTCGTCCTCGACTCCCCGACGCAGCGGGTGGGCGCGCCGCCGTCGGAGAAGTTCCGCAAGGTCGAGCACCTGACGCCGATGGGCTCGCTGGAGAAGGTGACGACGGAGGAGACGCTCGCGAAGTGGGCCGACGACGTCCGCAAGCGCCTCGATTCGGACGAGCCGGTCGCCTACGTGACGGAGCCGAAGATCGACGGCTCGGCAGTCTCGCTCGTCTACGAGGACGGCCGCCTCGTCCGAGGCGCGACGCGCGGCGACGGGGAACGCGGGGAGGACGTGACGCCGAATCTGCGCACGATCGAGGCGATCCCGCTCGGCATGCGCAGCAGCGCCGGCGAGCCGCCTCCGCCCGTGCTGGAGGTTCGCGGCGAGGTCTACTTCCCGCTCTCTGCCTTCAACCGGCTGAACGAGCGCCTGGTGGCCGAGGGCAAGAAGACGGCGCCGAACCCGCGCAACGCGGCCGCGGGCTCGCTCCGCCAGCTGAACCCGCAGATCACCGCCGAGCGCGAGCTCTCGATCTGGGTCTACGGGACGGGCCGCGGCGACGGGCTCGCGCTCGACACGCATTGGGGGATCCTCCAGTGGCTCCGGGAGCGCGGCTTCCGCACGAACCCCCACGCCAGTCGCCACGAGTCGCTCGAATCCGTCGCGCGCGAGTGCGCCGAGTGGGAGGAGAAGCGGATCGAGCTCGACTACGAGATCGACGGGATCGTCATCAAGGTCGACTCCCTCGACCAGCAGCAGCGCCTCGGCGCTCTGCACGGGCGGCCGCGCTGGGCACGGGCCTTCAAGTGGGCGCCCATGACTGCGCAGACCAAGCTGCTGAAGATCCACGTGCGCGTCGGTCGCACTGGTGCGCTCAATCCCTGGGCCCAGCTGGAGCCGGTCGAGGTCGGCGGGGTCACGGTGTCGCAGGCGACGCTCCACAACGAGGAGGACATCAATCGCAAGGACATCCGGGAAAGGGACACGGTGATCGTCCAGCGCGCCGGGGACGTGATCCCCCAGGTCGTCGGCCCCATGCTGCCGCACGCCAAAGGGACCAGGCGGTTTCGCATGCCCAAGAACTGCCCGCTTTGCGGGGCCGAGATCGTCAAGCCCGAGGGCGAGGTCATGCATCGCTGCCCCAATGACGCCTGCCCCTCGCGGGGGCTCGAGTCGCTCATCAACTGGGTGATGGCCGCGGCGGACATCGAGGGCGTGGGGGAGCAGTTCGTGCGCCGCCTCTGGGATCTCGGCCTGCTCGGCTCCATTCCCGACCTCTACCGGCTGACGGCCGAGCAGCTCGCCGAGCTGGACGGCTACGCGGAGATCTCCGCGCGAAACGCCGTCGAGGCGATCGCGGCCTCGAAGCAGATCTCCTTCTCTCGCGTCCTCTTCGGTCTCAACATCCCCGACGTCGGCTGGGTGACGGCGCAGAATCTCGCGCGCCACTTCGGGTCGGTGGACGCGCTCCTGGCGGCCCGGCAGGAGGAGATCGAGGAGGTGGACGGCATTGGCCCGGACCGCGCCGAGTCGATCGCTACCTGGTTCGCCGACGAGAAGAACCGGGCGCTCATCGAGGAGCTGCGCGGCCTCGGTCTCCGCCTCGCGCTCGGAGAGGCGGAGCGCCCCGTCGAAGGGCCGCTGAGCGGCCGCACGTACGTGATCACCGGAACGCTCGAACGCTGGTCGCGCGAGCAGGCGCGCGCCGCGCTCGAGGCGAGGGGCGCCAAGGTGACGGATTCGGTCTCGAAGAAGACGACGGCGGTCATCGTCGGAGAGAGCCCGGGCTCCAAGGTCGAGAAGGCGCGCAGGGCGGGGGTCGAGATCCTCGACGAGGCGGCTTACGAGAGTTTGGTGGCAGACTAGAGCGTCCGCGCCAGCGCCTGCGCGAAGCGGTCCTGCGTGCGGCGGGCCCTCGTCCAGTTGATCGGGCTCCCGTTCTGGAGGATGGCGAAGACATAGCCCGTGCCGACGTAGCCCGAGAGGGCCGAGGAGGCGCGTGTCGTCCCCGTCTTCGCGCGCACGCGGCCGTAGGCCGGTCCGGTGCGCATGCGGTCCTCCAGCGTCCCGTCCACCCCGGCGATCGCGAGCGCGGAGAAGAACGGCTCCCGCACGACCGGATCGCGCCAGGCCGAGATGAGCAGCTCTCCGAGGGCGCGGGCGGTGGCGCGGTCGTGGCGGGAGAGCCCCGAGCCGTCCACGATGCGGACGCCGGCAAGCGGTACGTCACGGGACGCCAGCTCGCGGCGGATGACGATGCAGCCTGCCCTCGTCGTGCCCTCGCCGCGGATCGCCGCCCCGAGATGCTTCACGAGCATCTCGGCGTAGAAGTTGTCGCTCCGCTTGTTCATCCGGCGCACGATCCTCGTCAGTCTGGGAGAGCGGATGGCCGCCAGGGTGGGCGAGCCGGGCGGAGTGGTCGCTCGTGCTGCCTTGCCCCCGACCGCGATCCCCGCGCCGACCAGGAGCTTCCTGAAGGCCCGGGCGGCCGCGAGTGCCGGGTTGTCGACCGTGCGGCCGCCCACCCTGGCCCGGTCGACGACGAGCGCGGAGAGGGGCGGCGACTCGTCCTTGTAGTAGGAAGCGCGCCAGCCGTCCGCGGTTCGCCGCGCGTCGAAGTACGACTCGTCTCCCAGGACGCGGCCGGTGACGCGGCGAATGCCGTCCGCATACAGCCTGGACGCGAGCCGGCGAAGGTCGGCGGTTGCCAGGCTCGGATCGCCGTAGCCTTTGAGGACGAGCCTTCCCTGCCAGGTGGAGCCGGCCCGCGTCCCGTCGCCGAGAACCTCGGTGCGGATCCGGTATCCGGGCCCGAGCCGGTCGAGGGCGGCCAGGGCGACGCCCAGCTTCTCGTTGGACGCCGGGCGGAGCGAGAGGCCGCGGTGCAGGCCGTAGACCACCCGGCCGGAGCCGAGGTCGAGGGCGAGCGCCCCCGTTCGGGCACGGGAGACACCCGAGATCGTCAGCGCCTGGTCGAGCTCCTGTCGGAGCGTCTGCGCGCTCGCCGGAGCGGCGGAGAACGCGGCGGCGACGAGCGCCGCGACGGCGACGAGCAGACGCCTCCTGGTGACCCCCGGTAGGACCACGTGCTTCGCAGGATAGGCCGTCCGGCCCTTGGAGCGGGCTGAAGGGCCCAGTACCTTCAGTTTCCCGTGGGCGACGACATACCCATCCTCTTCGACCGCATCCGCCTCCTCCTGAATGGCGAGGAGACATTGGCGGCGGAAGCGGAGGAGGTCGAGCTGACGTTGACGGACGGCTATGCCCGGGCGCTCGCGCTGGACGGGGAGCGCCTGCGCACGGAGAGCCGGATCCGCGAGCTGGCGGGCAGCGACGAGCACGTGGGGGAAGCCCGCATCCTGAAGGCGCGCTTGGCGCTGCTCGAGGAGGAGCTCGCCCAGCTGCGCGGGCTCCTCGGCACGCTTTCGCAGGGGCGCTAGCGCCCTAGACGATCCCGCTGCGGACGGCGTAGACGGCCGCCTGGATGCGGTTCTCGATCTGGAGCTTCATGAGGATGTTCGAGATGTGGTTCTTGACCGTCTTCGGGCTGATGTAGAGCTCGCGGGCGATCTCGGCGTTGTCCTTGCCGATCGCGATCAGCCGGAGAACCTCGAGCTCGCGGTCGGACAGCTCGGTGCGGATCGTGAGGGCGGCGGCCGTGTCCCCGGTCTGCGCGCGCAGGCGCTGGAGCACCTTGGCCGCGATCTGCGGCGAGATGAGGGACTCGCCGCTGGCGGCGGCGCGGATGCCGGCGATCAGCTGGTCGATCGAGGAGTCCTTCAGCAGGTAGCCGCAGGCGCCGGCCATGACCGCGGACATCACGTCGTCGTCGTCGACGGAGATGGTCAGCACGACGACGCGGGTCCGTGGGGCGATGCTGGACACCTGGCGCGTCGTCTCGACGCCCGTGAGCCCCGGCATCTTCAGGTCCATGACGACGACGTCCGGGGCGAGCTCGCCGACGAGGCGCAGCGCCTCGCGGCCGTTGTCGGCCTCTCCGACGACCTGGAGGCCCTGTTCCTCGAGCAGGCTCCTCAGACCGCTGCGGAAGAGGTCGTGGTCGTCGACGAGCAGGACACGAAGCTCTTCGAGCTGCTTCCCCGGGGGCCGATCCTCCGCGACTGACGTCGCTGCCTCCTCTGCTCGCCGGTGACGAGAGCAGAGTCTAGCGTGCGTTGCCTCACCAGTAGACCGTGATCGTCACCGTCTGCCGGCCCCACGCGCGCGCCTGCGCGCACGTGGGGAACCAGATATCGATGATCCTCCCGATGATCGCCGACCCGGTGTCGGCGGCGACGCCGTCGCCGTAGCCGGGGATGTACATCTTCGTCCCGAAGGGGAAGATACGGGTGTCGACGGCGACAGTTCCCCAACCGAGTGGGAGCCCGCTCGCCGTGCCGACGCCGCCGCAGTACGCGACCACGTCCACCACCATCTGGTCCCCGCCGTTCTTCGGACCGGAGTCCTCGGGTTGCGGCTCGGGCCTCGTGCCCGCGCTCGGAGTCTCGGCGGCCGCCTCGGCGGCGCGCGCGCTCAATTGGGCAATCCGGCGAGCGTTCAGCGCACGACGGCTCTCCAGCCCGGCGATGTACGACTCGCGCTCGGCGCGCGCTGCGGCGAGCGCGGCTTGTTCGGCTTGGGCCCGGGCGAGGACCTGTCGCAGCTCGGCGCTTCGCTCCGCGAGCGCCTGGATCGAGTGCTGCAGCTCCGACCGTGCGCTCCGGAGCTCTTCGAGCAGCGAACGATCCTGATCGGCGAGGCGCGTCAGCCCGTCGAAGGCGGAGAGGGCGTCGCTGAGTGACTCCGCGGCGAGGATGACCGCGAGCGGGTCGACCTCGCCCAGCACATAGAGCTCCCGCAGGCGGTCCGCCAGCCGGAGTTCCGCCTCGTCGACGTCCGCCCGGGCCAGCGCGAGCGTGCGCCGGGCGGCCTCCTGCTCGCGCTCGAGCGCAACGCGCTGAGCGTGGAGCGCGTCGAGCCGCTTCTCGGCGCGAGCGAGCCGCGTCTCGAGGGCGTAGAGGTCGAGGAGCGCCGCCTGGGAGCGTGCGGCGATCCCGTCGTTCTCGGCGCGCAGGCGCTCGACGTCGCTCCTGCGGGTCGCCGGATCGTCGGCGCGTGCGGCCGAGGCGGAGAGGATGGCGGCGAGGGCGAGCGCCCCCAGTGCCGCGAACCGGATCCAGGGTCTTCGGGCACCCGAGTCCACGAGCGGGGCACCCTACCAGGCGCCTGTGAGCGGCAGGTAAGAGCGTTCGGTTTGCGGCCCGTCCAAAGCCCCTGTTACCATGCCCGGCTTGTGCAGGCGCCGGGCACAGGCGTAGCGCGCATCGCATCCCCTGGCAGGGGGTAGATATCAGACCAACCACTCGACACGCCCTTCTTCTCGTGCTTCTCTCGCTGGCGGTTCTCCCGCTGGCGGGGCCGGCTGTCCCGGCCCCTCAGATCGAGTCGAAGGAAGCCGAAGCCAGGGAGGTGCTCGCCCAGATCCAGGAGCTCGATTCGAGCCTCGAGCTCGTCATCGACTCCTACAACAGCGCGCAGGTCGAGCTCGACCAGATCGTCGCCGCCCAGAAGCTCAACGAGAAGCGGCTGGAGATCGCCCGCTCGAACCTCGGTGCCGCCGAGGGCACGCTCGAGGCCCGCCTCGTCCAGCTCTACCAAAACGGGAGCCCCGACCTCGTCGAGATCATTCTGGGCTCGTCCAGCCTGGATGAGATTCTCGACGGCATCGACACGGCAACCCGCGTCAGCGACCAGGACTCCCAGATCCTCGACGAGGTGCGCAAGTTCCGCGAGGAGATCAAGCAGCGCGAGGCCGAGCTCGAGGAGGCACGTGGCAAGCAGGAGCAGGTGGTCGCAGAGCGTGCGGCCAAGCGACAGGAGATCGAGGCGACCCTGGCTCAGCGCCAGCAGCTTCTGGCCTCGATCAAGGATCAGATCGCCGAGCTCAAGGCCGAGGAGCGCAGGCGCCAGGATCGCCTCGAGGCCGCCGCGCAGGCGCGCATCAGCAGCCAGTCCGGCGGCGGCGGAGGCGGTGGCGGCGGACCGGTCCCGTCCTCGCAGTACGGGGGCGTCGTCGGTGTCGCCATGCAGTACCTGGGCATCCCCTATCAGTGGGGTGGAGAGTCGCCGAGCACCGGCTTCGACTGCTCAGGCTTCACCTACTACGTCTTCTCGCGGGTCGGCGTCTCGCTTCCCCGGACGGTGTCGGCGCAGTACGGCGTCGGCGTCTCCGTCTCCCGCTCGCAGCTCGAGCCCGGCGACCTCGTCTTCTTCAACGGCCTCGGGCATGTCGGCCTCTACATCGGCGGCAACCAGTTCATCCACTCGCCGCACACGGGCGACGTCGTGAAGATCTCCTCGATCACGGGCTACTACTCGTCGAACTGGGTCGGCGCGCGGCGCGTCCTCTAGACCTCCGGGCACGCGCCGAAAGCGTCTGTTAGCCTCCCGCCCTTCGTCGCACGTCGGTCGTCGGGAAAGGGGGTCTGCCATGACCGCGACGCTGGATAGGGTGAGGCGCGACCTCGGGGAGACCGAGCTCTGGGAGCGATCCCTCGAGCGGTCACGCCGGCGGCGGGAGGAGCGGGAGCACAGCCCTAGGAGCCTGGTGTCGGAAGCTCTCCTCGACCTCGATGGGCCGGTGATCGGCCGCGCCCGCCGCGAGCGGGTCGCGCGCGATCTCACCGATCTCGAGCTCTGGGAGATCTCCCAGTCGCGGGCGCGGGCGAAGCGGCTCGCCGCGGAGCCGGGGACGCTCCCGCAGGCGCGGATGGCCGGGGCCACGCTCGTCGTCGCGGCGGTCGCCGCCGCGCTGCCGGTCTCCGGCGGCGCGCACGGCCGCGCCAAGTCCTCGGGCTCCGCGGAGGTCCGCGTCGAGCTCCTGCGCGTCGGCAGCCGCGGTCCTGCGGTGGTCAGGCTCCAGCGGAAGCTCGGAGTCGCGACCGACGGGATCTTCGGGCCGCGCACCCGCGCCGCGGTCCGCTCCTACCAGAAGCGTCACGGGCTGGTCGTCGACGGGATCGTCGGCCCGCAGACCCGCAGCGCGCTCTACGACCGCGCGCCGGAGCAGAAGATCATCCGCGCCTGGTGGGTCGTCCCGGTCCAGCGCGCGCTGGGCGTGCCCGCTGACGGGCTCTACGGGCCCGTGAGCAGGGCCGCCGTCCGCGCGTTCCAGAAGAAGCGCGGCCTCGTCGTCGACGGGATCGTCGGGCCGCAGACCCTCGGCGCGCTCGGCATCCGGCGTGAGGCGAAGGCTTCGAAGCCCGCCCCTCCGGAGAAGAAGCGCGAGACGACGAGGTCGAGCCGGGGGGAGCGAGTAGCCTCGATCGCGAAGCGTTACCTCGGCATCCCCTACCACTGGGGCGGCGAGTCGCCGAAGACCGGGTTCGACTGCTCCGGGTTCGTCCAGTACGTCTTCTCCCGCGTCGGTGTCTCGCTCCCGCGCGTCGTCTCGGCCCAGTGGACGGTCGGAAGGCGCGTGTCACGTTCGGCCCTCAGGCCCGGCGACATCGTCTTCTTCAACGGCCTCGGCCACGACGGCATCTACATCGGCGGCAATCGCTTCGTGCACTCGCCGAGCTCCGGGGACGTCGTGAAGATCTCGACGATCACGGGCTACTACGCCGACCGCTGGGTCGGCGGCCGGCGCGTCCTCTAGGAGGGAACCGGCGCCGCGGGGAGAAATCCCTGGTCCCGCTAGGCTTTCTGACTCCATGCGCACGATCTGGAACGGCTCCATCAACTTCGGGCTGGTCAACATCCCCATCGGGCTGGCCGTCGCGCAACAGCGGAAGGACGTGTCCTTCCGGACCCTGCACCGGGAGTGCGGCACGCCCATCAAGCAGAAGCGCTGGTGCCCCTTCCACGAGCGCGACGTCGAGGCGGACGAGCTGGTCAAGGGCTGGGAGTTCGCGAAGGGCCAGTTCGTCATAGTGGAGGAGTCGGACCTCGACGCGGTGGCGCTCACGCGTTCGCAGTCGATCGACATCGACCGCTTCGTGAACCTCGATGAGGTCGACCCCATCTACTTCGACCGCGCCTACTACCTCGCCCCGGCCGACGCCGACGCGCAGCGCCGTCCGTACGTCCTCCTCCTCCGGGCGATGCAGGAGGCGAACGTCGCCGCCGTGGGCAAGTTCGTCCTCTGGGGGAAGGAGAACCTCTGCCTGATCAGGCCGCTCGGCGAGTCCCTCGCGCTCGAGACGCTCTACTACGCCGAGGACATCCGCGCCCGCGACGAGATCGACGAGGCCGTGGCCGACACCGAGGTGCAGGACGCCGAGCTCGAGATGGCGCGCCAGCTGGTCGCCAGCCTCGTCGGCGAGTTCGAGCCCGAGGACTTCCAGAACGAGTACCGCAACGCTCTCAAAGCGATGCTGGAGGCCAAGCTCGCGGGCGAGGAGATCGTCGCCCCGGAGCAGCCGGCGCCCGCGCCCGTGGTCGACCTCATGGAGGCGCTCAAGGAGAGCGTGGCTCAGGCGCAGAAGGACAAGAAGGCCCCGGCCAAGAAGCCGGCCGCGCGCAAGAAGCGCGCCGCGTCCGGGTCCCGCTGAGAGCCGCTACGCGGCCGGCGTCGTGGCGATGCCCGCCGCCTCGAGGTGTGCCTGGAACAGGGTTTTGTCGATCTTCCCGTGGTAGATCGGGATCGACTCCTCGACGCACACGCGGATGACCGTGTCCCGGTCGATGCCCAGTTCCTTCGACAGCTCCTCGGGCGTCAGGTGATTCGCCAACGTCGTTGCCTCCTCCGGCTCGGCGCATGAAAAAGCCCGCCGGCATGGGCACGGGCGGGCAAGGCGCGCAGACTCTCGCTTGCGGCAACGAGGCTCAACGGCCTCGTGCTCCTTCTCCGATCATGGTCACAGAATACGGTGTCCGGGGTGACGAGGGCAACGCTCCTTCGGGGGTTTGAGCCGCACGTTGCGGAGATCGGCGGCATCCGCACCCGCTACTGGGTCGGCGGAGAGGGCGCGCCCCTCGTCCTCTTGCACGGGCTAGCGGGAGCCGCCTACAACTTCACCGAGCTCGCGCCCTTCCTGTCCCGCCGCCGGCGCGTGCTGCTCCCGGACCTGCCGGGGCACGGCGGGACGGAGGCGCTGCCGGCCGTCGAGACCCTGGGCGACCTGGCAGCGCACGTCGCCCGCGTCGCCGAGCACGAAGGGATGGCACCCGCGGCGGTGCTCGGCTACTCGATGGGCGGCGTCGTCGCCCTCCGCCTCGCGGCCGAGCGCCCGGGCGCGGTGACCGGCCTGGTGCTGCTCGCATCCGCCGGGATCGTGACGAGGACGCAGCGCGCACGGGCCTGGCTCGCCGTTACCGGGGCGCTCCGGCCCGCGCGGCAGGTCGCGCACGCGCGGAGCGCGATCGCGCGCCGACCGAACCTGCGCGCCGCGGTCTTCGGCGTCTGGGGAGCCGAGGACCCGCGATCCCTCTCACCCGGTTCGGTGCTCGGCTTCCTCGAGGCGCAGCCCGAGCACGCGGACGTGAGGAGACCCGGCCGGGCGCTCCTGCGCGACGACCCACGGCTCTATCTCGACCGCGTCCGCTGCCCGGCGGTCGTCGTCTGGGGCGCCCGCGACCGGCTCACACCCGTCGAGGACGGTTACGAGCTCGCCAGGAGGATGCGGGCGCCGCTGCGCGTCCTGCCGGCGACCGGCCACCTGGTGGTCGGCGAGTGCCCGGAGGAATGTGCCGAGATAGTGCTTGGCTGGCTAGACCGGGTTGGGTAGGTCGACGAAGTCCCAGGCGACGTCGAAGCGCTCGCCGATCCTCGCCGCGAGAGCGCGAACGCCGAGCGTCTCCGTCGCGTAGTGGCCGCCGGCGATGAAGTGGACTCCTCCCTCCTTGGCGGCGTGCTTCGTCGGCTCGTCGGCTTCGCCGGTGACGAAGCAGTCGTATCCCTCCGCGGACGCCTCCGCGACGTAGCGGGCGGCGCCGCCGGAGCACACGGCGACGCGCTCGACGAGCTCCGGCCCGTAGGAGAAGACGAGCGGCATCCGCCCCAGCCGCTCCTGCACCCGCTCGGCGAGGTCGCTGACCGGGACCGGTTCCGGAAGGCGGCCTCCGAAGCCGTAGCCGTCGGCGAACCGCCCCTCGCGCTCGAGGCCCAGCTCCTCGCAGAGGAGCGCGTTGTTCCCCACCTCGGGGTGCGCGTCGAGAGCGAGGTGGTACGCGACGAGGCTGAGGTCGGCGTCGAAGAGGGCACGCAGCCGCTCCCGCATGACCTGCCCGATCCTGCGTGGCTCCCGGTCCCAGAAGAGGCCGTGGTGGACGAGCACCATCTGCGCTCCCGCCTCCGCCGCGTGCTCGAAAAGCGCGCGCGACGCGGAGACGCCGCAGACGAGCTTCCGCACCTCCGAGGCGCCCACGACCTGGAGGCCCATCGGCCCGTAGTCGGGATAGGAGGCGAGGTCGAGGTACTCGTCCGTCCAGGCGACGATCTCGTCACGACTTGCAGGCACCGTGAGATACCCTATTGCGGGTTCGGGGTGTAGCGCAGCCTGGTAGCGCGCGCCGTTCGGGTCGGCGAGGTCCCCGGTTCAAATCCGGGCACCCCGATTTCTCAGGGACCCCTTCCTCTAGGCGATTCGCCTGTGGACGATCGCAGTGCACTCGTCCTCGACGTAGTCGAGGCCGGCCGCCTCAGCGATCGCCCTTGCCTCGGCCGAGACGATCCCGAGCTGGAGCCAGAGGGCGCCGGCGCCGGCCTCGACCGCCTGCCGCGCGACGTCGGGACAGAACTCCGCGCGGCGAAACACGTCCACGAGGTCGATCGGCTCTTCGATCTCCGCTAGGGACGCTACCCGCCGTTGTCCGAGGATCTCCGTCGGGCCGACCGGCCGCACGGGGATCACGCGGTAGCCCGCGCGCAGGAGGTAGCTCATCACCGAGTTGCTGGGCCGCTCGGGCCGCGGCGAGGCGCCCACGAGGGCGATCGTCTTCGCGTCCGCGAGAATCTCCGCCGGAGTCATGGGCACGGCTGAAGGCTATCCTTCGACCGATGACCGACAGGCTCCGCGTCGCCTGCGTCCAGATCAACTCCTCGCGCTCGAAGGCCGACAACCTCGAGCGCATGGAGGCGCTGGTCGCGCGAGCGGCCTCGACCGGGGCCGATCTCGTTCTCCTTCCCGAGAAGTGGAACGGCCTCGGGAGCCACGAGATCCTGCTCGACGTCGCGGAGACGCTCGAGGGCGGCGAGACGGTCCAGGCGATGGCTGCCTGGGCGCGAAGCGCACGGGATCACGCTCGTCGGGGGTTCGATCGCCGAGCGCCGCGACGGCCGCGAGAAGCTGTCGAACACGTGCGTGGTCTTCGACCCTGAGGGTGACATCGCCGCCGTCTATCGGAAGATCCACATGTTCGACGTGGAGGTCGGCGGGGTCGTCTACCGCGAGTCCGACAGCGAGGAGGCGGGCGACAGGCCGGTTAGCTGCGAGGTCGAGGGCTGGCGGCTTGGGCTCACCGTCTGCTACGACCTGCGCTATCCCGAGCTCTACCGCATCCTCGCGGTCGAGGGATCCGAGCTCGTCACAGTCCCCGCGGCGTTCACCCTCTACACGGGCAAGGACCACTGGGAGATCCTCCTGCGGGCCCGCGCGGTCGAGAACCAGTGCTACGTCCTCGCCGCGAACCAGTGGGGCGTCGTCGAGGGCAAGGCCTCCTTCGGCCGCAGCTCGATCATCGATCCCTGGGGAGTCGTGCTGGCGCAGGCCCCGGACGAGGACGGCGTCGTCACGGCGGAGCTCGACCGCGCCCACCTGGAGCGCATCCGCGAGAGCCTTCCCTCGCTCGCCAACCGCCAGCCCGCCGCGTACACGTGGCCGGCGGGGGTCTAGCGCGCGCGCAGCCGGTCGAAGCTGTCCTCTTCGACGTCGACTTCACGCTCGCGAAGCCTGGACCGCTGCTCGGGCCCGAGGGGTACCGCGTCGCCGGGGAGCGCCACGGGCTGACGCTTTCCCCGGACCGCTACGCGGAGGCGCGTGCGGCGGCCGTCGAGGACCTCGAGCACCATCCCGAGCTCGAGCACGACGAAGAGATCTGGATCCGCTTCACGGAGGACATCGTCCGCGGCATGGGCGGCGACGGCCCTCGCGTGCGCGAGGTCGCCGAGGCGATCACGGCCGGCTGGCTCCACTCCGCGAACTTCGAGCTCTACGAGGACGTCCTACCCGTTCTCGGCCGCCTGCGGGACGAGGGCCTCAAGATCGGCCTCGTCTCGAACACGAGCCGCGACCTGACGGCCTTCGTCAAGCACTTCTCGCTCGACGTGGACGCGTGGATCTCGTCGGGCGTCCACGGCAAGGTGAAGCCGAGCCCGACCATCTTCCTCGCCGCCCTCGAGCTGCTCGGGGTGGAGGCGAGCGCCGCCGTGATGGTCGGGGACTCCCTCCTCGACGACGTCGAGGGGGCCCGCGCCCTCGGCATCCGCGCGTATCTCATCGACCGCGAAGGGCGTTTCCCGGGGCGAGAGGACGCGCTGCCGACGCTGCTGGCGCTGCCCGCGCTCCTGGGCGCCTAGACGCAGGGCGAGCGCCCGCGCTCGAGCAGGCCGAAGCCCCACACCTCGTCCTCGAAGACGTAGAACGCGCTGGTGGCGCCCGGGTCGTTGTCGACGAGCGCGAGATAGTGGCCGCAGTCCACTTCCGCGAGCTCGCCGTACGTGGCGCCGATGTCGCCCGCGGATGCGCCGAGCTCGAGACCCTCGGGCGTCGTCCAGCCCTCCGGTTGCCAGACCGTGAAGGCGTGTACGACCCGGCCGTGCTCGAAGACCACGCCCGTCCCCTGCGGCTGGAACAGCCTTTCGTTGAAGTACCACGTCGGCTCTTCGCACTCCTGGCAGACGCCGTGGCGATCTCCCCAGATCTCGAGGACCTCGGCGCGGGTGAGGCCGAGCTCGACGCCGGCCAGGGTCACGCCGGGAGTGAACGAGCCTCCCGTCGGGGACTCCGCCGCGGCCGGGAGGGCGAGGACGAGCGCCGCTGCGACCGCGGTCAGCGCGAGCGGGCCAAGAGCGCGGGCGCCCACGATGCGAGGGGCGAGACGTCGCCGTCCCGCCCGTTCAGGTTGCGCCAGCCGAGCGCGTGCTCGGCCTGCATCATCTTGTGGATCTGGGTCGTGCCCTCGTAGATGATCGGCGCGCGGGCGTTGCGGAAGTACCGCTCGATCCCGTACTCGGCCGAGTAGCCGTAGGCGCCGTGCACCTGGATGGCGAGATGGGCGGCCTTGAAGGCCGACTCCGTCGCGTGCCACTTGGCCAGGCTCGTCTCGCGCGTGTTGCGCACGCCCTTGTCCTTGAGCCATGCCGCCTGCATGACGAGGAGCTTCGACGTCTCGTAGTCGAGCACCATCTCGGCGATCATGTCCTGCACGAACTGGTTCTTGCCGATCGGCTTCCCGAACGTCTCCCGCTCTCGCGCGTACTCGACCGAGCGCTCGAGGCAGGCGCGGATGACGCCGAGGGCGCCGGCCGCGACCGTGAACCGTCCCTGGTCGAGCCCGTACATGGCGATCTCGAAGCCCTGGCCCTCCTCGCCGACGAGGTTCTCGGCCGGCACGTCGACGTCCTCGAAGAAGAGCTCGCCGGTCGAGCCCGCCCAGATGCCCAGCTTGTGCTCGGTGTCCTGCGTCGTGACCCCGGGCCACCCTCGCTCCACGATGAAGGCCGAGATCCCCTTGTGCTTCGCGCCCGGGTCGGTCTTGGCGAAGACGAGGGCGTGCTCGGCGACCGACGCGTACGAGATCCAGTTCTTCTGCCCGTTGAGGACGTAGCGGTCGCCGTCGCGGCGAGCGTTCGTCAGCATCGAGGCGACGTCCGAGCCCGCGGCCGGCTCGGTGAGCCCGAAGCAGGCGAGCTTCTCGCCGCTCGCCTGGGGCGCGAGGTAGCGCTGCTTCTGCTCCTCACTCGCGTAGCGGAGGAGGCTGAGGGAGTTGAGCCCGACGTGAACCGAGATCAGTGTCCGGAAGGCGGCCTCGCCGCGCTCGATCTCCTCGCAGGCGAGGGCCTCCGAGACGAAGTCCATGCCGGCACCGCCGTACTCCTCCGGGACGACGATACCGAGTAGCCCGAGCTCGGCCATGCCCTCGATCACGCCCAGGTCCAGGTGGTGGTGGATGTCGTTCTCGATCGCGTTCGGGAGGACGCGTTCGTCCACGAACTGGCGGACGGTCGCCTGCACCTCGCGCTGCTCGGGCGTGAGCTCGAAATTCACGGATCTAGTCTACGTGCGGCCGGGTCGAGTCGAAGCTTGCAACCGCGGGCTCGAGGTGGTTTCCTCGCGCCGTGAGGAAAGGACTATTCACTCTGCTGGCGGCCCTGGCCACAGCCGCTGCGCTTCCGGCGTCCAGCGCTGCGGCCCTGACCGCGACGGACATCCGCATCGGCCTCCATCCGGCGTTCGTCAGGATCGTCGTCGACTTCACCGGCGGCAGGTTGCAGGACAACCACACTCTGGCCACGGATCCGAATCCCTTCGGTGGGCGGTCGGCGGTCGAAGTGAGCAAGCCCGGAGTCGAAACCGACGCCGCAGCCGAGTCCGCGCACGGCGTCGAGGCACGCATCGTCCAGCACGCCGGCCGGATCGTCCTGCGCCTGCGCTCGGAGCGCCGTCGCCTCAAATACCTGGCCTACGAGGAGCTCCGCTCTCCCACGCGGCTCGTGATCGACCTCTGGAAGGCGAAGCCACCGACTGCGGACGCGGAGTTCCCGACCGCGCCGCAGCGGCGCTGCCTGGAGATCGAGACGTTCTCGGTGGATCCAGGAAGCGCGACCGCAGAGGGCAAGGAGCGGCGCCTCTTCGAGCACTCGTTCGTGCTCGCGGTCCGCAACCGGCGAGGCGAGCGCGTCCGCAGGATTCCCGTCACTTCCGCAGGCGGGAACTGGAGCGAGACGTTCTCGTACTCGGTGGGCGTGCAACAGCCGGGCACGCTCGAAGGCGCCGGCTTCTCCGCCAAGGACGGATCGCTTGTCTGCATCGCGCAGGTCCGTGTGACGCTGAAGCCTGCCTAGGCACCAGCCTTCCGGCGACCCGTTGCTAGACTCGACGACTTGCGCGCCGAGGCTGGTGTCCGGCCCGTCCGGAGGGACCGTCCTGCCCGCACGCGGGGCGGGCGCACGCGCCTGGTCCGCGCCGGAAAGATCGCTCTGGGAGCGCTCGCGGTGCTCGTCGTCCTCGCCGTCGCCGCCGGAATCGCCTTCGCCGGCTCGGCCGACCGCGTTGCCGCCGGCGTCACCGTCCAGGGGGTCAGCGTCGGCGGGCTGACGGCCGAGGAGGCCCAGGCGAGGCTCGAGCGTGTCGCCGCCCGCTACGCCTCGCAGCCTGTGGTCTTCACCGCCGCCGAGCAGGAGTTCAGGATCCGTCCGACCGCGCTCGAGGTTCAGGCGGACTGGGCCGGGGCGGCCGAAGAGGCGGTGGGACGCGGGGACGCGCCGTTCCCGCTTCGCGGTCTCGAGCGGATCTGGCTGCGGCTCTTCGGCGCCGAGGTCACGCCCAGCACCGAGGCCTTCCAGGCGGCGCTGGACGAGAGGCTCGAGCGCATCGCCGCCCGGGTCGACCGCCCGGCCGTCGAGGCCTCGCTCGTCCTCGACGGCTTCGAGCCCGAGATCGTCTCCGGCCAGGCCGGCCGCAGGCTCGACCAGGATGCGGCCGCCGCGCAGATGGTCGCGGCGCTCGCAGGCTTCGACCGGGAGGAAACTCCGCTCCCGGTCGTCGTCGACGCGCCCGAGGTCACGAGCCACAGGCTCGAGCCCGTCGCCGCGCAGCTTCGTACCGTGCTCTCCGCTCCGGTGCAGCTCACGCACCGCGGCGCCGTCTTCACGGTCCAGCCCAGCGAGATGGTGGGGCTGATCCAGCTCCCGGCTGACGGCGTCTCGAGCCTGCGGATGAGGCAGGAGGTCGCCGCCCGCCGCTTCGAGAACCTCGCCCGCGGGCTCGCCCGGGCACCGCGCAACGCCGACTTCGCGGTCAGGGCGAGCAAGGAGGTGCGCATCATCCCCGCGCGGCCGGGCCGAGAGCTGAACGTGGCGGCGACCGCGGCCGCGCTCCTCCAGGCCGCTTCGCGCCCCACGAACCGGAGCGCGGCGGTCGTCGTCGCCGAGTTCGAGCCCCGTCTGACGACCGCGGAGGCGAAGGCGCTCCGCGTCGAGCGGCAGCTGGCCTCCTACTCGACGCTCTACGCGGGCACCGCCGACCGCATCAACAACCTCCAGCTCGCCATCGAGATCCTCGACGGTGCGCGCATCGCTCCCGGCGACACGTGGTCCTTCAACGAGTTCGTCGGCCCGCGGACGGCGGAGCGCGGCTTCCGGTCCGCTCCGGTGATCATGGACGGGAAGTACGAGGAGGGCATCGGCGGCGGCGTCTCGCAGGTGGCGACGACCGTCTTCAACGCGGCCTGGGAGGCCGGGATCAAGATCGGCGAGCGCCACGCCCACGCCCTCTACATCAGTCGCTACCCCGACGGGCGCGACGCCACGGTGAACTACCCGGACGTCGACCTCAAGCTCGTCAACGATACGCCGCGCTGGCTCGTGATCAAGGCGTCGTACGACGAGAGCGGGATCCTCGTCCGTCTCCTCGGGGCGGGGCCCGAGCGGCGCGTCGAGAGCGTCGCCGGAGAGCTGAAGGTGACCGGTCAGCCGAAGACCGAGCGCGAGCCCGACCCGAAGCTGTACGAGGGGCAGCGGGTCGTCGAGTTCGCGGGCCAGCCGTCGCGCGAGATCCGGGTCGAGCGGATCATCTACCAGGACGGCAAGGTCCTGCGGCGCGAGTCGTGGTACACGCACTACCGCTACGAGGCGAGGATCGTCCGCGTGGGGACGAAGCCGGTCCCCGAGCCGGCCACGCCGGCTCCGCGGGAGGAGGAGAAGAAGCCGAAGGAGGACGACCCGCCGACGACGACCGGACCGCGCGGCCGCCGTTAGGCGGGCTCCTCGACGCCGGCGATCGCCTCGACGAGCCACGCAGGCATGCGCGTGGGCCGCAGGGTCTCCGCGTTGACGCACGCGTGCGCCGTCCACCCGTCGGCGACGATGCCCCCGGGCTCGTTCGTGCGCTCGATCGCGTACTCGAAGCGGAAGCGGGCGCCGCGGAGGTCGGTCGCGCGCACGTGGATACGCAGCGCGTCGTCGAACCGGGTCCCGTCGAGGTAGCGCACGTACGCCTCGGTCGTCGTCGCGTCGACGCCCTCCTCGACGAGCCCTTTGTAGCCCCCGCGGAACTGCCCGAGGTAGGCGATGCGCGCGATTTCGAACCAGTCGAGGTACACGGCGTTGTGCACGACACCCTGGGCGTCGGTCTCGCTGAAGCGAACGGTCAGGTCGGTGGAGAAGCGGAACCCGTCCATCGAGTGCGGAACTTTCGCAGCCCGGCTCCTGTCCAAGCAACCGACACGAAGGAGGACAGGATGCGAAAGCTGATCGTCATTGCGGTTGTCGGAGTGCTTGCAGGTCGCCGCAATCGGGTGCTCGTCCGGCGCCGAGGACGACCGCGGCGAGGCGGCCGCGGTCGGGGAGGAGGCCGCCGAGGCCGGAGGCGCGGAGGACGCCGTCGCGGTGTCGCAGCCCGGGCAGGGAGGCGGCTCGCTTCCCTCCATCGGGCCGAGCATCGTTCAGACGGCTTCGCTCTCGCTCGCAGTGGCGCGGGACCAGTTCGACGCGACGATCCAGCGCGCCCGCACGATCGCGGTCGGCTCCGGCGGGTTCGTGGTCAGCTCGAGCGCCTCGCAGGGTGACGAGGGGCAGCTCGTCAGGGGCTCGCTCGTCCTGCGCGTCCCCGAGCGCACCTACGCCCGCGTGCTCGAGCAGCTTTCCGACCTCGGCACCGTCGAGGCTCAGGAGGAGGCGGGCCAGGACGTCTCGCAGGAGCTCGTCGACCTGGACGCGCGCATCCGGCATCTCGAGGCGGTCGAGGCCCGGCTTCTCGGCTTCCTGGAGGAGGCCGGCACCGTCGCGGCCGCCCTGACCGTGCAGGCGGAGCTGAACCGGGTGCAGCTCGAGCTCGAGCAGGCCCGCGGCCGGCTCGCCTACCTCGACGACCAGGTCGCCTTCGCGACCGTCGCGCTGGACGTCAGAGAGCGCCAGGTCGCGGCCGCGGAGGGCGACGGGGGGCCGTGGGGCATCGTCGACGCCTGGCGCGCCGCCGGCACGGGTTTCGTCACCGTGGTCGGCTGGATCTTCGTCGCCGCCGCGACGATCGCCCCGGTCGTCCTGCTCCTCGTCCTCGGCCTTCTCGGTGCCCGTCTCGCCGCCCGGCGCGGGCTTCCCCGCCTCAAGCGGCCGCAAGCGTAGAATCGTCCCGGCGACGACCTACGGGAGGGCCGCATGGCCAAGAAGAAGAAAGCGAAGGAAACCGACACCGGGACGCTGGGCCGCCTCTCGAAGGCCGGTGAGGACGCCCTCACGAAGCTCGCGGAGGAGCTGGGAAAGAACGAGCGCGTGACGGAGGCGGTCGGCAAGGCGATGGCGGCCAAGGGCAAGCTCGACGGCGGGGCGCGGCGCGCCGTCGGCGGCGTCGGCCTCGCGGCCGCGGAGGAGCTCAAGGATCTCCGCAAGCACATCGAGCGGCTGGAGAAGCGACTGGCGAAGCTCGAGGGGGCCTCCAAGCCGGCGTCCAAGCCGCGGACGTCGAAGCCGCGCACGACGGCCACCGCCAAGAAGCCGGCCGCGCCGACGGAGACCCCGCCCCAGCCCCCGGCCGAGCCGCCCCCGACGGGATAGAGCGACCTAAGCGGGAACTCGGAGCCGGAGCGCTCCCGGAAGCACCCCGAACTCGGCCGGCGTCGTGCCGGGCTGCTCGCCGTCCAGCTCCACCGGGAGCGGGGTCCTTGAGCGCACGACCACCCGGCTCCCGCGAAGCGCCTCGGCCTTGGGATGGGGCAGGTGCGTCCCGCGGTAGACCTTCGGGAGCGTCAGGGCGAGATCCCGTCGCGTGATGTCCCCGATCAGGAGCACGTCCAGGAGGCCGTCGTCGGGCTGCGCGTCGGGGGTCATGGCCATGCCGCCGCCGAGGTAGCGGCAGTTGGCCACGATCGCGTCGTACATGAGCCCCGAGCGGCGCTCGGCGTCCACCTCGACCTCCATCTCGCTGGCGTGCCAGCGCAGGAAGACCGCGAGCGTCGCGTAGAGGAACGACGCTTTCCCGCCGAGCGCCTTGGAGGACGAGTTCGCGCGCTGGGCGACCGCGCCGCTCATCCCGGCGCTCGCGCTGTTGACGAAGTAGGCGGATGCGTCCCCGCCGCTCCAGCTCCGGTAGGCGATGCGGCCGGCGTCGATTTGCCGTCCTTGGCCGGACGCTGCAACGCGGAGGGCGCCGTCGAGGTCCGTCGGGATCCTGAAATGCCGGACGAAGTCGGTCCCCGTTCCCCGCGGGATCACCGCCAGCTCGGGGCGGGGACCGTCGACCGCGAGCAGGCCGTTGGCCACCTCGTTCACGGTTCCGTCCCCTCCCACCGCCACGACGAGGCGCGCCCGCTCCTCGGCGGCGTGCCGGGCCAGGTCTGCGGCGTGACCGGGCCGCTCGCTCAGGAGCGACTCGCCGGCGAGGCCGAGCTCGGCGGCGCGATGGGCGATCTCCGGCCAGCGTCTCCGCGTCGACCCGTTCGCCGACGCGGGGTTGACGACGAATACGACGTCCGAGGGCACTAGTGCTCCCTCAGGTACTGCTGGCGGGCGCGTATTGCCTGAAGGGGCACTAGCTCGTGGCGACTTCCAGCGCGAGCTCGGTCATCTGGTCGACCGCGGCCTTCATCTCCTCGTCGCTGATGCGGACGAACTCGCCTTCGACGACGACGTCGCTCACCGTCAGCAGGCACCCCGCCTGTACCTTCCGGAGTGCGCCGAGCGTGAAGAGGACGGCCGCCTCCATCTCGACGGCGAGGACGCCGCGGTCCGACCAGCGCTGGTACTGCCCCTCGTCGGAGTTGTAGAAGACGTCGCTCGAGACGATCGGCCCGACCCGCACCGGCTTGCCCTGTTCCTTCGCGGCGTGGACCGCGGAGTGGACGAGCCCCCAGTCGGCCGTGGGCGCGTGGATCTCGCCGGTGATGTGTAGCGCCGTCGAGTCCGCGGGCACCGCCGAGATCGCGACGATCAGGTCACCGAGCTTCAGGTCGGCCTGGAGGCCGCCGCAGGTGCCGATGCGGAGCATCCGCTTGACGCCGAGCATGACGAGCTCCTCGACGACGATGGCCGCCGACGGGCAACCCATGCCGGTTGCCTGGACGGAAACGGGCTTGCCGCGGAACGTCCCCGTGAAGCCGAGCATCCCGCGCTCCCAGTTTCGTTGCTTGACGTCCTCCAGGAACGTCTCCGCCACGTACTTGGCGCGCAGCGGGTCGCCGGGGAGAAGGCACGCCTCGGCGTAGTCGCCGGGCTCTGCACGAACGTGAATAGGCATGGGGGTATCGTCTCCGGGCATGGCGCGCCTGGTCAAGCGCCCTCGGCTCCCGCAGGTCCTCGCCTTCTGCGCCGAGGATCCCATCGAGCGCGTGTTCCTGGAGGACGTGGCCCGGCGCGGCCTCGGGCGCTTCGCCGGCCTCCGCGAGGTGCGGCGGTTGACCGCTCTTCTCCACCTCGGCGCCAACCTCGTTCCCTCGGGACCTGGGTGTGCCGCCTTCGCCGAGCTGGTGACGACGGGTGAGCCGCGGATGGTCGTGGGGGAGGAGGGCGCCGTCACGGAGCTCTGGGACGTCGTCCGCCACGCCTTTCCCGAGCCGCTCGACGACCGTCCCGGCCAGCCTGTCTACGTGCTCGAGCGACCGCCGCGGGAGGGGCGGAGCGGCCTGCGCGCCGCCACTCTCTCAGACCTCGATGCGCTGGTCGCCGCAGCTGCGGAGGCGTATCGCGAGGAGGTGGGCGTCGACGCGTACGCGCGGGATCCCGCCCTCTTCGAGTGGCGCACGCGGGCGCAGGTCGAGGAAGGGAGGAGCTGGCTCTGGACGGAGGATGGGCGCATCCTCTTCAAGGCCGAGGCCTCGGCGTGGACGCCGGATGCGGTCCAGCTCCAGCAGGTCTGGGTCGAGCCAGAGCTGCGCGGGCAGGGGTACGGCACGCGCGGGCTGTCCGACCTCTGCCGTCTGCTCCTCGAGACCACGCCGGCGGTCTGCCTCTTCGTCCGCCCCGAGAACGCCGCCGCGATCGCCCTCTACGACACCGTCGGCATGCGCCGGACGATTACCTACAGGTCGCTGATCTTCGCTTGATCGAGTGATGCCGCGGCCCGGGAGCGCCGCCGATGAAGCTAGTGAGTTGCTGAGGGCCACCCTCACTGCGGCAGCGCTCACCTGCGGCGCCGACCCTGCCGGCCACCTGTCCGGCCTCCGATGAGGAGCGCGAGGGCCTGCTGCGGGCGCACCCGCCTGCGGACGGCGCCGCGCCCCTTCCGGCGCAGGCGCGTCCGGTCGTGCAGCGCGACAGCTGCCCGCTCGCGCCGCTCCTGTAGGCGGCAGTGATCGGGAATCAGCCTTTGCCGCTTCGCGGCCGCAGAGACTGAGTACGATCGTCCCCGTGGACACCGCGGCGCTGCGCGCGCGGATCGAGGGGCACGTCCGCCGGCACGACTTGATCGCGCCCGGCGGCGAGGTCACGTGCCTCGTTTCAGGCGGCGCAGACTCGACGTGCCTCTGGCACTCGCTTCGGGGGCTCGGCTACCGCGTCTCCGCCCTCCACGTGCACCACCAGCTGCGCGGCGAGGAATCCGAGGCGGACGCCCGTTTCTGCGCCGAGCGGCTGGGGGCCGAGGTGGTCGACGCGCGGCCCGAGGGCCGCGCCACCGAGGCCGAGCTGCGCGAGCTCCGCTACGCCGTGGAGGCCGGGCGCCTGCGCGCGACCGGTCACACGGCCTCGGACCAGGTCGAGACGATCCTCTACCGCCTCGCGACCAGCGGGACGACGAGCGGGATTCGCGTCCGGCGCGACGACGGCGTCGTGCGCCCGTTGTTGACGGTCTGGCGCGAGGAGGCCGAGGCGTACTGCCGCGCCGAGGGCCTCGAGTTCCGCCTCGACTCCACCAACCCGGACACCGCGCGGGGGCTCATCCGGGCCGAGATCCTGCCCGCCCTGCGCCGACTCCACCCTGCCGCCGAGCGGAACGTGATGGCCGCTCTCGAGGAGGGCGACCGGCTGCCGAGACCGGTCGAGAGAGCGGTGTTAGAGTTGCTCGCCTCTCGTGAGGGATCGAAGCGTCTCGACCTGGGCGACGGCCGCGTGGCGGTAAGGGAGTACGAGAGCGTCTGGCTCGAGCGCGGCCCCGTGCCGCTCGAGGGCCGGGTGCGCTGGGGTCCCTGGACGCTCGAATCCACGCGCCCGGGCCTCCAAGTCCGCGGCTGGCGGCCGGGCGACCGGCTCGCCGGGCGCGGCCGCAAGATCCAGGACGTCTTCGTCGACGCCAAGGTGCCCCGCTCCGAGCGCGAGGCCTGGCCGCTGGTCGTCCGCGGCGACGAGGTGGTCGCCGTGCCCGGGATCGCCGAGGCCCCCGGCTACGAGGGCGCCGTCACCGGAGCCCGAGAATGAGCTCGGTCAACGAGCTCACCGCGGCCGTCTCGGAGATCCTCATCGACGAGGACACCCTCCAGGGGCGGATCGCCGAGCTGGGCGCGGAGATCGGCGACGACTACCGGGGCCGGGACCTCCTCCTCGTCGGCGTCCTCAAGGGCGCCGTCTTCTTCATGGCCGACCTCATGCGCCGCATCGACGTTCCCTGCGAGGTCGACTTCATGGCCATCTCGAGCTACGGCGCCGGGGTCGACTCCTCCGGCGTCGTCAGGATCCTCAAGGACCTCGACATGTCGATCGAGGGGCGGAACGTCCTCGTCGTCGAGGACATCATCGACTCCGGGCTGACGCTCTCCTACCTGCTTCGGAACCTCGAGGCCCGTGAGCCCGCGTCTCTCGAGATCTGCGCGCTCCTCACGAAGCCGGCGCGCCGCGAGATCGACATCCACTGCCGCTACACGGGCTTCGAGATCCCCAACAAGTTCGTGATCGGCTACGGGCTCGACTTCGCGGAGCGCTACCGAAACCTGCCGTTCGTGGGCGTCCTCCGGGACGAACTGGCCGCGCAGGCGGAGGAAATGGGCGAGACGGTCTGAAAGCCGGGACGTAACGAAACCCTCATCCGCAGCCGCTCTGGAGCCGAATACTAGGCTGCTACGCTTCGACCAGGCCTGAGGTCCTGTCTTTGAGCCGTTTTTTCCGCAGCGCACTCTTCCCGCTCATCGTCATCGTTCTGCTCGTCTACCTGGCGTCGCAGACCCTGCTGCCGCGCTCCGAGGAGCCGGACAAGTGGACGTACAGCCAGTTGAAGCAGGAGATCAGCGCGAACCCGGGGAGCTTCGAGGAGGTCGTCTTCAACCCGAAGGGGCGCTCGATCGAGGCCATTCAGACCTCGAGCGGCGAGGAGACGAAGATCAAGGTCAACTACCCGAGTGACCAGTCGCAGATCGAGTTTGAGAACCTGCTCGACGAAGAGGGGGTTGCGTACGACTCGAAGGGCACCGGCCAGAACGCGTGGTGGTCGATCCTCACGTACCTGCTGCCGTTCGTCCTCTTCTTCGGCTTCTGGATCTTCCTGATGAACCAGGTACAGGGCGGCGGCTCGAAGGTGATGAGCTTCGGCAAGAGCCGCGCGAAGCGCGTGGCGCCCGACTCGCCGAAGATCACCTTCAAGGACGTGGCCGGCGTGGACGAGGCGGTCGAGGAGCTGCACGAGATCAAGGAGTTCCTCGAGAACCCAAAGAAGTTCCAGGCGCTCGGCGCGCGCATCCCCAAGGGCGTCCTCCTCTACGGGCCGCCCGGCACCGGGAAGACGCTGCTCGCGCGCTCGGTCGCCGGCGAGGCGGGCGTGCCGTTCTTCTCCATCTCGGGCTCCGACTTCGTCGAGATGTTCGTGGGCGTCGGCGCCTCCCGCGTGCGCGACCTCTTCGAGCAGGCCAAGCAGGCGAGCCCCTGCATCATCTTCATGGACGAGATCGACGCCGTGGGCCGCCACCGCGGCGCCGGCCTGGGCGGCGGGCACGACGAGCGCGAGCAGACCCTGAACCAGCTCCTCGTCGAGATGGACGGCTTCGAGATGAAGGACAACATCATCCTCATCGCCGCCACGAACCGCCCTGACATCCTCGACCCGGCGCTGCTCCGGCCCGGGCGCTTCGACCGCCAGATCGTCGTCGACCGGCCCGACCGGAACGGCCGCCGCAAGATCCTCGAGGTGCACACGAAGGGCAAGCCGATCGACAACGCCATCGATCTCGACACGCTCGCGGCCGGCACCCCCGGCTTCACTGGCGCCGACCTGGCGAACCTCGTCAACGAGGCGGCGCTCCTCGCGGCCCGCCGCGGGAGGAAGACGATCGGCGAGCTCGAGCTCGAGGAAGGGATCATGCGCGTCATCGCGGGGCCGGAGAAGAAGACGCGCCTCCTGTCCGAGCACGAGCGCAAGGTCACGGCCTACCACGAGATGGGACATGCCCTCGTCGGCCATCACCTGCCGAACTGCGACGCCGTCCACAAGATCTCGATCATCAGCCGCGGCCAGGCGCTCGGCTACACGATTTCGCTCCCGGCCGAGGACAAGTTCCTGACGACGAAGTCGGCGCTCATGGACCAGATGGCGATGACTCTCGGCGGCCGCGCCGCGGAGGAGCTCGTCTTCCACGAGGTCACGACCGGCGCCGCCAACGACATCGAGAAGGTGACCGCGACCTCGAAGCACATGGTCATGCGCTACGGCATGAGCGAGAAGCTCGGCCCGCGGATGCTGGGCCGCAACCACGACATGCCGTTCCTCGGCCGCGACATGGGCTCGGAGCCGGACTACTCCGAGGAGATCGCGCGCGAGATCGACGACGAGATCCGCCGGGTGATCGAGGAGGCCCACGACCGCGCCCGCCAGGTGCTCGCCGAGCACCTGGAGGAGCTTCACAAGCTCTCGGAGCTCCTGATCGAGCGCGAGACGATCGACAAGGACCAGTTCGAGCGGCTCCTCGCCGGCGAGTCGCCTGAGACCGTCTTCCCGGAGGACGAGCAGGAGCCCGCGGCGGAGGACGAGGCCGAGAAGAAGCCGCGCGCCGAGCCCAAGCCGCGTCCCTTCCCCATTCCGGGCGCGACGATGCAGCCCCCGCCCGAGCCCGAGGGCGCGAACTAGGCCTTCTCCGTTGAGGCGGTTCCTGCTGGCCCTTGCCGGAGCGCTCCTGCTCGCGGGCTGCGGTGGCACGGAGACGGTCACCGTGACGGTCTCGGAGACCGAGACGGAGACCGTGACGACGACGGAGACGACGACCGCGCCCGTCGCGGTCGGCCTCCCGCAGCCGGTCGCGGAGACGCACGCCGCGCTGCTCGCGGCCGCCGAGTCCGGCGACTACGAGGCGCTCCGCCCACTCATCCCGGACGAGTTCTCGTACACGTTTGGCGCTCCTGAGGAGGACGATCCCATCGCGTACTGGCAGGAGCTCGAAGAGGCGGGGGAGGAGAGCCCCATCGAGATCCTCGCGCGAATCCTCGAGCTCCCGTACACCCTCTCGGGCGGAATGTACGTCTGGCCGTTCGCCTTCGACAAGACCGAGGACGAGCTCACCCGCCACGAGCGCCGGCTGCTCGGCGACCTCGCCGTCTACTCGGGCGCCGGGAGCGGCTACCTCGGCTGGCGGGCCGGCATCGAGCCCGACGGCACCTGGCGCTTCTTCATCGCAGGCGACTAAGAGCCATCCTGTTAGGAGCTCTGACCGCCGCTCGTAGGGTACGGTTGCGCCGTGCGACCCCCGCTGGAGCAGGCCTTTCCCCGGCCGGCAGTGGTCGGGGTGGTGAACGTGACGCCGGACTCGTTCTCGGACGGAGGGCATTACCTCCGGCCGGAGGCGGCCTCCGCGCTCGCCCTCGGCTTCCTGGACGAGGGGGCCGACGTCGTGGACGTCGGCGGAGAGTCCACGCGACCGGGCTCCGAGGGGATCTCCGCCGGGGAGGAGCTCAGCAGGATCGAGCCCGTGCTGGAGAGTCTGCGTGGGTTCCCGGTCTCCGTCGACACCTCGAAGGCCCCGGTCGCGCGCCGCGCGCTCGAGCTGGGAGCGGCGATGGTCAACGACGTGACCGCCCTGCGCGGGGATCCCGAGCTCGCGGGCGTCGTCGCCGACGCGGGCGCGTACCTCTGCCTCATGCACATGCTCGGCGAGCCGCGCACGATGCAGGACGATCCTCGCTACGACGACGTCGTCTCCGAGGTCAAGGCATTTCTGGAGGAGCGGCTCGCCGTCGCCGTCGAGGCCGGGATCCCGGAGGGCCACGTCTGCCTCGATCCCGGCATCGGCTTCGGCAAGACCGTCGAGCACAACGTCGAGCTGCTGGCCCGGCTCGACGAGATCGTTGCGATCGGGCGGCCGGTGCTCGTCGGTGCTTCCCGCAAGCGCTTCCTCGGCCGCCTGCTCGGCGACCCGGAAGCGCTCACCGGCCCCGTCTCGGCGGGCGTCGCCGTCGCCGTCCTCGCCTTCGAGCGCGGAGGGTCCTTGTTCCGGGTCCACGACGTCCGCCAGCACGTGGAGGCCCTCGCGGCGGCTCGCGCGGTGGTTCACGCATGAGCGTCGCTCGCCTTGGGCTCGCTCCCGTGGGAGAAACCATGTTTCCCCCACGGACCCCCTTCACTGATCCCGTGAGGGAACCTCCCGGTTCCCTCACACACCCTCCAGACGCTCACGGGCCGGTGGGCCCGTGAGCGAGGTCGTGATCGAGGTGCGCGGGCTCGAGCTGCTCGGCTTCCACGGAGCTCTCGAGGTGGAGCAGCGCGCCGGCCAGCGCTTCGTCTTCGACGTCAGGCTCGTCGCGCACGACGCGGGCGTCCGCAGCGACCAGCTGGCGGACACCGTGGACTACACGGCCGTCGTCGCCCGGGTTCGAGAGATCAACTCCGGGCACCGCTTCAACCTGATCGAGGCGCTCGCGGCGGCGATCGCCGACGACCTCATGGAGCGCTTCCCGGTCTCGCGGGTCCGCGTCCGCGTCCGCAAGCCGCAGGTCCAGCTCGGCGCCGCTGTCGAGTTCACGGCCGCGACGGTCGACCGCACCAGCCGTTGACGCGGGCCTACGTCGGCCTCGGCGCGAACCTCGGCGACCGCGAAGCGACCATCCGCAGGGCGGTCGAGCGGCTCGTAGTCGAGCCGGGGATCGAGGTCGTCGCCGTCTCGACGCTCCGCGAGACCGACCCGGTGGGCTACGCGGACCAGCCGCGCTTCCTGAACGGCGCCATGGCGGTAGAGACCGGCCTCTCCCCGCGCGACCTGCTCGGCCGGCTGCTCGACGTCGAACGGGAGCTCGGCCGCGAGCGTCAGGCGGGCTCCCGCTACGGCCCGCGCACGATCGACCTCGACCTCCTTCTCTACGGAGACGTCGTCGTGGACGAACCCGGCCTGACCGTCCCGCACGCCCGTTTGGCCGAGCGGCGCTTCGCCCTGGAGCCGCTCCACGAGCTGGATCCGAGCCTCCGGCTCCCGGACGGCCGAGCGGTGCAGGAACTGCTCGCCTCGCAGTTACAATGAGGCCCATGTCCCACCTCGACGAGCTCGACGAGTACGAGGCAGACCTCGAGCTCCGGCTGAAGAGGGAGTACTCGGCCGTCTTCGCTCTCTTCCGGTACTGCATCGTCACGCAGGACTCGACGTACCTCTGCAACCGGCACGAGCTGAAGGTCCTGCCGCAGACCACGTACCCGTTCTTCCACCTGATCATGGAGGACGTGTGGGTCTGGGACAAGAACCGGCCGACCCGGATCATCCCTCGCGCCGAGGTCTACACGTCGAGCGACGTGACGATCGAGGAGCTGCGCGGCGAGGGCGACGGCCCCGCGCTCACCCCGGAGGCGCTCGCGCAGAAGCTCGGCGAGACCCTCGGCGGCGACGAAGAGCAGCTCTAGTCAGATGCTCGGCCGGCGACCAGCGCACCCGCGGCTGGCGGCTGCCACGCTGCGCCGGATCGTCGCGCTCGCCCTTGCACGTACTACCGGTACGCGACTGCGGGCGATCGCGGCGCCCGGCTTGGTCGCAGCCGTCCCCGTCGGGCACGCCGGCCACCGGCCAAGCATCTAGTGCTGCTGGCCGTCGACGTCGGCAACACGCAGACGGTCCTGGGCCTGTACGACGCCGAGCGGCTGGTGGAGCACTGGCGCGTCGCCACCGAGGCCGAGCGCACCGGCGACGAGCTCGGCGTCGTCGTCGGTCAGCTGCTCGAGCTGCGGGACCGCGGCTTCGAGGACATCTCCGGGGTCTGCCTCTCCTCGACGGTGCCGCCGCTCGTACGGGCGTACGAGGAGTTCGCGCGGGACTACGCCCGGGCGCCGCTCCTCGTTCTCGGGCCGGGGGCGAAGACCGGGATCCCGATCGTGTACGACGACCCGCGCGAGGTCGGCCCCGACCGCATCGCGAACGCCGTGGCCGCGCGCGAGCGCTACGGGGCGCCGTGCATCGTGGTGGACTTCGGGACGTCGACCAACTTCGACATCGTCTCCGCCGCGGGGGAGTACGTCGGCGGTGTCCTCGCGCCCGGGATCGAGGTCTCCATGGAGGCGCTCTTCGCCCGGGCCGCGCGGCTCGTCCAGGTGGACTTCTCGCCGCCCCCGTCGGTGATCGGCAAGACGACGGTGGCCGGGCTACAGTCGGGGATGGTCTACGGCTTCGCGGGCCAGGTGGACGGCATCGTCAGACGGGTGCGCGCCGAGATCGGCGCCACGGCCCCGGTCGTCGCCACGGGCGGTCTCGCCGAGCTGATCGCGCCGCACGCGGAGACGATCGACACCGTCGACCCGCTGCTGACGCTCGAAGGCCTACGCCTCGTCTGGGACCGGAACGGCTGAGGCTTCCCGCTCCGGCTCGGGAGCGGCCACCCGCTCGCCGACGACCACGGTGTCGAGGTGCGCGCGTGACAGCGGGCTTGCCCACAGTCCCTCGACCCAGGGGCGGCGAAGGAGAGTCGAGCGCGGGTAGGCGATCGGAAGGATCGCTGCGTGCTCGCCCACCCACAGGCGGTCGACCTCGTGGTAGACGCGCATGCGCTCGCCCTGGTTGCGCAGCGAGCGGCCGCGGTCGAGCAGCTCGAGGATGTCGTCGTCGCGATAGAAGGGCCACGCCCCGAGCGTGAGCAAGCCGCGGAAGAAGCCGTCGGGGTCCGGGTAGTCGGCAGTCCACCCCGTCCACCACATGTGGGCGTCGCCGAGAATGTCCCAGTCCACGTGCACCTTCTTGGGGACCGGGTTGACGCGGGCGCCGATCGGCTTCCAGAGCTCGGCGATGGGCTCCAGGGGCTGGAGCCAGTGCGGGACTAGCAGCTCGAGCTCGGGCAGGCCCTTGCCGCCCGGGTAGCCGGCCTCGTCGAGCAGCGCGCGCGCCTTCTCGAGGTCGTACTCGAGCGCGACGCGGTGAGAGTGCGCCGGCATCGCCGGCGGGATCGCGCCGCCGCGGCTCACCGGCTGGGCCAGTCCTGACCTCGGGTAGTGGGCGACGAGCAGGTCGCGGTCGACGGCATGTGAGAACGCCTTCCGCACGAGCGCGTTCGAGAACGGCGGCTTGTCGGCCCGGAAGCCCACGTACTGGAGGCCGAGCTCCGGCACGATGTCGCTGATCGTCAGGGGCTCGTCCTCGGACACCGGGTCGTACACGTGGAGGAGGTCGAGGCGGCCCTCGTGCCACTGCTCCAGCATCTTCGAGCCCTTGGCGTAGAAAGAGAAGTGGATCTCGCCCACGTTCCCGCGGGCACCCGTCCAGTGCGGGTTCGCCCGCAGGAGCGCGTGGTCGTCGTCGTACTCGACGAGGACGAAGGGGCCGTTACCGACGAGGTTCCCGGGCTCCACCCACGCGTCGCCCAGCCTCTCGCAGACGTGGCGCGGCCAGGGGAACGCCCAGGGTGAGCAGAGGACGTAGGGGAAGTAGCTGCGGGGCTCGCGCAGGCGGACCTCGAGCGTGCGGTCGTCGAGCGCCTCGGCGGTCTCGACGTCCTCCATCAGGAACGCGGTCCGCACCTCGCGCTCGCGCATCCGCCGCCAGGCATACGCGTAGTCCTCGGCGGTCACGGGCTCGCCGTCGCTCCAGCGGGCGTCCTCCTTGATGCGGAAGAGGTACGTGACCCCGTCCGAGGAGACGCGGAAGTTGTCGGCCATCGCCGGCACGACGTTCAGCTCCGAGTCGACCATGAGCAGGCCGCGGAAAAGGAGCTCCGCGAAGTAGCCTCCCTCCGTCGTGTAGACCTCGCCGGGCGAGAGCTTGTCCGGGCGGCCCGAGGCCGTCTCCAACCGCTCGGTCGTCGGCAGTCGCGGGTCCTCGCCGACGCGGCAGCAGAACGCCTCGTCGTACATCTCCTCGGCGTTCTCGAAGTCGAACGCCAGGTGGTAGGCGAGCGCCATCTTGAAGAGCGTGTCGCGAGCGCGGCGCTCGTCGCCGAGCCGCGCGAGGAAGGAGCGCGCCTTGCGGTAGTGCTCGAGCGCCTCCTTGTCCGCGTAGACGGCGCGCGCGGCGTCGCCAGCCTTCAACAGGTACTCGACCGCCTTCTCGGGCTCGTCGGCCTCGGTGAAGTGGCGGGCGAGGAGCGCGTAGGCCTCCTCCGGCGATTCCCTGTAGATGTCCTCCAGCGCCTCGCCCACGCGCTTGTGGAGCTTTCGGCGCTTCGAGTCGACCAGGCTCGCGTACGCGACCTCCTGGACGAGGCCGTGCCGGAAGCGGTACTCGGGGTTCGGGCGGCGTCGCTTCTCGACGATGAGGTCGAGGCGCATGAGCTCGGTGAGCGCGTGCATCAGCTCGTCGCGGGGAACGAGCCGCTCGAGCAGCGGGAGCCCGAAGGTCCGGCCGATGACGGCCGCGAGCGAGAGGATCTCCCGCGTCTCCGGGTCGAGTCGGTCGAGCCGAGCCTGGAGGGTGCCCTGCACGGCTGCCGGAATCGCCAGCTCGTCCACGCCGACGGCCAGCTGCCAGCCGCCGTTTCGGCGCTCGAGAGCGCCCCGCTCGATCAGGTCCCGGATCGCCTCCTCGAGGAAGAAGGGATTCCCGCCCGAGCGCTCGGCGAGGAGCTCGGAGACGGACTCGGGCAGCTCGCCCTCCGCTGCGTGGGAGACGAGCACGCGCGCCGAATCGGCCGGCAGCGGGCGAACCTCGATCTCGCGGTAGCGGTGCGGATAGAGCTGGCGCGCCCTTTCGCCCAGGCGCCACGAGGCGTGTTCACGCTCGGGGCGGTAGAGGAAGAAGATCGCGACGGCCGCCTCGTCGGTGATCCCGAGCAGCGTCTCGAGCAGCTCGAGCGTCGACTCGTCGGCCCAGTGGACGTCCTCGAAGACGAGGCAGAGCGGCTCCTCCTCGGCGAGCTTGTAGACGAGCTCGGCGAAGACCTCGAACGTCCGCGACTGAATGCTTTCACGGTTCAGCTCGCGGATTGCGCCCTGCGCCTCGGGCTCGAGGGTCACGCCGACGAGGCTTGCGAAGAACGGGTAGGCGTCCTCGGCCTCCTCCCTGCCGAACAGGTGGGCGAGCTCCGCCTTCAGCTCCAGGCGGACACGTGCCTCCGGCGTCGAGGCGCCCACCCCGAGCCATTCCCGCAGCAGGTCGCGAATCGGCCAGTAGGGGAAGCTCTCGGCGTACGAGACGCCGCGTGCTTCCACGAAGCGGACGCGGTCGCGGTAACGGTCGCGAACCTCCCAGACGAGCCGCGTCTTCCCGATTCCCGGCTCCCCCATGATCGAGACGATGGCGCCGCGCCCTTCGACGAGGGCGTCCATCGTCCGCTCCAGCACGGTGAGCTCGAAGTCGCGCCCGACGAGCGGCAGGTTGGGCGGCGCGGGCTCCGACTCGAGCACGCGGGTGACCCTGTACGTCTCGAGCTGCTCGCCCACGCCCTTCAGCTCCTGCGCTCCCATCTCCTCGAGCTCGAAGCAGGACTCCACCTGACGCTTGGTCGTCGGGCCGATGACGACGCCGCCGCGGTCGGCGATCTCCTGGAAGCGCGAGGCGACGTTGACCGTGTCCCCGAGGGCGTTGAAGGGGTCGTAGCCGTCTTCGCCGTCGCCCTGGAGGCCGACGACGACCGGGCCGGTGTTGACGCCGATGCGGACCGCGAGCGGAACGCCGTACGCCGCCTCGACCTCCTGCGCGTACTGCGAGATCGCGCGTTGGATGGCGAGGGCGGCGCGGAGGGCGCGCTCGGCGTCGTCCTCGTGCGAGACGGGGACCCCGAAGAGGGCGAGCAGCTCGTCGCCGACCAGCTGCGCGACCGTCCCGTCGTAGCGGCGCACCTGCTCGGCCATGATGCGCATGACCTCGTCGATCAGGAACTTCGACCGCTCGGGGCCGAGCTTCTCCCCGATCGCCGTCGAGCCGACGACGTCGGCCACGAGCACCGAGACGATCCGCCGCTCTCCGGTCGCAACCGCCATACCGGAGTTATAGCGGCGTGGGAGTCGCCACTAACCTCCGCCGTAGATCGAGATCGGGAGGTCGAGCACGACATCCTCCTCGGCGGGAAGCTCCCCCTCGAGCCTGGCGAGGACGTCACCGGCTCCCGGCGCCGCCGCGAAGAGCCGCTCCTCCACCTCCGCCAGCGTGCCGAGCTGGACCAGCTCCTGCTTGAACGGCTTCGGAAAGCGTCCGCGGCCCAGGTACCAGCCGTAGAACTTCTTCAGGAAGCCCGTCGCGCGCTGCTCGCCGAGCTCCGTCACGGTCGCCCGCATGAAGAGGACGAGCTCGGCGACGACCTCCTCGCGGCCGGGCTCGCCGTCGGCGAGCCCGGCGATCTCGCCCACGGCCCAGGGATTGCCCTGCGCGGCGCGGCCCACCATGACCGCGGCGCAGCCGGTCTCGTCGAGCAGCTCCTGCGCTCTCGCGCGGGAGCTCACGTCGCCCGAGGCGATCACGGGCACCTCGACGCGCTCGACCAGCTCGGCGGTCAGCGAGTGGTCGGCGACGCCCGTGTACATCTGCTTCGCGGACCGAGGGTGGAGCGTGAGCGCGGCGGCGCCGGCCTCCACGAGGCGGGGGCCGACCTCGAGCGCGTCGCGCGAGCCGTTCCCGAGCCCTCGCCGCATCTTGACCGTGACGGGGACGGAGACCGCGTCGGCGACGGAGGCGACGATCGCCGAGGCGCGGTCGGGATCCTCCAGGAGCGTCGCGCCGGCGCCGGTCTTCGTCACCTTGCGCACGGGGCAGCCGAAGTTGACGTCGACGATGTCCGCGCCGGCGTCCTCGACCATCCGCGCGGCCTCGGCCATGACGCCCGGCTCCGAGCCGAAGATCTGCACCGCCAGCGGGCTCTCGTCGCGGGCGATGCGCAGGTAGCCGAGCGTGCGCTCGTTCCCGTGGCTCAGGCCCGCGCAGCTGACCATCTCCGAGCAGACGAGGCCGGCCCCGAAGCGCCTGCCCTGGCGCCGGAAGGCCTGCACGCTCACGCCTGCCATCGGCGCCAGCACGACCCGCGTGGGGATCTCGACCGGCCCGATGCGCCAGGAGGACTGGATGTCCACGGCCATGCGTCGAATCGTAGCCTCGGACGATCAGCGTTTCCGGGGTTTCGCACTTGACGGAGCGGCTACAATTCCCGCCTACGGCGGCGCACGGTAGCGCCGCATTTCCCTGTCTATGGGGCCGATGGAGGGTTCGTCGTGAAGGAAGTGATTCTCACTCCCGAGGGTCATAAGAAGCTGAAGGAAGAGATCGAGCACCTCTCCACCGTCAAGCGGCGGGAGGTCGCCGAGCGCATCAAGCAGGCCCGCGAGTTCGGCGACATCGCGGAGAACTCCGAGTACGACGACGCCAAGAACGAGCAGGCGATGCTCGAGCATCGCATCGCCACGCTCGAGGAGCGGCTGAAGAGCGCGCGCGTGATCGAGAAGCGCGAGATCACAACCGAGGTGGTGAGCGTCGGCACGATCGTGCGGCTGCGCGACGTGGACGCGAAGGAGACGATCGAGTACGCGATCGTCGGCTCGGCCGAGGCGAACCCCGCCGAGAACAAGCTCTCGAACGAGTCGCCGGTCGGCAAGGCGATCATGGGCCGCAAGAAGGGCGAGACCGTCGAGGTCTCCGCGCCCCGCGGCTCCCTGAAGTACAAGATCATGGACATCAAGGCCGCCTAGCGAGCGTCTGGCCGGCGGCGGCTCCCGCCGGGCGAAGCCCGACACGTTCGACCGGGCACTAGACTCGCGGCCTGATGGCCCTGCCGAAACGCTTTCCAGACCGCGACGACGTCGCGGCCGTGCGGGCCGAGGCCGAGCCGCTGGCGCCGGGCGAGGAGGGCGCCGGGACGCGCCGGCTCGCCGGGCGAGTGCTGGGCCGGCGGGGGCACGGGAAGCTCGTCTTCCTCGACCTCGCCGACCGCTCGGGGCAGCTCCAGCTCCTTTGCTCGGCCGACCGCACCGGGCCGGTCGACCTCGACCTGGGCGACATCGTGGGCGCCGTCGGCAAGCCGGCCAAGACGAAGCGCGGGGAGCCCTCGCTCGCCGTCGACGAGCTCGTCCTCCTGGCGAGGACCGCGAGGCCGCTTCCCGACACGTTCCACGGCCTCGTCGACGCCGAGACCCGCTACCGCAGGCGCTACCTCGACCTGCTGGTGAACGAGGACGCCCGCCGGGACTTCGTCCTGCGGAGCGCGGTCGTCGCGTCGATTCGCCGCAACCTGGACGAGGCCGGCTTCATCGAGGTGGAGACGCCCTCGCTGCAGCCGAGGTACGGCGGCGCCTTCGCCGAGCCGTTCGTCACGCGCTCGAACGAGCTCGACGCCGACCTCTACCTGCGCATCGCCACCGAGCTATACCTGAAGCGGCTCATCGTCGGCGGGCTCGAGAAGGTCTACGAGCTCGGCAAGGACTTCCGGAACGAAGGCATCTCCTACAAGCACCAGCCGGAGTTCACGATGCTGGAGTGGTACGAGGCATACGCGGACTACGAGGACACGATGGAGCGCATCGAGGGGCTCGTCGCGACCGTCGCCCACGGGACCACCGGTACGACCAGGACCTCCTTCCGCGGATACGAGGTCGACCTCGCGCCTCCCTGGCAGCGGCTCAAGCTCGTCGACGGGCTCGAGGAGCTCGGCCTCTGGACGCGGGACGAGGCCGACCTGCGAGGCCGTCTGGAGGAACGTGGCGCCGACACGGCCGCCGACCGTTCCTGGGGGCAGCTGGTCGACCACGCGCTCAGCCACTTCGTCGAGCCGGAGCTGATCCAGCCCACGATCGTCTACGACTACCCGGTCGAGCTCTCGCCGTTCGCGCGGCGGACGGACGAGGATCCCGCGTTCACGGAGCGGTTCGAGTACTTCGCCGGCGGCATGGAGCTCGGGAACGCCTACTCGGAGCTGACCGACCCGGACGAGCAGGCGGCGCGCTTCGCCGAGCAGGGCGGCGCCGTCGGCGGTCCAGATCCGGACTACGTCGAGGCGCTCGCCCATGGGATGCCGCCCACGGGAGGGCTGGGGCTCGGCATCGACCGGCTGGTGATGCTCCTGACCGGGCGCGAGACGATCCGGGACGTGATCCTCTTCCCGGCGCTGCGCGAGCGGCGCGACTAGGAGGGTTTGACGAAATACCAGGCTTCGCAGGCGAGCGATATTGCGCCAAACCCTCCTACCGGAGGAGCACGAAGGCGTCGACGGGAGCCTGCCCCTGCTCGGCGACCGGGCGGACGGCGATCGTGTGCCTCCCCGGCCTCCGCCAGCTCCTCGAGAAGGCAACGACGCGGAAGCCGGCTGTCGCCGAGCGCAGGTCGACCGTCCCCGCGTATCGGCCGTCGACAAAGACTGCCGCTCGCCCGCCCGCCGGGCCGGTTCGGGAGACCCAGGCGATCCCGCGTCCGGTGAAGGTCATCC
Organism: uncultured Actinomycetes bacterium; assembly: GCA_963775505.1. GTDB lineage: Bacteria > Actinomycetota > Thermoleophilia > Gaiellales > Gaiellaceae > JAIBJN01. Next base: position 59,815 of record CAVZIL010000011.1, read on the forward strand.
GCGCGAACGCCCCGGCCCCCGCCGCCAGGCTCTCGCGACCAGCGGTCGTGCGCAGGAAGTGCCGGTGGCGCCAGCGGCCCCCGTAGGCGATCCCGCTGCTTCGATTCTCGAGCATCCCGACCGAGAAGGAAGGCCCGAAGGCCGCCGGGCTCGCGTTCCCGGCTGCGTCGTAGGCGTGGACGAGGAACCGGTAGCGGTGCCCTCGCCTGAGCGCGAGGACTGCCTGCCGCTCTGACCGGTTGGAGACGGGCACGAACCTCCACCGGCGGCCGTCGACGCTCTTCCAGAGCCAGAAGCCGACGGCGTCGCCGTCTCGGGAGGACCAGCGCAGCCTCACTGCCACCCGGCCGCCGCCGACGGGGCCGACGACGTGGGGCCGGGGACGGGTCGGCCGGGGCGCCGTCTTGTCTGCGACCGCGGCCGACCCCTCCGAGGTCAGAAAGCTGCTCGCCGCCACGTTCCAGTGCGTGGCGAGGTAGCTCTGTGCCGGCGGATCGGTGTGGAAGTAGTCGTCGTGGCCGCAGTCGAGAAGCCGCTCGTGGGCGGGGTCGCACACGGACCGGAGGGGAACCTGGCGGCCGTGCGCCCAGACGAGGCCGTCGAGGACGCCGTCGTCGTCGTAGCAGAGGACCTCGGCGTCGTCCGTGCAGTGGAAGTTGTCGTTGGCGTTGGGAGCGCTCGGCTGGGCGCCGCCGAGGACGTGCACCAGCTCGTGCGTCTCGATCGAGGGGTTGACGCGGCCCCAGCAGCCGCGGTCGACTCGGGCGACCATGCCCGGCTGCCCGTCCCCGTTGTTGGCGTTGTTCTGAGAGGGCCTGTCGTCCGGCTTCACCGTGGCGATCCCGCAGAAGACGTAGGCGTCGACCCAGACCAGGTACTTGCGGTCCGAACGGTCGAATCCGTGCGCCGCGAGCTCCGCGGCCGTGCCGCTGAGGGTGGCGATCCCGGCCGGCGAGAGCGCCACCTTCGCGACGTCGAGCGCGCAGTCCGGGCCGGTGACGAAGCGGACGTGTCGCACGCCCGCGGTCTCGGCCGCGCTGTCGTTGAAGGCCGCGTCGACCACGCCCGCCCAGAGCCTGATGAAGGGCGCGATCTCGTCGTATGCGTCGACCCCGTCCGCCGGGTAGGCATAGACGGCCTGGACACGGTTGCCTCCGACGCCGTCCCCGACGCACGGCGCCGGAGCCGCCGCCTCGGTCACGCCGTCGGCGCTCACCGCCGCCGCGGCGAGCTCGACGAGCGGGCGCGGGCGGCGAATGTCACGCCCCGGGGGAGCCGCATCCGGACCATGCGTGCAGCCGATGCGACCTCGAGGAAGTGGGAGCGCGAAGGCCGTCTTGCAGGCCCCGTCGGGCTGTGTCCGCACGAGGCCGTCGTAGACGAGGCCGCGGGCAGGGTTCTCGACCGCGCGTCCAGGCCCGTGCGCGGCCGCGGCGCCCGCGAACGTCAGGAAGAGGAGGATGACGGCGGTGCTGACCTTCATCAGTGGTCCCGGAGCCGCCCGGCGTCCAGGGAGTCGGCGGCTGGGCCCTCACTCGGAATCCCTCGTTCGGGGGCGGCGCGGGCCCTACGGAACCGGCCTCATGGACGGTTCTCCCGCTCTTTGCGGGCTTCGTCCGCCTGAGGTGCTTGCATTCGAGCCGCGACCGCGATAGGAAGGGTCGCGGGAGGCTCTCGTCGGCTGCCTGCGGCACCCGGTGGAGAGGGAATCACGGAGCAGTCAAGAGGGAGACGAAGAGGAATGAAGCGATTACTCGTTGCCGTCGTGGGGGCGCTTGCCGCGCTGGCGCTGGCGGCCCCCGCGAGCGCGACCACGGTCGTGATCACCGTCACCTGTACGGAAGCGACCTTCAGCTACAGCGCTTTCCCGACGAACATCCAGTCGAGCGCGGTCCAGACGGTCGTAATCAACGGCGGGGTGCCCCTCACATCGACGGTCCAGTTCCAGAGCGAGACGTTCGTTAGCACCATGTCCCTGAGCATTTCCGGAACCGCGACCGTGACAGCGACTTCCAACTGGACGGCGCACCAGTCGGGGGAGGAAACCACGACCGAGACCGTGGAGTGCGGCGGCACCACCGATGGCACGGACGGCACTGACGGCACCACTGAAGGTACGGACGGCACCACCGAGGGCACGACGGAGGGCACCGACGGCACCTGGGGCACCACCGAGGGCACCGACGGCACCACCAACGGCACCACCGACGACGACACCGGCGGAGTGGACGTGAGCACGACAGGCGGCACCGAGCCGGGCGGCGAGCTGCCGTTCACGGGTCTCCCGATCTGGATCCCGATCCTGCTGGCCGGTGCGCTTCTCGCGAGCGGCGCCTTCCTGCTGCGACGCAAGCGCGACGCCTCCTAGCCGGAGCTGAGCCGAGACGGGGCGGCACGACGAGCGCCCCGTCTCGACGCCCGGCATCCCTCGATCGAGGGACGAAACGGGAGAGGTTCCCTGTTCCTTGGGCTGGTCCCGGCCGCCGTTTGCGGGGAGTTGTGCCCGCCGGAGCTTGTATTTCCCCCGGCCCGTGCTACAGAGCGGGGTAGGGAAGGCTCGCTCCCGCTGCTGCGGCAACTCGGCGGAGAGGGAGAGCCACACGAAGTCGAAGGGGATGAGGGATGAAGCGACTATTCGTTCTGGTCGCGGCCGTGCTGGCGGTTCTGGCGCTGTCCGCGACACCTGCCCAGTCGCGTGGTGCTCACGGTGACGACTGCCCGGATCTCGGTGCGAGCTCGTGGGGCGGAGGACAGGACTGCGATCCCGACTGCCCGGAGCTCGGCACGAGCTCGATGGGGCGGCGGCAAGAATGACGACTGCGACGGCGGTGGAACGACGACCGGCGGGGACACGACGACCGGCGGGGATACCACCACGGGCGGCGACACGACGACCGGCGGCGACACGACGACCGGCGGGGATACCACCACGGGCGGCGACACGACGACCGGCGGGGATACCACCACGGGCGGCGACACGACGACCGGCGGCGACACGACGACCGGCGGGGGCACGACCGGCGGGGGGACTACCGGAACCGGAGGCGTCGTCGGCAGCACGACCGGCGGCTCGGGCGACACGGGCGGGGAGCTCCCGTTCACGGGCCTCCCGATCTGGGTGCCGATCCTCCTGGCCGGCGCTCTCCTCGGGAGCGGCACGTTCCTCCTGCGCCGCAAGCGGGACGAAGTTTCCTAAGTCCGAGACGGCGAATGCGACTACGGGGCGGCCGGCGAGGCCGCCCCGTTTGCGAGACCTTCGGGCGGCGCGTGTATAAGGAGACTGGAGTGCAGCAACGGCTCGAGTCGAGCCGCGCCGGACGCGCGGCGATCAGCGTCTTCATCGTGGTCACGATCGTGAGCGTCGCCGTGTGGAATCTTCCGCCCTCGGCCATCAAGGAGGACGCGCTCGCGGTCACCGCGCCGTACATCCGCGCCACTGGCCTCAACCAGAACTGGGGCGTCTTCTCGCCGAATCCGCGTCGCCACTCGCTGTTCCTCTCCGCCCGTGTGCGCTACGCCGACGGGAGCGAAGAGGTGCTCTCCCCTCCGCGTGGGGGTGCCCTTGTCGGCGGCTACTGGGACTACCGCTGGAGGAAGTGGGCCGAGTGGGCGAGCATGGACGAAAACAGCGAGCTCTGGCGGCCCACGGCCGACTGGTTTGCCGGCCGCGCTCGCGCCCAGGGCCGCGACCCCGTCAGCGTGACGCTCGTTCGCCGGTGGCGGGATCTGCTCCCTCCCGGTCCGGGTCCGAGCAGGGGCGAATGGCAGGAGTACGTGTTCTACACGTACCAGGTCCCGGGCGCGGGGGAGGCGGCCGCGCGGTGAGGAAGGCGTTCGGGACCTGGGAGCGGTTCTGGTTCAGAGAGATCGAGTCGTCCACCTACGCGCTCCTCAGGGTCGCCTTCGCGGTCGTGGTCCTCGCCTGGACGATCTCGCTCGCCCCGGCGCTCTATTCGTTCTTCGGCGACGGGGGCATCCTCCCGAGCCACCCCGACGGTGACGCCGGCTCCTGGGGGCTCCTTCAGCTCGACTCCGGCCCCGCCGCCGTCACAGCGCTCTACCTGCTTCTCCTCGTCGGCGCGTTGTGTCTCCTGGTCGGCTTCAAGACGCGCCTCGCGGCGGTCGTCGTGTTCGTCTGCCTCGTCTCGTTCGCTCGCCGGGACCCCTGGGTGCTGAACTCGGGCGACCTGCTCGTCATCGTGCTGGCCTTCTACCTGATGCTCGCTCCATCGGGGGCGGCCCTGTCCGTCGACCGCTGGCTCGCGGCGAGACCCCGGTTCTGGGAGTTCCCGAGGCGGTCGCTGTGGCCGCTACGGCTGATCCAGGTCCAGGTGAGCCTGCTCTACTTCTTCGCCGTCTGGGCGAAGGTTCGCGGCGAGACGTGGAACGACGGCACGGCCGTCTCCTACGCGTTCCGGATCGAGGACCTCGAGCGGTTTCCGGTCCCGGCGTTCGTCACCGATTCGCTCCTGCTCGTCAACCTCATGACGTACGGGACACTGGCGGTCGAGCTGGCAGTCGCGATTCTCGTCTGGAACGGAAGGCTCCGCCCCTGGGTGCTCCTGCTCGGCGTGTTGCTCCACCTCGGCATCGACTACGCGGTTCGAGTCGGATTCTTCAGCTACGCGGCTCTCGTCGCCTACATCGCATTCCTTCCGCCCGAGACGGTCAGCGCCTGGGTCTACCGCCTGCGGGATCGTATGGCCAGGAGCCGGCTCGCATGGCTGGTTCCGAGCGTGGAGCCCGTGGAGCCCGTCGAGCCGGGAGGCAGGCCGTGAGCGAGGCCGTCGTCCTCTACGACGCGGACTGTGGCTTCTGCCGTTGGGCGGTCGCTAAGCTTCTAGCCTGGGATCGGGCGGGGAGGCTGCGCCCGGCAGCCCTCCAGGGCCCGGAGGCCGACCGGCTCCTGCCGGGGCTGAGCGAAGAGGAGAGAATGAGATCCTGGCATCTGGTGGTTGACGGAGACGTCTACTCCGGCGGTGCCGCCGCGGCACCGCTCCTTCGCCTCCTTCCGGGCGGGCGACCGCTTGCCCCCGTGGTGGCTGCCTTTCCAGGGCTGAGCGACCGCGCTTACCGCCTGGTGGCGCGAAATCGGGACCGCTTCGGCCGTCTCGCGGGAACGCGCTGTGCGGTCGACCCCCAGTCGCGTCGGCCGGTCAGCGGCGCCGATCGCGGCGAGCGCGAGGGTGAGTCGTGAGGCGCCGACGTCTCGGCATGGTCCTCGCCGTTCTCGGCGTTCTCGTGGCCGCGTACGCGGCCACCGTCGTCTTCTGGCGGGATCCGGCGACGGATCTGTATGCACGCTGGAAACAGCACACGCTCAGCGAGGCGCTCGACGAGGCCTTCGCCGAGCAGGAGCCCCTCGTCGCCCTGCCCGCCGCCGGCGAGTCCGAGGCTGCGCCGAGCACGGAGGAGCTGCTCGTGGCCGAGAAGCTCGCCGTCGCCCGCGCTGCAAACGAGCTGCACGCGAAGCTCAAGCTCGGCAAGGCGCTCGGTCGGCTCACGGTGCCTCGCATGGGGTTGAGGACGGTGTTCGTGCACGGAACTCGCTGGGGCGCCGACCTCTCCCAGGGGCCGGGCCACTTCCCGCAGACGTCGCTCCCGGGCGTCGGCAGGACGATGGCGATCGCAGGCCACAGGACCACCTTCGGCGCCCCGTTCCGGGACATCGACGAGCTCCGCAAGGGCGACCCGATCGAAGTCGAGCTTCCGTACGCGACCTTTCACTACCGGGTCTTCGCCGACGAGATCGTCGACAACGAGGACTGGAGCGTCATCCGCGACCGCGGGTTCGACACGCTCGTGCTCTCCGCCTGCCACCCGCTCTACAGCGCGAAGCAGCGGTGGATCGTGTACGCGCGCCTCGTCCAGGTCGATCCGGCCGGCGGAACGCCCTACGCGGCCTAAGAGCTCGAACCAAAATGAAGTCTTGTGCCGTCGCGACGCCCTGGGCGGCGCGCTGCAGCGTCCTCGGTTGCTCGAATAGCCCCACTATTCGAGCGCCCTGCGTCCTTGCATCGCACTCACCCAAGACGCCGCGCCGACGAAGATCATTCTGATTCGAGCTCTAACTAGCCCTTCGGCCAGTACCCGAAAGGGGTACGCCGCGCTTTCCTCAGAAGCACGACCTGCGGCAACGGGGGAGGCAATGAGGGGAATCGCTCGAACCGCGGCGTTGGCCGCGACGCGCGAGATGCCGAGGCACCGGCCCCCGCCGGTGCGACCCCGCGCGCAGTCGGCGTGGCCCGCGGAGCCTTCCTCGCGGCGCCACGCGCTCGTTCGTCCAGCTGGGGACGGACGGGCCGGTCCGGGGGCGACGCCGACACCTGTGGCGAAGCCCCCGGCCCATGCTTCACGGGACTGCGCTGAGGATTAGCCCCCGGGGCACTCAGGCGGGCCTGGCGAGCAGGTAGACGCTCGCCAGGCCCGCCCACTCGTCGTAGGGCTCGAGCAGCCGGCGGGTGTCCTCCGGCTCGGCCCGGCGGCCGAGGAGCGCGCCGCAGAGCTTCACGAGCCCGAGGTCCCCGACCAGCCCCTGCTCGTAGCGGCCGAGGCCGTGGAGGCAGACCATTCCCGCCGACCACGGCCCGAGCCCGCGCTCGCGCTCCAGACGAGCCGCGGCCGCCCGGGTCTCCACGCCGCGGAGGCGCTCGACGTCCCACTCGCGGGAGAGCCGGACGAGCGCGTTCGCCTTCCGCGCGACCAGCCCGGCTCGGGCGAGCTGCGCCGGCGCCAGGCTGCCGAAGGTCGCTCTGGTCGGGGGCAAGATGAGGTCGCCGAGCGGCGTCCCGAGCGCGCGCAGCAGACGCGCCTCGAGGGCGCGCGCCGCGCTCGCCTGGATGAGCTGGCCGCACACTGCCTTCAGGAGCGAGTGCGTCACCGTCGCCGTCCGCAGCGGGCGGAGCCCCCTCAGGCTCCGGACGGCGCGCCCGATCAGGGGGTCGTCGGCGAAGCGGCGGAGGAAAGGCGCGTGGTCGGCGTCGACCGCGAGCACGAACCGGAGCCGATCGAGAGCTTCGCCGGGCTCGGCGGCCTCGATCGCCACCTCGAGGCTCCCGTCGGGCCGCTGCCGCACGCGGGCGAGGGCCGGGCTGCCCGCGGCCTCGAGGGCGACGGTCAGCACACCGTCCCGGAACCGCCGCGTCACGTCGCTGCGAAGCCGGGCCGAGAGCGCCAGCGAGTAGGGCCGGCGGGGGAGGATCGTCGTCTCGAGCACGGCGCGAGCCTACCGCGCCGGCAGGGGTGCGCTAGCGGCGAGCTCCGAATTCGGCCGCGACGATCGTCACGTCGTCCCACGAGGCGTAGTAGCCGGCCGGCTCGTCGACGTGGACGGCACTGACGCCGATGTTGCGCCACGCCCGGTTGAGGATGTTGGCGCGGTGGCCGGGGCTCGCCATCCAGCGGCTGACGGTTTCCGCTGCGGAAAGGCCGGGCGCGCCCCAGGCGAGGTTCTCGCCGGCACTCCAGGAGGAGTAGCCGGGGCCCGGCCAGTACCAGCGGATCCAGGTGCCGAACGGCGTCCAGTTGGTGGCACGGGTCGGCGTGTAGAGCTCGTGGCGGAAGTAGCTCGCGGCCGCCATCGACGCGGCGTGCCGGTCGGCCGCCGTGTCCAGGCGGGACACGACCGAGAGCAGCCGGAGGCCGTGGTTTCGCCTGACGGTGTTGATCCTGGAGACGACGCTCTCCTCGAGCGAGTCCCGATCGCTGATCGGCCGTGCGTCCACCGCGCCGGGCGCGGCGAGCGCGACCAGCGCGAGCGCTGCCACGACCAGACGGGCGACCCTCCTCCGCATAGTCCAACGATCGGCCGATTCCCGGGCGGGCGCGTCCCCCGAAGGGGGCACCCCGAACGAGCCATTGCGGCTCCGTGAAATTGACTCTCTAAAGCATTCGTCACAGAGCCGATACGGACTCCATGGCGGGCTCGGGTACTCCGAACTGGTTCGGTACCATAGGTCCGGCTGTCGACCGGAAAGGACCCTGAAGCTTGTTCGAGCGCTTCACCGAGAGAGCCAGGCAGGTCGTCGTTCTCGCCCAGGACGAGGCCCGCGCCCTCAAGCACAACTACATCGGCACCGAGCACATCCTGCTCGGGCTCCTCCGCGAGGAGGAGGGCCTGGCCGCGCGGGTGCTGGAGAGCCTGGACATCACGGTGGAGGAGGTCCGCGCCCAGGTGGCGAGGATCGTCGGCCAGGGCGACGAGGTCACGACGGGTCAGATCCCGTTCACGCCGCGCGCGAAGAAAGTGCTCGAGCTCGCGCTGCGCGAGGCGCTCTCCCTCGGCCACAACTACATCGGCACCGAGCACATCCTGCTCGGGCTCGTCCGCGAGAACGAAGGCGTGGCGGCGCGCATCCTGCTCGACTTCGACGCGGACGCGGAGAAGATCCGCAACGAGATCATCCGCATGCTCTCGGGCCCCGGCCGCCGTCAGCAGGGCGCCGGGACGGCCTCCGGCGAGAAGGCCAAGAGCTCGAAGCTCCTCGACCAGTTCGGGCGCAACCTGACGAAGCTCGCGGCCGAGGGCAAGCTCGACCCCGTGGTCGGGCGCCAGACCGAGATCGAGCGCGTGATGCAGATCCTCTCGCGCCGGACCAAGAACAACCCGGTCCTGATCGGCGAGCCGGGCGTCGGCAAGACGGCCGTCGTCGAGGGTCTCGCCGCCCGGATCTCCTCCAACCAGGTGCCCGAGCTCCTGAAGAACAAGCAGATCTACACGCTCGACCTCGCCGCGCTCGTGGCGGGCTCGAAGTACCGCGGCGAGTTCGAGGAGCGCCTGAAGAAGGTGATGAAGGAAATCACCCAGCGCGGCGACATCATCCTCTTCATCGACGAGCTGCACAATCTCGTCGGCGCCGGCGCGGCCGAGGGCGCGATCGACGCGGCCTCCATCCTCAAGCCCGCGCTGGCGCGGGGCGAGCTGCAGACGATCGGCGCGACGACGCTCGACGAGTACCGCAAGTACCTCGAGCGCGACGCCGCCCTCGAGCGCCGCTTCCAGCAGATCCGCGTCGAGGAGCCGTCCGTGGACGACACCGTCCAGATCCTGCGCGGCCTGCGCGACCGCTACGAGGCGCACCACCGCTGCACGATCACGGACGACGCCCTGCGCGCCTCCGCCGTGCTCGCCGACCGCTACATCCAGGACCGCCACCTGCCGGACAAGGCGATCGACCTGATCGACGAGGCCGCCTCCCGCATGCGCATCAAGACGATGACCGCCCCGCCGCGCTACCGCGAGCTCGAGGACGAGATCGAGAAGGTGCGCGAGGAGAAGGAGGCGGCGATCGAGGCGCAGGAGTTCGAGAAGGCCGCGAACCTGCGCGACAAGGAGCGCAAGCTCACGCAGAAGAAGCGCGAGCTCGAGGAGAAGTGGCGCTCGTCGGAGCAGATCGAGCAGCCCGAGATCGGCGAGGAGGAGATCGCCGACATCGTCTCGATGTGGACGGGCATCCCCGTCTTCAAGCTCACCGAGGCGGAGTCGCAGAAGCTCATCCGCATGGAGGACGAGCTGCACAAGCGCGTGATCGGCCAGCACGAGGCGATCATCGCCGTCTCGAAGTCGATCCGGCGCGCCCGCGCGGGCATCAAGGACCCGAAGCGCCCGACCGGCTCGTTCATCTTCCTCGGCCCCTCCGGCGTCGGGAAGACCGAGCTCGCGCGCACGCTCGCGGAGTTCCTGTTCGGCGACGAGGACGCGATGATCCAGGTGGACATGTCGGAGTACATGGAGAAGCACTCCGTGTCCCGGCTCGTCGGCTCGCCCCCCGGCTACATCGGCTACGACGAGGGCGGCCAGCTCACCGAGGCCGTGCGCCGCAAGCCGTACTCGGTCGTCCTCCTCGACGAGATCGAGAAGGCCCACCCGGACGTCTTCAACATCCTCCTCCAGATCCTCGAGGACGGGAAGCTGACGGACGCCCAGGGCCGCAAGGTCGACTTCCGCAACACGATCGTGATCATGACGTCGAACATCGGCGCGGCCACGATCTCGAAGAACCAGTCCCTCGGCTTCTCCGTCGGCGACGACACCGGTCTCTCCTATGACGAGATGAAGGACCGGATCATGGGCGAGCTCAAGAAGGTCTTCCGCCCCGAGCTCCTGAACCGGATCGACGAGGTCATCGTCTTCCACAAGCTGACGAAGGACGAGATCAAGATCATCGTCGACCTGATGATGAAGCGGCTCAAGGAGCAGATGGGCGAGCACGAGGCCGCCATCGAGCTCACCGAGGAAGCCAAGGAGCTGCTCGTCACCAAGGGCTACGACCCGGCAATGGGCGCCCGCCCGCTGCGCCGCGCGATCCAGCGCTTCATCGAGGACCCGCTCGCGGACTTCGTCCTCGGCCGCTCGATCAAGCCCGGCTCCACCATCGTCGTCGACCGCAAGGCCGAGTCGGAGGACGAGGTGGACATCTCGATCGTCGAGGGCGAGGCCCCGCCCGAGCCCGAGAAGGTGACCGTCCCCGCCGACGAGCCGTCGGCAGAGGCGGACGGCGAGGCGCCTTCCGACGACGAGTAGTCCCCCGGCGGGCCAGATGCCGCTGATCTCCTACGACGACGCCTCCCCAGAGGTGCGCGCCGTCTACGACGACATCATGGAGACCCGGCAGGTCGACTGGGTGAACAACTTCTGGAAGGCGCTCGCGGCCGACCCGGTCACGCTCCGGCGCACCTGGGAGTCGGTCAAGGAGGTCATGGCGCCCGGGGGCGCGCTCGACCCGCTCACGAAGGAGCTCGTCTACGTGGCGGTGTCGATTACGAACGGCTGCGAGTACTGCATCGCCTCCCATACGGCCTCCGCCCGCAAGAAAGGGATGAGCGAAGAGCAGCTCGCGGAGCTGCTCGCGGTGGTCGGGATGGCGAACGAGACCAACGCCCTCGCCACCGGCCACGGTGTCCCGGTCGACGACGCGTTCCGTCGTTAGCGCGTCTGTGGCAGACTCCGCACCGAGCCATTCCAACCCCGAGGAGGCATGAACATGAGCGTCGGCCCGATCGAGTATCTCGTCGTCGCGTTCCCCGGCAACAAGTTCAAAGGCGAGATCATTCCGGCGCTGGCCGAGCTCGTCGAGAACGACACCATCCGCATCCTCGACCTCGTCTTCATCATCAAGGACGAGGAGGGCAACGTCGGGGCGGTCGAGCTGGCCGAGCTCGACCCCGAGGACGAGGCCGCGGCCATGTCCGACATCGCGACCGTCGACTCAGGACTGCTCAACGAGGACGACATCGCCCTGGCGGCTGAGGCGCTCGACCCGAACTCCTCCGCCGGCCTGCTCGTCTTCGAGAACGTCTGGGCGACCCGCTTCGCCGAGGCCGTGCGCAACGCCGACGGCCAGCTGATCGCCAACGAGCGCATCCCGTACGACATTGTCCAGGCGGCCCTGGCCCACGCGGCTGCCGAGTCCGGAGAGGAGAGCTGAGATGCTCAGGAGACGAGGCCCAGGCCTGGTTCGCGCCGCCGCCACGACCGCGGTCGTCGCCGGCACCGCCGGCGCCGTACGCCACCGCCAGGACCAGAAGTACGCCACGCAGGATCAGGAGCGCTACGAGCAGGAGATGGCGGAGCAGCAGGCCGCCGCGCCGCCGCCGCCCGCAGCTCCGGCCGAGGACGACAAATACGCGCAACTCGCGAAGCTCGCCGAGTTGCAGAAGCAGGGGATCCTGACGGACGAGGAGTTCGCGGCCGAGAAGGCCAAGATCCTCGGGTCGTAGAGAACTCGAAGCGGAACGAAGCGTTCTGCCGTCACGCCCCCTGGCCAGCGCGCTACGGCGTCCTCGGTTGCGCCCGTAGCCTCCGGCTACGAGCGCGCCCTGCGTCCTTGCATCGCACTCGCCCAGGACGCCGCGCCGACGAAGCGTCATTCCCCTTCGAGTTCCTGAGCCGTCACAGATCCGGCACGGAGCCTTGAGCTTCGGCGTCGGACCGGCTGCCTACACTGGGTCGCCCATGGCGAAGGCGGCCCCACTTCAGCATGCGTGCTCCGAGTGCGGGTACACGACCGGGAAATGGCTCGGTCGCTGCCCCTCGTGCGGCGCGTGGGGGAGCCTGGTCGAGGAGAGGACGCCCGTCCCTGCTCCCGGCGTTCGCGGCGCCCCCGCTGCCGGCCGGCCCCTCCTGCGACTAGTCGAGGTCGAGGCGACCGACGCCGAGCGGATTCCGACCGGCGTCGCGGAACTCGACCGGGTCCTCGGCGGCGGCCTCGTGCCCGCGAGCCTCGTCCTCGTCTCGGGCGATCCCGGGATCGGCAAGTCGACCCTCCTCCTGATGGCTCTGCGATCGATGTCCGCCGAGCGGAGGGTCGTGCTCGTCACCGGCGAGGAGTCGTCGGCCCAAGTCAAGCTCCGCGCCGACCGTCTCGGCGGTGCCGGCGACGTCCACGTCCTCGCCGAGACGAACCTTGACGAGGTCTGCGCGACCCTCGAGCGCGAGCGGCCCGAAGTCTGCGTCGTCGACTCGGTCCAGACCCTCTACGCGCCGGAGCTCGGCTCGGCGCCGGGGTCGGTGGCGCAGGTGCGGGAGGCAGCCGGCCGCTTCCTGCGCGTCGCGAAAGAGCACGGAGTCGCCACGTTCCTCGTCGGCCACGTGACGAAGGAGGGGGCCGTGGCCGGCCCGCGCGTCCTCGAGCACCTCGTCGACTGCGTCCTGCACTTCGAGGGCGACCGCTATCGCTCGCACCGTGTCCTCCGCGCGGTGAAGAATCGCTTCGGGTCGACCAACGAGCTCGGCGTGTTCGAGATGACCTCGGCAGGCCTCGAAGCGGTCGCCGACCCCTCGGAGCTCTTCGGTCGCCCGGACGAGGAGCAACCGGGCTCGGCGGTCGTCTGCACGATCGAGGGGACACGGCCGCTCCTGCTCGAGGTGCAGGCGCTCGTCTCGCCGACGGATCTGGCCATGCCCCGCCGCGTCGGCACCGGCGTCGACCCCAAGCGACTCTCCATGATCGTCGCCGTCCTCGGCCGCCACGCCGGCGTCGCGCTCGGCCAGGCGGACGTCTTCGTCAACGTGGCCGGTGGCGTCCGCATCGACGAGCCCGGTGCCGACCTCGGCGTGGCGCTCGCCATCGCCTCGGCCGCCCGCGCGACGCCCGTGAGGGCCAGCCTCGCGTGCTTCGGCGAGATCGGCCTCACGGGCCGTCTCCGCCCGGTCGCCCAGCCCGATCGTCGTCTCGCCGAGTGCGCGAAGCTCGGCTTTGCCGAGGCCCTCGTCCCGGACGAAACCGAGTCCCGTGGCAGAATGCGCCTGACAGCAGCGGGAACGCTGCGGACGGCGATCACTGCGGGGCTCGATGCGAGCGGATCCTCGGAAGGATAAGACCCTCCTCTCGGCGCTCAAGCAGGTGGCGCCGGGAACGACGCTGCGCTCGGGGATCGACGACATCATCCGTGCCGAGCTCGGCGCGCTCTGCGTCATCGGCGATCCCAACGACCTCGCCTTCCTCTTCTCGGGGGGCATGCGGCTCGACCTGCCGCTCACCTCCCAGCTCCTGTACGAGCTGGCGAAGATGGACGGCGCGATCGTCATCACCGCCGACGGGCAGAAGCTCGTGTACGCCAACGTCCAGCTCATGCCCGATCCCGCGATCCCGTCGGACGAGACGGGCACGCGCCACCGGACTGCCGAGCGCGTCGCGAAGCAGACCGACGCGCTCGTCGTCTCTATCTCCCAGCAGCGCGAGACCGTGACCGTCTTCATCGGCGACCTGCGCTATCAGCTCGGGGAGATTTCCGACACGCTGGCACGGACGAACCAGGCCCTGGGGACGCTCGAGACCTACCGCAGCCGCCTCGACCAGGGGCTGACGCGCCTCACCGCCCTCGAGTTCCAGAGCGCGGTCGTGCTCGACGACGTGCTCGTGGTCCTCCAGCGCGCCGAGATGACCACGCGCATGGCCGAGGAGATCGAGCGCAACTGCGTCGAGCTCGGAGCGGAGAGCCGCCTCATCCGCATGCAGCTCGACGAGCTCATCGAGGACGTACCGCGCGAGAAGGCCGCCGTCGTCTACGACTACGAGCGCTCCGGCGAGGCGGCCGATTCCTCCCGGGCGCTCGAGGGCCTCGCTCGGCTCGACTACGCCGATCTGCTCGAGTTCGAGCGGCTGGTAGAGCTGCTCGGCTACCGGGACACGAACCCGCTCGACCACACCGTGCAGCCGCGCGGCTATCGCGTCCTCTCCCGGATTCCGCGCCTTCCCGACTCGGTGATCCGCCACGTCGTGCGCGACTTCGAGAGCCTCGACGCCGTGGTCAGGGCGAGCCACCGCGACCTCGAGGCGGTGGACGGCGTCGGGTCGGTCCGCGCCCGCGAGATCCGCGAGGGCCTGAGGCGGCTGCAGGAGCACAATCTGGTCGACCGGTATCTGCAGCTTTAGGCGCCGAGGAAGTGCCCGGAAGTTCGCTTCCCAAGCGGGTTTCCGGTAGAATGGCGTCATTCCGCAGGCGTCTGGGCGCATCTTTGTGTGCCCGCGTGTCACATAGAGGAGGAGAGGCTTGTACAAGGTCGGCGATAAGGTCGTCTACCCCCATCACGGCGCGGGGACCGTGGTGAAGAAGGAGACGAGGACGATTCTGGGCCAGGAACGGGAGTACCTCACCATCAAGATCCTCCACAACGACATGACCGTGAACGTCCCCACCGAGAACGCCGACCGCGTTGGCTTGCGCAAGGTGATCGACGAGGAAATGGTCGTCCGCGTGGTCAAGGTCCTGCACGGCAACGGGACGAAGATGCCCAAGAACTGGAATCGCCGCTTCAAGTACAACCGCGACAAGATGAAGACCGGCGACATCTTCGAGCTCGCCGAGGTCGTCAGGAACCTGTCCCTGCGGGACCAGGAGAAAGGGCTCTCCACGGGCGAGAAGCAGATGTTCGTGAAGGCGAAGAAGATCCTCGCCTCCGAGCTGATGTACGCCAAGGGCATGGACGAAGAGGACGCTGCCGTCTGGCTCGACGAGGAGCTGGACTCGGTCGGCGCCAAGGTCGCCTCCTAGCGGGCGGCCGCTAGCGTGGCCGGCGGCACCGGCGTCTGGGCGGTGCTCGTCGCTGCAGGACGCGGGGACCGGTT
Organism: uncultured Actinomycetes bacterium; assembly: GCA_963775505.1. Taxonomy (GTDB): domain Bacteria; phylum Actinomycetota; class Thermoleophilia; order Gaiellales; family Gaiellaceae; genus JAIBJN01. The sequence continues at coordinate 74,883 of CAVZIL010000011.1, forward strand.
CGGCGGCCCGCGTCCCAAGGCCTTCGCCAACCTCGCCGGCCGGCCGCTTCTGGCCGAGAGCCTCGAGCGCCTGGAAGGCTCCGAGTGGATCGAGGCCCTCGTCGTCGCGGCGCCGCCCGAATGGGAGGAGCCGAGCATCCTCCTGGCGGAGGAGCTCAGTGCGGCCAAGGTGCACGCGGTGGTCACGGGCGGCGCCACGCGGGCCGATTCCGTGCGGGCGGGCGTCGCCGAGGTTCCGGAGGAGGCGGCCGTGCTCGTCGTCCACGATGCCGCGCGACCGCTCCTTCCAGACGACGTGCTCGAGCGAGTCGTGACCGCCCTCGGCGAGGGATGGGACGGCGCCGTCCCCGCGCTCTCCCTGTCGGACACCGTGAAGCGGGCCGACGGCGATGCGGTCGCGGAGACCGTCGACCGCGCAGGGCTCTTCGCCGTGCAGACGCCGCAGGCGTTCCTGGCGAGCTCGTTGCGGCGCGCGCTCGCCGGGGGCGGGGACGCCACCGACTGCGCCGGGTTGGTCGAGGCCGCCGGCGGCCGGGTCCGGCTGGTGGAGGGCGACCGCCGGCTCGTCAAGGTGACGACGCAGGCCGACCTCGACTTCGTCGAGACTCTGCTCGGGGCCCAGCGGTGATCGTCGATTACCACATGCACCTGCGCGGGCCGGCGAACGGACGCGAGGGCCCGATCGAGCTCACGCTGGAGGCCGTCGAGCGTTTCGTCGAGCACGCTGCGGCGCGCGGCGTCGACGAGATCGCCTTCACCGAGCACATGTACTACTTCCGCCAGGCCGAGCCCTTTCTCGGCCACCCCTACCACCGCTCCCGGGTCGCCCACGATCTGGACGACTACTGCGAGACGGTTCTCGAGGCCAAGCGCCGAGGCCTGCCGGTCAAGCTCGCGCTCGAGGTCGAGTGGCTCCCCGGCCGAAACGAGCAGCTCGCCGAGGTTCTGGGGGCCTACCCGTGGGACTTCCTGCTCGGCTCCGTTCACCTCGTGGACGGCGAGGCGGTCGACATGGAGCCGGGCCTCTGGGAGAGGCTTCCGGTCGAGGAGGTTTGGCGCCGCTACTTCGCCGAGCTCGCAGGTCTCGCGCGGAGCGGGCTCGCCGACGTCCTTGCGCATCCCGACCTCGTCAAGATCTTCGGGCGGAAGCCCAGTGGGGAAGCGGTCGAAGCCTGCCACGAGGCGGCAGCGACGGCCATCGGCGAGGCCGGCGTGGCCGTCGAGGTTTCGACAGCGGGCCTGCGTAAGCCGGTCGGCGAGCTCTATCCGGACGCCGACTTCCTGGCACGCTGCCGGGAGCGCGGGGTGGGCGCCACCCTCGCCTCCGACGCGCACGTCGCCGGCGACGTCGCGCGCGACTTCGACGCCGGGCTTCGGCAGCTGCGCGCCGCCGGCTACGAGACGGTGACGGTCTTCGAGGGCCGGGCCGCCCGTCAGGAGCCGCTCGGATGAGCGAGCTGCGCGTCGGACTCGGCGTGGACGCACACGCCTTCTCCTCCGAGGCGACGCTCGTCCTCGGCGGGATCGAGCTGCCGGGCGAGCCGGGCCTCCTGGGCCACTCCGACGGCGACGTCGTCGCGCATGCCCTCGTCGACGCCGTCCTCGGCGCCGCGGGGCTCGGCGACATCGGCAGCTTCTTCCCGTCGGACGAGGCCGAGTGGGAGGGCGCCTCGTCGCTGCTCTTCCTCGAGCGGGCAATGGCCGCGGCCCGGGAGGCCGGCTACGAGCTCGTCAACGCCGACTGCGTCCTCGTGGGCGAACGGCCACGCATCGCGCCGGTCCGGGGGGAGATGGAGGCGCGCCTCGCGGCCGCGCTCGGCGTGGAGGCCGGGCGCATCACGGTCCGCGCTACGACGACGGACGGTCTCGGCTTCACCGGTCGTGAAGAGGGTCTGGCGGCCCAGGCCGTAGCGCTTCTCAGCAGGTGAGGTGGAGCGCCGCGGCCGTGGTCGCGGGATCGAGCTCCCGGAAGCGGCGGACGGCTTCGTCCGTGGGCAGGGCTTCGACCTCGACTCCCCTCTGGCGTAGAAGCTCGAGCGTCACCGGGTCGGGACGGAGGCGACCGTTCGCGCCGGTGCCGATCACCAGCCGGCCCGGCAGGTCGTCGAGGACGGTGTCCAGGTCCTCGAGCACGAGGCCGTGGCCGTCGCGGCGCCGCCAGTTGCGGACGACCCGCCCCGGCAGCACGATGACGTCCGCAGTCTCCTCGCGGCCGTCGACGAGCACGCGACCGAATCCGTAGCCCTCGATGCGGGCCATGACCGCAGGCTAGCGTCTACGAGGCCGTGGCACCCCACTGGTCGAGCTGGCGGCGGTGCTCCCGGCGGCCGTAGGCGCGTATTTGGCACGATCTCGTGACGGGCAACCCTATTCGCATCCAGGAGCTGATCGATGGCCGAGAAGAAACCTGCAAGGAAGAGCACGACGAAGTCCGCCAAGAAGTCCCAGGGATTCTCGGCCGAGGAACGGGCCGCGATGAGGGAGCGCGCTCAGGAGCTGAAGGCGGAAGCACGCAAGGCGGACGGGGAGAAGGCCCTGCTCGCGAAGGTCGCGGAGATGCCGAAACCGGATCGCGTCATGGCCGAGCGGCTCCATGCCATCGTCAAGGCCAACGCGCCCGACCTGTCGCCGAAGACCTGGTACGGGATGCCCGCGTATGCCAGGGACGGCAAGGTCGTCTGCTACTTCCAAAGCGCGGACAAGTTCGACTCGAGGTACGCGACGTTCGGCTTCAGCGACACGGCGAACCTCGACGACGGCGCCATGTGGCCGACCTCCTTCGCGCTGAAGAAGCTGACGGCGGCCGACGAGAAGAAGATCGCCGCGCTCGTGAAGAAAGCGGTGAGCTGAGGACCGAGCTCGTCGCTGAGCCCTGCCCAGGCGGGCTCGTCGGGCGTCAGCCGGGCTGGATGTTCTTGTTGTGGTGGAAGGCGTTGTCAGGGTCGTACTTGGCCTTGACCTCGGCGAGTCGCCGGTAGATCTGATCGCCGTAGGCCTCTCGGACCCGGCTGGAGTCGTCGTCGGAATCAAGGAAGTTGACGTAGACGCCGCCAGCGCTGTGTGGTTGGAGTGCTTGGAGGAATCGCCGCGCCCAAGCGGTCTCGGCCGCGGCGTGCTCGCCGGACTCGTCAGGGAGACACACGCCGTCGATGATGATGTTGTGGGCCACGTCGCGACCGGCGTAGGCGGTGGCGTCGTGGGGGACTCGGGCGACGGCGCCACCCATGTGGAACATCGCCGTGTACGAACGGGGCGAGCCGGCCGCGTAGGCGTGATCGGCGATGACAGCGATGGCGTCGTCGGAGAGGCTGGCGAGGGTCGTCGCCTTCCAGTAGTAGTGCCACCCGTGGAGGACGGTGTCGTCGAGGCCGCCCTGGAAGGCGACGTACGGCGAGGGTGCGAGCAGGTCAACAAGCGGCGTCCCGAACCGGCGGAGCGCCCGCACCGCACGCTCGCCCTCTTCGACGGCGCCGGCGTAGCAGCAGGCGACGGCGATGGCCGGCCGCCAGTGCAGGTCCTCGGGGATGACCGGCAGTGGGGGGACGGTGCCGAGCATGACGACGGTGCCTAGCTCGTCGGGTGCTTCGGCGGCGAAGTCCCGGTAGAAGCGCAGCACGTCGGTGGTGTCGTCGGCCACCCAGAAGACCGGCCCGGCCATCACGGTCGGGCCGACAGGGTGCAGCGCGAACCGGAACGAGGTGACGACGCCGAAGTTGCCGCCGCCGCCTCGCAGCCCCCAGAACAGATCGGGGTGTTCGTCGGCGGACGCCCGGACGATGCTGCCGTCGGCGGTGACCACCTCGGCGGCAAGCAGGTTGTCGACGGTGAGCCCGTGCTTGCGCATGAGGAAGCCGATGCCGCCGCCGAGAGTGAGCCCGGCGACGCCGGTGTGGCCCACGATGCCGCCGGTGGTGGCCAGACCGTGGGCCTGCGTCTCGTGGTCGACATCGCCCCACAGAGCACCACCCTGCACCCACGCCGTGCGACCGACGGGGTCGACCCACACGGCCCGCATCGCCGAGAGGTCGATGACGATTCCGTCGTCGCACACCGCGGTGCCGGCCACGTTGTGGCCCCCGCCCCGTACGGCGATCTCCAGGTCGTGGTCGCGCGCGAAGCGCACCGCCGCGACGACATCGGCCACGCCCGTGCAGCGGGCGATGTAGGCCGGATGGCGGTCAATCGCGCCATTCCAGATCCTGCGGGCAGCGTCGTAGCCGAGGCTGGTCGGCAGCAGCAGCTCTCCGCGGAACGATCCGCCGAGCTCGTGGAACGCCGTCGTCTCCAGGGGCGGTGTCTGCGTCCGGGTAGCCATGCGAGCAACGTAGGCTTGCCGAGCCCGGGCTGACTAGTCCTACTTTCGAACTAACCGGTTCGAGTAACAGACCTGTGGCCGATCCGGGGCTAGCATGGTGGCGCGATGCGCAGCTACGCGCAGTACTGCCCGGTCGCCAAGGCCACCGAGATCCTCGGCGACCGTTGGACGCTTCTGATCGTGCGCGAGATGCTCGGCGGCGCGAGCGGCTTCAACGAGCTCCGACGCGGCCTCCCGGGGATCTCGCGCTCGGTCCTCACCGACCGCATGCGCGCGCTCGAGCGGGCCGAGGTCATCGAGCGCAGGACGGGCCCCAAAGGCCGCACCCTCGAATATCGCCTCACGCCTGCCGGCCGTGACCTCCAGCCGGTCGTGCAGGCGATCGGCGAGTGGGGGACGACTTGGTCGTTCACCGAGCCGCGCCCCGAGGAGCTCGATCCCGACCTGTTGATCGTCTGGATGGCCCGCCACGTCGATCGCCAGCGGCTCCCACCCAGCCGAACCGTGGTCAAGTTCGACTTTCGCGACCCCAAGCGGCGTTACTGGATGGTCCTCGAGCCCTCCGAGGTCTCAGTCTGCCTCCAGCATCCCGGTTTCGACGTCGACCTCGAGGTCATCGTCGATACCACCACGCTCTACCGCGTCTACCTGGGGCGGGCCGAGCTGGGCGGCGCGATCCGAGCCGGCCAGCTGACGATGAGCGGCCCGCGGACACTGCAACGCGGATTCGGCCGCTGGTTCACGTGGAGCGCATTCGCCTCAGCCAGCCGCTCGGCGCAGGAGCGCCGCACAGCCGCCTCACGCCTTGCCAGCCCTCATCGCGTACGGATCGCCGAAGACGGCGATCCGGGCACTGCACCACAGTCGTCGCAACCGCCACGCCTGCATCCGCGTGCAAGCAGGCATCTCGGCTGACCGTCGACAGGCGGTCGCCGAGGCGCACCCAGACTCCGCGATAACCGGACTCGCCGCGCGTGAAGACGGTCCGAGGACGAGCCACAGCGGTGGCGTCTAACTGCTCCTAAGGGAGCCGAACGGATCCGCGGTCGACGGCCACCAGCCCGTCCTGCTCGAGCGCGGCCACCGCCTCCGCGTCGAGCGCGGCGATGTCCCGGGGCTCTTCTGCGATCGCGCGCAGGGTCCCGGCCCGGCGCTGGCGGAAGGAGCCCTCGAACGGACCCTGGCGCCGCAACGGCTCGTAACGCCTGCCGCGCGACGGGCAGCATGCCGCCAGCGGGCATGCCTCGCAGCGGGGCACCCGAGCTAGACAGAGCGTGGCTCCGAGATCCATGAGCGCTTGAGCGCAGTCGCTGCCGAACCGGTGCCCGGTGCGGTCCTGCACGCGGCGGACGTTCGTGTCTTCCGGGAGCACCTCTGTCCCGAACGCGAACGCCGCAACCGCGTCCGCCGTGTAGCGCCCGACACCGGGGAGCTCGGTCAGGTCGTCGGGCCACCCCGCGGCGGCGATTCGCTGCGCCGCGCGGTGGAGGCTGACGGCGCGGCGGTTGTACCCCAGGCCTTGCCACGCGCGGATCACGTCCGCGAGGGGTGCCGCCGCGAGCGCGTCGACGGTCGGCCAGCGCTCGATCCAGGCCAGGTAGCGGCGCACGACTCGCTCGACCTGCGTCTGCTGGAGCATCACCTCGCTGACGAGGATCGCGTAGGGATCGCGGGTGTGGCGCCAGGGGAGGTCGCGGCCAAAACGGCGATACCAGGCCAAAAGCGCGGCGTCCATGGGCGAGACGCTACTCCAGAGAGCGGAGCGAAAGGGCGAGCATCGCCTCCCGCTGCGAACAGCGCGCGAACACCCGCGTCGGCGGCGGCGGGGCCGAAACGTGAATTTCTGACGCCCGCCGGGGGTCCGGGCAGCCTCGCGCGGCTATGCCCGAGAAGACGACCCAGCTGATGCGAAAGGCCGAGGCCGCCAGGCGCCTCGACGTCAGCCCTTCGACCTTCGACCGCCTGCGCGCAAAGGGCGAGACCGCCTGGGTCCCCGTCGGCGGAAGCGTCCGCTTCACCCCCGAGGCCCTCGAGGATACGTGCAGCGTGCCGAGCGCCCCTTGCCAGTTGGTGTGATTCCAGACGGAACCGCCGTCTTCCGGTCAGTTGCCGTTGCTCTTAGACTGCCGATCGAACTTCGGAGGCCGCCTTCTCGATGAGTTCCGCCACGGCTTCCGGCTGGGACACATAAATCGCATGGCTGCCTCCGGCCTCGACAGCGGTCGAACCCGCCCGCGCAGACATCTGGCGCTGGGCCGGTGGGGGGATCATCCGGTCTTCGGTAGTGACGAGGTACCAGCTTGGCTTGCTCCGCCAGGCAGGCTCGCTGATCGTGCCGCCCAGGGCGTCGACGCCCCACGGGACTTGCGAGTCGGCCATGAACGCGGCCTCTTCGTCGCTCACGTCACCCGCGAATGAAGAATGGAACTTCTCCCGGTCGAGGAGGAGAAAGCCGTCCTGCGGCGGCAGAATCGGCGGCTGGGGCCCGTCGGTCGGGAAACCTCCGATGAGGGTGTTCACCGACTCGCCCTTGTCCGGCACGAAGCCCGCGATGTAGACGAGCGCCGCAACGTTGGGATGGGTGCCCGCCTCGGTGATCACCGCCCCGCCATAGGAATGACCGACGAGAATGACCGGCTCGCTCTGCGCGTCGATGACGCGCTTGGTCGCGGCGGCGTCGCCTTCGAGCGAAAGCGTCGGGTTTTGCACGACGGCGACGTTGTAGCCGTCCTTCTTCAACTGGTCGTAGACATCCCGCCAGCCGGAGCCGTCCACAAATCCGCCGTGTACGAGAACGACTGTCCCCGCTGCTGCGTCAGTGGCCATGATGATCTCCTTTCCTGGACCGGAAGCGCCTCGATGCTACTTGGCGCTGGTAGCAGGATCAATCGTCGCGCGAAGAAGTCTTAGGGGTCGACCGGGCCTGGCTCCCGAGACACCCTCCAGCGTGCCGCCCACTCACCCCGAGAGGACAACGAGCCCTTCAAGCGACCTTTACCGCATGCTGGGCCACCTGACCGTACTGTTCCCGACTGCGGATCTGGACGCCCAAGACGTCCGTGCCTGGCGACCGTGGCCTCGCACGCACCTGGGCTAAGGTCGGCGCGTGTCCGACGCCGACCGCGAGTTCGAGCAAGACGAACATCAGGTCACGCCGCTCGAGCTCTTCTTCGACCTGACCTTCGTGTTCGCCATGACCCAGGTCACGGTCATGCTCGCGGACGACCCGACGTGGGGTGGAGTCCTCCGCGGGATGCTCGTTCTCGCGGCGCTCTGGTGGGCGTGGAGCGTCTACGCGTGGCTGACGAGCGCGACGGACGTCGACGAGGGCGCCGTTCGGCTCGTGATGCTCGCGGCGATGGGCGGGATGTTCGGCGTCGCCCTAGCGGTGCCGGGCGCGTTCGGAGACGACGCCGTGCTGTTCGGCGTCGCCTATCTCATCGTCCGCCTGCTTCATCTCGTCCTCTCCGCCACCGTCGCTCGCGACGATCCCGACCGCCGTGGCGCGCTTCTCCGGTTCGCGCCGACGGCGATGGTCGGCGCCTCCCTACTTGTGTTCGCGGGCTTCCTCGACGGGCGCGAGCGCATCGCTGTCTGGCTTGTCGCGCTTGCGATCGACTACCTCGGCCCGGCCGTGGTCGGCGTCGGTCGCGGCTGGCGGGTGGCGCCTGAGCACTTCGCTGAACGGTACGGGCTGATCATTCTGATCGCCCTCGGCGAGTCGATTATCGCCATCGGCCTCGGCGCCGGCTTCGAGCTGGATACGGGAGTAATCGTGGCGGCGGCGCTCGGAGTCGTCGTTGTCTCGGCGCTCTGGTGGCTCTACTTCGACGTGGCCGCGATCTTCGCGCGGAGGCGGCTCATGCAGGCGAAGGGCGTCGAGCTAAACCGGCTCGCGCTGCACGCCTACAGCTACCTCCACTTGCTGATGGTCGCCGGCATCGTCCTCTTCGCCCTCGGCCTCAAGACGACGGTCGGCGACGTCGGTGAACCGCTCGACACGGTGCCCGCAGTCGCCCTCTGCGGCGGTGCCGCGTTGTATCTGCTCGCACACGTCGCATTCCTCTTCCGTACGACCGGCCGTGTCTTCCGGCGAAGGACGTTCGGGGCGCTCGTGCTGCTCGCCCTCATCCCGGTTGCACTCGCGATTCCGGCGCTCTCGGCGCTCGCCCTCGTAAGCGGCGTGTGCGCGCTAGTCGTGGCGTGGGAAGTGATCCGCTATCGCGAGAGCCGGGTCCAGGTGCGGCACCCCGAACCTGGCGGAGTGCCGCTTTCGCCCGGCTCGCTCAAGCGACATTCCTGAACACTGGCGCACGCGACGTTGCTCCGCCACGCTCCTGCGGCGTAGCATCGAACCGAGATGGGAAAGATCGTGATCAGCGAGAACGTCACGCTCGACGGAGTCGTCCAGGACCCGGCCGGTACGGAAGGGTTCGGGCGCGGCGGCTGGGTCGGACGTGTCGGCGAGCGGGGTCGCGAAGAGGCGGCCAAGGTCCTGCTCGACGAGGCGCTGGGCGCCGAAGCCCAGCTGTTCGGTCGGCGAACCTACGAGTTCCTCGCCGCGCGGTGGCCATCCCGGAGTGGCGAATTGGCGGACAGGTTGAACGACATGCCCAAGTACGTCGTGTCCTCGACTCTGAAGGAGCCCGAGTGGAACAACTCGATGGTGCTTCCGGGCGACGTCATGCAGGAGGTCTCGAAGCTGAAGGAGGAGCTAGACGGAGAGATCGTCGTCGCCGGCAGCATCCGGCTCGTCCGCACGCTGATGGAGAACGACCTGGTCGACGAGTTGCGGCTGATGATCTACCCGGTCGTGCTCGGGGCCGGCGAGCGCCTCTTCGGCGAGACCAGCGACCAAAGGCCGGTGCGCCTCGTCGAGACCCGGACCGTCGACGACCTCGCTTACCTCACCTACGAGTCCGTCTGAACGTCTAGCCCGGGTGGACGCGCCGCCGAATGGGGCTAGGCGCCTGGGGTGCGGTTCCGGATGACCTCGGGGACTTGGGCGTGAGACTACCCCTGCCAGGTGGGGCTCAGCAACAAGTCTCCGTAGAGCGCCACGACTATCGCCGTAGCTCTCGGGCGATATTTTTGAACGCTGACTCACGCGACCCTGCTCTCTCCAGGCCTCGACCATCGCCTTCAGCTCGGCATTGTCCTTGCGACGGCGTCCTTGATCGGGCGGTTTTCTCAGGTACCGAACGAGGAGTCGGCCGTGACCTTGTCCAGCGCGCTCTTGAGCAGGGCGAGCTCCTCATCGCTGAGCTGAGAGACAAATAGCTCGACGACGCCACGGAGATGGACGGGAGCGGCTTCGGCGAGGCGAGCGAGGCCCCCTTCCGTCAGGGCGACCACGACTCCGCGGGCATCAGCTTCGTCACTAGCTCGCGTGACGAGGCCCTCGTCGACGAGGCGCGCGACGCGGCGCGTCATCCCGGAGCGTGAGCTGAAGGCGCGCGCTGCGAGCTCGCTCATTCGCAGTTCGCCCCCGGCCACAGCAAGCTGGGCCAGCACGTCGAAATCGCCGAGCGAGAGCCCTGTCGCCTGCGCGAGATCGCCGGCCAGCTGGCGCATGAGTGTCGCGTGCGCCTGCAGGAAAGAGCGCCAGGTTTCGAGCGCCCCCGGGCGCGGCGACGCCTCTGCGACGAGTCGTTCGATCAACGCGGCCGGATCAACGTGGGAATTTACTTGCATCTGCAACGTTCTAGGAGGTGATTGCACTTGCAACTATCGCATATCAAAGCCGACTAAGGAGAGACGATGGCAACGACTGCTGAAGAGGCCCGCTTTACCGCACTACCCGACGAAGAGACGTTGGCCGCCACCACCGTAGCGCTCGAGGCGCATGGCTTTAGCGTCGAGGTCGTCGACGACCTCGACGCAGCTCGCCGCGCCGTCCTCGAGCGCATCCCGATCGGCGCGTCCGTCATGACGAACACCTCCGTGACGCTCGAAGAGACAGGCATCGCGGAGGCGATCAACAGCGGGGGCCGGCACGAGTCCGTACGCGCCGAGCTCCTTGCACTCGACTATGAGACGGAGCGGCGTGAGATGAAGGCGAAGGGCGGACAGCCCGACTTCGCTCTCGGGAGCGTGCACGCGGTCACGCAGGAGGGGACGCTTCTCGTCGCCTCGGCATCCGGAAGCCAGCTCGGCCAGTACGCCTGGGGAGCCGACCAGGTGATCTTCGTCGTCGGGGCGCAGAAGCTTGTCTCAACCGTTCAAGCTGGACGGGAGCGAATCCTCGAGCACAGCCTGCCCCTCGAGGACGCGCGCGCATACGCTGCCTACGGGATGAACAGCCACGTCGGGAAGATCCTCGAGATCCGCAGGAGGATCCAGGCCGCATTCATGTCGTGATCGTGCGCGAGGCTGTGGGCTTTTGAGAACCGCGCTCGAACCGGAGGTCGCCGACGGCCGCGACCACTTGCGCGGCGGGAGCGGACCGACGCTCGTCGTCTTCGGTGATTACGAGTGTCCCTATACGCGTGCCGCCTATCGCAGCATCCAGCATCTGGAGGCTGAGGAAGTCCCGTTCCGATTCGTCTTCCGCCACTTTCCGCTCGTCGAAATTCATCCTCACGCCCTGGCGGCGGCGGAGGCGAGCGAGGCGGCGCACGCGCAGGGACGCTTCTGGCCGATGCACGATCGTCTGTTCCGCGGCCAGAACGCGCTCGGGCGCGCTGACCTCGAACGCTACGCTGGCGAGATCGGACTCGAGGCGGAGCGCTTCCGCCAAGAGCTTGACGCGCATGTCCATCTCGAGCTGGTCGAAGCCGATCGCGAGAGCGCTCTCGCCAGCGGCGCCACCGGTACGCCCACGATCTTCCTCGGCGGGATCCCGTACCGCGACTCCTACGAGCGTAGCGCGCTTCGCCGCGCGCTCTCCGAGAGCGGGAAGAACGAATGACGGACGTCTGCACGCATCGGGACACAATTCGCATCACTGAGCTGCCCGCGGACATTGCGGGTTGCGAGGACTGCCTGCGGATCGGCGGCTGGTGGGTCCACCTGCGCCTCTGCCTCGCCTGCGGCCACATCGGCTGCTGTGACTCCTCCCCGAACCGTCACGCGACGGCGCACGCCCGCTCGTCCCAGCACCCGATCATCCGCTCGCTCGAGCCGGGGGAGGAGTGGTGCTGGTGCTACGAGGACGAGATCACATTCCGAGTCGACCTCGCGAGAGCGGGCTCATGAGCGAGCTGCCGGAGCTTGCCCTCGAGCCGTGGGAACCGACGAAAGAGACTCTTCATCTCTGGGCGCAGATCGTTGGCAAGGTGCGCCTGGCCACGACGCCACCGCAGAATCACTGGTGGAACGCCCCGCTCTACGTCGACACGCGAGGATGGACGACGCGGCGGCTGCGCTCCGAGAACCTCGACTTCGACGTCTCCTTCGACTTCGTCGCACACGAGCTCGTCGTCCGCACGAGTACCGGCGAGGTCGACTCCTTCGCGCTCGTAGACGGCCTTTCGGTTGCCGCTTTCCACGAACGCTTCTTCGAGCTTCTCGCCGGCTTCGGGATCGAGGTGGGGATCAAGGCCGAGCCGTACCGAATTTCCATCACCACGCCTTTCGCCGAGGACACCGAGCACGCCTCGTACGATCGCGAGGCGGTGGAGCGGCTTTGGCAGGCGCTTCGCTGGATCGACTGGACGCTGCAGGAATTCGCGGGCTGGTTCTGCGGCAAGACGAGCCCCGTGCACCTCTTCTGGCACGGCCTAGACCTCGCCGTTACCCGCTTCTCGGGCGCGCGTGCCCCCGAGAACCCGAACGCCGACCCGGTCACACGCGAGGCCTATTCGCACGAGGTCATCAGCTTCGGCTTCTGGCCCGGCGACCAGAAGGTCCGCATGCCCGCCTTCTACTCGTACACGGCGCCCGAGCCCGCCGGCCTCGCCGAACAGACACTCCGACCGGAGGCCGCGAGCTGGGAGCAGCCCTTCGGCTCCAGCCACCTCGCGCTCCTCTCTTACGACGAGGTGCGAAACTCGCCCGACCCACGCGAAACCCTGCTCGAATTTTTGGAGAGCGCCTATCAGGCGGGCGCCACGCTCGCCGGCTGGGATCGCGACGCTCTACGCTCTGCGTGGTGTCCCACGCCCGTTGGGCGGAGGCGACCTCCTGGGAGGAGATGCTTGAGATGGACGACCCCCAGATCCACGGAACGATCGAAAAGCTCGTCGCCGAAGAGCACGAGCTGTGGCAGCGAGAGGCAGCCGGGGAGGCGAGCGAGACCGACCGCCGCCGGCTCGGAGAAATCAGAGCCTCGCTCGACCAGTGCTGGGACCTCCTGCGCCAGCGCCGCGCCCGCCGCGATGCCGAGCAGGACCCCGACACCGCCGCGGCCCGCCCACCCGAAGTCGTCGAACGCTACGAGCAGTAGGCTCGGATGCACGACGCGCCCATGAAAAACCTCGCTGTTTCAGCGGATTTCAGGACGGGAGCGACGGGACTCGAACCCGCGACCTCCGGCGTGACGGGCCGGTCATGGCTTGTCCGGCTGGCCGGGAGTAGGCCGGGATTTGCGCATGAGCAGGGCTTTCCGCCCCGTCGATGCGGGGATTCGCGGGTGCGGGCGGGCGTTTCCGGGAGCCTCCTGCGGGATGTGATCTCGGCCGGATCGACGTTTGCGGTTACCTCGGAAGCCGACCGGGCTCTGGCGATCCACCCCAAGCTCAGGCGGTCGTGTCGATGTTCTCCGCGTAGCCGTAGCCCAGGGTCATGGCTTTCTCGATCGACGACGTTCTGTCTTCGCTCATCTCGCTGGGGCTGGAGTAGCAGACAGATGCTGGTGGACGAACTGGACCGCCATCGATCCTTCGCCGACCGCGGCGGCGCAGCGCTTCGTAGATCCGCAGCGGGCGTCCCCGGCGGCGAAGATGCCGGGCACGCTTGTCTCGAGCAGGTTGTCGGCGCCGGCGGCGGCTCCGGTGAGAATGAAGCCGTCCGGTGCGCGTAGCACGGCGTCGTCGAGCCATTCGGTGCACGGTTGGGCGCCGAGGAAGAAGAAGAGGTAGGAGAACGGCAGCTGTTCGCCGCTCTTCAGCGTGACCGCTTCGAGTTGCCCCTCGGATCCATAAAGAGCACCGATCTCGCTGCGGTCGCGGACGGCGACGCCGTAGCGCTCCAGGTCGCGAATCAAGTAGTCGGACATCGTTTCGTCGAGGTCGGCGCGACGGTGAAGCAACGTCACGAGCGCTCCTCCGCGCGAGAGCCAGACGGCGGCCTGTCCAGCGGAGTTGCCGCCCCCAACGACGGCGACACGCGACGCGCCGCACAGCTGCGCCTCGGGCGGTCCGGCCGCGTAGAAGACGCTGACGCCTTCGTAGTCGGCGAGACCGTCGAGCGGCAGGCGGCGGTAGTCGGCGCCCGTTGCGAGTACGACGGCGCGTGCTGCGATCTCGTGGTCCTCCTCGAGTCGGACGACGTGCCGTCCGTTGCCCGGCTCGAGCGCGATCGCGCGATAGGGCGTGGCTGGGCGCGCGCCGAACTTGCGCGCCTGGCTGACGGCGCGGCTCGTGAGCTCGGTGCCACTGATGCCGGCCGGGAAGCCGAGGTAGTTCTCGATCCGGCGCGACGATCCGGCCTGGCCGCCCAAAGCGGTGCTTTCGACGATCAGCGTGTCGAGCCCCTCGGAGGCGCCGTAGACCGCGGCGGCGAGCCCAGCGGGGCCACCGCCGACGACGAGCAGATCGACCTTCTCGCGCGGCGCGAGCTCGCGGCCGACCCCGAGCGCGCGCAGCACCTCACCGCGCGAGGGGTGTTGCAGCTCGGTGCCTCCTGGGAGTCGCACGAGCGGCGGCTCGGCCCCGTCCGGCAGCGCGTTATCGTGCCAGGTGTACGGGAGCCGGTTGGCGCGGGCGAAGTCGAGCATCCGCATCGTCGCCTCGGACGAGCGAGGCCCGACGATCTCGATGCCGATCCCCTGGACGCGCTGGAGCGCCTCCCGCCGGGCGATGAAGGTCGAGAGCACGAGGTCGCTGAGCGCTCCATCGTCGAAGAGGAGCGCGCGCAACGCATCGCGGTGGACCGCGACGTAGCGGAGCGGCTTCGTGACGATCGCGGTCAGAAAGACCGTCTGCCCGGTAAGAAGGTTCATCTCGCCTAGGAACTTCGACTCGCCGTGCCGGACGATCTCGTTGCCTGCAGCGTCGAGGATCGCCACCTCGCCGTCGCGGATGGCGATGAACGGATACGTCGCATCGCCCACGCGGTACAGCACGTCGCCGACTCGCGCCGTGCGCTCCTCGCCGAGAGCAGCGAGGGTCGCCAACTGCGAGGCCGACAGCGACGGGCTGGCGGGGGGAGCTGCCATTGGGCGAATGTAGCCGCTCAGTGTCTGTCTGCGTTCATGCCGAGCGGTCTCGGCGGCCTCGGCCTGGCACCAGCTCGAGCTCGCGGAAATCGAGCGTTCTCGCCCCCTCGGGGACGAAGGCGGCTACGACCGGCTTCCTATCGGAGCGGCAGCGGAGGATTCGAGGCGGCGTCTTGCTGAGGTAGGTATCGCCCCACTGCCGGAGCCCGGCGAGCGCAACGTCTAAGTGACGGCCCTTCTTCGTCAGGTGGTACTCGTAGCGCTCGGGCCGCTCGCTGTACCGAACCCGCTCGAGAATGCCCTCCTCGACGAGTCGGCTGAGACGGTCGGTCAGCACGTTGCGGGCGATGCCGAGACTCTCCTGGAACTCGTCGAAGCGGCGAAGGCCGAGGAAGGCGTCGCGGATGATCAGCAGCGTCCAGCGTTCGCCGACGATCTCGAGGGCGCGGGCGATCGAGCACTCCTGTCCTTCATAGTCGCGCTTGAGCACACCGCAAAGGTAGCAGGAGAGAGTTTCATCACGCAACTCGATCTGCTACGCTCGCGGCCCTCAGTTTCTTGACGCAACTTGTTGCAGGAGGAGATGTCAGATGAGTGCTAATGCGGTTTCGCCGATCACCACCTACTTCCGAGTGTGCGACGGGGTGCGAGTGAGATTCGCCGATACCAAAGCGGTTTCGGACGTCACCGTGTTGCTGCTGGCGCCGTGGCCCGAAAGCCTGTGGGCCTTCCGTCGCATCTGGAACCGCGTCGCGGCAGTCGGGCGCGTGGTCGCCATCGATCTGCCGGGATTCGGCCATTCCGACGGACGGCCGGAACTGATTGCCCCCGACGCCTCGGGAGCGTTCCTGGCCCGTCTGATCGACGAGTGGGGCCTGGGAGCTCCCCACGTCGTCGGCCCGGACGTCGGCACGGCCGCGGCGCTTTTCCTTGCCGCGAGGACCCCGGAGCGCGTTACAAGCTTGACCGTCGGTGGCGGTGCGGTCCGCTTTCCGATTGAAGCGAGCGGCGCGCTCAAGGAGATCATCGAGGCCCCAAGCCTGGACGCCGTGCGCGGGCTGGACGCCAGAACCAACATCGGCTACGCGGTCGAGTCCGGTGCCGCGAGCGCCAGCGAGCCCGAAGTCCACGAGGACTACGTCAGCGCGTACGACCTCGGGCGCTTCGCGGAGTCTGCCCGGTTCGTGCGGCATTACCCCGAGCAGAACCCGGTTTTGCGCAACCTGCTGCCGACGATCACCACACCGACCCAGATCGTCGCCGGGCGCGACGATGACCTCGTGCCGTGGTCGAACAACCAGTACCTCGACGACCTCCTCCCGAACAGCGAAATCCATCCTCTCGACGCGGGCCACTTCGCGTGGGAGCAAGGAGCGGAGGAATACGGCCGCTTCGTCCTCGACTGGGTCAGCGGCGGGTTTCGACGCGTCGGAGCGGGCTAGCTGCTGTCCCGCCCCCGCCTTAGGTGGGGAGGCGAACATCGGGCGAACAACCCCCTGGCCATGTGACGGAATTTGTGCTACGAATTGACCCGCGTAGACGGCCTGGTTGAGCCAAAAACAGCCCCCTGAGCGTCTGCTGGAGCATCACCTCGGAGACGAGGATCGCGTACGGGTCGCGGGTGTGGCGCCAGGGGAGGTCGCGGCCGCTGGCTCGAAACCAGGCCAGGAGCCTTACATCGAGGCTGCGGTCACCGCCCATGTGGCTGCCACGCTGCTCATAGATGTGCGGATTGAGTTGATTTTGAGCGCTCCGGCCTTACCTTGCACGGTCGAACAGCTTGTGGCGGCGATGGAAGGAGAGAACATGATCTCTGTGCGGAGACTTCTCGTTCCGGCGGTCGTAGCGGCGCTCGCCTGCGCTCCGATCGCGTGGCCTCGCGCGCCGGAGGGTGTCGTGGCAACGCAACGAATCGAGATCCAGCCGGCAGCCTCGACGGACTACCTGGTCTACTCGGAGGCGGCGAGGCGCCGACCAGATGTCTTCACGCTCTTTGCGAAGCCTGCTGGAGCGCCCCGCTTTCGGGTCAATCCTGTCGGAACGGTCGCTTTCGTAGGCTCGATCGACGGGACGACGCTCGCGTACGCACAGAGAACGTTGCGGGGACGGGGTCAGATCAAGCTCTTCGATCTCGCGACCAGATCGGCCCTCGCGACTCCGGCAGGAGTGAACACGACTGCCCACGAGAGCGCCCCGTCGCTCTCAGGCGAGTGGCTCGTCTTCACCCGCGCCAGCGGGCGCAGTTTCGCGAACCCGCGCCGACTCATCCTCCACCACCTGAGCGACGGGAACCAGACGCAGCTCGACTTCGGGAGCGACGCCTATGTTCAGGGCGGCGGCCTTGCCGGAAACTACGTCGCGTGGACGCGCTGCCGCTTGCTGACCCGCTGTCGGACCTGGCTCTACGACATCGGCAACGAGACCAAGCGGATCTTGCCCAACCCGCTCGGGAAGTCGCAGTTCGCCGCCTCGGTCACCGCTGACGGAACGGTTTACTACGCCGAGAGCAGCACCATCAACTGCGGTACGCGCAAGGTCGTTCGCTTCTGGCGGCAGCCGCTGGTCGGCGCGCGAGAGCTGATCGGAAGCCTGCCGCGAGGCCGGGACCCGGCCATGACCAGCCCGGTCGTGATGGGCGACGGGAGCATCGAGCTCTACTTCGACCGCTACATCTGTCGGACCGGCGCCTCGGACATCTACAAGTTCGTGATCCCGGCTCCGTGAGGATTCTGACGATGAGTCGCGCCCAGATCCGCTAGGAGACCGGCGGTTCCGGCCGTCCTCGAAGTTCGAGACGGCGTCAGTTCCAGCGGCGCCCGCGGAGCTGCGAGAC
Source organism: uncultured Actinomycetes bacterium (assembly GCA_963775505.1). GTDB lineage: Bacteria > Actinomycetota > Thermoleophilia > Gaiellales > Gaiellaceae > JAIBJN01. The sequence continues at coordinate 92,349 of CAVZIL010000011.1, forward strand.
GTCGAGGTTGCCGCCGGAGAGGACGCAGACGACCTTCGTCCCCGGCGTCGCCTCGACGAGGCCGGCACGAAGCGCGGCCACGGTCGCCGCTGCGGCACCCTCCGCCACGAGCTTGCAGCGCTCCATCACCCACAGCACGTTCTCGAAGATCGCCTCGTCGGGCACGGTGACGATCTCGTCCACGAAGCGGCGCACGAGCTCGAAGGTGTGCACGCCCACGCGCTTCACCCGCAAGCCGTCCACGATCGTGTCGCACCGCTCGAGCGTCACGAGCTCGCCGGCCTCGACGCTGCGCTTCATCGCCGGGCCGTCCGCCGACTCGACGCCGACGATCCTGATCCCGGGCCGCTCCTGCTTCAGGGCCGCCGCGACGCCCGAGATCAGCCCGCCGCCGCCGATGGGGACGACGACGACCTCTGCCTCGGGCCAGTCCGCGTGGATCTCGAGGCCCACGGTGCCCTGGCCGGAGATCAGGTCGACGTCGTCGAACGGATGCACGTACGTCAGCCCTTCGGAGGCGACCAACGCTCGGGCCTTCTCGTCCGCCTCGTCCCAGATCGAGCCGTGGAGGACGACCTCGGCGCCGTAGCCGCGCGTCGCCTCGACCTTCGCGGGCGTCGCGTTCGCGGCCATGCAGACGACGGCGCGCACGCCGAGCATCGCGGCCGCGAGAGCGACTCCCTGCGCATGGTTTCCTGCCGAGGAGCAGACGACGCCGCGGTCTCGGTCTTCCTGCGTCAGGCGGGCGAGCTTCACGAGCGGCCCGCGGATCTTGTAGGAGCCCGTCCGCTGGAAGAGCTCCGCCTTCAGCCGGACGTCGAAACCGGTTTCCTCGCCGAGCGTGCGCGACGGGAGCAGGGGCGTGCGGCGGACGTGCGGCGCGACGAGCGGGAGGGCCGCTCGGGAGTCGGGCAGGGCCGTCACGCTCATCGAGCGGTACAGTAGCCCGGCGAGATGGCGGACTACTTCCTCAAGGTCGACGGCATCCCCGGCGAGAGCGCCGACGCGAAGCACAAGGACGAGATCGACGTCCTTGCCTTCAGCTGGGGAGTGAGCCAGGCAGGAGCCGCGTCCTCCGGGGGCGGCGGCGCGTCCGGCAAGGCGGCGTTCGACGACCTGCTCGTAGTTGCCCGCACGAGCAAGGCCTCGCCGAACCTTTGGCTGGCCTGCGCCGAGGGAAAGCACATCAAGTCCGCTGTCCTCACCTGCCGGCGTGGAGGCAAGGCGCCCGTCGAGTTTCTGACGATCGTCCTCTCGGACGTGGTCGTTTCCTCGTACGAGGTCGACGGCTCGGACGAGGAGCCGCCGCTCGACCAGATCTCGCTCTCGTACGCCAAGGTCGAGACGCACTACACGCCGGCCGACAAGACCGGCAAGACCCAGCCGCCGATCAGCGCCGGTTGGGATTTGAAGGCCAACAAGAAGGTCTGAGGCCCGCATGGTTCGGGTGCGCTTCGCGCCGAGCCCGACGGGGTCGCTGCACCTCGGCGGCGCGCTGACCGCTGTCGCGAACCGGCGTTTCGCCGACGAGCACGGCGGGACGTTCGTCCTGCGGATCGACGATACGGACGTCGTCCGCACGGAGGCGGGGTCGGAGGAGGAGATCCTGCGCGAGCTCGAGTGGCTCGGGATCGACTGGGACGAGGGCCCCGTGCGGCAGAGCGAGCGGGCCGACCGGCATCGGCAGGCGGCGCGCGAGATCGGCACGCCCGACGCCGAGGGCGCTCTGCGCTTCCAGCGCGCCACGCTCGTCCGCGCCGACGGCCGCCCCGCGTACCAGCTCGCGTCGGTCGTGGACGACCTCGACCTCGGGATCACGCACGTCATCCGCGGCAAGGACCTGCTCCCGAGCACACGGCTTCAGGAGGCGATCGCCCGCGCCCTCGGCGCCTCGCCGCCGGAGTTCATCCACCACGGCCTGCTCGTCGGAGACGACGGGCGCAAGCTCTCGAAGCGGGAGCGCTCGGCTTCCGTGGGAGGCCTACGCGAGTTGGGAATCCCGCCGGAGGCCGTGCGTGCGTACCTCGAGGAGCTCGACCTTCCGCGCGGCGACGTCCACTACGACGAGGCCCGCCTGCGCCGCCTCGCCGTCGAGGCGCTCGGGGCGCTCTCCGACGAGGAGCTCGCGGCTCGCGCCGGCGTCGACCGACGGTTCGGGCCGGCTCTCCGCGGCGCGAGAGACCTGGTCGAGGCGCGCGCGATCGCGGAGCAGCTGTCGGGACAGCCTTCGGCGCGAGCCGACGAGCTCTCCCGAGACCCTTCAGCGGTTTCGCGAGCTCCGCGAGGCCGTTCCCGGCGACCTCGACAAGGAGGGGGCGAAGGCGATCGTCCGCGAGCTCAAGGCGGTCGGCGGCGACCTCAAGGCGCTCCGCCTGGCGCTCACGGGCGCCGAGCGCGGCCCGGAGCTCTGGGCGGTGCTGGTGGCGCTACCGCGCGACGAGGCTCTGATCAGGACCGCCTGAGCTACGGCTGAGCTCCGGCTGCATCTCCCGGAGCGTGGCGAGAAACGACTCCGCGGCGCCGCCGGCGGCGCTGCGGTCCCGCCGGCGCACGGCGACGATCTGGCGCCGGAGCGGCTCCGCGTCCTCGATCTCGACCCGGCACAGGAGACCCGCCTCGAGCTCGTCCGCGACGGCCGCGAGCGGGATGAGGGCGACGCCGAAGCCCTCCTGCACCATCTTCTTGGCCGCGTCGATGTTGTCCAGCTCCATGACGCCCTCGGGCCGCACGCCGGCACCGCGGAAGACGGCGTTCGTCAGCTCCGAGTAGCTGGAGGTGCGGTCGAAGAGCACGAGCTGCTCGCCCGACATCTCCTCGAGGCGGATCCGCCCCCGCGCCGCAAAGCGGTGGCCGGCCTCGACCACCAGGATGACGCGGTCCTCGTAGAGCGGCGTGCTGGCGATGTCCGGGTGCCGGAGCTCGCGGACGAGCCCGAGGTCGACCTGCTCCCTGAGCACGAGCTCCAGGACCTCCTCCGAATGACCCGTTCGCACGCTCACGCCGACGCGCGGATGGCTGACCGAGAAGCGCTTGAGAATCCGCGGGAGGACGTAGGTGGAGACGGCCGGCGCCGCGCCGAGCGTCAGCCGGCCCGCGCCGCCGCGCTCGAAGGCGTTCACGATCCGCCTACCGTCGGCGAGGCTGTCGAGCGCCTTGACCGCGTGGGGAAGGAAGACCTCACCCGCTTCCGTGAGCTTCATGCCTCGAGGCGTGCGCAGGAAGAGCTTCGTGTCGAGCTCCTCCTCGAGGCGCTGCAGTCGGGCGGTCAGCGCCGGTTGGGTGACGAAGAGTGCGTCGGCTGCTCGGCTGACGGTCCGCGTCCGCGCCACCTCGACGAACGCTTCGATCTGCGCGATTAGCATAGAAATAGTTTATATCGAGGATCGAAAAAAACAATTTGGTGAATATCGGAAGCCCGAATACCATGGAACCACGGGTATGGAGGCAGCCACAGTCGACACCACGGGGTTCGGACGGGGTCTACGCGACGTTCCGCGCCAGGATGCGAGCCTCATCGTTCTGAGCTCGGCCGAGCTGGCCGAGTGCACCTGCCCGGATCACTGCGACCGCGACCACGACCGCGACTAAGCGTTCGATGGGGGGAACGGACGTCGCCGCCGGGGTCGAGCTTCGGGCGCCCGTCGAGGGGCGCGACGAGGAGATCCTGAGCGCGGACGCGCTTGCCTTTGTCGGCGAGCTGCACCGTCGCTTCGACGGCACCCGCCGCGAGCTCTTGGGCGCCCGCGCCGAACGGCAGGCTCGGATCGACGCCGGCGAGCTCCCCGACTTCCTGACCGCGACCCGCGAGGTCCGCGAGAGCGACTGGCGGGTCGCGCCCGTCCCCGCCGACCTCCAGGACCGCCGCGTCGAGATCACCGGTCCAGTCGACCGGAAGATGGTCATCAACGCGCTCAACTCGGGCGCGCGCTGCTTCATGGCCGACTTCGAGGACGCGAACAGCCCGACGTGGCGGAACAACCTCGACGGCCAGGCGAACCTGATCGACGCGATCGAGCGCACGATCGAGCTCGACACCGGCGAGAAGACCTACCGTCTCGGCGACGAGCCGGCGGTGCTCCTCGTGCGGCCACGCGGCTGGCACCTCCCCGAGCGACACGTGCTCGTGGACGGTGAGGAGGTCTCGGGGAGCCTGTTCGACTTCGGCCTCTACCTCTTCCACAACGGCAGGCGGCTGCTCGACAAGGGCAGCGGTCCCTACCTCTACCTCCCGAAGCTCGAAAGCCACCTCGAGGCGCGGCTCTGGAACGACGTCTTCGACCTGACGGAGGACGAGCTCGACCTCCCGCCCGGCTCGATCAAGGCCACCGTCCTCATCGAGACGATCCTGGCGGCGTTCGAGATGGAGGAGATCCTCTTCGAGCTGCGGGACCATTCGGCCGGGCTCAACGCCGGCCGCTGGGACTACATCTTCAGCATCATCAAGAAGTTCCGGGAGAGACCGGAGTTCGTGCTCCCCGACCGCGCGCAGGTGACCATGACGGTCCCGTTCATGCGCGCCTACACCGAGCTCCTCGTGAAGACGTGCCATCGCCGCGGCGCCCACGCGATGGGCGGCATGGCGGCGTTCGTCCCGAGCAGGCGCGACCCGGAGGTGAACGAGGTCGCGCTCGCCAGGGTGCGGGACGACAAGCGGCGCGAGGCCGGCGACGGCTTCGACGGCACGTGGGTAGCGCATCCGGACCTCGTTCCGGTGGCGCTCGAGGAGTTCGACGAGGTGCTCGGCACGCGGCCGAACCAGGTCGAGCGCCTCCGTGAGGAGGTCGACGTCGCGGCGACCGACCTCCTCGACGTGCACGTCCCCGAGGGCGAGATCACCGACGAGGGCGTGCGGATGAACGTGAGTGTCGGCCTCCGCTACCTCGAGTCCTGGCTTCGGGGCACGGGGGCCGTCGCCATCTACAACCTGATGGAGGACGCGGCGACCGCGGAGATCTCGCGCTCCCAGATCTGGCAGTGGCTCCGCCACGGGCGGATCGAGCGCGACCAGGTCGTCGCCTTCGAGGACGCGGAGCTCGCCGAAGCGGGCGCGGGCCGCTGGGAGGACTCCCGGACGCTCTTCGACGAGGTCGCGCTCTCCGAGGAGCTCGAGGAGTTCCTCACGCTTCCGGCATACCAGCTCATCGACTAGGAGGACATGCGGCATGGACAGGTGGGAAGGAATCGAGCGGCCCTACGGCGAGGACGAGGTCGAGCGGCTGCGCGGATCGGTCCGCGTGGAGCACACGCTGGCTCGGCTGGGCGCGGAGCGCCTCTGGGGGCTTCTGAACGGGGAGCCCTACGTCGCGGCACTGGGCGCGATGACGGGCGGCCAGGCCGTCCAGATGGTGAAGGCCGGACTCCAGGCCATCTACCTGTCCGGATGGCAGGTCGCCGCCGACGCGAACGTCGCCGGCCAGACCTATCCCGACCAGAGCCTCTATCCCGCGAACAGCGCGCCGGCGCTCGTCCGGCGCCTGAACCAGGCACTCCTGCGGGCCGACCAGATCGAGCACGCCGAGGGCAACGGGACCGGCCGCCAGTGGCTGGCGCCGATCGTCGCCGACGCCGAGGCCGGCTTCGGCGGGCCCCTGAACGCCTTCGAGCTCATGCGGTCGATGATCGAGGCGGGCGCGGCCGGCGTCCACTTCGAGGACCAGCTCGCCTCGGAGAAGAAGTGCGGCCACCTCGGCGGCAAGGTGCTCGTCCCCACGCGCCAGTTCGTCCGCACGCTCTCCGCGGCGCGTCTCGCGGCCGACGTCTGCGACGTTCCGACGATCCTGGTCGCGCGGACGGACGCGCTCAGCGCGACGCTCCTGACGAGCGACGTCGACGAGCGCGACCACCAGTTCCTGACGGGCGAGCGGACACCCGAGGGCTACTTCCTCGTCGAGGGCGGGATCGAGTCAGCGATCGCCCGCGGCCTCGCCTACGCGCCCTACGCCGACCTGATCTGGTGCGAGACGTCGACACCGGACCTCGGCGAGGCGCGCGAGTTCGCCGATGCGATCCACTCCCGCTTCCCCGGCAAGCTGCTCGCGTACAACTGCTCGCCCTCCTTCAACTGGAGGCGACACCTGGACGATGGGGAGATCGCCCGCTTCCAGGAGGAGCTCGGCGAGCTCGGCTACGCGTTCCAGTTCATCACGCTGGCCGGATTCCACGCCCTCAACGAGTCGATGTTCGAGCTGGCGCGCGGCTATCGCAGGCGGGGCATGAGCGCCTACGTGGAGCTCCAGCAGCGGGAGTTCGAGCTCGAGGAGGTCGGCTACACGGCCACGCGGCACCAGCGCGAGGTCGGCGCCGGCTGGTTCGACCTCGTCGCCCAGGCTGTCAGCGCGGGCGAAAGCTCGACCCTGGCGCTCAAGGGCTCCACGGAAGAGGCGCAGTTTCACGGGTAGGGCCGAAGCGGCTATAACCCGCGGGTGCTCCTCTACGACTCGCTGACCCGCCAGAAGCAGGAGCTGCCTCCCCCGCCGGGGCCGATTCGCATGTATGTCTGCGGCCCGACGGTGTACCAGCGGATCCACGTCGGCAACGCCCGGCCGTACGTCGTCTTCATCTGGCTGAAGCGCTGGCTCGAGCACCATGGCTACGACGTCACGCTGGTCGAGAACGTCACCGACGTGAACGACAAGATCTACGAGGCCGCCGAGAAACAGAGGATCGGGAGCGAGAAGCTCGCGGCCGCCGCCACGCAGTGGTACCTGGAGGACACCGACGACCTCGGGATCGGTCGGCCCGACCACGAGCCGCTCGCGAGCGAGACGATCCCGGAGATCGTGGCCCTGATCGAGGAGCTGGTCGGCAGAGGCCTGGCGTACGAGTCGCAGGGCGACGTCTACTTCCGCGTCGCTGCGTACCCTGACTACGGCGAGCTCTCCGGGGCGAAGCTGGAGGACATGGTCGCTCAGGAGCCGAGCGACCTGAAGGAGGACCAGCGCGACTTCGCCCTCTGGAAGGCGACGAAGCCCCACGAGGACACGTCCTGGCCCTCGCCGTGGGGCCCCGGGCGGCCGGGCTGGCACATCGAGTGCTCCGCCATGGCCGAGAAGCTCCTCGGGCCGGTCTTCGAGATCCACGGCGGCGGCATCGACCTCCGCTTCCCGCATCACGAGAACGAGCTCGCCCAGTCGCGCGGAGCGGGACGGGAGTTCGCACAGCTCTGGGCCCACAACGGCCTGCTCGAGCTGGCGGAGGAGAAGATGTCCAAGTCGGTCGGCAACATCGTCTCGCTCCGCGACGCGCTCGACACCTACGGCCGCGAGGCGCTCCTCGTCCTCTTCCTGGGCGCCCACTACCGCAGCCCGCTGGAGTACTCCGACGAGGCGATGGAGGCCGCGCGCACTCAGGCGGAGGACTTCCGGACGGCGTTTCGCGTCGTCGCGCAGACGGGGGACGTTCCCTCCTGGGACGAGCTCGCGTCCGCTCTCGACGACGACTTCAACACGCCGCGGGCACTCTCGATCCTCCACGCCTGGCGCTCCGCCGGCGAGCTCGACCTGCTGGAGCGCGGGCTCGGGATCTTCGGTCTCGCGGTGGAGTCCGCCGGCGACGCCCCCACCGAGGTGATCGGGCTCGCCGAGGAGCGGCAGGCGGCGCGTTCGGCACGTGAGTTCGGCAGGGCGGACGAGCTGCGGGCCGAGATCGAGCGCCTCGGGTGGGAGGTCCAGGACGTCTCCGACGGCTTTCGCCTCATCCCGAAGGCGTGACGCGGGAGCTCGTCTACGGCCGGCAGCCCGTGCGGGAGGTCCTCCGCGCGGGCAAGCGCCAGATCCTCGAGCTCCTCGTCACCGAGCGTGCGCTCGGGGCCGAGCCGTGGCTTCGGGAGGTCTCGGGGCCCCGCGTGCATGTCCACCGAGAGGGCCGGCTCACCGAGACGGCCGGAACGAGGGAGCACCAAGGGGTCGTCGCCTTCTGCGAGCCCTACCGCTACGCCGCGGCACACGAGATTGCGGTCGGTGAGAGCGCTCTCGTCGTCTGCCTCGACCAGGTCACCGACCCGCACAACCTGGGCGCTGTCGTCCGCAGCGCCGAGGGCGCGGGAGCGAGCGGCGTCGTCATCACGGAGCGAAACGCCGCCCGCGTGACCCCCGCCGTGTGCAAGGCATCGGCAGGCGCGGTCGAGCACCTGCCGGTGGCCGTCGTGGTCAACCTCGGGCGTTACCTCGAGGAGATCAAGGGCCCGCGGCTCTGGGTCTGGGCGGCGGACGGCGCCGCCGAGACCCCGGTGTGGAGCGCAGACCTCACGGGGAGCGTCGCCCTCGCGTTCGGCGCCGAGGGGCGAGGCCTTCGGCCAGGGGTGCGAAGAGCCTGCGACGATGCCTTCTGCGTCCCGCTCGCCGGCAGCGTCGAGTCGCTGAACGTGAGCGTCGCGGCCGGAGTCTCCCTCTTCGAGGCCGCGAGGCAGCGCAGGCATTCTTAGACCGTGCTCTACCTCTTCGACGGTTACAACATCCTCCACGCCGGCGAGTTCACAGACCGGCGCGAGCTCGTCGACGCCCTGGCCAGCTTCGTCGCCGTCCGCGGCGCGCGGGGCGTCGTCGTCTTCGACGGGGTGGGAGACGACGCGGCCTACGGCGCTCTCGAGGTTCGCTTCGCCTCGCCGGCCGACACGCTGCTCGAGCGTCTCGCCGCCGAGCACCGCCGGCACGAGGAGGTCTGGGTCGTCTCCTCCGACCGCGCCGTCCGCGGGACGGCGGGGCAGGAGACGCGCCGCCTCTCGTCGAAGGCATTTCTGCAGGAGCTCGCCGCCGGACGGGCGAGCGGGCCCGGTCCGACATCCGGTCTCGGGCGCTCCCAGATCGAAGACGCCCTCGACGACGAGACGAGGGAAAGGCTCGAGCGGCTTCGCCGGAACCGTTGAAGTTTCCGGGGCTCCTTGCTACGATCGAGACCTCAACTTGAGGGTTAGGGTTTGTCGAGAGGGCTGTTCGGCCCTCCGAAACCGCTCCCAGGAGGAACGTCCGTGGCCCGCCGTCAGCCCGCAGTCGCCCGCACCGCTCAAGAGCGCAGTCAGCGAGAGCTCGCCGATCTCCAGCTCGTCGTGCGCGCGCGGAACGGCGACGAAGCGGCGATGGACGCGCTCATCCGCCGCTACACGGGCTTCGTCAGGCTGAAGGCCAGCTCGTACTTCCTGGTCGGCGGGGAGTCCGACGATCTCAACCAGGAGGGCCTGATCGGGCTCTACAAGGCCGTCCGCGACTTCCGGGCGGACAAGGAGACGTCCTTCCGGAGCTTCGCCGAGCTCTGTATCACCCGCCAGATCATCACGGCGATCAAGACCGCGACCCGCTTCAAGCACGCGCCGCTCAACACGTACGTCTCCTTCAGCCAGACCCCGGCAGGCCAGGACGACGGCGAGTGCACGCTCGGGGACGCCCTCCCGGGCCCCGGCGTCGACGACCCCGCGATCTGCGTCATCTCGACGGAGGAGCTCCAGAGCCTCATCTTCTGCCTGGGCACGGGCCTCTCGTCTCTCGAGTCGGACGCCCTCCGCCTCTACCTGGAGGGCAATTCGTACGAGGAGATGGCCGAGCAGCTCGGCTGCGACACAAAGACGATCGACAACGCGCTCCAGCGCGTCAAGCGCAAGGTGCTCCAGCACCAGTCGAGCCGCGCCGTCCTCGACGATTAGCCGTTCGTCGCGCTGCGCACGCGGCCCTTCTGCAGGGTGCTCCAAAAGCCGTCGAACTCCGGAAGGAGCCGGAGGCGGGACTCGAACCCACGACCTACGGATTACAAATCCGTTGCTCTACCAGCTGAGCTACTCCGGCACGAGGAACATGGTAGGCGAACTGACACCATATACCGCAACCTGCGCGACGTCCGCGTCCAGTGCAAGACAGGGAGCCTCCGCGACGGAGCTGTGCGCTTCTCGACATGCAGTTCGTACGGGCATCACTCTCGTCCGCGGACACATCGGCGCGACTATCTTGGAGAGATCGATTGCTTTGCCGTCTACTCGCGCGCGCTACGGTACGACGGCTGGCCGGTTGAAGGAGCGCTGAATCGAGCCAGCGCAAACGGACAGGCGGCTCGTGAGTCCCGAGAGCTCGAGTGACAGTCACGGACGTTAGAACCGTCCTCGCGGCGAGCAACGCGGCCCGGCGGCACGAGGCCTCATTTGGACAAGTTCCTAAGGCTGGTCCTGCGAAGGGCGCCGAGACGTACTTGGGCACGACCATCGCCCAGGCGTTGAGGACGAGCTCGCGCATCTCCTCCCCGTCGATCGCCTCCAGCCGCACGCGGGCCCAGTTGAAGCGCAGCTCCGACTCGACCGGCAGCATGAACTTCTCCGGCTCGTTCTCCACGAGCGCCCGGCGCCACTCCTTGGGGAAGCCGAAGCCCATGACCGTCTCGTCGCGGGAGAAGTCGACGAAGACGATCTGTCCCACCCGGAACTTGACGCGGCCCTGAACGAACACCTCGTACGCCCTCGGGAGAGTGAGCGCGTACTCCCGCACGTCCGCGACCGTCACTCCCGTCGATCGCTTGCCCACCCGGTCACTGTAGAGGGGAGGATGCGGCGGTTGTGGCGCCATCGCCGCGGCGGCCGGCGGCACCCTTCTGGCGCCTCCCGGGATGCTTCCCGCGGGCGCCGAGACCGCCGCCTGCGGGGCGTGAGGCCACGGAATTCACGCTTCCGCAGCCTCGTTTAAAGAGGTGTGATGCGTACGATCAAGAACATCCGGGCCGAGCTCGAGCGTGCCGTCGAACGGCGCGCCGAGCTCTGGCACGAGCTCAACGACGGCTTCGACCCCGGCCAAGTCGGCCGAGGCCGCCGAGCTCTCGAAGCAGATCGACGAGCTGTGGGCTGAGGCGCGCGCCCTGCGCGCCCACGACCGTTTCGGCCCGTCGGATGCGATCCGCGCCCGTGCTCGGGCCGAAGAGCGGCTCGAGCGCGACTCGCGGCGACTCAAGGCCGCCTGAGGCGGCCCCCGAGAAGGCGGCTCAGGCCGCCTTCTCTTCTGCGGGTGAGACCCGGTCTGCCGCGAGCGGCATCAGGTAGCCGCAGCGAGTGCACATGACGACGATCACGGGGATGGAGTCCTTGCCGTTGCCCGACGAGCTCAGCTCGCAGGGCTGCTGGCCGACCCCGAGCCGGTCGACCGCCTTGCACAGCGGGCAGGAGACCGCGTAGCGAGCCAGGTGTTCCTCGACGACGGCGACGTCGACGCCGGCGGCCGCAGGTTTCGCCATTCTTCGACCGTAGCGGCGTCCTCGCACGCGGTCATTCCCCCGTTCGGGGAGGAGCGTTGCGAAGCCGCCATCAGCGTCGGCGGCACAATGAGAGACATGCACGGGCACCACGACCACGGCAACCTTCGCGTGACCGGCGCCGCCGATCGCCGGCTGCTCGCGCTCTCGCTCGCGCTCCTCCTCGGGTTCATGGTCGCGGAGATCGTGTTCGGGATCCTCGCGAGCTCGCTGGCGCTGCTCGCCGACGCCGGCCACATGCTCACCGACGCGGCGGCGCTCGCGTTGGCGCTCCTCGCGGCCTCGCTGGCGGCCCGGCCGGCGGGCGGGCGCTGGACGTTCGGGTTCGGGCGCGTCGAGATCCTGGCGGCGCAGGCCAACGGGATCACCCTCCTGCTCTTCGGGATCTGGATCGTCTACGAAGCGATCCGCCGGCTGATCGATCCGCCCGACGTGGACGCCGCGGTGGTCGGGATCGTCGCGGCGGTCGGCATCGCCGTGAACCTCGTCGTCGTCGCGCTCCTCTCCCGCGCGCGCCGGCAGAGCCTCAACGTTCGCGGTGCCTACCTGCACATCGTCACCGACCTGGCTGCGTTCGTGGGCACGGGCGTTGCCGCGCTTCTCATCCTCCTCACCGGCTGGAACCGGCTCGATCCGGTCGCCTCGCTGCTGGTCGCGGGGCTCATGTTCGCCGCGTCGTGGACGCTCCTGCGCGAATCGGGGCGGATCTTCCTGGAGGGCGCTCCCGCCTCCGCACCGCCGGCCGACGTCGGGCCGGCGATTGCGGCCCACCCCGGTGTCGTCGAGGCGCACGACCTCCACGTCTGGACGGTCACGGACGGCTTCCCCGCGCTCTCCGCTCACGTCCTCGTCCAGCCGGGCGCGGATTGCCACCGCATCCGGCTCGAGCTCGAGGCCCTCCTCCACGAGCAGTTCGCGATCGACCACACGACGCTGCAGGTCGAGCACGTCGGAACGGCACGCGGGCTCGAGATCACCCGCACGGGGCCGGGCGAGGACTAGCTGCTAGCCTGGGCGCGTGCTCGGATTCTTCGCGGTCATCCAGGTTCTGCTCTCCGCCGCCCTCGTCGTTCTCGTTCTCCTTCACTCGGGCCGGGACACGGGCTTCGGCGGCCTCGGCTTCACGCCGGCCTCTCAGGGAGGCCAGCACATCGTGGAGCGGAACCTCACGCGGCTGACCGTGTTCGTGGCGCTCCTCTTCGCCGCCAACACGGTCGTTCTCTTCTACCAGTTCGACTAAGAACGAACGCCGCCCGCCCGCGATGGCGGCGACGATCCGGACCGTCTCGCTGCCCGCGAGCTCGGTCGCCAGGCCGTCACGGTCGCGGGCGTCGACACCGTCGACGTAGACGTTCACGAGGCGCCGGAGCTCGCCGCGCTCGTCGAGGACGAGGTTCGCGACCGGCAGCTCGCGCAGGGCCTCACCCAGGGTTCCGGCGTCGAGCTCGAAGCGGTTGCGCCCGCCGGCCTCGGCGGCGAGGAGCCGAGGGAAGAAGGACTACGGTCACGAAGAGCTTCGAGCGGCTTCCACCGAGAGGATCGGCGGAAGCTGGTCGGCCGCCTCGACCCACGTGTCGCCGGCGTCCGCGGAGACGAAGACCGAGCCGCTCTGGGTGCCGAGGTAGATCCCGGGCGGATCGAGCCGGTCGGAGGAGAAGCCCTCGCGCATGACCGCTCCCCACGCGCGCTGCGGCAGGCCGTCGGTCAGGAGCTCCCACGACGAGCCACCGTCCCGCGTCCGGTACACGCCGAGCCGTCCGTTGGGCGTCACCCGGTTCTCGGAGCTCTCCTCGGGGACGACGAACGCGGAGTCGGGCTCGCGGTGGTCGAGCGCCAGCGGGAAGCCGAAGCCGCTCGGGAGCCCGTTTCCCTCCAACCGCTCCCAGCTCCCGCCGCGGTCGTCGGAGCGGTAGACGCCGCAGTGGTTCTGCTGCCAGAGCCGCTCGGGTCGCGCCGGATGGACGAGCAGCTTGTGCACGCACTGGCCCAGCTCGGGGAAGGGATCGGGCAGGAAGTCGGCCGCCGTGCCCTTGTTCGCCGGCGTCCAGGACTCGCCGCCGTCCTCGCTCCTGAAGACGCCGGCGGCGGAGATGCCCACGAACATGCGGCCCGGCTCGTCCGGGTCGAGGGCGACCGAGTGGCAGCACATGCCGCCTGCGCCCGGGTGCCAGCGGTCGCGGGTCTCGTGGCGCACGATGCCCTCGACGGGCGTCCAGCTCGCCCCGCCGTCGTCGGTGCGAAAGAGGACGCCGGGCGCCGCGCCGAGCCAGAGCCGACCGTCCTCGCCCTCGCGCCCGGGCTCGACGTGCCAGGTCTTCTCGAGCGTCAGCTCCGTGTCCTCCGGAAGCCCGAGCTCCTCCGCCCGGGCCCAGGTCTCGCCCCGGTCGGCCGAGCGATGGACCGTCGCGCCGTAGACCTCGCTGTTGGTGGCCGCGTGGATCGTCCCGTCGCGCGGGTCGGCGACCGCGTGGAAGATCGACCAGCCGGTGAGGAAGGGGCCGGCGAGCTCCCACTCGCGGCGGCCGTCGTCGCTCTCGAGCAGGAAGAGCCCCTTGCGCGTGCCGACGAGGACGAGGACGCTCATCAGAGCCCCGGGCCCGACCCCGTGCCGACCACAGTGAACGCGCTGGTCGCCACCGCGGGCACGAGCGTACCGAATGGGTACCGCTCGTCGTAGAAGTCGCTGCGGTTGACGAGGGTGACGTCCTTCGTCGAGCCGAGCAACCCGGCGGCGAGCGCGGGGAAGGACGTCGTGAAGCGGAGGTTGACGACCGGTGTCGTCACCTTGCCTCCCTCGATGCGGAAGGTCCCGTCGCGCGTCATGCCGGTGATGATCCCCTCACGCGGGTCGACGACGCCCAGGTAGTGGAGTCGGGTCACGTAGATGCCCTCCCCGACGAGCTCGGCGAGCTCGTCGACCGACCCGGTTTCGCCGCCGGCCATCGAGAGGTTGAAAGGGATCGGCCCGAACGCCTGCGCGGGCGGCGCCAGAGCGTGTCCGGTCGACACGTGACCGTCCCCGGCCTGCTTCGCGGTGCGGCGGTCCCAGACGACGTCGCGCGCGACTCCTTCCTCGATCATGAGCACCCGCTGCTTGGGGACGCCCTCCAGGTCGAACGACTTGGGGTAGTTGCGCCGGTCGAGCCCGTCGTCCCAGAGGGTGAAGCTCTCGTCGAAGAGCTTCTCGCCGAGCCTCCCGGAGAGGTAGCTGCGGCCCTCGAGCAGGGCGAGGGCGTTGAGCGACGTGAAGGCGAAGTAGAAGAGGAGCTCCGAGATCGCGTACGGCTCGAGCACCGCGTGGAAGGTCTGGGGCTCGATCGGCGTGGCGCCGCGCGTCCGCGCCGCCTTCTCGCCGGCCTCGAGCGCCACGGCGGCCGGGTCGAGGTCGGAGGCGCGCCAGGACGTCGCCTCCGCGTAGCCGGACGAGTCGTCGTCGGCGGCGAGCGTCAGGACGCTCGCGTCGGTCATGGACTGGGAGACGGCGAGGCCGGTCGTCGATGCGACCGCGATCTCGGTGACACCGCTCGTGTAGTAGCCGTAGAGCCCGAGGCCGGGCGCCGCGGCGATCGCCGCGGCTGCCGCTTCCGCCTGGCCCTCCGGCGACAGGGCCGCCGTCGCTTCGTCCCAGCCCTCAACCGGGGGAACGGGCACGGGCTCCTGCAGGCCTGCGAATCCCGGGTCGACGGGGGAGCTGTCGGCCGCTGCGGCGGCGTGGCGCGCCGCGTCGGCGAGACCCTCGTCGTCGGTGCGGTTCGTCGTCGCACAGCCGACGCGGCCGTCCCTGACCACGCGCAGCGTCACGGCCTCGTCGCGAATCAGGGTCGGCTGATGGACGGCGGAGGCGGCGAAGCGGGCGAACCCGGAGCTCTCGACGTGAACCGACGCGTCCGCCTCGTCGCCCTCGGCGGCCTTGACGGCACGCTCGGCTAGCTCGAGGGCGCGGGTCACGAGCCGGTCACCGGCTCGTGAGTGCGGGGAAGGTGTGTGAGGGCACCGGGAGGTTCTCTCACTGCATCAAAGAAGGGGGCACGCGGGGGAAACATGGTTTCCCCCGCGGGAGCGAGCCGGAGGCGAGCGACGCTCACGAACGGACGCCCACCTGGACGCCACGGAAGCGCGCGGGCGACGTGCCGTGGGAGACGTGGGCGTGCTGGCCCGGCTGGCCCTTGCCGCAGTTCGTGAGGCCGAACATCCTCCACTCCTCCGGCCCGGCTACGGCGTCCAGCCTCCCCCAGAAATCGGGCGTGACGCCCATGTACGTCGGGTCGCGCAGCATCTTGCCCAGCTTTCCTCTCTTGATCTCCCAGGCGACCTGGGTGCCGAACTGGAAGTTGAGGCGCTTGTCGTCGATCGACCAGCTCTTGTTCGTATGGAGGAAGAGGCCGTCGTCGACGTCGGCGAGCAGGTCCTCCAGGGTGCCGGCGCCGGGCTCGAGGTGCAGGTTCGACATGCGCACGAGCGGCATGCGACTCCAGCTGTCGGCGCGCATGGAGCCGCCGAGATCCCGCCCGATCCGGGCCGCGGTCTCCCGTGAGGCGATGTAGCCGGCGAGCACGCCGCTCTCGACGACCGGCTGGCGGCGGGCGGGCGAGCCCTCGTCGTCCCAGCGGAACGTGCCGAGACCCAGCGGCGTCGTGGGGTCGGCGGTGATGTTCATGTGCTCCGAGCCGTAGCGGAGCGTGCCGACGTCGTCCGGCTTGAGGAAGCTCGTCCCGGCGTATGCCGCCTCGGTGCCGTAGACGCGGTCGAGCTCGGTCGGGTGACCCACCGACTCGTGCACCTGGAGCACCATCTGCTCGGCGTCGACGACGATCGTCGTCACGCCGGAGGGGCAGGGGTCGGCGGTAAGGAGGGCCGCCGCTTCCTCCCCGATCCGCGGGGCCTCGCGGTCGAGCCCGAGCGCCTCCACGAACTCCCAGCCGGCCTGGCCGCTCGACCCGCCGTGCGCGCTCGGGTAGCTCCGGTTCTGGACGCGGCCGTCGTCCGAGACGGCGAGCGCGTCGATGCCGCCGCCGCACTCCACGAAGCTCTGCGTCACGGCGGCTCCCTCCGAGGAGCGGAAGACACGCTGCTCGCGCATCGCGCGCACGGTTGCCTCGGTGATCTTCACCTCTGGCCGACCCATGCCCTCCTCCGCGCGGAGGCAGAGAGCGATCTTCTCTTCCAGCGGCACGTCGACGGGATCGCGCCCGACCGTGGGCGCGTAGTTGCCGCTCGCGGGCGGGATCGGTGTCAGCTCCACGCGCGTGCGCGCACGGGACGCGCTCGCTCGCGCAAAGGCCACGGCCCGTACGGCCGCATCGCGGGCACCCTCCGCGGAGAGCCGCGGGTCGCCGGCGAACCCCCAGGCGCCGTCCACGAGCACGCGAACGCCCATCCCCTCGGTCTCGGAGTCGGACACGGAGTCGACCTCGCCGTTCTTGGTCGCCACGAGCTGCGCGCGGCGTTGCACGACGCGGGCGTCCGCGTAGCCCGCACCGGCGGCGACGGCTGCGTCGATGGCGTCTCCTGCGAGGTCCTGCACGGCGTGCGTACCTTACTGACGCGGTTCGACCCGGCCGTGCACTACGCGCCAAAAAGGCCGCCTGCGGGCGCCCTTGCATGCGCTGGAGAGGACTTGAACCTCCACGGCCCGTTCGGGCCACAAGGCCCTCAACCTTGCGCGTCTACCAATTCCGCCACCAGCGCGTGACGGCCAAATTGTAGCGAGTTGACTCCGTCCGATCGCCGCGCTACCTTGTACGAACAGACGTTCGACCAGTGAGGGAGGCAGATGCTCACGCAGCGTCAGCGGGAGGTCTACGAGTTCGTCGTCAGCTACTCGGATTCGCACGGGTATCCGCCCACCGTGCGCGAGATCGGGGAGGCCGTGGGGCTCGCCTCGCCGTCGACCGTCCATGCCCATCTGGCCAACCTGGAGCGCGCGGGCTACCTTCGGCGCGACCCGACCAAGCCGCGGGCGCTCGAGGTCACGAAACGCGAGCGGGCAGCCGCCGGCGCAACCGTGACCGTGCCCGACGTCGGAGAGGTTCGGGTGCTCCCGCTCGTGGGCGAGATCGCCGCCGGGGGTCCGTTGCTCGCCGAGGAGAACGTGGAAGATCACCTCGCGGTCCCCGACACGCTCTCGCGCGGGGGTGAGGAGTTTCTGCTTCGCGTCAAGGGCGAGAGCATGGTCGAGGCGGGGATCCTCGACGGCGACTTCGTCGTCGTCCAGCGGCAGCAGACCGCGCGGGACGGGGACATCGTCGTGGCGCTGGCCGGCCAGGACGAGGCCGCGGACGAGGCGACCGTGAAGCGGTTCTTCCGCGAGAAGGGCCGCGTGCGGCTGCAACCCGAGAACTCCGCGATGGAGCCGCTGTACCCCGAGCACGTCAGCATCCTCGGAAAGGTCGTCGGCGTGTTCCGGAGGGTGGGTTGAGCATCTGATGTCGGAGGTCGTCACGCTCAACCGCACGCTCGACCAGGAGCTCCTGGCGCTCATGCGCGGCGCGAGCCTGGAGTGTCCGGCGTGCGGCGAGTTCGTCCTGCACCGTGACGGGGCGATCGAGTGCCCGGAGTGCGGATCCGGATTCAGGAAGGCCGACGGAGCCACGCTACACTTGGGGGTGCAGGCCGGGTGACCGCGGGCCGCGCGAGCGGCTCGAGGAAAGTCCGGACACCGCAGGGCAGGACGCTGGGGAAATCCCAGGCGGCGAAAGCCGACGGAAAGTGGCACAGAAAGGAGACCGCCACCGGCGAAACTGATCTCCGGAGACGCCGGTGGTAAGGGTGAAAAGGTGGGGTAAGAGCCCACCAGCGTCGTGGTGACACGGCGGCTGCCAAACCCCGTCCGGTGCAAGGCGAACAGGCTCCACTGAGGTGGCCCGCCGAGGAGCCGGGTACGCCGCACGAGCCTCCGTGAAAGCGGAGGCCGAGATGGATGGTCATCCTCGACAGAATCCGGCTTACAGGCCTGCTACGGAAAAAGCCCTGGTAGCGGGGCTTTTTCTATTGCGACCTTTCGCTACGGACTCGTCACGGTTTCGGTTTAGGCAGCCCTTCGGCGGTCTCTCTGGAACCGCTCGGCGAGGGCGCCCGACGGTTGCCTTGAGGCTTGTCGGCGTCACTCCGCCCCGCGAGTCGGACACTAGCAGCCGAGTCAGCGAGGCTCCCTTGTCCTCGGTAGGAGGACGCCTTGAAGTGAGCGAAGCCGGGCCTCGGCACAATGGTGCCGTGCTCTTCAAGCTCACCGAGTACGCGCGCGCCGAGCAGAACTTCGTGTACGACGCCGTCGCCGCGCTCGCTCGAAGCCGCGGCGGCATCGCGGCCGATATCAGGGCTGAGCCCATGCCGCGAGTTGGGACCACTCAGATCACGACCGACGAGGGTGAGACCGTCGAGTTCGAGCCGTTTGCCGTGTCCGCTCCCATGCGCATCGGCTGGGAGGACATCGCGAACAGCAACATCGGTGCAATGCTCGCAACGATCGACGAGGCGGCCGAGAGCTATCACGAGCAGCTCTCGAAGCGGATCTACGAACATCTCGAAACGCTCACGACGGCGACGGGGAACGTCGTCGACGCGAGCGGCAAGTCCGTCTTCGACGCCATGTGCGAGATGTTCGAGAAGGTCGAGCTGAGCTTCGAGGATGACGGATCGATCTCAAAGGGGTTCGCCATCTACGCGTCGCCCGACGTGGCCGAGAAGCTAGCCAGTGCAGACGCCGAGATGACATCCGAGCAGCGTCGGAAGTTTGACGAGCTGATCGACAGGAAGCGGCAGGAGTTCTTTGCTCGAAAACGTCGTCGCCAGCTTCCTTGACGCGGTTGGCGAGCGGGAGTTCGACGCCCCGCTGATCGCCCTGCTCCGCTCGCATGGATTCCACGACATCCACCTCGTGCACGGGAGCTATGAGTTCGGGAAGGACGTCATCGCCCAGCGAGAGCATGACGGCGCACCGACCCAGTACGCCTTTCAGAGCAAAGCCGGCAACCTGACGCTCGCGGACTGGACCGCGATCCGGGGTCAGATCGACCTCCTCCGCACTAACGAGCTTTGGCACCCCGCCTTCAATAGAGATCTTCCACGCATAGGCGTTCTCGTCCTC
This sequence comes from uncultured Actinomycetes bacterium, assembly GCA_963775505.1. Lineage (GTDB taxonomy): Bacteria > Actinomycetota > Thermoleophilia > Gaiellales > Gaiellaceae > JAIBJN01. The sequence continues at coordinate 111,652 of CAVZIL010000011.1, forward strand.
ACCGGAAGGCTGACCGGAGCGGCTCCGCTGGAGGTGCAGGACTACCAGCGTCAGGTCGTCGAGCGTGGCGAGACGCCACTGGAGGTTTGGGACCGCGAGCGCCTGATCGAACTCTTCTCAGCATCACCGGACGCGGGACTCGCTGGCCTCTCGGAAGGACCGCTTCTCGAGCTCGTCGCAAGGATTGAATCAGCCGAGATTACGGAGATCGAGCTCGAGAGGTATTCCGTGCGATGGATCCGCGACGGGAGGCCGCGTGACTGGAAGTCCGTGCTCGAAGCAGGCATCATCGCCAACCGACTTCGCCAAGCCGAGCGACTCGACCTCGCATGCTTCACCTCTCTTGCGCTTTTGCGCGGAGTCTGGGCGTCGGCGCACAGTGCACCCGAGCCACCGGAAGCGACGCTCGAGGCGCAGGCCGTACTCGCGCGGGATCTGTTTCAATCCCACGCGGCGGAGCTGTGGGCTCGGTGCGGGCCGAGTGAGCTCGACCCAAGGGAGCTGATCGCCTCCGACGACGAAGGTGTCTTCCTGACCTACCCGTGCGCTGCCTTCGGCTCATGGAGATGCTCGGGATGTACGGGCTCCTGCTGGAGCCCGGTGAGCAGCGGCCGCTCGCGGAATGGCTGGCGCAGTTCCTCGAACGGCAGCCTGGAGCCGCACACCCGATCTCTGACAGATGGGCCGTTTCGATGCTTCCCGCGCTTCTGCTTGCTCGCAAAGCGGACGCGGCTGGGGTCGGCCGGTACCTGGAGCGCGTCGTTACCTGGCTGGGAGATACGCACCAGGGCGAGGCGGCAGGGCTTGCCTCCTACCACGCCGATAGCAGGGAGGAAGCTGACTTTCTGCTCGGGGGTTCGCTCGAGCATGTCCCACACAAGCGCCGTGGCCACTCGTACCTCGCCACCGTCGTTCTCGACGTCGCGGCAGCGTTTGAGCTTCGTGACGTCTACAACGTTGCGTTCAACGACATCGCGGCTGTCGACCTCACGCCCGTCGTGCCGCTTCCGATGGACGATGCCTCGCAATACTTGGTATCGGGCCGCGACGTCGACGTCCCGCTAACACGAGCCCCAAGTACGCGGAGTCGCCGACGGCGGCGACGGCTGGCGAACGGCGGCTCATCACGACGATGATCTAAGCCGCTATCTCTTGGGGCGGGCTGGGCACCCCTGGGATGCCCTGTCGCTCTCGATCGTCACTCGCGATCGGCATTGGGTCGCACTTCTGCGTGCCCTCTAAGGCAACGAGTGTCCCGGGTTGACCCGTAGTCTCTGCTCGACCCTCTGGGCGCGATCGCACGTTCTCTCCGGAGGATGAGGGCGATCCTGCGTCCGCTGGCCTCGTCTGCCCCTCTACCGGCTCCGCTGAAGGGACCCTCCTGGTTCCGCTGGAAGCGGAACTTGGCGATTTCGCGGAATCTGGGTATCATGTGACACGGAAATGCCATATTCCGCTGACAGCGAAACTCAGCGATTTCTTGATGACCCACCTCCGGAACGGGAGGCGGACGTACTGCGTGCGGCGATCGAGCTCCTGCGCGCGCGCCTGCCTGCGACTTGGACACTCGACGCGAACGTCGAGCCCGGGCGTCGCGACCTGCGCGTCGACGCGGAGCTCCGGCTGCGAGCGCCCGACGGCGGCGAGGTCACCGTCCTCGTCGAGGCGAAGCGCCTGCTGAACACCCGCGATGTGCCCGTGGCCCTCGAGCAGCTGCAGCGGGCGGCCGCCGGCCGAGGCGAACAGGACGCCGTCTTTGTGCTGGCCGCCCGCTACCTGGCGCCGGCCACGCGCGAGCGGATCGCCGTGGCCGGAGCGGGCTACGTCGACCTCACCGGCAACATGCTGCTCGCCGCCGACCGTCCGGCCCTGCTCGTCCGGGATCGTGGTGCCGACCGCGACCCCTGGCGCGGACCCGGCCGGCCGCGGGGAACGCTCAAGGGCCCGCCGGCGGCGCGTGTGGTTCGCGCCCTGATCGACTTCGCACCTCCGTACAGCGTGCCCGAGCTCGCCGAGCGGGCCGACGCTTCGACCGGGGCGACCTACCGCGTGGTCGAGTTCCTCGAAGGGCAGGAGCTCGTGGAGCGAGAACGCCGCGGGCCGATCATGGATGTCCGCTGGCGGCCGCTGCTCGAACGGTGGAGCCGCGACTACGGGTTCGCGCAGTCGAACACTGTCGCCACCTTCCTCGAGCCGCGGGGTCTCGCTGCCCTCACGGCCCGACTCGTCGGTGCAGCAGAGCTCGACTACGTCCTCACGGGATCCGTGGCTGCCGAGCGGGTCGCTGCCTATGCCCCCGCTCGTCTTGCGATGCTGTACGTACGCGACATCGTCGCCGCGGCAGCGCTACTCGAGCTGCGACCGACCACGACGGGCGCGAACGTTGCCCTTGCGACCGGCGACTACGACGTCGTCTTCGAGCGAGCTCAAGTCGTCGACGGCCTCCGGCTCGCAGCAGTGAGCCAAGTCGCAGTCGACCTTCTCACCGGTCCCGGCCGCAACCCGAGCGAAGCAGGCGCGTTGCTCGACTGGATGCAGAACAATGAACCAGCCTGGCGACGCTGAGACTCTCGTCGCCGCGCGCTCGGCGCTGCTCGACGCCTTGGAGGCGCTCGCGGATCAGCGCGAAGCCCTAGTGCTGATCGGCGCCCAGGCCATCTACCTCCACACCGGCGCCGCGCCGGTGGCGCTCGGCGAGGCGACCAAGGACACCGACTTTGCCATCGACCCGCGCGCGCTGCCCGACGACCCACTGCTCGAGGAGGCGATGCAGCGCGCCGGGTTCCACCGCAACCTCGCCGACCCGCAGCCCGGTAGTTGGCTCTCGCCGCGCGGGATTCCCGTCGACCTGATGGTGCCGGCGGCACTCGCCGGGGAGGGTGGTCGCCGCGGCGCTCGCATTCCGCCGCATAGCCGTCACGCAACGCGCCGCGCGCCCGGCCTTGAGGCGGCAGTCGTCGACCACGCACCGATGACCATCGCCGCCCTCGACGCGAACGACACTCGCTCGGCCGAGATGGAAGTCGCCGGGCCCGCCGCCCTGCTCGTCGCGAAGCTGCACAAGCTCGGGGAGCGCCGGGACACGCCGGGACGTCTGCTCGACAAGGACGCGCACGACATCTACCGGCTGCTCGTTGCGGTCGACACCGCCACGCTCGCCACGGCCTTCGCCAAGCTGCAGGGAGACGAGCTCGCGGGCAGCGTGACCGACGAGGCGATCTTCCACATGGAGCTCTTCGCATCCGGCCCGGACGCGCTCGGTTCGACGATGGCCGGTCGCGCCGAGGAGCTCTTCGGCAATGCCGAGGTCGTCAGCGCTGCCGTCGCCACGCTGGCCGCCGACCTGGTAGCGGTCCTGCAGCGCGGCTGACGATTCAGGCCCCGCGAAGAACCTGAGGCGCTTTCCCGCCGTGCGTCCCCTGAAAGCCCCGCGAGAGCGGGGCCTTCACCTTCCGGCGGCCTCCTAGTCGTCGATCAGCTCGGCTGCGGGACGATCCTGATGTACGGCTTCGGCTCCTCCCAGCCGTCCGGCCAGATCTCTCGCGCTTCTTCGTTCGAGACCGAGCCGGCGATGATCACGTCCTCGCCCTGCTGCCAGTTCACGGGGGTGGAGACCTTGTGCTTGGCGGTCAGCTGCAGCGAGTCGATCACGCGCAGCACCTCGTCGAAGTTGCGGCCGGTCGTCATCGGGTAGACGAGGACGAGCTTGATCTTCTTGTCGGGGCCGATGACGAACACGTTGCGCACGGTCTGGTTGTCGGCCGGCGTGCGCGCCTTCGCGTCGCCCTCGGTCGCGCGCGGGGAGCATCCCGTAGAGCTTCGAGACGGCGAAGCCGGCGTCGCCGATGATCGGGTAGTTGGGCGCGTGGCCCTGGGTCTCCTCGATGTCGGCCGCCCAGTCCTCGTGGTCCGAGGTCGCGTCGACCGAGAGGCCGATGATCTTGACGTTGCGCCGGTCGAACTCCGGCTTGATCTTCGCCATGTAGCCGAGCTCGGTCGTGCACACGGGCGTGAAGTCCTTCGGGTGCGAGAAGAGCACCGCCCAGGAGTCGCCGATCCACTCGTGGAACTTGATCCCACCTTCGGTCGTCTCGGCCTCGAAGTCCGGGGCCGTGTCGTTGATCTGTAGTGCCATCGCCTCTCCTTTCGCTTGCCGAGATCGTACCGGTGCCTTGAGCCCTGTACTCAGCCGGCGGCCGCGGCCAGGAACCTGCGCGCGATGCCGAGCGCAGCTTCAGCCGGGGTGACCCCGTCGGCCTTCGCCGCGGCCAGGACGCGGCGCGTCGTCTCGCCGACGAGCCGCTCGATCGCGGCCAGGCAACGCGCCGGATCCTCACGGCACTCGGGCGCCTCGTACAGGTGGATACCGCCCGCGTTCGTGACGAAGTCAGGCAGGGCAAGGATTCCGCGCATCTCGAGCGCGTCCGCCGCGCCCGGAGCGTAGGGAACGTTCGCGGCCGGGACGATGGCGGCGCAGCGAAGCTCGTCCGCCGAGTCGGGTCTGATGACGTGCGGGCGCGCGCCCGGGACGAGGACGTCGCACTCGACTGCGAAGAGGGTCTCCCGCGGGCGAGCCGAAACGCGGCTGTGATGAACGAGGGCGTCGCCGTGACGGGCGCGGAGCGCCGAGCAGCTCGTCCACGTCGAGGCCGGCCGGATCGATGAAGCGCTCCCTCGATCGTGCTGATGGCGATGAGTCGCGCCCCGGCTCGAGCGCGCACGCGCGCGCAGTGCCGGCGCCGGCTTTTCCGAACCCCTCGATCGCCATGCTCGCGCCTCGAACGGTCGTCCAAGCTGTTCGAGCGCGACCGCCGTCGCGCCCTTGATCCCATACCCGACCGCCAGGTCGTCCATCCCCATTCCCTCGTGGACGCGTGCCCAGAGAGGCGTCGGGCTCCCGTCGGGCTCGAGGACGAGGAAGTCCTCCGGCTGCGTTCCGATGTCGGGCCCCGTGAGGAAGAAGTCCTGCCATGGCCCCACACGCTCGAGAAACGCCTCGAGCACGGCCGCGCGGTCGCCGTCGGAGAACCGGATTCCCGCCTTCGCTCCTGCGTAGGGGACGCCGCAGACTGCGAGCTTCCAGGTCATCGCACGCGCAAGATGGGCCACCTCGTCGGCCGTCACGTCGGGCGCCATTCGGGTCCCGCCCGCGGAGGTCGGGAAGAGCTCGTGGTCGATGACCACGACGGCATCGAGCCCGACCGCCGGCTCGGTGATCTCGATCACGCGCGCGGGCGGCGCATCGTCACGCTCGAGGACGGACATCGGCGCGGACGCTACCTAACCGGCGCCCGCGACTGCGTGCGACTCGGCGTCCGGCTCGTGGAACCGCACCAGGCGCGCGGCCTCGTCGCGGAGCTCGCGCCGCGCTCGTGTCGGCACGGGCTCGAACGGTTGCAGCGTGATCGTCGCCTTCTTCCCGCTCCGCTCGACCTTCCATTTCCCGGCGACCGAGCCGTCGACGAGGAAGGTAGGCGTCGAGTGCGGGCGTCTTCGTGTCGAAGACGAGCGGGCGGTACTCCTCCGGGAGGATCTGGGTCGCGCGCGCGTGGACGAGCAGCGTGGCGTCCCAGGTGGGGAGGAAGCGGGCGGGCGCGGGTATCGAGCCGTCGGGAAGCGGTGCGCGCGGCAGGTCGACGAGCTCGGCGCCTTCCTCGTCCCGGAGGCGGCGCAGGCGGAGGCGCTCGGTACGTCTTGCAGGTCCGCGACCGGGACGCCCGCCCAGTTGGCGGCGTCCGTGAGGCGCGCCGGGCCGAAGCCGCCCAGGTATCGGCGCAGGAGCAGCTCAAGACCCTGCTCCGGGCGTCACGGCCGGCGGCGCCGAGCCAGTCCTCGGCGAGCGCATAGAGGTCTGCTCGTCGTCGCTCCCAGGTCCCGGATGGCGGGGCGCGGACGAGCTCGACCCAGGCGCTGAGCCCGTTCCAGAGGTGCGTCGGACGCTCGGGGTCGCGGCTGCGCGCGAGCTCGAGCAGCTCGTCGCGGTGCAGGACCTTCCCGGCGAGCATCGCGCCGCACTTCCTCGGCCGCCGCTTCAATGTCGGCGTTCGACAGCCGCTTCTTGTCGAACCGGAGCCAGGCGGCCTGCCGCGCCGACCGGCTGCCGAGCGCGAAGGCCCAGTAGTCGCCGGCCGAGACCAGGTGGATGGTCGAGCGCAGGAGCGTTCCCTGGACGGCGCGACGACGTTCGAGGGCCCGCGTGAGATCGGCGAGCTCGAAGCTCGCCAGCCGGCTCCAGAGCCCGATGTACGACGAGGGCGCGTACTGGGCCTGGATGCCGCCGACCCGCTCGAGCGCACGAACGAGCGGGAGGTTCGAGCGCTCGAGCAGGAGTTGGCGCGCGAGCAGGGCGCGATTCCGGTCTCGCGTCGAAAGGAGACGCTCGGCCATCGCGGCGACGGTACCCAATCGCCACAATACGAAGATGGGAAGCACGCTCTTCGATCGCGTGTGGGACGCGCACCTCGTCGCCCAGCCCGAGGACGAGGCGCCGCTCATCTACGTCGACCTCCACCTCGTCCACGAGGTGACCTCGGCGCAGGCCTTCGAGGGCCTCCGGCTCGCCGGCCGCAAGGTGCGGCGCCCGGACCTCACCCTCGCGACGATGGACCACAACGTCCCCACGGACGACCGGCCGGCGGACGATCTCGCGGCCGCGCAGCTCGAAGCGCTCAGGCGGAACTGCGAGGAGTTCGGCGTCCGCCTCTACGCGACCGGGAGCGGGCGCGAGGGAATCGTGCACGTGATCGGACCCGAGCTCGGGCTTTCACAGCCCGGGATGACGATCGTCTGCGGCGACAGTCACACGTCGACCCACGGGGCGCTCGGGGCGCTCGCCTTCGGCATCGGCACGTCCGAGGTCGAGCACGTCCTCGCCACCCAGACCCTGCCGCAGCGGAGGCCGAAGACGATGCTGCTGACCTTCGTCGGCTCGCTCCCGCTCGGCGTCACCGCCAAGGACGTCATTCTCGGCGCGATCGGGCGAATCGGCATCGCCGGCGGGGCGGGCCACGTGGTCGAGTACGCGGGCGACGTGATCCGGAGCCTGCCCATGTCCGGGCGGATGACGATCTGCAACATGTCCATCGAGGCCGGCGCGCGCGCCGGGATGATCGCTCCGGACGACACGACCTTCGCCTTCCTCGAGGGCCGTCCCGCAGCGCCGCGAGGAGCCGACTGGGAGCGGGCGCTCGACGGCTGGCGCTCCCTGCCCTCCGATCCCGACGCCGAATACGACCGCGTGGTCGAGCTGGAGGTCGGCGAGCTGGCGCCGCAGGTGAGCTGGGGCACGAACCCCGGCATGGTCGTCTCCGTGGACGGGGTCGTTCCGGACCCCTCGGACTTCTCCGACCCGGCCGAGCGGGCCGCCGCCGAGCGTGCCCTCGTCTATATGGCCCTCGAGCCCGGCACCCCTATCCAGGAGATCGAGGTCGACCGCGTCTTCATCGGCTCGTGCACGAACGCGCGCATCGAAGACCTGCGCGAAGCGGCGGCGGTCGTAGCCGGGAAGCGCGTCAACCCGCGCGTGCGCGCGCTCGTGGTGCCGGGCTCGGCGGGCGTCAAGCGGCAGGCGGAGGAGGAGGGCCTCGACCGGATCTTCGAGGCGGCCGGTTTCGAGTGGCGGCGAGCCGGCTGCTCCATGTGCCTCGGCATGAACCCCGACATCCTCCAGCCGGGCGAGCGGTGCGCCTCCAGTTCGAACCGGAACTTCGAGGGGCGGCAGGGGCGCGGCGGCCGCACGCACCTCGTCAGCCCGGCGATGGCGGCGGCAACCGCCCTCGCGGGCCACTTCGTCGACGTCCGCGAGCTCGCGCTGGAGCCGGTGGCGTGAAGCCGTTCCGCCGCGCGACCGGGCGCGTCGCGGTGCTCGACCGCTCGGACGTCGACACGGACCAGATCGTCCCGAAGCAGTTCCTGAAGCGGATCGAGCGCACCGGTTTCGGCGAGTTTCTCTTCTTCGACTGGGCGCAGCAGCCCGACTTCGAGCTGAATCACCCCGACGCCGAGGGCGCATGCATCCTTCTCGCCGGGCGGAACTTCGGCTGCGGCTCGTCGCGCGAGCACGCCGCCTGGGCGCTGCAGGACTACGGCTTCGACGCGATCGTGGCGCCGTCGTTCGGAGACATCTTCCGCACGAACTCGCTGAAGATCGGGCTGCTCACGGTCGTCCTGCCGGAGGAGCAGGTGCGGGAGCTGATGGCGGCCGGCCACGGCGCCGAGCTCACCGTCGACCTGGAGGAGCAGACCGCCGGCCCGTACCGGTTCGACTTCGACGCCTTCGACCGTCGCCGCCTGCTCGAAGGCCTCGACGACATCGGCCTGACCCTCCGGCACGAGGCCGAGATCGCCGCCTTCGAGGCGGCCCACCCCTCGCTTACCTCGACCCTAGCTCTCTGACGACTGCGTCGGCGAACTCGGCGGTCGTCGCAGCGCCGCCGAGGTCGGGGGTCGGGGTCGACGCGAGGGCCGCATCCACCGCTGCCTCGAGGCGGGCTGCCTCGGCGGGCCGGTCGACACCGTGGGCGAGCATGAGCGCGGCCGAGCGGAGCATGGCGGCGGGATTGGCGATCCCCCGGCCGGCGATGTCCGGCGCCGACCCGTGGACGGGCTCGAAGATGCCGGGGCGGCGGTCGCCGAGGCTGGCGGAGGCCGCGAGGCCCAGGCCGCCCGTGAGGCCCGCGGCGACGTCGGACAGGATGTCGCCGAAGGTGTTCTCCGTCAGGATGACGTCGAACTGCCCGGGCGCGAGGACGAGCTGCATGCCGCAGTTGTCCACGAGCATGTGCCGCAGCTCGACGTCCGGATAGTCGACGGCGACCCTCTCCACCGTCGCGCGCCAGAGGCGAGACGTGTCGAGGACGTTCGCCTTGTCGACGGACGTGACGTGGCGACGCCGCGCGCGAGCGAGCTCGAAGCCGCGGCGCGCGATGCGCTCGACCTCGTCGGGCCGATACTCCATCGTGTCGAACACGGTGCCGTCCTCGCGGGTGCCGCGTGCGCCGAAGTAGAGGCCGCCGACCAGCTCCCTGACGACGAGCAGGTCGACCCCTTCTCCGCGGGCGGGCCGGAGGTTCGCGTAGACGTCGAGCTCGCTGCGAAGCCGGAGGAGCCCCTGCTCGGGTCGCACCTCGGCGCCGTCGAAGCGCGGATCGCCGACGGCGCCCATGAGCACGGCGTCGGCGCTCTCGGCGGCGGCGAGCGTCGCCGCGGGCAACGGGTCGCCGGTCGCGTCGATGGCCGACCCGCCGAACGGGTGCTCGTCCAGCTCGAGGAGCGAGCGGAAGCTCCTCGAGGACGCGGACGGTTGCCGCCGCGACCTCGGGGCCGATGCCGTCGCCCGGGAGGAGCGCGATCCTCATGGTCGGGCGCTGGTGACGGCGCCCTCGGAGGCCGAGGAGACGAGCGCCGCGTACTTCGCGAAGACGCCCTGCGTGTAGCGCGGAGCCGGAGGCGACCAGTCGCGCAGGCGCGCGGCCAGCTCGTCCGCCGAGATCTCGGCTCGGAGCTCGCGCGCCTCGACGTCCACGACGACGACGTCACCGTCCTGGAGCGCCGCGAGAGGGCCGCCGCGCGCCGCCTCCGGCGAGACGTGTCCGACCATGAGCCCGTGGGTGGCGCCCGAGAAGCGCCCGTCCGTCACGAGCGCGACCTCGTCGCCGAGGCCCTCGCCGACGATGGCCGCGGTGACGTGCAGCATCTCGCGCATTCCCGGCCCGCCGGCCGGCCCCTCGTAGCGGATGACGACGACGTCGCCGGCCCGGATCCGGCGCGCCTTCACCGCCTCGAAGCACGCCTCCTCGGAGTCGAAGACCCGAGCCGGGCCGCGGTGGAGCAGGCGTTCGTGGCCGGCGAGCTTGACGACGCAGCCCTCCGGAGCGAGGTTCCCGTAGAGGATCGCAAGCCCGCCGGTGGGCTTGAGCGGCGTCTCGATCGGCACGACGACCTCCTGGCCCGGCCGCTCCTCGACCGCCGCCGCGATCTCGCCCAGGGAGCGGCCGTCCACGTTCGGCGCGCCCGCGTGCACGAGCTCGCGCTTCAGGAGCTCGCGCGCTACGAGCGCGACGCCGCCCGCCTCGAAGACGTCCGTCGCGACGAAGCGGCCTCCCGGCTTGAGGCTGGCGACGACCGGCGTCCGGGAGGCGATGTCGTCGAAGTCGTCGAGCGAGAGCGGGATGTCGAGCTCGCGGGCGATGGCGAGCAGGTGGAGGACGCCGTTCGTGGAGCCGCCGGTCGCCGCGATCGAGGCGATCGCGTTCTCGAGCGCCTCGCGGCTGATCACCTGTGACGGCCGGACATCGCGGCGGAGGAGGTCCATGACGAGGCGTCCCGCCTGCTCGGCCGCCTCCGTCTTCGCGGGGACGAGTGCCGGGATCCCGTTGAGCCCCGCCGGGCTGATGCCGAGGAACTCGAGCGCCGTCGACATGGTGTTCGCGGTGAACTGACCCCCGCACGCCCCGGCTCCGGGGCAGGCAACGTCCTCGAGCTCGTGGAGCTCCTCGCCGCTCATTCTCCCGACGGCGTGGGCGCCGACCGCCTCGAAGACGTCCTGGATGGTGACGTCCCGCCCGCGAAAGCGCCCCGGGGCGATGGAGCCGTTGTAGAGCACGAGGCCCGGCACGTCGAGACGGGCGAGCGCCATCACCGCCGCCGGGATCGTCTTGTCGCAGCCGACGAGGCAGACGAGCCCGTCGAGCAGGTGGCCGCGCGCGACGAGCTCGATCGAGTCGGCGATCACCTCACGCGAGACGAGCGAGGCGCGCATGCCCTCGGTTCCCATGGAGACGCCGTCGGAGACCGAGATCGTGTTGAACTCCATCGGCGTGCCGCCCGCCGCGCGAACGCCTGCCTTCACGTGCTGAGCCAGCTCGCGCTGGTTGAAGTTGCACGGCATCGTCTCGATCCACGTCGTGGCGACGCCGATGAGCGGGCGCGCGAGGTCGTCGTCGGTGAGGCCGATCCCCTTCAGCATCGCGCGCGCCGGGGCGCGCTCGGGGCCGTCGGTGAGCGCGGCGCTTCGGCGTTTGGCGGGGTCGGACGGGCGGTCGTACGGGTCGCTCATGTTATGACTTCAGCTCCCTTCGCGGAGGTCGAGAGCCAGAGCACCTCGACGTCGGGGAAACGGTTGGAGAGCTCGACCGAGCACTTCTGCGCCTGATGTGGGTCGGCCCAGACGATCACGGTCGGGCCCGAGCCGGAGATGGTCGCGCCGAGGGCTCCGGTGGGCGGCTCCTGGCGTACGTCCTCGAGCAGCGGCGCATGGTCGGCGCGGTACGGCTCGTGCAGGCGGTCGTTCAGCGCGGCCGCGAAGACCTCCTCCGACTGAGCTGCAAGGCCGGCGCCGAGGAGCGCCGAACGGCCGACGGAGAAGACGGCGTCGCCGAAGGGCACCTGCTCGGGAAGCGCCGCTCGCGCCTCCGCCGTTGCGACGGTCGCCTCGGGGACGAGTGCGATCGGGACCGCCGGGACGCCGTCGGCGACGCGGTGGATGCGCCCTCCGGAGGTCAAGCACGCGCCGCCCGCGAGCGCCGAGGCGAGGTTGTCGGCGTGGCCTTCGAGCGCCAGCCCTTCCTTGAGGAGCCACTCCGGGTCCGGCTCGCGGTCGGCGACGTGGGCGGCGGCGACGAGGCCGAGCGCGATCACGGATGCGCTCGACCCGAGGCCGCGTTCGCGCGGAATCCGGTCGAAGAACTCGAAGCGCAGGCCGTCCGCGGGGTCGATCCGCTCGAAGGCCTGGACGCCCAGGTGGCTCCGGTCCGGCGTGCCGCCGTCCGTGACCACGACCTCGTTCCAGAGGTCGAGCGCGACGGCGGCGCAGTCGAACCCGGCGCCGATGTTCGCGGTCGTCGCCGGCGCACGAACGGAGATCTTCACGACGCCGCCTCGGCGATCGCGTCGGGGTCGGGAGGGACGGGGATCGGCGGGGTCGAGAGGCGCGCGGCGGCGTCCGGGTCCTTGAGGCCGTGTCCGGTGACGACGCAGACGACGCGCGCGCCGCGCTCCGGCCGCGAGCGTGCGAGCGCGGCGAGGCCGGCGGCGGACGAGGGCTCGCAGAAGACTCCCTCCTGCTCGGCGAGATCCCGCCACGCGGCGAGGATCTCCTCGTCCGTGAGCGAGACGACCGAGCCGCCGGAGCGCGCGACCGCCTCCTCGGCCTCGACCCGGTGCGCGGGCTTGGCAATGCGGATCGCGGTCGCCATGGTGAAGGCGCGCTCCGAGGCCTCGCCGGCGAGCAGAGAGGGCAGGCCCTCGCCGAGCTCGTCGAAGCCGAGCGCGTAGGCGCGCGTGTTCCCCCCGCCGCCGTAGGGGAGCGCGAGAAGGTCAGGCGTCCCGCCGAGGTCCTCGACGATCTCGAACGCCGCCGTCTTCTGCCCCTCGAGGCGATGCGGGTTCAGCGAGTTGACGAGCGCGTGGGTGCCGCGGCGCCCGAGCTCCCGGGCCGCGTCGAGGGCCCCCTCGAACGGCCCCTGCACCTCGAGCACGCGCGCCCCGACGGCCTGGGCCTGAGCGATCTTCCCGCGCGCGACCGCACCGGCGGGCTGGAGGATCACCGCGCGGATCCCGGCCCGCGCCGCATAGGTCGCGGCGGAGGCGGCAGTGTTCCCCGTCGAGGCGCAGACGACCGCGGCGACGCCCGCTTCGACCGCCTTGGAGACGGCCACGGTCATGCCGCGGTCCTTGAAGCTCCCGGTCGGGTTGGCGCCCTCCCACTTGAGCCAGAGCTCGACGCCGAGCCGCTCCGAGAGCCGTGGAGCGGGGAGGAGCGGCGTGGAGCCTTCGCCGAGCGAGACGACGGGGGTCGCGTCGGTCCAGGGCAGGCGGTCGCGGTAGCGCTCGGCGAGCGGGGCCGTCATGTCGCGGATCCTAGGCCCAGCCAAGGCCCGGGACGCCGCGGTCCGAGATGACGGGAAGCGCGGAGGGGGTCCCGCGCGTCTCCGGCAGTGCTTCGATCTCCTGGAGCGCGCTCCTGAGATCGCCCTCCGCCCCCTCGTGCGTGACGACGTGGAGCGTCGCCGAGCCGTTTGCCTGGTGCTGGATCAGGCGGGCGATCGAGACGCGGTGCGCGGCCAGCCGGAGCGCCACCTGCGCGAGCACCCCCGCGACGTCGTCGACCTCGATGCGCAGATAGTAGGGCGAGCGCATCTCGGCGCTCGGCAGCCGTTCGAGCTCGCGCCAGCAGGCGTCATTCTGGAGGAAGCCCGTGCCGGTCGTGCCGATGACGCTGACCATGTCGGCCACGACTGCGGAAGCGGTCTCCATGCCCCCGGCGCCCGGGCCCTCGAGCGTGATCTCGCGGATCGCGTCTCCCTGGAGCATCACCGCGTTGAAGGCGCCCTCGACGGCGGCGAGCGGATGGTGGCGGTCGACCAGGGCCGGCCCGACGCGGACGTCCACCCGCTCGTCGCGAAGAGTCGCCGCGCCGATCAGCCGCACGACCATCTCCATCTCGCGGGCGGCGCGAACGTGCTCCCCCGTCACGTGCTCGATTCCGTCGTAGGAGACGTCGTCGAGCACCACCCGGGAGCCGAAGGCGATGGTGGCGAGAATCGCCATCTTGGCGGCCGCGTCGGCACCGGTCACGTCCTCAGTGGGATCAGCCTCCGCGTAGCCGAGCTTCTGCGCCTCGGCCAGCGCCTCCGCGTATTCGGCGCCCTCCTCCATCCTCGTGAGGATGAAGTTCGTCGTCCCGTTGACGATCCCGAGCACGCGGTGGACGGTGGTGACGACGAGCGCCTCGCGCAGGATCTTGATCACGGGGATCGCCGCGCAGACGCTGGCCTCGAAGCGCAGCTGCACGCCCGCCTCGGAGGCCGTGGAGAAGAGCTCGCCGCCGCGCCGCGCGATCAGCTGCTTGTTGGCGGAGACGACCGGCTTGCCGGCGCCGAGGAGGTCGAGCACGTGGTCACCGGTGGGCTCGAGGCCGCCCATGACCTCGGCGACCAGGGCAATCGACGGGTCGTCGCGGATCGCGGCGAAGTCGGTCGTGAGGATCCCGTCCGCGGGCGGGTGCGGACGCTCCTTGGCGGGGTTCCGAACGAGCGCGCGCACGACCCGCAGCCTGTGGCCGGTAGCGCGCTCGATGTCCTCGGCGTTCTCCTGTAGGAGCCGGTCGACGGCCGAGCCGACGGTCCCGTAGCCCAGGAGGGCTACCGGGACGTCAACTGCGGACGGCACCGGCCTCCGCGCCGAGGAGGCCCTCGCGGCCCGCGAGCTCGCGCAGCTCGCCGCCGACGACCTCCACCGGGTGGCGGGCGGCCATGCGCCGGAGCGCCGTCATGCGCGGCCGGCCGGCCTCCTCCTCCGCGATCAGCTCGCGGGCGAAGGAACCGTTGCGGATGTCCTCGAGGAGCTGCCTCATGCTCGTCCTCACGTGCTCGTCGACGATGACCTGGCCACGCGTCAGGTCGCCGTACTCTGCCACGTCGGAGATCGAATCGCGCATGTGGCCGAAGCCGCCCTCGTAGATCAGGTCGACGATCAGCTTCATCTCGTTGATGCACTCGTAGTAGGCGATCTCGGGCTGGTAGCCGGCATCGACGAGGATCTCGAATCCGGCCTGCATGAGCGCGGTCACGCCGCCGCAGAGGACGGCCTGCTCGCCGAAGAGGTCGCTCTCGGTCTCCTCGGCGAAGGTCGTCTCGATCATGCCGGCCCGGCCGCAGCCGATCGCCGTCCCGTACGCGAGCGCGAGCTCGAGGGCGTGGCCGCTCGAGTCCTGGGCGACGGCGACCAGGCCGGGGACGCCCGCACCCGCCTCGAAGAGCTGCCGGACGCGGTGACCGGGGCCCTTGGGAGCGACCATGACCACGTCGTGTCCCGGCTCGGGCTCGATCTGGCCGAAGTGGACGTTGAAGCCGTGGGCGAAGAGAACCGCCGCTCCCGGCTCGAGGTTCGGGGCGACGTCGCGCTCGTAGACGCCCTTCTGAACGTGGTCGGGGAGGAGCACGGCAACGAGCTGCGCGCCGCGGACGGCGTCGGCAAAGGTCTTCACGGTCAGCCCGGCGTCCTCGGCAGCTGCCCAGGACGGGCTTCCCTCGCGGAGCCCGACCTCGACCTCGACGCCGGAGTCGCGCAGGTTCAGGGCGTGCGCGTGACCCTGGCTTCCGTAGCCGAGGACGGCCACCTTGCCGGAGAGGAGATCGAGGTTGCCTTCGCGGTAGACGGTCGCTGCCATGAGGAATCCTTTCTAGCGGAGGACGTGTTGAGGGCGTGGGCTGCGGTTCGTGGACGCGCGCGCGAGCCCGATCCGGCCCGTGCGGGCGAGCTCGACGAGACCGTGCGGACGCAGGGCCTCCTCGAAGGAGTCGAGCTGCTCCGGCGTGCCGACGACCTCGAAGACCATGGAGTCGGGGCCGAGGTCGGCCACGCGCGCGCCGAAGACCTCGGCGAGCGCGATCAGCTCCGCGCGGCTGCTCGGGTCGGCCGACACGCGGACAAGCGCGAGCTCCCGCTCGACGGCCTGGCCGGCCTGGAGCGTGGAGACGCGGAGGACGTTCACGAGCTTGTGCATCTGCTTCTCGATCTGCTCCAGCAGGTCGGCCGGGCAGTCGACGGTGAGCACGATGCGCGAGACGTCGTGCCGCTCCGTCGGGCCGACGGCGAGGCTCTCGATGTTGAAGCCCCGTCGGGCGAACATGTTCGAGACGCGGGCGAGGGCGCCCGGCCGGTTCTCGACGAGGACGGAGACGGTGTGCGTCACGGCGAGGCCTCGACAGCCTCCTCCTCGGAGAACTCGATCACGTCGATGGCCGCTGCGCCCGCGGGGATCATCGGGAAGCACTTCTCCTCGGGGTCGCAGCGTGCGTCGACCACCGCTGTGCGTCCGCAGTTGAGCGCTTCCTCGAGAACGCCTTCGAGGTCGTCGCCGGCCTCGACCGTGAATCCCGCCGCGCCGTAGGCCTCTGCGAGCTGGGCGTAGTCCGGCACCTGGTGCGTCAGGTGCGTCTCGGCGAAGCGGTTCGCGTAGAACATCTCCTGCCACTGCCGCACCATCCCGAGCCAGCCGTTGTTGATGATGACGACGACGATGGGGAGCCCTTCGAGGACGGACGTCGCCAGCTCCTGCGAGGTCATCTGGAAGCAGCCGTCCCCGTCGATGCAGACAACCGTCGCGTCGGGCCGCGCGGCCTTGGCGCCGACGGCGGCCGGAAGGCCGTACCCCATCGTCCCGAGCCCGCCCGATGTGATGAACGTTCGCGGGCGGTCGCAGACGAGGTACTGCATGGCCCACATCTGGTGCTGGCCGACGCCGGTGGTCCAGACGACGTCGCTGCCGCTCGTCAGGTTGCGCAGCGTCTCGATGACGGCCTGCGGCTTCAGGTACTCGCCCTCCGGGGCGTAGCGGTAGGGGAACGTCTCCCGCCACTCGTCGAGCTGACGCCGCCAGGCGACCGGGCCCTGGCGGCCGGGCTCGGCTTGGGCCCGGAGCGCCCTGGTCAGCTCGGCCAGGGCAAGCTTGAGCGGGCCTGTGACGGGAATGTCGGCATGGCGGAGCTTCCCGATCTCCGCTGCGTCGATGTCGAAGTGGATCACCTTCGCGCCGGGCGCGAAGGCTGAGAGCTTGCCCGTGACGCGGTCGTCGAAGCGCGCCCCGACCGTGACGAGCAGGTCCGCCTTGTTCAGGCCCCAGTTCGCCCACTTCGAGCCGTGCATGCCGGGCGGGCCGTAGCAGAGCGGGTGGCTCTCCGGGAAGGCGCTCTTCGCCATCAGCGTCGTGATCACCGGAATGCCACCGGTCTCCGCGAGCTCGAGGAGCTCGTCGGTCGCGTCGCCGTTGACCACGCCGCCGCCGACATAGAGGACAGGCCGCGAGGCGGCGAGCAGGGCTCTCGCCGCCTCCCGAACCTGTCGAGGGTGGACACTGGCAGGTGGTTTCCACCCTGGGAGATCGACTTGATGGGGGTAGGTGAAGTCGATCTCCGCCTCCTGCACGTCCTTGGCGA
This sequence comes from uncultured Actinomycetes bacterium, assembly GCA_963775505.1. Lineage (GTDB taxonomy): Bacteria > Actinomycetota > Thermoleophilia > Gaiellales > Gaiellaceae > JAIBJN01. The sequence continues at coordinate 128,589 of CAVZIL010000011.1, forward strand.
CGTCCACGAGGACCGGGCCGGATCGGCCGGTTCGGGCGATGTGGAAGGCCGCCTTGAGCACGTGCGGGAGTTCTTGGACGTCCTGGACGAGCCACGAGTGCTTGACGATCGGGAGGGTGATCCCCGTCGCGTCCGTCTCCTGGAACGCGTCGGTCCCGATCAGGCTCGTTCGCACCTGGCCGGTGATGCAAACGAGCGGGGTCGAGTCCATCCACGCGTCGGCGATGGGAGTCACGAGGTTGGTGACGCCCGGGCCGGACGTCGCGATCGCGACGCCCACCCTGCCGGACGCGCGGGCGTAGCCCTCCGCCATGTGCCCGGCGCCCTGCTCGTGCCGCGCGAGGACGTGGCGGACGGTCGTGCCGCGGGCGAACGCGTCGTACAGCGGGAGGATCGCGCCGCCCGGGATCCCGAAGGCGACGTCGACGCCCTCGGCCTCGAGCGAGCGCAGGATCGCGTCGGAGCCGAGCATCTTCACGCGGTGACCCCCGCGAACTCGGTGTCCCTGCGGGCGGCGGGGAGCGACGCGAGCAGCGCGTCCATGAACTCGCGCGTCGTCGCCCCGGCGCCCGAGGAGACCATGTCCGGCGTGCGCACGCCCGTCTCGAGCGTCTCCAGGACGCCGCGCTCGAGCGTGCCCGCGGCACTCCGCTCGCCGAGCCCCTCGGCGAGCATCAGCGCGGCCGCGAGCAGCATGGCGCTCGGGTTGGCGACGCCCTGGCCGGCGATCTCGAGCGCCGAGCCGTGCGTCGGCCCGAACATGCCCTTCCCGTCGGGGCCGACCCGGCCCGACGCGACCATCCGCGTCCCCTTGTGGGCGAACGCGGCGGTGCTCGCCAGCGCCTCGGCGAACGGCTGCTCGCTGGCGATGACGTCGAACCGCGAGGGATCCTCCAGGAGCCCGGTGACGGCCGCCTCGAAGGGCAGGTGCTCGACGACCACGCCCTCCCACCGCTCCGCTGCTCCGGAGAGTGCGGCGTCCCACGCGGCGCTCGTGCCGACCGCGGTCAGGCGGGCCCGGCGGCTGAAGGCGAGCTGGAAGGAGCGCTCGACCGCGAGCTGGACTGCGTCGTCCGGGAGCGGGCTGACGACCGCCAGCTCGCTGCCGCGGGCGCAGACCCGCGTGATGCGCCAGCGGAGGTCGAGCTCGGCCTTCAGAACCTCGAGCGCGGGCTCGCGCGTCGCGGCCACGAGCATCGCGTCGGCCTCGGCGCAGGCCGCCCGCGTGATGCTGGGAAGCGGGTGGCCGAAGCGACGCAGCGCGTCGCCGCCGAAAGGCACGTGCAGCTCGTCGACCTGGAACCCGTGCATGCCGGAGACGACCGCGAGCGCGCGACTGGCCTCGGCCGTCACCTCAGGCCCGATGCCGTCCCCGGAGAGACAGGCAACCGTGTAGCGCTTCTTTCTCATCTCACGCTCACCTCCTCGAACACGTCGCCGAGGGTCACGTGCTTTCGTGTATCGGCAAGTTGCTTGAAACGCGCGAACGCCTCGTTCAGCGCCTCGCGCTCAAGCTCGATCCCAGCGTCGCTGCAGGCCCGTGCGAATGCGTGCCGTCCCGAGTGCTTGCCGAGCGGGAGCGACATGACGAGGCCGAGCTCGGTGGGGTCCATGATCTGGTAGGTCTCGGCGTCCTTGAGCATCCCGTCCTGGTGGATGCCGGCCTCGTGGGCGAACGCGCTCGCGCCGACGATGGCCTTGTTGCGCTGGACGCGGTAGCCGGTGAGCTCCTCGACGAGCTTCGACGTGCGTCCGATCTCGCCGACGTTCACGCCGGTGTCGGCGCCGAAGACCTGCTCGCGCACGCGCAGCGCCATGACCACCTCTTCGAGCGCGGCGTTCCCCGCCCGCTCGCCCAGGCCGTTGACGGTGGCCTCGACCTGGGTGGCGCCGGCCTGGATGCCGGCGAGCGTGTTGGCGACGGCGAGGCCGAGGTCGTCGTGGCAGTGCACCGAGAGCTGAGCGTGCTCGAGCTCCGGGCAGCGCTTCACGATCTCGCGCAGAAACTCCGCGTACTCGTCGGGAAGGCAGTAGCCGACCGTGTCGGGGAGGTTGATCGTCGTCGCGCCCGCGCGAACGGCCTCACCGCAGATGCGCGCCGCGAAGTCGGGCTCGGAGCGGGTTGCGTCCTCGCAGGAGAACTCGACTTCGTCCGCGAGGCTGCGCGCGTAACCGCAGGCCCAACGGGTCTGCTCGACGACCTCCTCGGGCTCGAGTCGGAGCTTGCGCTCCATGTGGATGCTGCTGGTGGCGATGAAGACGTGGATGCGCGACCTGCGTGCGTTCGCCAGGGCCTCGGCGGCGGCGTCGATGTCCTCCTTGCGCGTCCGCGCAAGCGATGCGACGGTGGGACGCTCGACTGCGGCGGCGACTGCCCTGACGCCTTCGAAGTCTCCCGGCGAGGAGACCGCGAACCCTGCCTCGACGATGTCGACTCCGAGCCGCTCGAGCTGCGTCCCGATCTCCACCTTCTCCTGCGGCGACAGCGCGATGCCCGGCGACTGCTCGCCGTCGCGCAACGTCGTGTCGAAGATCGTGATTCTGCGGCTCACTGCTCATCCTCTCTGCCTCCGTCCGGAGGCGCAGTACTCCTGTGGTTCGGTCGGCGTGTGCGCCTGCTCGGCGCGTGAGTCGCGTTCTCCCCCTAGAGGGGGAGAATGAGGATGACGACGAGGACGAGCGCGAGCGTCAACAGCCGGGAGAGGCCGGTGACGCCAGGCGATGTGATCTCGTGCCTCGTCAAGCTGCCTTGAAGTGTGGAGACAGCGGGGTGCGCTTGTCAAGCCCCATGGCGTGACGAGTTGCGCACAGCCTTCCTCCCGCTTACCCTCGCCGCCGAGTGGCAGCGACCGACAACCACTTCGACGCCGTCGTCGTCGGCTCCGGGTTCGGCGGCTCCGTGCTCGCGTACCGGCTGGCCCGGGCCGGGAAGTCCGTCTGCGTGCTCGAGCGCGGCAAGGCGTATCCGCCGGGGTCGTTCCCGCGCGGCCCGCGCGAGCTCTCGAAGGCCTTCTGGGACCCGAGCGAGGGCCTCTACGGGCTCTTCAACCTCTGGTCGTTCAAGGGCATCGGCGCCCTGGTCTCGAGCGGGCTCGGGGGCGGCTCCCTCATCTACGCCAACGTTCTCCTGCGCAAGCCGGAGGAGTGGTTCGTCCAGGGCGGCACCGCCGAGGACGGCTACGAGAGCTGGCCCGTGACGTACAAGGATCTCGTGCCGCATTACGAGCGGGCCGAGACGATGCTGAACGGCCAGGAGTATCCGTTCGCGGACACGACCCCCAAGACGGTCGCCTTCAAGGAGGCGGGGAGGAAGCTCGAGCGGGAGTTCATCCTCCCGAAGCTGGCGGTCACCTTCGCGAACGCCGGGGAGGAGCCGGCGGTCGGCGTCCCCATTCGAGAGGAGCACCCGAACCTGCACGGCGTGCCCCGCTACACGTGCAGGCTCGTCGGGGAGTGCGACATCGGCTGCAACTTCGGGTCGAAGAACACGCTCGACCTCAACTACCTCTCCGAGGCGAAGCGGCTCGGCGCGGAGATCTGGACGCTGCGGGAGGCGCGCTCGCTCGCGCCGCGCGAGGGCGGCGGCTACCTCGTCCGCTACGTGGAGCACGACGTCGCCGACGAGGGGAGAAAGATCAGGACGGACGACCCCCGAGTTCGCCCGCTCCGCGAGCTGACCTGCGACCGCCTCGTTCTCGCCGCGGGGACGCTCGGGTCGACCTACCTGCTGCTCAGGAGCCGGGACGCCTTCCCCGGCCTCAGCCCGCGGCTCGGTAGCCGCTTCGGCGGCAACGGCGATCTCCTCACCTTCGCGCTCGACGCGAAACGGGCGCTCCAGCCGAGCTTCGGGCCGGTGATCACGGGCGCCCTCCGCGTCCCCGACAAGCTCGACGGAGGCGAAGGGCGAGGCTTCTACGTCGAGGATGCCGGCTACCCCGACTTCGTCAGCTGGCTCGTCCAGGCGACCCAGGGGCCGGGCGCGCTCTGGCGCTTCCGGCAGGTCGCCGCCCGGATCATCGTCGGGCTGCTGCGACGGACGCCCGAGGTCGACCTCTCGGCGGAGGTCGCGCAGCTGCTCTCGGACACCCGCCTGGCGGCGGGGTCGCTCCCGCTCCTCGGCATGGGCCGCGACATCCCCGACGGGAACATGGAGCTCACGAGCGGGGACAGGCTCCAGGTCGACTGGGTGAAGGCGAAGTCCAGCCCCTTCTTCGACCGGCTGGGCGACTTCGCGGAGGAGATCGCCGAGGCGCTGGATGCGCGGTTCCAGCGGAACCCGACGTGGTACCTCGGCCGGCTGATCACCGTGCATCCGCTCGGCGGCTGTCCCATGGGTCGCGTTCCGGAGGAGGGCGTCGTCGATCCGTACGGCGAGGTGTTCGGCTATCCGGGGCTCACGATCGCCGACGGCTCGGTCATGCCGGGCCCGGTGGGGCCGAACCCGTCGCTGACGATCGCTGCGCTCGCCGAGCGCTTCGCCGACCGCGCGACCGGCGAGGCCTAGCGAAAGCGCCTGACCAGCGCCCGCGTACCAGCGGCGACGAGGAGCGCGCCGAAGGCGAGAGCCATCAGCTCGCCGATCGCGTGCGCTGCGTCAGGTGGCCGGGTGCGATCCAGGACCCCGCTTGCGATGATCGCCCCTCCCCAAAGGACCCCGACGGTGCCGAGGATCGTCGCGCGCACGGTCCGATCATCGGCTCGCGGCTGCCGCGGCTTGAGTCGTGATTTCGCATACTGCCGGCGTGGCCGGGGAGCAGGGGAAGGACGGTAGGCCGATCCTCGCCTTCGCCTCACAGGCGGAGTGGGAGGCCTGGCTCGACGCCCAGCACGCGAGCTCCGACGGGGTCTGGCTCAAGTTCGCAAAGAAGGGCTCGGGCGTGGAGTCCGTCGTCTACGCGGAGGCTCTCGAGGTCGCCCTCTGCTACGGCTGGATCGACAGCCAGGTCAAGTCGCTCGACGAGCGCTTCTACCTGCAGAAGTTCACGCCGCGGCGCGCCAGGAGCAAGTGGTCACGGGTCAACCGCGACAAGATCGAGGAGCTGACGAAGCAGGGCCGGATGAAGCCCGCGGGGCTGGCGCAGGTCGAGCTCGCCAAAGCGGACGGCCGCTGGGAGGCAGCGTACGCCTCCCCGGCGAACATCGAGGTTCCCGACGACCTCAAGGCGGCGCTGGACGACAACCCGAAGGCCGCCGAGTTCTGGGCCGGCCTGAACAAGTCGAACCGGTTCGCGATCCTCTACCAGCTCCAGGACGCGAAGAAGCCGGAGACGCGCGCCAGGCGCCTCGACAAGTTCCTGGGCATGCTGGAGCGCGGCGAGAAGCTCTACTAGCCGCGGAGCCGCTCGAAGCGTAGAGTCGCGCCGTCTGCCACAAGGAGGAACGATGTCTGCGGTGACCGAGCAGGAGCTGGCGGGCCTGGAGACGTTCTCCGGAGCGCTTCTCCGACCCGGGGATAACGGGTACGAGGAGGCGAGACGAGGCTTCAACGGGCTCGTCGACAAGCGGCCCGTGCTGATCGCGCAATGCCTGGGAGAGGCCGACATCGCCGATGCGATCGCATACGCGCGCGACGCCGGCCTCGAGATCTCGATCCGCGGCGGCGGCCACAGCGTCGCGGGGCGGTGCCTCACCGAAGGCGGCCTGATGATCGACCTCTCGCGGCTGAGGGGCGTCTACGTCGATCCTGTCGCCCGCACAGCCCGCGTTCAGCCGGGAGTCAACTGGGCGCAGCTGAACCGCGAGACGCAGCTCCACGGCCTGGCTGTCACCGGCGGGGTCATCTCCACGACGGGCATCGCCGGGCTGACGCTCGGAGGCGGCCTCGGGTGGCTGATGCCGAAGTACGGGTTGGCCACCGACGACCTTCTCTCCGCCCGGGTCGTGACCGCGGACGGGCGCACTCTCACCGCGAGCGAGAACGAGAACGCCGACCTCTTCTGGGGCCTGCGCGGTGCCGGCGCCAACTTCGGCGTCGTCTCGTCCTTCGAGTACCGCTTGCACGAGGTCGGGCCCACGGTGATCGGCGGGCTGGTCGCGCACCCGTTCGACGCTGCCGCCGAGTTCCTGCGCTTCTACAGGGAGTGGACGGCGGACGCCTCCGACGAGCTCATGACGTTCGCCGGGGTCGGCCACGCGCCGGACGGGTCGGGGACGAAGCTCGCGCTCGTCGTCGCCTGCCACATCGGCTCCCCCGAGCAGGCGGAGGAGGAGCTCCGGCCGCTCCGGGAGCACGGCTCCCCCGTTCTGGTCGAGCTGGGCCCGCTGCCCTACACGGTTCTCAACTCCCTGCTCGACGCCGGCTACCCGACCGGAAGCCTCAACTACTGGAAGTCCGGGTTCCTGAGCGGGCTGACCGACGAGGCGATCGACGAGCTGCTCGCGCGGTTCGCGGTCTGTCCCTCGCCGATGACCGCGGCGCTCCTCGAGCACTTCCACGGCGAGGTGACGCGCGTGCCGGTGGATGCGACAGCGGTGCCTCATCGAGAGCCGGGCTACAACCTCGTGGTCACCTCGGTCTGGACCGACCCGGCCGCCACCGACGAGAACGTCGCCTGGACGAAGGAGATCTTCACTTCCATGGCACCGTTCCTGGTTGGTCGTCGCTACCTCAACTACTTCTCCGAGGACGACGTCGGGGACGAGCCGGCCCGAGCCGCGTACGGGCCGAACTACGATCGCCTGGTCGAGCTGAAGAAGGAGTACGACCCCGAGAACGTGTTCCGCCTGAACGCGAACGTCCCGCCGAACTAAGGGTTCACGCGGGGCCGGAAGAAGATTCGCGTCTTCCCGCTCTCCCGGAGCGCGTTCGCCGCCTTCGCCTCGTCGAGCCAGTCCGGATGCGGGACAGCGCCCTCGGGCGGCTTGCCGTCGACGATTCCCTCGCCGTGCTTGCTGAGCGCGACGTCGGCCATCAGGTAGCCATGGTTCTCGAGCACGGCGATCTCGCCCGGCGAGAAGACGTCCAGGTCGATGCGGATCGGCGCGATGAAGTCGCGGATCAGGTTCTCGGAGTAGGCCCGCGACGCCTGCTTCAGCTCGTAGCTGGCCGGTCGCGAGGCAATGCCCCAGTACGAGCCCTTCATCTTCTCCTCGATGAAGTTCGCCACGAGCCAGCGCTTGCGCACCTCGGTCGCCTGCTCGAGCAGGATGACGCCCTGGCGGAGGGCGCTCCAGAGCCAGCCGACGTCGGGGTCCGGCTTGAAGGACGGCGCGGCGTCGGAGACGAGCACGATCTCGTGGTCGCGCCAGACTGGCTCGAGCCCGAGGTTGTCGAACATGCCTCCGTCCGAGAGGTCGATCTCGCGCACGAGCCGGTCACGGTCGGGCTCCTGGTACGAGCCGCCCGTGAGCTCTCCAGGCTCCCACGTGGTGTGGACGACCCCGAAGGCGCCCGGGACGCAGGAAGACGCGGCCACCGCCCGCGCGAGCGTCCAGTCTCCGAGCGGTGCGTAGCCCGCCTGCCCGCTCCCGACGCGGCGCTTGCCGGTGTCGAACACCCACTGGTCGCGGAAGCGCATGTCGCTCGCGAGGAAGACGAAGCGCGGCGTCTCCGGGAGGTCGGCGAGCTTCCCCGGGGCCGGGCCCCGCGCGTAGGCCTCGGCGAGCGCCTCGCTCTGCGCGCCCGGAATCAGCCAATTGCGCGGATGGAGCCGCGCCAGCGCGGCCCCGGTGCGGACGTCGCGCGCGGCGAACGCGCGCATCGGCTTGGCCACGCCGTCCTCGAAGCCGTCGACCGGATTTCTCGGCTCGCGCTCGGCGCGGGTGAGCCAGGTCGCGAGCTGCGCGGCCATGATGCTCCCGCCCGAGACCGACGTGAACGTGTCGATCTTCGAGAGCACGCCGAGCTCGTTCAGCCGCCGCAGCGCGCCCAGGTGGAAGAGCGCGGCCCGGTAGCCGCCTCCCGACATGCAAAGCGCCGTCCCGTCACGCTTCTCGTCCGGGAGGTACGTCCGGATCCCGTGCGTCGTGCCGCGGCTCATGATTCGTAGACCGACATGATCTGCTCGATCATCGCCTCCCGCGAGGGGAAGCGCCGCTCGTCGTAGCAGCCGATCGGGTGCTCGAGCACGTTGTAGAGGCACTTGTTGCAGTACGTGCACGGCCTCGGCGGGAGGTCGTGGCCGGCACGGAACAGCTCGACGAGGTCGTTGTTCGCCACGAGCCCGCGCGCGATCGAGACGGCGTCGCAGTCGCCCCGCTCGATGGCGCCGGCGATCAGCGAGGCTCGCTGGAAGCCGCCGGTCACGATCACCGGGATCGCCACGGCCTCCTTGACGGCGCGGGCGTCGGGCAGCAGACGCCCCGGCACCTCGGCCGGGTCGCGCTCCCAGCGCTTCTTCATCACGCGGTTCGCCGGCCAGGCCCGGAAGAGGAGGTAGTTCCGGAACGTGCTCTTGCCGCTCGAGAGCATGACGTCGTACGTGCGGACCATGTCCTCGATCGAGAACTCCCCGGCCGGGTTGTCCGGGTGCGGGAAGGTGCTCCCGGAGGAGACGTGGATCGCGTCGACTCCCGCCGCCTCGAGCCAGCGGCAGACCTGGACCGAGTCCTCGATCGTGTTCCCCTTCCCCAGCCAGGGAAGGAACGCGTTCGCGTGCTCCGTGGTCGAGATCTTCACCTGGAGGTGGAAGTCGTGGCCGACCTCGGCGCGGATCGCCGCCACCGTCTCGAGAAGGAGCCGCGCGCGATTCTCGAGCGGCCCGCCGTACTCGTCCTCCCGGTCGTTGATCGCCGAGGAGAGGAACTGGGTGAACAGGTAGCCGTTGGCGCCGTGGATCTCGACCCCGTCGAGCGAGGCCTCGCTCGCGCGCCGGGCCCCGGCCGCGAACGAGCGCTTGATCGCCTCCAGGTCGGCCCGCGTCGCGCGCTCCGCCTCGAAGCCGTGGAGTGGATCCGGCTTGCCCGTCGACGAGAGCCCCTTGCCGAAGGCGAGGATGGGGACGTCGCGCTGCCGGCCCGCGTGCGCGAGCTGGAGGATGTAGCGGCAGTCGTGCTCGTGCACGCGCTTCCCCAGCTCCCGCCAGAACGGGATGCGCTCGTCCGTCTCGATCCCGGCGAAGCCCGGGACGATCTTGCCGCGCTCGTCGACGGCGGTCCAGGAGGAGAGGATCGCGCCGACGCCGCCGCGGGCGAACTTGAGCTCCCAGTTGATCCGCGTCTGCGTGCCGGCGCCGTCGTAGTCGTCGAGCCTCCCGGCGACGTTCGAGCGGAGGATCCGGTTCTTGATCTCGAGGCTGCGGAAGCGGAGCGGCTCGAAGATCGCGTCCGGCTTCATGCGGCTGCCGCCTCGTACACGGCCAGCGCCTCGCGCAGCATCTCCTCGCGGGAGTCGAAGCGGGCTTCCTCGTAGCAGGCGAGCGGATGCTCGATGAAGCTGAAGAGGCACTTGTTGCAGTACGTGCATGGTCGCGGGGCGCGGTCGAGCCCCCGCTCGAAGTGGCGGACGAGGTCGGGGTTGGCGACGAGCGGGCGCGCGATCGTGACGCCGTCGCAGTCGCCCCGCTCGATGGCGCGGGCGATCACCGACGCCGTCTGGAAGCCGCCGGTCACGAGCACCGGGACGGAGACGACCTGCTTCACCGCCCTCGAGTCGGCGAGGTTGATCCCCTCGACGTCGACGTTCCGGTGCGGGCGGCCCCACCACCAGCCGAAGGCCCTGGCCAGCGGCGGCGTGCGGAAGGTGAGGTAGTTCCGGAACGTGTACTTCCCGCTGGAGAGCGTGGTGTCGTACGTCTTCACGACCTGCGCCGCGGGAAAGTCGCCGGCCGGGTTGCGCGGATGAGGGAAGCCGCCGCCCGCGCTCACATGGAGGTAGTCCACGCCGGCCTCCTCGAGCCACCGGCACGTCTGCAGCGACTCCTCCAGCGTGTTCCCCTCCCGGAGCCACGGCAGCAGCTCGTTGAGGTTCTCGCGGACGGAGATCTTGTAGCCGACACAGAAGTCGGGGCCGACCGCCGCGCGGATCGCGCGCACGACCTCGAGTCCGAAGCGGGCGCGGTTCTCCAGCGGCCCGCCGTACTCGTCGCTGCGGTCGTTGATGGCCGAGGAGAGGAACTGCGTCGGCAACATTCCGTTTGCGCCGGCGACTTCGACCCCGTCCAGGCCGGCCGCCTGCGCGCGTCGCGCCGCCTGCGCGAACATCTCCACGACCTCCTCGATCTCGCGCACGGTCATCGCCTGCGCCGGGAATCCGTTCAGCGGCTCGGGCTTGCTCGACGACGAGAGCGCCAGGTCCCACTGGGGGAAGGGCATGATCCGCTCGCGGCCCGCGTGGACGATCTGGAGGATGTACGGGCACCCGGCTTCGCGCACGCGCTTGCCGAGCTCGCGCCAGAAGGGGATCGACTCGTCCGAGTCGATGTGCGCATAGCCGGGGACGATCGCTCCGCGCGGGTGAACCGGCGCGTTCGAGGAGATGATCGCGCCGACGCCGCCGCGGGCGAAGCGGAGGTCCCAGTTGACCCGCACCGGCGTTCCCGAGCCGTCGTAGTTGTCGAAGCGCCCGGCGACGCTCGACCGGAGGACACGGTTCCCGACGGTGAGCGGCCCGAGCGCGAGCGGCTCGAAGATCGCCTCCGCCGTCACTACTTCACCTCGGCAGGAAGAGGCGCTCCCTCGTAGACGGACATGATGTGCCGGATCATCTCCTCGCGGGAGCCATAGCGGCTCTCCTCGTAGCAGCCGAGCGGGTTCTCCACGAAGCTGATCAGGCACTTGTTGCAGTACGTGCACGGCTTCGGCGCACGGTCGTGACCCTCGCGGAACAGGTTCGGCAGGTCCGGGTTGGCGATGAGCGGCCGTCCCATGGTGACCCCGTCGACGGAGCCGTCCTCGATCGCCCGCGAGATCACCGAGGCGGTCTGGAAGCCTCCGGCGCAGAGCACGGGCACGTCGACGACCTGCTTGATCGCCCGCGCCAGCTCGAGGTTGATCCCCTCGACGCCGAGCTTCCGCACTCGCCGCTCCCAGGCCCAGGCGAAGGCCTTGTTGATCGGCGGGGTGCGGAACATGAGGTAGTTCCTGAAGGTGTTCTTCCCGCTCGAGAGCATGGTGTCGTAGGAGCGGATCACCTCCGAGACCGGAAACGTGCCCGCGGGGTTGCGCGGGTGCGGGAAGACATAGCCCGCCGAGACGTGCAGCCCGTCCACGCCCGCCTCGACGAGCCACTTGCATACCTGGATCGACTCTTCGAGGGTCGTGCCCTCCTTCGCCCAGGGGAAGAGCGCCTTGCCGTCGTCGATGGCGCTGATCTTGAACTGGACGTGGAAGTCGTCGCCGACCTCCTTCCTGATCGCGCGCACGACCTCGAGCGGGAAGCGGGCGCGGTTCTCGAGCGAGCCGCCGTACTCGTCCTCCCGGTCGTTGATGGCGGGGGAGAGGAACTGCGTGATCAGGTAGCCGTTGCAGCCGTGGACCTCGACGCCGTCGAGCTCGGCCTCGCGCGCCCGGCGGCCGGCCTGCCCGAAAGCGGCGACGACCTCGTCGATCTGCGCCTTGGTCATCCGCTCGCACGGAAAGCCGTGCACGGGGTCGGGCTTGTCCGTGGAGGAGAGGCCCGTGTCGTAGAGGACGCTCGGGATGTCCCGCTGCCGGCCCGAGAACGCCAGCTGGACGATGTACCTGGCGCCCGCGTCGCGCACCCGCTTCCCCAGCTCGAGGTAGAACGGGATCCGCTCGTCCGAGTCGAGGTGCGAGTAGTTGGGGACGATCAGCCCGCGCGGGTGGACGGGCGTGTTCGAGGAGATGATCGCGCCGATCCCTCCGCGGGCGAACTTGACGTCCCAGTCGATCCGCGTCTCGGTTCCGGAGCCGTCGTAGTTGTCGAAGCGTCCCGAGATGCTCGAGCGGAAGAGCCGGTTCTTCACCTCCAGCTTGCGGAAGCGGAGCGGCTGGAAGATCGCCGGCCAGTGCCCGTTGTCAGCTCTAGGCAAGCAGCACCTCCCAGGACCAGCGGCCGTCGCCGACGCGCGTGCCTTTGATGTGGTCTTCGAGCGGCGGGTTGTCGGCGTGCTCCTGGCAGCCCGTGGCGGCGAAGCAGCGGATCTCGATCTCGCCCGGGCGGGTCTCCACCTTGAGGAAGCTCTTGAAGAGCGGTGGCGGGGGCTTGTTCCAGTCGAGGAACTCGGAGAAGTTCTTGCTGAGCGGGCCGAGGATCTTCGCCTCGGAGAAGAAGCGAACCTTCCTGGCCTTGGCTAGGGCATCGGCGGGAACGGTCTTGCCCCGGTCCTCCTCACGGTTCGGCGTGACCTCGCCGTCGAGCAGGAGCTTCATCGCCTCTGGCGTCAGCTCCGGGTCGATTGCCACGTCGAACGGGAGTCGGTCGTCGAGCAGGAGCGAGTAGGCCGCGAGCGAGTCGCCGCGCCGCGGGTAGCAGCGGAAGTCGTCCTCCGCGCACCCGCAGGAATCGAGCGTCGCCGTGGGAATCGTGTGCGTCGCCTTCGTGTATGCGCCCGCTGCGCCGGTGACGATGTGCTGGACGACCCGGCCGTCCGGGAGGCCCACCGGGTAGCGCTGGAAGTTGTGGATGTCGCCGCCGATCACCGCGATGTAGCGGTTGCCCGGATCCTCGACGATCTGGTTGACCGTGGCGCCGTCTGCGCCCTCGATCGGGCAGACCTTCCGGCGGGCGTCGACGACCAGCGGCTTGCCCGTCAGGAGGATCTTGTCCTTCGGGCCGCCGGAGATCCTACGCAGCCACTCGCCTTGCTCGGCGTCGATGCCGGACTGAATGCCGGTGTCGATGCCCACGAGGACGAGCTCCTTCAGCTCGATCGCGAAGTACGGCAGCCTCTGCCCGGACGGCTCGGGCCTGTGCTCCTTGATCTTCTCCAGCTGATCTTGCTGTGACTCCGACGGCTCGCGCCAGACGAGGTCGCGGAAGGCGCGCTTGAAGCGGTTCTTCGAGGCCTTGAACGGGGGCCGGAGGTCGGGGTCGGCGCCGCAGAGCAGCATCATGAACCCGCTCAGGCCGTCGTACCAGTCGTGGTTCCCGGGAACGGCGAAGATGGGCCCGGGCAGCGCCTTGTAGGGCCAGTAGAACTTGGCGCGGTACTCGTGCCAGTCCCCAGCCGGGTAGATGACGTCGCTCACGATGAAGGTGAAGGCCGTGTCGGCGGATCTCGCCCGCAACGGGCGCAGCACCTGGTACTGCGAGTCGTCGCCCTCCCCGGGGTCGCCGAGCACGATGAAAGCGACCTCCTCCTTGTCCGCGTACCGCGTGATCGGCAGCTTCGGGTCGACACCGGTTCGCCGCTGCGCCTCCACCCAGCGCGTGCGCTCGTGATGGGTCGTGTCACCGAGCCAGCGCGCAATCTTGTCGTTCCGCGACTCCCAGAGCGGCTTGGGGCTGATCCAGGAGAATTGCCTGCGCTTCCCGCGCCGGAAGGTGCCTTCCTCGTACTCGGCGGAGGGATCCGCCCACGTCGTGCAGCCCCAGCCGGCGGCCTCCCGCGACCTGCGGGACGAGAGGATCTCGGTTGTCGGGCGAGAAGCGCTGGACGGCACTCGGCCACCTCTCTGGCGAGGACGCCACGCTACGACGCCTCCCTCGCGGCGTCAAGGTGACGGGCCGGAGGGGCTTGGCCCTCTACTCGGCCGTGACGTAGGCGGCGGTGAGGCCGCCGTCGACGAGGAACGTCGCGCCGTTCACGTACGAGGACTCGTCGCTCGCCAGAAAGAGCGCGCCCTGGGCGATCTCCCTCGCCTGCGCGAGTCGGCCCATCGGCAGGTGCTGCAACCGCCGCTCGAGCGCGCCGGGCGTCTCGGCGAAGAGGCGCATGAGGAGCGGCGTCTCCACCGGGCCCGGGCAGAGCGCGTTGACCCGGATCCCTCTGCGGGCGAACTCGACCGCGAGCTCGCGGGACAGCGAGAGCACGGCGCCCTTCGACGCCGTGTACGAGATCTGCGAGGTGGCCGCGCCCATGAGGGCCACGAAGGAGGCGACATTGATGACGGAGCCGCCGCCCCGCTCCAGCAGGTGGGGGATGCCGTACTTGCAGCAGAGGTAGACGCCCTTCGTGTTCACGTCCTGCACCCGCTGCCACGCGTCGGGCTCAGTGTCGAGGATCGACGCGTCGTCCGCGGGCATGATCCCTGCGTTGTTGTAGAGGACGTCGATGCCGCCGTAGCGCTCGGCGGTCGCCGCGTACATCGCCTGCACGCTCGCCGGGTCGGCGACGTCGACCTCCTGGAAGAACGCGTCGCGCGCGTCGGACGCGGTCTGCTCGCCGGCCTCGCGGCTCATGTCGGCAACGCAGACGCTCGCGCCCTCCTCGGAGAAGAGAAGCGCCGCTTCCCGCCCGATGCCCCCGCCGGCGCCGGTGATGACGACGACCTTCGCGTCCAGCCGCCCCATGACGGCGGGAGCCTATCCGTTCGCGACGCCCTGGAGGATGGTGTCGAGCCGCTCCCAGCGCTCGTCCGTCCCCTGCTCGCGGCGCTCGTTCCACCACGCGAGGACGACGTTCTCCCCGTAGCGCTTCTGGGCGACGTACGACCTCGCGAGCTCGTCGAAGTCCCAGTAGATGCCCTCGGCATCCGCCTGGAGCGCCTCGCCGGTGTCCTTATCCGCGAGAAGCGACCGAACGGCCTCCGAGTCCTCCGGGTCGACGACGTAGATCGTGAACGTGCCGTACCGGTCCTGCACGGCGGGCGAGATGTCGAGGCCCAGCCCGAGCTGCTCCCAGGACGGATCGGCGCCGGCGGCGCTCCGAAGCGGCGGCATGTCTTGCACCGCGCGGAATTCCTGGACGACTGCCTGCGCCGCGATCGGCGCCGCTTCCTGCTCCTCGTCGTCGCCCTCGCCGGACGAACCGCATCCGGCCAGAAGGGCGGCAAGCACGAGGACGAGTGCTGGGCGTCTCATCGGTCCAAGGGTACGTGCCCGCTCCGACGCGATCAGTATCGCGAGAGGATGTAAAGCGTTCTTTGGCCGCTAGTCGGTCGACACGAAGACGTTCTTGACCTCGGAGTAGCCCTCGAGGCCGTGGAGGCCGAGCTCGCGGCCGAACCCCGACTGCTTGAAGCCGCCGAACGGCGTCGCGACTCGCACGGAGCTGTTCGAGTTCACCGAGAGGACGCCTGCCTCGATGCCGCGCGCCATGCGAAGGGCACGCGCGCCGTCGCGCGTCCAGATCGAGCCCGAGAGCCCGTAGGGCGTGTCGTTGGCAAGCCGGAGCGCGTCGGCCTCGTCCTCGAAGGGGATGACCGCGGCCACCGGGCCGAAGACCTCTTCGCGCGCCACCCGGTCCTCGTTGCTCGCCTCGACGAGGGTGCACGGGAACCAGAAGCCCGGGCCTTCCGGGATGTCTCCCTGAAACGCGACGCCGTCATCCACGAAGGACGAGACCGTCTCGCGGTGGGCGGCGGAGACGAGCGGGCCCATCTCGGTGGCCTCGTCCGCGGGATCGCCGACCTTCAGGCCGCGGGTCGCCTCGACGAGCAGCTCGAGGAAGCGGTCGTAGGCCCCGCGCTCGACGAAGATCCGCGAGCGCGCGCAGCAGTCCTGGCCCGCGTTGTCGAAGACGGCGTACGGCGCCGCGGCGGCCGCCCGCTCGAGGTCGGCGTCCGCGAAGACGACGTTGGCGGACTTGCCGCCCAGCTCGAGCGTCACGCGCTTGATCGTCGCGGCGGCGCCTTCCATCACGCTACGCCCGACCTCAGTCGAGCCCGTGAAGCCGATCTTGGCCACGTCGGGATGCTCGACGAGGCGCTGCCCGACCACGGACCCCTTCCCGGCGACGACGTTGACGACTCCCTCGGGGATCCCCGCTTCCCGTACGAGCTCGCCGAGCCGAAGCGCGGAAAGCGGCGTGAGCTCGGCCGGCTTCAGCACGACCGTGTTCCCGCACGCGAGCGCCGGTCCGAGCTTCCAGCTGGCGATGTTGAGCGGGAAGTTCCAGGGGACGATCAGCCCGACGACGCCGAGCGGCTCGCGGAAGGTCATGTCGACGCCACCGGCGACGGGGATCGTCTCGCCGTGGTGCTTGTCCACCGCGCCCGCGTAGAAGTGGAAGACCTCGGCGACCATCCCCACCTCCGCCCGTGCTCCGGCGATTGGCTTGCCGACGTTCTGCGACTCGATCCGTGCCAGCTCCTCGCGGTGCTCCTCGACGAGCGCCGCCAGGCGCCGGAGCAGCCGGGCGCGGTCGGCCGGCGCCACCTTCCGCCAGGCGGGGAACGCCGCCTTGGCGGCCGCGACCGCGGCGTCGGTCTCCTCGACGCCGGGCGAGGGCAGCTCGGCGATGACCTCCTCGGTCGCCGGATTCAGGACGGCCGTCACGACCGCTCCTCCCGGTAGCGCCGCGCCTCCTCGACGAGCGCCCGGAAGAGCGCCGCGTCCTCGTCCTCCTCCGGATGCCAGAGGACGCCGAGCGCGAAGCGCTGCGAGGGATCCTCGATCGCCTCGATCGTCCCGTCCTCGGCGCGGGCTGCCTCCCGCAAGCCCTCGCCCAGGCTCCCGTACCCCTGGTGGTGGTGGCTCTTCACGGGCGCCCGCTCGCCGATCACGTCGTGGAGCTTCGTCTCCGGGAGGACGTCGACGTCGTGCTCGGCGAAGACGCCGGGCGTCTCCTTGTGGCCTTCGTGCCCGACGATCTCCGGGAGGTGCTGGACGAGGTCGCCGCCGCGCGCGACGTTGAGCACCTGGCTTCCGCGGCACACGGCGAGCACGGGCATGTCGCGCGCGAGCGCGCCCTCGAGCAGGGCAAGCTCGGCCCGATCCCGCTCCGGTCGGACGCCGTTCGTCTCCGGATGCGCATCGGCGCCGTAGGAGGCAGGGTCGAGGTCGGCGCCGCCCGACAGCACGAGCCCGTCGAGCGCGTCCAGCGTCTCCTCGACGCCCTCGACGTTCGGGGGCACGAGCAGCGCCCGGCCCCCCGCGTCCTCGACCGCGCGGACGTAGGAGAGCGGGATCAGCGCCGCGGGTGCCTCCCACACGCCCCAGCGAGCGTTCTCGGCGTAGCTCGTGATCCCGACGATCGGGCGCACGTCTACGAGTCTACGCGCCTACCCGCGCTCGTAGAGCCGCTCGCGCTCGTAGCAGGTGACCGCCTCGTCGAAGAGGCGCTGCTCCGTGCGCGCGTAGTTCAGGTAGTGGTCGACGACGTCGTCGCCGAGCGCGGCCCGCGCCATCGTCCCCTCCTCCAGCGCGGCGATCCCCTCGCGCAGCGAGTGGGGGAAGCGTTCGGCGTCCGACTCGTAGGCGTTCCCTTCGATCGGCGGGGGGAGCTCGAGCTCGTTCTCGATGCCGTAGAGGCCCGCCGCGAGCAGCGCCGCGAACCCGAGGTACGGGTTGACGTCGCCGCCCGGGATGCGCGTCTCCGTCCGCAGGCCCGCGCCGTGGCCGACGATGCGGAAGCCGCACGTGCGGTTGTCGTGGCCCCAGGCGAGCGTCGTCGGCGCCCAGCTTCCTGCCGCGAAGCGCTTGTAGGAGTTGATCGTCGGCGCGATGAAGATCGCCAGCTCCTTCAGGCAGGCGATCTGCCCCGCCAGGTAGTGCTTGAAGACGTCCGATTCGCCGGCGCAGGCGTTCTCGCCGTCGCGCCAGAGGCTCGAGTGCACGTGACAGGAGTTGCCGATCCAGGTGTGGTCGGGCTTCGCCATGAAGGTGATCGAGCAGTCGTTCAGGTACGCGATCTCCTTGGCCCCGTTCTTGTAGACGGTGTGGTTGTCCGCCATCGTGACCGCGTCGGCGTAGCGGAAGTTGATCTCCTGCTGGCCCGGCCAGGCCTCGCCCTTGGAGGTCTCCACCCGGATGCCGGCGCCCTGCATGCCGTTCCGGATCTGGCGCATGAGCGGCTCGTCGTACGTCGTGGCGAGGATGTGGTAGTCGAGGATGTACGGCACGGACGGCGTCAGGTCGCGGTAGTGCTTCGCGTGCGCCTGCGGCGTAGGTCTCGCGCAGGAGGTAGAACTCGAGCTCCGAGCCGAACATGGGCGTGAAGCCGAGCTCGCCGGCCCGCTCGACCTGGCGCCTGAGGACCTGACGCGGCGACGGCGCCACCGGCTTGCCGTCGTGCCACGTGACGTCGCAGAGGACGAGCGCAGTCGCCTCGAGCCAGGGGATGCGCCGCAGCGTGGCCAGGTCGGGCCGAAGCGCGAAGTCCCCGTATCCCTGCTCCCAGCTGGCGATCCCGTAGCCCGGGATCGGATCCATCTCCATGTCGAGCGCGAGCAGGTAGTTGCAGCCTTCGACGCCGTGCTCGGCGACGTGCTCCTCGACGAAGAACTCTCCGTGCAGGCGCTTTCCGAGGAGCCGTCCCTGCATGTCGGTGAAGGCGACGATCACCGTGTCGATGGATCCGTCGGCGACCGCCTTCGTCAGCTCGTCCAGCCTCAGCATGGGTCGGGAGTCTACGCGCTGTCGGAGGGTTGACAGGAACTCCCTTCGCAGCGTAGAAACCCCCGATCCAGGGCCGCCGAACGGAGGAGGAGCACATGAGCCAAGGGCCTGAGACGAAGGGCTACTACACGTCGGAGGACGAGCACACCCTCCACAAGCTCGGCTACGCGCAGGAGCTGTTTCGGGCGATGGGGGGCTTCCGCAACTTCGCGATCAGCTTCACGATCATCTCGATCCTCGCGGGGTGCCTGACCTCGTACAACATCGGCTTCGAGCACGGCGGCCCGTTTTGGGTGGTCTTCGGCTGGCTGCTCGTCGGCCTCATGGCGACGATCATCTCCCTCGGCATGGCGGAGATCGCCTCCGCCTATCCGACGGCCGGTGGCCTCTACTACTGGGCGTCGAAGCTCGGGAGCCCGGGCTGGGGCTGGGCGACGGGGTGGTTCAACCTCATCGGCCAGATCGCGGTCACCGCGGCGATCGGGTACGGGCTCGCGCTCTTCGGGCAGGCCCTCTTCGACTTGTGGTTCTCGTACTCGGCGCACATGGACGACTGGTTCGGCGCGTCGTTCGATGCCTCGACGTACATCCTCTACGCGCTCTTCCTGAGCGCAGCGGCGCTCATCAACCTGCTGAACATCCGCCTGACATCCGGGCTGAACATGATCTCGGCCTGGTGGCACATGGTCGGGGTCGTCGTGATCGTCGGCATCCTGATCATCGTTCCGGACAACCACCAGTCGGTCTCGTACGTGTTCACGGAGACCATCAACAACTCGGGCTTCGGCGACGGGACGACCCAGTTCGGGCTCGCGTTCCTCCTCGTGCTCGGGCTGGGGATGCTGCTGCCGCAGTACACGATCACCGGCTTCGACGCGTCGGCGCACACGGCCGAGGAGACCAACAACGCGTCCCGGATGGCGGCGACGGGAATGTGGACCTCCGTTGTCGTCTCCGTGATCTTCGGCTGGATCCTCCTGGTCGCGGTGACGTTCGCGATCCCGAGCACCCAGGGGGCGCTCGACACCGTCAACGCGCTCGGGCTGCTCGTCCCGTGGATCTGGATCAACTCGATGAGCCAGGACTGGGCGGAGGCGCTGCTCTTCATCTGCGTCGTCGCGCAGTTCTTCTGCGTGACCGCCTCCGTGACCTCGGCGTCGCGCATGATGTTCGCGTTCTCGCGCGACGGCGCCGTGCCGGGCCATCAGCTCTGGCGGCGCGTCGCGAGGAACCGCGTGCCGCGGTGGTCGGTCCTGGGCATCTGGCTCTTCGCTGGCATCCTCATGATCCCCGCGGTCTGGAACTACTTCGTGGGCTACGCCGTCGGAACGGCGATCGCCGTCATCGGCCTCTACATCGCCTTCGTGATCCCCGTCTACCTGCGCTGGCGCAAGGGCGACGAATGGGACGAGCCGAGGGCGTGGAGCCTCGGCAAGCACTACAAGTGGATCGATCCCCTGTCGATCGCCTGGGTCGCCCTGATCACGATCATCTTCGTGATCCCGCTGTACAAGATCGGCCTCCCGTGGGAGGAAGGCTTCGACTGGCGGTTCACCAACTACACGATCCTCTGGTTCGCTGGCATCGGCCTTATCTTCGGCGGCTGGTGGTTCGTGTCGGCGAGAAAGTGGTTCAAGGGCCCGGTGCGCATGGGCACCGAGGAAGAGCTGGAGCGCTACGAGGAGGAGTTCCAGAAGCGCGTGGAGCTGCCCGCGGCCCGCGGCAGCTAGGGGCCGAGCGCCCGCCTAACGGCTTCGACGTCAAGCGCCGGAGCGAGCTCGTCCGCCAGGGCGAGCCGCTCCGGCGCCAGTGTGCCGAGGACGGCGACGCAGTGCATGCCGGCCGCCTTGGCCGCGGCCACGCCCGCCTCGGTGTCTTCGAACACGGTGACCTCGGCGGCTGGGATCCCCTCGTCGAGCCGCTCCAGCGCGCGCAGGTAGCCCTCGGGATCCGGCTTGCCGCGCTCGATGTCGTCGGCGGCGACCAGGATCTCGACCGCGTCCGCCAGGCCGGCCGCCGCGAGCACGGGCTCTACCTCCGCGCGGTGGGCGCCTGAGACGACCGCCACGGGCACGCGCTCGGCCGCGTAGAGGACGGCCTCCCGCGCGGCGGCGGAGACCGTCGAGCCGTCGGCGACCAGAGCGCAGTAGCGGTCGATTCGCTCCGTCAGGACGACCTCGACGTCGGGATGGTCCTCCCCCAGCCAGATCCGCACGATCTCGGGGTCCGACAGCCCGGCGAGGCGGTCGAAGTAGACCTCCTCCGAAAGCGGCCGGCCGCGCTCGGCGAAGAGGTCGCGGAGCAGCGCAAAGAGGATGCGCTCGTCGTCGGAGAGCGTTCCGTTGAAGTCGAACATGAGAGCCCGCGCGGCCATTTAGACGGCCAGTTTAGGAGGGTCGGTACTCGAGGCCTATCTCGACGAGCTACGGGACGAGGACGCGCGGGCGCTCCGGCTCATGCGCTTCATGTCCGACGTCCGGGGAGCGATGTGGGTCGTCGTCCAGCAGGGCATCCCGGAGTTCGACTTCGATTTCGTCGCCTACGCCTCCGAGCACTTCTATGGGCTCGGGCGCACCGCGGCGGAACCGGCCTTTCAGGAGGTGCTGGGCTCCGACTAGGAGGAGCACCAGGGCGAGCGCTGCTCCCACGATCAGAGCCCACGGAACGGCGCGTGGCTCGCCCTTCGGCGTTGCCGGCGGGGTCTGCGGCTCGGGCGCCCCGGCGGGCTCCCTGACCTCGTTCGTCTTCGTGTCGACGAGGACGAGCGGCACCCCTTGGCTCGGGTCCACCACCGACAGCGTTCCCCCGTCCGGCGACACGTCGAGGCGGAGCTCGCCCAGACGCTCGAAGCCCATGAGTCCGTGCAGGTCGATGCAGCGCGCCGTCTGCCCCACCGTGTCGAGCGCGTGGATGAAGGGGTGCTCGCCGGCGCCGTCGTAGAGCGTGTAGGCGAAGCGCCCGTCGGGGCTCGAGTCGCGGGTGACGGGCATGCCGCGCATGACGTCACCGACCTCGCGCGGGTCGATGACGGGGTCGGGGAGCATCCGCCCACGCTCGAGGTCGTAAAGCCTGACCAGGTAGCGCGACGGGTCGCGCTTCGACAGGTACTCGACGAGGAAGAGCCACCGTCCGTCGGGCGAGAGCGCGTCGAAGCTGTAGTCGCCGCGGAGCGTGAGCACGTCTCGCGGGTGCAGGCGCTTCGCTCCGAGGACGGCGAAGGTGGTCGTCTTCCGTGGAAAGGCGACGCGCGGGCGGATGAGCACGAGCGTAGACCCGTCTGCGGAGAGGCCGGACGCCGAGCCGTCGTAGGCGACGACCGGCACGGTGAAGCGACCGGGCAGATACCTCGAGCGCTGAACCTGCCCGTCGGCGGGGTCGACGGCGGCCACGACGGTGCCCTTCTCTGCGGGCAACGTCACGTAGCGCGGCTCCCCCGGGCCTGTGCCGGAAACGCCGGAGAGGCTTGCATCAACTCCCTCGACGGGAAGCCCGTCGGCGAGGGCAGAGGGGACGAGAACAGCTGCGAGGAGGGCGAGCACGAGTGTGAGGTGGGTTCTCATGCCTCCGATACGGGCCACCGCTCGTGAGGGGTCCCGTAGGGTTTAGGACGTGCGTGACCGGGCGCGAGCGGTCGTGATCGGAGGAGGCGTCGGCGGCGCCTCCATCCTCTACTGGCTCGCGCGACTCGGCTGGGACGACGTCCTCCTTGTCGAGCGCGCCGATCTGACGAGCGGCTCGACCTTCCACTCGGCCGGGCTCGTCGGCCAGCTGCGGGGCTCGCTCAGCCTCACACGGATGATGATGAACTCGGTCGAGCTCTACCGCACGCTTGCCGAGGAGGTCGGGCTCGAGACCGGGTGGCACGAGGTGGGCTCGCTCAGGCTTGCCTCGGCGGAGGAGCGCATGCAGGAGCTGGCCCGCCAGGCGGGCTGGGCCAAGACCTTCGGCCTGCCGCTCGAGTTGATCTCGGCTGACGATGCGCAGCGGCTCTTCCCGCCGATGTCCACGGACGGCGTCCTCGGCGCCGCTTACCTCCCCACGGACGGCTACATCGACCCGAGTCAGCTCACCTTTGCGCTGGCCGAAGGCGCGCGCCGCCGCGGGGCCGAGATCGCGACGAGCACGCGCGTGACGACGATCGGTGTGGAGAAGGGGCGCGTCACGGGAGTCGAGACGGACAAGGGCTCGGTCGAGGCTGAGGTGGTCGTCAACGCAGGGGGCATGTTCGCCGGGGAGATCGGCAGGCTCGCGGGCGTGAACGTCCCCGTGATCCCGATGGCGCACGAATACCTGATCACGAAGCCGAGCGGCGTGCCGCTCGACGTGCCGACGATGCGCGACCCGTCGCTGCTCGTGTACTTCCGCGGTGAGTCGGGCGGGCTCGTCATGGGCGGGTACGAGCGGCATCCGGCGCCGTGGGGCCTCGACGGGATCCCGTCCGACTTCAACGGACAGCTTCTCGACGAGGACTGGGACCGGTTCGAGGAGCTGATGACCAACGCGGTCGTCCGGGTCCCCGAGCTCGAGGAGGCCGAGGTCGTGAAGCTCGTCAACGGCCCGGAGGCATTCACCCCCGACGGCGAGTTCATCCTCGGCGAGACCGATGTTCGCGGGTTCTGGGTCGCGGCCGGCTTCTGCGCGCACGGCCTGGCGGGCGCGGGCGGGATGGGTCAGTTGGTGGCCGAGTGGATCGTCGAGGGCGTTCCGAGCTTGGATGTCTGGGAGATGGACTCGCGCCGCTTCGGTGCTGCGTACACGAGCCGCGAGTACACCCTCGCGCGCACGCTCGAGGTCTACTCCACCTACTACGACGTCAAGTACCCGGGTCACGAGCGCCAGGCGGGCCGACCGCTGCGCGTCTCCCCGACCTACGAGCGCCTGAGCGAGCTGGGCGCCGCGTTCGGCGAGAAGTCGGGATGGGAGCGCGCGAACTGGTTCGAGCCCAACGCGCGGCACGGAGACGAATCCTTGCGGCCGCGCGGCTGGGCGGGCCGGCTCTGGTCGCCGGCGATCGGTGTGGAGCACCGTGCCTGCCGCGAGGCGGTCGCGCTCTTCGACGAAAGCTCGTTTGCCAAGCTCGATGTGCTCGGGCCCGGCTCCGCCGATTTCCTCGAGCGCCTGTGTGACAACCGCGTCGCGCGCGACGTCGGCGCGGTGACGTACACGCAGATGCTGAACCGCCGCGGGGGCATCGAGTGCGACTTCACGGTCACGCGGCTGGCCGAGGACCGCTTTCGGATCGTCACCGGCACGGCGTTCGGTCAGCACGACTCGGCCTGGATCGGCGCGCACGCGCCCGACGACGGCTCGGTGGCGGTCGAGGACGTCACCTCGCGGTTCGCCTGCCTGGGCGTCTGGGGGCCCGCGGCGCGAGAACTGCTCCAGCCGCTCACGGACGCGGACCTGGCGAACGAGGCCTTCCCCTACATGCGCGCGAAGCAGCTCAGCGTCGGCGTCGTACCTTGCCTCGCGGTGCGCGTTACGTATGTCGGGGAGCTCGGATGGGAGCTCTACTGCCCAACCGAGTTCGGCCGACGCCTCTGGGACACGCTCTGGGACGCCGGGGCCGAGCACGGTCTCGTCGCCGGGGGCTACAAGGCGATCGACTCGCTTCGGCTGGAGAAGGGCTACCGGGTCTGGGGCGCCGACATGACGCCGGACGAGACGCCGTACGAGGCCGGTCTCGGTTTCGCAGTCAAGCTCGACAAGGGCGACTTCCTCGGCCGGGAGGCGCTCGTGGGCGAGCAGGAGCCCGAGCGGAAGCTCGCCTGCCTCGTCCTCGACGAGCCCCGCGCCGTCGCCCTCGGGTCTGAGCCCGTCCGGATGGACGGCGACATTCTCGGCCGGGTGACGAGCGGCGGCTACGGCTACTCGGTCGAGCGGTCGATCGCCTATGCCTATGTGCCCGCGCAGGCGGCCGAGCCCGGGCGGCGCGTCGAGGTGGAGATCTTCGGAGAGTGGGTGGGCGGCGAGATCGTCGAGGAGCCGCTCTGGGATCCCGCAGGCGAGCGGATTCGCGCCTAGTCCGCCCCGAGTGCCTGCGCCAGGATTCCGGCCGCGTAGGCCCGCCAGGCGACGTCCGGTGCGTCGAGGAGGCCGTGCAGGGCCTCGCTCACGTGGGGGAGCCCCTCCGCCTGCAGGCGGATCTCCTTCAGGCCCTCCTCGAGGGCGATCTGCCGGTCGACCGTCCTCAGGTCGTCCGCGACCGCGCCGACCGCGCGACCGTGGAGATCGAGCCCGCGGTCGGGATCGCCCCCGGCGCTGAGGAGCAGGAGTGCGCGCCGCGCGGCCCCGCGGGCCTCGTCGGGATCGACGTGGACGTCGCGGCCCGCGACCGTCGCGAGGACGACGAGGCCGTTGGCGAGCGCCTCCGTGCCCTCGTCCTCGGCCAACGAGCGCTCGAGACTCTCGAGCCAGCTCACAGGTCGAGCTGCGTGCCCGCACCGGACTCACGCGCGCGCTCGAGGACGGCGTTCGCGAAGGCTGCATCCAGCGCGCCGATGCCGAGGTTGCAGCAGAGGACGCGGGCGGGAGAGCCCGAGCCGCCCAGGCCTTCGCCCACGTTTCCGTCCGGCGCCGGCCAGCGCTGGAAGTGGCCCTGCTCGCGGTAGTACTCGAACTGCCCGACGTCGTCGGCGAGAAAGAGATCTGCCGTCGCGACCGTCTCGGGCCGGAAGTAGAAGTCGAAGTCGATCGGGAGCGCGAGCCAGCGCTCACCGAGGTGCTCGGGCAGAAGCGGCGGCTCGGGGTCTTCGACGATCGGCCCTGCGGTCACGATCACGTCGGCGTCGGCGATGGCGTCCTCCCAGCCCGAGGTCGCGTCGGCCAGCCCGTCGAGCCGCTCGACGCGCTCCGGGTGCGGGTCCCAGGCCCGGATCGAGACGTCGGGGTTGAGCGCGTGCAGGAGGCGAGCATGGAAGAGCCCCTGCTCGCCGCAGCCGAGGATCGCCGCTCGGCTCCAGCCCTCCGGTGCGAAGCGCCTGACGCAGACCCCGCTCGCCGCGGCGGTGCGCGCGGCCGTGATCTCGGCGCCGTCCATGATCGCGACCGGCAGCCCGGTCTCGGCGTCGTTGACGACGATCAGGCCGGTGATGTACGGCAGCCCCTTCTCCTTGTTCGCCGGGTAGCCGCCGACCCACTTGAGCGTGACGACGTCCTCGTCGCGCAGGTACGCGGGCATGGCGTGGAGGAACGAGTCCTTCCGCGGGTGGACGCCCGGCTTCGGGGGAAGCTCGACGCGGCCGGCCGCGAGGGCTCGGTAGGCGCCTTCGACGAGGTCGAGCTGCTCGGAGACGTCCGGGAGGAGGCCCGCGACATCCGGGCGGCTCAGGAAGAGCAGCCGGCTCATCAGGCGACGACGAGCGGCTCGACGAGCACCTTGACCCGCGTCTCCGCAGGATCCCGCCAGGGGTACTCGTCTTCGCCTAGGTACTTCTTGGCCAGTTGGTCGATCTGCCGGTCGGCCTCCTCGCCCTCGATCATCTCCACGACGCGGCCGCGGATGTCGACCTTGTCGAAGAAATTGTCCTTGTCGGCGACAGAGATGGCCACCCGCGGATCGCGACGCATGTTCTTCTCCTTCACGCGCCCGACCGACGTGTTGAAGGTGAGGTATCCGTTCTCGAGGGCGATCCACACGGGGCTCACGTGCGGCGAGCCGTCCTCCATCACGTCGGCCAAGAAGGCGAGGTTGGGTCCCTCGATCTTGCTGCGCGCGTTGTCGTCGAGCTGGGCCATCCTGCCTCCTCGGTCGCTGTCGGTGCCGACAGTCTGCCGATCCGCCGCGTTCGGGCGACTGTCAGTTGACTCTTACGTAAGCAGATGCTTAAATAGGCCGTCGTGGAAGCCGCCATTCGAGCGCTCGCAGAGCCGCGCCGACGGAAGATACTCGAGCTCGTCAGGGACGGAGAGCTGACCGCGGGGGAGATCGCCTCCGCCTTCGACGTCACCCGTCCCGCCGTCTCCCAGCACCTCACCGTCCTCAAGCACGCGGGCCTTCTCGCGGAGCGCCGCGAGGGGACGAGGCGCCTCTACCGGGCGCGGGCGGAGGGGCTGGCGGACGTGCGCGAGTTCATCGAGACCTTCTGGGACGGCCGGCTCGAGCGGCTTCGGCTGGCGGCGGAGCTCGAGGAAGGGAGAAGGCGCAGTGGCAGTTCGCCAGGATGAGGCCGTCGAGCGCGAGGTGCGGATCGCCGCGCGCCCCGAGACGGTGTTCGAATTCTTCACCGACCCGGAGAAGCAGGTTCTCTGGATGGGGCGCCGGGCCGAGCTCGACGCCCGCCCGGGAGGGATCTACCTCGTGGAGATCAACGATCAGGCGACGGCGCGCGGAGAGTTCCTGGAGGTCGAGCCCCCCGGCCGCGTCGTGTTCAGCTTCGGCTGGGAGGGCCAGCAGGCCGGCCAGGGGGAGCACGGCGTCCCGCCGGGCTCCAGCCGCGTCGAGGTGACGCTGGAGGCGGAAGGTGAGGGCACGCTCGTCCGCCTGCGGCACTTCGACCTGCCCGAGCAGGCGCGCGAGATGCACGGCCAGGGCTGGCAGCTCTATCTCGACCGGCTCCAGGTCGCCGCGAGCGGCGGCGACCCCGGCCCCGACCCGAACCTGTCGGGCCGCTGACGCGATGGCACGCATCGTGTTCGAGCTCGAGATCGAGGCGCCGCCGTCCAGGGTTGTCGAAGCGCTCGACACGGAGGAGGGAATCAGGGGTTGGTGGACACCCTCCGTGGTGTTTCCCGGTGGCGAGGGCTCGACCATGGAGCCGAGCTTCGCAGCCGCTCCGTTGCCGTTCGAGCTGCGCGTGGACGAGGTCGGCGACGAGCGCGTGAAGTGGTCCTCGGTGGGCGACTTCCCGCCTCACTGGGTCGGTACCGAGGTCATCTGGACGCTCGCGCCCTCCGAGGCCGGCACGCGCGTGCACTTCAGCCACGACGGCTGGGCCAACGACGAGGGACCGTTCCCGAGCTCGGCGCTCACCTGGGGCCTGCTGATGCAGAGCCTCAAGCAGTACGTCGAGACCGGAGCCGGCTCACCTCTGCCCGGTACGGCTTGACCTCCCTCGTGCAGAGGTAGCGCAAAGTACGGTACGCGGGTGCTCCTCACGGGCACCCGCGTCCTCGCGTTCGAGAACGGCCTCGCCGGGCCGCTTGCGACGCGGTTGCTCGCGGATCTCGGCGCCGACGTCGTCAAGGTCGAGCGGCCCGACGGGGGAGACGTCACCAGGGCCTGGGACACCGTGGCAGCGGGTCTCTCCAGTGGCTTCGTGTGGGTGAACCGCGGCAAGCGGAGCGTTGCCCTCGACGTGAAGGATCCGGCGAGCCGTCCGGCGATCGAGCGGCTGGTCGAGCGAAGCGACGTCTTCCTCCAGAACTTCACGCCGGGCTGGGCCGAGCGCGTCGACCTGGGGGAGCAGGCCGTGCGCGCCTTGCGACCCGACGTGGTCTACGTCGACATCTCCGGCTACGGCCAGGACGGGCCTTACGCGCGCAAGAACGCCTACGACCTCGTCATGCAGGGCGAGGCCGGGTTGATCTCGGTCACGGGCACGCCCTCCGAGCCGGCGCGTGTCGGGGTCTCGATCTGCGACGTCGGAGCGGCTAGCTACGCGGCCGTCGCGACCCTTGCCGCCCTCGCACGAAGAGCCGAGACCGGCGAGGGCTCACGCGTCTCCGTCTCGCTCTTCGACACGATGGTCGACTGGCTCGGCTACTTCCCGCACATGTGGTGGCACGGGCGCGAGACGCCGGAACGGACGGGCATGCGCCATCCGCTCTTCTGCCCCTACGGCCCGTTTCCGGCGGGTGACGACAGGCTCTTCGGCTTCGCCGTCCTCTCACCCGATCACTGGCGTGCGCTGTGCCTGGAGGTGCTCGACCGTCCCGATCTACTCGCCGACGAGCGGTTCGCGACGAACGAGGCCCGGGTGGAGCACCGGGGGCTGCTCGAGCCAGCCCTGGAGGAGGCCTTCGCGCCGCTGGCCGCCCGGGAGTGGCTCGAGCGGCTCGAGGCGGCCCGCATCCCCTGCGGCGCCGTCAACGAGGTGTCGGACGTCGCCGAGCATCCACAGCTCGCCCACAACCGGCTCGTCGTCGAGGTCGACTCGCCGGCGGGGCCGATCCCCGTGATCGGCAGCCCGTTCCTCGTCGACGGCGAGCGGCCGCCGTCGGGGCCGGTGCCCGCGCTGGGCGAGCACACGGAGGAGATCCTCAGGGAGATCGGCCTCTAGGAGGGTCTGACGAAATACCAGGCTGTGCCGCCGGGCCGCGCTGCTCGCCTCCTAGCCGGCGAGGCGCTCGACGAGCGCGCGCTCCTCGGGCCCGAACCACGGCGGGGAGCCCGCGGAGGCGTTCTCGCGGGCATGCGCCACGCTCCGGGTGGCCGGGATCACCACGGTCACGCGCGGGTCCGAGAGCGACCACTTCAGGAGAGCCTGCGCCCAGGTCGTCACGCCGAGCGGCTCGAGCTCCCTGGGATCCGGCGCGGGGAGAAGCGATCCGGCCCCGCCGAGCGGGCGCATGACGATGACGCCGAGGCCCAGTTCCGTCGCGAGCGGCAGGATCTTCCGCTCGACCTCGCGCTCCCGTGGGTTCAGCGGGATCTGGACCGCGTGGATCCGCCCCGAGCGCATGACGACCGCGAGCTCGTCGAAGGCGGCCGCATCGTAGTGCGTCGCGCCGAGGTAGCGCACCCGGCCGGCGTCACGCTCGGTCTCGAGCCAGCTCAGGTGCTCCCGCCAGGCAACCAGGTTGTGCACCTGCTCGAGGTCGATCCGGCCGTCGTAGTAGCGGAGCTGGGCCCCGAGCTGCGCTCGGCCCTCGGGCACAGAGGGCGTCCAGATCTTCGTGGCGACGAACGCCTCGTCCCGTCGGCCGGCGAGCGCCCTGCCGAGAACCGACTCGGCGCGCCCGTACATGGGCGAGGAGTCGACGAGACGGGTTTCGCTCGAGAACGCGGCTTCCACGACGGCGTCGGCGACGTCCTGTTCGTGGTCGGGAAGGTCGAATGTCGCCCAGGTACCGAGCCCCACGACCGGAATCTCGACGCCGGTGCGGCCGAGTGTGCGCCGCTCCATACTGTCTCCCACCATGCCCCCGGCGAGCCTACTCGACGCCCCCGAGCTCGCCGCGGCACGCATCGACGCGCGGGCCTCCGGCGAGAACTTCCCGGTCGTCTCGCTGCTCGCGCCGCGCTTCGCCCGCCCGCACCTGCGTGCCGTCTACGGCTTCGCGCGCCTCGTCGACAACCTGGGCGACGAGGCGGCCGGCGATCGCGGCGCGCTCCTGGACGAGCTCGAGCGTGAGCTCGAGGGGCCGCCGCGCACCGAGATCATGCGTCGCGTCCACGCGACCGTCGCCGAGTGCGGCCTCGCGCTGGGGCCTTTTCGCCGGCTGATCGAGGCGAACCGGATCGACCAGGTGCGGCGGCGCTACGAGACGTGGGACGACGTCCGCGAGTACTGCACCTACTCGGCCGACCCGGTCGGCCGTCTCGTCCTCGGCATCTACGGCCGGGCGGACGAGCCGGTGCTCGTCGCCATGAGCGATGCCGTCTGCACGGGCCTGCAGCTGGTCAACTTCGTCCAGGACCCGCCCCGTGACCTCTCACTCGGGCGCGTCTACCTGCCTCAGGAGGACCTGCGGCGCTTCGGCGTCGCCGATCGCGACCTCGCCGGCCCGCTGAGCGCGCGGGTCGTCGAGCTGCTCCGGTTCGAGGGCGATCGCGCCCGCTCGCTCCTGGAGCAGGGGCTCGCGCTCCGACAGGCGCTCGGGGGACGGGCTGGTCTCTCCGTCGCGCTCTACGCGCGCGGCGGGCTCGCCGCGCTCGACGCGCTCGAGCGGGCCGGCTGGGACGTGTTCACCGGCCGGCCGGCGCCGACGCGACTCACGTTCTCCCGTCTGGCCCTGCGCGAGCTCCTGCGGCAGTGAGGGTCGAGGACGCCTACGCCGAGGTCGTCCGGATCACGCGCCGCGAGGCGCGGAACTTCGCCTGGGGCATCGCGGTCCTGCCCCGACCCAAGCGGCTCGCCGTCGCGGCGCTCTACGCGTTCGCGCGCAGGGTCGACGACATCGCCGACGACTCTGGCCTGGGATCGGAGGCGAGGCGGCGCGGGCTCGAGGCCTGCCGCGCGGCCGTGGAGGCGCTCCCGGCGGCGCCGGCCAGCGATCCCGTGCTGGTGGCTTTGGCTGACGCGACCTCGCGATATCCGGTGCCGCGGCAGGCGCTGCTCGACCTCGTCTCCGGCGGCCTCATGGACGCGGAGACGTCCCGCTACGCGAGCTTCGAGGACCTGCGCTGGTACTGCCACTGCGTCGCGGGCGCGGTCGGTCTCGCCTGCTCAGCGGTCTACGAGCCGAGCGACCCGGCAGCCGCTGCGGCGTGCGCCGAATCGCTTGGGCTTTCCCTACAGCAGATCAACATCATGCGCGATGTCGCCGAGGACTGGCGCCTTGGGCGCGTCTACCTCCCACAGGACGAGCTCGAGCGGTTCGACGTGACGGAATCCGACATCGCGGCCGGTCGTGTGGGTCCGGCGTGGCACCAGCTCATGGAGTACCAGGGCTGGCGTGCGGACGTGTTCATGCGCGACGGCCTCGGGCTGCTCCCGCTGCTCGACCGACGCAGCGCGTTGTCCGTGCGCGCGTTCGCCGGCATCTATCGCGGGCTCCTCGTCCAGATGCGGAGCCGTGGCTACGACGTCTTCACGCGACGGCCGCAGCTCTCGACGGTCGGCAAGCTTCGAGCGGTCGTCGCGCTGTGAAAACGGTCGTGGTCGGCGGCGGGCTCGCCGGTCTCGCCGCAGCGCTCGACCTCGCCGACGCGGGCCACGACGTCACCGTCCTGGAGGCCCGGCCGACGCTCGGCGGCGCGGTGCAGACGCTCCCGGCCCGGGAGGGAGACCCGGACCCGCCGCCCGACAACGGCCAGCACATCGCCCTCGGCTGCTGCACGGAGTACCTGGGCTTCCTTGCCCGGATCGGTCAGGCCGCGTCGGTGCGGCGCCAGTCGCTCGCGCTGCCGGTGATCGCCGAAGACGGGAGCGTTGCCTTCATCGCGCCGGGAGCGCTCGGGCTTCTTCGCTACCGGCACCTCTCACTGCGGGACCGGCTCGCCGTCGCGCGCGTGGCGCGTCGCCTCGGCCGGCTGAATCCCGCGGAGCACGACGGCGAGACGTTCGCTTCCTTGCTGCGCCGCCTCGGCCAGTCCCAAGCCGCGATCGACCGCTTCTGGGAGGTCTTCATACGCCCCGCGCTCAACCTCCGCTGCGAGGAGGTGAGCGCGGCGCCCGCGGTCTTCACGGTGCAGACCGCGCTCCTCGGGGAGCGAGGGGCGAGCGACGTGATCCTGCCTCTCCTGCCGTTGGGGGAGATGCACGGCGACGCAGCCGCGGCCGTCCTCCGCGAGGAGGGCGCCGTGGTCCGCACCGGCGAGCGGGTAACGTCGCTCGACGAGGATGCTGTCGTTCTCGGGGACGGCTCCCTTGTGGACGCCGACGCGATCGTCGTCGCCCTGCCTCCTGACGAGAGCGCGCGCGTCCTGGGGGAGGCCGATCCGGGGCTTGGGGACTCGCCGATCGTGAGCGCGCACCTTCACTTCGACCGCCCGCTCCTTCGGTTCGAGCTTGCGGCGCTGCTCGGGAGCCACGCGCACTGGGTCTTCGACCGGGGCGCGCTGACCGGGCGCGTGCCCGAGAGCGGCCAGTACCTGACCGTGGTCTCCAGCGGGGCGCCGGAGTTGCTGGAGGTGCGGGGACGGGAGCTCGTCGACCTGCTCGCCGGCGAGCTCACCGACCGGCTCGGGCCGGCCGAGCTCCTCTGGTCGCGGGTGAGCAGGGAGCCGGCGGCGACGTTCGCAGCCAGGCCCGGCACGGCCGTGCGGAGGCCCGGCGTCGGGACGGACAGGCCGGGGGTTGCGCGCGCGGGCGCGTGGACGGACACGGGCTGGCCGGCGACGATGGAGAGCGCGGTGCGAAGCGGCAGAGCGGCCGCGCACCTGCTGCTCGAGTCGGGGCCACCGCAGGCGCACGCGTGAGACACTGCTTAACGTATGGGGCACCCCTCTCCCACCACCCGCTTTCCAGCGTACTGCCGAGAAACGCGCGTGTGGTGCGCAAGATGTGACGAGAGCGTGACGACGTGAGCGCCACTAGAGAACGAGGGAAGACTGCAGTCGCCGCGCGGCCCGCGCCGGAGCTCGAGCGGACGCTGAGCCGTGCGGTCCGGAGGCTCCTCTCGCTCCAGAGACCCGACGGCTGGTGGGTCGGCGAGCTCGAGTCCAACGTGACGATGACGGCGCAGCACCTTCTGCTCCTCGAGTTTCTCCGGCTGCGGGACGAGGACACGACCCGTCGCTGCGCGAACGAGCTGCTGGCACGGCAGCGCCCAGACGGGCTCTGGGCGATCTACTGGGGAGGAGAGCCGGACCTCGCCGCGACCCTCGAGTCCTACGTGGCGCTGCGCCTCGCCGGGCTCTCGGCAGACGACGAGCGGCTCGCGCCGGCGCGCCGCTTCTGCGAGGAGCGTGGCGGCATCGGCGGCGCGCGAGTGTTCACGCGCATCTGGCTCGCGCTCTTCGGGCTCTGGCCCTGGGACGAGATCCCACAGCTCCCGCCCGAGCTCGTCCTGCTGAAGCCGTCGTTCCCGTTCTCGGTCTACGACTTCTCCTGCTGGGCGCGGCAGACCGTCGTGCCGCTCACGGTCGTCCTCCACTACCGCCCGGTGCGCAACCTGCCTGCCGACCGCGCCTGTCACGAGCTCAACCTGGGGCCGGTCCCGCGCAAGACGACGCTGGGCCTCGCGAGCGACCGGGCACTCGCCTGGTATTCGAGCCGCTTGACGCAACCGGGGCGGGAACGGGCGCTTTCCTCCGCGGAGCGCTGGATCGTCGACCGACAGGAGCTCGACGGCTCGTGGGGCGGCATCCAGCCGCCCTGGGTGTGGTCGCTGATCGCGCTCGCCTGCCGCGGCCACGGGCCCGAGTCCCCGTACCTGCGCCGCGGGCTCGATGGGTGGAAGCGGTTTCTGGTCGATGACGGCGACCGCCTCCGCCCGGAGGCGTGCCAGTCGCCGGTCTGGGACACGGGCCTCGCCCTGCTCGCGCTCCGAGCGGCCGACGTTCCTGCAGACGAGCCCGCGCTCCTGCGGGCGGTGGACTGGGTGCTGGCCGAGGAGATCCGCCAGCGGGGCGACTGGGCGATCCGGCGTCCCGGGCTCGAGCCGGCGGGTTGGGCGTTCGAGTACGACAACGACCTCTACCCGGACATCGACGACGCAGCCGTCGTCGCGCTTGCACTCGACGAGCTCGGCGTGGGGCGCTCCACCGTCGAGCGGGCGAGCCGGTGGATGGCCGGGATGCAAAGCGCGAACGGCGGCTGGGGAGCGTTCGACGCCGACAACGACGCCGAGTGGCTCTACAAGATCCCCTTCTGCGACTTCGGAGCCGTGACCGACCCGCCGTCCGCCGACGTCACCGCGCACGTCGTCGAGCTCCTCGCACGCGAGGGGGGATACGAGGAGGTCGTACGCCGCGGAGTCGAGTACCTGCTCGCCGAGCAGGAGGAGGACGGCTCCTGGTTCGGCCGCTGGGGAGTCAACCACGTCTACGGCACGGCGGCGGTGTTGCCCGCGCTCGAGGCCGCCGGCTTCCCCCACGACCACCCCGCGTTTCGCCGAGCGGTCGCCTGGCTCGAGGCCCACCAGAACGAGGACGGCGGCTTCGGCGAGGACTGCCGCTCGTACGACCGCGGCGAGGCGGGGCTCGCCTGGCGCGGCCGCGGGGAATCGACGCCTTCCCAGACCGCGTGGGCGCTGATCGCGCTCGCCGCGGCCGGAGAAGCCGGTTCCGAGTGCGCCTCCCGCGCGGTCGCGTGGCTCACCCGCACCCAGAAGCGAAACGGCGGCTGGGACGAGCCGTACTTCACGGGCACGGGCTTCCCGCGCGACTTCCTCATCAACTACCACCTCTACCGGGAGGTCTGGCCGGTCCTCGCGCTCGGCCGCGTCCGGCGCGCTCTCACCGGATGAAGATCTTCGTGACCGGCGCGACCGGGTTCGTCGGGAGCCACGTCGCCCGCGAGCTCCGCGAGCGCGGCGCCGACGTCCGCGACGAGCGCGTCGACCTGCTCGACCGCCCGGGCCTGAGGGCCGCGTTCGAGGGGTGCGACGCGATCGTCCACGTCGCGGCGCTCTACAGCTTCGACGCGCCGGCCATTGAGCTCGAGCTCGCGAACATCGGGGGGACGCGCACGGTGCTCGCGGCCGCCGGCGAGGCCGGCGTGAAGCGAGTGGTGCACTGCTCGACGGCCGGGACGTGCGGACCGGTCGCGGGGAGACCAGCCACCGAGGAGGACGAGCCGCCCGCGTGGGAGCTGGAGGTTCCGTACAAGCGAACGAAGCTCGCGGCGGAACGGCTCGCCCTCGAGGGTGGGGCGATCGTCGTCAACCCGACCACGCCGGTGGGCGAGGGCGACCGCAAGCCGACGCCGACGGGGCGGATGATCGGCGGCGTCGCGCGGGGGCGCTTGCGAGGCTACGTCGCCACGACGGGCCTGAACGTCGTGGACGTCCGCGACGTCGCGCGGGGCCATGCCCTGGCGCTCGAGCACGGTGAGCCGGGCCAGCGCTACCTGCTCGGGGGCGTCGACCTCAGCCTCGCGGACCTCTTCGCCGCAGTCGCGCGCCTGGCCGGACGTCCACGGCCGCGCGTCCGTGTTCCGTATGCTGTCGCCGAGATGGCTGCCGCCGCCGGAATCGCCAACCGGAACGAGGTGCAGCTCGCCAGGCTGCCCATGTACTTCTCATCGGCGAAGGCCCGCAGTACACTCGGCTACGATCCGGGCCCGGTGGAGCCGGCCCTCGCGCGTGCCGTCGACGAGGCGCTCTCGAAGGGAGGAGCATGAAGTTTCCGCTTCGCAGCACCGTCCAGATCGGGCGCTACGTCGCCTCGCAGAAGGGCAAGGACCGCTACCCGCTCGTGATCATGCTCGAGCCCACGCTGGGCTGCAACATCGCCTGCATCGGCTGCGGGAAGATCCGCGAGTACGAGTCGAACAAGGCGCGGCTGACGGTGGAGGAGTGCCTCCAGTCCGCCGTCGAGTGCCCGGCGCCGGTCATCTCCATCTGCGGCGGCGAGCCGCTGATCTTCAAGGGCATCGAGGACGTCGTCGCCGGCTTCCTCGAGATGAAGCGGAACATCCAGCTCTGCACGAACGCACTCAGGCTCGTCGACATGCTCGACAGGTTCGAGCCGAACCCCCGCCTAACGTTCGTCGTCCACCTGGACGGGATGCAGGAGATCCACGACTACATCTGCGACTACCCGGGCCTCTGGGACGTCGCCGTCGACGCGATCAGGACCGCCCGTGACAACGGCTTCCGCGTGACGACGAACACGACGACCTTCAAGGAGACCGAGGTCGA
The DNA here is from genome assembly GCA_963775505.1 of uncultured Actinomycetes bacterium. GTDB lineage: Bacteria > Actinomycetota > Thermoleophilia > Gaiellales > Gaiellaceae > JAIBJN01. The sequence goes on from CAVZIL010000011.1 coordinate 164,338, forward strand.
CGACGTCATCCAGATGATGGAGTACCTCACGAACGAGGTTGGCATCGACGGGATGCTCGTCGCGCCCGGCTACCAGTACTCCCAGATCGACCCGAGCCTGACGATGACGCGCGAGGAGCACGAGGCCAAGTTCCGCCTCATCCGCGACGAGGTGCGCCGACACGGGTACAAGTGGCTGGCGAGCCCGGTCTACCAGGACTTCCTCACCGGCGATCGCAAGCTTCCGTGCGCGCCGTGGGGCTCGGTCACGCGGAACCCGTACGGCTGGAAGGGCCCGTGCTACCTGCTCACCGACGGCATCTTCCCGACGTACGAGGCGCTGGTCAACGGGATCGAGTGGGAGCGCTACGGGCCCGGGAACGACCATCGCTGCGAGCACTGCGGGATCCATTCCGGCTTCGAGCCCGCCGCGACGATCGCGACGACCTCGAGCGTGAAGGAGACCGTCAGGAGCCTCGCGTGGACGCTCCGCTAGCAGTCCCGGAGAGCGCTGACGCACGGTCCGAGACCGGGTCTCCGCTGATGCTCGCCTGCCCGCTCGCGGTCGAGGAGAAGGCGGCCCGCGCCGGGGGCGCGAGGGCGGCCCGGATCGGCCTGGGCGCCTGCCTGCCGCTTCCGGAGGGGCGCCTGGTCGCCTTCGGGCTGACGGGAGCGCTCGTGGACGGGCTCGCGCCCGGGACGCTGGTGACGGCGCGACGGGTCGTGGACGCGGACGGGACCGTGCTCTGGGAGGACAAGCCCTTGCCCGTCCCGGGCGCCGTGATCGGCGTCGTCTGCGACGCCGGAGTCATCGTCGACGACGCTGTGGCGCGACGCGAGCTCGCACGTGCGACCGGTGCCGTCGCCGTGGACATGGAGAGCGCCACCCTGGCGGCAACCGGTCGCCTCGCCGGCGTCGTCCGGGCCGTTTCCGACACGACCGAGGAGCCGATCGGCCGGCTCGGCCAGGCGGCTCTGCCCGACGGACGCACGAACTGGGGGGTCGTCCTGCGGGCGCTCCTGTCGGAGCCGCGCGCGACCTTGCGCGCCGCCCTGGCGGCGAGGCGGGCTCTCTCCTCGCTCCGCGCCGCCGCGGAGGCCCTCGCGCCGAGGGCGACGCCGTGAAGCGCGTCCTCGTCGCGAGCCCGCGCAGCTTCTGCGCCGGAGTCGTCCGGGCGATCGACATCGTCGAGAAGCTGCTCGAACGGCACGGTCCGCCGGTCTACGTTCGCCACGAGATCGTCCACAACGTTCACGTCGTCAGGGATCTCGAGGCGCGGGGCGCGGTCTTCGTCGACTCGGAGGAGGACGTGCCGGAGGGTGCGCTCGTCGTCCTCTCCGCGCACGGCGTGGCCCCGCAGGTCTACGAGAAGTGCACCGAGCGCGGCCTCCAGATCGTCGACGCGGTCTGTCCGCTCGTCTCCAAGGTGCACGCCGAGGCGCGCCGCTACGCCGCCCGCGGGCACAAGATCGCCCTCGTCGGGCACGCCGGCCACGTCGAGGTCGAGGGGACGATGGGTGAGGCGCCCGACTCGATCGTCCTCGTCGAGACGCCCGAGGACGTGGAGGAACTCGAGCTCGAGGAGGGCCAGAGCCTCGCGTACCTGACGCAGACGACGCTCTCCCTCGACGACACGGCGGACGTCGTCGAGGCGCTCCGGGAACGCGTGCCGGATCTCGTCGGGCCGCCCTCGGCCGACATCTGCTACGCGACGCAGAACCGGCAGGACGCCGTCAAGCGGATCTGCGAGGACGCGACGCTCGTGTTAGTCGTCGGCTCGAAGACGAGCTCGAACGCGAACCGCCTGGTCGAGGTCGCCAGGAGCCGCGGCGCGGACGCCTATCTGATCGACGACGAGCGCGACCTCGACCCGGCGTGGCTCGAGGGGCACGAGACGGTCGGCCTGACCGCAGGCGCTTCCTCTCCGGAGGTGCTCGTGGAGCGCGTCGTCGGGCAGGCTCGGCGAGCTGGGGTACGGGGATCGCGAGGACGTCGAGATCGCGCGCGAGGACGTCTTCTTCCGCTTGCCTGCAGAGCTGCGCTAACTTCAAGTGATGACGGCGAGCGTCGCCTACCCCGGGCGCGACGGCGCGCACAGCGCCGCGGCCTGTGACCTGCTCTTCCCGGGCGGGGCGGACCTCGTCTCGCTGCCCAGCTTCACGGCCGTCGTCGAGGCGACCTCGGAGGGGGACGTCGCGTTCGGCGTGCTGCCCATCGAGAGCTCGCTCTCAGGGCCGGTGAACGAGACGCACGATCTTCTCTACGACTCGCCGCTCTCGATCAACGGCGAGACGATCCTGCCGATCCGCCACTGCCTCGTCGGCCCTGCCCTCGTTCCGCTGGAGGAGATCCGGGTCGTCCGCTCGCACCCAGCCGCGCTCGACCAGTGCCGGCGGCTCCTCGCCGCGATGCCCTGGGCGACCGCGATCGCAGCGGCCACGACCGCCGACGCGGCCCACCAGGTCGCCGAGGACGCCGTTCCGTCCGAAGCCGCGATCGCCAGCGAACGCGCCGCGGCGACGTACGGCCTCACCGTGATCGCCGGCGACGTCGGCGACCACCCCGAGGCCTACACGCGCTTCGTCTCGGTCGCGCCGTACACGCGCCTCGACCGCGAGAGCGAGGGCTGGCGCACGGCGTTCTCGTTCGTCACGGACCATCAGCCGGGCGCGCTCCACCGGGCGATCGAGCCGTTCGGGCGCCACCGCCTCGACCTCGTCCAGCTGGTCTCGCGGCCGATCCCGCGAACGCCGTGGCGCTACAGGTTCGACGCGGTGCTGGCCGGGCACCCGCTCGACCAGGTGGTGAGCGAGACGCTCGCCGAGGTCGGAGGCCTGACGCGGGAGCTCCGCGTCTTCGGCTCCTACCCGGCGCACTCCTAGGAACTCGTCCTCAGAGCCTTCTCATAGCGGACGTGCTCGTGCGCCACGGTCATCCCAGCGCGCTCGTAGAGCTCCTTCGCGCCGGTGCGGTTCCACGAGTCGACGACGAGGCCGAGCTCCCTGCGGCCGCGGCGGGTGAACTCGGACATGGCCTGGCGGAGTAGGGCGGTCCCGAGGCCGCGGCGGCGCCACTCCCGCGCGACCGCGAGCTGGCGGATCCAGCCCTCGTCCTCGTAGTTCGGGCAGAGCACGCAGCCGACGATCTCGCCCTTCGACTCGGCGATGAACCAGAGGCCCGGCTCGAACGCGTCGCGGTCGATCATGAACGCCTGCCACTCCTCGAAGGACTCGGCCGTGTGGCGCTCGTTGTCGCCGAAGGCGTCCTGGATCAGCGCGTAGACCGCGCGCGTGTCGCGTTCCTGGTCGAACGTGCGCACGCCGATACCTTCGGGCCAGACCGGCGGCGGCGGCCGCTCCTCCAGCGGCATCGTCATGCGCCAGTAGGTGCGCACCGGCGTGTAGCCGCGACTCTCGAGCAGCATCCGGGCGCCCTCGTGGGACGAGGTGACCACCTGCCCGAGCCGCAGCTCCTCACCCGGGGCCGTCCGCTCGTGCCCGCGCCGCTCGGCCCACTCGAGCAGCCGCGTGCCCAGGCCCCGGTTGCGGTGGTCGGGATGGACGTAGACGTCGACGTAGTCGTTGCGGATGAAGCCGGCGTAGGCGACGAGACGGCCGTCCTCCTCGACGACGACCGCGTCCTGCGCCAGGTCGAAGCCGGGCATGTTCCAGTCGGTGAGCAGGTCGTCGAGCTCGAAGTCGGGGGCGCCGAGCTCGTGCACGTCGCAGGCCACGACGAGCTCCGTCACGGCCTGCGCCTCGTCCTGCCGCGGGGCGCGCATCGTCTCCATGGGTTGAATTAGTAGAGGGTCGCGGCGAGCCTGCGCCGGTACTGCGTCGCCAGCGGGTCCTCCGGGCCGAGCTCGCCGAAGAGGGCGACCATGATCTCGCGGATGCGCTCGCGCCTCTCCGGGTCGGCGCTCTCGAGGCTGCCGAGCAGCCACTCGAGAACGCGCTCGTAGTCGCCCTCCGCGAGCGGGCCGAGGATCTCGGGGAACTCGCCGGACGCCGTCAGCTCCTCGAGTAGCCGCTCGGACGGCGGCGGGCCGGTCAGGCCGTCGAGGAACTCCTCGACTGCGGCCGCGGGCAGCGCGCCGGTGAACTCGTCCACGACCTGCCCGTTGCGGAACGCCTTCACGTTCGGGATCCCGCGCACGCTGTAGCGCTCGGCGAGCTCCTGGTTCGCGTCCGTGTCCACCTTGGCGAGGACGATTTGCCCCTCGCGGGCCTCGACGGCGCTCTCGAGGACCGGCGTGAGCATCTTGCACGGGCCGCACCAGTCGGCCCAGAAGTCGACGACGACCGGAACGGTGGCCGACCGCTCCAGCACGTCCTGCGCGAAGGTCTCGGTGGTGACGTCCATCTCAGGTCGAGTCGAGGACGGAGCCGACGAGCCCGGGCAGTGCTTGCACGTCGTAACCGCCCTCGAGGACGAACGCTACCCGCTCGCAGACGGTCAGCGCGTGGGCCGTCAGCGCCGCGAAGCCCTCGGCGGTGAGCTCCAGCTCGCCGATCGGGTCCGAGGCCGCCGCGTCGAAGCCCGCGGAGACGAGCAGGAGCTCGGGCTCGAAGCCTAGGAGCGCGGGCAGGACGATCCTCGGAGAACGCCTCCAGCACCGCGTCATCGCCCGACCCGGCGGTCAGAGGGACGTTGAGGGTCGTCGCGTTCCCCTCGCCGGGCCCGCCCGAGCCGGGGTAGAAGGGCCACTGGTGGAGCGAGGCGAAGAAGACGGTCTCGTCCTCCCAGAAGATGTCCTGCGTCCCGTTGCCGTGGTGGACGTCCCAGTCGAGGATGGCCACCCTCTCGATGCCCAGCTCGCGCTGGGCGAAGCGGGCCGCGACCGCCACGTTGTTGAAGAGGCAGAAGCCCATCGCCCGCCCGGCGAGCGCGTGGTGGCCGGGCGGCCGGGCCAGCGCGAAGCCGCCGAGCTCGACCGCCTGGATGGCGGCCCCCGCGGCGAGGAACGCGGCGTCGTAGGTCGTCTCGGTGCAGATCGTGTCGGCGTCGAGGAGCGTCGGCTGCCCGCTCGCGGAGACGACGCGGACGGCCTCGACGTAGTCGGGCTCGTGGACGGCCTGGATCTCGGCGAGCGTCGCCGGCCGCGCCTCGACGAAGTCCGGATACGCGTCGTGCAAGGCGCGCAGCCGCTCCTGCCGCTCCGGGTGCCCGCCGGTCGGGTGAAGCTCCGCGAACGCCCGGTGGCTGACGAGCGGGATCACGCCCGCGAGCGCACGTGCTGGGGGCCGACGTCCGCCGGCGTCGGGCAGCCGAGCAGGAGGAGCGCGAGCTCGATCTCGGCCCGGAAGAGCTCGAGGACGTGGCGGGCGCCCTCCTCGCCTCCCGCCGCCAGCCCCCAGAGGGCCGGCCGGCCCACGAAGACGGAGCGCGCGCCGAGCGCGAGCGCCTTCGCCACGTCGGTGCCGCGGCGGACGCCCCCGTCGAGGTAGACCTCGGCCCGGTCGCCGACCGCCTCGACGACCTCGGGCAGGGCGTCCAGCGTCGCGGAGACGCCATCGAGCTGGCGCCCGCCGTGATTGGAGACGACGAGGCCGGCGCAGCCGTGCTCGCAGGCGAGGATCGCGTCCTCGGCGGTGAGGATCCCCTTGACCACGAGCGGGAGCGAGCACGCGCCGCAAAGCCACTCGAGGTCGCGCCAGGTGAGGCTCTTGTCCACCATCCCTCCCAGCGTGTCGTGGAAGTGATCGTTGCCGCCGAGCGTTTCCGGAAGATTCGGCATCGGCAGGTCGGCCGGGACGTCGAAGCCGCTGCGCACGTCGCGCTCCCGCGGGCCGGGCTCGGGGAGGTCGACGGTGAGGACGAGCGCGGCGTAGCCGGCCTCGGCCGCTTCCGCGAGGAGCTCGCTCGTGAACGCCCGGTCGCGCGACCAGTAGAGCTGAAACCAGCGGGGCGCGTCGGCGCCGACCGCGTCGGCCAGCTCGCGCGGGCGGAGGCTCCCGAGGCTGGAGAGCGTGTAGACGGTGCCCACGGCCGCCGCGGCCCGCGCTAGGGCAGGCTCGCCGTCGGGATGCGCCACGCGCTGCAGGGACGTCGGCGCCACCATCAGCGGCATCGAGATCTCGGTCCCGAGCACCGATGTCCGCGCGCTGACGTCGCTGACGTCGACGAGCATCCGCGGCCGGAGGACGCGGCGCCGGAACGCCTCCAGGTTGTCGCGGAGCGTGATCTCGTCGCCGGCGCCGCCGACGACGTAGCCCCAGTAGCCGGGCTCGCAGCACGCCTCGGCGAGGTGCTCGTAGTCGGCGACGTTGATCGGCCTCGGCTCGGTCACGCGGCGCGCTCCCGGAACCGCTTGGACGCGGCGTTCAAGCCCCAGCGCTCGAGGAGGTCGGCGCCGTTCTCCCAGGCGGGCTCGGCGTCGGGAAGGTCGGGGATCGTGGCCTCGAACTGAAGCCGCGCGATCCGCAGGTAGTCCCGGAGCGCGTCCGCCTGGTCGGGGAAGCCGCCGCTCTCCAGGGCGGCGTCGAGGGAGCCGTGCTTCTTGAGCACGGCGGCGGCGCGCCCTGGGCCGACTCCCTTGGCGCCCGGAATGCGGTCCGAGGGATCGCCGCGCAGCGCCACGAAGTCGGGGACGAGATCCGGCGAGACGCCGTAGATCTCCTCGACCTCTGCGGGGCCGACGCGCTGCAGGTCCTTCATGCCCGTGCGCGGCCGGAGGATCGTCGTCGACGGGCTCGCGAGCTGGAAGAGGTCGCGGTCGTTCGTGAGGACGAGAGTCTCGCCGCCGCGCTCCTCCTCGGCCTGGACGGCGGCGCCAAGGAAGTCGTCCGCCTCGTACCCGGGAGTCTTGGCCCACGGGAAGCCGAGCGCGCTCACGAGCTCCGGCAGGCGGTCGAGCTGGGAGGTGAGCACGGGCGGGAAGTCGCGCCCCGACTGGTACTCGGGGAGGAGCTCGTGGCGGTACGTGGGCTCGCCGATGAAGTCGAAGGCGACGAAGACCGTGCGGGGCCGTTCCGCATCCCAGACGTTGGACAGCATGTTGGCGAAGCCGAGGACCATGTTGGCCTGGTTTCCCGCCCCGTCCTTGATCGACGAGGGCAGCGCGTGGTAGGCCCGATGGGCGAGGTTGTCGCCGTCGACTGCAAGAAGGGGTCTCAAGTTCACGCGCATTCTTGCCGTTCTAGCCCTTCGCTAAGGTGACCGCCGTGCCGAAGACCCTGGTCATCGCCGAGAAGCCCTCCGTGGGCCGCGACCTCGCGGCCACGCTTCCGGGCGCCTTCAAGCAGAGCAAGGACAAGACGCACCTCGTCGACGGCGACTACGTGATCACGTGGGCGGTCGGCCACCTCGTCGGCCTCGCGGAGCCCGACCAGTACGACGAGAAGCTGAAGAAGTGGCGCTTCGCGGACCTGCCGATCGTGCCGGAGAAGTTCAAGCTCATCCCCAACGACGACAAGGCCAAGAAGCAGCTCACCGCCGTCCACAAGCTGATGAAGGACGCGGACGTCGAGCTGATCGTCAACGCGTGCGACGCGGGGCGCGAGGGCGAGCTCATCTTCGCGTACCTCTACGAGACCTCGGGCGTGAAGAAGCCGGTGAAGCGCCTCTGGCTCAACTCGATGACGAAAGCGGCGATCCGGGAGGCCTTCGAGCACCTGCGCGACGGCGACGAGATGCGCCTGCTCGAGGAAGCGGCCCGGTCGCGCTCCGAGGCGGACTGGCTCGTGGGCATGAACTCGACGCGCGCGGCGTCGATCCGCCTGCGCGCGGCGTTCGACGGCGCCGTCTCGCTCGGCCGGGTCCAGACCCCGACGCTCGCCCTCGTCGCCCGGCGCGAGCTCGACATCCGCTCCTTCGTCCCCGAGCCCTACTGGCTCGTCGAGGCCAGCTTCGCCGCGACCGGCGAGCGCCTCTACAGCGGGCGTTACCTCGGCGGCAAGCGCATCAAGGAGGACGAGGCCGCGACGGTCGTCGCCGAGACCACCGGGCAGCCCGGGACGATCACGAAGCTGGAGAAGAAGGAGGAGCGCGAGGCGCCGCAGCTCCTCTACGACCTGACCACGCTCCAGCGGCACGCGAACACGCTCTTCGGCTTCTCGGCGCGGCGGACGCTCGCGGCGGCCCAGAGGCTCTACGAGGAGCACAAGGCGATCACGTACCCGCGAACGAACTCGCGCTTCCTCACCTCGGACATGATCGGCGAGATCAAGCCCACCGCGGCGCACGTCGGGCGCCACGAGCGCTACGCGCAGGGGGCGTCGTACGTCACGCGCCTGGAGAAGCTCCCGCTGGGCCGCGTCGTCAACGACAAGCGCGTCGAGGACCACCACGCGATCATCCCCACCCGCTCCGACCACGACCTGGCGAAGATGGGGCCGGACGAGAGCCGCATCTACGACCTCGTCGCCAAGCGCTTCCTCGCGATCTTCCACCCCGACGCCGTCTACGAGCGGACGCGGGTCGAGACCACCGTCGTCGAGCACGTCTTCCGCACCTCGGGCCGCGTGCTCGTCGAGGCCGGCTGGAAGGGCGTCTACGGCGAGGAGGCGCAGAAGCCCGCCCAGGAGGACGACTCGGGCGGCGACCAGCTGCTTCCGCGGCTCGAGCAGGGCGAGGACGTCGAGACGCGCTCGGTCGAGTCCCTCCGCAAGGAGACGCAGCCGCCCCGCCGGTTCACGGAGGCGTCGCTCCTCGGCGCGATGGAGACCGCCGGCAAGGACATCGAGGACGCCGACCTCCGCGAGGCGATGAAGGATTCCGGGATCGGCACGCCCGCGACGCGCGCGTCGATCATCGAGCGGCTGATCCAGGTCGGCTACATCGAGCGCGAGGGCCGGGCGCTGCACGCGACCGAGAAGGGCGTCCAGGTGATCTCGCTCCTCGGGGAGCACCCGCTGACGTCGCCCGAGCTGACGGGCAGCTGGGAGCACCGGCTGGCGCTGATCGAGCAGGGCGAGGACACGCGTCCCGCGTTCATGTCCGACATCGTCAAGTTCACGACCGACACGGTCGCCGAGCTCGACAAGCTCAAGGGCGTCAGGATCGAGCGGGCCAACCTGGGCCCGTGCCCGATCTGCGGCCGCGACGTGATCGAGAACCGCAAGGGGTACTCGTGCTGGTCGAGGGACGATCCCGGCTGCGGCTTCGTGATCTGGAAGAAGAAGGCGAACAAGATCCTCCCGGTCTCCGTCGTCAAGGAGCTGATGGAGACGCGGAAGACGGCGAAGCCGGTCGGCGGCTTCCGGGGCCGCTCGGGGCGGACGTTCAGCGCCAAGCTCGCGCTGGAGCAGGGGGAGGACGGCAAGTGGCGCGTCGAGTTCGACGAGGACTGGGCGAGGACGCCCCGCGGCCAGCCGGAGGCCGATGCCGGCGAGAACGGCGCCGCCGCCGAGGAAGCCGCCAACACATCCGCCCGCGCAGCGTCTTAAACTCGACAGCAACCTGGGTTAACCCACGGGTTAAGAGACACTTCCGTGGGTTTGATCGCAAGGGAATGCGTCGTAGAGTGAGAACGTTCATGAGGGTGAGCCGCAATCCAACCTGCCGTTTTCCGGCGAAAGGAACTGGAAAGACAAGGTGAGTCAGAACACCGTGCACGAAGTGCTTGACACGCAGGCAGGCCGTCACCTCCTCGAGAACGCCGAGGAGCGCGGCTACGTGGAGCCCGCCGAGCTGGAGGCGCTCGCGCTCGAGCTCGACCTCGGCGACGAGGAGATGGCCGAGGTGACGCACGAGCTCGAGACCATCGGGCTCGAGATCGGCGCGCCCGTGGAGGAGGCCGCTCCGATCGTGACCGAGACGGTCACGCACGGAGCCGGCGACAGCCTGCAGCTCTTCCTCGCCGACGTCGGCCGGCACAAGCTGCTCACCGCCGCCGAGGAGGTGGCGCTCGCCAAGCGCCTCGAGAAGGGCGACCTGCTCGCCAAGCGGCGCATGATCGAGTCCAACCTCCGGCTCGTCGTCTCGATCGCCAAGGGCTACCGCGGCCTGGGCGTCCCCTTCCTCGACCTGATCCAGGAGGGCACGCTCGGCCTCAACCGCGCCGTCGAGAAGTTCGACTGGCGCCGGGGCTTCAAGTTCTCCACGTACGCGACCTGGTGGATCCGCCAGTCGGTGCAGCGCGCCGTCGCCAACAACGCGCGCACCATCCGCGTGCCCGTCCACGTCGTCGAGCGGCAGCAGAAGCTCGGTCGCGCCGCGCGCCGGCTCGAGGTCGAGCTCGGCCGCGACGCCACGCGCGAGGAGCTGGCCGAGGCCACCGGCCTCCCCGTCCAGCACGTCGAAGAGGCGCTCTCGGCCGCGCAGGCGTCCGTCTCGCTGAACCAGAGCGTCGGCTCGGACGACGAGGGCGAGCTCGGCGATCTCTTCGCCGACCGCGAGGCCGCCGACCCGTTCGACGAGGCCGAGGAGTCGCTGCGCAAGCAGGGCGTCCGCAAGGCGCTCGACGCGCTCCCGGAGCGCGAGCGGCGCATCCTCGAGCTGCGCTTCGGCTTCGAGGGCGACCCCTGGACGCTCGAGGCGATCGGCGCCGAGCTCGGGCTCACGCGCGAGCGCGTGCGCCAGCTCGAGGGCCAGGCGCTCCAGCGCCTCGCCGCCCTGCGCGAGCTCGCCTCCGTCGCCGCCGTCTAGCTCAGACCCATCTCCCGGCAGGCCGCCCTCCGCGGGCCGCCGCGCGTCGCTTCTCGGAGGAGCGGCGGGGCGGGAACCCACCGCATGGAGTCCCCACCCCGGCTTTCGCCGGCCAGTGCCCCCGCCGCATCGGGGCCGGCCGGCAAGTCCTTCCTCGACTATGCGGGGAGCGGGACCGGTTGATCCATCCCCCGGCGGTTGGTTCACCGCCCTGCTTGACGCCTGGCCGAAAGGACGGCTCGGCGCGCAGGAACGGCTCCGCAAGCCCCGAATCGCCACGAGGTGGAGGATCGCTTCGACACGGGGAGGACCGAGGCGTTCAGCGACGGCGTCTTCGCGATCGCGATCACGCTCCTCGTCCTCGAGCTCTCCGTGCCCGAGGAGTCGCTCGACGACCTCTTCCGGGGGATCCTCGACCAGTGGCCGTCCTACCTCGCCTACGGCACGAGCTTCTGGACGATCGCCGGCGTGTGGCTCGTCCACCACGCCATCTTCAGGCGGCTCAGGTACGCGGATCCGACGCTCATGCTGCTGAACCTCGTCCTGCTGATGGCGGTGTCGTTCCTGCCCTACCCCACCAAGCTGATGGCCGAGGCGATCCAGAGCGCGGGCGCCGAGCGCGTCGCCGTCCTCTTCTACGGCGCGACGCTCCTTGTCATCTCCGTGATCGTCACGTCGCTCGGCCATTACGCGGCCGGTCGCGGCGCGCTGCTCGCCGAGGGGTGTCCGGGTCGGACCTCCAGGCCCGGATCGCCCGCTTGCGACCGAGCCTGGCGTTCTACGGCCCGCTGCTCGTGGCGGCGATCTTCGTGCCCCAGCTGGCCGCGTTCGGGCTCCTCGCGGTGTCGCTGCTGGCGACCGCGCTGCCCTTCCACCTCAGACGCCGCGCCGCCTCGAGCTAGCGACGTACCCCCTTTAGACCGGCTTGCTCACTCGTTTTAGGGTGTTGTCCACAGGGGGGCCTGCCGATCACCGGAGCGTGGACGCCGCCGAGCGCAAGAACATCCTGAGCAGGTACCTGGACCACTCCCGTCGCTTCGACGAGGTGGCCGCCAGGCGCAACGGCCGCGACCAGAGCGCCGACGTGATCCCGCTCACCCCGCCGCTCCGCGAGCTCGAGCAGGAGCCGACCATGCGCGAGATCGAGGTCTTGCAACTGATCTCGGACGGCCTGGTGAACCGCGAGATCGGCCAGCGCCTCTTCCTCTCAGAGGAGACGGTCAAGTCGCACGTGAGGCACCTGCTGGCGAAGCTCCAGGCCCGCAGCAGAGCGCATGCGGTCGCCATCGGCTTCCGCCGCGGCCTGATCACCTAGCCCCGCGCTACGGGTGCACGGAAGACCCGGCGCGCCGTCAGTGAAGCGGCCAGGTCTTCCACAGCTTCCACAGCCCTGTTGACAAATCCCTCATCGGAGGGATGTCGCAAGCTGTGGAAAAACTAAGACTTCGGGAGGTTTACCACCACCTGTTGAGGCCGCCAAGGGCGGCGAGCGAGGTAACGAACGTGACGAGAAAGCCAGCGCGCGAACCTTCCAATGAAGCATCTTCGACTCCTCTCGAGAGGGGATAACGGCGGCACGGATCCTATACCCCTTTTGGGGGAGAAGCAAGAGCTTTGAGCAGTTTTGCTCAGAACTCGGGCCGCGGGTCCGATCGTTCAACCGATCACCCTCTTCGGAATCGGGCTGTCCGTAGGTCACCTGCGGACTCGCGGTGGGCCTCATTCTCAGCGGCGCTTCATTCGGGCCTGCCTGGGCCGCGTTGATCCTGGGCGCGCTCTCGATACTGGCAGAGCGTCGTCCGGTTCGGGTGAACTCGAACGTCGAGCTGACCGCGTCTCTTCTCCCGGTTGTGTTCGCCGCAGTCATGTTCGGCCTTTGTCTGCAATGGCCGTAGGTGCGCTTGGCCTCGTGGTCACGTTCCAGCAGCCGTACACACGCTGGCTGATATGGACGTGCACCCGATCTCTCGGCGCGGGCCTCGCCGGTGTCGCTGCGTCATTGATCCTGGTAGACGAACTCTCGTCGGGCCGTCTTTTCGGCGCGGTTGCGGTCGCTGCGTTCGTCAACTCAGCCTTCGACACGATGGTGGGTGCTCTAGTCATCCGGATCCGGAGGAGCGGCGACTCTCTGTCCGGCCTTCGCCTCATGAAGCCGATCCTCCTTGGGACCGTCCCTCTGTACACCGCAGTCCTCGTGCTGCTCATCTACGCATACGAGGAGTTCTCGGGCTGGAGCCTCTTCCTGTTCTTGGTGCCGGCGTTCGCTGCTCACAGGCTCCATGGCCTGTACCGCGAGCAGCGCGAGAAAACTGATCAGCTGCGGGTGGCAAACGATCGGATGGAGAACGCAAACCTATCCTTCGCCGTTGCCCTGGTTGCTGCGCTGGACGCGAGAGATCAGTACACAGCCGGCCATTCAGCTGCGGTGGCGGTCTATGCGCGAGACATCGCGTCGCGCCTCGGACTGTCTGAGGAGTGCCAGCAGACCGCCCATCTTTGTGGCCTTGTTCACGACATCGGGAAGGTGGGGCTTCCTGCGGGCCTCCTCGAAAAGCCCGGGCGCTCTACGCTCGAGGAGCGCCGGCGAATGGAGGAGCACTCCGCAATTGGAGAGCGCATTCTCCAGAAGGTCGATGACTATGCGGAAATCGCTTGGATCGTCCGTCACCATCACGAGCGGATGGACGGCAACGGGTATCCGGACAGGCTGCGGGGCGAGGAGATACCTCTCATCTCGCGGATCATCGCCGTTGCAGACGCATACAACGCGATGACTTCTGGTCGTCCGTACCGCGATGCGATGCCCAGCCGCGTGGCCCGCTTCCGTCTTGCGCAGGCCTCGGGTACCCAATTTGACACGACTGTCGTGGCCGCCTTCGAAGCGATCCTTGCGGGCGCAGGTGAGACTTACCTTTCCGGAGTACGAGCGGACTTCGCCGTCGAGGCCCAGCGACAGCCCGACCTCTTGCCGCAAGCCGTCGCCAGCGTCGCTTAGTAAGCGCAGGAACACGGGTTCGAATCCCGTATGCGCCTTTCTCGCCTGCACAGGTACGCGCAAACCCGCATTCCTCCGTGGTCAGACGTGCCGGGAGGTACCGGGAAACGCCCTGGACCGCATATACCGGCGCATACACCAGAATTCGCTCCCGCAGTAAGGTCGTGACGTGGCGGTGCCCAACGAGCTTGATGCGCGACTTAGCGCCTGGGAAGACATCAAGCGCCTCCGCGACTCCGACGCTCTAAATGCGGCTGCGGTCAACACGCCGCGTGCAGCAGGCCTGCGGGTCTTCTACGGCGGTCGAGGGATCTGGACCGACAAGGCTCGAACGTCGACCCTCTCGTCGGACGGTGTGACGGTCGGAGTGCTTCACACAGGTAGGTCGTATGCCGACGACTTGCTGCCAGACGGCATCGTCTACCACTACCCGCGCACGACCGTACCAGGGCGTGACGCACAAGAGGTCGAGGCCACGAAGGCTGCGAAGGACCTGGCGCTACCCGTGTTCGTAGTGGTCCAGCCCGACTCCACGTCACGCCGCATCGTGCATCTCGGGTGGGTCGAGGATTGGGACGACGGGTCGGAGCTTTTCTCGATTGCGTTTGAGGAAGCGCCGCCACCGGAGATGCCCGCTGCGGCAGAGGAAGATGAGCTCCCATTCCAGCTTGAGCGTGGGACCACGCAGAGCAAGAAGGTCTCCGCAACATCGAGGCCCGGCCAACATCGATTTAGCTTCCGAGTGTTTCGTCGCTATGGGCCGCAATGCGCAGTGTGCGACGTATCAGTGATGGGCCTGCTGGATGCGGCCCACTTGCGTGCATACCGCGACAAGGGCAGCGACGACCCACGCAACGGACTCGTTCTCTGCGCGACTCACCACCGGGCGTTCGATAAGCGCCTGTTCACGATCGATCCGTCGACACTGGCGCTGGTGATCTGCGACGAGGACCAACGGCGTCGGCGTTGGCCCTAACCAGACCGTCGATCGCTCACCTTCCGGCGCTACCTCACAGCGAGTCACTCGCCTGGTGCTGGTCGAGGTTCGATCCAGCTACCGGCTGACGGCGGCCTGCCCGACGTCGGGCGGCCTTCGGGCTCAAGGGCTACCCTTGAGGCGGCCTCGACCAAGACCACGGAGGACGCATGACCCTCAGTTCGGTAACGACGATCGCCGTCGTGCTCGCGCTCATCATCTTCGTTGGGATGCTCGTCGGGCTACCCGTCGGGATACCGGGCTTCTGAGAGAGGATGATCCAAACCGAGAGGCGGGCTTCGGCCCGCCTCTCGTCTTAAGCCGGCTGAACCGCGATTACCCTCGACTTGCCGATTAAGCCGATCGGCTGCGCGCGCTGCCTAGCCCGATTCAGGCTTAGGGAGTTGTCACTCCGGCCACCAGATGGCCGTTCAGACGGTTGCACGACGTACGATCAGGTGGCGCATTGCATGCACGTCCGAATTGGAAGGGTTCGCTCGCGTGCACTCGCCGATTGCATCGCTTCGAGACTCAGAGGAGCCGAGCTCCGCGCACTGTTCAAGCGTGTACGGAGCAGCGGCCGCGGCAGGGTCGTCTTTCTCTCCGGCTCGGAGGGGAGTGGACGAACATGGGTACTCAAGCGCCTCGAAGATGCTGCGTTCAGACCGTGCCAAGCCTGTCGTGCTGGCAGGCTCGATGGCTTCCGGCGAGTATCTGCCCTGGGGCCAGGATCCAGGCAAGGCCCTCGACGAGGCGCTGACGTTCGCTGGAAGCGTCCTGGCGCTGACAGCGCCGCTGACTGGACCGATCGGCCCTCTCGTCGGCCAGATCGTCGCTCAGAGCCGGGCGGCGCGGGAGCTTGCGAGGCGATTTCCGGGCGGGCGCGACGTTGTCGACGTGACGGTCGAGCTCCTGCGAAGCGCCGCGAGGGAGCAGCCGGTGGTATGCATCGTCGACGAGGTCGAAAAGAGCACGGGCGACTGGTGGCGCGAGCTCGTCGTGACCTTTGCCGAGGAGGTGGGCCGGGACCTACCGCTGTTTCTGGTCCAGGGCCTGGCCGGCCCTCACGAGCTCGGCGAGCCCGTTCCCGACGAGGACGCTGCCATCGCCGCCGCACGGATCCTCAGGGAGCGTGGATTGGCCGAGTGGCGAGCGCTCGAGCCGGTGGCGCAGGTTCGGTCGCTACCGCGCTCGGCCCGATATCCTCTTCGGTCGCGGACGAGCTCGTCGCGCTCTCCGGCGGCCAGCCCGAGTGGATCGCCGAGCTCTGGCAGGCGTGGACCGACGACGGCACACTCGTCCAGGACGGAGGTGGCCGCTGGCGTTTCGCCCGCTCGCAGGCGGAAGGTTCTGGCGCGGCGCGCTCCTTCTCGCACGATCGTTCCGGAGCGTCGTCGGCGACAATCTGGAACGACTCGCCTTCGCGCGGGATGTGCTTGCCTACGGCGCGCTCGAAGGGCGTATCTTCGCCGGCGGATGCCGTTGCGGCGGCGCTGGAATACGATCAAGACGAGCTGATCGACTTCATCGATGATGTTCTTGTGCGGGACGGTTCGCCGCTCGTGCAGGAAGCGGGCTTCGTCGAGATCGCCGTCCCACCGCTGCCGCAGCATTCGCTCTGCCTCTACGTTTTCTCCTCCGGGGCCGTGTGGCACCTCGTGCGCCAGCTCGCACCGGAGCGAGAGCGCGTGCTGAGCGGCCGCATGGCCGACGCGCTGCGCGCGCTCTACGTTCGGGAAGGAGAGGCGCATGGCGCCCACCCTCGCACGCTTGTACGCCGCCGCCGGCGAGGAGAACTGCAACCGCCCGCTATCGCAGGCTCGCCGCCTTCGGGGCCACGCCAGACATCATCGCCTGGCAAGCAAGGCGGCTCGGGGAGTCGGCTGACACACTTCCGACACGGTTCGAGCGCTGGCGTGCCATGACATTCCTGTTGCGCGTCTTCTGGGCCCTCCAGTCTGTCTTGGCCTCCGAAGAGCTGATCAAGATCACTCGCGTCGCGCGCGAGCTCGCGCGCAGCCTGGGACTCCGCAGAGAGGAGCTGCTCGAACCGCCCACTGGAGTAGGGCGCAAGTGCATCGCAGGGAACTTCGATGAGTCACTCGCGGCCGCTCGAGAGGTCAGCGAGGGCGCCATCGAGCTAAGTGATCTCGACCTCGAGCTAGATGGCCGATTGCTGGCCTGCGAGGCGCTCCAATGCATCAAGGAGGCAGAGGCAGCGAAAGACGAGGCCGAGCGGGCGCTGGCGCTTCGGCGGCGGATCGGAGGGGACAACTCGGGAGAGCTCTTCGCGCTCGGCAGTTCCCTGCTGATTGCAGAGGAGTACGAGGAAGGGGCGAGGTTGTTGGAGCGAGCTAAGGAGGGCTTCGAGCGCATCGGTGACCGGGGAGAATGCCGCGATCGCTGCCCTCCACCTTGGGCGACGCGCGGGTCGAGCTGGGCGACCATGACGACGCAGTCGCCCTGTTCGGTGAGGCGCTGTCGGTGTTCGTGGAACGGGGGCGGCCTGCGACTCGAGGCGAGGGCACTCGGGAGCGCTTGGCGGCCTGCAGCTCCATCAAGGCTCGCTCGAGCTCGGCCGGGAGATGCTGACGCGCGCCGCCGTCCTCTTCCGCGAACTCGGCGACGCCGAAGAGGCTGAAGCAGTGCTCAAACACTTAGACAAGCACGACGACCGGTAACGGAACGGGGCGTCCGAGTGGGCGATCGTCGGGTACACCGAGATGGCCCTCGCCGCGATCATCCTTTCGCTCGTAACGTTCGCTTGGACGGTCGGATGGTCGGTTTACGAGTTCAGGCAGCGCAGGCGTCGGCAAGTTGACCTCCGCGCCTGGTTAGGGATGACCGTCGATCCTACTGGCAGAAGGAATCGACACGATCGACGTGAGCGCAGTGAACACCGGCGGTGTTCCGGTCACGTTGCGAATGGCGAACGCACGGATTCTTGATGAAGACAGGCAGTTCGCCATCCAAGAATGGCTGCACCAGGAGCCGAAGCAGTTGGGCAGTCGCGCAGTCGTACACGTCGGCGAAACGTGGGTTGGTCTTCTCGATGCCAATGCCTTTGTGGATGAGATCGCACGAGTGGCGACGACGCCGCCTCCTTGGCGCGTCGTCTTCGCGGTCGGGGACGCTGAGGACAACCGGTACGAGTTGGCCGAGGAGGACGCACTCACATTCGAGCCAGCGTGAGGCCGGGCACCCGACCCTCGACCGGGTCGGCAGTACCCGGCGGGTACTGTCTCCGCGAAAAAAACTCGCGGAAAACGTAGGCCGGCGTCAGCGGCCCATGATCGTTCCCGTCGCGCTGTTAGCGTATGTGCGATGAGCGAAGCCGAGGCATACCTGCGGATGCGGCGACGTCGCCGGCGCTCCGCGAGCGAGTTCCAAGACGCCGAGCCCGAGAACAAGCCGGTGCGTGGACACGCTCGTCACGCAAGGCGGGGGATGAGTAGCCGGATCCGCTTCGCGGGCGACAGGTGACGACCGACGACGTGATCCGAGACGAGTCGCTCGCGGGACCGGCGAGGTCCTTGGCGCCGCCTCTAAGCGCGGCCGCAACTTGCTTGCCCTTCATGGTGCATCCTTTCGTTGCAGGGCCGAGGCCTACCCTCGGCCCTGCTGAAGCTCGGTTTCCGTCGGGTAGCGGTGACGAGGGTGCCTGGCCGGGCGCTCTCGTCCTGTTTTCCAGGGTCGTCGCCCGCTCGCGTTACACTCGTTGGACTGCATGGAGGTAGTGCGAGGGCGCTCTGTGGCGGAGCGCCCTTCGCGTACTCGGCACCGTCTGACCTGCGCTCTAGGCTCTCGCGGCGACTCTCATGCAGTACGCCACCGTCCCAATCCGCTAGACGATGCCCGGTCATGTAGAGCCGAGCGAGGCCCCGGTGGATTCAAGATGCCGTTCTCACGCGCCTGAGGTCGATCGGCGGCACCGGTCAGGTCGTCTACATAAACGCCGACTACTTCGGCTTCGTGTTGGGTCTCGGCGTTTTGCCTGATCTCCAGGGCGTGCTTCTACGACTCGCAGCCGACGCCGTCGTGGTCGCCGTCGAGCTCGTACGGGTCGCTCCCCCGGACACGCACCGGAGCCTTTCCCATCGCCGCCACGTCGTCGCAGTCGAGGTCGCTCCTGATCGGAAGGCACTGGCTGTACCCCGCCATGCAGTTGCCTCTTCCGCCACCCCGTCCAGTGCCTGGCGGATGAGGCGATGGCTCCTTTGCTCGCGTCTCAAACGCATCGCTGGGATCGACCTTCGCACGGCATGCTCCCCAGGCGCCGCGCCCGGCTGCCTTCGCCTTCCGAGCCGCGGCGAGAAGCTGATCGGCGTAACGGCCGCGATCGCCGTCGAAGAACCAGACGCTCGCCGCTCCCTGCTGCACGAGGACGAGGTTGGCGTTCGTTGCCTGCCCTTGTGGACATAACGGAGAAGGCGTCCGTACCGGTCCACGGCGTCAAGAGCGGGATCGGCCTGAACGACCTTCGTTCCAGCCGGCGGAATTGTCGTTCAGGACCCGTCCGGCCTGGTCGCCGAAGCACTCGCCGTCGCTTTCAGGGGAGTCGATCTGCACGAGGCGGATCCGTTCCCCGTTCCGCAGGTCGATCGTGTCGCCGTCGACGACCCGCGCAACACTGACGGTTCGGGGCTTCGGTGAGGCTTCGGTCGTCGCCCCGCTGTCTTGAGGCTTCTCCGAGGTCGTGGCTTGGGCGTCGTCCGCTGTGGGTTCGCTCGACTCCGTCTCGCAGCCGATAAGTGCGAACACTCCGAGGGAGATCGCCGCTGACAGGCTCGCCGCTCTCAGACCTCAAGCCTAGGACGCGCGGCTGAAAGGCTCAAGGGCGGGCGCTTGCCTGTGCGGTCTCGCGATTCGGCTTCAGACCGGGCGCGGCTCTGAGCTCGGGCCTCACTGGATTATCGCTTGCATCTGCTTGTTCGCGCTGATGATCGCCTTCGCGCCGAGGTTCATATGGGTGGCTGAGCGGCGGATGAGCGCCGCGTTGAGCGTGCGCGTCCCCTCCTCGCCCAGCGCCGCGGCCTCCTCGTCGTAGTGGTCGCACGCGGCTCGAGCTTGCGGTGGACGTTGCGGAGCACGGCTGGCGGCTCGCCAACCTGGCCCAGCTGAGCCGAACACTTCCCAATCGCCTCGTAGTCCGAGAGGAGGTTTCGCTTCGCCGACCTGCTGAACGGATTGTTCGCGACCTGCTGCGCGTGCTTGGCTGTCGAGGTTGAAGAGCTCCTGGTAGAGGGTGGCCCAGGCAGCGATGCCCAGCGCGTAGTCGCTCGCGGCCTCGTTCTCGTTCCCGTCGTCGTCGCCCTTCTCCGCCTTCTCGGTAGTCGTCTCCTCGGCCGCTGCAGGAGTGTCCGCGGCAGGCTCCTCCTCGGCACAGGCGACCGCGCCCGCGATGAGCGCTCCTCCGACGAGCAAGACGAACAGGGCCCTTCGTGTACGTGTCATGCTGTCCTTTCCGTTCATCTGGAGCGACGCCCGACCGGCGAATGCGCGCACGCGGAGCCGAGGACGGTAGGACGAAGAGAGGGACCCGTGGCCGCACGAAGCCCCTCCCCGTCCCGTCGCCGCGGAAGTGTGCAGCAGCCAGCGCGACGCCGGCATCCCTCGAAAGGGTGAGCCACGGCGACGGAGCTCGAGTCGTCAGCCTGCCGGACGCGCTCGAGCTAGTCGTGCCCCTGGGCTGCTGGTCGACGACCCGGGAAGGTTCAGGCGGGCGGCGCTTCGCTGGCACGCCCGTTATTGCGCCGAAGTCGAGGACGTTGGGTTCGAGGAGGCGCAGGCCGTGCTCGCGTGCCCTTGCCGGTTTGGCGGGTCGGCGGCCAGGTGCTGGTAGAGCGCCAGGCTGACATACCCACCAACCTCGCGCCGGTAGGAGATGAACGCCGCGTTGCTCTGCTCGGCCACTGCGTTGCCTCCGCGCCGACCGCGCAGACATTACAAGGATACTCGCTCAGAAGATCAGACTCAGCGCCGAGACCCAGGGGAAAGCGGCCACACCGGACGTCCCCGCGGCTGGCCTCCTCGAGGTAGGCCCTCACAACCTCGGGGTCGACGTAAGTGTCGGGCGGGATCGGCCACGACCACACCCGCGACCAGCGCCGCACGTACCTGAGCTCACCAGCGCGGCGGCGAGCGTTCGTGACCGCGCCGCCGTTCTTCGCTCCCTCGCGGCGGTTGTACGTTCGGTGGCTGACGCCGAGGTAGCTCGCGCGGTCGACGTCATGATCGAGGTCGAAGGCCGCTCCCGGCGCGATCGGAAGTCCGCAGCGGGCGCAGACTGCCTGGCCGACCGCGACAAGGCGGGCGTGCTGAGCTCGTACGGTCCGGTGTGCGGCGCCGTAACCACGGGCCTCGCGGGTCTTCGCCGCCCACTTCGCACGCACTTCGAGCGGCGGCCGATTCCGGGTTGACCCTGAGCCGATTCCGGGGCACGTCCCGAGGCGCGTCCAATCGAGGGCTGAGATAACAGGGCTCATGAGCACACCAGAGACTTCAAGCAACAGGCAGCAGCGAGTTCCGCGGCGATGGCCGACCGAGCACGCCAGCCAGTTCGCGTTGCAGAAGCGCTTCTTCAGCAAGGCTACGTCCGCGAATGTGAAGCACTCCTGAAGGTTCTGGCCTCGTCGTCGGCGTATGCAGAGGAGGCCCATTACGCACTCGGGCTCATTCGCCTTCGCCTGAACGATCATCAGGCAGCGGAACGCCGCTTTCGAAAGGTGCTTGGCGTTAACAACAGGAACGCCGCCGCCATGTTTCGGTTGGCCGGAATACTCACGTATCGGCATGACTGGCGAGGCGCCTGGGCGGCCTACTCACAGATTCTCGCACTGGCGCCTGGTCACGCGGAGTCAGTAGATCGACTGCGCAAGCTTCCGTTCCATGCAGCCGTGTATCTAATGTCGAAAGTTCAATCCCGGGTCATGCCGCTGGCACTGGCGTTCGTCAGCCGAGGCGCTCGTGCTTCGCTTCTGGCGACAAGTGTTTCGCTCGTACTCCTATTCGCGGCGCTCGGAGTGCGATGGCCTTCCTCTTTTTACGACACGCTTGGTGTTCCGCGTCTCGCAACGAGCGGCGGCTTCGCTTTTTGGGCTCTAGCTGCGTTCGCCGTCATGGCGACTGCTCAAGCCTTTCGATCATGCGAGCTGCCGTCACTCGTGTCACAATTTGCCCGTCTCGCCTCGCGATCAGAGAAGCGGGTGCTGGGTCGTCTTGAGCAGGAATTTGGCTTCAGCGCCATTACTCATGTGCGAGTGCGCCGGACAACTCTCGACAGAATGGTCGGTCAGGGTTCGGTGGTCATCACGGGAGTCGTGGATCGCCACACGCTGCTTCCCCGTCGGGCCCATCATCGCAAGCATGAACTAGAGCTGTTGGGCGTCGTCTCAGGGCGTCATCTCGAGGAGCTCGCAAGCGATCTGCAGAGTCTCAGCCAACTCGTTCAGCAGGATCAACAGGGTCACCTTGCTGCGCAGATCAGTGAATTCCCTGCCTGGGCGCGGTCTCCTTCGATTCTGCCTCCCCGCTCAAGAAGGCTTCGCCGACGTCTCGCAAGAATCCAAACTCGCGGCCTCCGCCTGCGAACGATGTCCCGTCTCAGGCGTGACCAGTCCGCACGACTCTCACGATGAGCTGAAAAGGGAGCAAGCCGTGGCCAACACACACGAGGATACGAGGACCGACGGAACGACACCAGCTACCGGCGTAGCTCAGGATCCAGACGCTGGAGTACCCGATGCAGGCTCTCCGGACGAAGAAATTCGCGATGCCGGCTTTTATGCCAATCCAGTGGCAGGCCCAGTCGGTCCGGGAAACGAACCAACATGGATCAGCGACAGCGCCGCAGCCGAAGGTGCCGCGCAAATTGCCACCACGCTCTTGGATCTTGCGCCAGGGATAGGCGAGATCAAGGGGCTCTGGGAGGCAGTCACAGGTCGACAGTGGTTCACTGAAGAACGCCTTGCGACCTGGGAGCGAATCGTAGGCGGTGCGGGCTCCGTAGCTGGCATCGTCACCGATGGGAGCCGCATCGCCAACGCCATGCTCAGCGAGACGGCGCACGCAGTTAGTGCCACGGACTCGGCATGGAGCGGAGCGGCGCGCGCAGTTGGTGCCACGGACTCGGCAGGCGAAGCAGCGCACGCAGTTGGCACCGCGGACTTTACATGGAGGCACGAGGTTGGTGCCACGCACTCGACATGGAGCCCCACGCCATGGAGCGGGGCGGGGCCCCCAGGTCTTCCCTTGGACGCGGAGGTCGTTGCACTACTGGGGAGCATTTCAGAACAGCCAACACTGCCGAGGATCTGTTTAGCGCAGTCAAGCCGTTCCTAGAACCCTCGACCAGCCAACCTGTTGTCAGTGCCTCCGAGCCGCCTGCTCCGCTCGTCCTTCAGGCTCAGCCTGAGCTCCCGGTGGTGCAGGGCCAGCCTGGTCCATGGATCGACGAGCCGCAGCCGCCAGTCACTCCGCCGGCGCAAACAACCGACTCAGGCCTCCCGGCACCCGCGACCCTCCTACCTCCAGATGCTGGCATGTGCGAGCCGCCTGCTCCGCTTGTCCCGCAGGCTCAGCCTGAGCTCCCGGTGGTCCGGGCAGGCCTGGTAGATCAATCGACGAGCCGCAGCCGCCAGTCACCCCGCCGCGCAAACAACCGACTCAGGCCTCCCGGCACCCGCGACCCTCCTACCACCCGATGGCCCCATGAGTGTGCCGCCTCCGATGCCACCCAGCTTCGGACCACCCGATGGCCCCATGAGTGTGCCGCCTCCGATGCCACCCAGCTTCGGACCACCCGATGGCCCCATGAGTGTGCCGCCTCCGATGCCACCCAGCTTCGGACCACCCGATGGCCCCATGAGTGTGCCGCCTCCGATGCCACCCAGGCTTGGGACCACCCGATGGCCCCATGAGTGTGCCGCCTCCGATGCCACCCAGCTTCGGACCACCCGATGGCCCCATGAGTGTGCCGCCTCCGATGCCACCCAGCTTCGGACCACCCGATGGCCCCATGAGTGTGCCGCCTCCGATGCCACCCCGGCTTCGGACCACCCGATGGCCCCATGAGTGTGCCGCCTCCGATGCCACCCAGCTTCGGACCACCCGATGGCCCCATGAGTGTGCCGCCTCCGATGCCACCCAGCTTCGGACCACCCGATGGCCCCATGAGTGTGCCGCCTCCGATGCCACCCAGCTTCGGACCACCCGATGGCCCCATGAGTGTGCCGCCTCCGATGCCACCCAGCTTCGGACCACCCGATGGCCCCATGAGTGTGCCGCCTCCGATGCCACCCAGCTTCGGACCACCCGATGGCCCCATGAGTGTGCCGCCTCCGATGCCACCCCGGCTTCGGACCACCCAATGTCGGCATGTCGCCCCCGCCCCCACCGCCACCGCCACCGCCACCGCCACCGCCACCGCCACCGCCACCGCCACCGCCACCGCCACCGCCTCCACCTCCCCCGATTGGCGGAGGCGGCGGTTAGATCGCGCCCGAGCGCTGGGCGAAGCCGTCCCGGACGCGAGCGCTGGAGGAGCGTCCGCGCGTTCCGTTCGCGGACGATCCCCTCGCGGAAGTCAGCGATAC